>NZ_JAPFRE010000050.1 GCF_026183735.1 Alteromonas sp. ASW11-130 | reverse complement strand
ACAGAGAAAGCGTTGGAGCAAATTTGGCAAGACGTGCTGAGGGTGAATGAACCTTTAAGTGTGACGGCCAACTTTTTCCATTTAGGTGGGCACTCTTTATTGGCGACTCAGTTAATCACAAAGATAAATACATTTTTTGATTTTAACATGACGATAAAGGCTGTATTTGATCATGGAACCATTGCACAGATGGCATCACAAATCAGCACGAAAGGCGCGCTGACCTTTTCATCATATGAACCAATCAAAAATAACCCTGATTTGCTGGAAGGACCGCTGTCATTTGCGCAGCAGAGACTTTGGTTTTTAGATCAGCTCAACCCTGGGTCAGTACAATACAACATGACCCAAGCGTTGAGAATAACTGGTGGTCTTGATGTTACCGCTTTAGAGCAAACTATAAACAAGGTAATAGAACGCCATAAGGTATTACGAAGTGTGTATCATCGCTCTAAGTCAGGGCCTGTACAAGTGGTACTAAGTGATTATCACCAAGCAATTAATTACATACGGCTCTCGGATGAAGACGAGCAGAAAAGATTAATAGAGCACCATGTAAAGGAAGAGTTGAATACGCCTTTCGACTTGACACAGTCTCATATGCTTAGAAGTCGACTGCTATCTTTATCTGATGCTGAACACGTATTGATCTTGACTTTACATCATATTGCAGCTGATGGATGGTCTTTAGGGATTTTGACCGAAGAAATTTGTAGACTTTACGAAAATCACAAACAAGGCAAGAAAAATGCGTTATCAGCATTGCCTATTGACTATCTCGACTACGCAATTTGGCAGCATGACAGAGAAGAGAGAATAAAAGAGCAGTTAAATTATTGGCTGGATAATTTGAATGATGTTTCTCCGTTAAGTGTTTTACCGACAGATTACTTACGAACTAGCCAGCGTACTCATGCAGGTGATTACTTCGCTAGTGTATTAAATGCAGAGCTGACACAATCTATTAACCTTCTATGTCGCGACAAAGAAATGACACTGTTTATGGTGTTAGAAGCGGCACTAGCGGTCTTAATTAGCGGTTATAGCGCACAAGATGACATCGTGATTGGTACTCCTGTTGCTGGGCGGCTGCATCAGGATGTTGAGCTGTTAATTGGCTGTTTTGTCAATAATTTAGCATTACGTACTCAGTTTTCAAACGATATGAGCGTATCAGAGCTGATGTCTAATACACGTGAAACTGTTCTCAACGCGTATGAAAATCAGGAATCTCCATTTGAACAAATTGTTGACAGACTTGAGCTACCCAGAAGCTTAGACTTTAGCCCTTTATTCCAGATTCAGTTAATCATGCAAAACACCAAACAGGTTGCGCCTGAGTTGACAGAGTTAACACTTGAGGCTATTCCGGCTCCGATGAATACAGTTAAGTATGATTTAGAGTTGAATGCTACTGAGTTTGAAGGTGAAATTCACTTGGGATGGCAGTTCAGCACAGAGTTATATGACAAATCTAGCATTGAGAGGTTTAGTCGGGTGTTTGAGTTGATCCTTACAAGTATGATGTCGGACCCGCAGCAAACCATAGGTGAGCTGCAGCTAATTGGTTCGCAGGACCATAAAAAGGTTAAGGAGTGGAATGACACCAAGCGCGACTACCCCACCAATATGCAGGTTCACCATTTATTTGAACAGCAGGTGCAGGCTAATCCTGCACACACTGCCTTGATATTTGGTGATGAAAAATATTCATATGAAGAGCTAAATGTTTGGGCCAACCGCCTAGCCCAGGCAATTATGAATGAAGGTGTTAGAAGAGGTGATGTCGTAGGCATATGCATGCCCCGCGGTGCAGAGCAAGTCGCTGCCGTATTGGCTGTATTGAAAGCAGGGGCGGCATATCTGCCAATAAGTTTGGAGTTACCGGTAGACCGTATTGCATATATGTGTCAGGATAGCGAAATAAGTCTGGTCCTGAAGTCATCTCATAGCACAGGTTTACATACAATCGGAAATGCCAAATGGTATTGTGTTAGTGATAAAGGCTTGTATCGTTCTTATTCAGAAGATAATATCAATCTATATGATGCAACTTCTTCAGACCTAGCATACGTAATTTATACCTCAGGCTCGACGGGATTACCAAAAGGGGTATTAGTCGAACACCAGGGT
>NZ_JAPFRE010000049.1 GCF_026183735.1 Alteromonas sp. ASW11-130 | reverse complement strand
ACGGCCCGTGGTCTTGGGGTGGATAACCTGGCCTACCTGATTTACACCTCCGGTTCAACCGGCAAGCCGAAGGGGGTGATGGTCGAGCATAAAAACATCATGGCCCTATCACAAGAAATGCAAACATGGTTTGAACCAATAAGCCGAGTTGGGTGGTGTGCTAATTATGTCTTTGATGCATCTTTACAAGGCTTGTGTTTCTTATTTAATGGCAGTACTTTAGTGATTGTACCCGATGAACTCAAGTTACAGCCAAGCCTTATAAAGTCATACATTCAATCACATCAGGTTGAGTTATTGGATTGCACACCGGGTATGTTGAGTTTCTGGCTGGAAGATTGGGGAGAAGATACGCTGCCTCACCTACTGGTAGGCGGGGAGCCTATTTCAGCTCAACTGTGGCAAACGCTTGTTGAGCGACGTGCTCAGGGTATTGAAATCTACAATGTGTATGGTCCAACAGAATGTACCGTAAACAGTTCTGTGGCGAAGGTAGAAGGTGAACTTAGCCATATCGGTAAGCCAGTTTCTTATGCCAGTGCCTATGTGTTGGCAGTACATGGCCAAGGCTTATCACCTTATGGTGCAGTTGGTGAGCTTTGTATTGGTGGTCCAGGAGTCGCAAGAGGCTACTTAAACCGAGATAAGCTGACGGCGGAACGGTTTATTGATAACCCGTACTATGAAGCGGGTAACCCGATGAGCTCGGCGAAGCTGTATAAGACCGGTGATTTGGTGCGTTACCTTGCGGATGGTAACCTGGCGTTCTTAGGTCGGATTGATGACCAAGTGAAGATACGTGGATTCCGTATTGAGCTGGGTGAGATAGAAGCGCAGCTGTGCGCCCAGGCAGGTGTGGACTCCGCCTTAGTGGTGGCCAGGGAGGTCGCAGGTAGCCAACAATTAGTGGGGTATGTGAAACCACAAGAGGCGCACCTGGAAAGTGTCAACAACGATGCAGCTCGTAATGCATTAATGGCGGAGATAGCATCAGCGTTACAAGCGGTGCTGCCTGAATACATGCTCCCGAGTGGTGTGTTGTTAGTAGAAGAGTGGCCATTGACCCCAAATGGTAAGATAGACAAAAAGGCATTACCGTCTTTAGATGCCAATGCATTTCAAGGTGAATATGTAGCGCCGAGTAGTGATGTTGAGGTTAAATTAGTTTCTTATTGGTCATCTCTACTCGATTTAAGTAAAGAAGATATCAGCGTTACAACAAGCTTCTTCGAACTTGGAGGCCACTCGTTGTTAATTACGCAAATGATCTCACCAATCAATACAGAGTTTGGGCTCAATATTAGAGTAAAAGATTTGTACGACAGGTTAACGGTTCGATCTTTAGGTATGTACATAGAAAGCTTACTGCAATTTCAAAATATAACAGAGTTAACTGAAGAAGTAAGTGAAGAGGATTTTGAGGATTTTGCATTATGAATGGGGAACTATTATTCCAAAAGTTGAAAGATGCAGGGGTAATATTCAATAAGGAAAATGGTCGAGTTAACCTTAAGTTACCAAAAGAGTTAGACAGTGAACTGAAGGCTGAGCTTGTTCAAAATAAAGATACGTTAAAAGTATTTCTAGATAAGTTATATGATCAAGCAGCTGAAGTTAGGAAAATCCATAAGCGAGATACTTCTAATCAATTTAATAAACTTTCCTTCTCTCAACAAAGACTATGGTTTATCGACAAACTAAAAGGAAGTTCTGCTGAATATAATATGCCGGAAGCAATGAAGGTTTCTGGGAATCTGGATGTTGCGCTTGTTGAGAAAGTCCTTAACAGGATTATTCAACGACATGAAATACTGCGGACAGTCTATCATGAGGAAGACGGTGAAACAGTACAAAGTGTAAACGATAATGTTGAGTTGAAGGTTAAAAAATATGATGTTTCTCATCTTGATAACAGTGAGCAGCAGGAAGAGTTACAAAAGTTAATATCTAAAGATGTAAATCGACCATTTAATCTAAAGCAGGATTTGATGCTCCGTGCGAGTTTTATAACATTAATGTCTGAAGACAATGAGGCCAGTTTACCTGCGCAAGGTGTACTTTTATTTAACATGCATCATATCGCCAGCGACGGTTGGTCGGTGGCAATCTTAAAGAATGAGTTCTTTACGCTATATAGAGCTTTTTATGAAGGAAAAAGAGAGCCTCTAGCAGAGTTAACTATTCAATATGCAGACTACGCGCAATGGCAACAAGAAGAACAAACTAAAGAAGTAAGTGTAAATCAACTTTCTTTTTGGGAGCAGCTATTAAAAGATGCGCCAACAGAACACGGTTTAGTTCTAAAACAAAAACGGCCAAAAATTAAGCTTCATCACGGACTCAGGGAAACTGGTGAGATTGAGAAGAATCTCGCTCGGCAGTTGACTAGTATTGCTAAACAACAGCAGCTAACACCATTTATGCTATTGCACGGTCTGATTGCATTGTTACTGACACGTTACAGTAACAATGACGAAGTAGTTATAGGTACTCCCGTTGCTAATCGAGAGTTGCCAGAGTTACAGTCTGTAATAGGTTTTTTTGCCAACACCTTAGCGTTGAAGGTCAATACTGATTACGACAGCCTTACTGATTATTTCAAGCATGTACGTGAAGTGAATTTAGGTGCCCTGGCAAATCAAGAGGCTCCCTTTGAACAGATAGTCGAAAAGCTTCAAATTCCACGTAATCTCTCTCATTCTCCGTTATTTCAAATTGTACTAAGTGTGGACAGTGACTTTGGTGTTGAAAGTGATGAAAATGTCCAATCACTTACACTACCTAAAGTTCAGCTGAGTTCGCTACCACCATCAACCATTCAGGCTAAATTTGATCTGGAAATCCATATTAGCTTGAATGAATCTGGCGGGTCATTGAATTGGATATATGATTCGTCGCTATTCGATACTGAATCGATCAGATGTCTGAATGAAAGCATGTTCAAGTTAATGAAAGATGTTGTTGCTTGTATCCATGAAGATGAGCCTAAACCCATTAAGATGTTATCTATGCTGCCTGATCGCGATGACGAGTTCTTTTCACGTTTAGCAGGAGCTACTGGGAGTACTTACCCGGATACATTGTGTATCCATGAGCTGTTTGAACAGCAAGTGGCGAGCCAGCCGGATGCCGTGGCAGTGGTGTACGAGGATGAGCAGCTGACGTACGGTGAGCTGAATGCGCAGGCGAA
>NZ_JAPFRE010000048.1 GCF_026183735.1 Alteromonas sp. ASW11-130 | reverse complement strand
AAAAAGTTGGCCGTCACACTTAAAGGTTCATTCACCCTCAGCACGTCTTGCCAAATTTGCTCCAACGCTTTCTCTGTTTCTGTCGATGCCGCCACAAACTCTTGCTCCGACATCAACTCAACTTTAGGTAATTTTCGTTTATTCACCTTGCCATTAGTTGTCAACGGCAATACCGACAAGACTCGCAACGCCGATGGTTGCATATAGTCTGCTAATACTTGTTGCAATTGACTGCTGACATCCGCTAGCCATGCTTCCTGCTGCTCTTGTGCAACTCCTTCTGGTGTCACAAATCCGACTAGGTGTTTGTCACTGCCTTCACCTTGAACAACCACTGCAGCTTCTGCCACACCTGCCAGTTTTCGCAGCTGGGACTCGATTTCACCCAACTCAATTCGGTAACCTCGCAGCTTAACTTGCTCGTCTATACGCCCCAGATATTCCAATTCCCCTGTTGCGTGATAGCGCACCAAGTCACCACTGCGATAGATGCGTTTACACTCTCCGTCCTGTGTCGTAAAAGCAGTAAATTTCTCTGCTGTTAACTCTGGCCTATTTTGATAGCCTCGGGTTACGCCATCTCCCCCGATACACAGCTCGCCAATGCCACCTAGAGGTGTTTGTTTATCACCATCAAGTACATATAGCTGTGTATTCGCAATAGGTCGCCCTATTAATACACTGTTGCCACAAGCTGCTAAAGCTTCAACGCTATCTACGGTATAGGTTGCACAGCCTACTACTGTTTCTGTCGGCCCATATTCATTGATATAGGCTGCGTTTGGTAAACAGTCCGACTGCCACTTTTGTACTGTCGTTGATAACAACTGCTCACCACCCAATACCAAACTGTGTTTGTATTGGCGTGGTTCCTCTGCATTAAACAGCGGGTATAATCCATCCAAATGGGCTGGCGTTAGTTTGAATAACCAACTCTCTCCCTGTTCAAACAGGTACCAT
>NZ_JAPFRE010000047.1 GCF_026183735.1 Alteromonas sp. ASW11-130 | reverse complement strand
GGCCCGTGGTCTTGGGGTGGATAACCTGGCCTACCTGATTTACACCTCCGGTTCAACCGGCAAGCCGAAGGGGGTGAAATTAGCCCATCAGGGGGTGTTGAATATGAATGCCCAACAACAGCGGTTATTCCAGGTGGCTCCGCAGAGTAAAGTGATCCAGTTCGCTGCCTTTGGTTTTGATGCCAGTGTGTGGGAGTGGGTGATGGCGTTACTCTCGGGCAGTGAATTGCATATTTGTCCGGGTGAGGTGAAACAGTCAGCTGAGGCACTGAAGGCGTTTTTATGTGACAACCAGATAAGCCATGCAACCCTGCCGCCGGCCTTACTGGGTGTGATGGAACTGGATGATAATTATGCCTTTGAGGCATTAATCGTGGCAGGCGAGGCCATTGCACCAGATGTAGCGGCACTGTGGTCGGCGAAGTACCCCCTGTATAACGCTTACGGGCCAACGGAAACCACCGTGTGTGCAACAGTCGGGCGGGTAGTGCCGGGGACGGAGCTGCATATTGGTCAGGCGATAGGCAACATGAGCCAATATGTCTTAAATTCCCGTTTGGAAGTGGTGCCCCGTGGTGTGACAGGCGAGCTGCATATAGGCGGGGTTGGCTTGGCACAGGGGTACTTAAACCGTGAGGCGCTGACGGCGGAACGGTTTATTGATAACCCGTACTATGAAGCGGGTAACCCGATGAGCTCGGCGAAGCTGTATAAGACCGGTGATTTGGTGCGTTACCTTGCGGATGGTAACCTGGCGTT
>NZ_JAPFRE010000046.1 GCF_026183735.1 Alteromonas sp. ASW11-130 | reverse complement strand
TTCGCCTGCGCATTCAGCTCACCGTACGTCAGCTGCTCATCCTCGTACACCACTGCCACGGCATCCGGCTGGCTCGCTACTTGCTGTTCAAACAGCTCGTGGATACACAATGTATCCGGGTAAGCACATTCCGTGGCATTGAGCTCATGCACCAATTGGTGGGTCTCGGCATCCGACAACATCGTCAGCTCATGTGGCGCCACTACGGCACTGCCCAGCTCACTCAACGCCCCTAATAAACGACTCAAGTGATCATTTAATTGCGCAATATGAGACTCTGTAAACAAGGCTACGTCGTAGCCCCAATACAAGCCTACACCTTGCTCACTAATGTTTAGATCAACGTTCAAGTCAAACTTGGCTTGAATAACATCTGTTTGATAGAGCTGAACGTCAAGGTCAGGTAACTTATAGGCAAAATTTTCCTTTTCACCATTCACTTCATAATCGGTATTAGTTGTAACCATGATTTGAAATATCGGATTATGACCATGACTTCTTGGCACATTCAAACGATCTACCAGCAACTCAAACGGTACTTCTTGATTAGACTGAGCAGTCAAATGTACATCCCTAATATGCTCAAAATAATCCAATAAAGATTCATGCTGAGTATTAACTCTTAGTACTTGTGTGTTAACAAAAAAGCCAATCAGGGATTCAAGTTCAGTATGAAGTCGATTGGCAGAAGGTGTTCCAATTACGATATCATTGGAGGCGCTATGTCGAGATATCACCAACGCCAGAGCACTGTGCAGTAGCATAAACGGTGTTAATCGATGTTTCTTCGCTACAGCCAACAAGCCTTTTGCAACATCGGCAGATAGGTGACCTGTAACAAGTCCACCTCTATACTGTTTAATGGCAGGTCTTTCATAGTCTAAAGGCAAACTATGAACAACAGGCGAGCCTTCCAGAGTTCTTTCTAACTCTGCTAATTTAGCTTCCAAAAAGTCTCCAGCTAAATTATTCCTTTGCCAATGCGCATAGTCCGCATACTGAATTTCCAGCTCTGGAAGCGAACTCTCCCGCCCTTCTAAATAGGTGTTATAGAGAGCAAAAAACTCTTTGGTTAATATTTCCATCGACCAGCCATCAGAGGCAATATGATGCATATTGAACACCAAGACCCCTGAACTCTCAGACGTCTTTATGTAGGTTGCCCTTATCATTAAATCCGAAGACAAGTTAAAAGGGCTTAAGACTGAATGCTCAACATACTGATGAACATGCTTCTCTAATGTCTCATGCGTGAGATGAGAAAAATCTACCGTTTCAACTACAAAACGACTGTCGTCTAACTCTCTAATCAATTGCTGAGAAATACCATTCTTGTCAAGGTATGTGGTTCTCAAGACTTCATGTCGAGCGATAATGGTATCAAAGCACTTAGCCACCAACTCAATCTCTAAATTTCCTTTGACTTCAAGCACGACTGGCATGTTGTATTCGGAGCTGCCGTTGTTCAATTTGTCCAGGAACCATATACGCTCTTGCGCATATGAAAGTGGCAATGCCCCATCCCTTGTTGACGGTTTCAGCTCGCCAGTTTTTCTGCCCTGGGCCTTCTCAACTTGAAGGGCGTAGTCTGCTAAAGTACTACTTTCAAATATAGTCCGAAAAGACAGCTCAACACAGAATGTTTCCGAGACTTTTGACGTAATTTTCATTGCCCGAATGGAGTTCCCACCCAAGTCAAAAAAGTTATCTGTGGTGCTGATAGCGTCAACTGACAGCTCGCCTTTCCATATATTTGAAATTGTGGCTTCTGTAGATGTCGAAGGAGCAAAAACATATCTGGGTAATTTCTTTGCAATTAGACAGCCCGAGTTATCAAGATATTCATCACTTACCAGGCTCCACGCATCTGGTAAATGCTTCTCACCCATCACGTCTATAACTTGTTGTTTTGCACGCTGAGTTATATGCTCAATACTGTACTGATCGCCGTCAGGTAAAATATAAATAACATTTTTGCAATTACTTATTGAACCTTGCTGTACTGCTTTTGCTTTTTGAACTTCGGAAAGCTTCTCAACGCAAGTCTCCAAAACTTCAAGTTTATCCACTTCAAGTTCATCTTTAACATTCTCATTACTTAATAAACGATGAAAACCTTGGCTAAACTCTAAGTCTGTTATATTTGCATCTTCACACTCGGAGAATTGTTCAAGCAGTTCAATATAGCTTCCAGCCAAGATATTCAGTGTCTCCCGTTCAAATAAGGTGTCTGCATATTTCCAACTAATTACAAGCCCCTCTTGACTCTCGTAGGCGACAACCTCAAGGTCAAATTTTATTAGCGGATCTTGTGCAAGCATTTCTAAGCTACTATCCGTAAAACCCAATTCGCTTGTGCCTACATTTTGCAAGTTGAATACAACTTGAAATAGCGGGAAGTAAGATAAATCTTGTTCTATTGATACCGTCTCACGTATGAGATCAAATGGTAAAGATTGATTGGAAAAGGCTTCTAAAATACTCCTTTTATTAGCATGTAAAAACTCCACAAACGTACCATCTTTGGGAACTCGACTACGAATAGGCAGTAGATTTACAAACAAGCCAATTAACCCTTGTGTTTGTTCGTGCTCTCTCCCCGCAATAGGAGAACCTATAACAAGATCATCTCGGTTAGCCCAACGACAGATAAGTAAAGACAACATGCTTTCAAGTATCATGTACAATGTCGCATTGTGTTTATTAGCTATTTGCTTTAACTTTTCCAGAACAGTCTTTGGAAGGACAAAGTCGACAGCACCTCCCGTAGAGCTGAAAATTTTGGGACGAGGAAGGTCCGTAGGCAAAACAGGAGCGGTATCTATACCTGACAATTCTTTGCGCCAATATGAACACTGAGACTCCATAATTCCAGAGTCTAAAGCCTGTTTTTGTGAGTATGCAAAATCTTTATACGTACATGGCAATGGTGGCAGCTTAGCTCTTCTTGAATCAATTAACGCTTGATAAATCTGCGTAAACTCGGCAATCAAAACATCTTGTGACCAACCATCCGAAGCAATGTGGTGTGTTGTAACCGAAACAACTGAGTGACTTTCATCATAATGAATGCACAATACACGAATTACAAAGTCTTCATTCAGATCAAATATATAATTTTGCGCTTGCGCTATTAACCGCTCTACTTCACCATCTCTTTCAGATGCATCAAGCTCCATTAACGAAAGCTCAACAATACTAAAGTCTTCAGAAGCCAACAGTCGACCAACAATATCCCCTTTAGCACCAACCTGATATACGGTTCTAAGTACATCATGACGTTCAATTACTTGAATCAGAGCGTGCTCCAAGCATCGAGAATCAATTTTATCAGCAAATTTGAAAGTACACCCCATGTTAAACTGACTTCCAGGCGACAATTCCTGAGCAAACCAAACCTGTTTCTGCTGATAAGAGATGGGAAAAAGCTCAGAACCGGAATAGGTTTCAATTTGCCACTCCTTTGAACTACCTTGCTGCTCAGCAGAACTTAGTAAGTGTCGAATAATCGCATCTTTATTCTCCTTTATCTCAACTTTTAAATCTGCAGGAACCCCTTTCTTACTAGCCGTATAAGCAAGATTGTTGTCTTTGACGTACAGTGCCACATCAGCTAAAAGCGCTTGATGAATGATACTCTCAATATTATTCATAGGAGACTATTCTAATTGTTCTCTAAAATACATGCTGACCCTTAAGGGCCAGCTCCTTTATATCGAAATAAGAGAGTGTTAGTTAAAAAACACCTTCCTCTACTTCTTCTCGTTCTGTGAGCATCTCTTTTCTTTTCGCAGTAATGCTCTGTGTTAATTGGAACGAATCAATCCTGCTCGCAATACTTGAAACAGTAGGTTCCGCGAAAAAGTCTTTTAGCGAGAACACTTCATCACTCACATTGAACCTTTTGCATATATTGCCAACCAACCTCGTTGACAATAACGAATCCCCGCCAAGCTCAAAAAAATTATCATTAATTCCTAAGTTGGCTATACCCAAAACTTCCTGCCATAACGAGATAAGCGCTTGTTGCGTATCACTTGTAGGAGCGCAGTACGCTTCACTTATTTCAGGTCTTTCATACAAGCTTAATGAACCACTTTCATCATCTTCAAAATCGACCCACTTTTTGACACGCTCACTTAAGCTAGTTTTACTATTAATTACAACACCTGAATGCATATTGTTCCACACCCAAGACATGGCTTTCACCCCGTCCTCGGCAGTTAAACTAGCGGGAGACGCGGCAACATCTGCGCCAAATGCCCAGCCATCCCAATTGATGGAGATCCACTGTGCACTCCCTTCATTCTGTTTTTTCTGACAGAATGCATCCATATAAGCATTTGCTGCAGCATAAGCAGTGAAACCTAAACCTCCAAGCTCAACCGCCAGTGAAGACATGAGTACACAAGTTTGAACATTGTGCTTAGTCAAAGCCTTCTCTAAATTAAGCAGCCCATTAACTTTACTTACAAATTGCTGTGAACACACATTCAAATCAGTCTCTACTAAAGGAACAACTGAGTCATGTATATTACCTGCTGCATGAATCACCCCGTGAATGTCACCAAATTGCTCTCTGGCTTGTTCTAATGCATCAGAAAGTGACTCATAGTCTCCAACGTCGCCTTGAATAACTTGTAATTGACCGTTCTCAAGTTTTGGCAACTGGGTTACAGAGTCTATTCCCCTACGGCTTAATAAGGTTACTTTTGCAGCTCTCTCTTCAGCTAACCATTTAGCTAAAGTTATGCCAATATTACCCAGACCACCAGTGATAAAATAATGAGAGCCTGGCGGTAAATTAACTTCTCCAGCCTCAATACTTCGTTCGTTGTCAAATGGAGTTAGATTTCTGAGCCAGCGTCCGTTGCCACGGAATGCAACTTCTTTATCTTTGTTTTTCTTGACTACTTCAGAACATAACTGAGTTGATAATCTCTGTAAAGCGTCTTGATTAGTTTGTTGGGTGTAACCAAAGTCCAAATGGAAACAATTAATTCCCGAAAACTCCTGAGGTGTAACCTTACAGATACCTCTCAACAATGCAGCATCAGCATTAATCTCTTCATTACCATCAACACGAAAGACTTGATTTGTTGCTATATGTAAATCAACCTCAAGCATAGGTCTAAGTTTAACAAATGCCTTAACTAAACCGATTAAGGCAATAAAATCACTTTCATGGGTGGGCTTATCTTCGCTCTCCTGGCTACCTAGTGAAGACTCACAATAAACTAAATTCAGGCGACCAATTTCCATCAACGTATTTACTAAGTTTATGCAGTGTTCATCTTGCAAAGGGTCTAAGGTAACTACACCAATATCGTGATCAAAGTCATACGCTTTTGCTTTACCCATATCACATGCATCAACAAGAATTGCGTTGCCTTTTATACACGAACCACTTTGTAGCTGAGATAATAAACTCTCATTACGACATACATAAAGTGTTTGAGTATCATCATGTGTATTGTCATCGCGGGATGGCTCAGCTAACTTCCAGTTCGCCTGATAAAACCAGTTTTCAGTCGCAGCAGGGTCCCTTTGCATACCTAGCAGTTCTTTCCTACTCAAACGGTCGATCCAGTATTTTTTGCGGTTAAATGGGTAAGTTGGCAGCGATATAATCTTTCCTTCATTTTTCCCGGATAATTGTTCCCAGTCTAATGGATAACCTTTGTTCCAAATCTGGCTCAATCCTTTATAAAGATGTGCAACATCACTCATTTGTTGCTTAGGGTGCCTTATCAGGTTGACCACGTTAATATTGTGTCCCTGAGTGTGACGTCTCACTAAGTTAGTAAGCGTATTTCCGGGGCCTAATTCCATTAAGACTAGACTAACCCCTTTATTTTTCGCATCTTGAGCTAAGTGCTCAATATTTTGTGAAAAATGTACCGCGCTAGTGATCTGACTCGCCCAATACTGTGGATCACACGCTTGCTCATTTGTTATGTACTCACCAGTAACATTCGACATAAACTCCGTTTTTGGTGGAGATAGTGTGATGTCTGTAAAACTTTGCTTAAATTGTTCAGATGCGTCTTTCATCATTGACGTGTGAAATGCGTGAGAGGTTCTTACAAGTTGACTCTCTATGCCTGCTTGCTCACAGGCATCCTGTAATTGATGAATTGACTCATCCGTGCCACCTACCACAAGGTTATGGGGTCCATTGTATGCCGATATCGAGACGCTATTCTTATCCCAAATACCATTCAATGTATCTACAGCACATTTTACAACCAACATCGAGCCAGATTGTGCTTGTTGCATCAAATGTGCGCGACGAGCAACAACTTTAACTGCATCTTCCAGTGAAAATACCTCAGCCAGACAAGCTGCAACCAATTCGCCTAAGGAATGACCAAGATATCTACGGGCTTCAATTCCCCAAGATTTGAGCAATTGAGCCATTGCGTATTCAATACTAAATAGCAAAGGTTGTGCACAAGCTGTTTTTTCGAGTTCTTCATCTGATGCTTCCAGTAGAGCTAACACATCATGTGCTTCTTGCTCAAGAAATAGCTCTCTACATTTTTCAAAAGATGTTTTAAATGTATCAAATTGCTCGATGAGTCCCTTCGCTACATTTTTATATTGGGAACCTTGGCCAGATAATAGGAAAACAAGTTCCATGTTATCTATCTCCTGAGTTACCTGGCTAGGTGACGCCTTTTCTAACTCAGCCTGTAAACCAACAACATCTTTTGCTACTAAGCTGTGACGGAAGTTGTACTCACCTCTTCCTTTTTGCAACGTATGCGCTACATCGGCCAAGCAAACATCCGTATTGTCATTGATAAATGAATGCAAGTTATTAGCTTGGTCTGCAAATGCTTGAGCATCTTTTGCGGAAATAGGGAACATATGATAGCAATCAAAGTGAGCAGATTTTTCCGCCGTGTTGATTTCAGGAGCTTCTTCTAAAATCATGTGAACATTAGTCCCTCCAATCCCAAATGCACTCACACCAGCTTTTCTTGTAGCACCTTCTTGAACGGGCCAGGCTTGTGATTGAGTTGCGATATAAAAAGGACTATTTTCGAAGTCAATCAGATTATTTGCTTCTTTAAAATTGATGCTTGGCGGAATTACTCTATTTTTAAGGGCTAGGGTCGCTTTGATGAAGCCAGCAACACCTGCTGCAGAATCCAAATGACCAATATTGGGCTTAAGCGTCCCTAATGCACAATTTTGTTTGTCAGCACCTGAAAACGCATAGGATAAGGCTTTCACTTCAATAGGATCTCCCAATGGTGTTCCTGTACCATGGGTTTCAACATATTGAATCTCACCTGCATCAAATCGAGATTGTTTAAGCGCTTTTAGGATGACCTGAGATTGCCCTTGTACACTAGGAGCAGTGTAACCCGCCTTTAGTGCACCATCATTGTTAATTGCAGATCCCCTAATAACTGCTAAAACCTCGTTTCCATCACGTATCGCTGCATCAAGATTTTTAAGCAGAACTAAACCTGCACCATTACCACCACGGGTGCCATTTGCGCCTTTATCGAAGGCTCGACAGTGACCATCCGGAGACTCAATACCACCAGACTGGTATAAGTAACCGCTTGCTTCAAACTCGGACACACCTGCACCGCCAGCCAGTGCCATTTCACATTCACCTAATCGAATGCTATTGACGGCCTGATGAATAGAAACGAGCGAAGTTGAACATGCTGTTGCAACATTTACAGAAGGACCACGTAAGTTTAGCTTGTATGCTAATCGAGTTGCTAAGTAGTTGTTGCTGGTACCATGCATAACGGCCAAACCAAGATTTTGCATGATGTCAGCATTTGGAAATAAATGCCTAAATAAATACTGACTCTCTCCACACCCAACAAAGGCGCCGCAGTTTAGCCCTTTTGAGAAATCACCATAACCAGCACTTTCAAGCGTCTCCACTGCACACTCAAATATTAACCTGTATTGTGGATCCAATACTTCAGCTTCTCTCGGAGTCATGTCAAAGAAATTCGCATCAAAAGTTTTGACATCACAATCAACCAATCCCGCGGAGTTAACAAAGTTCAATCGGTCTATCGTGTTTTCATCGTAGCCAACATCAAGCAGCTCTTTCTTAGAAAACAAAGTAAGTGACTCGTCACTATTTAAGATATTGTCCCACAGCTGAGTTACTGAAGCAGCACCAGGGAATCGGCCTGACATTGCAACAACAGCAACTGCGCAAGTGTCTTTAACATCCAGTTCGTCCAACTCATGAGTATCAATCTTGTTTTGAAGTTCTTCGTTGCCATCACCATTAATTAAATCCTGAATATGCTGGCAAAAAGTTTCAATCGTAGGAAATTCAAAAAATGCCGTGATATCAATTTTGAGGTTGAGCTTTTCTTCAATTTCACTTCGTAGCTTTATGAATAGAATGGAGTTCCCTCCCAATTCCATAAAGTTATCTTTAATACCCACCCTATCTACTTCCAGCGCATTTTTCCAAATGTCACAAAGCTGAGTTTGAAGGTTTGTGGTTGGAGCAACAAAATTGAGCCCCAACCTTTCTTCGATATCTATTTTCGGCAATGAATCTTTATCAACCTTCTGATTCGAGGTTAATGGCAGCGCTTCGATCAATTCAAAAATAGGAGGCACCATATAGTCCGCGAGCTTTTTCGCTACTTCACTTTTTAAGCCAGACAAGAATGTTTGCGTGTCAGTTTTTAAATCTGAATTTACTACATAGGCAACAAGAAAATTGCGATCTTTGCTTTTTTGGCTGACAACGGCCACACCCTCAACACCGCTAGCGGCTAAAATAGCAGATTCAATTTCTGCCATCTCGATGCGGTAGCCGTTGACTTTAACCTGATCGTCGTCGCGTCCTATGAACCAAAATTGGCGCTGTGAATCTAATTTGACTGTATCACCGGTCTTGTATAGCCTGATGCCAGACAATGGTTCACAGTTAAGTGAAACAAAGCTTTCTTTGTTTTTCTTCTCTAAATTTAGATAGCCGTTTGCTAAACCGACACTATTTATATATAGCTCGCCAACACCGCCCTCCGGCACCAACTGTTCGTCCTTAATGACAAAAAATTCTGTGTTTTGAATGGGTTCACCAATTGGCACAGGCCCGGATAATTCATCTGGAATTTGGTCTTTTACGACGTATGTCGAACAGCCAACGACACTTTCAGTAGGACCATACTCGTTTACATAAATAGCATCCGGAAACCAGTTTTTCTGCCAGCTTTTAAGCTGGTTATAGTTCAGTTGCTCACCACCGATGATAAACATGTGCTGTAAAGATGACGTTGTTTCTGTCTTACATTCGTGCCCGAGCGCATCCAAATGCGCAGGGGTCATCTTGAAAAGCCAAGATTGTCCATCATCAAATAAATAATATTTCAAGCCTACTACGGTAGCATCAAGCCCTTTTGCCAATATGCTGACTGTCTTGCCCAAGGTAAGAGGTGTAAGTAAAGATGTAATAGTTGCGTCAAAGCCTATAGAAGAACTTACCACTGCACCTACGTGTTGCTCAGACATATACTGCTGAGCATGTGACAGATAGTTAGCCAACCCTAGCTGGTTAATAGCAACACCTTTAGGTCGGCCTGTTGAGCCAGATGTGTAAAGCACATAGGCTATGGCTTGAGCTAAAGGCTCTTCAATTGCAGTCAAATTGGTGTTCGGTAATGATTTGAATAATGTATCCTGCACTTCAAGATCTACAGGCAAAACCTGATAATCACAAAATGTGCCTTCATCAACAACTTCTTGATTAGTCAGTACAATAGATACTTCACTGTCTTCCAAGATAAATTCGATCCTATCTTCAGGGTATTCCGTGTCGATTGGCACATACGCAGCGCTTGATTTTAAACAGGCAAGGATAGCTATCAGCATTTCGACTGATGGCTCAACAAATATTCCCACACGTTTATTTACGTCCGCTCCCATGCTGCGCATCAAAAAAGCCATCCGATTGGCTCGTGAGTTTACTTCTTCGTAGCTGAGTTTGATTTCTTCGCTTTGCACAGCAATATTTTCAGGGTAAAGCTCTGCAGCTCTCTCAAACTGTTCGATAAAGCTGGCAGGATCATCGTAAGGAAAGTTCCTGGTTGCGGATACTTGCTGGTGTGATACCAAAGGAATATCCTTCAACATGCGATTGTCAGTGGAGCAAAGTGCAGTTAAGACTTCCACATATGAGTTGTGCATGCTGGTAATAGTTGCATCATTAAAGAGCTGTGCTGCAAAATTCCACCTTACATTTAAACCTTCGTCAAACTCACTTATTGTCACCTCAATGTCGAATTTCGCTTCATTTGACTCTGTTGGTAACAACTCACATTCAAGATTATCAAGGTCAAGTACATTAGGAGTGACTTTCTGGTAGTCAAACATGATTTGAAAAATAGGAGAATGGCTTGACGAGCCTGATTTGACAACATGAGACACTATTTGATCGAAAGGAACAGCTTGCAGCTTAAGTGCATTAGATAACGCAGACATTGTTTGAGAGATGTAACTCTCTGTACTCAGCTCTGGGTTAACATGATTACACAAGATAAGAGGGTTTACAAAAAAGCCCAATACAGACTCTAATTCCGGGTGATTTCTTCCTGATGCAGAAGTGCCAATGACGATATCTTTTTCATCACTCCACCGTGAAAAAGTTAAAGCTAGAGCAGCTTCCAGAAGCACATAATGAGAAACTTTCAGTTTCATTGCTTGCTGCTTCATCATGTTCAACAAGTCAATATCTAGCTGAAACCCACAAACAGAAAGTTCATTGCGAAGATTAACTACGCGCTTGCCATCTAATGGGAGACTATGCACAGGAGGGAGGTCACTCAACATTTCTGCCCACTGTTCCAACCCGTGTTCGATTTGCTCCTGCTCTTGAGACGATTCAATCCAATCAACATAATCACCAAATTGAAGCTTCGGTTCTGGCAAATCGAGCTGTATCCCTCGAGTAAAACTGTTGTATAGCAACTCTAGCTCTTTAAATAACACCCCATTTGACCAGCCATCAGTAATGATGTGGTGAATACAAAGCAAAAAGATATATTCATTTGTGTCACCTATTTGGACTAAATACGGCTTAAATAAGTTCGGCTCTGATAAATCAAAAGGTTGCTGGCTGAGTTCATCCACCTTTTTCTTTGCATCTGCAAAATTGGTCGAGCTGATCCTCCTCAGTAGCGATGCATTAACTGCACTATACATCATTTTAAGCTCGCCACCTTGTTCTACAAAGCAAGCGTTTAATACTTGATGTCGTTCAGCAACTGTTTGCAATGCCTTTTCTAAAGCATCTTGAACAAGCACTCCCGTCATACGAACCGCAGTGCATACGTTATATGCCGTAGTGCTCTTGTCTAAGTTCTGTTTTAACCAGATGTTTTTTTGATTGGCCGTGACTTTACTATACTTTTCATCCGCCCGTTTAGGTATCGATTGTGCAGTGGCAGAGCAATGAGCCTGTTCCAGGTATCGAATTAACTCATCTTTGTTTTGTTTTATCTGCTGTGCAAGCTCTGCAGTGATCGCTCCAGGTTCAGACTTTGTCTTAAGCTTGCCATTATCCAAGTAGGCATGAATACCTTTATCCTTTAGCAACTTAAAAAGTTCATTGGCCTTTGCCATGATTACCACTCCATTTCTTCTAATTCTTCGTTATCAGTTTGCATCAGCAATGCATTCCTACTCACAACCGCATCTTCTATGAAGGCTGCCAGTTCGCTAATGGTTTGCAACTCAAAAAGTTGCTGAATCTGCAAATCTAAATCCCACTGCCGATATATACCCGAAATAATCTGTACTGCGAGCAAAGAGTGCCCACCTAAATGAAAAAAGTTGGCCGTCACACTTAAAGGTTCATTCACCCTCAGCACGTCTTGCCAAATTTGCTCCAACGCTTTCTCTGT
>NZ_JAPFRE010000045.1 GCF_026183735.1 Alteromonas sp. ASW11-130 | reverse complement strand
GGTTGTCCCCGAAGCGGGATGCGCATTCTACGCGCTTCGTTTTCAGTGTCAACATTTTTTTGAAATTATTTTTTCAAGCGTCTCTCTGAAAACCACTTCTGATAAGGCTTTCACCTAATCCAGCAAGTTGTCGTTTTGACTTTCCTGCCGAAGCGGATGCGCATTTTAGGGATTTAATTCTCTGCGTCAACAGTTATTTTAAAAAAACTGTCATAAAACGTCTGAACGGTTACTTTATAGACTATAAGCTCTATTTCTGTGCGTTTACAGCAGGTATAGTGGCTCTAATTCCTTATGAGTAATTTTCTATGACTATTCGACACTATCAATCTACTCTGCCGAATATTGGCAATAAAGTTTATATAGATGACATGGCGCTTGTTGCTGGCGATGTTACGCTAGCCGAGGATGTCAGCATCTGGCCTTTCGTGGCGGCTCGCGGCGACGTTAATAAAATCACTATTGGTGCGCGCTCAAACGTCCAGGATGGAACGGTGCTACACGTCACCCGCAAAACCCCCTCTAACCCTGATGGCCATCCATTAGAAATAGGTGAAGACGTGACCATAGGTCATAAATGTATGTTACATGGTTGCAAATTAGGTGACCGCATCCTGGTAGGGATGGGGGCGATCATTATGGACAATGTAGTGGTGGAGAATGATGTGTTCATTGGAGCGGGTACATTGGTACCGCCAAACAAACATCTTGAAAGTGGTTATTTGTATGTGGGAAATCCGATGAAAAAGAAACGGCCTTTGACCGACGCAGAAATAGCATTTCTAAAACAATCGGCCATAAATTATGTGGATCTTAAAAACGATTACCTAAATCACACGTCCAGCCAGTAATAGATTAGGTGTTTTTCAAAGCGGCTTGAACATCTTTGGTTTCGGGCCGCTTTCCCGTCCATATATAAAATGCTTCAGCAGCCTGTCCAACCAGCATACCTAAACCATCTGAACACCTTTTTGCACCAAGGTGCGCCGCATGGTGCATAAAAACAGTAGGCTGGTTGCCGTAGACCATGTCATAGGCCAAGGCACACTCGTTAAATTTAATTGAGCCTAAGTCTGGAACCCTACCTTCTAGACTCGCGGACGTACAATTAATAATAATATCGTAGTGGTTTGCGCCAAGCTCCTCTGGAGCGATGGCTTCAAGAACATCATCATTGAACTGGTTAACCAAAGAGATAGCTTTTGTATGCGTGCGGTTAGTAATATGCAATTTACTGATCCCAGCGCTTATTAATGGCTGAACCACCCCTCTTGCTGCCCCCCCCGCACCGATCAGAAGAATGCTACATCCTAGTAAGGAACCTACTTGTGCCAGCAAGTCATTTCTCAATCCTATACCATCAGTATTGAATCCGCTTAACGTGTCAGTTTTACGAACTGTGTTTACGGCTTGAGCTTGGTTAGCATAATCGTCGCAATTCGTTTTTAATAATGCAAATGCATCCTGTTTAAACGGAACCGTAATATTGCACCCAATAACATCGGGATCGTTAAAATAGTCTAGTAATGTGTTAACAAAACCATCTGTTGAACATTCAATTTTTTCGTATGAAATGATTTCATTACAGGATTCGGCGAACATCTGGTGAATAGTTGGTGATAAACTATGTTTAACCGGATTTCCGAACACGGCTAATTTTTTCATGAATTTTTTTCGCTCGTTTAAAAAGAAACCCACAACGCCATTTGAAGTTATTGGCGGCCAGGCGACTGCAAATAAGATAGCAGAAACCTTTTACGATATAATGGAGTCGGATCCGTTAGTGGCGGATTTACTGGCTATACATCCTAAGCCATTAACCCGAATTCGTGAAGTATTTGCCCTTTACCTAACCATGTGGTTGGGCGGACCTAATACGTATGAACAGCAATTTGGTCACCCGCGATTACGTGCACGTCATCTACCATTTATCGTCACACCAGTACTAAAGGAACAATGGATGTATTGCATGCGCAAGGCGATGTTTACGCATGTATCTGACAAAGCCCTTGCCAATAAGCTGCTGGCTTCGCTTAACCAATTAGCCGAACACATGATAAATAAGGAGGAGTAAGTTTTACCATTCCCTTGGCTTTAACCATTCTTGAAGTGAAGCTTCGTCACTGCCTTTTTCAGGGGTATAGCAATACTCCCATCTCGCGAGCGGCGGCATAGACATCAAGATTGACTCAGTGCGCCCCCCTGTTTGCAGTCCGAACAGGGTACCTCTGTCGTATACAAGGTTAAATTCAACGTAGCGGCCACGCCGATAAAGCTGAAACTGTCGTTCTCTCTCACCATAAGATGTATCTTTGCGCTTTGTGACGATAGGAAGGTAGGCCTTTAAATATCCATCACCAACGGCTTGCATAAAAGCAAATGATTGTTCAAAACCAAGGTGATTTAGATCGTCGAAAAATAAACCGCCCACGCCTCTCGTTTCATCTCGATGTTTCAGATAAAAATATTCATCACACCACTTTTTGTAATCAGCATACATAGACTCGCCGAAAGGCGCACACACACCTTTTGCAACCTGATGCCAATGTCTTACATCTTCTTCGAATGGATAAAAAGGGGTTAAGTCAAATCCGCCACCAAACCACCAAATAGGTTTTTCACCTGGTTTTTCCGCGATAAAAAAGCGTACATTTGCATGGGAAGTAGGTACGTAGGGATTGTGAGAATGTATAACCAACGACACTCCCATAGCTTTAAAACTTCGACCAGCAAGCTCAGGTCTTGATGCAGTGGCGGACGCGGGCATTGCCTCCCCGAAGACATAAGAATAATTTACCCCTCCTTGCTCAATTATATTGCCATCTCTAATAACACGGGTCAGGCCTCCCCCACCTTGCTCACGCTGCCATTTGTCTTCTACAAATTTCGCTTCCCCATCAACCTCTTCTAATGCGGCACAGATAGAGTTTTGTAAGTTGAGCAAGTAATTTTGTACTCTTTTTATAGCATCTTCTGGGTGAGCTAATGCTTCTATGTTTCTAATTGATGTCATCGTTACGCTCTTATTACCTTGCCACTAGCACAATCCCGGATAGTAGATGGAGAATTATACCCCCCCGTTTTACCATCTATGTAAATAACATTATCGCCAAAGTAATTTTTTGCCTCGGAAACGGATTTAGCTGGAGTTAATCCCGAAGGATTAGCGCTAGTTGAAACGAGCGGACGCCCTGCAGCCCGGCACAAATCGATTACTGTAGGGTGATTGGTGACGCGTACGGCAATTTTATCTTGTCCGCCGGTTATCCAGTCGGGAGCACTGGCCGACTTTGGGAGTAACCAGGTTACCGGGCCGGGCCATGAAGAAAAAATAACTGGCCGCATATCAAGTGATATAAGGCTGTCATCTACGTAAGGGAGTAGTCTGGAATAGGTGTCCGCGATCAAGATCATTCCTTTTTCGACTGGGCGATCTTTTAAGGCAAGCAATGTATTCACTGCTTTATGATTATCAGGGTCGCATCCAATCCCCATTACTGCTTCTGTGGGATAAACCACCAGCCTACCTTCATCAAAGGCTTGCTTGAATTCAGCACACTGCATCTCGTTCATATTGAGCTACCTGAAATTGAATAGTTAGATATTTGCAATATTATTTTCTAATTGCATTAACTATGACTGCTTAAAATCGCATTTTGGTTGGGGGCAGCATACCGTGCCTTTTTTATCGATTAACATAGACCAACCACAGTCCGGGCAGGTTCCTGCCACCGGCGGCCAGTTTACCACATATCGACATTTGGGATAACGATCGCACGAATAGAAACGTTTACCGTATTTATTGGTTCGTTCGGTTATTTTTCCATCGTGGCATTGCGGACAGGCTAATTCTGTTTCTTGCTTCTGTTTTAATGGCGCAATATGTTGGCAAACGGGAAAGCCCGAACAACCAACAAACATACCGTAACGGCCTTTTTTCACCGCGAGCCCTTCTCCACACGATGGACAAACAGAACCATCAATTGCAGTTAAGGTCGTCGTTTGATTATCGTGTATTGGCTTGCTGAAATGACAGTCAGGAAAACCTGAGCAACCAACAAAGGGGCCGGTTTTGCTATTTCTAATATGTAGGGCCCTGCCACATTCGGGACAAGGACCGAGAGAATCATCTAGCGCATGTTCCTCTGCGCTAAACAAAGAAAGGTCAATTTTTGACATTCACCATAACCAGTTAATGGTAGAATTAATGTAGGGTGCCATCTGACTCATCAAATAACAAATCTTCCATCTGAGCATAGGCGTTTTCCTTACCCGGCACATTGAACAGCACCATCAACACCACCCATTTCAGATCTTCCAGACAGAATTCCGTTGAATCGATTTCCATAACCCGATCTATTACCATTTCACGGGTAGACGCATCTAACACACCAACTTGCTCCAGAAACAAAAGAAAACCGCGACATTCTATGTCGAGTCGCATCTGTTCCTCCTGAGTATAAATTCGACTCAGACTGGAGTTTATATTTTTGCAGAAATACGGTTTGATATCCGTTTCCTGCAGCGCCGCTAATTTTTCCAGCCATGCCAGCGCTTTATAGATTTCATCATGATGAAAGCCAGCACGAACCAGTTCATCCGTTAACTCATCCTGATCAACGCGAATTTCCGTTTCGCTGTGAATAAAATTTTCAAATAGATACATGAGGATGTCGAACATTTTTTTTACCCCTCAATTTGATGTAGCCGCCTGGAACGGCTGCTACCCAACCCCGCAATTCATATTCTAAAAGGGTTGCCAATACCTCTGAAACTGACAACTTGTTGCGTTCGGCAATAACGTCTACAGCTGTAACATCAAAGTCCACACTATCTAATAATTCATCTGTTGCCAAGGTTTCATGTTGAGTTTTTTCTGTCATCTCGACCGATCTCAACGGCAGTTGCACTGGTAACGACGAAAACTCTTCAATAATGTCTTCAACTTTAAATACTAGTTTTGCACCCTGTTGGATTAAATAATGACAACCCTCTGAGGTGGAATTAAAAATGTTACCGGGTACAGCAAATACTTCCCGCCCTAGATCTATGGCTAAATTCGCAGTTATCAAGGTGCCGCTCTTAATTGCGGCTTCAATTACCAGCGTGCCCATAGACATTGAAGCGATTATTCTATTGCGTCTGGGAAAGTGGGACGCGCGTGGCGGGGTACCAGGCCAAAACTCACTCACCACCACCCCACCATGCGATAGAATTTTATCGTGTAATTTGTGGTTACGAGCAGGATAAACTTTGTCTGGCCCGGTTCCAATTACCGCAATCGTTTTAGCGGGTCCTTTGAGCGCCCCTTCGTGCGCGGCCGCATCAATACCTGCGGCGAGGCCACTAACTACACTCCACCCATTTTCCGCCAACTGACCAGCAAACTGATGGGCTATTTGTTTGCCTGGGTGAGTGCATCGCCGACTTCCAACAATTGCAATGGAAGGTTGCGTGATAAGCTGCATGCTCCCTTTTACAAAAAGTACCAAAGGCGGCGAACTTAATTGCCGCAACGTTTCCGGATAAGATGAGCAGAAAACACTGATGATTCGGTGTGACGAATCCATTGACTGCCAATGCAAACTTTGCTGAATTGTACGCTCATCAGCAGAATCAATCAGCTTTACCAGTTTTTCAGGAAGGTCAGCAGGTTGGTCTGCTTTTGGTTGCCAACTACCCTCAAAAAGTTGCTCAAGTGATATAGCGTTATCGACTAATACATCCAACCACTGTTTTGGTGTAACTCCTTTAACCGTGGTCAATGCTAACCACTGACTGAGATCTTTTTGTGTAGTGGTTTTGTTTTTCATCTTTTGCCCTTCATGATGTGAGTCAGTCAGAGCAAAACACATTCGCTATTATGGGTTGGCCACAATTGCGCCTTTTTTAACCCGATCCCTGGCCCGTGTAATGATGCCATAACTGGCTTTTTCAAACGTTTTAAATATGATCAGTTCACCTACTTTCAACGCAGGTTGTTTTACGGTAGTTCCGTCGTTAAAAACACTTCTTACCACATTACTTTCACTGCTATATCGGGGTGATTTACCATCAATGATGTCCGGTCCCTGGGCATAAATGCCCATCACCGTGCCAGGCTTAATCGAATCACTGCCGATATCCACAATAACTACATCACGTTTTCCGGTAAGTGAATGTTCATGCAGGTTGCCGACAATTTTTCCGCGTTGGGTTGTTGCTGCAGTCAGGCTTAAATCATCCGCCCCAGTAAATTCGCCCGCATATAGTTTATCGCCGCGCTGAGCTTCGAAGTTTGAACCATCGACTTTAACCAGCCACTGGTCTGCAGCTCTATCTTCAACCATGGTAGCATCCGCCACATGATGGACTTGTACGCCAAGCACCTTCCCGTCCAAGTCTTTAATAGTACTTTGCTTACGAATAACACGATACTGATCTTGAGGCCGGCCCATTTTGCGGCTAAGCACAATATCTCCTTCAACAAAACGCATTTCTGCTTCTTGGTTGCCTAGCAAGTACGGTAAACGGGTATAACTTTCCTCTGGCAGTAACTCGTTTTGATCAACATAAGTGGCAATAGCAGACCAAGGTAAAACACTAATAGGAAAAGGTTTAGTTTCGGTCACAGTCGAAGGAGTGAGGGTTATCTGCTTTTTATTGCGCGCGACGTCTAAGACAGGCTGACCATTGACGTATCGTATGGTCAGTATATCTCCGGGATAGATCAAATGAGGATTAGTAATCTGTGTATTTTTTCGCCATAGCTCCGGCCAGAGCCACGGTTTCTCTAAAAATAAACTCGCAATATCCCATAACGTATCATTTTTCTTTACCGTGTAAGTTTTAGGTGCGGTTGGCTTTAAATCCACCTCTTGAGCCGCCGTAAAACCAGCGACAACCAGCATGAATGCGGTGAGCAAACACAAACTTGTATTAATTAGTTTTCTGTCAAATATCATATATGTTGACCCTGTCCTCTTTACGTGCGTTTATGCTGCACTACATCAACTTGTACGTTACTAGTACTATACCCACAAAGCCAAAACAAAAAAATGCACGTAGGTATGGATATACGTTAGAATAGTACCCTATTAATAAGTGTAAATAGTGCTGACAATCAGATCGTATATGAATTTATACAGTTTTATCTTAGATTGCAGTCACTACATAAACTACAAGTGAGATTATGGCCATTTTAGAAGTATTAAGTTTTCCCGATGAGCGCTTGCGCACGGTGGCAAAACCGGTAGAGAAATTTGATGACGAGCTCAAGCAGTTTGTCAGTGACATGTTTGAAACCATGACAGACGAAAATGGCATTGGCTTGGCCGCTACTCAGGTTGACCGTCATATTCAGGTGGTAGTAATGGACGTATCAGAGGATCAGGATACGCCTTACGTATTTATCAACCCTGAAATTGTTGAAAAACAAGGTAAAGTGACGAGTGAAGAGGGCTGTCTATCAGTACCGGGTAACTACGCGAAAGTTGAACGCGCAGAGTCGGTCAAAGTAAAAGCATTCGACGAGAATGGGGACCCATTTGAATTAGAAGCATCTGGCCTTTTGGCTATATGTATTCAACATGAACTGGACCATTTACAAGGGGTATTGTTCGTTGACTATTTATCGCCATTAAAACGCCAGCGTATTCGTAAAAAACTGGAAAAAGAAGCCCGTTTAGCAGCAAGAGCATAAGCGTCGACGTGACTATAGCAAAAAAAATCATTTTCGCGGGAACCCCCGATTTCGCCGCCCGGCACTTACATGCCTTAATTAATTCAGAGCATCAGGTTGTGGCTGTCTATACACAACCCGATCGGCCCGCGGGACGTGGGAAAAAACTCACCCCGAGTGATGTAAAAAAGTTGGCCCTGCAACATGATATCCCGATATATCAACCTGAAACCTTACGCAACGAAGATGCTCAGCGAGACCTCGCTGCTATAGATGCCGATATCATGGTAGTAGTAGCTTATGGTCTTATACTGCCAAAAGCCGTGTTAGATACCCCCCCATTGGGATGTTTAAATGTTCATGGTTCTATTTTACCTAAATGGCGAGGCGCTGCGCCTATCCAACGGTCAATTTGGGCGGGAGATAAAGAAACGGGCGTCACTATAATGCAAATGGATGAAGGCTTAGATACCGGCGACGTCCTTACTATCGCCACACTTCCAATTACCGCTGAGGATACCAGTGCCAGCCTCTATACTAAACTAGCTGAACTGGGGCCGCATACGCTATTAACGGTACTTGATCAACTTGAACAACTTACCCCTACACCGCAGAACACTGATAACGCTACCTATGCGAAAAAACTTTCCAAAGAAGAAGCGCGCATAGACTGGCAACTAAGTGCCGAGCAGATTGAACGAAACATTCGCGCATTTAATCCTTGGCCAGTCGCCTGGATGCAGGTTAATAATGAAAATGTGAAAGTGTGGCAAGCAACAGTCGAAGCATCCGAGACAAGTCAGCCACCCGGTACAATAGTTCGAGCTGATAAAAAGGGTATCGCCATTGCTACCTCTTTAAAGTTGCTTGTTGTCACCCAGCTACAGCTGCCCGGCAAACGTCCGTTACCTGTGGCAGATGTTCTTAACGCACGCAGTAACTGGTTTACACCTGGTACTGTCCTTAGCAGCAACGAATAGCCATGAAACTCTCTCTTCCTAGAAATAAAGATTTGCGTGGAGATGCGGCCTGGGTCATTTACCAAATTCTCGAAGCTGGTAAATCATCCCGAGAGTGCTTGAATATTGCGCAACGTCGCCACACATCAAAAGATAGTGCGTGGATACAGGAAATGACGATGGGGGTAATGCGTCAGTTGCCTCAGCTACAACTTTGGCTTAGAGCGCTATTGGAACAGCCCCTGAAGGGCAAAAATAAAATTATCGAACATTTATTGTTATTAGGGCTGTATCAACTTGCTTTTAGTCGCGTTTCGGAACACGCGGCAGTCTCGGAAACGGTTAATGCATGTCCTCAACTAGGCAGCCCAGGGTTGAAAGCGTTAGTAAATGCTATTTTACGCCGTTTCCAGCGCGAAAACCTAGCGCATCAGCTGTCTAGCGACCCCATCGTAGCCAGTGGCTTACCGAAATGGATTGTGAAAGCGCTTCAACCGCATTACTCGCAAGAGCAGATCTCTCACATCATCGAGCAGACTAATACTATCGCGCCTGTTTGGCTTAGAGTGAATCAGCAGCAAACTACCGTTGATAACTTCACCCAAAGCCTTAAAGCACACAATGTAGAATATAGGTTGTCGGACGACCATCCAGATGCCGTGTTATTACTATCGAGAACAGACATTCCCTCTCTTCCGGGCTATATACAAGGTTGGTTCTCCGTGCAAGATGGGGCGGCCCAATACGCCGCCCGTTATCTCAATCCACAACCTGGCGAACGTATTTTGGATTGTTGTGCAGCACCAGGGGGCAAGACCAGCCATATACTCGAGCTGGCTCCGAATTTAAATGCATGTGTCGCATTAGATAATGAAGCATCTCGCCTTGCCCGCTTAAAAGAAAATATACAGCGCTTGAAGCTAGAGGCAACTGTGGTTCATGCGGATGCCATAGATACAGATACATGGTGGGACGGTAACTTATTCGACCGCATCTTACTCGACGCCCCTTGCTCAGCTACTGGAGTAATACGACGACATCCCGATATACGCTGGCTGCGTAAAGCTACCGATATTGAGCGTCTCGTATCGCTCCAACAAACCATGCTGGATAAGCTTTGGCCTTTATTAAAAGAAGGCGGCACACTACTTTACGCTACCTGCTCCATCCTCCCGCAAGAAAATGCGCAGCAAATCTCGCGGTTTTTGGCACGATACGATGACGCTCATTTGGATGCCATTACCCGTGACGAAACAGATAACCATCCAGGTAGGCAAATCCTGCCTGGCGAGCAACAAATGGATGGTTTCTATTATGCGAGGCTGGTAAAGTCTGCATCGTAAACGAACAGGGGCGTTAGCGAGTTAAATGAAAATAATCATTCTTGGTGCAGGACAAGTCGGGGCTACACTTGCTGAAAATCTAGTAGGTGAGAAAAACGAAATCACTGTGATCGATTCTGATGCTAATAAACTTCGCACTTTACAAGACAGGCTGGATTTACAAGTTGTTACGGGGGTAGGATCGCATCCTGATGTGCTACGCAAAGCCGGCGCTGAAGATGCAGATATGTTGATAGCCGTTACCAGTAGTGACGAAAGTAATATGCTGGCTTGCCAGGTTGCCTACAGTCTGTTCAAAACGCCTACTAAAATCGCGCGTGTTCGTAGTGAGCAATATATCATCTATCAGGAACAGCTCTACAAACAACAAAATATCCCCGTTGACCATATTATCGCACCGGAACAATTGGTGACCACCTCCATAAAGCGCTTGATAGATTATCCCGGAGCATTGCAAGTTGTTGAATTTGCTGAAGGAAAAGCCAGTTTAGTGGCAGTAAAAGCTTATTATGGTGGACTGTTAGTGGGTCATGCCTTATCCGCCCTAAAAGAGCATATGCCAAACGTGGAAACGCGGGTAGCAGCAATCTATCGACGGGGAAAACCCATCAGACCATTAGGTACCACTGTTATTGAAGCGGATGATGAGGTGTTTTTCATCGCAGCGACCAAGCATATTCGTGCGGTGATGAGCGAACTACAAAAACTTGAATCCAGTTATAAGCGCATTATGATTGCAGGTGGTGGCTTAATTGGCGCAGGATTAGCGAAACGTCTGGAACACAAACATAATGTTAAGCTGATCGAATACAATGCCGATCGTGCCCAATACTTATCAGCTCACTTAGATAAAACCATCGTTTTTTGTGGTGATGCTTCCGATCCGGAATTACTTACCGAAGAAGGTATCGACCGAGTCGATGCATTTATCGCGGTCACCAATGACGATGAAGCGAATATTATGTCTGCCATGCTAGCTAAGCGCATGGGAGCGCAAAAAGCCATGGTTCTTATTCAGCGCGGCGCGTATGTCGACTTGGTTCAAGGTGGCGAAATTGATATCGCATTTTCTCCTCAGCAAGCGACTATTTCCGCCCTGCTAACCCATATCCGCCGGGGCGACATCGTCAATGTTTATTCTTTACGGCGCGGCGCAGCGGAAGCCATCGAGGCCATCGCACATGGGGATGAAAATACGTCCAAGGTGGTTGGAAAACAGATCGGAGACGTACGTCTTCCACCGGGTACTACCATAGGTGCGATTGTCCGCGACGAGCAGGTTATTATTGCGCACAGTGATACGGTGATACAGGCAAACGATCATGTAATCTTGTTCTTAGTAGACAAGAAGTATATTGGCGATGTAGAAAAATTGTTCCAGCCCAGCGCATTCTTTTTTGGCTGATAAATTACTACCGTCTAGCTTCGCCAGAAGGTGGGCGAGAACAATACGAGCAATGAGAATATTTCTAATCGACCGAACAGCATGGCGGTCACCAGCAACCATTTTCCACCATCGCTCACTTCAGAATACGTAACGGCTACGCTGCCAAGCCCCGGACCGAGGTTATTGAGGGTCGCAGCAGTAGCGGTGAAAGCAGATAGATTATCTAAACCCGTCGCAATCATACCAATCATGATCACTACGAAAACTATCGCGTAGGCTGAAAAAAAGCCCCAAACAGCTTCAACTACCCTATCTGGCATCGCCCGCTCTCCTAGCTTAACGGAATAAACCGCTTTTGGGTGAATAAGCCGATCAATTTCACGCCTGCCCTGCAAAAATAGCAAGAATACGCGTATTACTTTTAACCCTCCGCCTGTGGAACCGGCACAGCCGCCGATGAAGCTAGCGAAAATTAATAGGATAGGTAGAAATGCTGGCCACGCGGAAAAGTCAGTTGTAGCGAAGCCGGCGGTTGTACTGATTGAAATGGCTTGAATCATCGCCTGATCAAGTGCCTCTTCTGCGTCCGTGTAATATTCGGTTAAAACCAACACTAAAAAGCAGGTTAGAATTATTGTTGCCTGGATAACAAAAAAGGCCTTAAATTCAGGATCGTGAAAATAACCTTTCATCGAACGCGATGCGGCGGCGGCGTAATGAAGAGAAAAATTAAGCGCAGCTATCAGTAAAAACACCGAACAGACAACGTTTACCATCGGACTATCGAAATACCCCAGGCTGGCATCGTGAGTAGAAAAGCCGCCGATTGCGATTGTCGAGAAAGCGTGACAAATCGCATCAAACCAGCCCATCCCCGCAAACCAGTACGATACTGTACAGGCTATAGTCAATGAAAGATAAATATACCAAAGGTGTTTTGCAGTATCGGCAATCCGCGGCGTCATCTTTGAGTCTTTTACTGGACCAGGCGTTTCAGCGCGATAAAGCTGCATGCCCCCAACCCCTAAAATAGGAAGAATCGCGACTGCCAACACAATTATTCCCATTCCCCCGAGCCACTGTAATTGCTGGCGATAAAACTGCACCGAATGCGGTAAAAACTCGATTCCTTCTATAACAGTAGCGCCGGTAGTGGTTAATCCGGAAAAGGATTCAAAGAATGCATCGGTAATCGTCATCGATGGTTGGTCCAGCAGAATAAACGGTATAGCGCCGAAACTTGCCAGTACGGTCCAAAATAAAACGACGATAAGAAACCCCTCTTTGGCACGTAAGTCACGACGATGATTACGTTGCGGATACCAAAAGGCCAGACCGGTTACCACACACATGATGAAGGTAAGAATGAAAGGCAGACCACTACCATCCTGATAGATAACCGATACCACGGCAGGCGGAATCATTGTGACGCTAAAAAGCGCTACCAGCAGTCCAAGAATTCGTACTATCGCACGATAGTGCATGTCTATGCCTTATTTTTCTTTGATTTATCGGGCAGTTGAAGTGTGTGCATTTAGAATATCAACACTTGGTCTATTATTATGCTTGGTTACGTTAAAGGTGGCAAAGAAAAAGCATTGTTTTCTTTGCCAAATTTAATTAAGCCATGCCAATGACTGTTTGTACCATTTTATTTATGCCTGTATGGGCGTCCAAAATGTCTTGAGCGAGCATATAGGCAGGTGTAGTCACTAATTTCGCGTCGCTATCAATAACAATTTCTTCAACCGGGCAATTAACATGTGTGGCCCCTAAGGCATTGATGCCTTCGGCTGTTGCTTCGTCAGTACCAATAGTCAACTTCACCCCCTGCCCGTAAATAGACGCAGCTAATGCTGGGGCTATACAAGCATATCCCGCTGGTTTATCTTTTTCTGCAAACAATTTGCACGCTTTGGCAACTTGCTCATCGACTTTACTGTCTGCACCGTCATTAGCGAATGTACACAAGTTTTTGGCCGCGCCAAATCCACCCGGCACAATCAAAGCATCAAACTCGTCAACATTAAGTTCGGTTACGGGCTTAATCTCACCACGGGCAATTCTGGCAGATTCGGTTAACACATTACGGGTGTGCGACGTGTCTTCTTCTCCAGAAAGGTGATTAACCACATGCATCTGCTTTTTATCAGGCGCAAAACACTGGTATTCCCCACCATGTTGTCGAATGGCCAGTAGTGACAATACCGCTTCATGAATTTCCGCGCCATCAAACACACCGCAGCCACTTAAGATCACTGCTACTTTCTTCATATTACCCTCCAAAGCCTTATCTGTTCCGGCTTATGCAAATTCGCTTACTTTTTGCACTTTATTGTACAAAAATAATATCAAAATACCTTTTATGATTTTGATATGACTGTGCTAAATTACTTCGCTAACTTGGCATTGAACAAAAATTAAGCGCACCAAGTTATCCACATAAAATCTAATAACAATAATTAAAATAAGGTTTATCTTTTTAGTCGTTCACGCCTTATATCATACCGACTTCAGGGTTCTAAATTCTGAGGTTAACCTGTGTTTGAATTGCAGGCGCGTCGATTTTACCACAGACTTATCCACAGATTTATTACTATTCTTTTCTCGTCACCATCTGGCGAAGTGCTGGAGCATGTGGCATGCTCTTGCTCAATTCATTTTTCCAAGCCGAAAGCGTATCCAGCATGTCAAAACAAACTACCCCTCCCTTCATTCTTGTAGATGGTTCGTCCTATTTATTCAGAGCGTTTCACGGTCTCCCACCGTTAACAAACTCTAAAGGACAGGATACGGGTGCAATATACGGCGTGATCAATATGCTTAAAAGTTTATTAAAGCAATATCAGCCTACCCATATTGCCGTAGTGTTCGATGCCAAAGGTAAAACTTTTCGTGACGATATATATTCCGACTACAAGGCCAACCGCCCCCCCATGCCGCAAGAACTAGGCAGCCAGATCGCGCCTCTACATGAGATTATTCGCGCTATGGGATTGCCTATTATTATTGAAGAAGGTGTGGAAGCCGATGATGTTATTGGCACCCTCGCGAAAGACGCCTCAGAAGCCGGTATTAATACACTTATCAGCACTGGCGACAAGGACATGGCGCAACTGGTTAATGAGCATGTCACATTAATTAATACGATGACTAACCAGTTGATGGATATCGCTGGAGTGAATGAAAAATTTGGCGTACCACCCGAGCTCATCATTGATTTTCTTGCCCTTAAAGGAGATAAAGTAGATAACATTCCTGGGGTACCCGGCGTCGGTGATAAAAGCGCGCAGGCCATGCTAAATGGTATTGGCGGTATCAGCGATATTTACAATAACCTCGATAAGCTCGCAGATTTAGGCTTTCGAGGCAGTAAAACCATGGCAAAGAAAATGCAAGAATACGAAGAACAAGCTCGTATCTCTCATACACTGGCTACGATAAAAACTGACGTTAAACTTGATGTAAAACCTCACGAATTGACCCCCACTGAGGCCGACAATGCAAAATTGGCAACATTGTTTACCGAGTTTGAATTTAAACGTTGGTTGCAGGAAGTATCCGCGGAAACTTCCGCTGAAAAGTTAGAAGACAACCCTTCTCAATCAGCCGTCAACGCAATTAAGGTAGATCACAGTAAGTATGAAACTATCTTTACTGAAGAAGCGTTAGACAAGTGGCTCAAGAAATTAGAAGCGTCTCCCCTATGGGCGTTTGATACCGAAACAACCAGCTTGAACTATAAAGAAGCCGAACTGGTTGGCATGTCTTTTTGCACTGGACCGGGCGAAGCGGCATACCTGCCCGTCGCTCACGATTATATGGAGGCGCCAGAACAACTTTCTCGCGACCTGGTCCTTAATAAACTAAAACCTCTACTTGAAAGCGAGGGTGCCAAAAAAATTGGTCAACACCTAAAATATGATAAACATGTCCTTGCAAATTATGACATTCAGCTGAACGGCATAGCCTTCGATACGATGTTGGAATCGTATGTATTAAACAGCACCGCCACTCGACACGATATGAATTCACTAGCGTTAGCTTATTTAAGTCATCAGACAGTTAAATTTGAAGATATCGCTGGCAAAGGAGCCAAACAACTTAGCTTTAACCAAATAGAAATTGAAAAAGCAGCCCCTTATGCAGCCGAAGACGCTGAAGTGACCTTTCTGTTACATCAGGTGTTATGGGAGAAGCTTGAAAATATTTCCCCCCTTAAAAAGCTACTATTAGATATAGAAATGCCAGTAGCCAACGTATTAGCTCGCATGGAGCAGTTAGGGGTAAGAATTGACAGCCAGCAACTTAATCAACAGAGTCAGGATTTGGCAAAGCGCATTATGGAGCTTGAAGAAGAAGTTCATAAAGAAGCGGGGGAAGAGTTTAATTTAGGGTCAACCAAACAGTTGCAGCATATATTGTTTGAGAAAAAAGAATTGCCCATCATTAAAAAGACCCCAAAAGGTGCCCCATCTACATCTGAGGAAGTGTTGCAGGAATTAGCGTTAGACTACACTATTCCTAAACTCATAATGGAGTATCGGGGTTTAACCAAACTGAAGAACACCTATACAGATAAGTTGCCGAAGATGATTGACCGTCGTTCTGGGCGCGTACATACCTCATACCATCAAGCCGTTGCAGCCACCGGCCGTTTATCATCAACTGACCCAAACCTGCAAAATATACCTATCCGAACCGAAGAAGGGCGCCGTGTTCGCCAAGCTTTTGTTCCCCAAGCGGGCTTTAAAATTGTTGCCGCTGACTACTCGCAAATTGAACTACGCATAATGGCACACCTATCGAAAGATAAAGGCTTACTTACCGCTTTTTCAGAAGGCATAGATATCCACAGCGCAACCGCTGCGGAAGTTTTTGGCATGAAATTAGAAGATGTCACCACCAACCAACGTCGCAATGCAAAGGCGATTAACTTCGGGTTGATTTACGGGATGTCTGCCTATGGCCTAGCCAGGCAACTTAATATCCCCCGGGGCGAAGCTCAGGAATACATGGATTTATATTTTGCACGTTATCCGGGTGTGCGCACCTATATGGAAGAAGCCAGAGAAAGTGCGAAGGAAAAAGGCTATGTAGAAACGGTGTTTGGTCGTCGCTTGTATTTGCCTGATATTAAGGCCAGTAACGGGGCACGTCGAAAAGGGGCGGAACGCGCTGCAATCAATGCCCCCATGCAAGGAACTGCCGCAGATATCATTAAATTAGCAATGATTGCCGTGGATGAGTGGATTGATAAAGAAGCGAAAGACGAAGTATACATGATGATGCAAGTACACGATGAGCTTGTGTTTGAAATAAAAGAACAAAACGTAGATAAACACGTTAAGCAAATTCAAACCTTAATGGAGCGAGCAGCGGCCTTATCTGTCCCGCTTGAAGTGGAAGTCGGCATAGGCAACAATTGGGATGAGGCCCATTAAGAGGTAATTAGCTTACAACATTTGGTCTATTCACAAGCAAAAAAAACCAATTTTGGTAATTTAATTACAAAAAGTACTTGATAACTTAAACACCCTTAAGTACTCTTACTCACGTAGGGTACAGAGGTGAAAACACTGTTTTCATTCCTTTGATTTGGCCCCGGTTTTTTTGACCGGGGTTTTTTTATGTCTGATAAAAAAATAAGGGCTGACTTTTCTTGTCCTACAAGGTTCTTCTCATAGGTAACGATTTCTCCGAACAACTCACATCTGTGAAAGAATCATTAAAACTGCATAGTTTCTACACATCTAAATGGGTATAACCCCTCGTTTCCCTTTTACTAGAGAACAGTTCTAGTATATCTACCCGTGATTATGGCAAACTCATGAATAAGAGAAGGGTTATAAATGAAAAGAAAAAAAATTTCATGCTTTGTTATTTGCCATAACGAAGAAGATCGTATTGAGTCATGCCTAGCTTCATTAAGTGGTTGGGTAGATCAATTAATTGTCCTAGACTCAGGAAGTACGGATAATACAGTGTCAATAGCAGAAAGGTACGCTGATACAGTTTATCAAACTGACTGGCCAGGATACGGACCGCAGAGAAATCGCGCATTAAGCTATTGCGAGCATTCATGGGTGCTAAATATTGATGCCGACGAAGTAATGACTCAAGCATTAAAAGATGAGATCGACAGTTATCTTAGTCACGAAAACATTGCTGCAACACTAGTGAAATTTCCGTGGCAGACATTTCTTTTTGGAAAGCCCCTTAAGCATGGCCGCTATTCAACACCGCAGGGTAAATTATTTCTGAAAAATGGAGCAGAATTTAAAAACAGAAGTGTTCACGAATCACTTATTTTACCCGACCTGTGTGTGAAGAAATTAGCTGCACCATTGTTACATTATAGTTGGCGAGATTATCAACACGTCATGGAAAAGCATCTTAAATATGGAGTGCTGGGTGCTAAAGAAAAATATAAAAAAGGTAAACGGGCTAGTTTGCCTTATGCCGTATTTAGATTTTTTACTGATTTTCTTCAGCAATATATTTTACGAGGAGGCTTTCTGGACGGTAGCAGAGGATTTATGATGGCGCTTATTTTAGGTCAGTATGCTTTTCATAAATACGCCGCTCTTTGGGCACTGAACTCTCAAACCAAGCAGAAGGATTAGTGTTATGAGTAAGTCCAGTTCTACCCCGATTAGTGTTTTTTTTGTGACGCTAAATGAAGCAGAACATATCAAGGAGGCACTACAGTCTGTAAAATCTTTTGATGAAATTATCGTCGTGGATAGTGGTAGTACAGATGGCACTCAAGACATTGTTAAAGAATATGGTGCAAAATTAGTACATAAGACTTGGTTGGGCTTTGCAAAACAGAAAGCGTACGCAATGTCCTTATGTAAGAATAATTGGGTACTTAATCTTGATGGTGATGAGATCGTACCTGAAGATATGGTAGCAAACATACAGCGTGCAGTTAATTCGGGCCATGCAGATGCTTACCGCTTAAGCTTTGAAGACGTATTTTGGCAACAACCAATGTCGGCAAAGTCTGCAAAGCGTTCAATTGTAAGACTATATAAAAAGACGCACGCAGCTTTCCCACTAGATCGATTGGTTCACGAAAATGTTCAACTAATAGAGGGCGCTAAAGAAGCTAAGATTAATGGCAAGATACTTCACTATGGCTATGACACGACACATAAACTAGTCACAAAACAAAATAGCTATTCGTCGTTAAAAGCGGAAGAAAAAGCGATGAAAGGAAAACGCCCTTCTTTATTAAAGTTAATTTTTATATTTCCAATAATGTTCGCCAAAACCTATTTCTTACGACGAATGATTCTCTCAGGCCGAAGAGGTCTAGTTCATGCAGTCGTCGAATCTATGTATGCGTTTCTTAAAGAAGCAAAACTGCACGAACTTACTTATCACAAAAAAAGAAAGCCGAGTTCAGAAAATAATTAATCGAGGCCTCAAGGTTAGGCGTTTCATTTAACTCTTATGGTCAAGTACTGCCCTATTCATTTCGGTAGTGGCGCCCTTAATGATAGTTATTACTATCGATCACAATGATCTTGTGTAGTTTGCCCTTCACTACCATGGTGAAAGTTTATATTAAGTGTTTACGAACAACTGCAATTTACTGTCAATATGGCATTCCTTACCCAAGCCACAGTGCGAGAATGACCACCTTTAAAGTTTATGAAAAAAATTTTTGAACTTAAACGAATAAGAGTACTCTGAATATACGGTTTTAATGTGTTTTCTCTTTGTGTTTGGCCCCGCTTTACCGCGGGGTTTTCTTTTCACTTTTCACTTTTCACTTTCCACTTTTCACTTTTTTCTCTATTCCGCTATCGCTCAATAGTGTCCTTATTGACACATCGTAAACAGCCATTCTAAATAACGGGCTGTTGCGCGTATTTTATGAAAATTTCCCCCCGTTCATCCGTGGCGATTCATGTAGAGGTAGATAAAAAACGCAAAGCAACATAAATGCAATTTATCTAATTGGCTTCACACCTCTGTATCTTTTATACTGTGCCAATATTAATGATGCAGTGAAATCCCTTACTCTATGTCTGAAAATGTGGCTACCTCTTTAAAACCTAGTGTGTGGATTAAAGAAAGCATGATTCTTTTTTATGGCGCGGCCCTGGACGCAAAAAAGCACCAACATCATGCAATACAGATTGTTTGGTCAACTCAAGGGGCATTATGTGAATGGTCAGATGGGGAGTTGTCAGGCAGTTTCATTATCGATTCGCAAGTAGAGCATCGGTTAAAACTGACAGAAGGCTGGCTATTGTTAGTAGAGCCTCAAAGCACACTGGGCTTAGGTTTACGCCAACTATTAAATAACTCTCCGGTATCTACCCTATCCCACCTGGTGGATGAATATAGTGCTCCCGCCTCCCCTATCTCTTGTCCATTTACGGAAATTTCACCGCTATTTCGCCAACTTGGTTTGCCACTGAATTTCACTCTCGATATCAGTGAAATCACCGATAAAAGAATTCGTAAACTGATGGAAAAACTAAACTTATGTTTTGACGGTGAGTGCCAGAAACCTGCCAATTGGCGTGCATCTGATGTCGCCGATGAGTTATACATATCAGAAAGTCATTTTCTGCATTTATTTAGTCAACAAGTTGGTATCGCATGGCGACCCTACTTAAGGTGGCGACGCCTATATTGCGCAAGTAATGCTATTGCTCAAGGAGCTTCAGCCACCCAGGCTGCCTACAGCGCTGGTTTTTCTGATGGCGCTCATTTGAGTCGTACGTTCAAAAAGATGTTTGGACTATCAATTTCAGAAATAAAAACTCTGCTCTCGATAAGTTAGCAAGTTTATACAAGTATTCGTTCAGCCACCCATTAAAATAAGTTCTCTTACATTTTTTAAGTAACGGATTATTTTCAATGGAATTAACGAATACATTAATGCGCGCAGGTTTAGATCCAATAAAAGTGGCACTTTCCTCTACTAAGCAACTTTTCGCGATGCCTGAAGCACAGTTGCTAGGGTTTAAAACATCACTCATATTTGAAGCCTTTACGTTCCACTATAACAATAATGCGTTTTATCGCTCAGCATGCGATGAAAAAAGAATCACCCCCGAGTCTTTAAGGTCTCCTGCCGACTTAATCAAACTACCTCTGATTCCCATTCACCTTTTTAAAGCGAATGACAACCATAAACTTTTATCGAAAAGCCTTAAAAGTGTCGAATTAGAGATGCGAAGCACTGGGACATCCGGCATACCCAGTGTCTCACGACGTTGCTCAGAAACTGTTGATAACGCGATATTAGGTATCTATGCCATGTATAGGGAGTTCTTCGAAATCTCTAAAGGAGCCGGTTTATATTTATGTCCGTCTAACGAAGAAATCCCTGAAATGGGTATGATAAAAGCGTTGAATTTGATGGCTGGTTTACTCGACACTCACAAATTTATGGTACGAAGTGACAACTTCGTTCCGGAGGACGCGCTAAATCAATTATCCGTTTGGGAGAATAACTTCGACCGCCACATTATTGGCCCTCCGTTCTTAATTAACCGTTTTATTCGGTTTTTAAAGGCAACTAATAAGAGGATAAAACTGGATAAGAATACCTTAATTATTACATTGGGAGGCTGGAAGCGCTTTAGTGGGGAAATGCTCTCGCGTGCAGAATTTAACAGTGAATGTATGGAATACCTGGGCGTGGAGAAACATCAAATTCGCGATATTTACGCGCTTGTAGAATCTAATGTAGTCGCTATTGATGACAAACATGGAATTAAACACGTTTCGCCCTACATCCATTTCTCAGTGCGAGACCCCCAAAATTTAGATAAAGAAGTCGCACTTAACGAAGTGGGGCAATTAGCAATCCTTGACCCTTCAGCTCGTTCTACACCAGGCTTTATTCTCACCGAAGACTTAGTTCGATTATTACCCAAAACAGACAATGATCACCGAAGTGGTCAACGGGTTGAGTATGTGATGCGTTTACCCGAGTCGACCGAATTCGGATGTTGTGCAGTTAATCTTGATAAGCAACTTGATGAAACAGAAGAGTTGCATTCCAGCGCTTGCCCGGTGGTCGCATAATTTACTAACCGACTAGCCAGTGAACAATGTCCTAATGACAGTTCTACCTCACTGGTTAGAGAGTTCTCAGAGGTAAACACATGTATAACGATATTATTGTTGATAATTTTTCCGCACCAAATTACGTAGGTGATTTAGAGACGGCAGATCATGAGATAGAGATTGGAAACCCTGTATGCGGCGATCGCATTAAAGTTCAGCTTCTAATCTCTGATAGCCAGATTAGTAAAGCGGTATTTAGAGCGTGGGGTTGTGCAACTTCGTTAGCGACGGCAAATGTTTTTTGTCGCTCAATAGAGGGGCAGTCTATCACTACTATTTCCAAAAGATGTACTCAGGAAATCAGCTCGATGCTAGGGGAACTAGAGCCGTCGCAACGCCATTGCTTAGATATTTTATCAGAGCTTCACTCCAAACTTGTGAGCCAGCTAGATATTGGAGTAGCGTGAGATGGAACAGCAGCGTCTTTCTGGCTATTTTGATTATAACGCTACCACACCTATTTCAACTGAAGTAGTAGAGTCGATGATACCCACCATCAAACATTTTGCTAATCCTTCGAGTAGTAATCGTCACGCGATGCTTAGCAAGAAGATTATTAATGATACGAGAAATCAAGTTGCCTCACTGCTAAATACTCAACCCAGCAAAATATTCTTCACCTCCGGGGGCTCTGAAGCTAATAATTGGGCAGTAAAGGGTGTACTACTTAACCACATTGCTAACCCGGGACACATAATAACGAGTGAAATCGAACATGCGTCGGTTTTAAGTACCGTAGAGTATTGCGTTGCTCATTTTGGTTTTTCGGTGACCTATTTAAAGCCCGACCAAAACGGAAAGGTAAACGTCTCTGATGTCGAAAGAGCGTTACGTGATGATACTCAGCTAATTACTATTATGTATGCCAATAATGAAACAGGTGTTTTACAACCTATTCCTGATATATCCAAGTTGGCTCGTGACAAACACATTCCGTTTCATGTAGACGCCGTTCAATTAGTGGGTAAGCGACGAATAGATCTGGAAGCCCTCCATGTAGATTACTTATCGCTTTCTGCACATAAGTTTTATGGCCCTAAAGGGGTTGGCTGTTTATATATCAAAGATGCGTCACGCATAACGCCACTCATTCACGGCGGAGGGCAGGAATTATCTATGCGTTCAGGAACCGAAAACCTTGTCGCTATTGCTGGCTTGGCTAAAGCGGCGCAAGATGCGTCGAATCAGGTTGAAAGGTGGGATCAAAATAATTGGTCATGCAAGCAATACATGATGAGCCTACTGGATTCCTCACCAATACAAATAAAATACAATGGCAGCACCGCATACAATGATGCCTTATCAAATACCCTCAATATTTCTATCGCCGGAATCCGCGGCGAAGCTTTAGCCGCTCGTATGGAAATAATGCATAGCTATATTATTTCTATCGGGTCTGCATGTAGCAACAATAAAGCAAAAAACATTTCGCATGTATTAGAAGCGATGACGTTAAGCGATGACGATATTGTTAGTTCAGTTCGAATTAGCTTTGGTCGATTCACCTCGCGGGATGATGTTAAAAGATTTGTGACCACCTTAGTTGCCGAAGTGCAGGCACTAATAGCAATCAGCGGGAGGTAAGTTATGCAACCTACGTTTCACTTATTTATGGATGCTATTCGTGAACACGCGCATTCAATACCCGACTCAAACGCTTGTATTTTTCAGCCTAGAGGATTGGAAACAGCACAACATATAACGTATGCACAACTATATGGTGCGGTCAGTGAGAGAGCGCAATTACTTGTCTCTTTAGGCTACCGAGACCAACCTGTCGCGCTACTCTATCCCACTGGATTTGATTTCATAATTAATTTTTTGGCGTGTTTATTAGCGGGCGTGGCGGCGGTACCCCTTAATGTCACGCGAAACGCTCAACAATTCGAGCGGACGATCAGCATTATTAACAACGCAAATATTAAAGCAATACTGACTACACAATCGACAAAGTTATTGCTGGCAGCGCAAATAACGGAATTAAATTCTACGGCATGTGAGGGTTTAACCTGGGTTACGGAAGAAGATGCAGTAGAAGTGAGTGCCCCCTTACCTACTATCGAGCCTACCGACACCGCCTTTATCCAATACACATCAGGCTCTACAAGTGCCCCCAAAGGCGTCATAGTTACCCATACAAACATCGTTCAGAACATGGAAGCTATTCGGGTAGCTTGTAACCACCAAAGAGGCGTTGTGGTAGGAGGCTGGTTGCCACAATTTCATGACATGGGGTTGGTAGGTCACATGATGCATCCACTTTATATGGCAGGAACCTATGTTTTCATGCCTCCGATGTATTTTGTGCAGAGACCTAGTCGATGGTTACGGCTTATCTCTTATTACAATATTTCATGCTCCGCTGCACCTAATTTTGGTTATGAGCACTGTGTTAACTTTATAGATGAAAAAGAAAACTTATCAGACATTGACCTTAGTTGTTGGAAAGTAGCGCTGAATGGTTCAGAGCCAGTCTGCCCACAAACGATAAGAGCCTTTTCAACCAAGTTCTCTGGTTATGGTTTTAAGCCATCGAGTTTTTTTCCAAGCTACGGCATGGCAGAAACCACCCTCTTAGTGTCGGGAGGTCCACCTCAACAAGGCCTCAAAACCATTACCTTAGACAAAGTAAAACTGTCACGGGGTAAGGTAGTCCAACGAACCGCCGGTCTAGAAGTTGTCGACTGTGGTCATATTGGACCTGATTTCAGGGTCAAGATTGTGAATCCGGAAAGCAAAGTGGAGTGTTCACAAGATGAAGTTGGAGAAATATGGATCGCTGGAAATTGTGTAGCCGCCGGCTATTTAAATAATGCTGAAAAAACGAAGGGCGGCTTTCAGGCGCAATTACTCTCCGACGATGGATTTCAATACTTACGAACGGGGGATTTGGGTTTCGTCAAAAATAAAAGTCTGTACGTCACAGGGCGGATTAAAGAACTGCTTATTATACGTGGTCGTAATTTTTATCCCTATGATATTGAACGTACATTCAACAACTACCAACACGCAAATGGAATTAATGGCGCGTCGGTTTTTACCTATCAACACGACTCAAAAATCAAACTTGCTGCAATAGTCGAAATTAAAAAACGCGTTTACAACAAGCTCGATCATACAGAAATACAAAACGACCTTAGAGCACTGGTTAGCGAACATCATGAAATAGCGTTCGATAAACTACTCATCGTTAAACCCGGCACTATTCCTAAAACCACTAGCGGAAAAGTAAAACGTTCTGCATGTATTGAATTGATTTAACGCCCAATAGTTAGATAGTTAAGGTAGAAACCATGAACGAAATATTTTCAAAAGACGCGCTAATAGAAGAGATTACAAACTTTCTATCCGCTAAGGTTGAGGGATTTTCATTAGAAGACCACGCCGATACCTCACTTTCGCGCTTAGGCTTAGATTCGGCAGGTCATGTTCAATTAACGACCGTGATTGAAGACTTCATTCAATCTGATGTTGCGCCTACCTTAGCATTCGATTATCCCACCGTGAATTCGCTCATTGATTATGTGTGTGATACATCTCAAACAGCTAATCAGGTGAATTAAAATGCGCGTATGGGATGTGATTATTATTGGTGCAGGCCAATGTGGCGTCTACGCGGCTAGATTACTACAAAAGCGCAGTTTTGATAGTCTTTTACTTGAACGAAGTGAAGTAGGTTCTGCGTGGAAGCAGCGGCTGTTATCTACTCCCTTGTTTACTTCTCGCCAATTTTCACAGCTCCCTGAACTCGCTTTGCCCGGTGTTACGGATGAGTTTCCGCTGCCTTTGGAAATTTCAAATTATCTTAAGTCTTACGTAAAGAAGTTCAACCTGAATGTACGCGAAAAAGCAGAAGTAACGTCTGTCAAAAAGCACAATGGATTATTTTTGATATATCTGCGTTCTGGTGAAGAATTTCTGGCTAAAACAGTAATTAATGCCACGGGTTCAAATCAGGTTCCTCATATTCCTAAAGTAAGTGATGAGTTATCAGAAAATGTGATGCAATACACCTCTCAACTCACCTCGTTAAAAATAATCCCAGATAACTGTAAGGTGGCCGTGATAGGTGGCGGTGCTTCGGGAAGGCAAATTGCGGGTGGTCTTGCTAATCGATGTGACGTGACCTTAGCGACGGGGGCACCTCGGGCATTACCACCAAACCGCGTACTGGGCAAAGATTTGTTCTGGTGGTTAAAGTTATCAGGAATTATAGATTCAGGAAATTCGTCAATAGTTGCCAGAATACTTAAAAAAAGAAACCCGGTTCCTTGTGCGGCTTTTAATAATAGGCGTCTAACGGAATTGGGGGTGACAATTAGATCGCGCCTCATATCCTGTGCCAAAGAAACATTGATATTCACTGACGGACTTGTTGACAACGTCGAGGTGGTGATATGGGCCACAGGGTATAGAGACTATACGCATTGGCTAAAGCTACCACATTGTATCGATCGCCAGGGTTTTATTCATTCCCAAGGGCTAACTCCCGAACCTGGGCTATTTGTATTAGGTCGAAAATGGTTTAGTTGCCGGGGTTCGGAATTGATATTGGGCGTGCATAAAGATGCTACTCATGTTGTTTCTCTTCTTGAAAACCACATGAAAAATAAGGAGAAGCAATATGAAGAATAGAGAAAGCATAAACTGGCTATTGACCCCTAAAGTAAATCAAATTCTGCTTTTCATTGCTGTGTTACTTACCTTGGTAGCTATCGTAGGGTTAAAAAACATGGGGTTATCGAGCGACTATAAAATATTTTTTGATGAGGATGATACTGATTTACAAGTGTTAGAGACGATGGAAAGCACATACAGTAAAACCGACAACATTTTCATCATGATTAAACCCGAGCTACCAGATGTATACAATATCGAAACGATAACCTTATTACACTCCTTTACCGAAGCATTATGGAACGTCGCTCATGTGTCCCGGGTAGATTCACTCACAAACTTTCCCCACTCACGAGCGGTGGATGATGACATTACGATTGAAGAATTTGTGTATGAAAAAAACCAAATTACACCGGCCCATGTTAACTACATTAAAAAGTTTGCACGAGTCGAAAGAGACCTGGTGGGCAACCTTATTACAGCCGATGGAAAATACGCCGCAATAAATATCACAACACTTTTACCTGGAATCAATCATAAACAAGAAACCTTGGCAGTTAGCCAGGGTGTAGAAGACATACTTAATAAGCTTAAGCTTGAATACCCAAAACACGAATTTTTCGTGTCAGGGTTAGTGTCGATGAATAGTGCATTCTTTACTTCTGCAAAACGTGATTTTGTTACCTTAATTCCTTTGATGATAATTTTTGTTTTAGTTGCGGCGGGCGTAATTTTAGGTTCAGCAAAGGCGGCGTTTTGCATTCTCACTGTGCTGCTACTTTCGTTACTTGGCGCACTGGGTTTAGCGGGCTGGGCTGGTATTAAGTTATCTGCCCCGTCTATTTCGGCCCCCATAATTATGTTCACGGTTATTGTCGCCTCAAGCATTCACATAATTAGTTATGTTAAGAGAGAACTAATTAACGGCGTTTCACAACGCGAGGCTATTCTGGCGTCCTATCAACATAATGCTAAACCAATTTTCGTGAGTCATTTCACTACGGTTATCGGTTTTCTTGCAATGAATGCCAGTGACTCCCCCCCGTTTAGAGATTTAGGCAACATTGTTGCTTTTGGCGTGATGTTTTCGCTATGTCTCTCGTTTACACTTTTGCCCGCTTTATTGATGAAACTAACCTTGTCGCGCCGAAAAAGTTATGCCGTAAAGGTATTCGATAACATGGGTTGGCTTTCAGGATTTGTCATCAGAAAACAAAAACAAATACTTTTTATCGTAGTGCCTTGTACGTTAGTTTTTGCCGGTTTAAGCCTATTAAACAAGGGTAACGATAACTTAATAAAATATTTTGATGAATCGGTGCCGTTTAGAGCACAATCAGAAGCAATCGATGAGCAATTTTCTGGTTTATATAATATCGGCTACTCTCTTTCCACTACTCAAAAAAGTGGTGTGTTTTCGATTGAATATTTAGCTTTTGTCGAGCGATTTGATAGTTGGCTTACGCAACAGCCTGAAGTAGTTACCACATCCAGTCCACTGCATCGCATAAAACAGTTAAACCAATTGATGAATAAGGATAATCCAGCCTTTTACCGTATTCCTGATAACCCCACTATGGCAGCGCAGCACTTTCTGCTTTATGAAATGTCACTTCCATTTGGTAAAGGGGTTAATGACATGATGAGCTTTGATAACTCAGCTTTAAAACTAACTGTCCGATTACGCAATAGTAGCTCTAATCAAATGCTTTCTTTTGAGAACAAGGTAAAAAACTGGTTAGATACTAATAAACCCACCGATATTAGCTATAGCTACTCAAGCCCTTCATTAATTTTCTCTCACATTGGGCAAAAGAATATCGTTAGTTTGTTGCAGGGTGCCTTTTTAGCATTTCTTGTGATATCGATTGCGCTAACCTTCGTTTTCAGATCACTTTATATCGGGATGTTAACACTCATACCTAACCTAATTCCCGTAGGAATAGCATTTGGTTTCTGGTATTGCATCCATGGCGAAATTTCAATGGGCCTAGCCGGTGTATCAGCCATGGCAATTGGTATAATCGTCGATGATACAGTTCACTTCCTATATCAGTACATTAGTGGTTTAAAAAGAGGACTCACGCCCGAGCAAAGTGTTAAAAACACCTTTAATCATACTATGAGCGCGATAGTTATCAGCTCAGCTTTGCTGGTAGTTGGCTTTTTGTTGCTCTCGACCTCCACCTTTGAAAAAAATGCGCAAATGGGGCTATTAACTAGCGGAACAATTATTCTAGCCCTGCTTTTCGACTTAATAGTGTTGCCCGTTCTAGCCCTTCGCTTTATTCGAAACATCCCCGTTTCGGTACCTCAAAGCCAGCTTATAAACCATCCAAATTAGAAGGAACTCTTATGAAATCTATTAAATTACGCCTAATGTTAGTTACTTTCCCGTTTGTTGTGGTGGCTAGCAATGCTTCCGCTGAACAAAATAGTGTGGGTAAAGGATATGAAATTGCAGCATTGCTCGACACGCGAGACGCGGGTTTTGAAGATAGCAGCGCAAAATTATCAATGATACTGAAGAATGGGCAAGGCGCACAAACGGTCAGAGAACTGCAAATTAAAATACTCGAGAACACGGATCAGGGGGATAAATCGCTTATTACATTCGATTTTCCGGCAGATATCAAAGGCACGGCACTACTTACCCACCCTTCGCGAGAGGGCACGGATGATCAATGGCTTTTTTTACCCACGGTTGACCGTACTAAACGGATATCTTCGCGAAATAAGTCTGGTGCGTTCATGGGTAGTGAGTTTTCGTTTGAAGATATGACGAATAAAAACCTAGAAGATTATAACTATAGGTTTTTAAGGACCGAAGCCTGTCCTAATAAAAATATGGACAACTCAAAGTGTGACGTTATTACTCGTTTCCCGGTTGATAAACACTCTGGCTATAGCAAACAAATCATGTGGATTGAGCAAGACAATAAGCAAATTCACAAAATAGAGTATTACGATAGAAAAGATTCATTACTTAAAGTGTTTACCGCTACCGATTTTAAACTTTACAACGATAAGTATTGGCGCGCTAATGTTGTGGAAATGCGAAACGTACAGACTAACAAAGCTACCGTTTTAGAGTACAGTTCCATACAGTTCGGTTCAGGTCTGACAAAAAGAGAATTTCACCGTAGTTCACTAGGGAAGTAATGTAAGTTGGCTTGTCGGTTGTCTAAGTGCGCACATACTGAGAGTAAAATGTTCCCGCCGCTTTATATTCTTCTCATCTTTATCATTTTACCTGGTAAAGGAGTGGCTAATAATCTTTTCGACGATTTCAATGCTGATTTAGCAACGAACGGTCGCTATTACTTTGAAGAAAAGAGTGAAGCGGTAAGCGACCAACTCAGCGGCGGAATTAGAGTAGAAGCTAAATTAAAATATGCGCTAGAAAAGCTTACATTTAACGGTGAGATCTTTACTAATTGGGACAGCATGGATAATGCTCGACGCTATACCGATATTCGTAAAGCAAATGTTTATTTTAGTAATAGTAAAATAACCCTCGGCGCAGGGGTCGACACATTTTTCTGGGGCGTTTCCGAATCTATTAACGTGGTCAACGTGTTAAATCAATCTGATCTAAGGGAAAGCTTAGACGGAAAGGTAAAGCTTGGTCAGACCTTTATTTCGATGTCGCACCCCTTCAGCAACGGCGAATTTAGTATTTATTTTTTACCTGAATTCAGGCCTATAGACTTTCCTGAACGACCTGCCTTTGGATTGCCAGTATCGGAAAAAAATGTGTATGAGAATAATGAAAAAGAGGGTGGATTTGCCACAAGAGCACTTTTTTACTTTAGCGATTACGAATTTGCCGTTTCATATTTTGAAGGAACGCGACGTTCTCCTATTCTAATCCCTCAAGTCAATTTAAAAGAATTACTCCCGTACTACATACAAACGAAAAATGTGCTGTTAGACGGCGTATATTTAGCTGACGACTTCACCTTAAAGCTTGAAGCTAAATTCGGAAAGGAGCGCGAAAGCGCCTTTACCACTTCGAATATAGGCATTGAATACCCAAGTTATATACTGGAAGACTATATTGATGAAATTATATTTATAGCTGAATACGTGTTTGATGACCGGGGTATCACTGCCGAAACACATGGTCAGAACGATATCTTTATAGGTGCAAAGTTCGACTTTGGCGAAACTAATCAAGGGAATATCCGTTTTTTATACAGCTATGATCTCGATAATAAAGGGCAATACCTAGAGCTTAACTATCAATATCGACTAAGCGATTATGTACGATACAAATTCAAGTTTATAAGCGTTTTAGACTCCTCTCCTGAGGACCAACGTTTACACGCTTTAAGAAAAGAAGAGTTTGTAAAGTTGAGCATTCATTATGCCTTTTAGTCTACTTTCGGTTACACGGAATTTGGGACTGACTTTGACCAGCGCTATTTCGGACACCCTGTTCGAATCTTCTCATTATTACAGACAATATGTCGGATGCTGCACTGATACGAGACTGCGAGTACCTTTTTATGCAAGAAAAACATGGGAGGGAGCTAGAACTGTTAAAGTAAGTAAAGAGCACTCAGCCTGAGATAACTACAGGCTGTCATCGTGGGGCTATTTTTTCACGTAAATGAGACCCCCACCGTTTACAATAGATTAGCCAATCAATTAGCGTGATCATCCCTCAGGTTTAGTATCCCTTTCCAAGCCTAACCAACGGTTAAGCATTTGTTCTAGCTCGGGCAACCCCTGTTTATTGAGCGCCGAAAATGTATTCACCGTCACATCACCACAGAACGCCAAAGCAGCTTCCCTGGCCATCAATAATTGTGCCTTACGTTTACCGGATTTAAGTTTGTCAGATTTGGTTAATAGCGCCAATACCGGAAGGTCTGCACTTACCGCCCAATGGATTAAATCCTGATCAAGGTCTTTAAACGGGTGGCGAATATCCATCAATACCACGAGCCCTTTTAGGCAAGAACGTTTTTGTAGATATTCCCCCAATGATGCTTGCCATTTTTTCTTCATCGCCAGTGGTACCTGAGCATAGCCATAACCGGGTAAATCTACTAACCTTCGCTCTTCATCAAGTTCAAACACATTAATTAATTGCGTCCTACCTGGTGTCTTACTGGTACGGGCCAAGTTTCGCTGGCGGGTTAACGTATTCAATGCACTTGATTTTCCGGCATTAGAACGACCGGCGAAGGCGACTTCGACCCCACCTTCATCTTTTAAATGTTTAATATCAGGAGCACTGGTTAAAAATTTCGCTTTTGTATAGTACGTCATGTATCGTAGCTCAAATTTTAGTTGCGCAATAGCCGTCTGGATGACAGGATATTGCAATAAAAATGGCGAAAAACCATAGTTTTAACATGGAATAGGTTTTTCTAGCGCATTAAATGTGTAAAATAGCGATGATAACACGTATACCACGCTTGCCGTTGGGACAATTACAGAGATAAATTATGAAAAAACTGTGTTTGCTGATTGGAATGACATTTATGCTAAGTGGCGCTGCCTTCGCAAAAGGCGATGCTGCTGCAGGCAAAGAAAAGGCTGCCACATGTGCAGCTTGCCATGGGCCTGACGGAAATAGTGTAATAGAAGCAAATCCAAAGCTTGCAGGTCAGCATCCAAACTACCTTGTTAAGCAGCTACAAGAATTTAAACTGGCATCCCAAACAGGTGGCGAAGAAGGACGTAATAGTGCTGTAATGAACAGTATGGCAGCCCCCCTATCTCTACAAGATATGGAAGACATAGCTGCGTATTACTCCAATCAGGAAGCGACCCCTGGTGCCACATTGGAAGAATATATTGAGCCTGGTGAAGCGCTGTATCGCGGGGGCGATGAAGACCGTGGTATTACTGCCTGCATTGCATGCCATGGACCCAGTGGTAACGGTATGCAGTTAGCCGGTTTCCCAGATATCAGTGGCCAACATGCAGCCTATACTGCCGCACAATTAAATGCGTTTAAAGACGGCATGCGCACTAATGATATGAACGGGATGATGCGCGATATCGCACAAAAATTAACTGATGAAGATATCGCGATACTGGCAAGTTACATTTCAGGGTTGCACTAAATTTCCACTAATTTCATCAATTTGTTAAATAATTGTAATAAAAGTGGTTGAAATTTTAAATATGTCCTGTATTCTACTGCATAACTTTTGATGCTCACACATACTAAAATAATAAAGTGGCTTCAGGGGAATACATAATAATAATAAGAAATAACACAAGGACGATGCAATAAAGCGTCAGGAAGATCCAAAACAATAAGAAAAGATGCTCTGTTAATAATAATAAAAAGTAGGGCTTAGCAGGAAGCTAACTAGCACACAGAGGTGCGATAACGGGAGAGGTGTCATCAGACACTCATACAAACAAGGTGATAGTTCAGGCTATCGCCTTTTTTCTTTTTTAATACTTAACTTACTTAATGTCTAATCACGCCTGCCCCCTTTGCCAAACCAACAATACTGAATTCTATATACAAGATAAGAGGCGCAGTTACTGGCAATGCCAAACGTGCGACCTGGTCTTTGTGGAAAAGAAAGCCCTCCCCTCAACATGCACTGAGTTAAATGAATATAAATTACATGAAAACGATGCAGAAGATGAAGGTTATAAAAATTTTTTATCGCGTTTGGCGATCCCTTTACTAGATGCGTTGCCCTTACAGCAATGTGGATTAGATTTTGGTTGTGGCCCCTCTCCCGTACTCGCGCAAATATTAGAGGATGCGGGTCATGAGGTAGCCATATACGATCCCTTTTTCCAACCTGACGAGTCCGTATTAACGCGAAAGTACGACTTTATAAGTTGCACCGAAGCAATAGAGCATTTCCATAATCCGCACCGCGAATTGGAACTGTGGCATCGACTTCTTAAATCCAGAGGTTGGCTTGCCATTATGACCAAACGGGTATTGAGTAAAGAACGATTTATTAACTGGCACTATAAAAATGATCAAACTCATGTGAGTTTTTTTAGTGAGAAGACATTTAACTTTATTGCCAAACAATGGGGATTTACGCTTCATATCGTCACTGCCGACGTAGTTTTGTTGCAGAAAAACAGTATCTACTAATCTTTCGTTTTTAAGATTTTGCAATTTTAGCAGCGGCAAAGTAAGCAGAATGCCATACACCGTTCTCATCAAAGCGAGTGACTAAAAAGCGGATTAGGGAAGCATTCAGAATGCCTTCTATCGTTTGGGTTTACTGTTTGTTTCACCTTTGTTAGAGCCTGTCAGTGTAAATAGCCACACGATAAAGTATTCGAATTCGACGGTTCGAGACACAATTGAGTCGAAAAGAACACCACGTTTCAAGTAAAAGACCGCTATAATAGCGTTCAGATTTAAAGTGAAATGATTAAGAAGCTATGCCGCGTAAAAAGAAATCCAGAAAAGTAGGTCTAATCGGGGTTCGTAAAGATCCCAACGCTCCTCGTCCACCTAAAGCACCTAAACGAACAAAACCATCGAAAGGAAAACCTGCAGGTAGCAGACATAATGTGGCCTCAACGAATAAATCAACTACACAGAAAAAGGGAATTAGCGATCCGAGGATTGGCAGTAAAAAACCCGTGTCGTTAGTCGCTAAGACCACGCCAGCTGAAAAGCGTCACTATGCTACGCCCGCTGAGGAATTAGCAGATATTGAGGCAGATGAGCGTTTGGCCCTGTTATTAGACAGGTTGGAAGGTGGAGCGAAGTTGAATGCTGGTGAACAACAATATATTGATGAGAAAATGGCGCGTCACCGAATTTTATGTGAACTGCTTGGAATCGCAGATGATGAAGATCAGGAAGACCAAGAAAGCTCGCCTTTAGACAGCATAGAACAATTAAATATTGATGATTTTAAGGAATAAAAAGAAATAATGATGTGGATTGGGTTAGCCGCTATAGGCCTGATAATTATTTTAGCGTTAGGCTTTTATGCGGGCCGCTTGCTGTTTCAGCTTAAAGAACAAAATAAACGCCAGCAGCTTGCAAGGGAACGTAGAACTGCAACCATTATCGAGAGTATTCAGGTAATAGTAAAAGCAATGCAACAACAACAGTGTGAGTTGTCTGAAGGTGCAATCAGAATATGTAATTTGCTCGAGGCGCTGCCCTTATCTTCACCTCCGGATTATTCTACGCAATACCCAAAACTGTACGAGTTTTTTCACAAGGTCAGCGGTTTTGCTATATTGGAAGCCAGAGCAAAATTACCTAAATCCGAACGGATGCGCCAGGATGTCGCTCGGGAGCAAATAGAATCCGAATATGAAAATGCGGTATTGAAAGAATTACCGGCATTACAATCTTACTGCGCGACACTTGAATTAAATTAGCAGCGACAAGAGGTTAACTATGAATGATGTTAACCTCTTATCGCTTATCGCTGCTCATGTGACAAGGGAGATCGTGATGCACATCACGATGGCGACATGTTGTACCAGTAGCCTAAAATCATCATCCCGATGAAAATCGGTACTTTTGTTCCGAGTTTCCTCCTCATTGCAATTTCGTATTATGTAATAGCCTCTTCACACACTTTTTCATAACAATGACAATCTATGGTGTGGTCATTCACCATACCCACTGCTTGCATGAATGCATAGCAGATGGTTTCCCCTACAAAGGTAAACCCGGCTTTTTTCAACGTCTTTGCCATTTGTCTGGATGAATCAGTACTCACCGGTACCTGTTTTTGGTCACGCCATTCATTAATTACGGTTTTGCCATTAGTGAATTGCCAGATAAAATCTTTAAACGACTCTTGTTCCTTAATCTTTAAATAAGCTTCTGCATTCTTAAAGATAGAATTAATTTTCAATTTATTTCGGATAATGCCAGGATTTTCAATTAGCTTATCTCGCTCAGCATCAGGCATTTTAAGAATTTTTTCCGCATTAAATTGGCAAAACGCTTCTTCATAGCTCTTTTGTTTTCGTAAAATCGTAATCCATGACAATCCAGCTTGTTGACCGTCTAGACATAGTTTGGCAAACAATGCTTCGTCGTCTAATTCCGGTCTGCCCCATACTTGGTCGTGATATTGTTGATAAAGTGGATCATCTGAAACCCATCCGCATCGTTTTAGTTCAGGATCAGCCATATTTATTGCCTATCTTTATTGAATATACCGACTTTAACTCGCTAAAGCCTACATTCATAGACTCAGTATCTGTATACTAGGCGACCTTTAATTTGTCTTTGAAGCACGTGGTTATACAGAGAATGCATAATTTCGATATAAAAACCTTCCAGGGGTTAATCCTCGCTTTACAGGATTACTGGGCCCGACAAGGCTGTGTCATCATTCAACCGTTAGACATGGAAGTGGGGGCCGGTACATTTCACCCGATGACATTCTTACGCTCGCTTGGCCCAGAGCCAATCAGCAGCGCCTACGTGCAACCTTGCCGTCGTCCCACCGATGGTCGGTATGGTGAAAACCCTAACCGTTTACAACATTACTATCAGTTCCAAGTCATGCTTAAACCCTCGCCTGATAATATTCAGGAGTTGTATTTAGGGTCATTAAAAGAGCTCGGTTTTGATACGCTAGTCCATGACATTCGCTTTGTAGAAGATAACTGGGAATCGCCGACATTGGGTGCCTGGGGACTCGGTTGGGAAGTTTGGCTTGATGGTATGGAAGTCACACAGTTCACCTACTTCCAACAAGTAGGCGGGCTAGAGTGTAAACCAGTAACAGGCGAAATTACTTACGGGCTAGAGCGGTTAGCCATGTACGTTCAGGGAGTTGATAGTATTTACGATTTGGTGTGGACTGATGGACCGCGTGGAAAAGTGACCTACGGCGATGTATTCCATCAAAACGAAGTGGAGCAATCGACTTATAATTTTGAATACGCCAATGTAGATGTATTGTTTAAAACCTTTGACGAGTGCGAAGCCGCTAGTAAGATGTTAATCGAAAAGAATCTACCTTTACCTGCTTATGAACAGGTGATGAAAGCCTCCCACGCGTTTAACTTGTTAGATGCCCGCCATGCTATCTCAGTAACTGAACGTCAGCGCTATATCCTGCGCGTACGCACCCTTGCGAAAGGGTGTGCAGAAAGTTATTACCAAGTCCGAGCAGAATTGGGCTTCCCTATGTGTAAGAAGGAGAAGTAATCGTGCATAAAGATAATCTTCTTATTGAATTAGGTACTGAAGAACTACCACCGAAAGCACTTAAACACTTAGCGATTAGTTTTGCCGGTAATATTCAGGCGGGACTAGCGAATGCCGAGCTTTCTTTCGAATCTATTGAATGGTTTGCCGCACCGCGTCGATTAGCGGTGTCGATAAAGCAGTTGGATTCTACCCAAAAAGATAAGACCGTTGAAAAAAGGGGGCCGGCGGTAAGTGCAGCCTTCGATGAAAATGGCGAACCCACCAAAGCCGCACTAGGCTGGGCGCGCGGTAATGGCATTGAAATCAACGAAGCAGAACGCTTGGTTACGGATAAAGGCGAGTGGTTATTGCATAAAGCTCATCAATCCGGTCAATCGGTTAGTGAGTTGCTTGAAGGCATTTTGACTCAGTCGTTATCCAAACTTCCTATTCCAAAACCAATGCGCTGGGGAAATTATACGACACAGTTTATTCGCCCCGTACATACGCTATGTGTACTATTTGGCAGTGACGTAATCAGTGTCAACGCATTGGGTTTAGAGAGTGATAATAAAGTTAATGGTCATCGTTTTCATGGTGCCCAAGGAGTTACCCTCGCTCACGCCGATGAATATCTAGCTACACTTCAACAACAGTACGTGCTTGCTGATTTTCATCAGCGCACGGAACATGTTCGCCGAGAACTGGATAAAGCCGCGGCTAACCTGAGCTTGAAACCCGATTATGATCAGTCGTTACTTGAAGAAATTGCTTCGCTGGTAGAATGGCCGGTTGTGCTCACCGCTTCCTTTGATACCTCATTCCTACAAGTGCCTAAAGAAGCGCTTATTTACACAATGAAGGACGATCAAAAGTATGTGCCTTTGTTGCAGGAAGATGGGCAGCTTAGCAATCAGTTTTTATTTGTCAGTAACATCGAAAGTCGTGAACCAGAACAGGTTATCAACGGCAACGAGAAGGTTATTCGTCCGCGTCTGGCCGATGCTGAATTTTTCTTTAATGCTGACAAAAAACGTACATTGGCGAGCCGTTTGGATAGTCTTGAGTCTGTCTTATTCCAAAAACAATTAGGCACCTTAAAAGATAAATCGTTACGTATTGCTGAATTATCGGCCTTCATTGCCAAGCACATCAAGGCCGATGAAAAGCTTGCCTATCGAGCAGGAGAGTTAGCCAAAGCTGATTTGATGACCAATATGGTCACGGAGTTTCCTGATGTGCAGGGTGTGATGGGAAAATACTACGCCCTTCATGATGGTGAAGTTGAAGAAGTAGCGAACGCACTTTATGAGCAATATTTACCCCGCTTTGCCGGTGACGTATTGCCTGCCCACCCCGTAAGCGCTTCAGTAGCCCTGGCTGATAAAATAGATACCCTTGTAGGGATTTTCGGAATCAATCAATTGCCCAAAGGCGATAAAGATCCGTTTGCCCTGCGCAGAGCTGCCATTGGGCTTTTACGAATTATCAGCGAACTTAAATTGCCATTAGATTTAGATCTGCTGGTCAACAAAGCCGTTGATATTTACGCAGACAAATTGACTAATCAGGATTGCCGTACACAAGTGGTAGATTTCGTGTTGGGTCGGTTTCAGGCGCTACTGCAGGACCAAGGCGTCAGTATTGATGTAATTCAAGCGGTAAGTGCCCGTCGCCCTACCCGTCCGACAGATTTTGTTGCCCGTATACAAGCAGTTAGCACATTTAAAGAACTAGAAGCTGCGGACGCATTGGCAGCGGCGAATAAGCGGGTAGCCAATATACTTGCTAAACAAAACGTGGAATCCGGCGGGAAAATCGATAGCGCGTTATTAACTGAATCGGCAGAAAAAACGCTATACCAAGATTTGGAATCAGCCAAGTTGGAGCTTAGCGCAGCAATTGAACAGCAAGATTACACCGCTGTCCTCACACGGTTAGCACGACTGCGTGAAAGTATTGATGCGTTTTTTGATAACGTAATGGTCATGACTGAAGATAACGCCGTAAGAAAGAACCGTCTGGCGCTATTATTCATGTTACGTGAACTCTTTATGGTCACCGCGGACATCTCTCTATTAGCTAAAAACTAATTCTATTAGGGGTAATTGTGAAGCTGCACATATTTGGAATCATTGGATTATTGACCTTGTCAGGCTGCGCAACGCAGCCTGACAGTCAACTACCTGCACACACAGCTAATGGCGACATCGCATTAGATGAACTTTACATTCGGGGTGTTTTTAACTGGTGGGAAGCCAGAGAAAATCATCGCCTGAACGAAAAAAGCCGCCAAGGAACCGTGGATGTGGAACTTATTGCAGATGGACAGCCTAATGATTTCAAGTTTTCGAATCAGTACTGGAGTCCCTCGCAAACCTGTGGGGGTAGTTATGCTGGCCAGATCGTTTCAACCCGCAGTACATTTTACCTGACGTGTGGGTCGGAAGCACAAAATTTACAATTTACCCCCGCAGAAGACGGTATCTATCGATTTATTGTCAGTGATGTTGGAAAAGGTGAACTTAGGTTAAGCGTTGTTCAAATAAAGTAACCGCTACACTTTGTGTCGTCTCAAAAGACCACTTAATCTGGTCGATACTTTACTTATCGGTGTTCCCATAAACAATGAAATAGCAAACGCAGCTGGCCAAGCTAATAAAAAGGCTTTTAACCATGCTGCGCCTAATTCATCGACCCAACCAATATTGATAAATGTCACCCAACCAGACATTAATGTTGACAATACCAACGACATACATAGCGCATGACAAAATTTATCTAAGTTAACCAATTACGACTCCATACAGTTAAAGTGAAAAGTGAAAAGTAAAAAGTAAAAAGTAAAAAACTGAGTGCAAACGCACAGTTTAACTAACTCCTAAATGTGCTACTAGTCTAGCAAACGTGCGTGACTGTAATATTATTTTACGAATGCCTACTCTACCCCACTGATGGTCCCTGCCTGCGCCTTCATACCGAAAAGATTACGTAACGTTACTCTGGAGAAATAGATATCGAGGTAGATTCTTCGGTATACTATTTTCGCTTGCTCATAAACACCTCAACTGGAACAGTTACTGGAACAGTGTGATTGTTAAACGTCTCTTACAAGCGCTGGAAACTCCGATAATATGAAAGGCGTCTACGTAACCGGGCAGCCTTACTTATGATTCTTACAAAAATACAAAACACTTGCCCACAGGATGGATGAAAGGATCTCTACTTTGTCTCTCATCCGCCTGAAATACTACGCCCCCTCCGATAATGTGATTTGTGAAGCGATATACTGCGTTTATTTAGCTACCTAATTTTCGTTGGAAATGGTTTATAACTTACCCTTGCGTGCAAATATGCTTTGTTCTGTTATCTTAGTTGTGCGAACAAATGGTTGTTACTGATATTGTTGTCTTTATGTGTGTGTTGACTACACAGGCACGATGATGGGCTGTTCCTTGTGGTCATCGTTTTAACATAAGGGGTGCACTTATTATCTAATGATGGGATTAGGTGCTTGTTCATCGCTTTGCAATTTGTTTTTATCGTAATTTAGGGAAAATTACAAAATATGAAGAAAAATAAACTAAACAAACTTTTTACGCTATTAATATGTTTTTATTGCTCGTTAATGGCAAGTAATGTGCAATCTTCCGCAAACCCTTTTACCTGGAATTTAGCGGGTGATATCGCCGTTTCACCGGCTGGTAACAAAGTCGCTATCAATTGTCACAACTGTTATAACGGACCACAGAATCAAATTCTTACATTAGCGCAAGCAAATGCAAAAATTAATACAGCCATCGCTAGAGGTTCCAATTTTATAGAGTTGGATGTCGGTTTTGACGGTCAGAAAATGTGTGTCTCTCATGAACCAGCTTCTAGAGTGTGTTCAACCTTCGATTCATCTAAATCGGAGTATGAGCCTTTGCTAAACGATATTTTAGCTAACCCAACATTGCTAAACTCCACTGCCAGCCTTGCCATCGAAGTGAAGTCAATAACGAGCGGAAACACTGATGGCTTTGTCACCGAATTTTTGACAGTGCTGTCTAAGCCTTCATTTTCGAAGTACTTCAGCAATGGACGAGAGGTACTGGTAAGAGGATTTCATTACAAAATACCCACCCTGCTTAAAATTAAAAATGCAGCAGCCCAAGGAACGTTCGGTACCCTGATAGCAAACAAACTAAAGTATTCCGTGCTTTATTGGGGAGTTAATTGGGGCGGACTAAACTCTATTAATGCACTCCAGTCTTCCATTTATAACGACGTGTATAAAAATAACTTACATTTCGTTGAGTTTAAATATCAAATGAAAGATCTTTTAGGGGCAAGTCAATATGCAAAATCACTTGGTTTGGGCGTAGGGGTTGGCTCTATTCCTGTTGCAAATGGCGATGCATTTGTTGCGGCACTACGTGAAGAGTTTGATTTAGTCACATCGGATTACCGGGTGGATTACGCAAAAAATGTAATCAAAGAAAAAAACCTACTTGCGTATCTGAATGCCGCAACGTGTACCAATGAATTTGATAATCAACTGTACTTTCATGTTAATTATTGGGGGGGCGCCGGTACAATAGCCCGACCAGTTGACCGTGCGCCTACCAGTACTTTGTTCGGGTATCCTCAACTGCATTATGATAGTAAAGGACAAGATAGATTCTCATGCTCATTAGATTTCAGAACGAATCAGGGGCTACGTTATCGAGCAGTTAATTTAGGTCAGCGAAGCAATACCGCCGGCAATGGCTTCTTAGTTTCTGCATATGTGAATTTTGACAAACTCTCAAATTTTTCTGAAGGTGTAATGGCGTTGGTGAGCAAAGCTGAAAGCGGCGGTTTCGCACTGGAGCTTGCCAACTCTGGGGGCAAAAATATTATTCGTTTTGGTGTACGAGTTAATGGCAAATATCGCTATAAAACCTACGACATAGCTTCCACAGGGTTAGGAGGTTTAAACCAAAGGATTAATGGAAGTGACGGTTATTTCATCGTAGGCGCTTACGATGGTGATGGTGGGCTTTATCTTTGGATTGACAACAAAAGAGATAACTCCCTCTCTCAATATGCTGGAGGTGTAGAGTCAAGTAATGTGAATATTTTTATTGGTGCGGATCCACAGCCATCTGCCAGCCGCGACACTCGTTTCTTTTTCGATGGTTTAATTCAACATGTGTCTGTTATCGACTGGGGCCACCACCCCTCAGGGACAAACTAGTCTATAGTTGATTCAGGTCGCCAAGGCGACCTGATAGCTTATCTATATCTTATATAGCCACAATGCCATGAGGTTAGGTGATTCCCTCAAGTTCAAAATGGGATGCAAAAAAGAATAATCATCCACATATACTACCATACTGTATGCTCTGACGATCCAAACACGCGTGCAACTACACACATTTGCTCCACAGCACGGTCAAGCTCGCAATTGCTTTTTTAATTTCCATTTGTCTCAGTAATTCCATATTCATGTATTTCCTGACGACCCGTTTAATTCCAGCGATATGGCTAAATCTAGGGTCGTTGGGCGTTCGTGCAGATTCTCCTTTTGGGAACGCCCCCTCGTGCCCGACGCCGAATTTCTCTTATAAAATATGCAGGGGTTATTCTTTTTCAGTCGTAATCAATGCTGTTTAGGGAATCGATAAAAGCTGGAGGTCTCGTTTATAAATGTTTCTAATTTGTCTCTAGCAGCGGTTAGTCACATGCTGCGCTGCTCATCGCCTACTTGTGTTAATTTCTTTCGCGCAACAACCAAAGTTTCCGTGCCGTGGATGGCTTTAGCTTTAAGTATATTTAGAACACAGCTGGTTTTGGTGCGTGCTACAGCGCTGAACACGGTGCGGTAAGTGTGGACTGTACAACGCTGCCACAACGCCTCAGGATAGTATTCAGCCGTCAATTCCATTAGACCCTATACATACCAACGCTGCTTGTGAGTTTGACGCTTGTCAGGCCGCGTGGCTTTGAATAAGATAAGAAGCCTGGTCGACCTGCTTTATCTTCCTTCACGCCTTCGGCTATCCCAACGACTATGGCCGGCCTCACCTATACTAGTTTCCCCAATACTGATACATTGTGGACTTCGCCAGCAGAATTTCGTTTAATGCTAATTTATCGTTGCAACACTGTTCGGTCACCCATCCCTTATTCTGGATTGATACTGCGACCTGATAGTTCAGGGCCGGGTCGACCTCGGTAATAAAAATGAGGTCAGTATTCATATTAATTTCCATTTACGGCACACAATTTAATAATGAGTGTAATTATCATTATTTAATCGATTTTTTATACAAATTATCTATTGATTCTGTGTGGTTCGTTTTAGAAAATTTGATAAGCTAGCTCATTGCGAAAGAAGAAGCGTGACGACGCCTATCTATAACCACGTAAGTGTAAACATCCTATTGTTATTTGCATCTAAATAAGTTGCTTTGGACGATAAAATTTCTGGTCTAATTTGTGAGTGTAAATTGTGACATCAGTCTTAGATGATATTAAGCGTGTTCAGGCAATTGAGGCAGTACCTCATATTATGAAAATGATCTCAGAAGCAACCGGTCTTAGGTTCATCTGCATAGCGAGAGTTACCGAGAGCAATTGGACTACATGTGCAGTGTTAGATTTAGTTGATTATAATTTAGCGCCTGGTGATGAACTTGCTATCCAAACTACGTATTGTCAACACGTTCGAAAGTCTTCTACCCCGATAATCATCGACAGTGTAAAACATGATGAAAACTATCGTGATAGCCCCATTCCTAAAATGTATAAATTCGAAAGTTACTTTTCGTATCCAATATATGGACGAAACGGTGAATTTTTCGGTACGTTATGTGGCTTAGACCCTGAACCTGCTGATTTAAAGAATACGCAAATTAAAAGCCAAATCCTTGCCTTCGCAAATCTTCTTTCCCGTCAGCTTATGGATCAAGAGCGCTTCGACCAAGTCCAAACCGCACTGTCGGATGAGAAAAGTGCGGCACGCTTAAGGGAGCAATACATAGCCATACTAGGACATGATATTCGCACGCCCCTATCATCTTTTTCTTTATCTGTAGATTTATTAAAAGACCATTTAAATGATGAATTCTCAAAGAAAATTCTAAGAAAAATGACCAATAGTGTTGGCAGGATGAAAGCGCTAATAAATAACGTGATGGATTTTACTCAAGGGCGCGTTGGTGGTGGGATTACTATTTATCCACATACCGTTGAAAATCTTGAAGCTCTCATTGAACATGCGGTTTCAGAGCTTACTGACTTAAATAAATCATGTCGAATAGATTGCGATATACACCTTCCTTCGCCAGTTAAATGTGATCCACATCGTATTTGCCAACTTCTTTCTAATCTATTAATAAATGCCATTACCCATGGAGACACTTCAAGCCCTATATTGGTTTGTGCATACGAAAGAAATGGTCAATTTCTTATTGAAGTGACAAACGAAGGCTCTGAAATCCCGCGTGAAATTCAACAACGTTTGTTCCAACCCTTTTGGCGCTGTGAACAAAACAAGGAAAGTAAGGGCTTAGGTTTAGGGTTATTCATCGCCTCCGAAATAGCTAAAGCGCACTCAGGCGATTTATCTGTTTTATCGGAGAACAGTAAGACGACCTTTACTTTCAGAATGAAAGTTTCCTAGACGACTATTCTCCCTTCTGAATAGTCTTATCGTTGCATACGTAGAAATACTACTCGATTTGCTAGCCGCTATTAAAGCTTGTATGTCTATCGAAGACTGATAACGAACATATATCCGAAATAGTATCTGTCTGTGTATTTTTAAATACAGCACACGGGCGGTGGTCGCTAGGATACATGTGCCGGCCTTTTGTCTTAGGTTACAAAATATTATTAAACCAGTATGGAGTATTTCATTGTAGCTAAAGTGCGATCGGTTAGTGAAAAGTAAAAAGTAGAAGGTAGAAAGTAGAAAGTAGATCTAGTAAAGCCGTGCGAGCGAAGCAGTACCGTTTTCCACCTCCCTCTAAATGACACAATTCTAAACTAAAGTGTCTGTTTTTCTTTGCCACTACCGGCGCGGGTTCTCGTGATTAAAGCTGTCCTTACATTATTAATTTCAGAATTTCTAAATTACCTCTAAGTTGGAATAGCAAAGCTCAAAACTTTTCCCTTAGCGCGCACACTATCTGCCATCGATAATTTAATGACTACGTATCGATAGAAATGCAACTTAATAATGAAAAAAGCGGCCATGGGGCCGCTTTTGGTAAGGTTCGAGTATTAATATCTAACTATACATCTAAGTTTTCGACTTTTAGCGCATTTGCTTCAATGAATGCGCGACGTGGTTCTACCTGGTCGCCCATTAGTGTAGTAAATAATTGGTCACATGCTATAGCGTCTTCAATAGTAACTTGCAACATGCGTCGGCTCGCGGGATCCATCGTGGTTTCCCAAAGTTGTTCGGGATTCATCTCCCCTAACCCTTTGTAACGCTGTATGTATTGACCGCGCTTAGCCTCTCCCATTAACCAATCAAGTGCTTGTTTGAATGAACGTATTTGGTGCTTACGCTCACCACGCTGAACAAACGCTCCTTCATCCATCATATTATTGATAGCGTCATTTAAATTACGAATTTTTTCGTATTCAGTCGAGTCGATAAAATCATGGTTAAGTTTATATTCGTAGTCGATTCCATGCATACGCATAATAATCGATATATAGAACTCACTCATTTCTTCATCACGTTTTATTTCAAAACGGAATTCAGCACCATCAGACGTTTTCTTGTCATTTAAACTAGCAATAAGATGTTCTGCTGTATCTCTTAGCGCACTTTCATTTTTTAAGTCTTCTAATAAGATAGTCTTGGTGTACAGTAAACGGTAAAGGATGGTCTCTGGCATCATTCTACGCATACGCGTAATCATTTTTTCAACGCTTTGATACTGTTTAACAAGCTCTTCTAGCCCTACCCCAGAGATAGGTGCAGCATCTTCACTTGCATATAATGCAGCACCATCCAATGCAATAGACGTCAAATATTGAACGAGTGAATCATCATCTTTCAGATATTGTTCCTGTTTACCTTTTTTCACTTTGTATAAAGGTGGTTGAGCAATATAGACGTATCCCCGCTCGATTATTTCAGGCATCTGACGATAAAAGAAAGTTAATAATAGGGTCCGAATATGCGATCCATCTACGTCGGCATCGGTCATGATAATGATGCGGTGATAGCGCAATTTATCTGGATTGTACTCGTCCCTGCCGATACCGCAGCCTAACGCAGTGATAAGTGTAGCTACCTCTTGCGACGAAAGCATTTTATCGAATCTAGCTTTCTCCACATTTAGGATTTTACCTTTAAGTGGCAAAATAGCTTGGTACTTTCGACTACGACCTTGCTTGGCTGAACCGCCAGCAGAGTCACCCTCCACTATATACAGTTCACTTAGTGCAGGGTCTTTTTCCTGACAATCAGCAAGTTTCCCCGGGAGTCCCGCTAAATCCAACGCACCTTTTCTACGTGTCATTTCACGCGCTTTACGTGCCGCTTCTCGGGCACGGGCGGCATCGATAATTTTCGAAGCGATAATTTTACTTTCTGCAGGGTTCTCTAAAAGAAATTCAGAAAGTTTATCATTCATTGTGGACTCAACAGCTGGGCGTACCTCTGAAGATACTAGCTTGTCTTTAGTTTGCGATGAAAACTTCGGATCAGGGACCTTAACAGAGATAACGGCGGTTAACCCTTCACGGGCATCATCACCACTCGCATTCGTTTTTGCTTTTTTGTTTAGGCCTTCCTGCTCCATATAATTATTCAACGTACGGGTAAGTGCTCCACGAAAGCCAGCTAAGTGTGAACCGCCATCCCGTTGTGGAATATTGTTAGTAAAACAGAAAATATTTTCCTGGAAACTGTCATTCCACTGCATTGCCACTTCTACTGAAATACCATCTTCTGGTCTTTCATGGGCAAAATGAAACACTTTTTGATGAACAGGTGTTTTATTTTGGTTCAGGTATTCAACAAAAGCCCGTATACCGCCTTCGTATTTGAAGTGATCTTCTTTGCCGTCCCGTTCATCGACTAACTTTATTGATACACCTGAATTTAGAAACGAAAGCTCTCGCAAACGCTTTGCTAAGATATCATAGTGAAATTCAACATCTGTGAATGTATCTTCACTTGGCCAAAAACGAAGGGTCGTACCTGACTTATCCGTTTCCCCAATTTCTGCTAGAGGAGCTTGAGGCACGCCGTGTTGGTATTCTTGTTCATGGGTTTTACCATCCCGACGAATTCGTAACTTGAGTTTTTTAGACAGAGCATTTACTACAGAGACGCCTACCCCGTGAAGTCCCCCTGAGACCTTATAGGAATTATCGTCGAACTTACCCCCGGCATGGAGTACAGTCATAATAACTTCGGCTGCAGATACGCCCTCTTCTTCATGAATAGATGTGGGAATTCCGCGTCCATCGTCAGATACCGAAACTGAACCATCAGAATGAATTTGAACAACTATTTCACTACAGTGTCCTGCTAATGCCTCATCGATAGAATTGTCGACCACTTCAAAAACCATGTGGTGCAGCCCGGTACCATCATCGGTATCACCAATATACATACCAGGACGTTTGCGCACTGCATCTAATCCCTTCAGTACCTTAATACTGGAAGAATCGTAATTTTGCTGTTCTGACATACTTAGTTGCTCTCCTCTTTCACGATGCCATGTTCCACGTGAAACATTCTTTTATCGTTGTAATTCTTTACGAAGTCGATCATCTCACCGACTATTGCTGTTACTACTACTTGTGTATTCGTTTCCAACAAGCTAGTTAAAAACTTTTCTCTTCGGATGCTGTCTAACTCGGCACCAATATCATCAAGTAGAAAAATACTTTGTCTCTGTGATTGTGCGTTAAATAGCTTTGTTTGCGCCAATTGTAAAGCTGCTACCGTCATTCTAAGTTGACCTCTGGAAAGCATCTCTTGCGCCGAAACACTATTAACTTTTATTTTTAAATCTGCTTTATGGGGACCTACCGAAGTGTAACCAACTCTGTAGTCATAATCGCGTTTTCTTTGCAGGGCTTCTTCGAAAGAATGATGTTTATCCCACCCCCTATAATAAGCAATTTCGACACAAAACTCAGGTAAAAATTGCTCCATTATCGATTTAAAATAGGGAATTAACGCTTGTATATATTGCTGACGCTTTAAACTAATAAATTCTGCCGATTCTTTTAGTTTCTCCGTCCAGAAACTATGTTCTGGTCTGGTCAGGTCATCGCCCTTCTTAATTATTGCATTTCGTTGCTTTAATAATAATTGATATGTCCGCGACTGCGCTTGAAAAGATTGTTCCACGTGAAACACACCCCAATCAATAAATCGTCTTCGGTCTGAAGGGCTGCCAACCAATAAGTCGGTACTCTGCGGGGTAAAAAGCTGCACCGGTACTAAACTCACTAGGTCAGACAATTTTTTGGAATGTTCACCATTCACGTTACAAGTAACCTCGTTGGTGCGAGTACGTTGTATTCCTACTTTTATAGGGGATGAATTATCGATATCACACTTAGCGAATACGCTGAACGACGATTGCTCTTCTTTAATTACAGACTCATGCTTATTTGTCCTGAAGGAGCGACCGTAACCTAAATAATAAATTGCTTCTAATAATGAAGATTTCCCGCTGCCGTTCTGCCCCCTTATAACTGATAAGGAAGGAGATAGGTTTAAGCAAGCAGAGGAAATATTTCTGAAGTTTGATATCTGGACTTGCGCCAGTTTCATAGAAATCTCAAAGGGCTTTGATAGCATTGTACCCTACTTCTTAGAAGTAGGGTTCCAAAACTATAGACGCATCGGCATGATAACATAAAGCGCGGAATCATCATCTGCCGCTTCTATTAATGCGCTAGCATTTGCATCTGATAGGGATATCTTAACGGATTCAGCCGAAAGCGCATTCAATACATCAATCAGGTAAGCAACGTTAAAGCCTATTTCCAGATCATCACCCTGGTAATCAACATCGACAATTTCTTCTGCCTCTTCTTGTTCAGGGTTATTTGCCGTAATTTTAAGTTCACCGGAAGATAGGTTTAAACGCACACCCCTGAATTTTTCATTAGATAGAATAGCTGCGCGCGAAAAAGCTTCTTTCAAAACCGCTTTACTCGCGATAATTTCTTTATCGCCATCTTTAGGAAGAACGCGACGGTAATCAGGAAAACGACCGTCAACTAATTTACTGGTAAAAATGAATTCACTCGAAAACAAACGCAGATGATTGGCGCCTATTTGAATCTTAAGGGACTTATCCTCTTCACCTATTAAACGGGATATTTCAAGCACGCCCTTGCGAGGGATAATAACCTGGCGTGCCGGTAAACTGGCTCCTTCAAACCCAAATCTACATAACGCTAGGCGATGACCGTCCGTTGCTACCGTACGTACAAGATTGTCTTCTGTTTCTAAGGACATCCCATTTAAATAATAACGTACATCTTGCTGAGCCATCGAAAAGTGTGTGCTATCAATAAGATGTTTCAAATCACTGGACGTTACTTCGAACTCAACTTCGCCTTCCCAATCTTCAAGATTAGGATAATCATTAGCTGAAAGCGTGGATAAAGTATATTTACCCCTGCCCGCTTTCATTAGCGCTTTATTTCCATCTACCGAAAACTGAATATCAGTACCGTCAGATAGCCCTCTGATTATATCAAACAACTTTTTGGCTGGAACTGTAATTTCGCCTTCCTGTATTTCACCTTCAAGAGGGGTACTAGAAATTAATTCAACCTCAAGGTCCGTTCCCGTTAGCCAAAGTGATCCTTCACTAACTTTTATTAGTACATTGGATAAAATTGGTAGGGTATGCCGGCGTTCGACGGCGCCAGACACTAATTGTAGGGGTTGCAAAAATTTTTCACGGCTGATGGAAAATTTCATCGGTTCTTGTTGCGCCTCTTTAAATGCATCTTAACGGAATATTTAAGTTAAGAAGATAACGTCCTAATAAGGTTTTTATAGTCTTCCTTTATATCATGACTTTCTTCTCTAAGCTGCTCTATTTTTCGGCATGCGTGAAGCACTGTAGTGTGATCTCGGCCGCCGAATGCATTGCCTAGTTCTGGTAGACTATGATTAGTTAATTCTTTTGATAATGCCATAGCTACTTGTCTGGGCCTTGCAACACTTCGACTGCGACGCTTAGAGAGAATATCTGCAACTTTAATTTTATAATAATCTGCAACAGTTTTCTGAATATTATCAACAGTTACTAACTTTTCTTGCAGGGCCAATAAATCACGTAACGCTTCGCGCACAAAATCTATGGTGATGGGCCGACCCGTAAAGTTTGCATTTGCAATAACACGATTCAACGCCCCTTCTAATTCCCGAACATTTGAACGCAACCGTTTAGCGATAAAGAAGGCTACTTCATTGGGCAGATTAATACGATTTTCAGTTGCCTTACGCATTAAAATAGCAACCCGAGTTTCAAGCTCAGGAGGCTCAATAGCAATAGTCAAACCCCAGCCAAAACGAGATTTTAATCGATCCTCTACGCCATCAATCTCTTTGGGGTAACGATCCGACGTCAATATGATTTGTTGGTTACCTTCCAACAATGCATTAAAGGTATGGAAAAACTCTTCCTGAGATCGTTCTTTATTAGCGAAAAATTGAATATCATCAATCAGTAATGCATCTACTGAGCGATAAAAACGTTTGAAATCTTCTATCGCATTATTCTGCAGCGCTTTAACCATATCCTGAACAAAACGCTCAGAATGCATATAGACGATTCTAGCATTTTGACGATTTGCAATGATGCCATTACCCACTGCGTGAAGTAAGTGAGTTTTACCTAAACCCGTCCCTCCATAAATAAATAGAGGATTATAGGAGCCGCCAGGATTATTAGCGACCTGGGTGGCGGCAGCTCTTGCTAACTGGTTAGATTTACCTTCTACAAAGTTATCAAATTGATAATTTGGATTAATATTACTCTTATGTTTAGCCGCCTCAGGAATAGGTACGACTATTGGAGAAGTAGTTGGTTTCGCTTCTGTTGGTTTTCTAGCCTTATCATTCACCGCATTGTATTGCGTTGTAGCGGACGAAGACATAGTTGCAGGCGCTTGGCTACTACTTGGCGTTTGATTGGTTTTGATTTCAGGAGCTCGACGGCTCACCACTTCTAAACGAAGTTGTGGTGCTTCATTACCTGCGAACTCGGCAAACAGCTCGGTTACCTTGTCACGATATTTATCACGCACCCAATCCAGAATAAAACGGTTGGGCGCATATAACGTAATAACGTCAGCCTGCTCATCTGATGTCAACGGTCTTATCCACATGCTGAACTGCTGGTTAGGCAATTCTTGCCTTAACCTATCAAGACAGAGGTTCCATAATGACATGTTAAAAAAATGCTCCTATGCGCGACGAACACAGAATCTACTAAAAAATAAATTGCGTGAAGATGACTAATTGAGAATGGATATTTCAAAAAAGAAATATCAAACGTTGCGCAAATTTTTAAAGGTTTAATATTATGCTGTGGATTATCCTTGTTTTACTGCAGAATGTAAATCGGGATCATTACAGATCACTAAGATCGTTTTATTATATGATTGTTTTTACTTATTAAAATTTCGTAACTTGCTTGACAAAGTATAGATCGAAGGATCCACTGTACATACGATCATTAACCCAAAAATGTAATTGAAAGCGCTCAGAAAAATGTAATCTGTGGATAAATGTATTGACAGATCTGATTTATTCACACAGCGCTTTTATACCTGCAGAGTTTTTAAACCTACTTGAACAAATTACCAACATTATTTTTGTTTTTCGTACCAGTTAAGATTGACAGCAAGGCTTTAGATCTCTAGAATTCAGCGTCCTTTTGGAAGGGTAGCTAAAAAATAGTCATTTAACATGTGACGTATTCGAAAACTGCCTAAATTTAATTTTTGTTTGTGAGACTTTGGTCATGAAAAGAACATTTCAACCGAGCAACCTAAAGCGTAAGCGTTCACACGGTTTCCGTGCTCGTATGGCGACCAAAAACGGTCGTAAAGTACTTGCAGCTCGCCGTGCAAAGGGCCGTGCTCGCCTTTCTGCTTAATGGTTAGTTGCCGAAGTGGGCGAAAATCAATTTTCTAGGGAGTTACGATTACTAACTCCCTCCCACTTTACCCGTGTTTTTAATAAGGCTATTCCAGCCGTATCTCCTGCTTTTACCTTACTTGCTAGACATAATCAGCTTGAAAATCCCCGGCTTGGCATCACATTATCTAAAAAGCGCATAAGAAAAGCGCACGATCGTAACCGTATTAAAAGAATCATACGCGAAAGCTTTCGCCATAAGGCTCATCAACTACCCCCGATAGATATTATTGTCGTGGGCAAGTCTGGCGCTGATCAGCTCAGCAATGACGAAATATTTAAAACTTTGGAAAAGCAATGGCAAAAGTTAGTCAAACGTTGCGCCGAATCACAATAGGCATTCCCTTATTACTTATTTGGGTATATAAACTGTTGATTTCACCTATGCTTGGACAACGGTGCAGGTTTCATCCCACCTGTTCACAATATGCTATTGATGCATTAAAAACACACGGATTGGTAATTGGCGGTTGGTTATCGGTGAAACGCATATTAAAATGCCATCCTTTGCACGCGGGCGGATGTGATCCAGTCCCAAACAAACAAAACAACAAACCTATAAAGTAAAGAGACCTCTATGGAATCGCAACGTAGTTTTTTGGTTATTGGCCTGGCACTAGTCAGTTTTCTGCTATGGCAGCAGTGGCATGTAGATTATGGTCCAAAACCCGTCGAGCCAATTGGCACGGAACAATCAGTATCTTCACAAAATGAAGGCGTGGCTTCAACAGAACCTGCTATTCAGGCGAGTGAAGACGTTCCAGTATCTACGCCACAGGCTGGTAATCAGCTTCCCTCGGCAACTAATTCGAATACGTCACGCTTAATCACAGTTTCAACCGATACGCTGGATCTAAAAGTAGATTTGGTGGGCGGTGATATCGTTTATGCCGATTTAAATAAGTTTCCGGTCAAGCAAGGGTCCTCCCAGCCTTATAGCTTACTTAGAAACAATGAGCAGCTCTACATAGCGCAGAGTGGCTTGGTAGGGGCTAATGGACCGGATGGAAGTTCACAAGGTCGGCCTAGATACAGCGTAGCTCACCAAAGCTATACCCTTGAAGGTGATACGCTGGAAGTTCCTCTAAGATGGCGGAATTCAGCCGGCATTGTGGTAACCAAAACACTAAAGTTTACCCGCGGAAAACACGACATAGATGTTGTTTACACAATTGAAAACAATACGGCACAAACAGCTAATGTCCAACAATATGCTCAGTTGAAACAAATTCTTGCTGATTCAGATGGAAATGTTTTCATGCCAACTTATCGCGGTGCCGCCTACTCGACCGAAGATGAACGCTATGATAAATACACCTTTGACGATATCGAAGACAAGAATCTTCGCGAAACCACGTTAGGTGGTTGGGTAGGTATGCTGGAACACTATTTTGTATCTGCTTGGGTGCCTCCTCAGGATCAAGTTAACAAAATATACAGCCGGTTAATTCGCAATCAATACGCCATTATCGGTTTTACCGGTGAGCCAGTAAATATCGCTAGTGGTGAGTCGACTACATTAGCCTCTCGACTCTACCTCGGCCCCAAAGATCAGGATGAGTTAGAGACCATCGCTCGTGGATTAGATTTAACTGTTGATTACGGTGTTTTATGGTGGATTTCAAAACCGTTATTTAAATTGTTGCAAATTCTGCACGATCTCGTTGGAAACTGGGGACTGGCCATTATTCTAATCACGATTATTGTGAAAGGAATTATGTACCCTCTCACTAAGAAGCAATACGAGTCGATGGCTAAACTGCGTAATTTAGCTCCTAAGATGCAGCAATTAAAGGAACGTTACGGCGACGATCGGCAAAAAATGTCGCAGGGAATGATGGACTTATACCGCAAAGAAAAGGTCAACCCAATGGGCGGTTGTTTCCCACTATTGTTACAGATGCCTATCTTTTTAGCGTTGTATTGGGTATTTATGGAAAGTGTGGAATTGCGTCACGCAGAGTTCTACTTATGGATTACCGATTTATCAGTAAAAGACCCGTACTTCGTCTTGCCTGTTCTTACTGGCGCAAGTATGTATCTGTTGCAAAAACTGCAACCCAATACCATCAGCGATCCCATGCAACAAAAAATTATGCAGTGGATGCCGGTTATGATGAGTGTGTTCTTCCTTTGGTTCCCTGCAGGACTGGTACTTTACTGGCTCGTCAGCAACGTTATCACTCTGATTCAGGCGAAGATAATCTACGCTTCAATGGAAAAACGCGGATTACAGACTAAATAAATAGAACTTAAAACAGCCCTATAAGGGCTGTTTTGATTACGTACGAGGAATACATATGCCATCATTTGATATTGTTTCAGAAATCAACATGGAAGAAGTGCGCAATGCTACCGAAAATGCCAACAGAGAATTGTCTACACGGTTTGATTTTCGGGGTGTAGAGGCGAGCTTTGAATACAAGGATAAAACAGTAAAAATGCAAGCTGAGGCAGAATTCCAGTTACAGCAAATGGAATCCATGTTTCGCAATGCTTGCGCTAAACGAAACCTAGATACCTCATCGATGGATGTTAAAGATTTTGACCATCGCGGAAAAAATTTCTATCAAACAATTGCCTTTAAAGAAGGTATCGAACAGCCTGTAGCGAAGAAAATTGTTAAATTAATGAAAGACGCAAAGTTGAAAGTGCAAGCTTCTATACAAGGTGACCAGCTACGTGTTACAGCGAAAAAACGTGACGATTTACAAGAAGCGATTGCGTTGGTTAAACAATCTGACCTTGGGCAGCCTTTCCAATACACTAACTTTAGAGACTAATTCGTTTGGAATTCCCTACTCATGAAACCATTGTAGCCCAAGCTACTGCACCTGGTAGAGGTGGTGTAGGGATTATTCGTGTCTCGGGGCCTGAAGCAAAAGCTGTAAGCAAAGCTATATTGCATACTTCGCTTACACCGCGACTAGCGTCCTATTGTCCTTTTTACGACTCGCATAATAATATTATAGATCAGGGTATTGCTCTTTTTTTCTCTGGCCCTAACTCCTTTACAGGAGAAGACGTACTTGAATTACAAGGCCACGGCGGACAAGTCGTTATGGATATGCTGATTGATGCCGTCTTACAAGTACCAGGAATACGTTTAGCCAGGCCAGGCGAGTTTAGCGAACAGGCATTCTTAAACGATAAGCTCGATTTAGCACAAGCAGAGGCAATTGCCGATCTTATTGACGCAAGTTCTAAGCAAGCCGCAAGAAGTGCACTTCGCTCGCTACAAGGTGAATTTTCTGAGCAGATTAATCAGCTTGCAGAGCAGGTTATTCAATTAAGAATGTATGTGGAAGCAGCAATCGATTTTCCGGATGAAGAAATTGATTTTCTGTCTGATGGAAAAGTGACCTCAGATTTAAATGCTATCCTACAACAACTAAAGCACGTGCAACATCAGGCTAAACAAGGTTCATTGCTCCGGGAAGGGATGCATGTAGTTATTGCGGGTCGTCCCAATGCAGGTAAATCTAGTTTACTTAATGCCTTAGCGGGCCGAGATAGCGCTATCGTGACAGATATTGCTGGTACCACGCGCGATATTCTTAAAGAGCATATTCATATTGAAGGGATGCCTGTACATATAATTGATACTGCTGGCTTAAGAGAAAGTACTGACGAAGTTGAATTAATAGGTATTAAACGCGCATGGCAAGCCATAGAAGAGGCTGACCGGGTGTTGTTTGTAGTAGATAGTACTGAATCAAATGAAGCTGACCCGTATAAGATATGGCCTGAATTTATGCATCGCTTGCCTGACAGTGTTCCTGTTACCGTAATAAGGAACAAAGCGGACTTATCAGGCGAGCCAATAGGACAAGAAACGCTTTCGTCTGAACATAACGATACCACCATACTAAGATTATCCGCCAATACGGGAAATGGAATTGAATTATTAATTCAGCATCTCGCTAAAACAATGGGTTTGGATACCACAACTGAAGGTAAGTTCATTGCTCGTCGTCGTCATCTCGATGCATTGGCCAATGCACTTAACCACTTAGAAAGCGGACAATTACAATTGACCGAGCACCTTGCAGGTGAACTGCTAGCTGAAGAACTTCGTCTGGCCCATCAAGAATTGACAGAAATTACCGGCGAATTCACTTCTGACGATTTGTTAGGAAGAATATTTTCTTCATTTTGTATTGGTAAATAATATGTCAAATTACGCGATAATTGTAGGTTCTGTGTTGGGCGCATCAGAATATGTAGCAGACGCACTAGCAGAACATATCACCCAACAAAAGGGCACTGTTGAAATTCATCTTGCGCCTGACTTAAGTCAAATAAGTAAAGACACTATCTGGATTGTTTGTACCTCCACTCACGGTGCCGGTGACCTACCAGACAATATACAACCTTTTGCAGAGCAATTAGAAAACGCAGATCTGTCGACTGTATCTGCATTTGTAATAGGTTTAGGCGATAGCAGTTACGATACCTTTTGCCAGGGAGCCAAAACAATGGAGACGTTACTTAAGCAAGCTGGTGCAAATATCATAGCTACACCACTTCATATTGACGTATTAATTCATCCTATACCAGAAGATGAAGCGGTAGCCTGGTTTACTTCACATTCGAGTACTCAACTGGCTTAATTGTATGTTTACCGAAGCAGAGTATCACGCCTTATGTGGCCCGCTGACAAATGCAGCCAGGGTCGTTTATTGCTTAGGCTTACGGCCTACCGCTAATACCACCACAGCCGCTTCTGAAGCGCTCAATTATAAGTTTTTACTCGCTCTGGTTAATGCAGACTCAACCGAACAACCTTTTACCCGAGGTAGACATATTAATGACCTGTTGAAAACACTCGAACAAGCCGGATTGATCGCTTTACCCTCCCCGTTGTCGTTTGAATCATCATTAAACGGTAAGGTGATTCTTTTACCGCTAATTCAGGCAAAACATGATTCGTTTAGTCATCTTCACCGCCAGCATCAGGCAATAAATATGAAATGGCAGCCTGACGATGCCTTGTTTGAAGAGATGGCAACGTTACTAGGTTTAGCTAATAAAGCCTATGACCAAGATGATATTAATGAGTTTATCGGTTACTGGCTGGGCCGTCCCACCACCGTGCTCAGCCACTTTCAATGGACGCAGAAATTTGTTTATTCCCTGCGAAGTAAACGTTTGGGAAGGGCTGACGTGGCGGTACGAACGAGGGCTGAGAACATCACGCAAGTTGCACCATCGGTTGAAGCAGATGATAATACCCGTAAGCTTGTCGAGAAGTATCCTCGAAAACAGTAACTGAATAAGACACAAATACTATGCAATCGCTGAAAGATAAAATTAATGGGTTAGCCAAGGCTCTTGGTAAGAATACCGCTGACCCACAGGATTACACTGACTATCAAACACTGCGCAAACAATACGAAATGCAGGCGAATGCTGAAGTTAAACAAGCGCAACAGGTAAGTAAGAACCAGCGGATTTCGACATTGCATGGTCGCTCCGACTTAAACCCAAAGTGGACATTTGCCAATTTGGTAGAAGACAGTGATGACGTAATCGAAGCTGTCAGTATTGCCCATTCCTTCATTGCAGCCCATGAAGATATAAACTGGCGCAACGCAGGCTCGCATATGATGATTTTCTATGGCGACTATGGCCGCGGTAAATCCCATATTGCAGGGGCAATTGCACACCAATTAATAGACCAATACGAAATTACGGTTTTATATCGCCAACTTTCCACATTATTAGAATTACGCTATTCCTCTTATGATTTTGGCGCACAGGATAATGTCGGCCAAAAATTTCGTGAAGCGCATCAAGAATTACTAAATGTCGATTTACTTATTCTTGACGAAGTCTGTGTGAACGAAACCATGTTAAAAAAGAACACCCAAAGTTGGTTAGGTAATTTACTGCGCCAGCGGTTAGTAAATAAAAAGAATTGTATCTTGATTACTAATCATAACCTGTCTGAATTAGAAATGGCCTTAGGCCGCTATTGTTTTGAATCCATCAAAGAATACGATACCTATAAAGTCAGGTTCGCCGGCCCCAGTAGACGTAAAGGACTGGTAGCGGATGATAGTGAACAGGCAGCACAACCGCCTGCCTATCAGCCTAATCAACTAAGATAGATTAAAAGAAAAAATTTTTTTAAACCTTTTTGAAATTTAGTGCGTCATACCTTTTGTCTATAAACTAAAGGAATACAACGCATGCTCACTTTCACACTTCCCCAGCAGTTATCTACGCTCTTTTTACCACTCATTCTATTAGCTTCAGTAGCGCAAGCGAAAGTCATTGAAGAAGAATTTGATGCCCAGTATGGAGATACTTTGCACTTGAAAACTGACCAAGGCAATATCCAAGTAAAAACTCATAATGACGAGTCAGTTGAATTTTATATAGAAATTGATGGTGAAGACGAAGAGGAATTCACCGTTAATTTTGATAAACATAACAATGGCATAAAGGTTCGTGGCGAGCGCCAAAACAAGCATAGTTGGAGCCGAACACGCATTTCTTATCTGATCACGGTACCGAAAAACTACAATCTAGATTTGAATACTGCAGGCGGAAAAATTGAGATCGTCGATGATCTGACCGGAGATATTGATGCTCGAACTTCTGGTGGCGCTATAAAAGTCGCTGACGTAAAAGGCGATGTCCAGCTTCATACCTCTGGAGGCTCAATCAAAACAGAAGACATTGAGGGCGAAATAGACGCGCACACGTCAGGCGGCAGCATCAATGTTGTCTTTGCTAAGCAAATAGCCAAAGACGCGATACTAAACACCTCTGGTGGCTCGATCGTAGCCGCTTTACCGGCTGATATTAGAATGGATTTAGATGCTTCTACAAGCGGTGGTATAGTCAAAAGTGAGTTCGATATAGATGGAAGAGTAAAGAAACGTTCGATCGATGGACAAATAAATGGGGGTGGGCCTCAATTAAAGTTACACACCTCAGGGGGAAGTATCCGGATCGTGAAACGCTGATCTGAATAACTTTCCATACACAGCGGGATCCTTAATTGCAAGGGTTCCGCCGTGAGATCGCACGATCATTTCTACAAGTTATCCCCAACTGGATCACAGTTAGATCAGGGGTGTGTATAAGATCCCCTGTAACGCTGTGTACAAGCTTTGATCTCAAAAAGGACAACTTTTTAAATTTTCATGATTGTGGATAAAGCACCTAGTTATTAACAAGATCAGGAGGCAGTTAACCTGAGCTAGATCAGATCTTATTCATCCTCTAACTTGATGATTTGGATAGTGAATAGTGGCTTATTAACAGAAAATGGCTTGCTTAATAGTAATAAATATAAAAGATCTAAATAGATCCTATATATAATTAGCTTCGATTGTTTTACGCAAAAAAGTCTATATCGCAGAAAATTTAACCGTTTTCTTTATGCCATAACTTCGCTAAAATACGCGCCCCATTTTTCTGGGATCGTCTTTAGTCATCGGTAAGCGAGGTTTCATCATGTTTTACCAACAAGAGTTTGATGTCATAGTTGTTGGCGGCGGTCATGCCGGCACTGAAGCTGCTATGGCTGCAGCGCGTATGGGCATGCAAACTTTATTGCTTACCCATAACATTGAAACCATTGGCCAGATGTCATGTAATCCCGCCATTGGTGGGATCGGTAAAGGTCATCTGGTCAAAGAAATTGATGCCCTTGGCGGTGCTATGGCACTCGCAATCGATCAAGGCGGGATCCAATTTCGTACGCTAAACTCAAGTAAAGGACCCGCTGTTCGCGCTACTCGTGCGCAAGCCGATCGTACGCTATATCGCAATGCCATTCGCAATATGGTTGAACAGCAAACAAACTTGACGCTGTTCCAGCAAAGTTGCGACGATCTTATTGTTGAACAAGATCAAGTCGTGGGTGTAGTTACCCAAATGGGTCTCAAATTCAAAGCTAAGGCAGTTGTACTAACTGTTGGTACCTTTCTTGGCGGCACTATTCATATCGGCTTAGAAAATTATCGAGGTGGACGCGCGGGCGATCCGCCTTCAATCGCATTAGCTGATCGTTTACGAGCACTCCCATTTCGTGTGGATCGGTTAAAAACCGGCACTCCAGCTAGATTAGATGCCAGAAGTCTTAATTTTGCGGTCATGCAGGAACAAGCGGGTGATACCCCTACTCCGGTCTTTTCATTTATGGGGTCGCGAGAAATGCATCCGCGTCAAATCCCATGCTATATCACGCATACCAATGAAAATACCCACGAAATTATCCGCAGTGGATTAGATAGATCGCCCATGTACACAGGTGTGATCGAAGGCGTTGGACCCCGTTACTGCCCCAGTATTGAGGATAAAATTACCCGCTTTGCTGATAAAAATTCGCATCAAATATTTGTTGAACCAGAAGGTTTGAACAGCATGGAAGTGTATCCAAACGGTATATCGACCAGTCTTCCTTTCGATGTACAAATGGCGTTGGTGCGATCTATCAGAGGGTTCGAAAATGCGCATATCGTACGGCCGGGATACGCCATTGAATATGATTTCTTTGATCCCCGCGATCTGAAACAAACCTTGGAAACTAAATTTATTAGCGGTTTGTTTTTCGCTGGCCAAATAAATGGCACTACTGGATATGAAGAGGCTGGTGCGCAAGGGTTAGTGGCCGGGGTGAATGCGGCGTTACAGGTCCAGCAGAAAGATCCGTTTATTTTGCGTCGTGATCAGGCCTATATGGGTGTATTAATCGATGATTTAGCCACCATGGGTACCAAAGAACCTTATCGCATGTTTACGAGTAGAGCGGAATATCGCTTGTTATTACGTGAGGATAATGCAGATATGCGCTTAACAGCACTGGGCCGTGAACTTGGGTTAATCGATGATGCGCGGTGGCAATCGTTTAATACCAAGGTGGACGCGGTAGAAACTGAATTGCAACGCTTACGCGGACAGTGGATCCATCCAGCTCACAGTGCAGTGGAAAAACTTAATGAAAAATTAAAAAATCCCATAAGCCGTGAACACTCACTCGAAGAGTTAATTCGTCGTCCAGAAATGACTTACAGCGATCTGATGGCAATAGACGAGATAGGCCCTGGGATTGGGTGTCCAAAAGCAGCCGAGCAGGTCGAAATTCAGATAAAATATGCTGGTTATATTGCTCGACAGATGGATGAGATCGCTAAAGCGCAGCGCAATGAGAATACCCTACTGCCGCCTGATTTTGACTATAGCCAAATTTCGGGTTTGTCTAACGAAGTAGTTGCAAAGCTAACCGAAGCAAGGCCGGAAACGATTGGTAAAGCATCTAGAATTTCAGGTATTACACCAGCTGCTATATCATTGCTGCTGGTTTATTTGAAAAAACATGGATTAATGCGTAAACAGGAGCGGCAATCAGCGTGACGATGAGTTTTGAGCGCGAAGAGTTAGCTAGAGAACTTGAACTTGGAATTGACAGACTGGGATTTGTCATTAGCGAAGAACAACATCAAACCTTGCTGCTCTTTCTGGAAATGTTGGTAAAATGGAACAAAGCGTATAACTTAACCTCAGTACGTGATCCTAAACAGATGTTGCAAAAACATATCTTGGATTCGTTAAGTGTGATGCCCTTCGTGCGGGGCAAACGTGTAATCGATGTGGGAACGGGTCCCGGATTACCCGGCATTCCACTGGCAATCGTTTTGCCACATATCGAATTTAGTTTATTAGATAGCCTCGGTAAACGGGTTCGCTTTATGAAACAAGTCGCACATGAGTGCAAACTTGGAAATATTCATCCCATTCAAAGCCGCGTTGAAGCCCATCAACCAGAGTTATTGTACGATATTGTGATAAGTCGCGCGTTTGCTTCTTTAAAAGATATGTTGCACTGGTGCCAACATCTGGTAGATTTTGAGGGGAGATTTTTGGCGTTAAAAGGGCAATATCCTCAACAGGAAATAGATGAAGTAAGTGATTACTACCATATTGAGGCTGTTACCGAAATATCTGTCCCCGATTTAATCGGCGAACGTCATTTGGTTACCATTAAAAAAAAATAACGTAGATCAGGGTGCTTAGTGGCAAAAGTTATAGCTATTGCGAATCAGAAAGGCGGTGTGGGGAAAACCACTACAGCTGTAAATGTGGCCGCATCGATGGCGGCAACCAAGCGCAAGGTGCTGTTGATTGATCTTGATCCGCAGGGGAATGCCACTATGGGGAGTGGCGTCGATAAGTACGAGGTAGAGGCCACTTGCTACGAGTTGTTGGTTGAAGATAAACCTATCAAAGACGTTATTGTCGAAAAAACTGCTGGTAAATATGATCTGATTCCAGCCAATGGTGACGTAACTGCGGCGGAAATAAAGTTGATGGAACTTTTCGCCAGAGAAATAAGATTACGCAATGCGTTAAAACCAGTCATGCAATACTATGATTTCATTTTTATTGATTGTCCGCCTTCGCTGAACCAGCTAACGGTAAATGCGCTCGCTGCAGCGGATTCGGTGCTGGTACCTATGCAATGTGAATACTATGCATTAGAAGGGTTAACGGCGTTAATGGATACTATTCAGAAACTCGCTTCAGTAGTGAACCCGCAATTAAAAATAGAAGGCGTATTACGAACCATGTATGATCCACGTAATCGCCTGGCAAACGATGTATCTGAACAATTGAAACGCCATTTTGGCGAACAGGTATATCGAACGGTTATCCCCCGCAATGTTCGTTTGGCTGAGGCGCCTAGTTTTGGCGCGCCTGCGATGTATTATGACAAATCATCTACTGGCGCTAAAGCATACCTGGCGTTGGCGGGAGAAATATTACGCCGTCGGGACAAAGCTCGTCAATCGACTGCGCACGCAAACTAACAAATAATCACTTGAATCATTAAGCGAAAAATACTGAGGGTATTATGTCTGCAAAAAAAAGAGGATTAGGGCGCGGATTAGACGCCTTACTGGCAACGAGCCAGGCATCCCCTGTCAATGAACGAGACAATACAGTTGCTGAACAAAGTGAGTTAAGTAAGTTACCTATTGAGTACCTAAAGCCGGGTAAATATCAACCGCGAAAGGATATGTCGCCCGATGCTTTGGAAGAGTTAGCCGCATCTATCCGCTCGCAAGGTGTTATTCAGCCTATTGTGGTTCGAAAAACGGCCGAAAACTGTTACGAAATTATTGCAGGAGAGCGCCGCTGGCGCGCTTCGCAACTGGCTCAATTAGAAGTCGTACCCTGTATTATCAAAAATGTGCCAGATGAAGCCGCGGTGGCTATAGCACTTATAGAAAATATTCAGCGCGAAGATCTAAATGCAATGGAAGAAGCGCAGGCGTTAGATCGCTTAATGGTAGAATTTGAGTTAACCCACGCGCAAGTAGCAGAAGCGGTAGGCAAATCACGTACCACAGTGACCAATCTGTTACGTCTGAACAACCTGAACGATGATGTTAAATTATTGCTAGAGCATGGTGACATTGAAATGGGACATGCTCGCGCTCTGCTAGCTTTGGAAGGCGAACAACAGTCCCTAGCTGCACAAACTGTGTCGGGTAAAGGTTTGACTGTACGTGATACTGAAAGACTGGTGCGCAAATACCTTGAACCCGCTAAACCTAAACCTGAAAAAGTGATTGACCCTGATGTTAAGCAACTAGTTACCCGTTTATCGGAAAATTTAGGGGCAAATGTCTCAATAGACCATAACGCAAAGGGAAAAGGCAAACTGGTGATAAATTTTAGCGATTTAGAACATCTTGACGGTATTTTAGCAAAAATTCATTAAAACTATTTTGTTTTTTTGGCCGAACCGACTCGTAATGCACACTTATTTCTGGTTAGATGGCGATTGTTAATCGATTGTTAACTTGAAATGTTCCAATTTCGCTTCCAAAAGACGTTGAATGGTTGAAAAAAATCGACAAGACAGTATACTTCTGTCGCTTTTTGTCGGCGTCAAAACAACAGGTTTTATCGGTTACGATGGAAATTACTGAAAAAGGCAAAAAGTTAGCGCGAACGGGGGCACTCTATCAGTGCTTTATTGCGCTAGTAATAAGCGTAATAATTGCGCTATCTGGTATGGAAACATGGGCAATCTCATTTGCCATTGGCGCTACTATCAGTATCGTCCCCAACAGCGTGTTTGCGCTGTTTGCATTCAGATATTCAGGGGCTTCAAAAAATAGACTGGTTGTAAAAAGCTTCAACCAAGGCGCAAAGGTAAAGCTGTTAATTACTGTTTTATTGTTTGTGGTGGCATTTGTTCAATTTGATATTGAACCAATTGCATTGTTTGCAGGGTTTGTCATCACAGCCGCTAGCTACTGGTTAGCATTTTTTCGTGCAGGGTAGAACCAATTTAAAAAGCATGCACGAACGCTAAAAAAGATTTTTAAACTTTAAACTTGGGTTAAATAATGGCATCTGAAATTACTACCTCAGAATATATCAAGCACCACTTGACCAATGCCACCATGTGTTCAACTGACCAAGGTATCGCGTTTAATAAAGCGTGTGCCGATGCGGGATTTTGGGCATGGCATGTAGATACATTAGCCTGGTCTATCGGCCTAGGCATATTGTTCTTATGGTTATTCCGCAGTGCAGCAAAAAAAGCCACTACTGGCGTGCCAGGAAAGTGGCAAGCATTTGTTGAAATTATCATTGAATTTGTTAATGACAATGTCCGCGACTCATTCCATGGTCGTAACAATCTAATCGCACCATTAGCACTTACGATTTTCGTTTGGGTGTTCTTGATGAACCTGATGGATTTAGTGCCGGTAGATGTACTACCGTGGTTGGCAGGACAGGTCGGTTATCATGGCTTTGGTATGGACCCTCATGATGTATACATGAAGGTTGTTCCTACTACTGACTTGAATCTGACGTTGGCCCTGGCATTAGGCGTTTTCTTCTTGATTTTATTTTATTCAGTGAAAGTAAAAGGATTTGGTGGTTTCACTAAAGAACTTACCATGCAGCCTTTCAATCATTGGGCATTTATTCCAGTCAACTTCATCCTTGAATCCGTTACCCTACTCGCTCGTCCATTCTCATTGGCGCTGCGTTTATTCGGTAACCTATATGCAGGTGAGTTGATCTTTATTCTAATCGCTACACTGGGTTTATGGCAGTTACCTCTGCACTTCCCATGGGCGGTATTCCATATTCTGGTGATTGTACTGCAAGCGTTTATTTTCATGATGTTGACCATCGTGTACTTAAGCCTTGCCCACGAAGACCACTAGGTAGTTTTAACAAGGCCGCGGAATTAGTGGCCTGAAGTAAAAAAGTAAAAGTAATAAACGGTTTTTTTAACTTTAAATTTAAACTTAAACTGGAGACGTAAATGTTATACATCGCTGTTTCAATTCTGATCGGTATGGGTGCCCTTGGTACTGCTATTGGTTTTGGTCTGTTAGGTGGTAAATTCCTAGAATCTGCTGCTCGTCAACCTGAACTAGCCCCTCAACTTCAAGTAAAAATGTTTATCGTTGCGGGTCTTATCGATGCGATCGCTATGATCGGTGTTGGTATCGCGTTATACCTATTGTTCGCTGTTGGTGCTTAATTTTTATTAACTCAAGTCTATTAGCGAACTTTAATGAGGAGGAGCGGTTGTGAATATTAACGCCACTCTAATTGGTCAATTAATCGCATTTGCTGTCTTCGTGTGGTTCTGCATGAAGTACGTATGGCCACCTTTGTTGGCAGCAATTGAAGAGCGTCAGAAGAAGATAGCCGATGGCTTGGAAGCTTCTGATCGCGCCGAGAAAGACCTGGAATTAGCTCAGCACAAAGCTACTGAGCAATTGAAAGAGGCGAAAGCGCAAGCAGCTGAAATTATCGAGCAGGCTAAGAAACGAGCTAACGTGCTTGTTGACGAAGAAACCCAGCGTGGTCACGCCGAGCGTGAAAAAATTATCGCTCAGGGTTATGCCGAAATTGAAGCTGAACGCAATCGTGCCAAAGAAGAATTACGCAAACAGGTAGCTGCCTTAGCAGTTGCGGGTGCGCAACAAATTCTTCAACGTGAAATCGATGCACAAGCACAAAACGACATTGTTGAAAAACTTGTCGCTGAACTTTAACGAGGAGATGAGCCATGTCTGAATTGACAACTGTTGCTCGTCCCTATGCTAAAGCGGCATTTGATTTTGCGGTCGAGCGTAACGCCATTGCCCAATGGCAGGACATGCTGGCGTTTTCCAGCGCAGTAACTCAGAACGACGATATGCACCAATTATTAACTGGTGCGGTTGCTTCTGAAAAGCTGGCTGAAATATTTATCAGTGTGGCTGGCGAACAGCTCGATGAACATGGTCAGAATTTTGTAAAAGTTTTGGCTGAAAATAAACGTTTAGTTGCGTTACCAGAAATTTCAGAACTATTTGATGCCTATAAAGCTGAGTATGACAAAGAAGTAGAAGTAGATGTTACTTCTGCTACTGAACTTAGCGCGGCGCAACAGACTGAACTTAGCGCAAGCTTAGAAAAACGTTTGGCACGTAAAGTGAAGCTTAATTGTAACGTGGATCCGCAACTTATCGCGGGCTTTGTCGTCAAAGCCGGTGATACAGTAATTGATGGTTCCGTGAAGTCTAAACTGAACCGTCTCGAAGACGCGTTGCAAGCATAACGGGGATAAGAGCATGCAACTTAATTCCACTGAAATTGCAGAACTGATCAAAAAAAGAATTGAACAGTTTAATGTTACCAGTGAAGCTCGAAATGAAGGCACCATCGTTGCAGTAACCGATGGTATTATCCGCATTCACGGCCTAGCCGATGTAATGCAAGGTGAAATGATTGAGCTTCCAGGTGGTCGCTATGCGATTGCACTAAACCTTGAGCGAGACTCTGTTGGTGCAGTAGTAATGGGTCCATACGCTGACCTTAAAGAAGGCGTAAAAGTAAACTCTACTGGTCGTATTCTAGAAGTACCTGTAGGCCGCGCATTACTTGGTCGTGTAGTAAACACGCTAGGTGAGCCAATTGATGGTAAAGGTTCTATCGACGCGGAAGGCTTTGAGCCAGTTGAGAAAATCGCACCAGGTGTTATTGAACGTCAATCAGTTGATCAGCCAGTTCAAACTGGGTATAAGTCAGTTGACTCAATGATTCCTATCGGTCGTGGTCAGCGTGAGTTGATTATCGGTGACCGTCAGTGTGGTAAAACAGCTATGGCTGTTGATGCTATCATCAATCAAAAAGGCACTGGTATTAAATGTGTTTACGTAGCAGTAGGCCAGAAGGCTTCTACTATCGCTAACGTAGTACGTAAATTGGAAGAACACGGCGCGATGGAACACACCATTGTGGTAGCTGCATCAGCATCTGAATCAGCTGCGTTACAATACCTGGCTCCGTATTCTGGTTGTACCATGGGTGAATTCTTCCGTGATCGTGGTGAAGATGCGCTTATCGTATATGATGATTTGTCTAAGCAAGCTGTTGCTTACCGTCAAATATCATTGCTATTGAAGCGTCCTCCAGGTCGTGAAGCCTACCCTGGTGACGTATTCTATCTTCACTCGCGTCTTCTTGAGCGTGCTGCACGTGTTAACGAACAGTATGTTGAAAAATTCACTAAGGGTGAAGTGAAAGGTAAAACAGGTTCATTAACTGCGCTACCTATCATTGAAACACAGGCCGGTGACGTATCTGCGTTCGTTCCTACCAACGTAATTTCAATCACCGACGGGCAGATCTTCTTAGAAACTGACCTGTTCAACGCCGGTATCCGCCCTGCTGTAAATGCAGGTGTTTCCGTATCGCGTGTTGGTGGTGCAGCGCAAACGAAAATCATTAAGAAATTAGGTGGTGGTATTCGTTTGGCATTAGCCCAGTATCGTGAATTGGCAGCGTTCTCTCAGTTCGCATCCGACCTTGACGATGCAACCCGTGAACAACTTGAGCACGGTGAGCGCGTAACTGAGTTAATGAAGCAGAAACAATATAGTCCGCTGTCTATTGGTGACATGGGTGTTTCATTGTTTGCGGTAGAGAAAGGCTTTTTGAAAGATGTCGAATTGAATAAAATTCTTGATTTCGAAGCCGCTCTACATTCGTACATGAACAGTGAGCACACCGAATTGCTGAAGACTATTAATGAAACAGGTAACTACAACGACGATATCGCCGCACAATTGAATGATGCTTTAACTAAGTTTAAAGCCACTCAGACGTGGTAATCATCAGGAGCTGACTTTTTTAGTCAGCTCATCGTTGAGTAATCGGAGAAATAGTCATGGCAAGCGGTAAAGAGATTAAAGGTAAGATTGGGAGTATTAAAAATACTCAAAAAATTACCAGCGCAATGGAAATGGTTGCTGCGTCTAAAATGAAAAAGGCGCAGGAACGTATGGCCCTAGGTCGTCCATATGCGGAAAACATGCTTAAAGTGATTGGTCACATCGCCAACGGTAACCTTGAATATCGCCATCCTTATTTGGAAGAGCGCGAGGTGAAGCGTGTTGGATTTATTGTGATATCAACTGACCGAGGTTTGTGTGGTGGCTTGAACACCAACGAATTTAAACTTGTCGCGCAGCAAATTAAACACTGGCGCGAGAAAGAAGTGGAAGTTGATTTCGCAGCGTTAGGGTCTAAAGCCTGTTCGTTCTTTAACCGTTTTGGTGGCAAGTTGTTGGCTGCTGAATCAGGTTTAGGTGATAAGCCTAAAGTGAGCGATGTAGTAGGTGTAGTACGCGTAATGTTAAATGCGTACGACGAAGGTAAATTGGATCGCGTGTATCTGGTTTATAACAACTTCGTAAATACCATGACGCAAAAACCAGTGATGAACCAATTACTGCCTTTGCCTAAGTCAGATGACAAAGATTATAAGCATCGTTGGGACTACATTTACGAGCCGGATCCAAAAGAAATTTTAGAGTCTTTGATGGTTCGTTACATAGAGTCTCAGGTGTATCAAGGTGTAGTAGAAAATGCTGCATCCGAGCAGGCGGCACGAATGGTAGCAATGAAAGCCGCTACCGATAATGCCGGTAACTTAATTGATGACCTGCAATTGATATACAACAAGGCTCGTCAGGCTGCAATCACGCAAGAAATCAGTGAGATTGTCAGCGGCGCGGCAGCGGTGTAGGCAAAGGTTTATAAAAGATAACGAGGACAAATTATGAGTCAAGGTAAGGTCGTCCAAATCATTGGTGCCGTTGTGGATATTGAATTTCCACAAGACGTGGTGCCAAAAGTTTATGACGCACTTAAAGTTACCGATGGTGACTTAGCCGGGTTGACCCTGGAAGTGCAACAGCAGTTAGGTGGTGGCGTAGTTCGTACCATTGCGATGGGTACTACAGATGGTTTACGTCGTAGCACTGCTGTTGAAAACACAGGCGAACCTATTATGGTTCCAGTCGGTACTGCCACACTAGGCCGTATCATGGACGTACTAGGTAATCCTATCGATGAAGCTGGCCCAATTGGTGAAGAAGAAAAAATGTCTATTCACCGTGCAGCGCCTAGCTACGAAGAACAATCAAGCGCGGTAGAGCTTTTAGAAACAGGTATCAAGGTTATCGACCTTGTATGTCCGTTTGCTAAAGGGGGTAAAGTTGGTCTGTTCGGTGGTGCCGGTGTTGGTAAAACCGTAAACATGATGGAACTTATCCGTAACATCGCAATTGAGCACAGTGGTTTCTCAGTATTCGCTGGTGTAGGTGAGCGTACTCGTGAGGGTAACGACTTCTACCACGAAATGAACGATTCGAACGTACTGGATAAAGTATCACTGGTATATGGTCAGATGAACGAACCACCAGGTAACCGTTTACGTGTTGCTTTGACTGGTTTGACGATGGCGGAAAAATTCCGCGATGAAGGGCGTGACGTACTGTTCTTCGTTGATAACATCTATCGTTATACCCTAGCGGGTACAGAGGTATCTGCGTTGCTAGGTCGTATGCCATCTGCGGTAGGTTACCAGCCTACGTTAGCAGAAGAGATGGGTGTACTTCAGGAGCGTATCGCGTCTACTAAGACAGGTTCAATCACTTCAATCCAAGCGGTATATGTTCCTGCGGATGATTTGACCGACCCGTCGCCAGCAACCACGTTTGCTCACTTAGATGCAACGGTAGTACTTTCTCGTGACATCGCATCTTTGGGTATTTATCCTGCTGTTGACCCACTAGATTCAACGTCTCGTCAGCTTGATCCGCTAGTAATCGGTCAAGATCACTATGATGTTGCACGTGGTGTTCAAACGGTTCTTCAGCGCTATAAAGAACTAAAAGACATCATTGCTATCTTGGGTATGGACGAGCTATCTGACGAAGATAAGTTAGTCGTTACAAGAGCACGTAAAATTCAACGTTTCTTGTCTCAGCCTTTCTTCGTAGCTGAAGTATTTACTGGTTCACCAGGTAAGTATGTTTCTTTGAAAGACACTATCAGTGGCTTTAAAGGCATTCTGGCCGGTGAGTACGATGACCTTCCAGAACAAGCGTTCTACATGGTTGGTTCAATCGAAGAAGCAGTAGAGAAAGCCAAAAAAGCTAAATAATATAGACCGGCTTCGGCCGGTTTACAATATTTTGCAAGGCACCTATTCGGAGGTTTAAATGGCAGCTATGACAGTACATCTGGATGTAGTAAGCGCAGAAGAAGCAATTTTTTCGGGACGCGTTGAAACTATACAGGTGACCGGAAGCGAAGGTGAATTGGGTATCTACCCTGGTCACGCGCCTCTGATCACTCCAATTAAGCCTGGTATGGTGCGTTTGGTTAAGCAGCATGGTGAAGAAGAAGTGATTTACGTTGCAGGTGGAATTTTAGAAGTTCAACCTGGTAACGTAACCGTTCTTGCCGATACCGCTGTTCGTGCAGAAGATTTGGATGAACAGTCCGCTGAAGAAGCTAAGCGCCGTGCTGAAGAGCACATCAGTAATCCAGGTGCTGACTTCAATTACGCAGAAGCGGCTCAAGAATTAGCTGAAGCAATTGCTCAGTTACGCTTGATTCAAAAGTTGCGTAAATAAGGTTAGATTCAGATTTTCAAAAACCCGGTGCTTTCACCGGGTTTTTTTTGGTCATCTTCCCAGAATCAATCTATGGTTAACTTATCTAGGTTAATCAGGACCCCTCATGACCGAACAAAGTAAACAAGCACACTGTTTGTGCAACGCGGTTTCACTTTCTATTGCAGATCCCATTTCTGAATTACATATTTGTCATTGCTCAACGTGCCGTCAATGGGGCGGTGGTCCCATGATGGTTGCTAATTGCGGTACCAAGGTTTCATTTAAAGGCGAGCCCTATATTGTGCGATATCACTCTTCTGAATGGGCGGAACGAGGCTTTTGTAAACAGTGTGGTACCCATCTTTTTTATCATTATCTTGAGTCTGGGAGTTATTTTATTCCAGCAGGGTTAATGCAATTAGGGGATAACGTCACAATGGCCTCGCAAATTTTCATTGATGAAAAGCCGCACTATTACGAATTCTCTAACGACACCGTTAAAATGACGGGTGCGGAAGTTATCGCGCAATATTCAAATGAGTAGATCAATAAGGAAGATGGGTCATGGCTAAGAATATGTCGATTAACTACCTTGAGATGCCAAGTAGGGATTTGCAGAAAACGAAGGCGTTTTTCGGTAATGTTTTCAACTGGTCTTTCACCGATTATGGCGAGGAATATGTTGCTTTTACCGCATCTGAAATAGAGGGTGGTTTCTATTTAAATGATCAAGTTTCACTGCGGAGCAATGGCGCTTCGTTAATCGTTTTTTATACTACTGACTTGGAGCAAACTCAATCGATAGTAGAAAGGGCGAACGGTAAAATAAATGAACCTATTTTCAATTTCCCCGGGGGAAGACGTTTCCATTTTATCGAACCTGGTGGAAGCGAATTTGCCATGTGGTCAGATAAATAATTAATTTCTGCGATGGGATTTGGGGGAACGCCACTTTTGTTGAAATGCTAATTGAAGTTTTAGAAGTGGTGACGTATCTGTAGCTGTGATCGTTGAAATCGCATAGCTAACTGCTTCAAGCGTGGATAGACTATTTTTCATTCTTACGTGACGAATTTCATATTCACTTTTAGGCGCGTCATTAAAGTGAAACTGTGGCAATGCGTGTAACCATGTATTGGCTTGCCATATACCATAAGCTTGCGGCCAGCTTCCATCAATGAAGATAAGTTGTTTAAGTAACGTTGGTTCACCGCGTTTTTCGTATTCTTCCAGCGCTGTGCTGTTCTCAGTTGGGTATATCACCCCACTCTGCCCCGACGTAACCTCTAAGGCTATATCAGTAAAATCAGATGGAGTTCTGCCCGTTATTACACGTATCTCTGGCATGGCGAGCTTTAATAGCCTAACGGTATTTTTCGCATGGCCAGCTTCATTATTATGCTGGAGGACAACAATGGAAAGCGGGCATGGGGTACGGGAGATATGCGCACACAAACATGTAGACGCGGGGAAGTGGCACATGGAACAATAAGAACGCATATTTCACCTAGTTTAGCTTTAATAACATGTCTGAAGAACACAGAAGTCAAATTTACCACACAGTTAGCCTCATTCCTGAAGGTAAAGTAGCGAGCTATGGACAAATTGCTGATTTAGCTGGTTTACCTGGTAGGGCCAGGTTAGTAGGCTTGTACCTGAAACAGCATGATCCCACGCGAAATCTTCCTTGGCACAGGGTGGTCAAATCTAACGGACAAATTGCATTCCCAAACGGCTCCGATAAGGCAATTGAACAATGTCAACGTATCATGAGCGAAGGGGTGCTAGTCAACAATAATTACATCGAAATGAAAAAATACAAATGGGATCCAGATTTAACCGATATTTTATACAGGCTAGCGTTTTAAAAACTTGTTACCACATTAAAAGTCAGGTATTTTCGGTAGCAATAATTTGCTTCCCTATTTAACGAGTATGTCGGACAGCGCCTTAAAGTCTATCAAAATTAGTGAACTTAAACCTGGGATGTATGTGCACCAGATTCTTGAGCAATCTGGGAAAGTGCAGATCAAAAGTAAGGGACGCGTGACAAAAAAAGCTATTGTCGATAGCTTGAAGCGGCGTGGCGTCAAGCGGTTAATTATTGATGTTTCTAAACAGTTTGTTCCTGACGAGGACAATATTGAAGAAGCAGCTGATGATACCGCACGTTCAACCCCCAGTTCCGAACCTGAAAAGGAAGTAGGAAATGCTGTAAGTTTCACTCAAGAGTTGCTACGTGCCGAGCGGATTCATAAACGCGGGAAGGCGATACAAAAACAGCTGCTTAATGCGGTGAAAAAGGGCTTACCATTCGATAATAAAATTCCCCGTGAATTCAGTCAAAACTTAGTTTCATCTATAGATCGTAATCCCGATGCGCTTGTTTGCCTTACTAAAATCCGCGAAAAAGATGATTATCTGTTAGAACACTCATTGAACGTGGCGATTTTGCTGGCCAATTTTGGACGATTTCTTGAAATGTCTGATCAGGAAGTCGAAGATTTAGCCTATGCAGGCTTTTTACATGATATCGGTAAAATTCGCATCCCTGATAGTATTCTGCATAAGCCAGGACGTCTTACCGATATGGAAATGAATGTGATGAAAGATCACGTCTATTACGGTGTTAATGTATTAGAAGAAATGAATATTGCTTCTCATTTGGTGCAGGCAGTTAGTGAACACCATGAACGCTTAGACGGTTATGGCTATCCTAACGGCTCGCGAGGCGATGAAATCAGCAGAGCCGGCAGAATGCTGGCGGTAGTTGACATGTACGATGCGCTCACTGCGGACCGCTGTTACAAAGCTGGGATGCCAAGCCAAAAAGCGTTGCAAATTTTGCTGGGTGAAACGCCAAACAAACTGGATGCTGAGTTAGTTCAACTCTTTATTAAATGCATGGGTATCTATCCGGTAGGAAGTTTAGTTAAGTTATCTAACGAACGTTTGGCTATGGTAACCGAGCAAACAGATTCCACTACAGCGCCTAAGGTAAAAGTATTTTATTCCCTTCGAGGAAATCACTTTCTTGAACCCAAAGATATCGATCTTAATTCGACCACCACGGTAAAAATTGATAAGCCGGTAATGGCCAGCGATTATAAAATTAATTTTAATGCGTTTTTCGAAAAATCTATTGCGGTCTAAATGACGCAATTAGTTTTCACTATTCTTATCAAAATACTAATGAGGCAAGGAAGGTTACTTTTACCAATGCTTTTCTCTCTCTTCATTTAGGCGTCATTCAGCTTCATTAACCCATACTGATAAAAGTTACGTATGTAGCTGGAATAGGTCTTGCTGCAAAGGTTCTACATAGCAAGTATTATTTGAAATATAAGGATAAGTCGAATATGAAAAAATTTGTAATTGCAACAGCAATGGCGTCGTCAATAGCACTGGCGGGCTGTGCCAATAACAATAGCCTTTCCAATACTCAAAAAGGTGCAGGTATTGGCGCCGTGGTAGGTGCATTATTGGGTAAAGCTACGGGCGATCATGACAAAAGCCGATATGCCTGGGGCGCGGCAGTAGGAGCTATCGCAGGTGGCGCAATTGGTAACTATATGGACAAACAAGAAAAGGAATTACGTGATGAGCTGGCGGATACGGGTGTAGATGTGGTCCGAGATGGTGACAATTTGCGTTTAGTTATGCCAGGGGATATTACTTTTGCCACTAATAGTGCGTCGATTAGTCCCAATTTTAATCCCGTGCTAAATGATGTAGCGAAGGTGGTTAATAATTATGAGAAAACCATCCTAATGATTAAAGGACACACTGACGATACAGGTAGCGATCAGCATAACCAGGCTTTGTCGGAACGTCGCGCAGAAGCAGTTAAATCACAACTGACTTCTTACAATGTAAATCCTACACGTATCACCACCGTGGGTCTGGGTGAGTATAAGCCCAAAGTGCCTAACGACAGCGCTGCCAACAGACAAATGAACCGTCGTGTGGAGCTGGAAATCCGACCACTTCGCGAAGGCGTTTAATTCGACCTGCTCCGGGAACCTTCCCGGAGCCTTCTTTATTGTCACGCCAATAAACTCCAAAGCATGACGGAGAAGTTAATCTATCGGCAACAACGCCTCATCGGCCTCTTCTCGTCAGCCCAGTTTTCCCAGCCACCAACTACTTCAGGTTAAATTATTCAGCTGAGCCAAAAAGGGTTGAGCATTGATGAAATTAAGCTATACCTCTTATAGATAACACCAACTTAGTATTATGCAGCCACATCTCAAAAGGTATAGCCAATGATTACCAAAGATATACAACAAGCCCTATTTGATCGTGGTTACAACCCAGGTCCGATTGATGGATTTCCAGGCAGATTAACGACCAAAGCAATAAAGCAGTTTCAACAGGAAAACGGCTTAACCGCAGATGGCTTAGTGGGTCCGAAAACGCTTGCAAAATTATTTCCCCAGGATTCCACCTCAGATAAAGATGAAGAATGCCTTCCACTTTCTTTACCCTGGTTAGAAATAGCCATGAACCTGTTAGACGTGAAGGAGGTGGCAGGAAAAGGCTCCAATCCGCTGATAATAGATTGGGCAGCGAAACTCGGGCTAGCTGACTACAATGATGATGATATCCCTTGGTGCGGCCTGTTTGTAGCGCATTGCATAAGCACTCAACTCAGTAACGAAGCAATCCCCAACAACCCCCTGCTCGCTAGAAACTGGCAGAAATTCGGTGCACGGACCACCCCGGGGTTAGGGGCAGTGCTTATATTTTGGCGGGAAACAAAACAGAGCTACAAAGGACATGTTGGCTTGTACTGGGCTGAAGATGACGACGCCTATCACGTGCTAGGCGGCAACCAGGCTAATGCTGTTACGATCACGCGTATCGCGAGAAACAGACTGCTAGAAGCCCGCTGGCCGGTTACCGGACTGGCTGGCAAACCAATTATTCGTAAAGCCACCAGTCAGGGATATTTGTTGTCTACAAACGAAGCGTAGTAGACCTGTTGTATGATATCAGCTTACATATCATGAGCGTTTAGCACATCGTCACTGTTGTTACCAACAGGGACGATGTGGGCATTTAACTAATAATGCGGCGTTCCCTGAGCTGAATTTATTAATACCGTATCGAAATAACACAGCCAATTTTAAAGGGTGCGGCGACGAACACTCACTGCCAGCAGACTTAATGCCAATAATAAAATTGATGTGGGTTCACTTACTGACAAAGGCTTTGAATTGTATTCGATGATATAACCACCGATGCGGTTAACTAAAGTAAAAGGCGAGGTAATTTCACCGGTCAAAGCGTCGACCATCATCTCTGGCAAAGTGCCACTTTCTCGTAAATCGCTCCAGTTGCCAGTGGCTTGACCGTCCCAGTTTTCAAACGCTGAAATGCGCATGAAGGAGGCCAATTCAATATTAAATGACTCGCAATAGAGGAAAGCATCATAACCACACGCTTCAACTCCACCGGTCAGAATGTGATCCATTCCGTTTGCATCAGCGGAAGACCCTAAACCATTATCGAATGTCCAAGCTTCTCCATTCTGCCATGCCCACTCAGGCGAAGCACCATCCTTTAACTCGCTCAAATTTGTATTCGTCGCGTAGCCACCTGTCCAAAACATGGAGTTTCTAATTTCATCTCTAACATATGGAGAAAGCATAGTTGCAGTGATAAAGTCCTGCTCCTCTTGCGAGGTAATTGTCACCAAATAGCCCCCACGATTTTCTGCGATCCTATTTGCTTCAGTCCTGTTGATGCCATCAGCCAAAACCACCTGATACCAATGATCATTCCCACCCGTCGCTGAATCCCACGTTATAAGGGAGGCAAATGCAGGTTGTGTTAATAAGAATAAAAGGGGAGTGAGGAAAAATTTTATAAACTTCATAAATGTTACTTTACCCATCGAGCCTAAGCATGTTTTATTTTGATACATGCGTCAGCAAATTGAACTGATAATAATTTTAAGCAATAATAGGGCCAGTATATTTATCCGGATTAAAAACAAGTGCTTAATTAGAAATCTCGCCAAATAGTTACAAAAAAGTTAACCGGTGTGTAAAAAAAATCGACATCAGGGGGGGGAGGTGGTGTACTCTTTCTCTAAGAGTTGCGCAAGTAATAAAGGGAACAGTTATGTCTGAAAGCTCGCGCCAATATACTTTAAAAAAATGCGATAAGGTCTGGTTCACTTTAAAAAAATTCAAGGTGAAACAGAAGTTCGATATTGTGATAAATGTGCCAGAACAATCCACTGGTGTAACACAGAGGCACAGGTGAAAGAGGCGGTAAGTAAAAAGTGGTGCATAGCCACTGAAAACAAGCTGTTGTTCAAAAATTTACCCAGTAGACATGAACACCATGGTGGATGGCTCGGCGAGGCTGAGATATCAAGTTATCAAGTGATGAGTGTCGCGGAAAGTGAGGATGACCCAACCCGTTAATACTTGGCTACGAATAGGCTAATTTCGATCACAATATCTTTGATGCGCATGAACTGTGATTGCCACACCGACCACCACTATAGCCATGCAATAGCAGAGATCAGCGTGTGATTCGCTTATTACTCAATATTCTGGATCTTTGCGTATAAAAGGTGGGTAAACCTTATCTTAATCAACCACTTACGATGTCATTGAATGAGCGTGACCACCACATTGACTACCACTGACATATGACAACAGGTCAATTACATTCACTGTGTTCTGTCACTATACCATTGAACATAGAATCATCAATAGACGGTTTTTTGAGCATATTTTTCAGGCGGCATGAGTCGATACCCTACAAGGTATTAACGAAACAGTCCCCCTTTAGGGTATAAAAAATAGAAATGAGGTGGTTGAAAAAGGATGTGGATGACTAAATCGATTGTATTGCCCTTTTTAGTTCCGAGTCGGAACAAGGGTGTTTGTTTCTTGACCAATTTGGTTTTTGGTCGTAACATATCCCCGTCGTAAAAAAGGCTACACGGACATTAATTTACTTTGATCGGTAAATTCGGGGTTCTGGTCACGGCCTTCGTTTGACGAACGACCTGTCGATTATCAGCTCAAATTAATTTTTGTCATTCTATAAGTCCCCGCTTCTATGAACGACGTTTATGCCAAATACCTTTTGGTTATTAAATGTCGTATCCAATAAGCTCTGCCAGTATGCAACTGGCGCATGATTCGCATATTTGAACTGAATTGATATTTGGCCTCAATACGAGGTTAATAGCTATGAGCAGCTTAATTCATATATATACCGTGTACTCTTCTGAAAAAACCGCAGTGAAACGCTACAACCAAAAAACGTCGGGGACTGCATATTACAAAGTATCGGGCCAAGTTCTCGAAATGATTGAGTCGGGGATACAATCCATAACCATAATCTATGAAGGCGATGCAAAGTGGTCAAAATTTTACCGAAGACAAGTCGAGCGGCTTCAAAGGCTTTTCCCTGACATAGCTATTAGCTACGTTGAAGAGTTCTAATCTCATTGTATCCGCAGGGTAATAAGGCGAAGTGGTTTGCAAACTAAAAATATGAGAACTGTTCAGAAGAACATTCTAGTTGGCTTCCCTTATCACTATGTGGTTCCGACTCGGAACACCAATTTGCTGTTCCGAGTCGGAACTGAACAGAAAAAAACTCTTAATACTTTTACGAAACTAATCCATAGAAATTTGGGCTTATTATCAATTGCAGAGAAGTATAGAAAAATTCGTAATTACTATTGTCGACTGTAATTAACTGTAAAATGAAAAAGCTGAAAAGTGCAACTATACCTTGAACTGACCGGCACACATGTTTGTCAGGTTTGGCTGTCAATTGGGATTCTGATTTCTGAATTCGTAGTCCGACTCGGAACTACCGATCGGATTATGATGTGTTGGCAGCTTACCATGAAATATTGATTTGCTGATGGCTTAATAATTTTCTGTGAGCAAAACCACATTTCGATCACAATACTTCGGATTCAGTTCGGAGTCTGAACACCACTTACCTGTTCCGAGTTGGAACAGACTCGATGAATTCTGGAAATCATTTAAGGGGATTGAATCCAAAAAAACGATATTCTCATCGAAATCAGGTCAATTTTGATGAAAATAGGCTGTGTATTCTAATCATCAGGCTGACTATTGGACATTGTTAACAAGGAAGAGACTTAAAGTCCGCGCAAATCACTTGGTTCAGAGTCCGAACAAGTGTCTTTCGATGTATTAGTTCAGACTCCGAACGGGATCTCTGAAACCAGTTCCGACTCGGAACTAACCCCCCAGCTGCCCAAAGGATGTTGAGAATACTTACGGCCAAAATGGATTTTGCAACCAGTCAGTGACTGTTTTTATTTGCTTTTGCTCTAAATGAGCAGCGGCTTCTGTAAAGTCGAAATTGAATTTATCGGTGCCAGGCCAAACGCCTAAAGCGAACTGAGCCATAAGGCGTTCCCCGTGTGACGCTGCATTTATAAAACTCTTAACTTTATTCGCGTCGTACTGGTTATTGTCGAAATCAAACAGATCCGCCAAATACCGCATTTCCGCCTTGATCAAAATCTTAAACTTCTGCTCACTACTTATTGCTGCCACATTTTCCATTATTAACACCTATTGTTAATATTTTGCTCATCTCTCTTCTTCAAATTCATCAGCGATGTGCGATGAACAGTTAGCTTTAGCGAATACTTTCATTGATTTGATCTCTAAGGCGTTGCTTAACTTCGGTGGCTTGCTAACTGCTCAATGAAATCATCGTAATCAATATTGAAGCGAGAAATGTAGTTGATGCTGAGTTCATTGAATTTGTATTTCAGATCAGTGATCTGCACAAAATCAGCGTTCTTTTGCACTTCTTTATCAAATCTCAAGATCAGCCAATTTTCTACAATATGCTCCCATCCCTCGAAAACATGAGTTGACTGGAGTCCATGTGTTGGTGACAGCGCTAAGAAATCAGCAGTGGCTTCTTTCATCAAGTGTTGAATGTGCTTTTTTATTTTCTGTTGATGTAAATCAATTACGTTTTTCGTTGTCATGTATATCAGCAAAGCACACCACCAGACAAACCACCACTTTTGCTGCTTGCTTAAGTAACAATTACAAATATTTTGCGTTGTAACCTATTGATAAAACGCGACTTACCGATCTATTTTCAAAATATACTAGTTTGTTAATTGCCTGATTTATAACGACTTGTTTTCATAAAAAGCATGTTCAAGAGAGAGGTGAATTATGAACATGACCGAAGAGCAAATCATCAACAGACTGACAACTGACAGCGAACATAAGATGTTCGCTGTAGCCAGCAACCTGTACCTGAAGCCAAAAGGCAATGGTAAGGCAAATTGGGTATTGCGTGCTCAAGTGAACGGCAAGCGACTTGAGCGAGTGATTGGTGCATTCTCCATCAATGCAGAGACCCAACAAAGTAAGCAGCATTTAACACTGAACGATGCCGTCCAAAAGTTGGACGGCGTGCGATCTGAGTGCCAAAAAGGGTTTCACCCTGTCTTAGCTGTAGTAAACAATGAAAAACGTAACATTAAAACGGTAGATGAGCTATTTGCTCGCTTTACAGAGTCGAAAGCATACAGCCAAAGTACACAGCAAATGCATGACCGCGTTTATCATCGAGATGTAAGTCCACGTATTGGCAGGTTTGCAACACAACAGATCACGTTACGTGAAATTGAAGACGTATTGGCTGCGATCAGAAAAGATGACAAACCGACAGTAACGCAGGCGGCCCTGCGCATAATGAAAGGAATGTTTGGGTATGCAGCGGCACACAAAATCGTTGAATACAATGTGTGTGAAAATTTGACAATGAAGGATGCTGGCCACGCGATCGCCGATGCTGGAATGGCATTAGCGGATTATGAAATTGAGAGATTTTTTTCGGTGCTTAATAGTTACCCTGAGATTGTTAATGAGGTCCACAAAATCAGTTATGTTCTTCTTCTCACGCTTGGCTTACGAAAGATGGAATTATTTGCTGCGACATGGGATCAAGTAGACTGGAATGCTCAAGTATTTAATTTGGCCAAGGTAGACGTTAAGACCAGCCAGCCTGTTGCTGTACCTATTCCTGTTTCAGTAATGCCATTGTTTGAGCGATTACATCTACTTGCAAACGGATCTGATTATCTATTCCCGGCTGCGCCGCATAAACCAATCGATAAGCATTTATCTGCAAGTGCATCAAATTACGTACTGCGCATGATTCTGACATCAGATAAAAGTCCGATGAAGCACGTCGCTATTCCGTATTTCACAATACATGATCTGCGTAGAACGTTTCGAACTATGCTAACTGGTCTTGACGTTGAGTTTGATGTAGCCGAGGCATGCTTGAATCATAAGCTCAATGCTAAAGCACGTCGATATGACCGCCATAACCGCTTTGCAGCCCGTAAGAGAGCGCATGCAATGGTAGCCGATATCATTGTGCCGATGGCCTTCCCTGATGGCATCACAGCGATTAATGAACTTCAATTAGCGGCATAAGGAGAATTGCACATGAACAATCAAAAGCGCTTCTATTCGCTCAAAGAAGTACAAGAAATACTTAATGTCACTGACCGTACTCTGTTGCGCTGGCGTCGTCAAAACATCATATCTGAGCCGCTTAGAATTGGCAGGAAAGTAGTCGGCTGGCCCATTGCGGATTTTGAAAATTGGTTGAGTAATAACTACGCAATGTGCCAAGAGGTGAACAATTAAAACCAGATCACTTCCTGTAAATACCCACCTGAAGAACCGCACACTGTAAACGGGCAACAGAACAGAAAAACAATAAATTGCCCAAAAACCCCTTACGCACCAATAGATATAAACAATCCTCAAATGCACAAATAGGAATTTTTCACGTGTCAAACGTGAGGAGCGGATAATGTCTGATACAGCGATGAATTGCCTGTAAGCACTCAAAAATAGTTCGCTCTCAGGGAGTGCGAAACGCTCATTGGTTATATAAAAATTGAACGATTCATGTTATAACTATTATAACGATTATGACCATTATAAAGTTATATAACAAATATAAGGTGACATTGTCGTTTATTTCCCTCAAGAACCAAAAAACGCCAAAAACGTGATTTCAAAACCTTGCCAAACTTGGCAACATCCGTGTCAAAGTCTCGCACTCACCTATAGCGAAACCGTGTTTTAAGCCGCTCTCAAGGCATACGGATTTGTATAACAAACCCACACATTAATTACTGCATCTTTCAATTGGTGCAAATAAAATCTTGACTTTGAGTAAATAAAGAACAATTATAAGTGCATCATTAAAATGGTGCATAAAAATGAGCGTTACTCAAACAGTGCTTGGTGACATCGCAGAAATCAAAGCCGGTCATCCTTTTCGCGGCAAGATCCCCGAAGTGGCAGATGGCGAAGCAAAAGTGATCCAGCTTCGAAATGCTACTGAAAACGGAGAAATTACATGGCAAAAGCTGGCACGCACAACCATAACTGGCAGAAAGTCGCCCGAATGGCTCAAAAAAGGAGATATTCTTTTTACTGCCCGTGGACCACGAAATATCGCGGCTTGTTTGGATCGTGACACAGATGACACATTGTGCGCCCCCCACTTCTTTATTGTGCGAGTCACAAACGAAGGCATCGACCCTCAATTTCTGGCTTGGCAGCTAAATCAGTATCCTGCCCAAACCTACTTTCAAAAGGCCGGGCAAGGAAGTTTGGTGGCCAGCATTACTCGCAGCATATTGGCCGAAACACCGGTGAAACAGTTAGCTTTGGACAAACAGCGGACTATTGCAGCACTTGCTAAAACACATTTGCAAGAACAAGCGCTGATGCAACAACTTTTGGATAATCGGCGGCAGCTGATGCAGGCCATTGCAACAGACTTATTGGCTTAACAGAAACACGAGCATTAACACAGTTAACAAGATTTAATTAACGGACAAAAACGATGACGGACACACAGATTTCACAAACAGACATAAACAACGCGGTATGGGCTGCCTGCGACACCTTCCGTGGTGTCATCAGTGCTGATACCTATAAAGACTTTATCCTTACCATGTTGTTCTTGAAGTACATCAGCGATGTATATCGTGATGAATATGCCACGCTTGAAAAACAATACGGCGACCAGCCAGAGCTAATTGAAGCCATGATGGGTAAACAGCGTTTTGTGCTGCCCAAAGGATCGAGCTTTTGGGATCTGTATGAACAACGTCATCAGGCAGGTAATGGACAACGCATCGACCAGGCATTGCATGCAATAGAAGAAGGCAACGGCGGCAAGCTTAAAAACGTGTTCCAGGACATTAGCTTCAACACCGATAAACTGGGGCCAGAAAAGCAAAAAAACGACTTGTTACGTCACCTATTAGAAGATTTCGGCAAGCCAATTTTAGATTTCCGCCCCAGCCGTATTGGTGGGTTAGATATCATTGGCAATGCCTATGAATACTTAATCAAGCACTTCGCGGCGGGCAGCGGCCGTACAGCGGGCGAATTCTACACTCCACCTGAAGTATCTGACCTGTTGGCAGAAATTTTATCCCCTCAAGAAGGCGACGAGATCTGTGATCCAGCGTGTGGCTCAGGCTCTTTGTTGATGAAATGTGGTGCCATTATCCGCAGGAAAACAGGCTCAAAGAAGTATGCCTTATATGGCCAAGAGGCCATTGGCTCTACGTGGGCCTTAGCCAAAATGAACATGTTTTTGCATGGTGAAGACAACCACCGCATTGAATGGGGCGATACCATCCGCCATCCGCAATTAAAAACCAAAGACGGCCAAGGTTTATTACATTTTGATGTGGTCACCGCTAACCCGCCATTTTCTTTGGATAAGTGGGGCCATGAAGATGCCAGTAACGACCCTTACGGCCGTTTTCGCCGTGGAATTCCACCCAAAACAAAAGGCGATTACGCGTTTATCAGCCACATGATCGAAACCCTCAAACCCACAACAGGGCGCATGGGCGTGGTAGTGCCACATGGTGTGTTATTCCGAGCAAGCTCGGAAGGGAAGATCAGAACACAATTAATTGATGAGAACCTACTAGATGCCGTTATTGGCCTACCCGAAAAGCTTTTCTTCGGCACCGGTATTCCTGCGGCTATCTTGCTCTTCAAAAAACACAAAACCGACAACAATGTGTTGTTTATTGATGCCAGCCGTGAGTTTAAGCAGGGCAAAAACCAGAATCAGCTAACGGCAGAAAACATCCAGAAAATCATTGAAACCTACAACGCTCGTCAGAGCGTTGATAAGTACGCCTATTTAGCTACTAAGGATGAAATCGCTGAAAACGATTACAACCTCAACATCCCACGCTACGTGGATACCTTCGAGGAAGAGGAAGAAATCGATTTGATGGCTGTGCGCAATGAGCGAGTGAAGTTGAAGGGCCAGCTAGAGACATTGGAAGTAGAGATGGAAGGTTACTTAAAGGAGTTAGGTTACGATGAGTAGGAAACTCGAGTGCCGTGAGCACAAGGACGTGCAGGAACGGCTGGTACCTGATCAGCCAACTGATTTGGAGCTGGTTCAAGCCCAAGTGAAAACAATACCTCTGGGTTGGACTTTAGATAAAGTATCAAATGTACTTTCGATTCGTAATAATTTGAGAAAACCAATCAGTCAAGAAGTTCGGTCAACTATTAAGGGCGACTATCCCTACTACGGACCGACAAAAATTCAAGACTATATATCTGAATATCAGCAGGATGGAGTCTATGCCTTAATAGGAGAAGATGGAGATCATTTTTTGAAGTATTCGTATATGGCGCAAACTCAATTTATTAGCGGTAAGTGCACAGTTAATAATCATGCGCATATTTTGGGAAGTACCTCAGAATGTGACTCTGAGTGGTTTTATATTTTCTTTAAACATAGAAATATTACTAATTTTTTGTCTAGGCAAGGAGCTGGAAGATTCAAGTTAAATAAAGCTACTTTGGAGAGGTTGCCCATTCTTGTGCCACCGCTCCCAGAACAACGTAAAATCGCCAAAATCCTCTCCACCTGGGACAAGGCCATCAGCACCACCGAGCGCTTAATAGAAAACAGTAGGCAGCAGAAAAAAGCCCTCATGCAGCAGCTGCTCACCGGCGCTCATACCCAAAGAAAGCGCCTACTTGATGATAACGGCAAACCGTTTGAGGGGGAGTGGGAAGAGGTTCATTTGGCAGACATTGCAAAGTATCATAAGGGTTATACCTACAAATCAAACGAGTATTCCGAAGAATCAACTCTGCATGGGTTTATCACTTTAAAAAGTTTCCTTAGAGGAGGTGGTTATAGCTCAAAAGGAATCAAGTATTTGTTATCTCCTGTTGATGAAAAGTACTCGGTAGTTGAGGGGGACCTGATTTTTGCAATCACTGATTTAACAAGAAATGCTGAAGTAGTTGGCGCTCCGGTTTTAGTGCCAAACCTAGAATTTGAAAAGTCTTACATATCTATGGATATCGTAAAGTTAGAAATTGATGAGTGTGTTGATAAAACATTCTTATTTTACCTGTTAAAAATCAGACAAAACAGAAACTTCATGAGGGCAAGGGCAAGTGGCTCGACAGTCCTTCACTTGGATGTAAAAGGATCTAAAAAATTAAAACTTCGCTTGCCAAAATTGAAGAGTGAACAGCGTAAAATTGCTTCTGTACTCATTAACACAGACAAGGAAATCGAACTACTAGAACGACAGCTAGCCGATCTAAAACAAGAGAAAAAAGCGCTGATGCAGCAATTGTTAACGGGTAAACGCAGAGTGAAAGTGGACGACTAAGGAGCTAAAGATGGCAAAGGATGATGTTAATTTAAACCACGACTATTCATTTCGAGTGCTCGAAGAGAAGGTCGCTGATACCGATCTCTTCGAAGATAAGACCCATGAACGTGTTGCTAGCACGCTTAAAAGCCTAATTTCAACGGCTAAGTCAGGCTTAACTGTCGGCTTGGAAGGTGGTTGGGGTTCTGGTAAGTCAACAGTGATCAATCTTTTAAAAAAGGAGCTTGATGCAGAACCAGAGCAAGACAAAAGTCTATTTTTTTCGTTCGATGCCTGGGCGCATGATGGTGACCCTCTACGAAAAATATTTTTAGAAAGCCTAGTTGAGGCAATAGATCCAAATAGGCAAGATAAAACTCTTAATGATCTGCGTGAAAAAGTAAGCGCCAGAAAGAAAACAGTATCAGTAACCACAGAAAAGTCTGCATCACGGCTTGGAAAACTACTGTCAATATCTGCCTTGCCTATTCCTGTAGGCGCAGCTCTACTATCCGCCGTAAAGTATGAAAACCTTTTATGGCCCTTAAGTGAAGGGGCAGATGCCATAAATTGGCCGTTTGCGTTCGGCCTAACGTTTGCGCTAACACCACTGTTTGTTCTTGGATATTGGTATATATGGGGGGACAAGGATAGTAGTGGTGAAAATGTTAAATGGGACGTTCTTGAAGCTGAGTCACAGGAAAACTACACACAAGATATCACTGAAGATGGTGAGCGAACTTCGATCGAGTTTGAGCGCTTCTTCAGTGAGGTATTAAGCCACATATTTGACAATGAATATGATTACAATTTTGAACGAGTAATTATCGTCATCGATAATTTGGATCGGGTGGATGCCGAATATGCGCAAAGTGTGTGGTCCACATTACAAACTTTCTTTCAGCACCGATCATCCTCAGCTAACGAAAATAAGCCAGAATGGGCCGATAAGTTGTGGTTTCTAATCCCCTATGATCGAGAGGGCATTAGGCGAGCTTGGGCGGTAGAAGAAAGTAATGGAGGTTGCAATGTTGCATCTTCGTTTATGGAAAAATGTTTCCAGGTCGTTACCGAAGTACCAACGCCTGTCGTGTCGGCATGGATAGGTTATCTTGAATCATGCGTCGAGCGGGCGTTTACGGGATGGCCAAGTGCTCGGAAAAAGGAATTTCGAGACACATACACCAAGTACATGAGTAAATTGGATGTATCCCCTTCTCCTAGACAAATCCACAATCAAATAAACCGAGCAGGTATGTTGGCGATGCACTGGGAGGACGAAGTAAGTGCCGAAGCTATCTGTCTGTATGCTATCTACAGACAAGAAAAGTCTGAATCTGAACTGCGAAATGCTTTGCTTGGTGATGGTCTTCCAAACGACTATTCAGGACATCACTCTACCCAGCAACTTAAAAAGGAATTGGCAGGTATGCTTTTCGGCGTTGCTGCCGAAAAAGGGATGCAACTATTACTGGCGCCCGAAATTCAGAGGGCCATCAAAGAAGGGAATGGAGAACAATTATCTTTATTAGAAAAATCGCATGACGAAGCATTTTGGGTGGCGTTAAGAGCTTGTGAAGACAAATGGATACTGTCAGATTCGCATGTTGATGAGTATAAAATAAATATTGTCAAAGCGTTATACGAAGCGTTTAACAATAAAAAAGCCTATTTAAGGCATTATATCGCTCAAATTAAACATTCATACCTCTGGTCATTTGATAACTGGAACCTTGGAGAGTTCAACTATAAATCGGCGGTTGAGCAGTTAGTTGAATTAACTACCCAAGAAGACGATTTCCTAAAGCAATTGAGAACAAAGTTAAAGCAAAGAATCTCAAGAAATGTAAGAGACTTTGATTCTGAAAAGCTATCAGAATCGGAATTGATCGCATGGCGAGACCTTGAGGCGACCCTTGGTAAGCATGGTGAGGAATTGAGACAGACGCATTACAACAAGCTTGATGCTTCAGTTTGGCCACAATGGTTGAATTTGTGTGAGTCCGCTGGCGTGAGAATCAGATCCGTATTGCCGTCTAAACAAGTGTTCGAACAGCTTATCGCAAACGCTAGTTTTTCTCAGGCAACCATTAATCCAGACCACTTCGACGTTTTGCAACGCTCCATTAAACACTTGCCTGATTTCAATCTTTGGAAACAGGTAACTGAGCACCTTGTGACTTGGTTACAGAGAGCTGACAGAGATTATGATGTAGAAGACATCTACAACTTCATTATTACTTGGTACGGATTAGCAAGTACAAAAGATAAAAAGCGCATAGACGATTGTGTTGCTAGCACTGAGTTTTGGCAGCGTGGAGTTAGCTCAACGGTTGAGTCAAACCCATCATTACCCCTTTTAATTGCTATTTGTTGCCCGGATTTCCAGGATAACGAATCGGTTAGTCCCGCAATCAAAAATGCTTTGAGTTGTGAGTTGTCGGAAGACGAATTAAAGCTTCTGAGTCGGGCAATTTGTGAATCTAATACTTACGACAGAGTCTGGGAATTGGCTAATGACAGGCGGAACCTTTTTGCATTGCAGTTAATTCGCTCAGAGTTTGATTCAAAACTGTTCGAAACAGGTGCTCACTACGTTGACGAAATACGATGGAGAGATGACGACGAACTTTCCTCTATTACACAGAAATTGTGTGAGGGGGGAGCAATAGAAGCTATTCGCACTGAAATTGAGGAAAACCCAGTTGCATACAATAAGACTCTTTTTATATTACAAAGGTTTGGAGATGAATCCGCACAGCAATTTACTAATGAGGTTATTCGTAAACTAAGCCGGGAACACTGGGCCAAAGCGATTATCGCGAATAATGATTTGCTAAAGTGTGTTCCAGAGGATAATACATTTTTCAGTAAAGCATGGGCTGACTTTCTGAAGGGGTATGTTCATTCCAAGACGCCTGAATACAGTCTTGACAAGTTAAAGCCGTTAATTGAACTCAAAGACAAAGTTGTAGATTTCAACATTACCCACTGCCCTGAAATTACACAGGCGTATTTCGAAAATCCAGACGGTGATCTGTTAACTGCTGAGGAGTTTGAGGCTCTTAGCCCTGTATTTGAAGGTGGACTAAGTAGTGTAGAGCAGAGTTTGGTCGAGAGAAGGGTGAGCTATTGGACTGAACAAGAGAGTGCTGAAAAGCTCAATTGGTTTGTTAATAGTGGTTACTCAGCGGAGAAGGCCATTACCAAAGAGATTAGCTCTATAACTGCTCATGGTATTGAACAAGAGAAAAAAGATCTTTCAGATGTGTGTGTAAAGGTTAACGACATTTTTGGACTGAAATTGAATGTAAGTGAAATTCTCAGCAAGAAAGTGGATCCTGCTAATGGGGATGAGCAAGAGTGAGCAAGTTAAATTCAGCAAGCACCTACTCAGCTTGCAACAGCTATTTTTCTACTAATTTGATTTTTAGAAAAGTTGACTAAGGTACTCACATTGCACCATAATGTACCCAACATAACCGCCACGCTTAGTGCCCCCCATTCGTTGAATGCGGGAGTGTCGCGCAACCTTGGCGGTTTTTCTTTGCCTGTTGATCAGCAATTCTCTAATCAAGAGGCACTGTCATGCCTCTGATACCATACCAAAAACAACATCTTACCTTTGCAGACCAAATAGCGCATTTGGAACGAAAAGGTATGGCTTTTTCTGACAAGCAATCTGCCGAATTTAAACTGTCTAGCTTGAGTTACTATCGTTTAAGTGGCTATTGGTATCCCTTTAGAGTGCGTAATGCAGACGGTGTTGTAGGCAATACGCTTGAAGCCAATACTCACTTCGATGAGGTTATTGAACTGTATGAAATGGATCGTCAGCTTCGATCTTTGGTTTTGGACGCTACAGAACGAGTCGAAATTGCGGTTCGAACACAATTTACCTACCACATAGGGCATCGATATGGCGCGTTTGGTCATGTTGACCCGGCAAATTTTCATCATCAATTTAGGCATGGTGAATGGCTGCAAAAGCTTGAAGTAGAAGTAGCGCGTTCAAATGATGATTTTATTAAGCATTACAAATCCAAGTATCAGGGCTTTCCGACTATACCAATATGGATGTTAACGGAGGTCATGTCACTCGGAGCCTTATCTATTGGCTATCGTGGCTTAAGAAACGATCAAAAGAGCGGCTTTGAAGACAAAAAAGCCATTGCTGAACATTTTGGCCTGCACCATAAACGCTTAGCTGACTGGCTTCATACCCTAACCTATGTTCGCAATATTTGTGCGCACCACAGTCGTTTGTGGAATCGAAAATTAGCAATCAGACCAGACAAAGCAAAAGAGCCGGAATGGTTGCCCCCCATTACTCCGCGCAATGATCGTATTTTTTATATTTTGTTGATGCTGCGCTTTTTACTCAGGGTCACCGGCAATGGTGAACAGTGGGCAGAACAAGTAAATCAAATAATAAGCCCTGTCTCTGAGAATAGACGTTGGAGAGCGGCAATGGGCATACCCGAAGACTGGAGAGAACACCCCATATGGACATGAAAAAACAAGCATCAGCCAATTTCAAAGAAGAGTTCGCGGCTAAAATTCCTGCGCTGACGCTTTTAACCAACCTTGGTTACACCTATGTGCCAGCGTCAGAATGTGAGGTAATGCGGGGTAACCAGTTTGCTGGTGACAAGAAAAGCACCTCACAGGTGATCCTGTTACCTGTCATGCGGGAGTTTCTTGCTAAGCAAAAGTTTGTGTTTTTGGGTAAGTCGCGCAAGCTCTCCAGTGCTGCTATAGACAAGATTATGCATGAGCTAAACCCGGCCATGAATTTAGGGCTTTTGGGTGCCAATGAAAAGCTTTACAACGCCCTGATTTACGGCGTGAGTGTGACGGAATTTATCGATGGAAAGAAAGCGTCTCCTACCATCCCTTTAATCGATTGGGAAAACATCAATAACAACCAGTTTCATGTTACCGAAGAAATGGTGGTACAAAACACTGACAGCACCGGTAACCGAATTCCGGACATTGTGTGTTTTGTAAACGGCTTGCCGTTGGTGGTGATAGAAGCCAAGCGGCCAGATTCCAATAACGAAAGTAAGCCCACGATCACCGAGGGCATTTCGCAAAATATACGCAACCAGGGCCAGGCTGAAATCCCCCACCTGTTTGCCTTTAGCCAGTTATTATTATCTACCAACGGCCATGACGGCCGTTACGCTACCTGTGGTACGCCAGCTAAGTTCTGGGCCAAATGGAAAGAAGAACACATTTCAGAGCAAGACTTTGTCCGTATTAAAAACACCAAATTAAGCACGGAAGCAGTTAATGTCTTATTTGCCCATCGTCCGGTACAAGACAAAGTCGAGTATCTGTCACTGGTAGGCGGGGGCGACTTGGTGGTGACCGATCAAGACCGCTTAATTGTGAGTTTGCTACAACCCCAGCGCCTGCTGGAGATGACCCGTTTGTTTACCCTATTTGATAAAAAAGTAGGCAAGATAGTCGCTCGGTATCAGCAAGTGTTTGGCATAAAGGCCTTGCTAGAGCGGATCACCACCCTTGATGACAATGGTAGCCGACAAGGTGGAGTGATTTGGCATACAACTGGCAGTGGTAAGTCATTTACCATGGTCTTCTTGTCAAAAGCCTTGGTATGGATGGATGAACTGGCTAAATGCCGGGTGATCATTGTGACCGACAGGGTAGATTTAGAAGATCAGTTAAGCCGCACCTTTGCGTCTGGCGGTGTACTTACTGATAAAGACAAGAAAACCGCGATGGCAACATCAGGTAAGCGTCTGGCCGAACAGATCGGCCAGGGCAATGAGAGGGTTATTTTCTCAATTATCAATAAATTTGGCTCTGCGATTAAGCATAAAGCCTGCTACAACCCTAGCCCAAATATCATCGTCTTGGTGGATGAAGGGCATCGCAGCCAAAACGGCGGAAACAATATACGCATGACCCAAACCTTGCCAAAAGCTGCCTATATTGCGTTTACTGGCACGCCTTTACTTAAAAATGATAAAACCGAAAACAAATTTGGCAAAATCATTCACTCATACACTATGCAGCAAGCCGTAGAAGATAAAACGGTAACGCCCCTGTTGTATGAAGAGCGAATACCTGAGTTGAATGTAAACGACAAGGCTATTGATGCCTGGTTTTATCGGATGACGGAAAAGCTAACCGATAAGCAGCGCACAGACCTCAAAAAGAAGTTTTCACAAAAAGGCCAAATTTACCAAACCGAAGGGCGTATAGAGCTGATAGCTCATGATATTTCTGACCACTTCCAAAACTTCAAGCAACAAGGGTTGAAGGGACAACTGGCGTGCGATTCAAAAGCCTCAGCCATTCGTTATAAGCATGCGCTTGATAAGATAGGCAAGGTAACCTCGGTTGTTGCCATGTCCTCACCTGACACCCGCGAAGGGCACGAGGTGGTTGATCAGGAAAGCAAAGACATTGTGCAGCAATGGTGGAAGAGTTCGGTAGGCAGTATGGACGAAAAAGCCTACACCAAAGCCATTATCGAAGACTTTGGCCGAGATGACGGCCCCGACATTATGATAGTTGTCGATAAGCTGTTAACGGGTTTTGACGAGCCAAAAAACACAGTTTTATATATCGATAAACCCCTCAAAGAACATAACCTCATTCAGGCCATAGCTCGGGTAAACCGATTGCACAGTAAAAAGCAATTTGGTTACCTGATTGATTATCGCGGCATCTTAAAAGAGCTGGATACCACCATTGAAAAATATCAGGACCTTGCTGAACGTACCCAAGGTGGATTTGATATAGACGATCTCAAAAGTCTTTATCAACAAATGGACACTGAGTACAAAAAGCTTCCTGGATTGCATAGTGACGTGTGGGCCATTTTCGCTGACGTTAAAAATAAGCAAGACGGCCCAGCTTTGCGGCAAGCACTGGCTCCAAAGATTGAAAATATAGATGGCCAGCTGGTAGACACCAACTTAAAGAAGCGGGATGACTTCTACGCTGCTTTGACGGCGTATTCAAACTGCATGAAAGTCGCCTTACAGTCGGCATCATTTTTCGATGATAAGTCATTTGATGGCAAGCGTGATCTCTACAAGAAAGATTTGAAAGCCTTTGTAGCGCTGCGCAAGCAAGTGCGAGAAGACGCCAACGAAACCATCGATTACGACGAGTATGCTGAAGACATCCGATGTTTGCTGGATAAACACATTGCCGGGATTGAGGTACAAGAACCTGAAGGGGCTTATTTAGTTAGCAACATGGGTCGTACGGCGAAACCCGAAGAAATGACAGATGACGAGGCTCGCAACAAGACAGATACCATCACCGGCCGTGTTACCAAAATGATAGAGCAGGATTTGGCTGATGATCCTTATGCCCAAGAGTATTTCTCTAAGCTGTTAAAAAAGGCCATTGACGAGGCTAAAGCTATGTTTGATGCGCCAGTTAAACAATACATGATGTTTGCTGACTTCGAGCAGAAGGTCAAAGAGCGCGAAGTTGATGACATTCCCAATGTGTTTACTGACGATAAGGGACAGCTTAACAAACACGCCCAAGCATATTATGGATTGTTCAAACATCTGTTTGGGGAAGACCTAATCAATGAGAAAGACTTGGACCGCGATAAGTTGACGGAATATGCGTTTGCAGTAGATAACATCGTTCGTAAAGCCGTTGCAGAATATTCCATTAATCCGGCTGAAATTGAAAACGCCGTAAGTAAGGCGTTATTGCCCATGCTGTTTGCAGACCTCGGTATTGATGACGCACAACGGTATATAGAAGAAGTATTAAAGATTGTCCGTTTAGGCCTTTCCAGAAAGTAAATATGAAGAAATTACCCAGCGTAGCGGCAGAAATATGTAAACAGACTGCCGAAACGGGCCTGTTCAAGTATGGCGATGATGTCATTCGTTACGACATCATTAGGCGCACTCAAGGCTCAGAAACCAGAGCCAAGCGAAAAATTGTGATCAAAGTGCATCCGGATCAAAGGGTGGTGGCAACTGTCCCTTATGATGCTACGCCAGAATCGATACAAGAGGCTATGCTAAAACGCGCAAGATGGATCTGGGACAACATCAAAGCGTTCGCCTCGCAGCATGAGCATGTCATACCCAAACAATACGTCAGTGGTGAAACCAAATTTTATTTGGGTAAACGGTACGTGCTTAAAATCGATAAGCATGAAGGTGCTATACCAAGCGTTAAATTAACGCGTGGCAAGCTCACGGTAACGATGAGGCCAAACGAGAAAAGTCCTGAAAAAGTGATAAAAGGTCTACTCAACCGCTGGTATCAAACTCGAGCAAAATACATTTTTCATCAGCGGCTGAACGAAATGTTACCAAAAGCCGAATGGGTAAAGGGCATCCCCTCGTTCCGAGTAATGGCCATGAAAAAGCAATGGGGCAGCTGCTCAGCTCAGGGCAATCTGATGTTAAACCCACACCTCGTAAAAGCGCCCAAAGAGTGCATAGATTACGTAATCCTACATGAGCTATGCCACATAGCAGAATACAACCACAGCGAGCGATTCTGGCGCTTGTTGACCCAGGTAATGCCAAACTGGAAAGAGGTTAAAGCCAGATTGGACGATATGGCCGAGCTTTATTTGAATGAGTAGAAATTCAAATTAAAGGAGGACAGTAAATGGAACAATATACACATTTGCCTGTGTTGTCTTAGCTTAAAGTGAAAGAAACAAAGGGATACTTTATTAAGCTTCATCAACTCAAATTCTTGTTCTTCTTCATTCGAAGTTTGTTAGGTATAAAATTCTATTTTCAAGTTGACTTGACTGTCTCTGTTTAATTTTTATACTAAAAGGGGGCTTCAAGGAAGATAACAGAATGCAAAACCTTGCACATTTTGGGATTCCGTCTTATTACAATAGTGAACCGGAAGGGCGCGTTAAAGCGTTAGGAAGCTTGTCCCATGCGAATGAATCAGTGGCGATAATCGGCGTAAGCCCATTCTCAGGCTTCTTCACTACGTCTAATGTTCAGGAGATAATCGAATGGACGAGAGCGCACTTTTTAGACTTTCGAATATTTATACCCGATGAACCAACAGTATACTCCCTAATCGCATTTGGTTACGACGAGGAAAAAGCTGCCAAAAAAGCTAAACGACAATGTAACTATTTATACAACAAATGCATTACAGCCCTTCAGAATTGCAATCGAAAGTTTGGCGAAGAGAAAATATTAGCTTATCAGGGATTGCTTAAGAATAATATTTTTCAAGAAAATTTGAATTATGTATTGAATGCCTATGAAAGCGATCAGAATTTTAAACATTTTATTGATAGCTTTTCAACTGAGTTCATGCAATCAAAAAGTGGAAGTTTGTCTAAAAAGTGCATATTAAATTCTTCCTTATACTTGCTACATGAAATTCCACTTTTTATTGCGTCAAACGAGGTGGTTCAGGCTAATCAAACTATCTTCATTTACCCTAAAATACCTGATGTAATTAAAAGTATAATGAATGGCATTAGCCCTCTAAACATTAAAAATAAAATGCCGTACGTTGAATACAAAATGGAGAATAGACATGGAGATGATTGATATTTTAGCGATACTACTATTGTGCATTAGTGCTTATGCATTTATGTCACATTCTAGAAGACCTAAAGACCTTGACTTAAGTCTCCAACAGGGAGGGAATAAGGCGGCATTCGACTGGTTCTTCTTTAATAAACACTCTGAAAACTCAGACAATTTCGGTATGTCAATGGCTGCGGCGAGTACTTCATTAGCTACTGTAATTTTCTTTTTCATCACGGGTATAGAAAAGTACGGATTATTTTTGTTTTGGTGTGGCATAAGTTATTTACTGGGTCAATTCATTTTCTTACGCATAATGAAGAGATCTTCTGACAATACAAACGAGCTATCCACCGTTTCTGATTATTGGTTTTTATCGACCGGGGGGAAGTATACATCTAGAGCAATTTCATTAATAAGCTTTTCGGCATTGTTGACTATGCTGTTTTTAGAGCTTTTTATCGGGTCTCAAATTCTGACTTTTTATATTGAAGAAAAGACATTCCTGTCGAACATTCTAGCTTTTGGATTTTTATTGTTTGTTGTTGTTTTCTATGTCTCATCAGGAGGAATGGGAGCTGTATTTAAGAGCGACTCATGGCAATTTAAGTTAATGATACTTTCTTTGGCTTTTCTTCTCATATCAGCGATTTTTACATTTTTATTTCGGACAACTGGTACAATAGAAAGTGATATTCTTGATAAGAACTATGATGCTGAGGTATTCGTTTTTGTCATTTGGGTAACTATTCAAAACTTTACTCTTCCGTATACTCAACTAAGTTCCTGGCAACGCTTAGCTTCGACGGAAAGTGTAACCGAGGCTCAAGTTGGCCTTAAGAATGTCATAACAGGTTTCTTAATTCTTTGGATAGTTCCTGTTGTGGCGTTAACACTTTTTTATATAAGTGGTGTGAAATTCTCAAATGTAAGTGATTTCTTTAATTTTTTCAGGTTGTCGGAAAATTTATTTGTTTATTTTTCATTTGCCGTCCTTTTTGCAGGCTTCTCTTCAGCACTTTTTTCAACCGCTGACTCCGCATTAATTGCCTCGGTTCTATCTATTTCGGATAGGTCTACTTTTCAAAATAGAATTCTAATGGCCCCAAAAGCAAAGTTTAAAGCCATTGCAGTGTCTGGCGTTATCTTAATATCAATAATACAGCTTGCTTTATTTACTCTTCTTTACAAGCAAGCTACGGAAAGCTTTTTGCCGATTATTTATACTATTTTTTCGCAGCTGGCAATATTCTTTCCCCATATATTTTGGGTGATTGGCGTCAGGCAAAAAAGTGCTGGGCAAGTCCTATCTAGTTCATTTGATCTTATCAATGCTATAGGTTTGATTTTTAGTTGGTTGATTTTCTTAGCTATATCAATTTACGGGCCAAACTATTTTGAAATCTCACACACAATGGCCACTTTAACTGGATCTTTAATTTCGATACTTTTTTCTTCGTTAACGCTAGTATTTTCAAGAATAATTGAGGGAGAAGTGTCTACGTCAAGGCAAGGAGCGTAGTATGGAAAACGAAATTGTTACAATTGCGACACTGTTAGGCCTCTTAATTGGTGTGCTCTGCTTTTACTATAGAGCAATGTATCAAACAGATATCAGGCGAAAGTATCAGTCGCTATCGTTAGAATGCCAGCACCCTTATAATAAGGTCACCGTTGCAGACTGCGTTATTAAGGAAGATAATTACAGCGTTTTATCAAGTTTTTTCTATAAGGTGCAGCTTATTGAGAGCTTTATAAAAAAGATCATACCAATCATGGTTATTGTAATGCTCTTCACACTCATTTTCAGCTTTAACGGAAAAGATACTTTTTCCTTTAAAGTAGAACCGAAAGATAACATTCAGAGAGCATCGGTTACTTTAGATGAAAATACAAGAGAGCAACTTAGTAAGGGGAATGTTTTATTCCAAGATAATAAAGGAAATTATTATTTGGTGGACACCAAAAATAGAGGAGGTTTATTTTCGGTAAGCTCTACCGGCATGAAAAATTATAGTTTGCCTATAATTGTCATTAGTGTTGGATTGATTATTACAATTCTTTTAATGTTTGCACATCATGTATTTAAAGGGCTTGAAAATTATTTTTTAGTGCAACTTGCTAAAAATAGAGAAGGCTGGCAGAAAGTTTGTGATGAAGTAGATGATGAAATTAAAAGAGTCACATTATTATGTGACGGGGACTGCAAGGAAGAGAGATTAATTGCCTTAGAAAAGAAAAGGAAGTTTTATAATGAATTTATGGAAGAGCTTAAGGCTTTCCATTGAGTTTCTCTTTTCGCAAAAATGTTAAAATCTTCGGGAATATTAAACCTATACCCGAAGATAGAGCATTATCTCTCAAAAGAATTAATTAAATTCCCAACTCATCGGTGCCATCAACAACGTAACATTTCATATTGTCTTCAATCTAAAGCGTTTATTTGGCAAGACTAGCATGATTTTTGAACAAAACGTATATACAACGGGCCTGACGCTCGACCCTCTTTGTTCTCCCATGGGTCTACTACTTCATGCCAATTTGGATGCTGTTGAAGGTACTCTATAAAGCTATCGTTGCAGACAGGACCGAACATTATGGCTCTTGTTGTAGGTCGTTCTAATAACTCACTGACGATGTCAGTGAAAACCCCTTTTCTTTGATGATTCTCTGGCATATACAAAGCTGCAATGCGAGGGCAGGCACGGTAGATGGCCGGCAGGTCTGTGTCGAATTCTGCTATTAACGATTGAGGTATTATGGGCGGTGGCAATATGAAAATTCCCATCTCATCCATCGTTACAGAAATATTCTCGTCGGCATTGCGGTTTAGCCAAGCATCAAGCACTTGGATAATAAATTTCTGGCGATAATTTGCGTCTTTCATGAACTGATTTTCTCTATATTTTGGATCTCTGTGTTAGCCCATTTTTACTGGGCTACTTCTATGTTTATTGTTATTTATGCACGCTTGAATCCCTGGATGGATTCGGCATACCCGGCCAGTGGCAAGATCACATCTGCGACCTTCTCATGTGCTTTTTTTCGCTCTTCGATGTAAGCGTATTGATTGTAAATCCGTACGATCTTACTTTTTGAGTGATTCAGGCAGCTCTCTGCCACTTCTTCCGACACGCTCAACTGCGCAAGCAATGTTCGGAAGGTACGACGAAGGTCGTGTACAACGAACTCGGTTACGCCGGCTGCTCCTAACAAATTGGGTGAGGCTTTACTGCTGCTTGTTTTCTTGCCGAACAGATCTGCAAGTGTGTGATTAACAGTGTCATGAGAAAGATGGTCATGCTTACTGCGCTTTCGCGCAGGGAACAAGTAGAGGGAGTGGCCGGCTAACTCTTTTAGGCGTTTGAACAGTGGTAATGCTCTCTCGGGTATTGGAATGGCGATAGCACGATGAGACTTAGTATCTTCTGCACGCAGATGGAACATCTGACGTTCCAGATCTACTTCAGTCCAGCGAGCACTAAACAGTTCCATTTTTCGCATTCCAAGGATCATCAGCAGGGTAATGCCTATATAGGTGGCCTCAGGCACTTTCTTTGGATTTGCACGCATGACCTTGAATAAGATGCCGATCTCTTGCTGGCTCAAAACTATGGTTCTGGGCGGGCGGGTGCCTCCCGCATCTTCGTTCGTCGTGAAGTTGGTTGCGGGGTTGCTATCCAACAACTGGTTCTTCACGCCCAGCTTAAAAATGTTTTTGCATAGGAATAAGATGCGGTTGGCAATCGTTGGCCTTCCTTCATTTAGAATTTGCTGCACAGTTTCATACACATCAAGTGGATGTAATTTTGATAAGGGGATATGACCGATGGCAGGTTTGATGTCTTTTTCGTATTGGCGAACTAAAATGTGACCAGTTTTTATACGTTGCGCTTTTCTCTTCAGATACATTTGCGCCAGGTCATCGACGGTTTTAATTTCGAGATAGGATTTTAGTCGCGCATCTTTTTTCGGGTTATCGCCATTGGCAAGTTGTGCTTGTAGCAGGGCGACTTGTTTTTTTGCTTCTGCAAATGACAGCAACAGTTTATCTGTTTCACTGTAAGCACCAAGTGTGATTTCAGTTCGTTTTCCGTGTAACTGATAACGAAATAACCATCGCGCGATCATCGGTCGTTTAACAACAATATATAATCCCGAGGCAACCCGGGTGGTTCCCGGTTTGCCTCGAGCGACCATTTCGTTGATGGATTTACGTGTATATTTAAGTGGCATCTGTGTCTCCATTGGTTGATGAAAACACAGCAAATGCAGGTGAAAACAGATCACCACTTCAACCACCACTTTAGGCCTAAAAAGTGGTGGTCAGCGTGTCTTTTCCTGTCTTCTTATGTCGGCTAGTGTCTGAATGACCCCTTATATTTAAAGGGCTATAGAGGTGTTTTGCGCTGTAGGTGTCGGCTCACTCAATATTCTGGATCTGCTCTCGCATCTGTTCAATCAATACCTTCATTTCCACCGCCGACTGCGTAACTGAAGTATTAATTGACTTTGAACCCAGCGTATTCGATTCGCGATTGAATTCCTGCATCATGAAATCTAAACGGCGTCCGATTGCGCCCCCCTTGTTTAAGATTTTACGCGCTTCAGCAACATGGGCTTTGAGGCGATCGAGCTCTTCGGCGACATCAACTTTTTGCGCTAACAGGATCATTTCCTGCTCCAGCCTACCTGACTCAAGTTCTACTTTGGCTTCTTCAAAACGTGAACTGATTCGGTCTCGTTGCCATTGCATAATGTCTGGCATCTCTTTTTCGACTTTGCTAACTTCCGTTTCAATACCGTCCAAACGCTGTTCAATCATTGCTTTTAGCGCATTACCTTCACTGGCGCGAGCTGATATAAAGTCTTCCAGAAGCATGTCGAAGTTGTTTAGCACCTCACTGTTGATGGCATCCATATCGGTTTCTTCTGCAGCGATGACACCAGGCCAACGTAATACGTCGAGGGGATTTACACCCGTTGACTGACCGTGCGACTGCACCCAATCGGCTGCATGCAATACCTGTTTAGCCAACTCTTCGTTCATATTTAATTTACTAACATTGGATTCATTGGCGCTAAATCGCAGAGTGCATTCTACCTTACCCCGCTGGAGCTTTTTACGTAGACGTTCGCGTAAAACAGGTTCCAGAGCTCTGAATTGCTCTGGTAATCGAAAGTACGTTTCTAAAAAACGTTGATTAACAGAACGAATTTCCCAAACGGCGGTACCCCAATCTTGTTTTACTTCGCTGCGTGCGAAAGCGGTCATACTATAAATCACGTCTCACCTATATAGTTATTGATTTCTGCATAAGCAAATAGCCAATCTATGGCTCTTTGCGGTACGTAAAAAAGAACAGAAACCTCGTATGTCCATAGTAGCTTATTTCCTACATTAAAAAACGTATATGCATTCATTTTTAATTTAATCGTAAGATGATTTTCCCGCAGGGGTTGGTCTACGTTATACTTGCCAATTATCGTTATCTATTGCCTACTCTTATGGAGAAAACTATGCGTCCAAGCGGCAGAACCGCCAGTCAGATTCGCCCCGTTACCCTTACCAGAAACTATACCTGCCATGCGGAAGGATCGGTATTAGTAGAATTCGGCAATACCAAGGTATTGTGTAATGCCACCGTCGTAGAAGGGGTGCCGCGCTTTATGAAAGGAATGGGCAAAGGTTGGGTGACTGCTGAGTACAGTATGTTGCCACGCGCTACACATACTCGTAGCGACCGCGAAGCGGCTCGAGGCAAACAAGGCGGTCGTACACTTGAAATTCAGCGCCTCATCGCTCGCTCTTTGCGCGCCGCTGTAGATCTCAAGCTATTAGGCGAAAATACGATCACTTTAGATTGTGACGTCATTCAAGCTGACGGTGGTACCCGTACAGCTTCCATTACCGGCGCATGTGTGGCATTGGTAGATGCGTTAACCTATATGCGTAGTAAAGGCATTATTAAAGCTAATCCGCTGAAACACATGATTGCAGCGCTGTCGGTTGGCATTTATCAGGGCACGCCTATTGCCGACTTAGAATACACCGAAGATTCAGCTGCTGACACTGACATGAACATCGTCATGACAGAAACTGGCAAGCTAATCGAAGTACAAGGTACCGCAGAAGCTGAGCCGTTCTCGTTTGACGAAATGAATGAGATGTTAGAGATTGCTAAGCATGGTTTACGTGAGCTGTTCGATATTCAAAAATCAGCCCTTGCGTAAGGAGGAAGCATGCAGGATTTTCAACGAGAATTTATCGAATTTGCCATACAGCGAAATGTACTAAAGTTTGGTGAGTTTACGTTAAAGTCTGGCCGCAAAAGCCCTTATTTTTTTAATGCAGGATTGTTCAATAAAGGCGGCGACTTAGCGAGGTTAGGTCGCTATTATGCAGCGGCACTTACGCACGCAAAAATTGACTTCGACTTACTGTTCGGTCCAGCTTATAAAGGTATTCCTATAGCCACCACTACGGCGGTAGCTATGTATGACCACTATGGCGTTGATATTCCTTATTGCTTTAACCGAAAAGAAGCAAAAGCTCATGGTGAAGGTGGTACCTTGGTGGGTAGCGAATTAACAGGTAAAGTGATGCTGGTGGATGATGTAATCACCGCTGGTACCGCCATTCGCGAGTCCATGGACATTATTAATGCTCATAATGCTTCATTAGCGGGGGTATTAATTGCCCTTAACCGTCAGGAGCGAGGTAATGGCGACTTATCGGCTATACAGGAAGTAGAGCGTGACTATGGTACCAAAGTGGTTTCAATTGTCTCGCTGGATGATGTGGTTAATTATCTAAAAGGACAAGGTCAATTCGGCGCTTCTGTAGAAGCGATAGAAGCTTACCGCAGCCAATATGGTATTGCAGACAAATGAGCGAGCAGGTAGCACCTGAAGCGGATAATACATTAGATGCGTTAGGTTTGCGTTGTCCTGAACCTGTGATGATGACGCGTTTGACACTGCGTAAAATGGAACAGGGGCAGTCGTTATTAGTCACTGCTGACGACCCTGCCACAGCGCGTGATATCCCTACGTTTTGTCAGTTTATGCACCATAATTTGTTGTTTAGCCAGACCGAGATATTGCCGTACCAGTTTGTGATTGAAAAAGGGGCGTAAGGCCCCTTTTGTCTATAATCTATCTCTCCATTTACGCATGCGCGGGATTGGATTTTTTATCAGTTTGCCGGTACAACGCTTCGAAGCCACAAAACACCCCAAATAAAACAATCCCAATACCTACCGCCATTAATAACCAGTCACCGAATGGCTGTTCCATCAATGATTGAAACGCTTCTTTAAGCCCACCCGCTTCCTCTGGGTCGTGAGACCACCCGGCCTGAAGAAAGAAAACGCCGATGACGGAATAAATGATGCCGCGTGCCGCATACCCAATACGTCCCGCTTTTTTACTTGCCTCTATCTCCTTAGATGACATATTTTGGGTGACAAATTTGTCCATGAAGTCACATTTCCACGCGTGCTTGAACTGGACGATAGCAAAAATGATAATGATGATACCCAGCGCCATCACCACGTATCCGCCCCAACTTTGTTCCATTAGTGTAGCTGCAATGTTTTCGCTTGAGTTGTCCCCACCACTTTCACCCCCGCCATTGCTGCCGCGTTGTCCCATTAGAATTTTTACAGCTGCGTAGGCACCTAAGAAGTAAAGAACGCCGGATATGAATAAAAAGACGCGCATGATGATGTCCTTTGCCTTTTCCATATCCAGTTCTTCGGTATTGAGAAAACACTGAATCCACCGCCATAACGAATAGCAAATCATACCTGCGATTACAGCCATGAGTAGATATCTGCCAAACGGTTGCTCTAATATATTAGTGAAAACAGTTTTTTTGCTAGGACTTCCCGAGGAAGTGAAAGCGGAGAAAGCCGAGCTCACAACGATAACTCCAAGCATTATGTAAAGCACCGTTTTGGAAGCATAACCCGTTCTCGCTATATACTTTATCCATGTTTCGTGGTCTGCCATCAGTATTCTCGAAGTGTTAATAATGATTATTTATATATAGCTTTCGTCATAAATGATCATAACTTGCTGATATTATTTATGGTTGCCTGTAGCAATAACCGTTGCAGGGCGTGTTTATCAGCCTGATCCACACAATGAAGATCACATATATGAATTTTATAAGAAGCTAAAATGTCGACCAATGTAGATGCTTTGATACCCACATTGATAAACCGGTCGGACGCGATAGCGGGGGGTGACATACACTTCTCCTTTTCAAACTTAACTTTCAGTGCAAGTTAATCTAATAGAAATGAGAATTATTATCAAATGGAAAGGTTAGAGCTGTGTCGTTAGCCACCATAATAAGACAATAATCAGCGTGAGCACAATTATGGCCTTTGTTTTATATTGACGAATAAGTTCTTCTGCTTTATTCCCACCGTAATATACGGCCGCCGCTAAGCCGAAATAACGAATAGAACGCGCAATTAATGTCGCAGTTAGAAAACTAAATATCGAGTAATGGGTAGCGCCGGCTGCAAGCATCGCTATCTGAAAAGGGATAGGGGCTATACCTAACGTCATAACGAACCAAAAACCTTCCCGTTTCATTTTCTGTTGTACATGTTCGAATTGTTCGGGACTGGAAAAGGTTTGAATTATCCAGTCACCAATCATATCGAACAGGAAAAAACCCAATGCATAACCAAATACCGCACCAATAATACAGCCTATGGTGGCCATTAGGGCAATCATCCACAAACGCTCTCGGCGCGCCTGCATGACCGGCACGAGTATGGCTTCCAGAGGAATAGGAATGATGGTAGATTCGAGAAAAGAGGCGACAGTAATGCTGGTATAAATATGATTAGAATGAATCATATTCTTCGTTTTCTGTTTAAGCGCGCCTTTAATCGACATATTTGTCCCTAATTTTGTTTATATATACGTCCGTTTTTCATCACAAAACTCACCTTTTCCATTACGTGGATATTGTCCAAAGGATTACCCGGCACGGCAATAAAATCTGCCAGTTTTCCTGGCGTTATTGTTCCCAGTTCGTTTTCAACCCCCAGTAACGTTGCTGCATTAAGCATTGCACTTTGTAAAGCTTCGGCCTCCGACATACCCGCTGCTACCATTAGCGCAAATTCTTGTGCATTATCACCGTGAGCCGAAACGCCGCTATCTGTACCAAATGCGATATTTACGCCAGCTTTATAGGCTTTACTAAAGGTTTGTTGAATGAGTGGGCCGATGGCAGCGGCTTTGGGTCTGACGAGTTCTGGAAAATAATCCTCAATTTTGGCCTTCTCGGCTACAAAATCGCCCGCCAGAATAGTAGGCACATACCAGGTTTGGTGTTTTTTCATAAGTTGCATGATTTCATCGTCCATGTAAGTACCATGCTCAATAGAGTCGACCCCGGCTAAAATTGCGCGCTTCATGCCCTCTTTGCCATGGGCGTGAACGGCCACGTGCATACCATAATCGTTAGCTGTATCCACTATCGCTGCTAACTCGTCAGTCATAAATTGAGGATTTTGGCCACTCTTGGCAACACTTAACACGCCCCCGGTAGCCGTGATTTTGATTAGATCTGCACCATCTTTGTAGCGTTGTCTGACCGCTTCTCTGGCTTGAGCCACGCCGTTTACGACTCCTTCCAAGGGGCCTACATCGGGACGAATTCGGGACGCCATGCCGTTACTTGGGTCGGCGTGCCCCCCTGTAGTGGCGATAGACTTCGCTGCCGTAAATATTCTTGGGCCGATGTGCAGGCCTTTATCAATAGCCTTTCGTAAGGCTACAGTTTCGTTATAGCCATCACCTAAATTCCGTACACTGGTGAAGCCTGACAATAACGTTTTTTCAGCGTAAAAAGCAGCGCGTAATGCAACATCAGCTTCATTTAGTTGGTATCGCTCCAAATAAGTGATAGGCCCACCATGCTGACCTGATAAGTGAACATGCATGTCCATTAAACCGGGCATTACAGTGGCGCCTTTTAAATCAATAACCGTGTCCCCGTCATCAGCCGTTTTGAAACCCGATACGACATCTTTAATTTTGTTGTCTGCTACAACAATGGTCATATTTCGCTGTAATTGTGTATTTTCGGCTGAAAATAATTGACCGGCATAAATCAGTGTGTCTGCAACCACATTGCTTGATAGCAAGCTGATAGCGGTTAAAATAAATATTTTTTTCATAGTCTTCTACTTGTTTTTATAGTGGTTTTTAATATGAATTAGTTTTCCAAGTGCAGCTTGATTACCATAGTTTGCACTATACGTCCTGACAACTATTACTAATAGTAATCTCTGTAAAAGGATCTGAAGTGGCGCCAGATTAAAATGTTCAAATAGATTACGCAACCAACCTTAAGCCCGCTTCTACCCCGGTTAACCATGGCGTGATTACTGACGCTAATGATGCTTTTTTGCAAAGTTAAAGGCGTTAGCCGAAAAGAGCTCATGGGCAAAAAGCATAATATCGTTCGTCGTTCAGATAGGCCAAAAGCGGTATTTAACGATTTATGTTAAAAGTTGTAGAAAGGAAAATCGTGGCATAGTTAAAAATTGCTGAAAATACGGTCGCTATTAACGGGTAAATGCGCTTGTTATACCAATAGTGGCGAACGGTTAGCGGGTGGGTTATCAGTCGGTTCGAATTAAACCCGGTAGAGAAATGGCGAAAAAGGCAGAGGTATCGCAAGGGGAGCCGATGAAGTCAGGGCCCTATCCCCGGGTACCCACGAATCTGCCAAAAACATGCTGGGTAGCATGCAGTAAAGGCGTACTACCTCGAGGTAATGGGTTGAAAACGTACCCGATAGCCTAAAAAATTGCAAAGTGCTGAGGAAGCGGAAAAAATCTGCCATTGCGAATAATCAAATTTATTCAATGAGTGGAGAGATTGATACACGCTCAAATCATATTGGTGACGCGGTACATTCGCAACAGCGGATACGCCAGGAAAGCAAGTTTGAACATACAGGTATTAATTCCCTGCCTCACGGTAACGCACAGCGTGCCAGTGCAATGACTAATGCCACCCGAAGCTAAAATTAGAATATTCAATAGTTCTGTGGTCTGAGCCAGAATTTCTTACGCTAAATTACTGGGCAGTTTGCCAATACAGTATGTTTGCCCTTGACTGGTAAGTTGTAAGCTAGTGGTGCCATCATTAGCTTGCTTTGGCTGAGCGCGTTCAATTAGTTGATAGTACACGTTCTGGTTAAATCGAGCCCACAGATTACGCCTAACCTTAATGTAAGGGATAGGCGTTGCCTGAGGGTCGCTTAATGCTGTGGGCGGTTGGCGTAGTTCAATTGGGTGATTTTCATTGAGGGGAAGCTCATCACCTGTTTGTGTGGTGAACTGATAAACGCCATTTTCCTCTTTCCACTGGGTGATTAAAAAAGGCACATCTTCTACGCTGAGTCCTACCTTTTCAACAGGTGTAACTAAAAAATAGCGTTCCCCTTCTTTTTTCAATACCGACGAAAACAACCGGACCAATGCAAGACGGCCAATGGGTGAATTTTCATAGAACCAGCGGCCATCAAGCTTAATTTGCATATTCAGGTCGCCACAAAATGGAGGATCCCATTTCTCAACTGGAGGCAGGCCATCATCTTGATGACCTGTTATTTGGGTTTGAAGCTTATTCAGATCCATCTTGTTCTTCTAGCAACGCTTTAACTTCGCGTAATTTAGCTTTAATTCGGCGCATGTTGTCCGGACCCGTACGTAACAATTGTTTTTGCGGCGAGCTGAGTTCTTCAAGTCGCTCATCGGCATATTTGTAGGTTACTGAGTCACTATATACTTCTACCGGAACTGGCACTTCGGGGGTGTCCAGTAGTTGATTAATGGCTTCAATCATAACTTCGTTAAACGGTTTATCTGGATTCCCAATTTCTGCATACTTTGCCTGAATGTCGCCTTTATACTGGCCGTACAAATCGATCAGGGCTTCATTTTCAAATGATTCAAGCAAGTTAACATACGGGGTGTAGCGTTTATAACTTGCTGCGTCTACCCATTCTTTACCAGCTTGCTTGTAAGTACGGAATTCCTGCTCAGGTGCTTTAAACAGCTGATGGCTCGGTGCCATCTGATCATTTGAAAGATTGGTCACAGACACCACGAATCGCTGCATCAACCCTTCATCAACTAACAACTCTTCAGTCTGCGCTTCTTCATTCAATGATTTTAGCGAAGTGCGGATGCCATCGTCGGTAGTATCCATTGGTTCGGGCTCAATTTCCGGTAGCGCAGGCATAGGTTCAACTTCTGCATCGGGATCAATTTCTACCGGCTCAGGCTCAGGAGTGGGTTCAAATATTTCAGGCTCTTCAACATCCAAGGTTTCCTGCTCGGATACTACTGGCTCGTCAACCACCTCTTCTTCAGGTTTGTTACTAGGCCAAAGAAGTACAGCCAAAATAACAACGACGATGATCGCAATAATGACAACGTGTGGTGCTAGCGTACGCTTTTCCCCAGGTTCACTCATAATTTTTCACCTTTGATATAGTTAATCCCTTCGTGCAAGTATAGTAACAAAGACAAAATAGTCAGGTTTTATCTTGTTTTATCAGTCTACTCTTAATTTTTACAACTTACTATTTTATATAAATTTTCTACTGAAATAATCGTTCATACGATCGCTGCAAAAAAAGAAAAATTGAATACAGGTAATTAAATTCTATCTAAATAGTAAATAATCAACTTTTGGATTGGGTGTTTTGCTATATACTGACAGGATGGACGAAGTGTTTAGTTTTTAGACGGGATAGTTCAATGACGGTGATTTTATACGCCATTCCGATGTTCTTTTTTCTTATTGCCCTAGAGCTTTGGGTAGATCGAGTCCGCGGGACGGGTTTTTACCGGGTGAACGATGCTATTACCAGCTTAAGTGCCGGGGTGCTATCGCGCGTAATGGTAATCGCCCATCAACTTATTCCGGTTACAATTTACTTTTTAATATTCGACGCGTTTTCACTGGTTTCACTACCTGAAAGCTGGTGGGTGTGGGTGATTGCCTTTATCGCGTATGATTTTTTGTATTACTGGAATCACCGTATGGGCCATGAAATGAGTATTTTGTGGGCCGCTCATGTAGTACACCATTCCAGTGAAGAGTACAACCTAACCACTGCGTTAAGGCAAACCAGCGGCGCCATTTTTAGCTGGATATTCTATATACCTATGGCAGTTGCAGGCGTTCCTCCAGAAATGTTTATCACCATTGCAGCGCTTAATCTGGTGTATCAATTCTGGGTGCATACTCGCCATATTGGTGAACTGGGCTGGCTGGAGAAAATTTTCGTTACGCCCTCCAATCACCGTGTCCATCATGCTCAAAATAAAGTTTATATCGACAAAAATTATGGCGGCGTATTCATCATTTGGGATAGGCTTTTTAATACCTACATGCATGAAGTGAAAGGTTTGGAGATAATTTATGGTATCCGTGGTGCATTAAAAAGTTTTAATCCTGTTTGGGCGAACTGCCAAGTTTATGCACAACTAATTAAAGACAGCTACCACACGAAAGGCTGGAAAAATAAATTTCGTGTCTGGTTTGGGCGTACTGGTTGGCGACCAGCAGATGTTTCTGAACAATTTCCAATAGTTAAAACGCCTTTACAGCATTTTGTGAAATTTGACCCCTCCCAATCGCCTCTAACCAAGCTCTACTGTGCAATGCAGCACGGTATTATGTTGATGATTACGCTTTATTTATTATTAGCGTTGCAACATATTGATGGTGTAGCTCAGTTCGCTCTGATTTTAGCAATACTCAGCAGCGCTGTAATGACGGGTTTCATTTTGCAAGGAATGCCAAAAGCATTGAAGCTCGACAGTTTACGGTTAATAGCAATTGCTGTTTTATTGGGTTTTATGGATGTTGCTATATGGTTACAAATCAGCATCGCTGCGCTTCATAGCATGAGTTTGATCATTGGGTTGCTGGCCTTACGCAAGGTTACTCACCAAAATGAAGGAACAGATGAGCTGAGTGACGAGTTGGGGTCATCTTAAAAATGGGGTTAGGTTATAAATCGATTATTTACTATATCTCATAATTCACTAGGATTTTAAGGTGTTACAGAAACCTTTGTCAGTTTTTTGTAACTCCCACTTCTTATAGCCTACTGATAAGAACACCCGTTTGAAGCTTGCGATTCATCTTAAATCCCAGTAGAAACATCTTTAGAAAAAATTCATGGAAGGTTTGTATGCGTTATTGTTATCTAGGGTTTCTGCTTTGTTTTTTCACTGTCTCTATTAATGCTTCTTCCGAGGTTAGTTTTGAAGAAGTGCGTTCAGCGGCCGAAGCGGGAAATGCAGAAGCGCAGCTTATAATAGGCTATCGCTACTTAAATGGGATAGGAACAGCCCAGGATGAAAAAGAAGCAATTAAATGGTGGCACCTGGCAGCAGAACAAGGCCATCCTTCAGCCCAATACAATCTGGGTGTATCTTATGATCTTGGGCAAGGTGTCGAGCAAAATTTAGCAGAGGCATTAAAGTGGTTTACCCTCTCCGCTGAACAGGACTATGCGGACGCGCAGTTCAATCTAGGTAATTTCTATTACAATGGTGTAGCAACTGAAGTCGATTTTACGAAAGCCAAATATTGGTATGAGAAAGCTGTGGCGCAAGGGGATGCGGATGCTACCTATAACTTAGCCAGAATGTATCACAACGGAGACGGTGTAGAGGAAGACATACTTCGAGCAGTAAAGCTTTATCAAAAAGCTGCTAGTAACGGGGAAGTTCTATCTCAAAGTAAATTAGGCGATCTATATTTCTTGGGGATTGGTGTCCCCAAAAGCTATGCTGAAGCTGCGAAATGGTATTTACTAGCCGCAAGACAGGGGGACCCTAAAGCCCAGTACGCACTTGGTTGGCTATATATAAATGGTAAAGGTGTTAAAGAAGGAATGTATCAGGCATATATCTGGTTACATTTAGCTAGACATAACGGAAAGACAGTGCACGAAGCATTTTTCTCTAAAATTGATCAGCATATTTCCGCTGAAGATAAATCTCGCGGCGAGGCGATGATCTACCGGTGTATAGAAAGTAGCTATGAAGTCTGCCTCTAGGGGGGCGGTCTAAATACGATAATATAAACTTTACAAACTCTTCAAATACTCCATCAACGCCTCTTTATCACTTTCGCTTCGCTGGGTACCAAAATCGTGCCCTTGGTTACTGTTCCCCTTAACACGTGTATCTAATAGCGTCCCCACCCGCTTAGCCTTGTTACCTTGGCTGATAAAACCAATATCTTCTTTATTATACACATCATAGCCGCGATAAAATGTGACGGTGCGTTGTGCTGGTGGCAATAGTAAATCGCGGATAGTGGGGACGGAGCCGTTATGCAAATAGGGCGCACGTAGCCACACTCCATCGAGAAATTGGGCTACGTAGCCGGGAAGCGGTTCTTCAACTAGCCCTGCCCGCTCAATTCCAGCTTCGCTGACCACCTTGTTCGCATCAATAGCATTCTGTTTGCTCCACGTATTGAGTCTTGCCGAACTCGTACCTACCACTTCCAGTGGTAGCGGTTTTCCTGTTTGCTCACTTGCATGACAGCGCGCACATTCCTGCTTAAAAATTGTTTCACCTTGTTGCGCCAAAGCACTATCCAATTCAAACGGCCATTTGGGCGGCGGCAGGTTGCGCAAGTACTCTTCCAGCCATTTCACTTCCTCTAAAAATTCTTCTGTATTGTGAGGCTCTGCACCCATAATGCCTAACGCCGAATCGATTATCACCGAGTAAGCGTCATGGGTGGCCCCATCCCAATTCAGTCTTCGTTCTTCTGCATCATATTTTTTCAGATTCCAGATAGAGGGTATATCGGCTGGGCCATAGGAGTCATCCATAGAAAGGTTCAGCATGAAATACTTGGTTAAATTCATCGGATCATCTCGTCCCCTGCCCCACTCAGGGAAATCTTCGCGAAACATCCAGGCGAATTGCGCCTCTCGTTCGATTAAGCGCTTTTTAGTAATGGGGATAATGGCGAACCGATACAGCAGCTTGTCGATGAACGAGAGCGTGTGGATCATGTCGATTTGTTCAAGAATATTGTCCGCATTAAAACGTGGATCCTTGGCGCTTTTAATCAAAAAGGTGAAAATACCTTCAATATCGACAGTGTGCCCTGCGCCAGCGACCACATAAATAGGTTTCGCTGTTTCGCTTTCCCGATATTGAGTGGTATGGCACATAGCGCAGTTATTGCCGACACGGGGAAAACCAATCGTTTTTTTGGTAAAACCAGCCGGTAGCGACTGGCCTTCCTCCCAGGGTAAGCCTAATGACGCATACCCCCCATTGCCCGGTAAATAATCAGGGAACATTTGCGGTAAAACCATATAGATCCAGTAGGGAATGCCAGCTTCATATTCAGAGCCTATCGAGCCGTATTTGAAACGCATTTCAGGTGTCGCGGTGACCCAGTCTGGTTGCGGCACCTCGCGAAATAGTTTGTACCAACCTACCGCTCCCAACACCCCGCCACCTACCAGCAACAGAATAAGTATGCTAAGCCACCAGCGCATTTTACCCCTGGCAGATTTAGGGTTATTTTGAGTCTGCAACATAGGTCACCTCGCACATAGGGCTAAAAGGTTTTTAAATATTCGACGAGGGCGTTTTTCTGAGCGTTGGAAAGTAAAGTGCCATACCTCTCGCCCTCGTGGCCCTGATTGCCGTTACCGTCGACACGGGTATCAAATAGAAATAAGGGCCTGCCATAAGCTTCTTTTTTATCACTGACGAAGCCCAAGTTGGTTTGATCATAAATATCATTGCCGCGATAAAACTGTTCGGGTCGTTCAGACGCAGGCCGCAACAAATCGCGCATTGTGGGAACTGAACCATTGTGTAAATACGGAGCCCGCAGCCATATCCCATCTAACGGCATATTTGCGTAACCATTGGTTTTGCGAAAACGCTTAAATCTGTGCTGTTCGCTGGTGCTATACAAGGTTCCCTGATTTCGCGCCAATTCACGGGTGTATGAATTCAATCGCCACCTGTCTGTACCGATGTCATCTATAGACTGTACATGACCAACATATTCACCGCTAAAGTCGGTGCCTGATTTTCCGTGGCAAGACGCGCAGTATTGGTTGTATAACGGCTTGCCCTGCTCAGCTAATGAAGGGTTGATTGAAAACGGATATTTGGGGGAAGGCAGGGTTAATAGCCAGTCTTCTATACGCGCAAGTGCTTCATGATCGATATTGGTGGGGAGGGCTCCCGCCCCAAATGCGGCAGACAGATTACGCTCTTCAACAGTATCGTTATTGCCGTCCCAATGCAGCTCCATGGGTTTACCATCATCGCGTCTTTTTCGCAGTCCCTGATTCCAGATAGAGGGAAAATCTGCGGTGCCGATCATTTCGTAGCGGGTGGTTCTCGACCAGTCCCAGTTAAACACCGCTTTTGCAGCGTTAAAAGTGTCCACTCGTCCTGGGCCCCATTCAGGTTGCTGCTTATAAAAGCCAAGTCTGGATTCGAGTAACGCGAGTCTTTCTTGGGTTAACCAGATAGCGATTGGATAGACAAGATAGCGGTCGAGCAAGTCTAAATCCGCTCCTAGTGAATCAATCAAAGGGATCAGGTTACTGCGACTAAACTTCTGGCTGGACATACAACCGAAAAAGGTTTTTTCAAATTGCATAAGACGAAATCGATTGGCGGGCATACCCAGTACCAATGTAGGCTCATCATCCGCTGAACCGCGAACTGTACTGGTATGACAAACAGCGCAATTCATAAATACGCGGTCAATGCCGAAGTGACGGCGCTTAGACACCCCTACGGGTAGACTTTTGCCTGATTCGTACAGCATACCGATGGATTCAAAGCCAATATCGCCTGGTTGTTTGTGGGGTAGCATCTCAGGGCATAAATGCGGTACCGCTTTCCATAGCCAATACGGGATCCCTAAGTTACGCTCACCGCCCAGTGAACCGTATTTAAAGTGTTCTGTTATGTCATCATACGTAACCGCGCGATCTGTAAGAAAACGATTTGCAATGTACATGCTGGCAATGATAATTAAGCCCGCCCCTACTAACAGGATAATTCTTCCCCAGCTTATCTTGCGCGAAATGGGCACACTTTATACTCTGTTAGAACGACTATTGAGGGCAAAGTCTAGAATACGTTTTTTACCCCACCACACTTTACCCAGATACACGCCGTCTTCAATTTCTCGAATTTCATCCCGAATTTTCTTAGCAAGAACGGACGTTGAGCTATAGTCGATTACGATGGTGTCTTTTCCGTCCATCCAACTTTTATCACGATAGACTTTAGCGACTATCATGCCCAGCCCCACCGGTAGCACTTTATTAACTAAAATACCGCGTTCAAAGTCGGGCGGGAAAAGATCAAACACCTTCCCCTGCCAAGCTAATGTTCTGGCGCATCGCGCGAAAAATTTAGCCCGTGACGAACCGGCAACAATTGCGGTTCCTCTCGTATCACCGTGGGGTAAGGCTCCAGCTGAATGACTTTGGTATATATCATCCAACTCTTCGCGGCTTAACTGCAGCCAGCGCTGTATGGTTTCGTTCATTGCCATATGCTCCTTTGGCTATCAAATTGTTAATACGTAAAGCGAGTTTTCTAATTTTCTAATTTTCGATTGTGTTCTTTTCTAAATCGGGTAAGAGCGTGATAAACCTGTTTACGCACATAATTCATTCTACCCAGCGGCTTGTGTTCAGGTAGGCTTTGCCAAGGATTAAACGCAGTTTCTTCACATTGCTTAATGGCTTCTGCTGAAATAAACGGTTGTTGTTTAATTAATAGGCGAGCGACGGGCACAAAGGGCGAATCCGCTTCATCCCACTCTTTGGAGGCGTCTTCGATAGGCATATCATCATTATTGGTTTGCCGTTGAACCATAAAGTCAAAACAGGCATCTGTATTTTCCAAATGGTTTTGCATAGCGGCGCGCAGGTAATTATTCGTAAGTTCGCCTGGCAATTCGCTTTGGAAATTCGAGCATGGTCGTACCGAGTATTTAACCGCTTGATTGTCGCCAAGTTGATAAGGCGTTGTACTCCAATAGCGAATATCAAATGGGCTGGTAGGATTATTCCGTGCGGTCAATAAAATAAACAACGAGTCCCAGTTGGTCGGCGTAAGCAGATGCCAGATAACACTCTCATTACGTTGAGCTTCAATAAAGCTTAAAAACTCTTCCGGTGTAGCCGCAAATAAAACAGGATGACTGTTAAGCACGAAGTCTTGAAAACCGGGGTTTCCCCACACCGGGTTACCGCTAACGCCGCCAACCCGAATAGACAGACCGCGCAGATCTCGATCAGCATCGTCGCTAGTGCTAGCGTTGGCGAACCTAACATGTGCACGGTAGCGTGCGGGCTTAGCGAAAAGTCCGTACTTGAGGGAGGCTGAAATATCGTGATTAACCTCGAAGGTCGCGTCGAAACAACCCAAGGACTTAGCCTGATTAAATCGTTTCATATGGGAGTCTGGATAGCGTTGTCGAACCACCTGTTTAATGGTGGCTTCCATTTGTCTGGCTAATTGATCCTCATTACCTTTAAAATTTTCGCCAGGAAAATGCTGCGCTTCACTCAAGCCCGCAACAAACAATAGTAGTAGTGTTATCGCCACCTTCATTCTCACTCTTTCCATCCATTAATTTTTAAACGCTGGATCATTTTCAGCGCCTTTGCGGGGTTTCCATGCCAGTGAGTAATATTCACCTCTATCTCGCGCCCAGGGGTCAAATACATTCACAACGGGCATTAATTGTTCTTTAAGCTCAGGAATATTGCGCATCAATAAGCGTTTTAATGGCGACACGGCAACCGTATGGCCATTAGACTGCTCAGGCTCATTGCATTGTTTTATACCATTATTGTTTTGTTCCAATTCAAACGGACATTCATCCAAGGGGCCATTGTTCAATACCCAGTCGTACCCTAATGTTGAATAAAATTCAGGGCGAAAACTTGAAGTAAAGAAGCGATCGCTAAATAAACGACGGGATGCATTAATAATAAAGATATGAAACTGTGTTTCCGAAATAGCGAACCCATGCGGTCGGGTATATTCGGCAAGCCACCCCACCGCTAAATCAACATCCTCAATATTGTCTACTTCACTGCCATCGGGGGCGCCATGACAATCATTAATTGGGGTGCCTTGCGCTGTTTGCTGTGCGTCAGTAATGACTTTGGATGCGTCGCATTTATGGGTGCCATAAATATTGCGGATTTTCGTCACTACCTTTTCTTGCGCAATACGGTTTGGATCTGTTTTATCCAGTCGTTGATCAACAAAGTCATCAAAACTAGTCAGACTTTTTAAGCCTATCTGACGGCGAAATTCATTAAAGCGTGGAATACCTCTCTCGCGATCACGAATGATATCCAGTGCGACCACGTCGATTTTCTTACTAGGTGAATCGAGATGCGGCATGGGTAGGTTTTGTAAAAAACGAGGGTGGTTTTGTAAATGCAGTGCACCCAACCGCTGACGGCCCATAGCTAACGCCCAGTTTTCAAGCCCAAATTCCCGCATTTGTGCAGTGGCGTCGCCACGAACGGTGTCGATTACAGGCACTTTGGCATTTATCTGGTTGGCTTGGCGATAATCACGCATTTCTATCAAGTCGGGTACCAAAGGATGCAATCGGTAGACTGAAGTAAACTCTTCTGGAAAGTTAAAGGGTGAACCGAAATGATTGACTCCACCGTTAACGTGCTCCGGGTTAGTTATATCCCAGTTATCTTTCTTCCACCACAACGCACCTTCCTGACGAGCATTTTGTAGCCCAAAAATACCAGCACCAGAGGCAAAAACGGAATACCAGGAATTAGCTTTTGGGGCCTCATCTTTGTCTTTGAAAACGCGGGCCAGCCAAGTAGACATGCGGCTGAAATAGTTTTCTTCATTGTGAGTAATTTTTTTGATAATGGATGAAACCTCATTACTCTCTTCAAGATTAAATAAGCCGAACCAATTAGAATTCATCCCGCGATACAGCGGTTCGTTATACAGCAGTTGCGTGGTCCATTCGATGGTGTGAATCTTTGCTATCATGGCTGAAACGACCAATCGCGCAGCATTAAATAGTTCTTCATCTGTCACTTGGCTGTAAGCGATGACCTGTTTCGGTCGTTGCGGGTGGCGTAAACCAGAATCCTGATTGGGATGAGCTTGTTGTTGTGCACGGAAGTGGTCGACGAAGTAATTGTGTTCGCGTACAAAAAGATTGTGATAAAAACTTAAACCAATATTCCAGTTATCTGGAAACGCGGTGGCCTCTTGACCTTGCCACTGGGGCTGTACCTCACAACTGTTGTCAGTATTCGCATCACAGGGTTTTAAAAGAGGTAAATAGCCATTAGGCATATGTAGTTTCGCGTTATCTTGTGGATCACGGATAACGCGTTTTTGCGAAAGGGTATCATAACCATAAATTTGCGACGCATCCCACCAGGCAGTAGTGGTATTTTCTGTGGTCATGTAAGCACGTTTTAAATACTCCTTGTCGTTGTGTGTGAAGGTGGCGGGTTCACTGGTTTGGGCAAATAGTGCTGGCTCCATTCGGTCTCCAGGACGACAGCCAAGTTTCTCTGCTTCATCCGTTTTACAACCCACTGTCACCAACTTCGACTGATTACGGCCTTCTTCCAGATGCGAAAACCAATCGTGCGTCATAAACTGGATCCAGAAGGCGGCCAAAACATTAAAGAAGGGCGCTTTAATATAATCACATTCGTCACTGGCCGCATTGTTACCCGAGCCTAAGCCATCATTGCAGTTATTATTCTGTTCTTGTTCCCGGGTAAATAATTTACGCGAAATTAATTGCGGGTCGGGGGTGAGCAAACTAAGTCGCATACCCTGTTCTGCGTCGCTGTGCCGATTTCGCGCTAATTCAGTTTTACCTAGGCGGGGAAAGGTTGAAGAGAAAGCGACGTTACGGGCGAAGTAAGTGCCATTAGCGCCCATTCTGGGGTTAATAAGATCATTGCAAATTCCGCTTAAAGTACGGTGCCGGATAAGTTCGCCAGTGCATACCTGTTCGCCATCACCCCCTACGGCTTCGAAAAAAGGATCATCTTTATCAAGACGCATTTCATCCCAGCGTTTGATAGATGCTCCATCCTTATTACCTTGTCCTTTAATATAGTCCTCGTAGGTGTAGTTATCGAACAAATTAAACTTGATCAACTCTACCCGTTGGTACTCTAGGTCCATTAACGAACCATCTATCCCTCGTCCATTTGGTTTAAGGTGTTCACCCAATATTGTTTTTGCTTTACTGCCTTCTTTTAAAGAAGAGGAATCCCCCGTCGCCCAATAATTTGACCAGTCGACCCAGGGCGTATCCCTGTATTTGACAGCTTTCTCTCCGCCGCGACACAATGCGGTATCCTTTGAAACCTTGCCCATGAACCTCGTTTGACGATTTTCGTCAATGGGACGAAACCCATCTTTTACCATATCAATACAGGCACGTTTGTCAGTTTTCTCTTCATTTGCAGCGATAGCAGAAATGCAAAATGATATGGCGATAAATATTGCTAATAGATTCTTTGCAATCATCCCGGTATCCCTCAGTTGGATTAGCATTGTGGTTTGAAAGCTAAGGTAAGGCACTTTGACAGCAAGTATTCCTTTACTGATGGGATTAAATATAGTTTGTTTTTTAATCAACTTGTAGTGTTAGGGTATCCTTTTTCACAATTTATTAGTGTTTTCTCATTATTGACGTTTATATCGGCACACAATTTTGATGTGTTATGGGCCTATTTCGAACCACTCGCCATGTTTAGCGGTATAAGCACATATAAAACAAAGCTGGAGAGAGTGATGAAGAAAATATTTATTGGATTACTGGTAGTTATCATCGTGGTGGGCGGCATTGTCTGGTATGTGATGAGTGGCGCCAATGAATTTCTAAAAACCCAAATTGAAAAAAAGGGTAGCCGGTATCTGGGTACCACTGTTAGCGTATCCGGCGTGAACCTGAAGTTTCGTGAAGGTCGACTGGAGATTAGCGAGTTGGAAATTGACAACCCTGAAGGCTTCAGTGATGAAGATGCCTTTAGTGTAGACAATATGGCGTTTGACTTAGGTAATTCCTTTGATGAGCCTTATCACGTTCAGGAGTTAACGATTAATGCACCAGAAATGCTATATGAAGTAAACGCCGATGGCTCCGGAAACCTGATGGTATTGAAAGATAACCTTCAGTCTCATCTACCTAAAAGCAAATCTGACCAACCTAGTAGCGAACCCGCCCCGTTAGTGGTTGTGGATAGTGTCACGGTCGCGAATACAAAGCTCACTATCGATTTTGAAAAGTTTGATACCAAAGGCTTAAAGCTGGAAAAGAAAAAGTATGATGTAACCCTTCCTACCTTTAATGCTGGCCCGGTGGGTCAACCCAATGGAATGCCCGCTGATCAAGTAGGCGCCGCTATCCTGAACAATATGTTGGATAATGTGATTGCGGAAGCGAAGAAGAAAACCCGTGATCTTGCGAAGGAAAAAGCAAAAGAAAAGTTTGATGAGAAAAAAGATGAACTATTAGACAAAGCAGATGAGAAGCTTAAAGATTTGTTGAAGCGTGGTAATTAGGTAGTCATAACTGAACCTGACTATTTTATTGATTTACAAATTGCTTATATTTTTGTGGGTTTATTATACATTTCTATAGGATAATGCCTCGCGAAAAGTGTGGAGTTTCATTTTTCGCGAGTTAATTTCGCTTAACTATTAAGTTAAGGCGAATCAGCGTATTAAGACGGTTCTTGAGGGACCTAATCTAGTTGAGTTTAACCTTCCACTCCTAACTTTCGAATATTTATCAGTTGATTTTAACGTTCTTGCTTTACCAGCGTGGGATAGGTTTTTCGTCGGTTAGAAAATTATCTTACCGCACTCAACATGACAAAGTTTGACGCGAATACTCATGATCAGTAGTACTCGCATTTTAAAGAAGACATTGTTTGCAATGTCGAGCAATAGGATTGATTAAATTCTACTTCACCTAACTCCCCACTACTTCAACTAATTGAGCTCAAGCGCACCGTACCTGTTTCACCTAAATTACTTTCCTCAATATTAACGACTTATAGGAAAGCGTTTCCAGCGACCACGCTCTATACAGCGTTGGCACGACGAGCCGATATCTGCTGCTTTGTAAACACGGTGACTTACAGTATGCTAACTACTTTACTTAAAGAGGACTCGCAGCGTGTTCACATGGCAAAGAGCGGTAATAAAAGTCGGCAGTTCGTTAATTGCTCCCGACGGAAGCCATTGTAGTGCAAAATTCTTACTCGCTATTGCGCAATTTATTACTGCCAGTCGTGCAGCGGGCAAAGAAGTTCTGGTTGTTTCTTCAGGTAGCGTTGCCGCTGGACGCAACAGTGTAAACGTGAACCATATTGCCACCATTGCAGAAAAACAGGCAATGGCCGCAATTGGGCAAACCCAAATGATGGCAAACTGGCAACGTTTTTTTGATTTTCCCTGCGCTCAATTGTTACTTACCGCTGAAGATCTCCGAAACCGCACCCGCTATGTCAATATCGCCAATACGCTACGGGAGTTACTTGCGCATCATGCGCTACCCATCATTAATGAGAACGATACGGTTGCTACGGATGAGCTTAAGGTAGGTGATAATGATAATCTGGCCGCCTATGCGGCCTTGGTAGCGCAAGCTGATACATTAATTATCTGTTCTGACGTAGATGGCTTGTATTCCTCCGACCCACGCATTAATCAGGATGCGCGCTTAATAGATGAAGTGGATAGGATAGATGAAGCTATTTATAAGCTAGCTGGTGGTGCAGGAAGTAAAGCAGGAACGGGCGGTATGCACACTAAATTGCAGGCCGCTGAAAAGTGTATGCAAAGCGGCATACAAACATTAATTGTTAATGGTCGAAAACCTGAGGTTTTTGATGCCTTGATGAATGGAAAACCTGTGGGTACGGTATTTCGCCCCAAGCATTCCAGTCAACGGGCGCGTCAATTATGGATAAATCATACCCTGAAAGAGACAGGGTGTATTCAGGTTGACGAAGGTGCAGCGACTGCAATACGTGAGAACGGTGCCTCTTTATTGCCTTGTGGCGTAGTTGGGTCTCAAGGTGAATTTAATATGGGAGATGCGGTCAGTATTGAGTGCGATGGAACGAAAATAGCAAAAGGGCTGGTGCTTTTCTCAACCGCTGAACTAAAGCGCGTGCAAGGGCGCAAAACCACTGAATTAAGACAGGCTCTAGGTTATCCATCAAATGGATTGGTGGTGCACCGTGATGATATGGTGGTGGTTAAATGAGTAAACCTACCGCAGTCATATTGGATTTCGAGTCGCTCAAACCGGCGACGTTAAATTTATCTTCGTTAAATAATGTAGAGGCAGAATTTGAGATTTATCAACAAACTCGCCCTGAGGATGTGGTTTCGCGCATTCAACACGCACCCATTATTCTAACCAATAAGGTGAAGTTGCCTGCTCATATTCTCGAGCAGGCCCCTCTATGCCGTTATGTCGGCATTCTTGCTACCGGAACCAACAATGTAGATGTAAGTTGGTGCCACAAAAATGGGATGACTGTTAAGAATGTTGAAAATTATGGAAGTGCAGCGGTAGCGCAACATACGCTAATGCTGTTGTTAAATTTAGCGACATCTTTTAATCGCTATAATAGTGATGTTCGCCAGGGTAAGTGGAGCGCGTCTTCGCAATTCTGTTTACATCATCATCCTGTTTCTCAACTAGAAGGCAAACAGGCCGTCCTAGTGGGAAGCGGGGCTATTGGAAATAAAGTAGCTGATTTGTTTAAGGCTTTAGGTATGCGGGTGACTTTTGCTGCCCGGGAAGGAATCAGAGATGACACTCGGCCCGAACTGGACAGTCTGCTGCCTACAGCGGATGTGATAAGCCTGCATTGTCCCTTAACCAGTTCAACCCAAGCCCTGGTTAACAGTAACAGGCTTAATTTGATGAAACCTTCAGCCTTTTTACTCAATACCGCCCGTGGTGAGCTAATTGATGAAGGGGCGCTGCTCAACGCGTTAAAACAAGGTAAACTCGCAGGGGCAGGTCTGGACGTGCTTAGTGAAGAACCGCCACCGGCAGATCATCCTTTGATTACGGCCAACTTACCTAATCTGCTAATTACCCCTCACTGCGCGTGGGTAGCTGACGAAGCCAGACAACGCTTATTTGACCTGGCCATGTCCCATGTCGCTGATTTTCTTAAAGCTGATTGAGTTTTCTATTTAGTTCGTAAGCAGGCTCTGTCACGATAGTTTCCAAGGTTTCTATGCGACTTTTCAACGCATCAATATTTTCGCTATGTGACGTTCTTTTGTGTAAAGATTGTTTAGGTTGAAAAGGGTTCACGTTTTCCCCGTTTAACCATGCAAAGAAATTACAATTCCATTTTGCGTCGACGTAATGGGCCGCTAACATTGAGCCGAAGATGGCAACAATAATGAATAAAATCAGTAAACCACTCATATGTTTTCTCCAATTAGTTGGTATTCTTTTGTATCAGTCATCTGGTTTAAAAAAATATTACACATTAGCTGTAATTAATTTTGAAGTTGTAGGACTAAGAATGACAAACGTAGATAAAATCTCACCAAAAATAAGAATTGAATAGTGACGTCGAGTTTTAAAGAAGTCTGGGAAGAGTTCGGTCCATTACTTAGCCGTGTAGCCAGCAGTTACGAAGCGAATGAAGCGCTAAGACAGGAGCTTTTACAGGAGATAGTTGTTGCTGTTTGGCAGGCTTTGAAACGCTTCGAAGGACGCAGCAGCGTAAAAGTCTATGTGCTTAAAGTGGCGCACAACCGCGCAGTTAGCCATGTAGCCACTCAGGTGCGACTTCCCGACGTGGAAGCGTTAGATGAACAGATATATTCGGTGCCGTCTTCAAGCTTTAATCCTTGTGCTCATGTTGAGCAAACTCAACAGCTGGACAAGCTTTTAGCCGAAATTCGGCAGCTTCCTCTAGTTCAAAAACAAGTCATTACTATGTCGTTAGAAGGGCTAAGTTACGCCGAGATAGCGAATTTAAGTGGTTTATCACAAAGTAATGTAGGTGTACTAATTAACCGAATTAAGAAAACATTAACCAAGAGGTTAAATGATGATGAATGAAAACCATAACCTCGAACGGCTGTGGCAACAGCAAACCGTTCAAAAGATTGATATTGAGAAAATAGAGCGCCAGTTCAAAACACAGAAGTGGAAACACCGAGGTTACATTTTGATTGATTTTGGTGCACTGATTCCTATTATCTTTGCACTCGTTCTTAAATATAACGAGCTAGGTCAATTGGCGTTCTTCCTCTTAATGGGGTTGGCTGTTATCTGTGCATTATTCGCCGGCTACCTTGCTTATTTGAGGCGCTATGCCGCTTTTACGCGAGTGTCCCAAACCAATGAATATTTAAAAACGCTGAAAAAGCAAATGCGTAACAACGTTTTGATAGCCCGTCTGACCAGACACTCCAGCTGGGTATCGTACGTGGTTCTGTTATTATTTTATGGCATACTCTATCTGAACAACCAGTTAGAAACGAAAAGCTGGCAACACTGGGCAACCGTACTGCTGATAGTAGGGTTAATACTAACTGGTTTTTATATCTGGGCATCCAAAAGAGAAAAACGTTTTCGGGCAGAAGCTGAGCGTTTGGATCTGCTAACTAGTAAAAATGAAAAGTAACCTATTGACGGGAGAATCATGAAAGACATCGAAAAGTTGCTGGATAATAACGCTGAATGGGCACAACGCACGCACGATGCTGATCCTGAATTTTTTAGCACACTTTCAAAGCAGCAAACCCCTCAGTATTTGTGGATCGGTTGCTCGGATAGTCGCGTACCTGCAAACCAAATCGTCGACTTGCTACCGGGTGAGATTTTTGTGCACCGCAACGTGGCGAATATGGTAGTGCATACCGATTTTAACTGTTTATCGGTACTTCAGTATGCGGTGGAAGTTCTTAAGGTGAAACATATAATTGTATGCGGACATTATGGCTGTGGCGGTGTAGAAGCGGCCATGGGTGATCAGCAATTTGGTTTGATTGATCATTGGTTAGCCAATATTAAAGATATTTACGCTAAACATGCTGACGAAGTTAACGCATTACCTAAAGAAGAGCGATCTGCCCGTTTGTGTGAACTTAATGTAATGGAACAAGCGCGTAATGTAAGTCGTAATAACGTGGTTAAGGATGCCCTTGCGCGTGGACAGGAACTTCATATTCATAGCTGGATTTACAGTCTCAAAAACGGCCGAATTAACGATCTTAAGTTTAATCCGTAACACTGCATCCGTTTCTCACACTATGCCAAATCCGTATTAACGCGGCGAATGAGAGCTCGTTTTTACGGATGGGTATCTACGGATGGATATCACTGCTCTGTTTTAAGTTCTTCTTCAAGCGCGGGCTTTTCTTTTTTACCTAAGAAAAATTCATAGTAGATATCCAGCGCGTATTCCGATTGCTGCTCAATGGTAGCTTGTACTGCTTCGAGAAACAGGTTTGGGGTAAGATCGTATCTAACTGCCAAGTCAGGCGGACCTTGACGTCGTCTAAGGGCTTGACTGGAACTATCCTCTTTACTTAAACCGACATCAAAATTATATTCAATCGACAATTTTTCGTTGATTTGACCTGTCACAGAAAGCTTAGTGTCATTACCCCCTGGGCTAGAAGTAGTACCGATACTTAAATTATCGATTCCTAGCGATTCCCCCACCTGATTTGTCAAAGAAGTAGTGCGCGAAAGCCCAAAGCCTACTAGGAGCGCTTCGTAATTGGGGTCTTGTTTCTCTGAGTCAGGCCCCCGCCCATTGAGTAAATAAGACAGCACCGCGCCCTGGTTCATGGAGGGGGTCGAAAACAGGTTCACGTTGGGGCTGTCAGCCGCACCATCAATTCTGATCCCCGCGATAACACCATCTGCGGTTTTGTCCGGACTTCTTATCGCTTCGATGAGTAAAAAGGGTTGGTCGAGGGGGCCGTTAAACTGGACTTCACCGGTTTGGATCAATAAGTTTTGGCCGTACGCCTCGTAACGTCCGTCAAGGATTTGCAAATCACCGTAACCTACAACAGCGGGCACGGTATTCACTCGAATGGAACCATGCAGGTTTGCGGTCAAACCAAACGCGTCAAGCTTCACCTCTCCTCGTTTAGCCTCATCAATCTTTACCTGTACACTGGCGTCGATGATATCGAGAGGATCGTCTCGTGGAGGCTCACCGCGAAGATAAACGTCATCCGATGGTGCTACCGCGTTCTCGGGTAATTCTTCAACCTCAATACGCGCCCACGGAATGTTAACATCGCCGGTTACTTTCACCTTACCCGGTTTGACAGAGGCGACAATATCGGGAGAGACCTTCAACGTTGCCTGACTGTGTTTTACGTCGAATCGCTCACCTTTAAGTGCCACATTGAGTTCGGGCGACCCCGACCAATCTACGTCACCAGTTAGCGAGCCCTTCCCCTCGCCCAGCATAAATTCACCGTCGAAGGTAGCCTTGCGTCCATTCAGCTCTATATGTTGTTGCCAGTTACTGATAGTAACGGGAGCATCTTCAACATTCATGGCACCATTTTTAAGGTCAATTTCGCCATTTAACGATAAATCATTCAGTTGCCCCGCCAGGGCTATTTGTCCGTTTAGGTTACCCGATAGTTCACGTATCGCAGGGGAGATAGGTTTAAGTGGCGCGACATTGATGTCGTTAAAAAAGACGCGTCCGTCAAAGTTACCTTCTGCTGAGAGTGGACTTAGGTTGATGTTACCCTTAAATTCACCCAACTCCGGACTTGTCACCCGCATTTTAGCAGTAAGTTCATCATCCACTGCTTCACCTATCACGCTGACGTTGTTTAATGTCAGGGTAACTGGATTGGTTGTGCCAAGTGTCCATTTTGCAGGTGTCACTTTTATCGTAAAATCAGCATCTAATGGTGAACCTTGACCATAATTCCCTACACTTTGAATCGATAACATGGACGCCGGTGAATTCGGGAACACATCGGGCAATAGTTCATGCGCCCAAAGCCCGAGTGGAAGTCCTTTTGCGTCGATATTCCAAAACCCCTTCTTGTTTCGGTAAAGTAAATCTTTCATGCAAAGCTGTCCCTCTTTGCGCGAAAACCAACAATTTTCTGTTGCTTTTATAATTAGGGGGTCAGATTTAAACGCCACATCAAAGTTACTTTGCAGCGACCACTGCGTATTAAACGCTTCAACTTCGCTTGATTTAACCGTGGCTCCCCAGCTTTGCGTATCATGTTTCCACTTCCCTTCCATAGCAAGCATCACGTTATGTTCCGGGTAGCCCAGGTCGATAGCGATAGTATGCTCAGTGAGCTCACCCTCTACCTTAAGGTCACCGTTAAGAGGGCCTTGCTCTGCCATAAAGGAGCTGACGGTGGGTGATAACCTAACTTCACTTAGTGCTAAATTGGCTTGCGCTTTAGGATTTTGCCAATTACCGGAGGCATCTATTTTGCCCCTGATGCTGCCACTTGCACCCGAATATAACGAATTAATCTTGGCAATATCGATAAACACGTCGGCGGTCAAATAACGTTGTTTAAGCAGCTGACCCGCGAAGCGTATGACATTATCCTGTTGCGTTAAGGCGCCTGTAGAAACAATTAAGTCACTGGGTTCGGAATAAACAACGGAACCTGTTAAGGAAAGCGGAATATCCGCTTGAGTCGCCGACAGATTTAAATCAGCGATACTGATTTCCAGCCCCTTAGCGCTATATTGGAGTAAGCTGGGAATGTTGCCGTTAACGTCGGTTGGCCCCTGGGGTATCAACGAGGTCGTATTGATAGCGACTACCTGTGTATCACCCTGCCAGCTGATGGTATCACTTAAAAAAAGCGTGCCCGTATTGTTTACCTCACCATCTAGCAGCTTAAGCGTAAGCTTATTCATCGTGACATTATTTTTGGTGATGGTGGCATCCACTAAAGCTGGGATATTACCCGTTTGTGGGGTTGTAACGGCCGTGTCTGCCGCAAGTTGGTAAGCACCTATTTTACCCTGCAAGTTTAGCGTACCTTTATGAAGTATACTGTCTGGTAACGCTGCTATTGCCTGCTCAGGCCAGGATAAATTCAGAGATAACGGCAACTCATCGTTTAATAGATTAACTTGAAGATTGGCATTAGCCTGATACGTTCCTTCAGTCATTAAATCGACTGTTAGATTATTAAGCGCACCGTCAATATCAAGCTGTAACGTTTGGTTTATATCTTGCGCCATAATCTTAGAGCCCGCTAGCAAATCGATACGGTAGTTTTCTTTTAGCGTGGCGGTAAGATTAAGCTGTAACGTGGCTAGCTGATGTTTTACAAACAGCTCCTTTAGCAAAACATCATGTTGTTCAAACCCAAGGCGTTTAAATTTAATTTGATTAATAACGTGCGCTGTTTCGCCCGTTTTAAGGGTGACAGATTTAAAGCCAAAACTATTAATCTCAATAGGAATTGGCGTTTTAATTTCCGGTAGTTGGGGCGGTGTATAAGATAGCGCGTAATTAGTGGGTTGCTCAGATGGCGCTGGCTCGTCCGTAGACGCAGCATCCATGGCGATGATCAGATTTTCACCCTGAAGTCCGGCGAGTTTTACTCGCGTGTGCACACTTCCGCGTCCCTTGAGCTGTTTCAGTTTAATCGTTTGCCCTACTAGTTCTATGGCAATATTATTAAAATCGAAAGCCTGAACACCAATAGGAAAAGGCAGCTCGATACTTTCTGCTGCGGGCTCTTTACTTTCTTCTTCTGTTACGGCTAATTGTTTAACATCGACGCCTGACAAAAATAAGCGATCAATGCATATCTGGGGGGCGAAAAAGCAACTGAATTGAAACTTTACATAGCCTTTATCCAGCTTCACCTGCCAAGCGTCATTTTCCCATTCCAGCCCACCGATATTGAGCTCTTCAGTTAAACTGCCACTTAATTCATTAATGTGTAAATCGGGAACCGTTTTTACTGCAACCATTTTGATAAGCGGCATACTAAGAGGCGTTAGTAGAAACACTACCAGCGCCAGGATCAGTAAAATCGGCGACAAGCAAATAAGAAAAATATTGCGTTTCTTCATAGCTCAGGACCTAGCATAAAGTGAAAACGCCATCCATTTTCAAAGTCAGAAAAACCTCTGGCAATGTAAAACCTTACTGGCCCAAACGGAGATAACCAATGAAGGCCTGGGCCGATGCCATAGGCATAATCTACATCTCCGCCTATGTCATTAGATGCTGTACCCATGTCAACAAACGCAGCCGCGCGCCAATTGTCTTTAAAACGATAAGCGTATTCGATACTTTGCGTGGTTAAATATTTTGCCCCAATGGTGGCTTCAACTCGTTCCCCGGTTACGGGATTAAACACATTTTCGCGCGGTGAAATATCTCTATAAGCAAAGCCACGTATGCTTTGATCACCGCCAGCAAAATATCGCAGGGAAGCGGGGACGCGTTCAAAATCATTGGTTTTTATTGCCCCTAATTCGGCTCTTGCCACCCAGCGGTGTTTACCAAAAGTACGAATGATTTTTCCTTCGATACCCCCTTTCATCATATCAATATCTGAAAGTAGCGCTTCGCGGGCAATTTGAAAATAGCCCTTTAAGTAAAGCCCTTCGGTCACATTAAGAAGGTCATCTTTTTTGATATAACGAATCGCATAGCCAGGCATCACTAGCTCAGTGGTCCGAGGTATTTCATCGCCTTGTTTATAATTTTCTTTCAAGTAGGTCACTGAACCGTCTTGTTGCCATGGCGAATCCATTTCCTGCCAGTAGCGATGAGTGGAAAGCGAAAGGGTTTCACTTTCTGTGGCGGTGTTAGAGTATTCAATAGACTGGTAGCCAGCTTCAATGCTGACATAATCATTGAAAATGTTCTGCATAGGAATGCGGTAATCCATGGTAAGCGATTGCTCGGGCGCTGACAGGAATAACTCGGAATGGATAGAATGACCACGTGAATTTACCCATGGGCGTTCCCAGCGTAAGCGAACGCGAGGACCGGTATCAGTAGCTGCACCCACACCCACATTAAAAGCATCGTTTGGTTTGTGGACAACCGTCACCTCGATTGGAACGATATTGTCTACTGCTTTATTAACCACAGGGCGAGCGATAACGCGGGTGAAATAACCTGATTGATTTAAACGACGGTTATATTCGGTGAGTTTTTCTGCGCTGTAGGGTTCACCTTTCTCAAAAGGCATAATGCGTTCAATAATGGCGACGGCTTTATCTTCACCCACAATGCGAACACCACCAAATTTGTAGCGTGGGCCACTTTGTGCAATTAGCAGGATGTTTGCCTGACGTTGTTCCCGCACTAAATCCAAACGAGAGGCTTGCCAATTAAAGTCAAAATAGCCATGCGACAATGCGTAATTAAACATGGAAGATTTAAATGCTTCGTAAATTGGCTGCACCAATGTATCGCCCGGCTTTAAACTAAACGCATTAAAACGCTTTCTAAACTCTTCGTCTTGTCGACCTTCGCCAATAATTTCGCGTGTTACATTGGCTACCGTTAACGGACTGTTTAGCGTTATTAGTAAACGAACGGTTTCGTCTTTTGTTACTTTAACGAGAGTGTCACTGTTGTAGTAGCCATAGGGTTGAACCGCGGTAGCCACCGTCTTGGCAATTTGTTCGCGCCAGAATGGATCGGTCAGGTTAGATGAGTCAACTTTAAGGTTGTTAAGGTGCAGTTCAATGTTGTCTTTCAGTTTGTCGTCGTCAACGCCATTAATATCGTATTCGATCGCCCACACCGAAAAAGAGCAAAATAGGCAATATATTGATAAAAAAATAATGGCCAGATGCTGTTGTTTAAAAGCCGATAAGAGGAAACCAATACCTCTGTTTAGCGTGGAATGCACAGTCCTTAGTCTCATATGTCCATGATTGGGTCGTTAGTTCCGACACACAAAAACCGCATTATAGCCTGAATATCAATGACTTCATTATCAACGTGGAAAAAAAACAGCGGATTACTCATAAATAACTCGGAAATAAGTTGCACTAGGTTACTTAGGTGATGGGACGACTTCTCTTTTTCTACTTCGGTATGTCCAGAAAGGATTGCTGCAATTTATATAAAATGCGCTTCAGAAAAGGCAAAAACAAGCTGAGAATTTATGGGCACAGCAACCATGCCATAGATGGGCTGTGGTTTAATACGTGAGATGGTATCTAAACGGAAAGTTATTATAGTGACTATCTAAGCCTGACAAGCATTATCAGGGAAAGATTATGCAGGGGTAATAAGAGAGGTAACATCTTTACTGCACCAAAGTAATCCGGCGCAGCCTGTTACATCGGTATGGGAAAAAATATATTTGGCCTTTAATTAAACAAGGAAGGTAATACCGAAGCGATTAATAACAATGCCATGGATACATTAAACACGCGTAGTGTCTTTGGCTTTGATAGGAAATGCCGTAATTTAGTACCCGCCATCACCCAGGATGAAATACAGGGTAAATTAATGACACCAAATACCATTGCGACAAACAATATGCTCGAAACTTCTCTTCCTGGTGCGTAAACCGTTATTGCAGTGAGCGCCATTGTCCATGCTTTTGGATTGACCCACTGGAATAGGGCGGCTTGCAAAAAGGTCATGGGCTTACCGGTACTTTTCGACTGCCAGTTTGCTTGATTTGCCGTAGCAATTTTGTATGCCAGATAAAGTAAGTAACTTAAACTCACTATGCGTAACACTGAGTAGATAACCGGAAAGCGATCAAAGATCACCATAACTCCCATACCCACCGCAGCTACCATTAGGGTAAAACCAATACCCACCCCGAACATATGAGGCAGCGTTCGTTTAACCCCATAATTTACACCTGACGTCATTAACATTATGTTATTCGGTCCAGGGGTAATAGAAGAAACTAACGCGAATAGGCTCAATCCAGCCAAAATGTCGGACGTCATTAACAGTTCCCGCAATAGATTTGATAGATCAATTTTACTCCTGTAATGTCACTATTTCTCAGCGTTAACAATCGAAAAAAATGGCGAATATGCAACAAAATTTCAAAATGGATAAATATAACCAAATAATATTGTCTGAATTGAAAAAGAACGCACGGATCTCAAACGCTGAGCTTGCGGACGTCATAGGGCTTTCCCCATCGGCATGTCTACGTCGCGTGCAAGATCTCGAAAGCAAGGGGGTCATCGCGGGTTATCGTGTAGTGATGAATGAAAAACTACTGGGGAATGGGTTTACTGCCTATGTAGCAGTGGGTCTTAAATCGCATTCGAAATCTTCACAGCTTGCATTCGAAAAAGCCGTTAGTGGCGCCACAGAAGTGAAAGAGTGCCATAATGTTACCGGGCCTTTTGAATATTTATTACGAGTAGAAACATCAGATATCGATGCGTTTAAAGTATTTCATACTGACGTTTTAGGCTCGATTCCGCAGGTGAATACGATCAGCACACACGTGGTCATGGAATCGGCAAAAGATGAGAGGCTGTAAGCTTCCTGCAGTCTGTATCTGAAAGGCGGCAGATTTATCTGTTACTTTATCTAAACTGCGAATTATTTCTTGCCTTATGGTGTTAACATCTCAGGCCCCGTCAGCTAAGCGATTAAATGGACTTACATGCGTAATTCTTCACACGCCACTCAGGCATCCTCCTCTCTGCATATTGTAGAGTTTGTTTCGTTGATGGCGCTGATGACCTCCTTTGTTGCATTGAGTCTAGATGCCATGTTGCCTGCACTCAATCAAATCGGTGAAGCTTTACAAGCTGACAGTCTTCAACAAGTTCATCTAATTGTCTCTGTCTTTTTTGTGGGAATGGGCATAGGACAGCTATTTTTTGGCCCCTTCGCCGATGCAAAAGGAAGACGCGCAGCAATTTTACTTGGTTTAAATATTTTCGCGGTCGGCACGCTGGTATGCATGTTAGCTACGAGTATGGAAATGCTGATCCTGGGCAGAGTTGTTCAAGCTATCGGTGTAGCAGGACCACGCATAGCTTCAATGGCGATAATCCGAGATATCTATGTAGGTAATGCCATGGCGAGAGTGATGAGTTTTATTATGATGGTATTCATTCTTGTGCCAATGCTTGCACCTATCATAGGCCAAATCGTGCTGCATGCGTTTTCTTGGCGGCATATCTTCACCCTGTTCTTAATTATGGCGGTCTTCGTTGGTTTATGGTTTTTCATTCGACAGCCCGAGACATTGCCAGCCCATAATCGCCCTAAATTTAGGTGGAAGCGGTTAAAAGTGTCATGCTTTTTTATCTTCCGCAATAGGATGGTCATGGGTTACACCTTAGCGATGGGATGTATATTTGGTTCTTTCTTGTCTTACTTGAGTGCATCACAAACGATATTTCAAACATTTTACCAAACGGGTGATAACTTTCCTTACTACTTTGCTATTTTAGCCTTCTCGGTAGGGCTGGCGTCACTTTTTAACGGTACCATGGTAATGCGGGTAGGAATGAAGAGATTATGTCGGTCAGCGCTATATGGCGTCATTAGCTTTTCGCTGATATTTACCGCTTTAATTCATCAATGGAACGGCTTGCCACCGTTATGGATGACGGTTGTTACTATGTTTTGTGGCTTTTTCTTCATCGGCATCTTGTTTGGTAATCTCAATGCGTTGGCAATGCAACCTTTAGGCAATATGGCAGGGCTAGGAGCAGCAATTATAGGATCGCTTTCCAGCTTGCTCGCTGTACCCATTGCAATGGCTATAGATAATTTCATACACACTACCCTTTATCCGATCGGGGTAGGGTTTATGATTTTCGCATCGCTCGCGTTCGTTGCTGTTAATTTTGCAGAGCGCGACTAATCCTGAACTGTATTTTCAGCTCAGTGTAAATTTCGTAAAACGCGTAAATAAAATAACTATTTAACCAACTGAATTTTTGATAATGGCTTTTGGTTTTCTTCTATTGCCACAATGCGCGGTTGCCGTCTGCCGCGACGAACTTTATCGTAATGCACTTCTTTAGCATCTAGCTGCTTACAAAATTCGTAAAAGGACATGTAATCATCTCGATTAAAATCTTCATTGAGACGTGTCATTTGAGAATCAATGTACAAATTATCACCGTTAACGGTGATACTAGCAAAAGCGCTGTATGGTTGACCAAACTCTTGTACGCGTAGCGCCCGAACCATCTTTACTTCGAAAATCCAATCTCCAACTTGTGTAAAACGGGACATTTCTGCTTGCATGATATACCTCTGATTTTTATAAGAATATAGGAAGGACTCATTTATATAACCAATCTTTGTGCCAACTATGAATATCTTATAAAAACAATGGGTTACATAATGTAATTGTTACAGGGTGTAGCGATGTCGCAACAGGCAATGAGATATCGTCCTAATGCGGGCACACCATACATTACATAAATTTAATAAAACCCAATATATACACTTAACTAGCTGATTTTTATTGATTATTTAATGTGTCTCTATATGTCGTCACTATTATACATACGCGTGAAAATTCACATATACGTATTCCTTGCAGATCTTAAATACAAAGAAAATGATATAAATGATCAAGATTTGATTAAATTTCATACAGGTCGGAGTAGTGTGTTCTGTATGCAATTCAACCCGTTCGAAACCTAGGCCGATGACGACTTTACATGGCTAATCGTTGAGCTGACGTATGATTTTTAACCTATTGGTTTTCTTTCTAATAGTCAGGGGCAGAATCTAAATGTTCTCGCCTTAGCATGGTTTTCTGACAAGTATTATTTTTTGTTATTATTCTTCGTTGGGGTCTAACCTGAAGGGGGGTGTTAAGTTACCAAAGCAATAACATACCATTGAGCGGTGAAGTCGCTAAAAAAAGCCCAGCTACATTAGCTGGGCAAGAGGGCTTTTTAAAAGCACCTAACGACAGAACAGGGGGGTGTTACGCAATAGATCGCATTGTGAGCATGTGCTCGCGTAGGGAATTACCCACACTTTCGATTAAATGATTGCGAATTGCGAAGTTGGCACGTAATAATTTTTGGTTATCGACGTTGTTTGACGACAGCGATTTACCTTTTCCTATCAATGTAAGGTCAATGCTGGGCATAACCTCTTTTTTGAGCAACGGTATTGCTTGCTGACAGAATAAGTAATTGCCGTATTCGGCGGTATCGGAAATTACCACATTCATTTCATATAAACGTTTTCGGGCAATGGTATTGGCAATTAACGGTGTTTCGTGCAGAGACTCATAATAAGCTGACTCGGGTAACATGCCCGCTTCAACCATCACCTCGAAGGCCAGTTCTACCCCTGCTTTAATCATTGCTACTAAGAACAAACCGTTGTCGAAGAATTCTTGTTTATCGATTTGGCCTGTATAGCTGGGAGCCTGTTCGAAACCGGTCGAAAGTGTCTCTTCGCGCCAGGTAAGCAGATTCTTATCATTATTTTCCCAGTCTCGGATCATGTCGGCAGAGAATTTGCCACTTAAGATGTTATCTTGGTGCTGCTCAAACAGCGGCCGTAAAACGTGTTTGAGTTGATCCGCTAGCGTAACCGTGGCTAGTTTGTCTGGGTTGGTTAAGCGATCCATCATGTGCGTGATGCCGCCTAACTTTAGTGCTTCGGTTATCTGCTCGAGGCCTTGCTGAATAAGGGCTGCTGCATAACCTGCATCGATACCTTCTGAGGTCATTTTCTCGTAGGCTAATATAGCGGCGGTTTGCTGCATACCACACAAAATAGTTTGTTCGCCCATGAGGTCTGACTTAACTTCTGCGACAAACGATGAAGCAAGCACACCAGCTCTGTCTCCCCCCGTTGCACTAGCTAACGCTTTAGCAATCTCCCAACCTTGATTTTGTGGGTCATTCTCAGGATGCACGGCAATCAGCGTAGGTACACCAAAGCCGCGTTTGTATTCCTCGCGTACTTCGGTGCCAGGACACTTAGGCGCGCACATAACAACAGTAATATCAGAGCGGATTTGTTGGCCTTGTTCGACGATGTTAAAACCATGAGAGTAAGCTAACGTAGCACCTTGTTTCATGAGAGGCATCACCGTTTCAACAACGTTCGCATGTTGTTTGTCTGGAGTCAGGTTGTACACCACGTCAGCTTCAGGGATCAACTGTTGATAAGTGCCAACCTCAAAATCGTTTTCTTTCGCTCGCGTATACGAATCGCGCTTTTCGTCGATTGCGCTTTGTCTTAACGCGTAACTTATATGTAAACCGGAGTCACGCATATTAAGACCCTGATTGAGCCCCTGCGCACCACATCCCACAATCACGATGCGTTTATCTTTTAAACACGCGGCGCCTTGAGCGAATTCACCTCGTGCCATAAATCGACATTGTTTTAATTGCGTTAACTGTTCACGTAATGAAAGAGAATTAAAATAATTAGCCATAATTATCCAACTACTTTTACCGTTTGCCTATACCGGGATGAACGAAGCTTACGTTATAGAAAATATTTTATAAAATGATATATTTGCAAAACAGTTTTGCGAAAAATGCAATATATGGACTTTCGATCTCTCACGTTATTTACTCATTTAGCCAAAAGTCTGCACTTCGGCCAGACAGCACTGGCAATGCACGTCACGGCGTCTACCCTGAGTCGCGTTATTCAGCGCCTAGAAGATGAATGCCAGTGTACACTTTTTGTTCGAAATAATCGCTCGGTTAAGTTAACCCACGAAGGAAAAAAATTGCTGTCGTTCAGCGAGCAAACCTTACAACAGTGGCAACAGTTGCAGGCGGAACTGAACTCTGAAAAAGCGGTGCTGAGGGGAGAGGTGAAAATGTATTGCTCGGTTACGGCGAGTCAAAGCCATTTACCTAAACTGCTTTCAAAATATCGCCAGCAACACCCTCATGTGGATATACGATTAACCACCGGGGATCCGGCATCCTCCATTGAACGGGTGCTCTCTCAACAGTGTGATATTGCTATTGCTATTCATACTGAGGACTTTCCGAATGAACTTATTTTCACGCCAATTGACTACGTGCCACTTGTCCTAATTACCCCACGAGAGTTTAATTTATCACAGCTAAAAGACATTGATTGGCAGACGCATCAGGTTATTTTGCCCGAGCAAGGTCCTAGCCGAAACATTGTGCGTCACTGGTTTCAGACTCATTGCATTGCGCCCCATATATACGCTTCGGTCGGTGGAAATGAAGCAATTGTAAGTATGGTTGCCCTGGGTTGCGGTATCGGTTTCGTACCTCAAGTTGTGCTGGATCATTCGCGCTTAGCGAATAAAGTAAACCAGATTCAGGTAAGTGATATTTCAGGGTATCAACTTGGCTTAACGTGTTTGAAAACGAAACGCTCGCATCCATTAGTAAAAGCGATGCTTCAATTAGCACTTAATTGAACAATCAGTTTATCAAGCGCGCGATATCCCAACGCTTCGGCCAAGTGGTGGCGTTTAACATTCTCGCTTTCGTCTAAATCTGCAATGGTACGCGCCACCTTTAGCATCCGGTGAAATACGCGCATAGATAGTTTTAATTGTTTGGCTGCGGATTGTAAAAAGGTTTTGTCATCTTCACTTAGTGCACATAAAGGAATAAGGGCATCTATTTTAATCGCGCTATTTAAACAATTCTGGCGCTGCAATTGTGTATTGCGTGCGTGAATAATGCGCTTTTTCGCATCTAGCGCTGAATCATTTTCTGGCGATACTTTTACCGCATGCATAGGGTAGTCATCCAGGCGGGGTACTTCAACTTGCAGATCAATTCGATCAAGCAGAGGACCTGAAAGCCTGTTTAAGTATCGAATTACTTGATCGGGCGTCATACGATTATCGTCCACATCGCCAGTAGGACTGGGATTCATTGCTGCAATAAGTTGAAAGTTGGCGGGAAAGGTGGCGCTACCCGATGCGCGAGATATATTGACGTCTCCCGTTTCCAAAGGTTCGCGCAATACATCTAATGCCTTGCGACCAAACTCGGGAAGTTCGTCCAGAAATAAAACACCATGGTGTGCCAACGAGATTTCACCGGGGGTAGGGTTACTTCCGCCGCCAGTTAACGCCACGGCAGAACTAGTATGATGCGGGGCTCGGAATGGTCGACAGGCAAAATTACGGGCGTCTATTTTAATACCTTTTACCGAGTGAACTGACGCAACTTCTAATGCTTCGTCTCCATTCAGCGGCGGCAACAAACTATTTAGCTTGCTGGCTAGAAGGCTTTTACCTGTTCCTTGAGGACCAACAAAAAGTAAATTATGCGATCCGGCGGCAGCAATCATTAATGCTCGCTTTGCCTGGCCTTGTCCCACAACATCATCCCACTGGGGGCACGCCTCCTTATGCTGCAATGGAACAACTTTTACAGCATCAAGATTTTCCTGCCCCACTAAAAAATGAAACGTTTGTAGCAGTGAGCTTGACGGCAAGCAGTATGCGTCTTTCACCAGACTGGCTTCAGCTGTATTGTTGTTGGGAATGAGTAGGGTTCGCTGTGCTTGACTACTAGCAATAGCGGCGGGAATAATATTTTGAACTTCTTTAATTTCTCCTGTTAGTCCTAATTCGCCAATAAACTCATATTCATCTAATCGGTTAAACGGAATAAGTTTTGATGCAGCTAATATTCCAATAGCAATGGCAAGGTCATAGCGACCGCCGTGTTTGGAGATATCAGCAGGTGCCAAATTTACTGTTATACGCCGAGCAGGGAATTCAAAACCACTATTGATAAGCGCACTACGTACCCGATCTCGTGCTTCTTTTACGCTGGTTTCCGCCATGCCCACCAACACAAAGGCAGGTAGACCGTTAGCCAAGTGCACCTCTACTTTGACCAACGGCGCGGACAACCCTGCTCCCGCGCGCGTATAAACAACTGCCAACCCCACTGCAATTCTCCCAATTTTTATCTGCGCCTAGATTAAATAATCATGTTCACGCGCAGTACTGCTCAAAAGACCAGTTTTGTGATTGCTCGCTATTTAATTTCCGTAGCTACCGACGTGTGTGGCGAAGTGAAAACGTTACGCGTTGATGGGCTGGGCATTAACCACACTATCCTGCTAGTTCAAATGTCATTACCGTGGCCCCCTAACATTTATATGTGGAATTAACGAAGCTGAATACGTCGCTGCGATCCCACCAGAAACATTCGAAACTAACACTATTTGCTCCTAACAGACCCGTAGAGCAAAGATTGGGCAGTACGCGTAAGGGTAGCGAGCGGCTTCGTTGTGTGTACAACGCCCCCATAGTTTAATAGTCGTTCCCTCCACTTCAATTTCTAAGCGTAAGTTCTGGTTGTACGTCTGCAATACCACGCTTTTTCAATATTTATAGTTTGCTGAGATTGCTATCTCTAAGTGGGGGGCTGTAGTATTAATAAACTTTAGTTTATCGATTGTCCTTCTTTGGATTAATCCACTATTTAATCAAGTCAACGTAATGAATGTAGAAAAAGAAAGTGTAACAAGTGACGTATTGCACGTTCAGAGCCAAACCTTTGACATGTTAATGGAAGCCCCTAAAGTATTTGTCTACGGTGCGGGAGGGGCGGGTAAGTGTATTAGCGGTTTATTAAAGAATAAAGGAATTGAGATTGACGGGTTCATAGATAGTAATAGCTCACGTTCTGGTGAAGTGGTAGATGGCATCACTATTTATCGTGTAGATGAACTCAACTTGGTAAATAGCGTTGTCATCGTGGCCACCATGTTTTATTGGGAGGTTTTGCCAAAACTGGCGTTTGCGATTAACAAACTCGATAAATTATTATTTTATTTTCATTATGTAGAAGATCCTTCAACATTCTTTTTAACACCTTCTTACGCTGATAGTTGCAATCATTTAGTATCAATTCTTGCCGATGATCAGTCTCGGGAAGTGGTACGTTCTTTGTTATCTTATAGAGCGACTCTGGATAAAACGTATATCGATAGGATAAATACGTCACCCCAGTATTTCTGTGAGCTTCCCGCTCACATAGACTATTCAAATTTTTATGACATTGGTGCCTTTACAGGTGACACCTTAGACGCTTTAGATCAAAATAACATTACTCCTAAACAGATGGTATGTTTTGAACCGGACGAAAATAACTTCGAAGTATTAGAGCGTAAGTATTCGAGTGCGAAAGTGTCTCTGCAAAACGTGGCAGTTGGAAACGAAGAAGGTGTTATCAGATTTGAGCCAACCACATTAGGTTACTCTTCTAAAGTCGCGGATTCTGGGAGTGTAACGGTCAAACAAATTATGCTGGATAAATTCTGTGGTGGTGATATTGCCCCCCCAACATTTTTAAAGATTGACGTTGAAGGGAGTGATCTTGACGTTTTGAAAGGCGCAATTAATGTTATCTCAAGACAAAGACCTACCATCGCTGTGTCTATTTATCATAATCCAGCACATCTTCACGCAATACCGACCTGGATAAACGAGAACTTGACTGACTATGACCTTTTTATTCGGCATCACAGAGATTCCATCTATGAAACGATTTGTTATGCGGTACCCAAGGAACGTGTTAATGAAAGTTGATGTGGTTATTTATATATAAAAAAGCAAACAAGCTTACGGCGAATATCATTGAGATAAAGCATCAATACATCCGTCAGGTTGGAACAACTTAAATCGTCAAAACTTAACCTATCCAGCATTGCGGCGAAGGGCAGAGTTTATCTCGCTTTCGCCATCAGTTAACATAGTTTTTAACCCTTCTTCACACCACCCCTTAGCGAATAAGTCGGTTTTACAAAACATATATGCGATCAAGGTGGCTGTTAACTCGGAGAGTGAAGTCTGCGATTGGTGCGTAAAACTAACCGATAACAAAACTGTTTATTATCCCGCTATTTTTTAGCGTATTAGTTACTCAACTTCTTAAATAAAAAGTGTTCTTAGCATCAGTTTTTTGGCTGTTCGCTATGAAAAACAGGCAATTGCCAATGCCAACGCATAGCCCCTAGCCGCATAAGTATGGTAATGACTAATGCAAGCGTCATACAGACCTGACTACTTAGTTCCATATAATAAGCAATGGCATACCCCAACCCGCCGACGATACAGGTAATGGCATAGAGTTCACCGTTTAGTACCAGTGGAATTTCTCGGCATATTACATCGCGAAGCAAGCCGCCGAATACGCCAGTAATGGTGCCCATGGCGATAGCTACCGCCATAGGCGCATCAACCATTAAGGCTTTTTCCAGGCCAACTATGTTAAATAACGCCAGACCAAACGCATCAGCAATTAATAAATAGTGATAAGGGAAGCGGGGACTAAAACGTAACCATATTATAGTGATGAAAGCAGCCAGCAACGTGATGTAAAGATAATCTGTATTCTGTACCCAGAATACAGGTAAATCCAATACCATATCTCGTAAAGTCCCCCCCCCGATAGCGGTAACCGAGGCTAAAACTACAACACCAAAGCCATCCATACGTTTCTGGTAGGCCATTAACGTGCCCGAAATTGCACATACCGCGACGCCGGCTAAGTTAATGATATGAAACCAATCTCCCATACTGCTTTCCGATTTTTTGGATAGTTAATTTCAAAATACTTGAATATGAGGTTTATTTCATGCTATTTATTTTATTAAGTAAAAAGTCCTAGCCAGCTTTTTGCGTTAACTATCCAACTATCGCAATCTGTTATGCAACAGCTTTGCGACCATCGAAATCTTGCCAGTATCGGGCAGGAATATTTACACCTGTATGAACTAAAAGTGGTCTGACGAAAGCGAACGTTATTGGGTGCTTGTGCCCTGTCATGTATTATTCGTTGCGATACTAATTACATTGCATTGGCAGTACGGAGCCTAGCTCCCACATTCATAGGATTAAACATGGCTAAACAACTTGCTGACTATATTTGGTTTAACGGCAAAATCGTACCTTGGAAAGAGGCTACCGTTCACGTTTTAACTCACGCAATTCACTACGGTTCATCAGTGTTTGAAGGTATTCGTGCCTATAACACTCCCGACCAAGGTACCTGTGTTTTTCGACTTCAGGAACACAATCGTCGTTTGTACGACTCGGCCAAAATTTATCGTATGACCATTCCTTATTCACTTGAGCAAATCAATGAAGGCACATTAGAGATCATTCGTAAAAACGAACTGAAATCCGCGTATATCCGTCCTATTGCCTACTACGGTGATATCGGCATGGGGCTTCAAGTGCCCTTTGGTCAAGAGACTGAAGTATCGATTGCAGCCTTTGAGTGGGGTGCTTACTTAGGTGATGAAGCGTTGAAGAATGGTGTCGATGCAGGTATTTCATCGTGGAACCGCCTGGCAGCTAACACCATGCCTACTGGGGCTAAAGCAGGTGGTAATTATTTATCTTCTCAGCTTATTTCGATGGAAGCGAGGCGTCACGGTTATGGCGAAGGTATTGCGTTAGACGTCAACGGCTATATCAGTGAAGGAGCGGGCGAGAATATCTTTGTTATTCGCAACGGCATTGTTAGCACGACACCTAAAACTGCTGCAATCTTACCGGGTATTACCCGAGATACAGTTATAACCTTGCTTAAAGAAATGGGTTATGAAGTACGTGAAGAGAATATCCCACGAGAAGCCATGTATCTGGCCGACGAAATTCTAATGTGCGGTACAGCCGCTGAAGTCACGCCCGTTCGCAGCGTGGATGGAATTAAAGTGGGCAACGGCGCTCGAGGACCCATCACCGAACAGGTTCAAGACATGTTTTTCGGTCTGTTCAACGGTAAAACACCTGATAAATGGGGTTGGTTAACACCCGTTTACAAATAACATTATGGTAACACGACATGCCCAAACTACGATCTGCAACTACCACCGAAGGCCGTAATATGGCAGGTGCCAGAGCACTCTGGCGCGCCACTGGAATGAAAGATGGTGACTTTGGTAAGCCCATTATCGCCATCGCGAATTCCTTTACTCAATTCGTACCCGGGCATGTTCATCTTAAAGACTTAGGTCAGCTGGTTGCAGAACATGTTGAACTAGCAGGAGGCGTTGCCAAAGAATTCAACACCATCGCTGTCGATGACGGAATCGCCATGGGACATGGCGGCATGCTTTACAGCCTGCCCTCGCGTGAAATCATTGCCGATTCTGTGGAATATATGGTAAATGCTCACTGCGCCGATGCATTGGTATGCATTTCTAACTGCGACAAGATCACACCCGGAATGTTAATGGCGGCTATGCGCTTAAATATTCCAGTAGTATTTGTATCTGGCGGTCCAATGGAGGCGGGTAAAACCCAGCTTTCCGATCAAATTATCAAATTAGACTTAGTCGACGCCATGGTTGCCGCTGCCGACGATTCAGTGAGTGACGAACAAAGTGATGAGATAGAACGTTCAGCCTGCCCCACCTGCGGTTCCTGTTCCGGCATGTTCACCGCGAATTCAATGAACTGTTTAACCGAAGCCTTAGGCTTAGCGCTACCAGGGAATGGGTCGACGCTGGCTACCCACGCGGATAGGAAAAAACTATTTGAGCAGGCTGGCAAGGTGATTGTCGACTTATGCGAGCGTTGGTACAAACACAATGATGCTTCTGCCTTACCCAGAAATATCGCGAATCGTAAGGCATTCGAAAATGCCATGAGTCTGGATATCGCTATGGGAGGTTCCACCAATACTATTTTGCATTTATTGGCGGCCGCGTCTGAAGGTGAAGTGCCCTTTACCATGGAGGATATAGACCGTTTATCAAAGCGGGTTCCTCACTTGTGTAAAGTCGCGCCCGCTACCCCTAAATACCATATGGAAGATGTCCACCGTGCCGGCGGCGTGATGGGCATTTTAGCTGAACTCGCGCGCGGTGGTTTGCTGCACCAGAATGTGGCTCATATTTTAGGTGGCACGCTTAATAACGTGCTGGATGCCTGGGATATCACTAACGAAAACAATCACGCTGCGATTGAGTTTTATCGGGCGGGGCCGGCGGGGATCAGAACCACTAAAGCCTTCAGTCAGGCATGCCGATGGCCGAATGTGGATGCCAATCGTGAGCAAGGCTGTATTCGTAAAATTGATCACGCGTATAGTAAGGATGGTGGCCTGGCCGTGCTTTACGGCAATATTGCCACAAACGGTTGTATAGTTAAAACCGCTGGTGTAGACGAAAGCATTCTTACCTTCACTGGACGCGCACGCGTATTCGAAAGCCAAGAGGATGCGGTTTCTGCGATCCTTGCGGATAAAATAGTGGCAGGCGACGTTGTGGTCATTCGCTATGAAGGCCCTAAAGGGGGGCCGGGTATGCAAGAGATGCTTTATCCCACCTCGTATTTAAAGTCGAAAGGTCTAGGTAAAAGCTGTGCGTTAATCACTGATGGTCGTTTTTCTGGGGGGACCAGTGGTTTATCTGTTGGGCACTGTTCGCCAGAAGCAGCGAGCAAAGGCGGCATCGCGCTCATCCAGGACGACGATCAAATAGCCATCGATATTCCTAACAGAAGCATTAATGTTCTTATCTGCGATGAAGATATGCAAGCCCGCTTTCAATCGATGGTAAATAGTGCAAAACCATGGCAGCCTGTAGCCCGTCAACGGGCGGTTACGACAGCGTTGAAATCCTTCGCACTGATTGCCACGAGCGCCGACCGAGGTGCCGTCAGGGACAAGAAAAAGTTGGATGAACTGCTATGAATCAGCCTACTTATAATGATTACTTAAAAAAGATCCTGCTCGCCCCGGTTTATGACGCCGCCGTCCAAAGTGACGTCACCTTAATGACCAGATTGTCTCATTTATTGGGTAATGAGGTCTTTTTAAAGCGTGAAGATCAGCAGCCGGTCAAATCGTTTAAATTACGTGGCGCATATAATCGTCTTACTACGCTAACCGAGAAGCAGCGCGAAGCGGGTATCATCGCAGCTTCAGCCGGAAACCACGCGCAAGGATTAGCATATGGTGCAAAAATGTGTGGTATCAAGGCCACAATCGTCATGCCAGAAACTACGCCGGGGATTAAAGTCGAGGCAGTGAAACGTTTTGGTGGGCAGTTTGTCAACGTGATACAGCACGGTACCAGCTTTGATATTGCCAGCCAGTACGCCTATCAAGTGGGTGAAGAACGCGGTCTAACCTTTATACCTCCCTTTGACGACCCTGATGTTATCGCTGGACAAGGAACTATTGGCAAAGAGTTACTCGAGCAACTGCCACACCTTGATATGATATTTGTGGCCGTGGGTGGAGGTGGATTAGCCGCTGGTATCGCAGTGTATCTAAAGCAACTACGTCCAGACATTAAAATTATTGCGGTAGAAGCAGAAGAGTCAGCGTGTTTTAAAGCGGCTAAGCAACAAGGGAAACCCGTTGCGTTGCCCTCTGTGGGTATATTTGCCGACGGCGTGGCGGTAAAAACAATGGGCGCTGAAACCTTTCGGTTATGCAATGCGCTGATTGACGAAATTGTTACGGTAACCAATGATGAAATTTGTGCGGCGATAAAAGATATTTTTGACGACACACGCGTTATCGCTGAACCAGCGGGTGCACTGTCGGTGGCTGCTATCAAAAAATATGTAAAAGAACATTCGTTAAGCAAGACGAAACTTGCAGGGATATTGTGTGGTGCAAACATAAACTTTCACACCCTTCGTTATGTATCAGAGCGATGTGAGTTAGGGGAGCGCAAAGAAGCGGTATTTGCTGCCACCATTCCAGAACGTACTGGTGCATTTAAGCAGTTTTGTGAGTGCGTAGGCGACAAGGCTATAACTGAATTTAACTATCGTTATGCAGGAGAGCGCGAAGCGCATGTCTTTGTTGGCATACGTTTAAAAGAGGGGGCGCAGGAATTTACAGCACTGGCAGATACCTTGCAAAATGGCGGCTTTGATACATTCGATTTATCTGACAACGAATTGGCAAAGCTTCATGTAAGACATATGGTGGGTGGTAGGCCTCCCACCATTCTAAATGAGTCGGTGTTTGCGTTTGAGTTTCCCGAGTACCCCGGGGCCTTGCTTAGGTTTTTAAGTACCCTGGGTGAACGCTGGAATATTACCTTGTTCCATTATCGAAATCATGGGGCCGCCCAGGGTCTAGTGTTAGCAGGGTTTGATATACCGCCTGGAAGTAGGGAAGAATTCGATGAGCATTTAAAACAGTTAGATTATCAGTATCAAGATGTCAGTAATGACCCCGCCTATCGGTTCTTCTTGTCCACGCCTAAATAACAAAAAAAGGCTCTGGTATCAGAGCCTTTTTGTTCTCAGTTACGTGGTGCTGAAATCAACCTTTTCTAGATGTTGGACGATTTCAGGCCAAACTAACGCCATCACATCCTGACGTAATGCTTCGCTTTCTTCTGAATGCTTGAAACTTCCATCAGCTGTGATATCCAGCCAGTGATTATCCCGCAAGGCGGTGATAAAACTCGATAGTACATTTTTGTCATAGAACTCTGGCGAGCTCATGCCAAACAATGTTGATAGACGCTCGGCCACAACCCGACTTACCCGTTCTAGCTCATTCCGGCTTAGCACTTTTTGCTTGCTGATAACAGTAAGCACCACCGCATAGCGCTGAAACGTTTCTTGCATACAACGGCTAAGCAACCAGGCATTGTGAAATTGTGGTGATTGAGTAGGTGGCGGCGAAACAAACGTTTCATTTTCTACTAGCAGTCCTTGATCAACAAAAAAGCTAATGAGCTTATCTGCATAGGCCAGCGCTTGATCCTGCGTCAAATATATAAATAACTCTTTTTGAAGCAGTGGGTAAAGTGCGGCTACTAACTGTAACGTACGATTTCTATCTACGCCATTACAGGCAAACACTTGGGCAAATATCAGCCCAGGTAGCGCAAACACGTGTTGGATGTTATTACGATAATACGTCAGGTAGATAGCAGAGTTGGGTTGAGGACCAATTAATTTACCGTAGCCATCGTCGGTAATAGTAAATTTATCCAACTTCAGGGTGGACTTAACCAAATCAGAGGCAGACATGTCAGGAAGCGTGGCATCGCTACTAAACGGCACCTCTTTAAGCATGGTCATGTAACACTCTACGGCACTGGTCAGCTCGGTTTCACTCATTCGTTGGGTTTTTGAAGACAGCAGACAAAGTGAAGTAATCGCCATACCATTAATCGCAGCGGCCTTATTGATCCTTACCATTACCGAGTTCGCCAGTGTATTGACCGTCGGCGTGAGCCAGCCTGGTTTCTTATCGGGGTCCGCGGCTAACTGGCTGCGCCAATCCGGCACCGTTTTTTCCAGGAACTGACTTAAATGGATGGGTTCACCAAAGTTAACGAAGCCATGACCGTAGTTTTTAAGTTTGCGAATAGCGGAAAACACCTGCAAGTTAGATTCTTTTTTCTTGCCACTACCTTTTAATTCACTTAAGTAGCTTTTGACTTCCATCACGTTTTCGTAGCCGATATACACGGGTACGATACTAACCGGACGGTTTACACCCTTTATTAATGCTTGCATCGTCATCGCCAGCATTCCCGTTTTCGGCGGGATCAAACGACCTGTTCGACTACGACCTCCTTCAGGATAATACTTAACGGAATAGCCCCGATTGAAAAGTAATTCCAAATATTCTCTGAATACTGCGGTATAAAGTTTATTGCCGGCAAAAGAGCGGCGAAGAAAAAACGCCCCACCGCGGCGAAAGATTTTACCGACAGGCCAAAAGTTAAGGTTAATGCCTGCTGCAATGTGCGGCGTGACCATTCCTTCATGATAAATCACGTAGGTCAGCAGTAGGTAATCCATGTGACTGCGATGGCAAGGCACGTAAATTATTTCGTGTCCATTGCGAGCTAATTCGCGAATACGGTCGGCATGTTTAACACTGATGCCGTTATATATTTTATTCCAGATACGGGTAAGAAGACGATCGCCAAAACGAACCAGACCCTCGCGGTAATCGGCGGCAATCTCATCGATATACGATCTCGCATTTTCCCTGGCTTTTTCTGGACTAACCTTTTTGTCTTTCGCTTCGTCAGCAACTGCACGGCGAACCGAAGCAGAACCTAAAACAGAGTTGTATAAGGTTTCGCGTTCTAACAGGGTTGGGCCCGTCATGCTTTGACGCTTTCTATGAAAGTGAGTGCTTGCTACCCGCATCAACTTTTGTGCGATATGGCTGTCGCTACCATGATGTGCAGCCATTTGTTGTGCCGAAACAGCGCGGCTAAAACTTATAAAGTTGTCGCGACCCAACAATATGACAATAAATAATTTACGTAGCCAGCTTGGAGCGGTGCGGTCGGCAATGAGATCAGCTAAACCCGGCTTGCCCTTTCCAGGCGCTCTTCCCCACGAAATGAAAACAGGCACGACTTGCGCGTCTATTTCATTGTGGTCACGGTGTAAATGCACCAGTTCGGTAAAGACTGACTCAACTTCAGTGTTGGCGGCCTGCTTTTTGAAAAGCGGTTGCGTCTTACGTAAAAATAAAACGCCAGGGTAATGTCTACCTGCTAGCTCAACCGAAGTATTCGGTGTGGGCAACCTAAGATTTTTGGCGGCCATTCTTAGTGCCAGTTGATCCGTTACCGAATCAGTTGGCAATAGATAAATGATTGGTTTACTGGTATCTATACCAAGTTCATCAGACACACTTGCCGGAATACTGTGTGGCTTGACTAACCATTTAACGGGATAATGAAACACTTTAAGCAGTGTATTTCGCATCCACGACATGCATATAGCCCTGTTCAGTTAAAAACGGCGAAGTGTACCACAACTTATAAGACAATCCTCATTCGATTGAATTAAGCGTTAATTTTGACTTTTCTTTCTTTGATAGCGCATGGCCACATTACACCGCGTATAAGCTTTTCCATAAGTTTGTAGAATTTCCTTATCGTGTACAAAACCTTGCTTTTCGTATAGGTGGATGGCAGCTTGGCATTTATCGTTAGTTAGCAAAAATAAAGTTTGGTATGCAATAACCTCAGCCTTCGATATTACAAAGCTTAGCAACTTTTCGCCTACCTTCAATCCTCTGGCGTAAGAACTGACCCCCATTTTAGTTAATTCAAAAATGCCATCAGCCCTTTTAAGCAGTGCGCAGGTACCCACTATGCCGTGCTCCGGATGCTTGGCGAACCAAATATATCCACCGCGATCAATAACGTATGTTTGAGGGTTGCTAATTACTTTCTCATCAATGGGCTCCAATACAAACATATCGCTAATCCATTCACGATTAATGGAATCAAAGTAAGGGGCAAGTTGGGGGCTGAATTTTAGAAATTCCATAAGCAACTATTTGAATGAACTCTCTAATCAATTTAAGCGATATTGTTCATCTGTCAACTTCTATTGCGCTTATGCACGCTACGGGTCGCTGCACTGCCAGCCAGCGCTACCAGGGCGGTCGGCCCTGTTCCCCACGTCCAGTCAATTAATGCCATTTCTAGCGGCCATCCAGCAATGGTTGAGTAACCCGTTAAATTGTAAGTGCCGTAGGCGGTAGCGCCCAACACCGCACCAGCCAGAAAAGGGTGCGAGATAGGCTGGCCAAGCGAAGGGAGGATGGCAAGATACATAACGGCAGCGCCATAGCCTAAATAAAAAAGTATCCACGGCCAGGTTACAAAGTCTTCTCTTAGTAAGGTAGAAAATGCCTCCTGATACCAAGGCATGGCAATTAAGCCTAGCCACATTCCATCAAACAAACCAAAGGCGACCAATACCGCAGCATATCCAATAAGCCAGGTGGAAGGGTTAACTCGCATTAGCGTTCCTTATTATTTTTAGGGGGAACCGCGCCAAAATAAACTGGCTGGGCTTACCGTTTTTTTAAATCGTTTAGCAGCTGTGCAGTATGTTTGTTCCGGGTTATCTTGTCTTTGCTATCGATAACTCAGTAAATATACTTGTCGGGCGCCACAAAAGTAATGCCGTGTCAGTAAGGTGATGCATCCGCGTCACCCTTTCACACGGGTAAAAATGTGTCAGGTAATTTATGTACCACTACCCCATGAATAGACACTCTATGCGCTGCCACTTGCTTATTCGGTGCGGAACCACTTTTTCAGGCTCATGGCCTTTTACCTTCCTGGCTCATGGCTGTCATACCGAGGTAAATCATCGTCAAGATTATCCCAGTTGGCTTTGGAAGAAACAAAATTATGAGAAATAGGACGTTCATCGATATCGGAATCCACAATTCCAATACGCAACCTTAAGCGTTCAGGGTCTGTAGCATTGGAACTAAATAAAGGCGAGGCGCACTTTTTACAGAAGTGACGTTTGCGGCCAGGCTTTATTTCATACCATTGAACGGTATCTTCACCCCGCACTATAGCCAACGCGTTTTTTTGTATGAATCCATTGGTAGCATATGCGGTGCCACTGGATTTACGGCATAGCGAACAATGACAATGAATAATTGATGATATCGGGCCATTGATGGCTAACTTAACCGCGCCACATAAGCAGCTCCCTTCGTACATAACTAGTCCTTCTTAATTTGTTCTGTTTGAGGTAGGCAGGGGTGTTTATTCGGCTTCGTCGAATCGCACACACTAAAGTGGCTTAAGTAACTTAGCCACATCAACCATTCTTCTTTGTTAGGGATGGAAGCAAAAGTCCGCCGAAAAGTATATTGAGCTTCATTGCCAGAAATGGCTTTATGGAGCACTAACACCGTCGCCCCAGCTACAGGTTGGCAAAGACTGCGCCAGGTGATTTGAGGGTAGCCATTTTGATCGGCAGCAGACAATACCTTACTGGAAAATCCGCTTTCACACGCCTGAACACCCAGTGTGTCGTCATCCCGTTTAAGTTGAGTGATATCAACGTTAGGCGAATCATAATACACAAAGGTTTGGGCAATGTCGTTTGAGGTTGTGGATGTCCATCGGGTTTCTAAAACATTCATCTCGGCGGAGGGAAACCGTTCGGCTTCCCACTCACCACTCGGTAATGGCATTTTTTGAACTAACATCTCGCCTCGTTCAACAGCTTTAGGTGGCGCTGCACACGCATTGATAAGCGTGATGAAAAGTAACAAGAAGGGTTTGTCAAAAAAATTTCTGCTCACAAAGGTCTCAACATATTTGTCTTTATCCGCACGTTAGCTAGTTTACCGTTATATAGTATAAGGCAGCAGATAAATTTCAGTATTCGAAATAGCAGACAACCCCTATACCGCATACGACTCCTTTAGCTAAGCGTGCGTTTGTTTCATTTCTTTAGCGAGGTCTATCGACTTTTGCGAACGGAGTTTAGTTATATTTGTTTAAATTCTAATCAGCTGTTTCTGTTTTACCACAAATTTATTATGCAGAATGCCCGCATGCGCTTTCAGATGGGATATGTAAATTTCAGAACATCGTTTCGTAGAAACATTTAACGACACCTTATTTACCTGTAGTATTTCTTCAAATCTCCCTATTGTAAATTTCTAAGGGACAGGCAGGTACAGTATGGAATCCCTCAGCTTTGTGAATCTTATTCACGCTTCTTCGTTCAGCGTATGTATATTAGGTGGCATGCTTTTATGGCGTGTTCATAACTGCAGGGGCATAGCACTTTTGCTGTATCTTGTCGCGTTCGCGTCATTTGTCAATATTGCTGAAGAAACAGGGATAACACGGGATATTTATTTAATTAGTCCGATTTTTATAATGCTATTTGGGCCAGCGTTTTACCTTGCTGTTAAAAAGTTAACCGGAGAGCCGCTGGATAAAAAGTACATGCTGCACTTTCTACCTGTGGTGCCCGTAATTTTCATGACCGAAAACGTGCAATTGGTCATCGCGATCGGAACGATTTGGCGGCTTTGTTATGCCTATTTAACAGTAGTCTGCCTGCTTAGCTACAAAAAGCTGCTGGATCAAGAACGGTCTGACGCAGATGACTTTTCCTTCAGGTGGCTAATTGGGTTAGTGATTGCTACGGCCTTTTTTAATTTTATTGATCTGATAAGACTTAATAGTCAGCATCTTATTTCGTACGAAGTTAACGTGTTTGGGCAAGGGGTTAACAATGTAATTTGGTTCGTAGCGGTGTTGATTATTATAGTTAAGGCACTAGAGCAAACGACGTATCCAGTTTTTGCAAAGAATGGCTTCCAGCCAAAAATAAATGACGTGGCTAACACAGACACGTCCGAAGAATATCAATCGACATTCTCCGAATTAGACAGACTGATTATTTCTAACCAGTGGTTTCTTACCCCCAAGCTTACACTTAATGAACTCGGTCAGTTAACGGGTTTGCAGGTAAGAGAGATATCGAGGGCAGTGAATCTTGTGGCTGGAAAATCTTTCAATGAGTATATCAATTGTTATCGTGTCAATTATGTATGTGAAAAAATAAAACAAGGCAATTCGCACTCCCTCACTCAGCTTTTTCATGACGCCGGGTTTAGCTCGAAAGCCTCTTTCAACAAATCCTTTAAACAAGTAGTGGGTGTTACACCCAGCGAATATAGGGCAAGTACGCTATCAAGTTAGCAAGTCTATAATCACGATAATTGACGATAAAATACAAGATTACAGACGCTTGGAGCGCGACCATCGGTTAACTTCATTCTCCTTTTCTTTAGGAGTGTTCCATGAAATACCATCTTGTTGTCTTTTTATTTATTGTCGGCTGTGCGAATACGTCACACGCAAATCTTATTCAACAATCTTTTTTACTTACGGACGTTAACATCGTCGATGTGAAGCATAAACAAATTATACGTGGTCAAAATTTGTTTATTCAAAATGGCATAATTAAAAAAATAAGCAGTGATTTGCTTTCGTTTAAAGATAAAAATTTGCCCATAATTGCGGGCAAAGGGGGGTACGTAACCCCTGGGCTGATCGATATGCACGTGCATATGTTTGAGCCCGCTGCCTATACCATCGCGCTGAGTCATGGCGTAACCCACGTTCGCGTTATGAATGGGGTTCCTGCGCAACTAAAATGGCGTGACCAGGTTGAAAATGGAACGCTAATTGGGAGTTCCTCTACCGTAAGCAGTCCTATTCTATCTGGTTTTATGGACGCCTATTTACACCATGGTGTGCAATCTACTAGGGCAGCGCAGGCGGCGGTGCAAAAGTATCACGCGCAAGGCTATGATCTTATCAAAGCTTATGGAAACTTGAATCCGCAAGCGCTAAAGGCTGTGCTCGATGCAGCGAAAGCGCTAAACATCCCCGTTGCGAAGCACGGACCGCATGCCTCTGGAGAAATGCTTACAACATCATTGGTGGGCGTACAATCGCTGGAACACGTTGAAGATATATATCAGGGGCCACTAAATTATCAGTTTGATACTGAGAGGCTGACACAGGCCATTACTGAATTAAGAGCTATTGGAGTACCTATAACACCTACGCTTAATATTTTTTATCAGCTCACTAAATTAAGCGTGCAAAAGGACGCGTTTTTAGCGTCACAGCCACAACAATACACTTCTGATATTATTGCTCTGGAAGCAAAGACTAATCAGGTCTCACGATGGCTAAATGCCTCAGATAAGTTGGCGGCCCACAACCAGCAAATATTTCAATTTTTATTGGATATCACTAAGCGCTTACACGAAAGCGATGTTGCACTATTAGTAGGGTCTGATTCGGGCGTTTTGCTCTCCCCTCATGGTCTTGCTACACATACAGAAATGGCCCTACTACAAAAAGCTGGATTAAATAGCTTCGACGTACTAGCTGCAGCAACTATCACGCCCGCAAAGACGTTGGCGATGGATAATAAAATAGGTCAGGTTAAAGCCAATTTCTCGGCAGATTTTGTTTTTACAAAAGTCAATCCTGTCGCCAACCTAGAGGCGCTGAGAACCCCTGATGCAGTTGTGAAAAAAGGAATCTGGTATTCCCAGAAAGAGCTTCAAGCGTTAAGAAATAAAGCCATTGATGAAAGAAGTATTTGGCAGGAAATAATCACACTGTTTGAAGCGCTTTAGCGAATACGCGCTGGTTAATTTAGTTCTTGTGCACTATCAGACACTGATTAACCAGCTTTTTTGCGCAGACGGGCTATGATAGTTTCCGTTGTATATATTCTCCGGCCTTCCCCGTTGCGGCCCAAGCTATAAGTGCTCCCCAGGCTATAAATGAAAAACCAGCGGGAATATTAAGTACGGCTATTTTAACCAAATGACGACGGTTGAAAAATACCGCTAATAGGGTGGGTAAAAAATATATCAATAAAAAGAATACGCCAAATAACATTAATGATAGGACGTCACTTTGCTGCCAGGCTTGCATTATAGGGTCTATAAAATCACTGGGGCTTATGCACCTACGAAGAGTCGTCACCCCGTGGAAAAACGGGGTCTCTTTGACCGATATCGTACAATTAGAAAAGTGTTTTTTTAAGTTTTACGATAACAGTCATGGAGGTCACAGAAAATGCTGCGCATAAATACCATGGTGAGAGCGTATATAAATAAATCTCAATAAAAACAGTTGGTTTTAGTCGAGTTCAATGATGCTGGAATGTTTTTGAGTTAAACTGGAACCCACGAAATAAAGCCTTGTCATTTCTTAGACGCGGGTTATACTAATCGCTAACTGTATAGAAAAACAGGCTGTTTATGCGTCCACTTACCCCAAGACAAACGGAAGTACTGGAATTAATCAAAGGCACCATGCAGGCCACGGGAATGCCGCCTACGCGTGCGGAAATTGCTAGAGAGTTAGGGTTTAAATCTGCTAATGCTGCCGAAGAGCACTTAAAAGCATTGGCGCGTAAAGGTGTAATCGAAATTTTGCCGGGCACGTCGCGTGGCATTCGTTTATTACTGCAGGATGATGAGCCGGAAGAAACGGGTTTGCCATTAATTGGTAGAGTAGCCGCTGGCGAGCCGATCCTTGCGCAAGAACATGTAGAAGCCCATTATAAAGTCGACCCTACCTTATTTAAGCCTCAAGCTGATTTTTTGCTGCGGGTAAATGGCATGAGCATGAGAGATATCGGCATCCTGGATGGTGATCTACTGGCTGTACACAGAACTGTGGATGTTCATAATGGGCAAGTTGTTGTAGCGCGCGTTGATGAAGATGTGACAGTAAAACGACTTGAGAAAAAAGGCGAACAGATAGTTCTTCATGCTGAAAATGATGAATTTTCGCCAATTAAAGTGGACCTTTCCTGTCAGCCATTCGCGATTGAAGGTATTGCTGTTGGCGTAATTCGCAACGCTGACTGGATGTAACTTCTATAGGCTGTTAAACCTCATTAACAGCCTTTTCCTTCCCAAGTATCAAAATTTCCTTATACCTCGGCTACTTGTCAATATTTGCAGGGCGTATCCTAAGTCATTTTATGCACTTACATAGTGCAACCCTGTACATAAAACATTCAAATTTACCTGATAAACTCTACTTTGATTAAAAGTTGAGCGGATCGACGCTTTTTTCAAAGAAAAGACTAGACGCGCCTTTTAAATTGCGTAATTCTTAGTCACTAATTAACAATATAATAACAACGACCTTTCCAATCTTTTACATCCGTTAAGGGTGTAAGTTGATTTAGGTCAGGACTAACCGCTCGCGTGTAAAGTCGTTTTGCCGGATCTGTCCATCACGGAGGTGTTGAGTGAAAAGACTCACAAATGTCTTATTGATAGTTTTGGGGACACTACCAACATTATTATTCAGCTTTATCGCCCAGGCAGCTGATGGTGGTGGTAAAGAGGTGTCTGATCTTAATTTACGTCGCGGTGTGACTGAAATCAGTGGTCAGGTTTACGACCTGCATATGTTGATGTTTTTCATCTGCGTAGCGATAGCGGTAGTGGTATTCGGGGTGATGTTTACCTCTATGTACCTTCATCGTAAATCTCGCGGTGTTAAACCAGCCCACTTCCATGAGAACGTCAAAGTCGAAATCGCCTGGACGGTGGTACCTTTTCTTATCTTAGTTTTTATGGCCATTCCCGCAGCGCGCACGCTTATCGCAATGGAAGATACCTCCGAACCTGATATGACCGTGTTGGTTACCGGATCCCAGTGGAAGTGGCATTACAAATATATGGACGGTGATGTTGAATATTATTCACTGTTAGCTACGCAACAAGAACAAATCACTAACCGTTTTGCAAAAAGCGAAAATTACTTATTAGAAGTGGATAGACCCTTGGTCATCCCCACAGGCCAAAAGGTGCGTTTCCTGATTACCTCCGAAGATGTGATTCATTCGTGGTGGGTGCCCGATTTTGCAGTAAAGAAAGACGCTAATCCAGGTTTTATAAACGAAGCATGGACGAAGGTAGAAGAGCCAGGCGTTTATCGTGGTCAGTGTGCTGAACTGTGCGGTAAGGATCACGGGTATATGCCTGTGGTCGTCATTGCGAAAGAACCTGCAGAATTTAACGCTTGGATGACAGAGCAGGAAGAAGCGCGCCGTAGAGCGAAAGAAGAAGAACAGCGTTTACTCGCAATGAACATGAGTATGGATGAGCTGATGGCAGAAGGTAAACGTGTCTACAATAGTGCCTGTGCCGCGTGTCATATGCCTTCAGGTGAAGGCTTGCCAGGCGTGTTTCCTGCGTTAAAAGGCAGCCCGATGGTGTTGGAAGATCAGTTAGCGCATATTGATATCGTTCTGAACGGAAAAGCGGGAACGGCAATGCAAGCATTTGGCAAAATGTTAAGTTTGAAAGAAGTTGCGGCCGTAGTTACCTATGAACGAAATGCGTGGGGTAATAATACTGGCGATATCGTACAGCCAAAAGATGTTAATGCAGTAGTGCAAGGCGAATAGGAGAAGGTTATGACACATTCAACAGATACCGTTACGCCTGGACATACCGCGGCGCACGACCACGACGAGCATCATGATCACCATATCCCAACCGGAATAAAGCGCTGGTTGTTTACAACCAACCATAAAGATATTGGTACGCTTTATTTGTGGTTTGCTTTCATCATGTTCTTAATTGGCGGGGCCATGGCCATGGTAATCCGTGCCGAACTTTTTCAGCCCGGCTTACAAATTGTGGATCCCAATTTCTTTAACCAGATGACCACAGTTCACGGGCTGATAATGGTATTTGGTGCGGTTATGCCCGCATTTACAGGATTGGCTAACTGGTTAGTGCCAATGATGATTGGGGCGCCGGACATGGCACTTCCACGAATGAACAATTGGAGCTTTTGGATACTACCTGGTGCGTTCTTGATCTTGCTGGCATCGTTATTTATGGAAGGCGGCGGCCCTTCGTTTGGGTGGACTTTCTATGCGCCGCTCTCTACCACGTACAGTGGAGATAGCACCGCACTGTTCGTATTTTCAGTACATATCATGGGTGCGTCATCAATTATGGGTGCCATCAATGTTATTGTAACAATATTCAACATGCGTGCTCCAGGTATGACCTGGATGAAGATGCCGTTGTTTGTGTGGACCTGGTTAATTACCGCCTTTCTACTGATCGCAGTCATGCCTGTGCTGGCGGGTGCCGTGACCATGGTATTAACCGACAAGTTCTTTGGTACCAGCTTTTTTAATGCAGCAGGTGGCGGTGATCCCGTGATGTTCCAGCATATTTTCTGGTTCTTCGGTCATCCTGAGGTATACATCATGATTTTACCTGCATTTGGTATTATCTCGCAGATCGTACCGACCTTCTCCCGCAAGAAGCTTTTTGGCTACGCGTCGATGGTGTATGCAACTGCTTCCATTGCCTTATTGTCCTTTATTGTCTGGGCGCACCATATGTTCACGACAGGCATGCCGGTATTCGCTGAAATGTTTTTTATGTTCGCCACCATGCTTATTTCAGTGCCCACAGGTGTAAAAGTATTTAACTGGGTAGCGACCATGTGGCGCGGTTCGATGACATTTGAAGTGCCGATGTTATTTGCACTTGCATTTATCGTGTTATTTACCATCGGCGGGCTTTCGGGGTTAATGCTGGCCATCACACCGGTGGACTTCCAATACCACGACACCTACTTTGTTGTCGCCCACTTCCACTATGTACTAGTGACTGGCGCCATCTTTTCAATTATGGCAGCGGTTTACTATTGGCTACCAAAATGGACCGGAAGGATGTTCGACATAACGCTGGCAAAGTGGCATTTTTGGTGTTCATTAATATCAGTCAATGTATTGTTCTTCCCCATGCATTTTGTCGGACTGGCAGGTATGCCACGCCGTATTCCTGACTACGCCTTACAGTTCGCCGATTTTAATAAATGGATTAGTTTAGGTGGCTTCGCATTTGGCTTATCGCAACTTATTTTCTTGGCGCTGTTAATCAAAGCTTGTCGTAAACAAGGCGAGCCCGTTTCAGCTCAGGTGTGGGAAGGCGCTGAAGGGTTAGAGTGGGAAATTCCATCGCCCGCACCCTATCACACCTTTGAAACTCCGCCAGTAATTAAATAGTTGCGAGTCAGGATATAAGTCAGGTTATGAACGAACAGGCGAAAAACAATCAAAAAATGGTCATCAAGTTATTGGTGATCGTGATAGGTATGTTTGGTTTCGGTTTTGCGCTTGTTCCTCTATACGATGTGTTTTGTGATTTAACTGGTATAAACGGCAAAACCTCAAATACTGCGGCGGTCTACACCCCCATAGAAATTGACAAATCGCGCACGGTGAGCGTCGAATTTATTACACGCACTAACACGGGTATGCCATGGGAATTTCGCGCTGAAACGAAACGAGTGAAAGTGCATCCGGGTGAGCTGAACACAGTGAATTTCTACGTAAGAAACCCTGCTAATAAGCAAATTATTGCACAGGCAATTCCGTCAGTATCGCCTGGACTGGCAGCGCTTTACCTGAACAAAACAGAATGCTTTTGTTTCAATCAACAACCGCTGTCAGCGGGTGCGGAAGCCACCATGCCTATGCAATTTTATGTAGACCCTCAATTACCAGACGATATTACATTTTTTACCGTGCAATACACGCTATTTGATGTAACCGGCAAAGGTGACAGCCTTGCAGTAAACGAAAACCCCTATTTACGCGAACAGCCTGAGAGTGGAAAATAACACTCAGGGATATGGAGAATAATATGCAGCAACCCTATGAAAAATACTATGTTCCTGCACAAAGTCCTTGGCCGATAGTTGGGGCCGTGGCGCTATTTTTAATAGCGTTAGGTGCAGGTAACTTTGTGGTTGAATCAACCCAAGGTAAGGATGGTTATGGAGGATATATCCTGCTCGCAGGAATAGTGACCCTATTAATCATGTTGATTGGCTGGTTTAAAAACCAGATTGACGAATCAATGAGTGGCTTGTACAGCGCTCAGCTGGGGCGCTCTTACAGACAAGGGATGAGCTGGTTCATATTTTCCGAAGTCATGTTTTTCTTTGCCTTTTTCGGTGCACTCTTTTATGCGCGTATGGTGTCGGTGCCTTGGTTAGGCGGTAGCATGAATAATGAAATGACCAACGCCGTATTGTGGCCCGGTTTTGAAGCTATATGGCCGCTGGTGAAAACGCCTGATGGAACAACCACACAACAGATGGGACCCGGCGGTCTACCAACTATCAATACTATTATTCTGTTGATTTCCTCCGTTACTCTGCACTACGCACACGTTGGTTTGGAACAAAATAGACGTAAACAATTAACTTGGCTGTTAGGGATCACCATTTTGCTTGGTTGCGTATTTTTGACGTTGCAGGTAGAAGAATACATTCATGCTTATAAAGAATTAGATTTAACTTTACAGTCGGGCATATATGGGAATACCTTCTTTATGCTGACCGGATTTCACGGTATGCACGTTACGCTGGGAACCATCATACTGATTGTAATGTTTTTTAGAGTGCTCAAGGGACATTTCACCCCTGATGACCATTTTGCATTTCAAGCAGGTAGCTGGTATTGGCACTTCGTAGATGTGGTTTGGGTGATGCTATTTATCTTTGTATACGTGCTATAAAGTTAGCCAGTCCGCGCTCAGTAAGGGCGCGGATTAGGTGTAATTAAACCGGTTGCCATGGCAACCAAAATAATGAGAACAATGAGTGCAGATGTCATCACTCTTCGGCCAATAAACTTACTCATCGGTTGTTTAGTATCGTTTTTCATCATTACGCGCATTGCCAGAAACAAATTCACAATCATATATATGAGCAATCCGACCAGTATTATTTTTATTAACATCATTACCTCTTATGTGATCTGGAGTGAGTAAGTAGTGGCACTATCCTCTCCTCGCGCTTACATTGCTTTTGGGATCTGTTTGATGGCTATTGCAGTTATGCTGGGGTTGGGAGCATGGCAACTTGATCGTATGAACCAAAAACAACAACGTCTGGCTAGCATAGCGCAAAAAGAGCACTTAGGAATAATCCCTTTAGCAGAATTAGATGAACACAAAGATATTCGTGATCTAAAAGTGGGATTTTCAGGTCAGGTGGATACCCAGAGAGTTTTCTTGTTGGATAATCAAATTAACCACGGTCGGGTGGGTTACCAGGTACTGGCACCTATTGATACCAATCAGGGCACAATATTGGCAAACTTTGGTTGGCTCCAAGGAAATCCTCAACGAAGTGTACTGCCTGTGTTTGAACTACCCCAGCTATTAACTGAATTTACGGGATATATTCGTATGCCCGCGCTTAACCCATTTGTTTCAGAAACCGCCAACAAAACCTCGTCGTTTCCTATGGTAATCCAGCAAACAGATATCGAGACGCTTTCCCTTTTTGCGGGGAAGACATTGTTGCCCTATACCGTAATGATTGATACACCAGATGATCCGCAATTTATCCAGCATTTTACTCCTGTGGTGATGTCGCCTGAAAAACACTTTGCCTATGCGTTTCAGTGGTTCGGTTTAGCCACTGCAGCTGTAGTTATTACTTTCGTAGTCTTCTTTAAACAGAGGGAAAAATCATGACCCGATCAATAATGACTAGAAAAGGGGCAATAATATTATTATTTGCGGCCTTCATTGTCCCCGTGATACTCGCTAAGCTTGCGTTAGACAATAATTGGTTTAATCAAGGAAGCACTAATAAAGGGGAGTTGCTTCAGCCCGTAAAAAACGTGAATGCGCTATTGGCCGATCAACCCAAGCGTTGGCGATTGCTTTATGCGTTGCCGAATGAATGTAACGAAGCTTGTCAAAATGCACTCTACAGTATGCATCAGGTGTGGTTAGCATTAGGAAAAGAAAGCGACCGCGCAGAGGTAACCGTGCTAGTAACGGAAAAGAGTGATCGAAAAACTACTGAGCAGGTTTTTTCCGACCGTAATATCCATACCATTAACACCACGGCTGAGAAAATTACCTTATCGGATTTAGACATCCACGGTGACGAAATTCTGTTGGTTGATACGCTGAATAATGCCATGTTGCGCTACGCTGTACATAAAGACAAACAAACGGCCGTCATGGCCAGTCGCGATATCCTGGCCGATTTGAAAAAGCTATTAAAATTATCGCGAATTGGATAAGGATGTCAGCATGAAGAAGCTAGTCGGATTTAGTATTTTTTTAGCGTTTGTAGTGATTATGTTAGGCGCATATACAAGGCTGACTGATGCAGGTTTAGGTTGTCCAGACTGGCCAGGTTGTTATGGTCATTTGACTGTGCCCAAGGGAGAACACGTAGACGCCGCGAATCAAGCCTTTCCACAGCGTCCGGTAGAAGCGCATAAAGCCTGGAATGAAATGATCCACCGTTATTTTGCTGGCACATTAGGATTGGTTATCGTAGCGATAGCCGCAATAGCTTTGCGTAACCGTCAGGTAAACCCAGTAAAACTACCATTATTTCTGGTGGGGTTAGTGATCTTCCAAGCGGCACTGGGGATGTGGACTGTCACTCTTAACTTACTTCCTGCGGTGGTTATGGCTCACTTATTAGGCGGTTTCGCTGTGTTAAGTTGTTTGTTTCTTTTACTCCTACGGCTTAAACATTTACCGACAACGTCACCATCATCTGCCTCAAGAACGCCTTTCACATTAGCACTTGTTGGACTGGCAATATTGGTGGTTCAAATAGGTTTAGGCGGGTGGACATCGGCAAACTACGCAGCGTTAGCCTGTACAGATTTCCCCATATGTGAAGGTGAATGGACACAGCGACTGGATTTTTCCGACGCTTTTAGTATTCCTGAAGCACAAAACTATGAGTTTGGTGCGCATGATTATGATGAACGAATGACTATGCACGTGGTTCATCGCTTCGGTGCTATAGTGACCTTTCTTTATTTGCTTTGGTTTGCGATAAAGGTGGCAAAAGTAAAACAGTTTCAGTTCAGTCATCAGGCTGCAGCATTATTAGTAGTGGTATTAGGCATTCAAATAGCATTAGGTATAAGCAATATTGTATTTAGCTTGCCTCTATCCGTAGCCGTTTTGCACAATGCAGTGGCGGCGACATTATTGCTTGTCATGGTTTGGATAACATTCCATCTTCATCGTCTTCAAGGAGGTCATTATGAATAAACCAGCGTCGGTTGCAGTAGCGGTAAATCAACAGCAGGCAAGTTGGCACGACTACTATGAAATGACCAAGCCTAAGGTTGTCATGTTGTTATTACTGACGGCATTAGTCGGCATGTGTTTAGCCACCCCTGACTGGGTCAGTTGGCAAGTGCTTGTGGCAGGTTTGTTAGGAATAGGAATGTTGTCTTCCTCTGCGGCGGTAATAAATCACGTCGTTGACCATCAGATTGATAGTAAAATGGCGCGTACGGTCAACCGCCCCGTAGCCAAGGGCAAAGTATCGGTGACGCATGCGCTTATTTTTGCCGCATTGTTAGCGGTAGTGGGTTACGTCTTATTAGAACTTTATGTCAATCGCCTGACTGCGCTGCTCACCTTAGCGAGTTTGGTTGGTTACGCTGTGGTATATACCATGTTTTTGAAGCGTGCTACCCCACAAAATATTGTGATTGGTGGGCTGGCGGGTGCAGCTCCCCCTCTGTTAGGCTGGACCGCCGTAACCGGAGAAATCCATGCTCATGCTTTGCTGCTTGTGCTGATTATTTTCACATGGACCCCGCCGCATTTCTGGGCGTTAGCCATTCATCGCCATAAGGATTATGCCCGCGCAAAAGTACCTATGTTACCCGTTACTCATGGCCTTAAATTTACTAAAACCTCGGTTTTACTTTATACCGTACTGTTATGTCTGGTTTGCTTGTTACCTTATTTAACCGGCATGACAGCATTGATTTATCTGGTGGGTTCTAGTGCACTCAACGCTGGCTTTGTTTACTATGCGTGGAAACTAAAACGTACTACTGACCTAAAAGTAGCCATGAAAACCTTTAAATATTCGATATTACATTTGATGCTGCTATTTATCGTACTGCTAGTTGACCACTACATACCGGTTACCTTATGAAACAAAATACAATTGTTGGTATTGTGGCTTTTTTAGCCTTGATAGGTGGGGTGATCGGTGCAATATATATCGCCCCCCCAGGATTTAAAGATAAGCCGGAAACAGACTATTTAAGCACGTATCCCGCGCCGCGCGCGCTTGCTAAGGTTAATTTAACCGATCAGCGCGGCGAGCCTTTTAACTTAGAGAGGTTGAAGGGAAAATGGTCGCTGCTTTTTCTGGGCTATACATTTTGTCCGGATATTTGTCCAACAACACTGGCCTCGCTTAATCGTATTTACCCTGAGCTTAAGCAGATTGAAAGCGAGCACCCCATTCAGGTGGTGTTTGTTTCTGTCGACCCCAAACGCGACACTACCACGCGCCTTAAAGAATATACTCAGTTTTTTAACGCAGAATTTATCGCCGCCACCGGCAATCACGATCAACTGTTCCCCTTCGTGCGCAGCATGGGGTTAATGTATGCGTTGTCAGAAAGTACCGAAAATCCCAACTATTTAGTGGATCACAGCGCTTCAGTGATAGTCGTAAACCCCCAGGCCCAAGTGATCGGCCGATTTAAACCAGTACACCAGCAAGGCATGCCTGCCATAACTGACGGCCAACAAATCTTACAAGACATGTCAGCAATTACAGCAGGCTAATTCGGTGAATATTACTATCCGCCACGCTTCGCCTGCGGATGTGACCGTGGCAACCGAATTACTGTACTACGCAGGAGAGAATCTTTTATGTAGTATTTTTGGCAATGGCGATAAAGCCAGAGCACGCGATTTTCTGGTTTCAGCTTGGCTAAAAGAGGGTGGTCAGTATGGTAGTGATAATCATTGGGTGGCATGTAAGTCTAACCAGCCCATAGGGATAGTTACGTGCTGGCACGATGAACTTCCAGAAGATTTTGATCATAAAACGCTCGCATGTATTACCGAGTATTTTGGTGTGACAGAATCGTTAAATGTTATTGCTCGCAGCCAGCAGTTTGCCGAGTCTTTACAGTCTCCAGATAAAAATCAACTCGGCGTGGGGCATGTGGCCGTACATCCCGAATATCGCCGTGCTGGTGTGGCTACCGCATTGCTGCAAGAAATGGAAAAACAGGCGATTAAACGGGCAAAACACACTCTCATTTTGGACGTAGAAACGCACAACGAGGCCGCTATTGCGTTTTATATCAGACAAGGCTTTAAAGAAAAGAGCGTCGAACCGCCGTTCTTACATATGTATAAAACGCTCTAATCAGGGTAACGCCCTTTATCATTGGCAACAAAAAAGGGTTGAGAATACCAATAGTAACGTCCTTTAAACTGTTTAGATGGTGCAGTACAGTTTACTCTTGAACGACCCACTGGAAGGGGTGAATCTAATTGGTATTCAAATGTTTGCTTATTCACTTGGTGCGCAATTTTTTGACCTTGATAAAAACAGTTTAATTGGTTCAGCGTAACATCCTCACCCCTAATGGTTACCATAACTGTATCGTCAAGTTGGCCGCCCTGAATTTCGGGGTCGCTAATTGAGCTGGATGAAACAGGCATCGCCAAACTATTTAATTTAGTCTTCAGTGTCGCTAATTTAGCGTAATTTCCCGCTGCGGGAAACCGCGGCAATGCTGTGAAGTCACTGTTACTGCTAATTGCGCCAGAGTATTGCGCTAAACCGACATAACCTTCGTCAGCTAATCGTTTTGCTAACGCCTTATTATATTCACCAAATGGATATGCTAAGTACTTAAGCGATTCACCGGTCTTCTCTTCAATCACCGCTTCAGCCTGCTCAATATTGCGCCAAACTCTTTCTAACCAAAGTGCATTGTCTTCACCATTGTTGCGATTAAGTAAGTGCACATGATCAAGAGTGTGATTAGCGAAAGTGGCCCCTTCTTCTTGCATGGTATGAATTTGTTCCCAGTCTAGCTGATTGCGTTGCGCGTCAATTACGTCTGGATTAATGAAAATGGTATAGGGGAAATTATATCGTTTTAGAATGGGATGCGCGTTATCGAAAATATTTGCATAGCCATCGTCGAACGTAATTACAACCGACTTGTCCGGCAGTTTTTCTTTGGCTTTTAGTTTTTCGATGGCGTCTGGTAGTGCCATTACATGATGATGTTTATCTAAATAGGCCATATGCTCTGCGAACAGCTTGGGGCTGATACTGGTGCTTTTGGGCGTATCATTTGACACGTGGTGGTAAAGCAGAATGACCGCATTGTCGGAATCTGCCTGAGCAATAGATGTTAAGCACACAAAACCTATAATGAAAACAAGGAAGTTGCCGAGCCTAAACCTCGTCGTGATACACTGCACGCTTTCTCCTTATTTATAAATTGCTTACGTTTTGAATATGCCAGCCTATGTTAAACCACATGTGCAGCTTTTGCAGCTAGCATTTCCTATGATCTTGGCCAACATTACTACACCACTACTTGGTTTGGTGGATACGGCTGTAATGGGACATATGGATTCATCCGCAATGTTGGCAGGGGCATCTATCGGTGCGCTTATTCTTACTCAGATATACTGGGTTTGTGGTTTTTTACGCATGTCTACAACGGGGTTGAGTGCGCAAGCGAAAGGACAAACCCAAAGGGCAGTAGTACAAGCTACTAAGGTATTGTGGCAAGGCGGGGTAGTGGCCATCGCGCTTGGCGTTATGCTGTTTATACTACAAGCTCCCATTTTGCATATAGGTCTTCTTTTAGCGGATCCCAATGCGCAGGTAGCCGTGCATACTGACGCCTATTTTTCGGTCAGAGTGTGGGGCGCGCCAGCAGCGTTGCTGAACATGGTGATGATCGGCTGGTTGGTTGGACAGCAGCGAACCAAAGCGGTAATGACCATTCAAATTGTGGGCAACATGCTAAACGTAGGTTTAGATTTGCTTTTCGTATTAGGGTTTAGCTGGTCAGTAGCTGGGGTAGCGCTAGCCAGCGTGATTGCAGAGTACACCATGGTGGCGATGGCATTGATTATCGCGTTTCCCATCTGTAAAAACGTCGCGCCACAAAAAGCCTGGTTTAGTAGAACGGCGCGTAAAGCCATCCTTTCCTTAAACAGCAATATATTACTAAGAAATCTGATGCTGCAATTGTGCCTGGCGTTTCTAACATTTCAGGGCGCGCGCTATGGACAAACGGCGGCGGCGGTAAACGCCATATTGATGCAATTCTTTGTACTGATTGCGTTAGGGTTAGATGGTGTCGCATACGCCGTTGAAGCGCTGGTAGGAGAAGCGGCAGGCTCAAAAAAACACCATAAGGTATGGCGAACTTCATTAAGAGGACTGTTTTGGTCTAGTTTATTCGCCTTGCTATACGCATGCGGCTTCTATCTGGCAGGCGACGTGATCATTAAGCAACTTACCGATATAGCTGAGTTACAAAATACGGCAATGGCCTATTTACCCCTAATGATAGGGTTGCCCCTCGTTGGGCATTGGTGTTTCTTATTCGATGGGGTCTTTGTTGGTTTAACGCGCGCCAAGGCCATGCGTAACACCATGATACTAAGTGCATTAATATATTTCCCAACCTGGTATGTGTTCAGAGATTTTGGCAATGAAGCGTTATGGTACGCATTGTTGGCGTTTCTATTTACTCGTGGCGTGACATTGGGCGGGTATTTTGTTTGGTTAAGCCATCGCAAGTAGAAGACGTAGCTATTAACTTTGCTTAAACATAGAGAGATTTAAGCATTAGTGTACCTCAATTTTACGCCCGGCTTTCGTCTCAGCTGAGCCTACGCAAGCATCTTCTACGTTTAATAACTATTAACGCGTCGGCTAGTAGAACAAAGCGCTCGTAGCGCTCGAAGAGAAATTTAATTCTTTTTTAAATATCATACTCACTAGTTTAAATTTTCTATCCATTAACGTCGCCAAAATGATTAAAAGTGATGATGTTAAGAAATATCCCAATAGTATGTTGTCTTAATTTTCGCCAATGAAGTGGTAAGCAACTTTTATCAATCCGATCACAGCAAGGAGGTTAAGTTAATAAAAAATGAACGTTTCTATCTCTATCTAGTAATACAACCTAAACCTAAAGTCCACCCAATAATAGCTATGATAGAACGCTAACGCGTCGCGATTAACAGGGGCGTAGGGGTCTAGAATACGTAAATGACGCCTAACCCTGCTTCGGCTTCATAATTATTGCGCGCAATAGGACTATCTTCAATATCACTACCATAGCGTTCATAGACTATCTCACCGAAAAGCTGCCAATTTTGATTGATATAAGTACGATAATTATAGTGGAAGCCGATTGAGCGGAATCCTCCGCTAAGATAGGTCTCATTTAATCCTGATGCAGCAGACTGCTCGGCGTTTATGCCAAAATCCTTATTGGCGTAATCGCTATCATGAAAAACCACAGCGACAGCAATTGAAGAACCGGTTCCATCGTTTTGGTCGCCGAAACGGTAGCCAGCCCCTAAAAGACCGAGTGTGCCGTTGTCACCTATTAGCAGCCGGCTATCTAGCCAATAACGCCAGTCGGAATCGAAAGCATGACGGGCTTGCAACAGGACCTCGAGGCCCTCATCCCCATCACCCAGACCGTCCAAATGACCGTCATCGGAATCACTTTCTTCTCGGCCTTCTTCGAAAACCACCGCCGCTTCAAGTAGCCACATATCGTAACGTAGACCCCGCCAACCCAGCGCTTCACCTGCCCAGTAAAAAATATTATCGCCACTGCGCCATTGAACTGCACCCGCAGGATCGACTTCGAAGCCGAATTCGTCCGAGCCTTCGTAGGCAGATTCGTATTCAATACCCAGACCAAGCCCAGCGCTCCAACCGTTATTACCGTTTGTGAAGTCATCCACCGAAGGCAAGGGGACCATAGCTGTTTTTTGTTCTTGAGCAACTATTACTGGGTGAAAGAAAGAACCGCATACAACCATTACCAGCAAGGAGCCTGCAACCTTTTTCATTACAATCTCCTGCCAGTTTTGCGTTGGAACATAAGAATGTCCACGATAGGTGAATGTACTTAATTATAGTCAACCTTTTATGAAGCAGCCACCTATCGACCCCTTATGTTTAGCGCTTCGATCTACACTGGTTTTCATTATCAGTTTTTTCATATCAGCCCTCGTCAGGGCGAAGTATGGCGCTATTGACAGAAACTGCATATGGTCGGGTTAAATATGTCGTGAGATCATGTCGTGTAATCGTGGCGAAGTATTAGAAAGGCGCACTTATTGAAAGAAGGGAACAGAAAGTTTATAACTTATGCGTTGTCTCCGGCGTAGGGGTAAGACATGCAGAGTACATATTAACCCGTTTTGCTAGGGCTAGCCTCGCTACACCTTTCTCATCTTAATGAACGAAAGGGAAAAACTTGCACGCTGAGTGCTCATAGATTGTTGTGGATGGGAATTAGCTATTTATCAAATGGATTAGAACGAGAACGGGTCTCGCGCAAGCGATTAAAGCGATTCAGAAAGATACCCAGGTAGCCGCTCATGGCTAAGGCAAAGCCAAGCAGCATAATTGCGACACTCACCCATAAGGTAACAATGCTTTGTTCGTCGGTAAAAAGCATGCCACTAGCGCCTAGCGCAAAAACCAGCAGCCCCCATTTGAAACGGTGCCAGCTTTTGCTTAGGCCAAAGAAGCGAGTGTCGCCATCCATCTTAGTAGTAGGAGTGTTCGCCAGCCTGGTGTTCAGTAGCGTCTCGAACGCCTTTGAGTTCACCAGCAAACTCCTCCAGCATCTGTTTTTCGATGCCTTCTTTTAACGTCACGTCTACCATGGCACACCCATTACAGCCGCCACCGAATTGAAGTACCGCAAAACCATCTTCAGTAATTTCAGTCAGTACCACTTTACCGCCGTGACTGGCTAGCTGAGGGTTCACTTCTGACTCAATCATGTAATTGACGCGTTCAACCAGCGGCGCGTCATCGGCTACTTTGCGCGCTTTTGCGTTAGGTGCTTTAAGCGTAAGCTGTGACCCCATTTGATCAGTGACGTAATCTATTTCAGCGTCGTCTAAATAGGGTGCGCTTTCTTCATCTACCACGGCATCAAAACCGTTAAACGGCAGGCGTATATCGGAGTCTTCTACTGCGTCCGGGGGACAATAGGAGACACCACACTCTGCTGATGATGTACCAGGGTTCACCACAAATACGCGAATATTGGTCCCAGCTTCTTGTTTTTCCAACAATTTAGCAAAGTGCGCTTGTGCTTCTTCTGATATAGTGATCATTAACAAATCCTGTCTCGAATTAATGTTGAGACTATGATAACAAATTTACCTGACTAAAACAGTCAAGTATTGTATAGAAATTTGTTCTGATACAGCAGACAAGAAAAAGGTTTTGCAATGAATAAGCTGAGAATATTGATATCGTTGGTTGGTTTAGCGCTATTAACATGCGCGACTCAGTCATTAGCTCAATTTCCTCACATGGATGAAGGTGGAAGAGCAGCAAAGGATTATCTACCCAAAAATGTTACGTTTAATCCCGCCATTCCAACTCCAGAAGCTTATCTAGGCAATAAAGTCGGAGAGTGGCATGTTCGGCACGATCAATTGGTCGGTTATATGCAGACACTGGCAAAGGCGTCTGATCGTCTGTCAATTGAAGTGACGGGTTATACCCATGAAAATAGACCGCTAGTGTTAGTTACCGCTACCAGCAAAGATAATCAAAGCAAAATCGACTCCCTGCGCAATCAACATATCGCTGCCCTCGACAGCAAGCAAAATGTAGGCAAAGAGGCCCCCCTCTTTTTATATATGGGGTACAGCATTCATGGTAATGAACCGTCCGGTAGTAATGCTGCCATGGTCGTCGCTTATTATCTCGCTGCGGCACAAGGAAATGACATCGAAAAGCTCCTCAGTAATGCGGTTGTGTTACTCGACCCTTCGCTAAACCCGGATGGGTTATCCCGTTTCGCTCACTGGGCTAATATGCACAAAGGTAAACAACTCAATGCTGATCGCGAACACCGTGAACATCAGGAAGGTTGGCCTTCGGGACGCACTAATCATTATTGGTTCGATTTAAACCGCGACTGGTTGCTACTCACTCATCCAGAATCACAGGCTCGTATTCGTCAATTTCATAAATGGCGGCCCCATGTGCTTACCGATTTTCATGAAATGGACACTGACAGTACGTACTTTTTCCAACCGGGTGTAGCCTCTCGTAAGAATCCTTGGACGCCTGATGCTAATGTCACGCTGACCGAAGCATTGGCGAAGTTTCATGCCAAAGCCTTTGACGACAAAAAAGTATTATATTTTTCCCAGGAAGCTTTTGATGACTTTTATTATGGCAAAGGATCAACCTATCCCGACGCCCACGGCAGTATTGGGATCCTATTTGAGCAGGCAAGCAGTCGGGGTCACCTTCAGACATCCATAAATGGTGAGGTAAAATTTGCCGATACGATTCAAAATCAAGTCACCACCAGTTTAAGTACGTTTGCAGGGGCGCTGGCCAATAAAGCTGCATTACTGAACTACCAATCTAACTTTGCCAAGAACACACAAAAGCTAATTGATGAGGATCACGCCTTTGGTCATGTAATGCGAATCCCGCAGGACAAGCAACGGGCACAGGCTATGATTAATCTACTTGATCAACATCAGATACAGTATCATGGTGTGACCAAAGCACTGGAAGTAGACAAACGTCGCTATGAGCCGGGGGCTACCTTATTTATTCCGTTAAACCAGCCCCAATACCGCCTGGTGAAATCGTTATTTTCAACCAGAACATCCTTTACTGACAATACGTTCTATGATGTATCAAGCTGGAACCTACCCTATGCCTTCAATGTTGAGTTTGATGTGGTTAGCCATCGTAACCGGAGACGGGTCAAAGCCTCAGAATCGTTTACGTTAGCGCGATCAGATGTAGAAACGATTGATGCGAAATCTTACGCTTATGCATTCGAGTGGCATCACTATTACGCGCCAGCACTATTGCAAGCATTGCTAGAAAAAGACGTAAAGGTGCGCTCTGCAGGGGATACGTTTACCGCTACCCTTACCAACAATGAGAACTATAAATTTTCCCGTGGCACTATTCTTATCCCGATGGCGTTACAGGACAAAGATGTTTTTTCAATAGTAAAAGAATTAAGCCAACAATCTGGGGTGCCTGTCCATTCAATAGCCACAGGGTTAACCAGTCACGGTATCGATTTAGGCAGTAGCCGTATGGTACCGATTGAGCCGGTTAAATTACTGTTAGTTGGCGGCAAAGAGTCCACCGAATACGATGTAGGTGAAGTGTGGCACTATCTTGATACCAAAGTTGGATTACCCGTCAGTATTGTAGAACTTAGCCGCCTGAAAGAAGTGCCGTTACAGGACTATACTCACGTGGTGTTCGTTAGCGGAGACTATGGGCCATTAGATGAACTGTTTGCTGCAAAATTAAGTGGTTGGATCCAAGAAGGCGGCGTGTTGATTGGTCAGCAGTCGGCGCTTAAATATTTTGAGTCTAACGGTTGGCTTAATGTTGAAATTGAAGAAGACGCTGCCATTGACGAAGCCTTTTCCACAGAGGGTTTGCGCTATGCCGATAAAGAAGCACTGGAAGCCAAAAAACTCATAGCGGGGGCGACTTACGAGATGGTAATCGATTCGTCACACCCTGTTTTTTATGGTTATGAACGTCTAACGATACCGGTGTTTAAATCCAGTAACTTAATAGTGAAGAGTGATAACTCGCCCTTTACGACCATCGCTCGCTATAATCAGGAACCGTTGCTAGCAGGCTACACTGCACCAGAATTGGTGAAAATGGTTGCCGCCACCACGGCGGTTATCAGTCAGCCGTTAGGTGAAGGAGCGGTAATTGCCTTTACCGACAATATCCACTTTAGAGGGTATTGGTACGGCACCAACAAGCTGATGAGTAATGCCATTTATCAATCTGCGCATATTAATTAAGACCGATTAACCAGTGGGGCGAGGGTTACCGCCGTCGCCCACACATCAATTTTAACGCGTGGATTAGCCCGTTTGAGTTGTTTGGCAAGGACATCTACCGTGCTGCCTGTAGTGATTACATCATCTACAATGGCTAGATGACGATACGGTAACCCATCACTAACGATATATGCCCGGCGCAAGTTTTGTAACCGCTGCTGCCGATTAAGGCCCGTTTGCTGTTTAGCCGTCTTGCGTCTAGCCCATTGTGTATCAACGGGGATGTTAATTTTTTTTCCAATCAGGTTTGCCAGTTCTACAGCTTGATTATAGCGACGTTGGTAATAGCGCCAATAGGTAATGGGTACAGGTAACAGAGCTTCTGGCAATAACGGCAAATCTGCATTTGCAATCGACTCGGCAAACCAATCAGCCAGCACACCAGCCGGTAATAGGTCCCGGGACGATTTAAGCCTGCCTATCAGCTTATTAAGCGGCCACTGGTAAGGACCAATTGAATATAACCCATCAATTGCCGAGTGCTTAACATATTTAGCCACCTCTGGTCGAAGCAGTAAATTCGATGGTTTATCAGTATGATGAAAAAACACGGTATCATATCTACAAAACTGACATACCACGCTGGAACTATGCTGGTGACAAAGCATACACGCCAAATTCGGCAAAAGGCGTTTTAACATCGATCTGCTTACCTCGTATATCGGTATGTAGTTGAAAAAAATGATTAGGAAGTATGACGTGCAAGATTCTCATAAACCCAATGTGCTGAACAGTCGATCTATTGGTACAGGAAAAGAACTGTTTTTCTTACATGGCTGGGGGATGAATGGCGGAGCATTTGCAAAACTATTTCCCTATTTGCAAGAAGATTTTACGTTAACCGTTATTGATTTACCGGGCTTTGGCGATAATAGTCATGTGGTTCCCGAACCCTTTACCCTGCCTGCTTTGTCAGAGTTGGTCGCGGCTAAACTGTCAACGGATGCTATCATTGTCGGCTGGTCGTTTGGTGGTTTGCTGGCGCAACACCTGGCACTACAGCATCAGAGCAAAATCGCCGCAATGGTTACCATAGCCGCGTCGCCAAAATTTGAACAGGCACCTGGCTGGCCAGGTATCGATGCAACGTTACTCGCCCAGTTTCAACAGCAGCTTTCTCAGGATTACAAAAAAACGATTGAACGCTTTTTAGCAATACAAGCAATGGGTAGCACCACTGCCAGACAAGATATCAAAGCTATTCGACAGGCCATTCACGATTTTCCCGAACCAGCCCGAAAAGCCTTGGCTGAAGGGTTAAAGCTTTTATCTTCTGAAGATTTACGCCACGAAATAAACCGTATTAAACAACCCACCTTGCGTTTATACGGCAGACTGGACAGCCTGGTCCCACCCAGCAGTATTGACCAGATATGTAAATTGCATCCTCATGCAGATACCGTGGTATTGCCGCACGCTTCCCATGCCCCTTTTATTTCGCATCCACAGCAGACCGCGGATATAATACGACACTTTGTTATGACCCAGCTTACCTAAGTATGATTTTGGATACGCTAAATAGGCCGTTTTGGCGGAATTGCCTTTTTAATTAACACCGATTTGTATAATAATTAGCCTCGGGTAGTAAGAGGTAGAAGTATTTTGAACAGTATTGATTCAGGTATAGGGTCGGCTATTGCGGCAGGCTATAGTGGTCTTCAACAAGCTCAGGCAGATATTACGCAAGCCTCAGAGAATATCGCTGAACGTACCATGCAAACTTCAGAAAGTCAGAACCAAAGTGGAAGTGGTTCGAGTACATCAGGTCAGTCGTCTGCTCCAGCAGGCAACATGACTTCCGATTTAGTATCGTTGAAGATGGGAAGTATCAACGCCGAAGCTAATGCAAAAGTATTAGGCACTTCTTTTGACAATCTCGGTACTATCATTGATATCCTAGCGTAAGAAGCGCTGATGAATATTGTCACGCCCATCCCTACCAATGTGGTGTTTAGCACTGCCAACGTCAATACGGAGGCAGCGCGTCGTGACAACCTTTCTAGAGAAACTATTCCCGCCACCTCCACAGCAGAGCAAGGCGATAACAATAAAGGGCTTGGTTCAGATTCTGACCGTGCGCGCTCACCTGGCCAACCTAGCGGTCCATTCGTGTATGAAAAGCCCCAAATACAGCCTCAGGTAAGTGAAGCATTTGGCCAACAGGAAGATGCCGCAAATAGTGGTAAACAGCAAGACGCAGCCAATGGTGAAAGTGCAGGTAAAGAAAGCGCCGAAGATAAACAAAAACAACAAGCTGAAGAACAACAGCTTAAAGAATTAAAAGATCGCGATGCAGAAGTGCGGCGTCATGAAGAAGCACACGCTTCCGTAGGTGGGCAGTACGCAGGTTCGCCTCAATATGAATATAAGCAAGGCCCAGATGGCAAACGTTACGCCGTAGGCGGCGAAGTGTCTATCGATATTTCTGAAGCCGCGTCCCCAGAGAAAACCATTCAAAAGATGGAACAAGTGCGGGCAGCAGCGCTGGCACCTGAGCAACCCTCTCAACAAGATTTAAAAGTGGCTGCTGAGGCGGAACAAAAATCTGCCGAAGCAAAAGCTGAATTAGCTAAAGAAAAGACACAAACGTCCTCAACAGCGGGATTAAAGGCAAGCTTATCTGATTTAGACAATACGCCATCTAAAAATATAGCTAAAGAAGGTGATTTGGCCATTAGAACAGGCGTTATTCAACAGTTTTATCAAACCATATCAGCACCAAGAAACGAGGGTTTCTCAGCAAGCGCTTAGCGTAATATCCAACCCCGTCATCGGCCAACCCCGTCACCGGCCAGCCTCCGTCATCGTGATGAAAATCACGATCTCCTTCATTAGAAACCTGACATCCCCATTCCCCTGCGTATCGAAATCATACCTTCTATTTACGTTCGCAGTAACAAGTGAGGAGGTCCCGATTTTCATCGGGATGCCGAAAAGTTGCAGCAAAACACCGTGATCTTGATGGCGAATTGTTTGAATGAGAAAGCTAATTAGTGCAATAAAAGGGACGCAGACACATTGCATCCCTCCATTTTCTTTTATGTATAAAAGTAAAACGTATAAACTTACTTCTGCTTCGCTTTAGCAAACGCATCGGCAAAGGCATTACCCATAGCAGCATTTTGTGTTTGCGCCGGTTTACGGGGGCCTTTATTGTGTCCTTTATTGGGAGAGCGTGGCGTCGCTGATTTACCTTTAGGTGCGGCTGCTTTAGCTGGGGCAGGCGTTTCGTCAAGCCGCATGGTGAAGGAAATACGTTTACGCTCTACGTCGACTTCCATCACTTTGACTTTAACGATATCACCAGCCTTTACCACTTCGCGTGGATCAGAAATGAACTTATTGGTTAGTGCTGAAATATGCACTAAACCATCCTGATGCACACCTACATCAACAAAAGCACCGAAATTCGCTACGTTGCTGACCACGCCTTCTAAAATCATACCCGGTTTAAGATCGGCGATAGTCTCCACACCTTCTTTAAAGGAAGCAGTCTTAAATTCAGGGCGTGGATCACGGCCTGGCTTATCCAACTCTTTAAGAATATCTTTAACAGTGGGTAAACCAAATTGTTCATCTGTGAAGGTATCCGGGGATAGCTTCTTCAACAACTCGGTGTTGCCAATTAAATCATTCACCGCAACATTGGTTTGCGAAACGATTTTATCGATAACCGGGTAGGCTTCAGGGTGTACCGCAGAGCGATCAAGCGGATTGGTACCTTCGTTAATGCGTAGGAATCCAGCTGCTTGTTCGAACGCTTTCGGGCCTAAACGCTCAACTTTTAACAACGCTTTGCGATCAGCAAATGCACCATTGCTATTACGGAACATAACAATGTTATTCGCCAGCGTTTTGTTCAATCCAGAAACGTAACTGAGTAACGCCGGTGATGCGGTGTTCAAGTCTACACCTACTGCATTAACACAGTCCTCGATTACCTGATCAAGAGACTTACCTAGTTGGCTCTGGCTAACATCATGCTGATATTGACCGACACCAATGGCCTTAGGCTCAATTTTAACTAATTCGGCCAAAGGGTCTTGCAGACGGCGGGCTATCGAAACAGCCCCGCGTAGGGATACATCAAGCTCTGGTAGTTCTCGCGACGCTAATTCAGAGGCAGAATAAACTGAAGCGCCAGCTTCACTGACTACAATTTTCTGCGCTTTAAGTTCAGGGTTAGCTTTAAGCATTTCTGCTACCAGCTTGTCGGTTTCGCGCGAACCCGTACCATTCCCGATACTGATCAAGGTGACTTTATGTTGTTGGCACAACACCGCCAGGGTACGTAAAGATTTATCCCACTGATTTTGCGGCGCGTGAGGATAAATAGTGTTAGTCGTCAATACTTTACCAGTAGCATCTACAATGGCTACTTTAACGCCAGTACGTAAACCGGGATCCAGGCCCATGGTAACGCGTGAACCAGCCGGAGCAGCCATCAGCAAATCGTTCAGATTTTTGGCAAACACATTAATGGCTTCTTCGTCGGCTCTTTCTCGTAAACTGGCGAATAGCTCTGTTTCCATGTGCATGCCGATTTTAATTTTCCAGGTCCACTTCACCACTTGCTGCAAGAAGGCATCAGCGGGACGGCCTTTATCCTGAATGCCGACATGTTCTGCAATAATGTTTTCACACTCTGAATGCTGGCTGGCAGATTCATTCGCTGGATCAGCATTGAGTTGGATGTGCAGCATGCCTTCATTTCGACCACGGAACATGGCTAATGCACGGTGCGAAGGAACGGTTTTATATTTTTCCTGATGCTCAAAATAGTCTTTGTATTTGGCCGCTTCTTTTTCTTTACCAGGCACCACAGAACTGACCATCAGGGCGTTGTCAATAAGGTAGCGACGAACCTTGGCTAACAACCCTGCGTCTTCAGCAAAACGTTCCATTAAAATAAAGCGTGCACCTTCCAGCGCTGCTTTGGTATCAGCGACGCCTTTTTCGGAATCAACAAATGACTGAGCTTCATCTTCAGGGTTCAATTCTGGGTTAGCAAACAAATTGTCAGCCAACGGCTCAAGCCCTGCTTCAATAGCAATTTGCCCCTTGGTACGACGACGAGGCTTATAAGGAAGATATAAATCTTCCAGCGTGGTTTTACTGTCCGCCCCTTTAATTTGCGCCGCTAATTCGTCGCTTAACTTACCCTGTTCGTCAATTGACTTAAGAATTACGTTGCGGCGATCTTCCAATTCCCGCAAGTAAGTTAAACGCTGTTGAAGGTTACGTAACTGAGTATCATCCAACCCCTGAGTCGCTTCTTTTCTGTATCGGGCAATAAAGGGAACAGTGGCGCCTCCATCAAGTAGATTAACGGCAGCTTCAATCTGGCTTTCTTTAACTGCCAGTTCTTTCGCAATAGTCGATATGATCATAGATTATCAAATGAATGTTTAATTAGGGCTGAAGAATGAATGTCTGAGCCAAGAGATAGGTTCATTTCACGCAAAAACAAGAGGCGCAGTATAGCATTGATGCGATAAGGGGGAAGATTAAAATCAGGCAAGTTTTTTCTAAATAAAAATATCGGGTCGTTTTTACTTTCACAACTATTTCACACACGGTGGATTAGTTTACTTATTCTAAGAAACGTAAAAAAACGAGCGAGCAATGCCAAGTCAGATCCAGTTAAAAAATGTGAGCCAACAATTCATTGATAATAGCTCGCGCATAACGCTCTTCAGCGATCTTAATCTAACCATAGAGCAGGGAACGTCCTACGCGATAAGTGGTCCCTCGGGAACTGGGAAGACCAGCTTGTTGATGATTATGTCTGGGCTTGAAAAGCCTTTTTCCGGTCGGCTTTGTTATATGCAATCAAATAAAACGCGTAAGCTGGATGCGCTACGCAACGATATAGGTTTCATCTTCCAGCAATTTCATCTACTGCCCGAACTCTCGGCATTAAGTAATGTTGCGTTGCCACTAAAATTGAGAGGAGAAAAATACGCTGAAGATAAAGCCGAAGAATGGTTAGCAAAAGTTGGTTTAGCAAGCCGGCTTCATCACAAGCCTTCATCATTAAGTGGAGGCGAGCAACAACGCGTGGCGATAGCCAGGGCCTTGGTGTTTAACCCCAAATTTATATTTGCCGATGAACCTACCGGTAATCTTGACTCTGAAAATGCCAATGAAATTGCTGACCTTTTATTTTCCTGTTGTGAGCAACATAATGCCGCTCTAGTAGTGGTCACCCATAGCGAAAGCTTGGCGCAACGGGCTGAGCATGTATATCACCTTGAATTGGGAACCTGTACTCAACTGACCAACAGTACGCTGAGGTTAGCCCAATGTTGAAGAATGCCTTAACGTTAGCATGGTATCTTTTTCAACAGGAAAAGTACGCAAGCCACCAAGTATTGCTACGGTGGACCCAAGGAATTTTATTGGTATTTATTATTACCTTAAGTCTCACCAGTGCCAATATCCAACATTTTCTAGAACAAAATTTACAATCTTTGCTTGGCGCAGATGTGGTGCTGTCTCATTCGCAACCATTTACCCCTGCTCAACTTCAACAGTTAAACGTTCTGGCGAAGGACGTTGTTCATACGCGGCAGCTTAAAGCCATGCTGACCAATAATGAACAATGGCAGCAGGTATTGCTGAAAGCTGTCGACATGGATTACCCGTTACAGGGTGAAATACAGGCAACGCAGAGGTTTGATGAAGAGCACAGTGACAAACCAGGCTCAGGTAGAATAAGCGTGCCCGAATCAGGGAGCATTTGGCTCGAACCCAGACTGATGACTGTTTTGGGTGTAAAGGTGGGCGACACTCTTCAATTAGGTAATCACAGTTTTCACGTTTCCCGAATCTTATTGCACGAACCGGATCGACTGATGGAATCTCACAATGTTGAGATGCGGGCCATGATGAACGTCAAAGATTTACCTTCGTTACATTTTCCTGAAGAAGTGATTCAACATCGCTATCTTATCGCAGCAGATCAGAACAATATTGAAAAAATATTAACGTGGCAGGCGGAAAATGCCCCCGCTGCAAAAGTGCACCATAAGCGTGGCGGGCATCCGTTAGCTCTATTTTGGATAAGAGCTGAAAACTTTATGGGGCTGGCATCTATCATTCTTTTCTTTATGGCTGCGATTGGGATAGAGCAGCTTTCCCATGTACATGTGCGCAAGGATCAGTTTTTTTCTGCGCTATGTATGAGCATGACGGCTTCAAAATCAATGGGTCTGATGGTGTCATGGTTTAAGTGGATATTTGGGTTTCTTTGGATGCTTCCTGTTGTGCTCCTGTTTTCTGCTGGTTTGCACTGGCTGACCATTAAATGGCTAGGGAACACGTTTAACGGAATCGAGTGGGTATGGGATGTGAAAGCGCCGTTTAGTTCAATCGCTATTGTGGCGGTGGTATTTATGTTGTTCCATTCTCGGGTTTGGTTAGCGCTATTGAAATGCTCACCCGCACAGTTACTAAAGGGCGAGCATTCGACAAAACGCCAATGGAAGAGTCAGTTAACCGCACTGCTGGGGCTATGCGTTATCACGCTTTTGTATTCGGATAATTATACGCTTACGCTAATGGTCGTGCTCGCCACACTTTTCAGTGTTGTAGTATTAATCGCAATTAGCTGGGCTTCGTTGTATTTGTTAGAACGCTTGACGCGAAGTGTGTCAGGGTTGATCCCTTTTACACTTTTCATGATGCGCCAGCGCATAGTGAGTAAAAGCACGCAAATATTAGGGATAGGGCTGTGTTGTTTCTTATTGCTGTTTACGCTGATGCTGTTAAAAGACTTTGGCGCATCAATGGGAAATTACACCAGGCAACACGATGGTAATGTATTAATCACCCAGGCGACAAAAACACAGATGAATTTCATCAACCAATGGGCTGAACAAAAGCAGATTGCACTTCGTCAGCAAAAACCTTTCATCTATGCCAAATTACTCGAAGTAAATGCGACCCCACTGCTTGATTTTATTGGCAGGCCTAGTGAAAGTGCAGCCACCTTAGCGCGTCCAATAAGGTTGCACTGGAGTGATAATATTCCTGCGAATAATCGCATTGTCGATGGAAAATGGTGGCAGCCTGACACCGCTCACTGGCAACAAATCTCTGTGGAAAAAGAAGTGATGGTAGATTTAAAGCTGAGCTTAGGCGACCAGTTGACCTTTTTTATTGGTTCAAAAAGCGTAACGTTTACTATTGTCGCTACTCACGAATATCAATCAGGTAAAGGGGTAATCACTTTTTGGATGCAAATTCCGTCGGCCGCATTACAACAGTTAGATGCTGCTGAATACAGTATGGCAAGCATGGAGCTTGCAGAGAAAGACTGGGCACAGCTGAGTGAGCTTTGGCGACATCACCCCTCTTTACGCATGGTGTCATTAAAAGAACTGATGCTTCGTTTCGATAATGTATTGGGCATGGTAACCAAGGTGGTCAGTGGCTTTTCATTTATTATAATTTTACTGGCCGCAATAGTTATCATGGCCACCGTCAAAGCGGCTGAAACCAAGGACAAAAAGAAAAACAGCATCATTCTTAGCTTTGGCCTGAGCCGGTCCACGTGCTTTCGTTTAACTGTTTTCGAATGGCTTATTACCGCTTCTATTGCAGCAATAGGCGCGATCTTAGGAACCTATTTGGCCGGGTTATTAATTTATCAATCCCAGTTTTCAATGCCGTATTATCCCGATATGTATTGGCTGGTTGGGACGCTTTTCATCATTTTAACCTCGGTGACGATAATAGGCTTAGTGGCAAGTAGAAAATCGTTAAATAGTAGCGTTAGACAACTTATGTCTGAAAGTTAGTCTGGCTTCACATATTTTTCACAGGAAAGCTGCGATTATCAGCGATAACAAAGGAGAAAGATGATGAATGCTAAACAAATAATATTCGCAGTTCTTGGCCTGCTCACTTATTTTTGTGCACTAACTGTTGTAGCGAAAGAAGAGCAGAAAGTTCTGGTTGTACTCAGCAGTAATGGGGAAGATGCCGGAGACGTTGCGCCTGGCTTCGAATTTGACGAGTTCGCCAAAGCGTACCTTGTATTCAAACGTAATGGCTTGCACGTAGATATTGCCAGCCCCGCAGGTGGAGCACCTATTGCCGATAAATACGATGCAGACAAGCCATACAATGCCGAGGTGTTAGCCGACCCCACTGCTATGCAAAAACTAAAGCAAACACTTGCCACGAGTGCCGTAGATGCGAGTGATTATGCCGCAGTATTTGTGGTCGGAGGCAAAGGCGCCATGTTCGATTTACCTAAAGATAAAGCGCTTCAACATGTGATTGCTGATATATGGCAGCAGGATGGGGTGGTAGCTGCCGTTTGCCATGGTCCGGCAGCATTAGTGGACATAAAACTAGCGGACGGAAGTTATTTGGTCGCGGATAAAGAAGTTAACAGTTTCACGAATGAAGAAGAGCAGCTTTTCGGTAAAAAGTGGATTAACGAGTTTGCATTTTTACTAGAAGATAAACTAATAGAAAGAGGCGCAAAATTTGAGTCCAGTGAAATTATGTTAAGCCATGTGGCTGTTGACGGACGCCTTATCACCGGGCAAAACCCTACTTCTACGGTCGACGTTGCTAATAAAGTGGTCGAAAAATTAGGATTAACCCCTGTGCAAAGTACTCCGTATACTGAGGATCGTACTTTAACTGTTATCGCAGAGTTTTTAGCGGGGGACGGAAAGGCTATTACTAAATTTGAACACCAGCCTGAGCAATACCAAATGAATTTGATTGGCATGTATGGCTATTACTATACCGAAGTAGCGAATACAGACAGCCAACTTGAACGTGCGCTTGATCTTATGCAAGTGGCCCAATCTAGTCTTAAACATCCTAAGTTAGACATGAAGATTGCACAGACTCAGCAACAGCTAGGGGAGGTGGCGGCGGCTAAAGGGACATTGAAAACATTATTAAAAAGCCAACCAGATTTTCAGCCTGCCATAGACATGTTAAAAAGTTTGTCTATATAATTAGCAAAAAAATAACAAGCATAGCGATGTCATACCATTCTACTTCATTGCGTATTTTGCTAGTCGAAGATCAGCAAAATATCGCTAGCAATATTGCCGACTTTATGGAGCAACAAGGTCATGTAATTGATTTTGCCATCCGCGGGGATCAAGGCTTGGCCTTGGCCATGCAAGAATACTATGACTTAGTGATCCTTGATCTAAACCTACCGGGAATTGACGGTATTGAGGTGTGTCGCCAATTGCGGAACAAAGCACAGCGACACATTCCCGTTTTGATGCTCACCGCCAGAGACAGCGTTGACGATAAAGTGATAGGTTTTACTGCAGGAGCTGATGATTATTTGACCAAGCCCTTCTCTCTTCAGGAATTAGAGGTGAGATGTATTGCGCTATCACGGCGCCATTTGTTACAAACAAACGACGTGGTGACAATAGGCCCCCTGCGTATCGACAGAAAACGCCAGGTAGTAATGAGAGAAGACACTACCTTGCCGCTACAGACCATGGGATATCGTATATTGGTGGTTTTAGCAGAGGCTTATCCGCAGGTAGTCAGCCGAAGCGAACTCACATACAAATTGTGGGGTGACGAACCCACTGAGTCTGATGCCATCCGTTCGCATATTTATCAATTACGTAATGTGTTAGATAAGCCTTTCTCGTTCCCTATGTTAAAGACGAAACACGGCGTTGGCTTTGCTTTACAAACAGAAAGCGAAGCTCAACCGTGAATCAACGTTATTTTACCGATAAATTCAGCAGCATTAGCACTCAGGTTATTTCACGTTTTTGCCTCTATACGTTTATACTCTCCGCCGTGTATAGCCTACTCAGCCTACTGTTGATGTATGACCTGGAAGATAAATTTATCGAAAAGCAGATGGCACAGGAAGCGAAGTATTTAAGCCAGCAATATCGCTCAAGTGGCGAGTGGCTTACACCGCGCAGAGAGCATATGTCGCTTCATTTCTCAAAACGCTCGTTACCTAAAGATATTCGTGTCATGGCCATTCAAGAACCCCAACGAAAGGAATTTTCGGGTTCGCAAGGACGCCATTATCATCTTTACCCCCTGCCGGAGCAGCCAAATGTCTTTTTGCTCTCCGAAGTGAGTAGCGAGTTAATGGTCAGACCCGTAAGAAACGATGTTATTAAATTTTTCGTCATTAGCGCCGTTATTGTAACGTTGATAGCGTGTATAATTGCCTGGTTTATTGGCAGAAAAACGACTAAACCCCTTAAACAGTTGGCTTCAGCGGTAGAAGGAATGCAGCCCGGTCAAATGCGTAAAGGCTTTGCTCAACAGTTTCCGCCTAACGAAATTAAAACGTTGGCGATTACGCTCGAACACACCATGATAGCCTTTAACGATGCCTTGCAACGTGAGAAATGCTTTACCCGAGATGTCAGCCATGAATTACGCACCCCGCTGGCGATAATTAAAAACGCCCTGGAAGTTCACAATGCTACCACTTCATCCGAGCAGGCAGATATAAAGCGTATAGCGCAAGCATGCGTGCAAATGGAAAACACGGTATCCACACTTTTAATGCTGGCACGGGAAGAACATAACGTGAGTCAAAAAGAAGCGATACAACTCATGCCTGTGGTTGAGCAATCTGTGCTGGACCATCTTTATTTGTTAAACAATAAATCGGTAGAGGTAAACGTAGACGATAGTTGCCATGCAACTATTCTCGCTCAGCCCGGCATGTTGAATGTCCTACTGGCAAATTTGTTGAGCAACGCATTTCAATATACGGATAAAGGTGAAGTAACCATTCGCTATGTCGACAACACGCTGATGGTCAGTGATACCGGAACGGGTATCGAAAGTAGTATTGGCAATCGATTCCTTGAACCCGGGGTGCAGGGAAGTAAAAGTACAGGTTACGGGTTCGGTATGTCGATTGTTAAAAGACTTTGCGATTATCAGAACTGGACATTAGGAGTTAATAGTGAGCAAGGAACAGAAATTTCGGTGCTTATTAATGCTTAGCTGATAAGAAGTTAATTCCTCTCCATTACCTCTGTTCGACTCGTCTAAAGTTATCCCTATTTTGAAGCTGGCGCTATCGAGCGGAAAAATAGAACCTGCTCGGTTGAGCCAAAAAGCGAAAAGTAATTTGCGTTATCTTCAATTACCCACAATATCCACAGTGTGTAAGGCATACGTGAACAAACTTACTATTAAACCACGTGTTTACTTCACTTTTGGCTATTTTTTAGCATACAAAATCCCCACAAAATGAATTCCAATTAACCACCAAATAGCTTGTTTGAGTAGCATATGGATTTCGTGAAATTTGGGAAAAATTTCAAAGAAATTCTCGCGGGATGGCGCAAGCTCAATGCCAAAAACGTGCAACGAAATTTCGTAATTATTAATCATAGCGATACCTGTAATGACCAGTAACCCAATGCAAATGTACATTGCGATGTGTGTGGTTTTGATAAAAAACGCATGATTTCGACTTTTCGGTTTTACACGTGGGATGACGTTTTTTGATAATTTTGGAAAAATAATACGCACGACCGTTAGCAACAGTAAGATGATGCCGATAATGGCGTGCCATTCAACCGCATCTTGACGGTGTTCAACTTGCCCTTTTATGTCCCAGTCAACGTTATGAAGCTGGGTGGATAAGTTCATTAGCATGAATAATAGTAGTAATGCTGCAGCCCAATGTAACGCCCGGTCAATGATGTAGGTTTTTGATTTCATAGCTTTTCTGCCAACCAAGACATAATGTTTAAAAGAAACTGTTCATTTTGAGAAGCGGATGCGGCATTCAGCCCAAATTTCCAGACTTCATCTTTATCTTCCACAATTTGCGCTGTGAACATACCCGCCTCGCCAAACACGGCTACTCTTCCTTCGCCGACTTGAAGTAAAGCACCCTGGTAAAGCCCTGTTGCGTTGAAAAAGGGCGTCTTATCGTTAATGTTCCACGATTTTTGTGGCATCCACGAAATTGCGGGGGAAACGAATTGCATAACCGGGATAGCCTCTGGCGGAATAGTGAAACCTTGACCGAGGAAGCCTTGCACTTGTGTGACTGGGTAGTCCTTACGCTGGGTTGTTACTGGGGTCGGCATCAAGCTATTGTCACTGAGCGAAAAAAATTGCTCAGAATGACCGGTCACTTCCACATAGCCATTAAAAAAGCCAAACCCAAATAAACTCGCTAGCTCGGCCGAGGCGGCGGGAAATGGCATATGATCAGCAATAAGAAACAACGCTCCCCCTTTAAATACCCATTCGTAAACGGCGTTGAGCTCAGCTTGAGAAAACGCCGGGTAATGGGGGCGGTCCCAATTTGCAACATTGTTCTTATGAAGCGCATTTGCGATTACCAAGATATCTGCTGACTTTAACGAGCGCTGAGAAAATTTTTGATGGTTTGGTTTAACGACCAACCCGTCTGCACTAAGCACTTTCGCAAAAGGCGCATAGCGATTATCGATAGTGTGAAAGTTGTGATGAGCGGCATCTACTGATACCGTTATTTCTCTGCCCTTACAATAGGTACAGATTGACGTTTGCGGTGTGAAATTATCATCAGCTCGTTGGGAGGCGTGGACATTAAAAGCAAGAAAAATACTACCGAAAAGAAGAGGCATCCAGCGAACACAATAAGGCATGCGTATATCCATTTCATGCGTGTTAGGTTTGAGCCGATGTTAACATATTTACTAAATCAGCGCTTCTCTCACGTTGTTGTGTACAACTCATCTGGATCATAGCAGTAAATACTGGCGTTATTTCGGTAAATAACTGTTGTATCATAGTCACTCATTGGCATCATTGAGCCAATTCAACTTTTTACACACACATTGCGATTTAGAAGCGAATTTTCATCATGAGTCTATTAGAAAGTGAAAACTAAACTCATCACCCCAGAAGGCTATAAAAAATTAAAAGACGAGCACGATCATTTGTGGTTCGAGAAACGCCCTGAGATAACTAAAATTGTGACATGGGCCGCCAGCCTGGGTGATCGCTCAGAGAATGCTGATTATACCTACAACAAGCGCTTATTAAGGCAGATTGATCGGCGTGTTCGTTACCTTCGGAAGCTTTTACCCGAACTTACTGTGGTGCATTATTCCCCTCAACAGGAAGGGAAAGTGTTTTTTGGAGCCTGGGTAGAAATTGAAAATGAAGCGGGTGAATCACACACTTTTAGAATCGTTGGCCCAGAGGAAATATATGGTGACGAAAAAGAAGTCATTTCAATCGACTCACCAATGGCACGCGCACTGCTTAAAAAAGAAGTTGACGATGTCTGTGTAGTGCCCACCCCTTCTGGAAAAAAAGAGTGGTATATCAATAAAATAGATTATCGGCCCGCTTTCGCTAAACATCAGTAAAACTAAGTCGACAAACCATGAAAATCATTTAATGGTTAATTTATGAACATTTTTAAGGCAAAGCGGTCATAAATCTACTTGAAGTTGTTTTTCACGGTGAATGATATGTTCAGAAGTTATTCCACCCGCTCTCAGCCGCCGACGGCAATGAACTTGGGGGTAACTATCGCAGGCTTTATTCTTTTTCTCACTGGCACGATGCTCGTTATCGCGGGCTTTTTTGATATTTTTGACAGCTGGGAAAATGTAAGAAAACTGGCATATCTATTAGCTGGAGCTATACTTTATAAAGTGGGTTTGACCATGATTCGTCATTACGCCACATTAACGCTTAAACGTGAAAGACGTAGAGGATTTTGGCTTTAAAACATTTAGCTATTAAAGTGTTTTGATTAGTACAAATCGATTTAATGATAAGTGCTGAAGGAGGGGCTAATTTATAAATCCAAGCTATACTTAAGTGACAATTCGATAAGTCGAAATTAATCAATACCCGAATATTTAATCCGGGTCGCGTGTAAATTCATAATAGAGTTTTCACGATTGGAATAAGGCGAGCACGGATTACGCTCTTCCCCTAAAAGGAAAAAGCCGACAGCTAATCTGTCGGCTTTTTTTCGTATATTCTTCAGAAATTATTCAGTGGCTTCTTCATCGCCTCTTGGCATAACCTCTAACAACTCCACCTCAAAAATTAAGGTCGAATTTGGCGTGATATTGCCAGTAGCTCGTTCACCGTAAGCGAGATCAGACGGAATGTGGAAACGATATTTTGCACCTTCTTTCATAAGCTGAACACCTTCAGTCCATCCAGGAATCACGCGATTAAGTGGAAATACTGCAGGTTCATTACGGCTATACGAAGAATCAAACTCGGTTCCATCCAGTAGAGTACCGCGGTAATGTACCTTCACGGTATCTTCTGCTTCAGGACGCTGGCCTGTACCTTCTTCAAGTACTTCATATTGAAGCCCGGAATCAGTAGTTTTAACACCTTCTTTTTTCGCATTCTCAGCGAGATATTCTTTGCCTTTAGCAATATTTTCTTCGGACTTTTTCGCCGCTACTTCCTGCTGCTTCGCACGCAACGCTTGCTCGCCTTCTTGGGCGAATTGCTGGATTTCCTGTTGAGAGAACTTAAGGTTGGCGTTCAATGCATCTTTAAAGCCCTGCATGAGCGCGTCTTGATCCATTTCATCACCTAATTCTTTTTGCTGTTTTGCTCTGTTCTCAACAAAAAGCCCCATGCTAGCACCCATCGCATAAGCTTGCTTTTGTGCATCACTCATATCGCTGGCTTGGCTTCCAGTATTCGCCGTTTCGACTGCTTCAGCTTTGTCTGTAGTAGCGGTGCTTTCTTCATTAGTATTAGGTTGGCAGGCAAAAAGGCCCAGCGCAGTTAGAGTGGATAAGGCGACTAGCGACTTACGCATAAAAATCTTCTCCATATTATTGTTAAAATCGTACTTTTACCATGTCGTTTGGGCACGTTAAACGAGGCAATAGTTGTACTGCTACGTGGTAACGTTCGTCAAGATCGTTACAGTATAAAATTAAACGTGTTCCGTGCTATGGTAAACGTAGTAATGACAAAGCGAAACCCATTTGACAGGAATCATTAACAATTGTTCCCTAAAGCGTTAACAATAGCCTTTTTAATATTTGTTTTGGTTGCGTGTTCTGTTCCCGATACGAAGCCAGAAAAAGTATGGCGTCATGCTGAAGAAGCAGCATTTGCTGCCGATATTAGTCCGGACGGTCGCTTTTCGGTAGTTTCCAGCCTTACACAAGGCATTAACGTCTGGCAATACGGTAAAGAAGAACCAGTTTATCAATGGAGTCATCAAGGGGCAGGAAGCAATGTAGTGGTTTCTGTACATATTTCTGCAGACAATCAATTCGTTGCCACTTCTGACAGAGAAGCGTTTGCGTTGTGGAGCATGCAGCGGGGAGAGCCAATCGGCTTCTGGCGAATTGACGAGTCTTCGGTGCGGGATATTGCAGTGGCAAATCAGGGGAAAGGCATTCTGGTAGGCCGTTCAAATGGTAAAGTGATGTATTTTGAGCCTCAGACCGGCCGGCGTCTGGAGTTTCTAGGTCATCAGGAAAAAGTGAACAGTGTCGATATTTCTCCCAATGGGAAGTATGCACTGAGTGGTGGCAATGATTATGTAGCGTATTTATGGAGCACCGAGACCGGGCAGATCATCCATACCTTTACCCACCCAAGCAGAGTAACACTGGTGGCCATTGACGATGAAGGGCGATACGTGTTTACCGCTGATAGTCAGCAAAAATCTCAGATCTGGAATGCACAAACCGGTGCACCGGTGAGTAATTTGCAGTATATTGCGCGGCAGAAAATTTTTACCGATGCTGTGTTTTCAAAAGATGGTAAGCGTTTACTAACTGGGGCGCCTTCTCGTCGAGTTTATGAATGGAATGTTCAAACGGGTGAGCAGATCAACGAGTGGAAGGTAGCACCGCGAGCCAATATGAGTCCTCCCAGCGCCGTAGTCTATGGCGTAGGGTATAAAGGTGATAAACACATTCTAACCGAAAGCAGCAGCGGATTAGCAGAATTATGGAGCCGCAAAAATGACTAACTCCTCCCTTGAACAGCAATTGTACAATGCTGCACAGCATATTGAAGACCTACAAACTAAAGTGGCGTTTCAAGAACACACGATAGAACTCTTAAACGATGCATTGACGGGTCAGCAGCATCAGTTAGAAAAACTTCAATATCAAATGAAGCATGTACTGCAAAAAGTAAAAACTATCGAGCCGTCCAACATTGCCAAGCAGTCAGAAGAAACCCCGCCGCCACATTATTAACCTTCTTAGGGTAAGTGGATCGACGTTTTATCGCCTCTGTCGCTAATACAAGTAGAGCTTTTATACTTCTCGCTGGCTAATTGATTTTCCAAGCTAGGTGTTTAGTTTTTTATCACCCTCCTCTTATAAGGGTTTGCGTCTTGATTGGGTTATCACCGAAAGAGAAGTCGATTTACGGGTCATCTTAACATTTGTCACGCAGCGGGGTGGGTAGGAAGCTAAAAAATAAGCTCTGCCTAGCACTTACAATTTTCGGTTTTTTGCAAAAAAGCTTGATCACTAACCTTTATTTTGTTTAATTTATAACCTTATAAGCGCCCAATCACAATTCGGACAGTGGGTAAATGATAATAAAAGGACAATAACAGTGGGTAGGATCTGGTTAATTTTAGCGGGGTGTGCGAGTCTCTTCGCCTCTTTACTGCATGTGGCCATCATTTTTCGGGGCGCACAGTGGTACCGTAAATTTGGTGCGGGCGAACAGATGGCGCAGTTGGCGGAATCAGGAAGTATTTATCCTTCCATCGTGACATGCGTACTTGCATTAGGCTTATTTCTTGGCTCGCTTTACGCATTTGCAGCCGCAAATATGTTGTTTAAACTTCCCTTCCAAAAAACAGTACTTTATGTACTCACCGGTATCTTTTTTATCCGTGGCGCGATAGGTTTAGTTTTTGCGGTATCACCTGAAATCTATATTTTAGCTGATAATTCGTCTCTGTTTTGGCTGGTCAGTTCTGCTATTTGTGTCATGTTAGGAACAAGTTATCTGCTAGGCACGCGCTGGCACCACAAAGATATACACTCTGTTCAATTTGCCTGAGTAGAAATCTCTGTTAATGGATTGGTCTTCCATCTGGGTAGGGAACATCTATTTTCCTCAAAAAACTAGGTTCTACCTTGATTCCTATTCTTTTGACGACTCATAAATAACAAAGGCAGTGATGTGTGGCAATGAATCGGTGCTTTCAGAAAGTCGTCGACAGCCCCAGTAATCGCCAACGTCACCTTATTAGGCCAGAATGCCTAATGCCGTGGCGTCGTTCTGGCAGTAATCGCCCGAAAATCTGTTTGTATTGTAGACTTAAGCCCTCTCGCGAGGTGACCGGTCAATGAAGAGATTTACATGTTTAAATTAATCATCGCTATGGTGTGTTATTAACACCAAAGAATTACGTCATCTGGTCCGTTTTCATACATTCTTTTTGTTTTACAAATACCCCAAACCAAGTCATTCGTAGTGGTTGCACCAAAAAATCCGGCTTGTACGATAACTTCGCGTACGAATAGCAGGGGTAAACAATCTCGCTGCTTTAATTAACTCAATTTTCAATTTCGTTAGAATCCTCCATGAACCCGCCAACGTCGGCGATAATGTCAGCATATACGCAATGTATTTGAAATGCAGTTTGAAGTGGCCGGGGCTCAGCGAAAGGTGAAGCGAACTTATGTGTAGGGAATACACTCCATGCAGATTTGTGCTCTCTTTGTTATGCCGCTGACTTTCCACCGGGTAAAACCAGAGCTGGAGAAGAAAGCGCCATCAAGGCGCTTTAATCACGAAGATACAGGGGTTAGAACCTGTCTAAATTCATCACCTTATGCCACGCTTTAACGAAATGATCTACAAACATCTGATCAGAGTCACTGGATGCATACGCTTCCGCGACAGCCCGAAGCTCCGCATTCGCACCAAATATCAGATCAACCGGGGTTGCAGTCCATTTGTTGTCACCTGATTTACGATCTTTACCTTGATAAAAGCCTTCTTTTTCGTTCATTTTTTCCCACGTGGTATCCATGCTTAACAGATTAACGAAAAAGTCATTGTTTAGGGTTCCAGGCTTATCAGTGAATACGCCATGCTTATCCCCATTGGCATTTGCGTCTAACGCACGCATGCCACCAATCAATACCGTCATTTCAGGAACCGTTAGGTCAAGCTGGTCCGCTTTATCGACCATCATCTCAAGTACAGGTCGATAACTTTTGGAAGGATTATAGTAATTTCTGAACGCATCGGCGGTGGGTTCAAGTAATGCAAACGATTGCGCATCAGTTTGCTCCTTAGTCGCATCCGCTCGGCCGGGTTCAAATGGCACATCAACTGGGTGTCCAGCTTCCTGCGCGGCTTTCTCAATCGCAGCCGCTCCCCCCAGCACAATTAAATCAGCCATTGAAACCTGCTTGTTGCCTGAATTTTTATTAAAATCAGACTGCACCTTTTCAAGAGCGGCTAAAACCTGTTTAAGTTCTTGTGGATTATTCACTTCCCAATTGTTTTGTGGCTCAAGACGTAGTCTTCCACCATTCGCGCCCCCACGCATATCCGTAACCCGATGGCTCGAAGCTGCAGCCCATGCAGTTCTAACAAGCTGGGAAACAGTTAGATCAGTGGCCAAAATTTGCTTTTTAAGTGCGGCAATATCTTTGTCATTAATATGCTCGTAATTAACTTCTGGGATTGGGTCTTGCCAGATTAGCTCTTCATCAGGGACATTGTTGCCTAAATAGCGTGCGGTGGGCCCCATATCGCGATGCGTCAGTTTATACCAAGCCTTAGCAAATGCTTTCTCATATTCGTCTGGGTTTTTCAGAAATCGTTCGGCAATTTTTCTGTATTCGGGGTCGAATTTCAATGCCAAATCCGCGGTGGTCATGACCGGCGGATTTCTTTTACCTTTCACGTGGGCGTCGGGCACTGCTTTGTGCAAGGATTTGTCTTTAGGGTGCCACACGATACCACCCGCTGGGCTTTTGGTCTGCTCCCATTCATGGTTAAGCAAGTTAGACAAGTACAGTGATGACCATTTAGTGGGAGTTTGGGTCCATGCCCCTTCAATGCCACTGGTGGTGGTGTCTTCAGAGTGGCCCTTACCACAATTATTGAGCCACCCTTGACCTTGAGCTTCCAAATCGGCAGCAGCAGGTTCTTTACCCAAACAGTCAGGCTTACGAGCGCCGTGCATTTTGCCGAAAGTATGGCCGCCGGCAATCAACGCAACGGTTTCTTCATCGTTCATCGCCATCCGGCTAAACGCGGTACGTATATTTTTAGCAGAACCAGCTGGATCCGGTTTACCCCTTGGGCCTTCCGGGTTGACGTATATCAGGCCCATATGGGTAGCCCCCAAGGGACGGATTAGTTCACCATCTTTGTCCTTGCGGTCGCTTGCAAGCATTTCCACTTCAGGCCCCCAGTAAACGAAATCTGGCTCCCAATCGTCAGCTCGACCAAACGCGAATCCGTAAATAGTAAAGCCCATGTTTTTCATCCCCACCGTGCCCGCCAGTACCATTAGGTCACTCCAGGAGAGGGCTCTGCCATACTTCTGTTTAATGGGCCATAGCAGACGCCGGGCTTTATCCAAATTACCATTGTCAGGCCAACTGTTAAGGGGGTCAAAACGCATCTGCCCGCCGCCGGCACCGCCGCGGCCGTCAATAGTTCGGTATGTACCAGCGCTGTGCCAGCTTAGCCGGATAAATAGCGGCCCATAGTTGCCAAAATCAGCCGGCCACCAATCTTTTGATGAAGTGAGCAACGCGTTAACGTCCTTCTCGACGGCCTCAATATCGAGGCTTTCGAACGCTTTGGCGTAATTAAAGTCTTCGCCATAGGGATTGGAGCGCATTTCATGGTCACGTAAAGGTGAAAGATCTAGTTGATCAGGCCACCAAAACTGATTGGATACGGGAGAGGAAAGTTCGCTAATGATTTGATTATCTGCACTGATAGGTCCTGCAATAAGTAGCGCACATAACGTTGCGACTTTTGCTTTTCGAAATAACATATTAATCCCTTGTTCAAATTTTGTACACACCAAATAGAATATAGGTTATATGATATTAACTTTCCATTAGCCGTTAATTCATATAAACGATTACTAGGATTAGTTTTTATGATTGATAGCGACTATCTTTATATAAAGCTTGCGGGATTCTATTGTTTGCTAACTATCTGTTATTGGCATGAAAGGTGCTTAATTTTAACCCAATCCTAAAAATGGAGAAAAATGATGTTAAAACTTAATAAATTATTGATGATTTCGAGTATCGCTCTCGCTTTAGGGGCGTGTGATGTAGATAAAACTGAAGATGGCGAAATGCCAGACGTAGACGCTGATGCGGGCGAGCTACCTGAGTATGAGGTTAAGAAAACCGATGAAGGTGAACTTCCTGATATAGACGTTGAAGGCGGTGAAATGCCTGAATACGACGTGGATGTAGCAGACGTGGATGTGGGTACAGAAACTAAAAAAGTGGAAGTGCCAACTGTTGACGTGACTATGCCTGATGAAGAAGAGGGTGAGGAAGAAGAGGACGATAGATAAGTTTGGCTTCTCCCCGGCCAGCAGGTTTCTGCTGGTCCCCCCTCTCAATAATTCTTACATGTTTGTAATTGTTTCACTGTTGTGCCAATTTCAATTCAAATAGCTAATTTCATAGGGTGACAGTAGCGAAGTTGTACGCGAGGGGTAAGATCATCCGCCGCGTAAAGAGGTGTGTATTATTAGTTACTTCTCCCAATAACACATACAAATTGACATAATGTTGTAGCATGCAAGGCGAATGGAGTTTTAAGAATAACCCTACTCCATCGCCTTACTTGCCTGAGGAAGTTATTTAGACGCCTTTATAACGCCACATAGTACCCGCGCGCCGCCCCCGCCTAGTTTTTGCGGAGCGTCCGAATAATTATCGCCTTCTTCATGAACCATTAGCGCTCTGCCCTCAATATCACCCATGCTCAGTCTCGGAGCGAGTACTGGGGTGTCGGCATTTCCCTTTTCATCCACATAGAGTAAGGGCAAATCTCCTAAATGATTATCTTCACCCCACGGGTATCCATGCTTGTCTGTATTTTGCGGATCATAATGACTTCCCGCTGCTCCCGCCGGTACTTTCTTTCCCTTTTTTACGGCGCTTTCACATGTTGGATTCTCATGCAAATGAAAGCCGTGACCGCCAGGCGCGATGCCTTTTAAAGAGGGTTGAAACACGAGCCCGTGTTCAGTTTCACTAATCTCTACTGTTCCGGCGGGCTTTCCTGACTGAACGTTGAGCATTTTTACAGAATGCGCATACGAAAAAGTTGATAGTGTGGCTAAAATACTAATAGTAACAAGTTTCATATCTTCTCCTTATGGGTTGCTAAATCACACTTTTCACTTTTCACTTTTCTTTTTGAGATTCTTGAGACTTATCTTCTACTTCATTGTTGTTATCTGATTCACTATCCTCACTCGGATCGGTGCTTTGCTCTAAGTCAACGCTGTTTTCCAAATCCCCTTTAAGCGCCTGAATAAAAGCATTTTTTAAAATCCCTAAAACGGTGGGAATCAGTGGGGTATCGGGAGAATCGATAGAGCCTTCTATCGGTATACGGGTAGCTATTTGGTCTTTAGACTGATTTTCAAGAAGTTCAGCAATAAACGCTGAACCCATTTCAACCATGCCTTGGAAAAAGCCATCGTTATCTTGTTCAATATCTCCTTTCCAGGAAAATACTTCGACATTATGTAATATCGGTTTGGCATAGCCTTTTATTTCGCCGTTATCACTGGCAAGTTCCAGCGCTAAATCCAAGCTTCCCGCCTCTAAATCGAAAGGAGCGTAAGTATCTAAAAAGTTCTTAAAATTCACTAATGCGATCTGCTCTGCTTTGACGTCCAAATCGAAGGTAGGTTTCTGTGTTTGCGGATCAAGTGACCCTTTGAGCTTGATGGTGCCTGCGCTAGCTGCTTCTCCCTGCGCTTCTACTCGACCCACTAAATCTTTGGATAAGTCTCTGCTATTCACCAAATTCTGAGCTTTAAGAGTAATATCGTGAAGCGAGATATGGACTTCAGGCTTTACATCGGTGTTGTGAAATGCCACCTTTCCGTCGTGAATCTTGAGCATATCAATTTTTAGCGGAAACAGTTGGTCTGCCAGCACGAGCCATTTCTCATCTTCACCCGATTGCGACTTGCTTTTATCTTTACTGTCGACGAAATTAAGCTCAGGCTGGTAAAGATCGATTGAGCCTACCAAGGCCCCATCAAATAACGCAGACCATAGTAAACTGAATTCGACTTCGCGGACTTTAATAAAGGGTTCTTGAATTTTACCGTTACGCTTAACCAGCTCAATATTTTCAAGGCTGTAAGCACCTCGCCAGAGCATGATATCTACATCACCGACCTGTCCGACAAAGGCTTTAGGGGTTTCTTTTCCCGCAAAACCATCTTCTTCAGACAGCATTTTATTTAAATACCATTCTGTGGCGTAAGGAAGTGCCATCCTTAGCGCGATAAGCACCGCGAGGAATATGACAAACCCAGTTGTCCAGCGGGAGAAAATTTTTGATTGCATCTAAGCGCTCCTGCTTTAGCTAACTAATCGTTGAAACGGTGAGTAATGGCAGAACGATCAGAAATAAAGCCGGCTTAAGGTTTGAATATCCCAATTACGCTGTTTTCAGCTTTTGCCGCGTTTTGTACATTTTTCTCTGCTTGGCTTTCAGTGTAGCCGCAAGCTACGCACTCCAGTTTTTCGACATTATGTTCTAGATACAGCATAACGGTGTCAGAGGCCTGACATTTTGGGCAGGTGGCACCAGCGATAAAACGCTTGCGCTTTTTCGTACTCATTGCTTTCCTCATAAAGTGGCGTTAAACCCATTATACCTTAATTAAGTGAATAATAATTCCTTCGGCATTCTGCTATGATACGCGCCGAATTTACGGAGGCTCAAATTACATGATCAAATTGTCAGACGTAACGTTGATGCGGGGAAATAAGGTGCTGCTTGATGAAGTATCAGCACAAATTAACCCGGGTCAAAAAGTGGCGTTAATTGGTGCCAATGGCTGCGGAAAATCCAGTTTATTTGCACTATTACGCAATGAATTGAGTGTTGAAAGTGGTGACTGTAACGTTCCGGCCCAATGGCGTATTGTCAGCGTGGCGCAGGAAACGCCTGCCACAGAACGTAGTGCACTTGATTATGTGATTGATGGCGATATTCGTTTACGTGCGTTGCAAGCTGATTTGGCTCAGGCCGAAGCCTGTCATGATGGGGCGGCTATCGGGAAACTCCATGGTCAATTAGATCAATCTGGGGCGTACACCGTTGAAGCTCGTGCAGCAACTATCCTTGCCGGACTCGGTTTTACGCAAGAACAATTGTCTCACGGGGTTAATGCATTTTCTGGTGGGTGGCGTATGCGGTTAAATTTGGCCCAGGCCCTACTGTGTCCTTCAGACCTGTTGCTGCTAGATGAACCTACCAATCACTTAGACTTAGATGCGGTGATCTGGTTAGAGAAATGGCTTCAACGCTATGAAGGAACGTTAATTCTTATATCTCACGACAAAGCCTTTATCGATAGCGCAGTGTCGGGAATTATCAGTGTAGAGCACAAAAAATTGGTGGCGTATACGGGTAACTACTCGAGTTATGAGAAACAACGGGCAGAGCGCGCACGCCTACAAACCATAGAATTTGAAAAACAACAGGCCAAACGCGCGCATTTAGAGTCATTTATCAATCGATTCAAAGCCAAAGCCAGTAAAGCAAAGCAAGCACAAAGTCGGATTAAGCAACTACAGAAAATGGAAGATTTGCTTCCCGCGCATGCCCAGAGCCAGTTCAATTTTGTTTTTGCGCAACCCACCACCCTGCCTAACCCACTCGTGCAAATGAGTGAGGTTAAATTGGGTTACGGTGAGATCACTATCTTGAACCAGGTTAAGCTTAATTTGGTGCCTGGAAGCCGTATTGGATTGTTAGGGCGAAATGGTCAGGGTAAATCTACGTTAATTAAGTTGCTAGCAGGTGTTCTTGCTCCTCAGCAAGGGGAATTTACTATAGCCCAAGGGTTAAACGTGGGTTACTTCGCACAACATCAACTGGAAACGCTCGATCCGACAGCTAATGCCCTATTACACATTCAGCGTTTGGATGAAAAAGCAACCGAACAGTCTATTAGAGACTATCTGGGTGGTTTTGGTTTTCAAGGTGACGAAGCAATCTCGCCTGTGGCGCCTATGTCAGGCGGTGAAAAAGCGCGTCTGGTATTAGCTATGATAGTGTATCTAAAACCTAATTTATTACTGCTTGATGAACCCACTAACCACCTTGATCTCGAGATGCGTCACGCCTTAAATATTGCTTTGCAAGCGTTCGAAGGTGCCATGGTTTTAGTCTCGCATGACCGTTTTCTGCTAAGCTCAGTATGTGAATCATTTTATTTGGTCGACGCTGGCGAAGTTAATCCTTTTAATGGTGATTTAGAAGACTATAAAACCTGGATTTTATCGCAAGATAAATCATCGCAACAGTCTGCAGAATCAGAGCCTAAAGTTGATCGTAAAGCAGAAAAACGTAAGCAAGCTGAGCTTCGTCAACAAGCTGCACCTTACAAAAAACAACTAGATAAGTATGAAAAGCATATGGCCACAGCGTCAGCAAAATTGACCGAAATTGAAGCGCAACTGGCTGAACCTGATATGTATGACGATAAAAATAAGGCTAAATTGATGACGTTGCTTGCTGAGCAGACTGAACTAAAGCAGCAACTGGAAGAATCAGAACTACACTGGCTTGAGGCGCAAGAAGCAATCGAAAATATTTTACGCTAGCGTGTCATAGCAAGTAGATACTTTTAATGTAATTTCACCTGGCGAATACGTCCTATCGGTAGCCTATATTTTTATGCGTGTGGTACGCTTAACGTGTGAAATTCTTATTTCTAGTCTAGTTTTCCTATAGTGGGTTGAGGCAAATTTATCCCTGGGATATCTATGAAAGAAATAATCATTAATTTAATTGAGCACGCGTTGTGGCCTTTGGCAGTAGTCTTTGCTGTCGTTGTATTGAAAAATGAAATCAAAAAATTATTGTCGCGAATGAGCGGTTTTAAAGCGGGTGATATTGAGATTCGAATGAGGCAGCAAATCCATTCGCAAACGCTGACTCAATCACAATTAGAAAAGCTTGCTGCATTATCTTCCGCAGAAATCGACATGTTTTTGTTGGTCACGCACACTGATGCGATTGGATTCAGTTACAATGTGCCTATTTCAAAAGATCTATTCGACGAACGGCTCAGGTACTTTCAGGAGCTAGGCTTAATAAAAGTTTATTTTCCAGAAAAAAAAGAAGAGCTTGCCACTCACACCACGACAGCAGAAGGGCGCCGGATTCGGGAGGCTATAATTAATGGTGCATCTCAACTGCTTAAAAGTGCAATATGATATCGGTAGCGCATCATCATATTTGCATAATAAAATAGCCTGTTAGTACCAAGCTACGAAAATAAATTATTTTAAAAGTCAGAAGCTTGTTGTTCTATTCAGCTTTTTTATTCAGTACAGTGTCATTAGCATCTAATATGACACTCCTCGAACAGAAGGTAACAGAAGTGGAGAAAGCTTTCGCTAAACTATGACTGACCGGGATTTTGAAGCATTTAAAACCTTTTTAGATCCTAGTATAGTGTTTTTGTCAGGCCAAACAGTTATTCGAGGTAGCGAGGAAGTAGTGGCCCAGTGGAACGCTTTTGTGAAAGTGAACAAACTCCATTTGCGTGGGAACCTGAGTACGCAGCGGTAATGGGAGACGGTACCACAGCGCTGAGCACTGGCTCGGTCCCTCGACCCGACGGTACAGTATTCGCCGACTACACGTCAGTGTGGCGCAACAACGCTCAGGATGAATGGAAAATCACACTAGATAAAGGACAACAATATTGCCCGACAGAATCCCTGCCCAATGAGTAACCTACCACCCGCGCGTTTTTGGGACTTTAGTGTCAAACGCTACGCGTTAGGCGAAAACATGCATCACTGTCTTGCACTACAAGATAAGTTTGGTGTGAACATCAATCTACTGCTTTTACTTGGCTGGTGCGTGTCCAATAACATTATGCTTACTCTGGTGCAGTGGCAGGCACTACGACACGCTATTAAACAAAGTGATGAAAAATTAAACCTTCACCGCCAAAAGCGTAGAAAAGTAAAACATAAGACGCCATTTAACAGTGTCCGATATCAACAACTCAAGGATGAGGAATTATCGCTAGAGCGTCTTCAACAGGCGGATATGCTAGCGCAGTTTAATCAGCAAACGCATCATTCGGTTGAGCCACAACAAGTTAATGGTAGTATTCCCGCTTTCATTCATTTATACAATTTACGCGGCAATGCCGACGCGTTAGCCCTAATTGCCGCAGTCGTAAATTAATATAAAAAGTTAAAAGTAAAAAGTAAAAAGTAAAAAGTAAAAAGTAGTTGTCATGACGTTCACTCAGCAAAATCACGGGAAAATTATTGAAAGCACATTCAAGGCTCCACGCTGGGCTCGTAATCGACATATTCAAACGATTTGGCCACGCTTTGTTCAAAAACGATTGCCTCTCGCGTTTTCTATGGAACGGTTGACCCTGCCCGATGAGGACTTTGTGGACATAGCATGGGGCCCTAAACCAAAAAAACTTACTGGCTTGGTCGCCCTTTTTCATGGCCTTGAAGGCAGTATTCGTTCTCACTATGCAAACGATATTATGGCTACCTTAAGCACTAGTGGCTGGCAAGTAGTCATGATGCACTACCGAGGATGTAGCGGTGTACCCAACAAACTGGCGCGTGCGTACCATTCAGGTGAGACAGAAGACCCTAGTTACTTCTTAAAAGTACTACATAAGCGTTTTCCAGATACGCCTAAAGTCGCTGTGGGTTTCTCATTAGGTGGCAACATGTTGCTTAAATTATTAGGTGAAAATCCTGCGCAGAAATGGCTAAAAGCGGCAATCGCGGTATCTGCACCACTTAAACTTGCTGAATGTGCACAGAGTATTAATCAGGGGTTTTCCCGTGTTTATCAGAAGTATTTACTCGGCAGCATGAAAGCCACGCTTAAAAAGAAAATGGCCTACATAGACTATCGCAGATTAATTCAGCTTAAACCGGACGATTTAAATGATATCACCAGTTTTCAACATTTCGATCAGAAAGTCACAGCGCCATTGCATGGCTTCGTCGATGCTGACGATTACTATGAAAAAAGCAGTGCGTATCATTACGTAAGCTCCATTCACTGCCCTACATTGATATTGCATAGCATTGATGATCCCTTTATGAATCATTTAATTATTCCCAACGAGCATAACCTGGCTAAAGATGTCACTATTGAATTAAGTGACCGAGGTGGGCATGTCGGATTTATGCAAGGGTCAATGGCTAACCCTACTGTTTGGTTGCATAAACGTATCAAACAATTTGTTAAACAGTATTTGCCCGTCGATACACAGGTAACTAAATGATTATTCCCATAGAGCAACTGAGTAAGGATACTCTGCACAATATCGTTAAAGAATTCGTCTTGAGAGAAGGCACAGACTATGGTGACGAAGAAGTCACATTGGCTGAGAAAGTGGCGCAAGTGCTAACACAGCTTCAATCCGGCGAGGCAGTGCTCGTTTATTCAGAGTTGCACGAATCAGTCGATATCAAACCTACAAGAGACATGCAGGACAACGAGTATGAGGAATAAGTATTTTCACAGCGACGGCTGAATTTTATCAAAAAATCGCGTTAATATTTCTATGTAGTCAATAATATTTTGTCTTTGGTTAGCCATGTTTATCGCTCTCATTAGCTGCGAATGAACAATAAAGCTTAACCCTTCCATTCAAACAACTGTAACGCGATACCTCTTCATAACACGGCAAAACGCCAAGTATTGTCAGAATGTGCTTAACTTAATACAACCTGTCGAGCAGAATATAAGTTGTTGCTAATATTGGAGATTGCCTCGAGAAGACCACTTGTTAACGCTAGGGTGACGTATAAGCGGGTAATTTAAGGTATAGATCAGCATTCCTTTCATTGATTGTTTAAGCATTCAACAGTTGTATGCTGAGTGATATCAATAGAGAGGAACACATTTATGACTTTCCATCATTCTTTACTTGCTGCTACCTTGGCTACCCTTCTTACTGCATGTGGAGGAAGCGAATCACCCAACTCTGTAAGCGAGACGACTGAACCGGTTCCAGCCGCAGATCCTGCACCCGCCCCAAGCACTTCCGCTTCATCAACGGCTACCCAAGGTGTTATCACAGGATTTGGAAGTGTATACGTAAATGGAAAACGGTATGTGTCGGACAGCGCTTCATTCACCATTGAAGGGAAAACGGGGGCTCAGGAAGCGGGTCTGAAAATGGGAATGGTTGTAAAAATAAAGGCTACTGAGGGGGCAGAGGGTCAAGACCCAGAGGCCACTAAAATTGTCTACGAAGAAACCCTGCAAGGATTTATCAGCCTAATTGATTACGCAAGTGCGCAATTAACGATTATGGGGCAAGCGGTCTATTTTGACGATTTAACTGAATTTGAGAGCGTCGATCCCGCCCAGTTGAGTGTGGGAAGTTTAGTAGAGATCAGTGGATATATTACCGAAACAGGATTTTATGCCACTTACATCGAGCTGGAAACGGATGAAAAAGATATCAAATTGTCTGGACCTGTGTCACAGCTGAATACCGAACAACAAACCTTTTTGCTAAGTGAGCTAACCGTTAATTATAGCGAAGCCAGTTTTGACGATATGACTGCTGACGACTTAAGTAATGGGATGGTGGTTAAGGTTGAAGGCACAACCTACAATACAGATACTCGCACTTTGACTGCTACCGAAATAGAAAATAAAGAACCTGATTTGGAGCGAGATTTCGAGGATGCAGACGAGATAGAAATAGCGGGTATGTTAACGAACTACGACAGTGAAGCTGGTACATTCAAGGTTAACCAATATACGTTCATTCTTGACCAAGAAACTGAATTTGACAATGGCTCTAAGGAAAGTTTTACCGGCAATGTTTGGGTAAAAGTTGAAGGCTCCCGTGATGGTGATGCATTGGTTGCAGAAACTATAGAGTTTAAAGAACGTAAGAATTACGGTAAGTCCGAAGGCCAAGTCGCTTCCATCGACAGCGAAGCGGAAACATTTGTAGTTAATGGTATTACATTTCATGCTGATCTCGATACACAATATGAAGATGAGTCGGAGCAAGACGAGCGCCGTTTCACCTTCGACGATATCCAAGTGAATGACATTCTTAAAGTGACCTCAAGAGAACTACAAGATGGCAACGTGATAGCGTTAAAGGTTAAGCGCATCAATGAAGAAGATCGAGAAGGTGAAGTGAAAGGTGCTCCAACCGACATTTCACTGGAAGGGATGACTGTTGCTGGAGTGGCAGTTCTTTTTGATGAAAACACCGAATTTGAAACAGATGATGGAAGTATCACTGCTGATGAGTTTATGAATTTGGTCGCAGGAGACGCAACGATACGAGTCGAAGTTGAGGGTAAGTACAGTGAAAACGCACTTATTGCCACGGATGTAGAGGTGCATTCCGAATCTACAGGTAATGAAGATGAGGATGAGCCCACATCTCGCAAAGTCGAGATGGAAGGACTTATAGAAGCGATAAACGATAACTCTGTGCTAGTCGCTGGGTCTGAACTTCGTTTTGACCACAATAGTAAATTGACATTGAATGATGAAGAGGTATCTGGTGAGGTATTTCTATCTACAGTCTCGGCAGGAGATAGCATCGAATTTACTGGGGTGTGGATTGAAGAAGCTTATATTCTAGTATTCGAAGCTGAAGTTGAAACTGAATAAAGGAAGTCGCCATGCAAAGCTTCTTAGGAAGCCTTGCATGGGTTGAACAATATTAAAAAGAACCATATGAAATATATAAAGCCGGGGGAAACAGCAAAATAAATGTTAAACCGCTGAGCGGATGGTATGTTGATGTGAGAAAAGTATTTGCAACATTACGGAATAACGCTTATAAAGGGTTTAAAAAACAACTCGCTCCTCCCCCCAATTCAGTCTATCCCTAACCGTCTTACTAGTTAATCAGATTCGGAGCAAGCAGCCCTTCAGTCTAAAGTATATAGTCGGGTTAGTTTCTCAGGAGAAGTTTTAAAAACATGGCCCATTCGTTATTTGCGCAGGCTCCTTTTCCTAAAAACATCAGGTGCCAGCTATAGCGGGGGATCACTTATGCTTCATTCCGCCAGTATTATTAATCAAGAAAATTAGGCTACCCTATAGAACGGTTATACATCGCCCTTACATTAATAAAAAGAATAGCGTCTGATCCAGAGCCGACTTTTGATGCATCAGAAAGGACGAAAAGTAGCTAATAAGATAGGATGTATGAGGACAATATAAAAAAGTCTCTCTCATACATTTCCTCGGCAAGGAAATTAATTAGAAAACCGTGATAATGGTTCAAATCGATAATAATGTCAGCAGATAAAAATCTAATTGTGTAGATAAATCGTTGTAAAGAATCATCTAGTAAGGGTATTGCGGGCTGAAAACCATCATAAAGCATGCTTTCCTCTCAACAAGAGTAAGTTCCTGGTTTACCAATGTTGTTTCAGGCCAGGCGAAAAATGTTTAATCAATCGTATCTCCAAGGGGTTCTCAGAATGCCATTTTTCCTTAATCGATGGCTCAAGCAAGTTAGCACATCATGCAGCACACTGTTGTTAGGGTTAAGTGTGCTAATGATTGGCTGCAATAACGCGGCGGGGATAGGCGAAGATCATATTCAGCTATTAATGGAGAAAACATTTGGACCAGTATTACAGGAATCGTCCGGACTCTACTGTGCTGACCAAGGTTTGGTAACAGTCAATGATTCGGGGAATTATCCTGCGCTTTACTTTATGGATTATGAGGGCAATCGTACTTTTTCAAAAATAGTGGCAAAACATAATAATGACTGGGAAAGCCTCACTGCCGATCGCGATTTCTATTACGTAGGCGATGTCGGGAACAATAACGGCGTCCGCACCGATTTAGGAATTATCAAAGCCAATAAACACACCTGGACAGATAGGAATACTTTACACCTCAGTTACCAAGGCTACGCGCCTGGCGAATATATGATTTACCATCATGATTACGATGCAGAAGCGATGGTTGTCAGAGGGGACGAGCTATTTTTGATTAGTAAGAGCTGGGATTCCGGAATTGCAAAGGTTTATAACGTAGATAAAAATAAGACCAAGCAAATTCTTACGCCCGCGTTTTACATAAAAGGTTTGCCTGGGGTAGTCACTGGAGCGGACTACGATGCACAAAACGACCGCTACGTAGTGGTAGGCTACGACACGACGCTTATTGCAATATTCAACCCCTTTCTAGCCGTTCTCACTACTGACTGGCAGGTTCAACAGGTATATCCTTTAACTCACTATTCGCAGGTCGAAGGGGTATGCGTGCGTAACAACGGCGACATCTATTTCACTCAGGAAAAGTCGCCGTTTGACGACTCCAAACTGGTTAAAATTCGGCTTCGAGGAAACCAGAGAGCGCAGGATGTAGATGCAAAATAATTCCCACCTATCAGCAATAACGCGTGTTCACATGGCGCGAAAATTCTTAGCTTTTTAAAACCCCATTTTGGGGTTGGTTGCGGGGACGTGTCGACCCCCGTGAAAGCCGTTTCAACGGTGAATAAAATGCACTAAAAAAGAAAAAGAGGGAGGCATCTGCGCTGCATTACCTTAATTTGAAAATACAGGTGTAGCTTCATCGGTGGGCCTTAATGCCGGCCATTCCACTTCCTGCTGCCGAGCCCCTTTTCCTTGCTGCACCGTGTGACTCGTTGGCAAATCTCCTGTTTTATTTCAGCCTGGTGTGGGCGCTTGTGTTCGAAGGGCGGAGTTTGTCCAATACCCTCGCATCGACCCAAAAGGTATCAAGATTACCGTCATCTGAGCTGCGATTAAAAAACAAGTATTTGCCGTCTGGCGTAATCTGGGCTGCGAATTCAGACGCCGGCGTATTGATTTCCTTGCCCATTTTAATGGCGTAGCTCCATGAACCGTCCGGTTGTTTAAAGCTGATAAACAAGTCGGCATTGCGAACAGGACTGTTTCGTTGACCATCCCAGATGACATAACTTTCATCAGGAGCAATAAACGGATGCGCGTTCCATTCACCAGTATTAATGGTTTTAGGAAAGGGTTTGGGGGTTGTGTATTGACCGTTTTCCTTAGTGGCAAAACGTAAAATACTGTTACTACCCTTACTGGCTTCATCAAACGCTATGGTGCCGTGCGATGATGAGGTTACCCGCATGATGGGGATAGCTTCAAAATCAGCGCCAAGTCTTTTCATTTCAGACCAGCCTGTGTCGGTGCGCGTCTTATAACCTCGACCAAAAAACATCGTATTATTGTCCGGGGATAAGGTTGGCGTGCCTATTCGTCTAGAGATGATTTTTTCATGCCACTGGTTTTGAGTTCGTTCAAACATCACAAATTCCTGAAATGGCGCATTGTCTCTCATCACCTCTCTAAGAAAGTACATCTCCTTCATATTAGGGGCGAACACGACCCCGTATTCCCATCCTTCAGTGGATACGATAGCGGGCGCAAAAACTTTAGGCGTCAAACCCGGCGGCGTTTGTCCAAGGTAGTCCCCTTTTAGCGAGGTGGGTAAACGGTTAGCCTGGCTATTATCTGGATAACACAGGCTTATCAGTATAATAAGTAAATATAGCGAAATAGGTTGCATGCGATTTCCTTTAAGCAATTTTTTAGTTGTTATCTGGAAGATAAGGCTGCTAGCCACTTGATACCTTGAGTAAAGGTATCTGGCACGGCGGTGGAATGATTGGCGGCCTTAATAATTTTGAGGCCGGTCAGCGATAAACCAGATGCAGCTTCACGTTCAAATAATGATACAAGCTGATTGGTCTCTTTCATTGCGGTATCTTCTAATTCACCGATAGAGATAAATACGTTTGCCATATGCGTTTCTTTTGTTACTGACTGATGCGTCACCTGTTTTTCAAGAAATTCAACGCTGCGGGTATCTACTGAAGGGCTACCAAGAATGTAATTGTCGAAAGTATCCGGCTGCGATAAAACAATATACGCGCCAAATTCCGCGCCCATTGAGTAGCCCAGGTATGTCTGATTGCTAACATCTATCTGATAATGATTTTTGACGTATTTTTTTACTCTGTCGCGAATAAACCTAAGGTGTTGATCAGCCTTGCCAAATTGATACTTGGCTTGAACGTCTGGCTTTTCAGATTCCAGAAACGAGTAATCTCGGAATCGACTGGCATAGGCTCTTCTCTTACCGTAATCAATTTCTTCACTCATATTAGTCTGCCAGGATATACCAACAAGTATTGCCGTTGGCATTAAAAAGCTCGTTACCCCAGAGAGCAAATCCATTTGCCACTTTGCGTCAGTGGTATAAATAACAGGATATTGTGTAGAGCCATCAGCTGTATAATCTTCTGGTAGTTTAATGTACAGCTCATATTGCCTATTTAACTTACTATCTTCTATGGCTACTACGTGTGCTCTAGGCATCGAATAGGGCATAAGCTGTTCAGTGGTGAGAGCTGAAAAGGTAGTAAGTGTCAGGCCAATAAGCAAAAGCGTTTTTATCAAAATCATTTTTATTTCTCTGTAAAAGGCGTTAACAACTCCCCTTAATATGGCTATACATAAGCTGATTTACTTGAAGAAAAGCTGACGTTTAGCTGATTTGTTATATTTTTTAACCTGTCACCCTGTTTTAGGCAGCCCAGCCAAGGTAAGCTACTGACAGTATCCAAGGGTTCATTCGTAAAGTTTATGGCGCAACAATTCTGGGTTAATAATTATTTTGTTGACGTATCCCGTAATCAGATTCAACACCAGCAACAAGCTACTCAACTGCCACCTAAAGCGTTAAAAGTGCTAGAAGTGCTCGCATCCCGTGCGGGCGAGGTGGTGAGTCATGATGAGCTTATGGAGTTAGTGTGGGTAAATAGCGTGGTAGGGCCCAACACATTACAACGAGCAATTGCCCAGCTTAGAAAAGTTTTTGGTGACGACAGTAAACAGCAAGCGTTTATTAAAACCCACGCGAAAAAGGGTTACAGCCTTGAAGCCAATGTCCGCTGGGGAAATTCGCAATCGACGCCAACCGCAGTTATTGATAATAGATGGTGGGGGCTTTCACACCGCAAGTGGGCTTATGCAGGGACTATTGCATTTACCTTTGTGTTATTGTTCTACATGCTAAAACCCCATACGCCACTGTACGCAGAGATGACCCCATTAACTGCCAGTGATTCGCAAGAGTATAACGCCTCCTATTCTCCTAATGGCAGATATCTGGCTTTTAATCGATTTGTCGGACAGTGCCAAAGTCATCTATGGGCAAAGGATCTTGAAAATAATCAGGAAGTACGATTAAGTACGGAGCCTGGACACTACAGCAGATTAAGCTGGTCAGCCGACGGTACCCAGTTAGCGTTTATTGTGGAATCGACCTGTTCGCCGATGACAAGCCCTGTCCATCAATGCTGGCAATTACAAACCTTTGATTTTGCACAGGCATGGAAAGGAAATAGTCAAAACCTATTGCGTTACGACTGTGCCGAAACAAAAACCACACAACCCACATGGTTAAATGACGGCCGCATTGCTTTTCTTCAGTACCCGAATGAGGCGAAAAACGCGCCCGAAATTGTATTATACGACCCTTTTTCAGAGCAACTAACCCCACTAAAGCTTGACCATCAAGGCGAAATCTATTCACTGGATTATTCCCATCGGTCCGGATTACTCGCTGTTGTAATGCTAACAGATAATCATCAGCATTTATTAACCACATTCACCCCACAAGGGGAGGTTCACTCCGCCAGCGTGATAGAACGCTTACCTCACCATTCGGTATATCATCGATTTCCTATCAGATTTTTACCTGACGGAAACGGTTTTCTAACGGATGTTAAAGGCCAAATATACAAGCTTAATTTGGATGGCGAACTCATATTGCTGCATCCCGAATCCTATCGAGACCTGCAGATGCCCACGCATCATCCAATGCGTAACAAATTGACCGCAACGTACGGCGCTAAAGACTTTGATGTAGGTAAACTTAAAATTGACTACGGAGAGGGAATTTTTGAGCCGTTTAACCGCTCGACCGCTGCCGAAATCAACGCTCAGTTTCAACCTCACGGCAACCTTATCGCTTTTGTTTCGTATCGGTCAGGAGACAGCCAGATCTGGATCGCCGATGGGGTATCAGCTTATCAACTGACAGATTTCGAAGACGGCCTTTTTGGTTATCGTTTCAGCTGGTCTCCTGATGGCAATAGCATCGTTGTAAACCTGGGTAATCAATTAGCCGTATTAGATCTGAATGGGGGATATCGTTTACTTAATACTCCCATTGCTATTAATGCGTTGATGTCTTGGCATGATCCTAACCACCTGTTGGTCACAGCCAATCAAACTAAAAAAGGCCAATTATTTAGTATTGATATGAGAACGGGGAACGCTGAATATCTTGAGATAAGCAATGTTATTTGGGCCTCCCATACCCAAGACAACCAAATTATATACAGTGACTACCGTAAACAATTTTGGTTGTATGCTGATAAAAATAGTCATCCGATGCCGAAACTCACCAAAAAACTCTTCGGCAAAATCGCCCTTTTTAAACAAGGTGATTTATACGGCATTGACGCTAATCACCATTTTTGGCGGTATCGACTGTCAACCGATGAGTTCAGTATAATTACTACGTTGGATAAAAATATAAACTATATCAGCGATATTCGGGCAGAAGACATATTGGCCAGTAAATTCATTGGCGGTAGAAGGGAGCTAATAGAATTAAGCGTAGATGAGTAAAGAACGTCTTCAAGAATGTATGCAGCGGGTGGAAAGAAATACGCTTGGTGTACGTTTCTGTATAGGTATAATGCCTTAGCATACCGTTAAACGGTGTCGTATTATCTGCCTCAAAAAGGGGGTGTGACCGATTTATAGGTGCTTACCTACTGGCGACTTATGCACCGACTTCATCGCCCTTATTCTTCCTTCTTCCTTCTTCCTTCTTCCTTCTTCCCCTACCGTTTGTTCGATTGTCCAAATCACTTATCACTTATCACTTATTAACACCGTTAGGGCTGTCTCCATTTAGACACTTTCAGCACCCCGTCTGCGCCTGATAGGGAAACCGCTCCCACGCAGTGTAAATAAATAGGGTTGGCTAACACCTTGAAAGGTAACGGTAATGTATTTATTTGCGACAGCTGTACGAAAGTGGAGCAAAACTTGCTGGAATACTTGCTGAGTATATATTCATAGTCATGTGTCAACGGGGGAAGATCATGAATCGCAAATTATCTCGACTAGGGAAGCCAGTTAATTTAGCGACACTGCGCCGCGTTAATCAACGTCGCCAACGCTGGGAGGTGGTCAGTACAATTTTTATGGTAATGATAATGATGGTTGCAGCCGGTTTTAGAAAAGCTAATGCAACAACAAATTAGCACAATAGGGCAGGCTAGCTGCCCGTATATTATTACTGCGTGAACGTTACCGAAAAAGTGACCGGTACGCTAAAGGTGATACTTGATAAATTGGCTATGGCTCGCAATGCCTCAATGCCCGCGCCTAAATCGAATTTCTTCGCATCGATAATAGTAGGGGATACCGTCGTCACGGTTAACATGTTGTCACTTCTTGACACTATCACCTCAAACGAAATGGGCGCTGTTTTACCATGAAGTTCCAGCGTGCCGTCTACTTCACCCTGGATCACTTCTCCTGTTTCCAGTTCAGTGAGGGTTGGGGGTACCTGAGCAGTAAAAGTAGCATGGGGGAACTGTTCTACTTCGAATAGCTTTTCCTGCATGCGTGTATCACGGATGGCGATATTCGTGTTCACGCTACTTAGCGGCACGGTAACTGCCAACTTACCATTCTTATCAAGTTCACCCGAAAGTTTTTCAAAGCGATGGACTTCAGTAACTTGCGCATTTTTGGTTGAAACAAAATGTAAGCGTGACGCATCAGCGTCGATTTGCCATTGTGCCACGACCGGAGTACTTAATAGGAGCGCCAATGCACCGATACTTTTTAACTTCATTATTTTATTCCTTTTCGTACTGAACGATGTCTTTCCACTGTACTCGCTGATCTCCCATTACTACAAAGTCTGGGTTATTCAGCGAGTGCGTTTGATTGTAGGTTAATGGCTCAAAATCGGCCGCCAGGATTTTGCCGCCTGCCTCAGTGACAATGCACTGTGAGGCGCCAGTATCCCATTCACCTGTAATACCTAGACGCATAAATACATCTGCTTTACCTTCAGCTATAAAGCAGGATTTTAATGAACAACTGCCCAGCGGTAGAGTTTGATAAACGCGTTTACCGCTTAAACGTTTAAATATTTTATCACGTGACTGGCGGCGGCTAATAGCAATCATTACGACGCCTTTATCCGGATCGTCCAGTTTACGCACGCTAATTTGTTTGTGTTCATCAGGACATTGTTTGAATGCACCCTGGCCTTTGGTGGCATAGTAAAGGGTTTGTCCGGTCGGCCAGAATATCACGCCAATAACCGGCTCATTATCTTCAACCAGCGCTATATTCACCGCAAAATCACCACTGCGAGCAATAAATTCTTGCGTACCATCAATGGGATCGATGAGCCAATAGCGGGACCAAGATTGTCGGTCCTCTAATGCCGCGTGTTTATTTTCTTCAGAAAGTATCGGCACGTGGGGCGTTTTTTCTGTCAGTTTTTTGGTGATGATATCATTAGCCAGATAGTCTGCACTGGTGACCGGGGAATCATCATCTTTGGTGTAACTTTCGAATGCGCCGTTATCGTATACCGATAAGATTGCCTGCCCCGCTTCTACGGCAGCCTCTTTGGCCAAATCCAGTAAGTCATTAAGGGAGTCTTGATGCATAATTTACTGCTCCTTTAGCCACTTCTGAGCAAGGAATAAGGCTGCTACACAGCGAGCCTCGACAAAGTCAGGACGGGCAAGTAAACCGTCACTGTCGTCCAATGACCAGTTGACTACTTCCAGCGGTTCGGGCTCATCGCCTTCTAACCGTTGTGGGTATAAATCCTGTGCCACGACAATATGCATAGTGGCATTAAAAAAAGTTGGCGCCATGCTTACCGCATGAATCAGGTGAAGTGACTTTGCTGCGTACCCGGCTTCTTCCTGAAGCTCCCTGTTAGCTGCCTGTAGGGGCGTTTCTCCGGCGTCTATTAACCCTTTAGGGAAACCTAACTGATAGGAATGGGTGCCCGCCGCATATTCACGAATAAGCAACATGGTGTCGGCATCCAGCATAGGCACTATCATTACAGCGCCGCGCCCACTGCCAGCCATGCGTTCGAATTGACGAGTGGCGCCATTGGAGAATTCCAGATCCAATCTTTCCACTTTAAACAGTCGACTCTGCGCAACAATTTCGCGATGGTGAACTAATGGTAATGGTTTGGAAGGATCAATTTTACTCATGCTATCAGATACAACTTTCGTTATTATAGTACTACAGGTTAAGGTTACTGCATTTTAAGGAATTTCGCTTGCCATTTCTGCCCTGGGACAAAATTGATACCGTTTTACTAGATATGGACGGAACATTATTAGATCTACACTTTGACACCCACTTTTGGATCGAACATCTACCAAAAAAGGTCGCAGAGCTCACGCAAAAACCGGTTGAGCAATGTCGCGCCGATATGCTGGCACATTATGCTAGAGTGCAGGGGAAAATCGAATGGTATTGTCTTGATTATTGGGCCGAAGTACTGCAGATGGATATTATGTCAGCCAAACGGGAAGTCGAGCATCTTATTGCCATGCGCGAAGACACTATTCCCTTTTTGGATGCGCTTCGTGAAACCGGCAGAGAAGTGGTATTGGTAACAAATGCTCATCCGGACGGTTTGTCGCTAAAAGTGGAACATACCAAACTCGATTCTCATATAGATACGTTAATTTCCACCCATGAATTTAGTGTCACCAAAGAGTCGCAAACCCTTTGGCAGAGATTACAGGCGCACCTACAGTTTGACCCTAAGCGCACGTTGTTTGTGGATGATAGCCTGGTTATTCTAGAGGCAGCAAAACAATTTGGTATTGGGCACCTTCTAGCCGTGCGAAACCCAGATAGGCAGCAACCAGAGCGGGAAATCGACGCATTTCCAAGTATTTCTGACTATCGCACAGTGGTGGCAGAAATTCGCCAGTATCCAGTAGAAAAATACACGTCGTGATTAAGTTACTTGTTGGCTCTCGCAATCCAATAAAGGTCGCGGCGGCAAAACACGCGCTCATGAAAGTTTTCAGCAGTGAACTCCTTGTGGCTGAAGGAATAAACGCACCTTCAGGTGTGAATCGACAACCTATGTCCGAGGCTGAAACCCGACAAGGAGCGGTTAATCGGGTTAATGCCATTTTACAAGATGAACAATGGACAGTGGATGATAAACACTGGGTCATAGCCATTGAAGGCGGCGTGGATAAATTCTCGGACGGCCCATGCACATTTGCCTATATTGCGATTTGGCATCAACGTAAATGGTCTATAGGGCGCAGCGCTAACTTGCCGTTACCTCCACAAATTTATAAAGCCTTGGAAACCGGGCAGGAATTAGGTGAAGTTATGGATTCACTGTTCGGTACGTCAAATGTGAAACAGAAAGGGGGCGCAATTGGTTTGTTGACCAATAACCTGGCCACCCGGCAAAGTGTGTATGAAACAGCCATAATACTCGCCATGAGTAAATTTCAACATGAAAGCCGCTTTGCCTACCAGTAGTAACCTAAAATTTTTACTGGCAAGTGCACAGGATTTACCGATCTTAACCATGTCGATAAGTTAAATAAGTTTAATAAACTCAAGTATCTATATGAAATACAGCTAGATAGAGGGACAGGGTTTAGTGTGGTTTCTAACTTGCATGCGTCGTTGACTCATTAATAATAGTCGGAGACAGCTATGTCCAACCCAGTAGAGACAATTAATCCTGCTACAGAAGAAACGTTAAACAAATACACCTTACTTTCTGAAAAAGAAGCGTTAAATGCTGTTGATAATGCTCACACCAGTTATCAGGATTGGCGTAAAACATCGTTCGCCGACAGAGCTAAATTGTTTCATTCACTCGCTGATCTAATTGAAGCGCGTTCTGATGAGCTAACTAAGCTGATGACCAGTGAAATGGGGAAGGTTCTGGCCCAAGGGAAACAGGAGGTGGCGTTGTGCGCGAAAATTTGTCGCTATACTGCAGACCATGCTGAAGAAGTGTTAGCCGATGAAAATCGCGTATATGAAGAAGGCACCGCGATCATATCTTATCAACCTATTGGCGTGATTTTAGGTATCCAGCCGTGGAACTTTCCTCTCTATCAGGTTATCCGTTACAGTGCCTCAACCATTATGGCAGGTAATGTGACAGTGTTGAAACATGCCGGCAATGTATTTGGTATGGCGCAGGCAGTACAACAACTTTATGAAGATGCAGGTTTTCCGAAAAATGTGTATCAATCGCTGTTAATAGACGGTGAAACTGCTAGTAAATTGATCACGCACCAGTCTATACGTGGGGTTTCATTTACGGGCAGTGATGAGGTTGGAAAATCAGTTGCCGAAAAGGCTGGCTCGCAAGCCAAAAAATCGGTAATGGAGCTTGGCAGTAATGATGCATTCATCGTATTAGCGGATGCAGACATCGATACAGCGGTGGAAGCGTGTGTGCAGGGACGCATTATCAACAATGGCGAAACCTGCGTGGCAGCGAAGCGCTTTGTTATAGTCGAAGAAGTGTTTGATGAATTCCGCGATGCGTTTCTTGCTGCTTGCAAAAAACTGAAGATGGGTGACCCCACCAGAGATGATACTGACATTGGCCCAATGGCAAGAGAAGACTTACGTGACGAACTTCACAAGCAAGTCCAAAAATCTATAAAAGAAGGCGCTAAGTGCATCCTGGGGGGAGAAGTACCCGATCAGAAAGGTTGGTATTATCCAGTCACAGTGCTGGAGAGTGTAACGGAAGGTATGCCAGCTTATGACGATGAATTATTTGGCCCAGTGGCCTCGCTTATTAAAGCAAAAGACACTAAGGATGCGATGAGAATAGCCAATGATTCTCGCTATGGACTCGGCGGCGGAATATTTACCGCAGACAGAGACGAAGCCATACGTCTGGCCCGTGATGAGTTCGATACAGGAATGATCAACATAAATGGCTATGCACTTGCACAGCCGAATTTACCATTTGGTGGCGTTAAAGACAGCGGATATGGTCGCGAGCACGGTGGCTTTGGTATGCGTGAATTCGTAAACGTCAAAACGTTGATGATAGCAAACTAGAGCTTAAATCGCGTGTACCCGTCAGCGTCAGGTAGGCCGAATAATAAGGCCGCCTGACTGACTTCCGCCGGAAGCGAGGGCTGAGGTTTAAATTGACCTGTCACGCTAATTAAATCGAATTTTTCATTGAATATGGCGTGCATGGATAGCCCAAGCTTATTAGGTTCATTCACTTTAATACTGATGCCCCGTCCTTCACACGTCAGCTTCGCATTGTATTCGCCAAAATCTATTGGGCCTTGGGTACCCGACACGGTGGCATTTAACCAGTCACCACTGGCATTAAGCTGTTCGCAGTGTGGTGCAAAGCTTAATTCGTCCACTAAAACCCGAAAGCGGCCCCCTGCATTCACGGGCAAGGGTAACCGAACTTCAGCCAACACCCTATCAACTGGAAAATAAAGTGAGGCATCATGTGAATTGATGTTTTTGAGATCAAGTAAGCTAATATTTATTGGGCCTTTAAATGCGATTTCATCTGCATCACGCATGTTTCCTGCCACTACGTCAGCGTGTATGCGGCCAAGCAACAATGACCACGCAGATATCTCCCATTGTACATCTTTCACAGGCAGACCCTGTACAATTATCTGTTGGGCTTTGCCTTCCCAAATAGTGCCGCTCACACCTGAAATAATAATATCCGCCGGAAGTTCGAGGCGATTGACTACTTGTGCGGCGGGTAAATAAGCAATCATGCAAATAACGAAAAAAATAATGCCTGTAAAAATTAATGAAAGCGTAGACTTCATGCTTTTCCTAACTGTAACCGTCTGATTTTAATTTGTCCTGAGGCATCAGCTTCAGCAATGTCGGCATTAAGAATAACAATCCCCATGCTTTCCATTGCTTGTAACCAACTCAAAACATCATTGAAGGGGGCCTGGTCCACCCACACTTGTAGTTCTTCACCTTGTGGCTGCATACGACTGATAGCAATCTTAAAGCGGTTAGTTGTACTGTTTACTGCTTGCGGTAACGACCCTCTGAATTGATTTCCTGAGCCTGCTGCCTGACGCAATTGCTGTGCGCGGTTAGCACGTTCACTTACCCATTCAAGTAGCTTTTGCTGGCTGCTTAAGCGCGTTTGTTCCCGTTCTATACCCGTGTTAAGTGGTGCGAAGATACCCCAATATAGGATGGCAATAACCATAACCACACCACTTATCGCGACTAGCATTTGTTCACGCTCGGTTAAGGCCCGATATTTATCTAATATGATATTCATGACTCACCTCGTATTGCGATAGTGCCAACGAACTCATCACCGCGGTTATTGATGGCGCCACTCTCAACCTCAAAGCCAGCTTGTTCTGCGTGTTTCTTAAATTGTTCCAATGCTTCGAAGTTTTTTCCTGCCGCCTGCATTCGAATTTCAGCGCGATTTGCATCGAATCGTAAGGTCTGGGGTTTTACCTGAGACTGCGTAAACGCGGTCCCCAGCTGTCCTAGCATTGCTAGCATTGAGGAATTACCCGAGCCAGCTTCCAGCTTCGCCATTTCTGCTTGCACTTTACGTCTAACATCGCGATACACGCCAATATTGGGAAAGCCTTGTTTGACGGTATCATCAATCTGTTTAGCTAGCTCTGTGTTTTGCTGTTTAAGCTGCGCCAGTTTAACGCCTTTTTCTACGCCACTGGCGGTGAGTACCAACACAGCTAGAACCGCCGCCACCCGCCATTGCTTCCAGGCAGAATGATTTTGGCGTTTTACCTTATAATCGCCTTGCAGCAAATTGAAGGACACTTCACTGGCGGTCTTGGCCAGCGTGAGCATGGGTAGTTCAACTGTCTCACTTGCTACTTCAGTATTTGGTAACTCATGGAGAGAATATTGAGAGTAATTCTTGATTGATAGCGGCGATTTTTGCTGTTGGCTGTAGTGCGCGACGGCAGGCAGAGTCCAGTCTGCTTCGCCTTGCAAACCACACCATTCATCCTGTCGGATAATAACATCATTTCCTAAATTTAGAACGGACCATCCTTCGCTGAAATAAGGCACGGCAAGGACATCGGGAATGATAGTCTCGCAATTCAATCCTGCTTCATTTAGCCAGGTTAGCCACGCTTCGAGTAAATCTCTAGATACTATTGCAACCGCTTGTTGGTCACCTGATTTTGGTCCCAGGGCGAAAAACTGTTTACTGATATCCTGCGCGAGTTCTTCCTCAAGCATAAACGGAATGGCGGCGAGTACCTTGCGCCCCGCACGCGGCGGTAAGGTTACCCATTTCAGTGCAATATTGCAGCTAGCGACCAATGCTACCACGGGTCTGTCGCCGGCGCGTTCAGATAAAGAGGAAAGCTGTGTAGCATCAGCTAACTCACCTGATGCGATAACTTCATTTTCGCTGCTGGACCATACCAGCCAGCTTACTGGTTCAGTAGCAGAGGAACCCAGTCGTAATAATAATTGTTCCATTAATTAATTTCTCCAAACTCGCGTCTGATCACGCGTACCTTCTCACCTTCAGGTGCGTGAAACACTGATGTGAGTTTGAATGTCGCTTTATTGTAGCGGGTCTTGGTGTGTAAAATAAAATATTCGGTTGAAACCGTAAACCAAGCTTGTTGTTCGACAGTTAACGATAATGCCGCAATGTCAGGTTCACTATTAAAATCACTCACATCGTCCCATCCCTCTTGGGGTCTGGAGGCAATTAAATTTTTGGCCTGCTGTAGCGATAGCCCGGTTAACCCAGCCAATACCGGCGCACGCTCCTCAGTAATTGTATTCACGTTTATTTTGAGCTCAGTCACGCCCGGTATTACGCAAACGTAGGGCAAGATTTCATTCAGCCAGGCTACTTCTACACCGTGAATCAAGCGTAATTCTGATTGTGAATACATTAAACCATTTGCGGCAAGGTATGGAAACTCACGTGATTCATATTCGCTGTCTTCTGCGCCATACGGTCGCATCCGATCATCTTCATCCAGCCAGTCGGCTAAACTGTCGCGCACTGTATCGGCGACAAAGTTAGTAATGTCTAGCTCACTGGACAGAAGCAACCGGTGAAACGCATCCATTGCAGGGGTGACTTCGTTTATGCCTGCGTTACGGTTGGATCTAGGGTTGTTCTTATTTTTATTCTTAGCTTTATTCTTGTTGTCAGGGCTATTGTTGACTGTATTAGCATTGGTATTGTTATTAGCGTTGTTATTACCCGTAGCAAGGATCGCATTTAAATTAAAACAGCTTTGCATGTCTTCCAGTGTTGCACTAATGGTGCCGCCGTCTACTGGATACATAAATTCCTGCGTCCACGGTTGGTCAAGCGCAATTTTGTCGCGATTTTCTTCCATCAGTAAGTCAATAGATTTCCGCGCAAACTCCTCTGCACCAATGGCATACCAGTAGGCTTGATTATTATCTTTAATATTTATCGCCCTTTGGACTTGAAGCTGTAGTCGCGTCGCCATATCCGTGGCCAGCACAGATACCAGCGCTACCACCATTAGGACAATGATTAATGCAACACCGCGCTGGTTTGATAGCGAGTTGTTCATGACTTGCTACCCAAGGTGAATTCGCGACGGATTTTACCAAAATCTTTACTCTCAATTTCAAAAGCCACAGCTAGCGGTAATGTGGTAGAGGTATAACTTTCTTTCCAATCACTTTCCTCATCATTGTCATTATCTTGTTCGGCTGGAATGAAAAAAACACGAAAGTCATTTACATCTTCTAACATTACCCGCACTTTCGGTTCGTAACCGACGACATTGTCTACATAATTGGAGTAGAGGCGCTCAAGTTTACCCTCAACTAGGCGATAGCCAACATATTGTAACGTGCTGCGAGGAAGCATATTTCTTGGGTTGTGGCGTCCACTACGCACAAATCCTATTGCGTCAGCTTCGCTACCATCCAACTCGCCTCCGCGCATTACCACTTCATTGATTTCTCCGGCAATGCGGGTAGGTTTCGCCACTGCCTGCTGAATATCCCGTTCCATGGTCAGCATAGTGCGTTGCAGACGTTGCAACTTTGCAAAACGTTCTTCTGATACTGCATTGCTATCAATGACAGTCGTCAATATGCCGGTGGCTGCCAAACCAATCACAGAAAATATCGCCATCGCAATTAATATTTCGATTAGGGTAAAACCTGTGTGGCCGTTAACGCGCATATTAGTCATCTTGTGAAGGCTTCGCCACATAGGCGGTGACTGTTGTGAGGCTGTTGGTATAGTTCTCGTCTAAGCTGACGCTCACTTCAATGGCACGCAAATCTTTGTCGCTGGTTTTAATCACTTTTTGTTGCCAATACCAGATGCGATCAGACATCTCTTGCTGACCTTTTAAATTATTTTTAGGTGGCCAGGTAGTTTCTCGTTGTAGTGCATTTAAACGGTTATTAGCAACCCAGGTGGCAAAGGTTATTTCTTCAATTTGCCCTACACTGAACAGATGGTCTGAGGCAGCTTTCATCACTGCGGTACCCGTGAGAGCAAAAATAAGCAATGCCACCATCACTTCCAGCAATGTCATACCGCGCTGGTTATTACTGAACATCAAGGCTCTCCAACGGCCCATCTAAGCGTAGTGGGGGAATGTCTTCGTTTACAAGAACAAAGTAAGAGGGGGAGTCGATGCCGAGTTCTGGTTCGTAATTAAACGTCAGCGTGAACGGAGTAACGTCTCCACTGGACATAATCAATACTTGCGGGGGCGGTAAGGGTTTGTTTTCTTCATTGCCTATTTCAACCCCCTCATCAGAAACGCTTAGTTCTTCGTCAAACAATTCGCGATCAAATAAGCGATCATCATCTTGCCACGGTAAATCGTCTAGATTGAGGTCAAATGTGAAAGGCTGTGGAAGTTCACGCTTATGGTAAATTTCCTCTTCTTCAATCGGTTGCCAGCGATCTTCTTCATCGAGCAACATAAACTGGTAAAAGTTATCTTTTTCTTCTATACGCAGACCCAGCTCCTGTTGATTTAAAACGGCGTAATCGCTGGCCATATCGATGAGAACTTGTAAGCGCGCAGCTTCTTGCTTTAGCCGATCAGCTTCACTGGTACCGAACACGTTAAAAACCACATAACCACTGGCCAGTCCTATCAATAACAGTACCAGCAAGACTTCAAGCAGCGTGAAACCACGCTGTTTCGGTAACGCACTCTTTACGTATTGGGCTAACCGCATATAACTAAAACCTAGTTCAGGTATTCGTTAATATTCCAGTTGCCGATATCATCATCTGTACCAGGTTCCTGGTCGGGACCATTAGAAAAAATATCTATTCTACCAAGCTCTCCAGGGCTGATAAGGGTGTAGGGATTGCCCCACGGATCATCGGGTAAGCGGCGAATGAAACCGTCAGCTGGGTAATTACGCGGAATAGGGTCAATGGTGGGGGCCGTCACCAGCGCATCTAAGCCTTGTTCAGTAGTGGGAAACACGTTGTTACGTAGTTTGTACATTTCCAATGCGCTTTCCAGTTGCTGTATATCTACCGCCGCTTTCTTTAACTGGGCTTCTTCCTGGTTACCCAATATCTGGGGCGCAACCATAGCAGCCATAATGCCGATAATTAATAATACCACCATCACTTCTATCAAACTGAAGCCCGAGTTGTGTCTTAATGCTTTCATTACATATTCACCATATTATTTAATGCTAAAATTGGTTGCAGAATAGCCAGCACGATGAAGAGAACAATCCCGGCCATACTGACAATGAGCAAAGGCTCAAATACTTTAAGTGAGACACTTATCAGCGACTCAAATTCCCTGTCTTGATTGTCTGCCGCGCGAGCGAGCATTTGTTGTAAATCGCCTGATTTCTCCCCTGACGCTATCATGTGCATCATCATGGGCGGAAACATTTTTGTTTTATCCAAGGCGGCTCTTAAGCTACTGCCTTCTTTTACGTTGATGGCCGCTGCTGACACTTCATTTTTGATATGCTGATTTTCCAACACGTCACTGGAAATGCGCATAGCTTCTAGTAAGGGGACCGCGCTAGCGGAAAGTATACTTAATGTTCGGGCAAATCGAGCCGTATTAAGGCCTTTGGAGACCTTACCGATAAGAGGGAGCTTTAGGATAAATTTGTGATAGCGTAGTGTCATTGCTGGCTGTTGAAGTACTTGTCTAACTATTATTGCCAGCACAACTATGATAGCGAACATAAATAAACCGTAATCCTGTACAAAGGTACTGATAGATATCAATACCTGCGTGATGGTAGGAAGTTCCTGGCCCATATTGTCGAACTGACCGACGATTTTTGGCACAACCACGGTTAATAGCAAAATCACAATCGCCAGGGCGAAAAACATCATTAATGAAGGGTATATCATCGCTTGCACAATTTGACTGCGCGTTTGCTGACGCTTTTCGGTGTAATCTGCAAGGCGGTTTAGAACTGTATCTAAGTGCCCCGATTTTTCACCAGCAGCCACCATAGCGCGATAAAGCTCGTCAAAAACGCTCGGGAACTCTGCCAGGGCATCTGCTAAACCGTGACCTTCTACAACTTTACTACGTACTGCCATCATCATATTCTTCTGACGGGGCTTTTCGCTTTGTTCAGCCACCGCTAACAAAGCTTCTTCAATGGGTAAAGCTGATTCAACTAGCGTAGCCAGCTGTCGAGTCATAAGCGCTAATTCAGACGCTGATACTCGTGGTTTAAATAAAGTGAAAGAAGTTTTGCCACCTTTACTGCGTTCCGCAACCTGTTCGACTTCAAGCGGTATGAGACCTTGTTCGCGTAATTGTTGTCTAACTTGACGGGCATTGTCGCCTTCCAATACGCCAGAGGCATTGCGGCCGGAAGCATTTAGCGCTTTATATGCAAATGCTGCCATCTAGTCCTCCCGTGTAACCCGCAACACTTCTTCCAGTGCGGTGGTCCCTGCTAAAACTTTACGACAGCCATCTTCTCTGATGCTGGGGGTATAAGAACGAATATGCTTTTCTATAGCCTGCTCGCCATGGCCAGCATGCATCATTTCTCTGATTTTTTCGTCTACCAGTAACAATTCATGAATACCAGTACGGCCACGATAGCCCGTCTGATTACATGCAGCACAGCCGTGCGGGCCGTAAATGATAGGTGGTGCCGCCGAATCAGCGATGCCCAGAATTTCCGCTTCTTGCTGAGTTGGAGAATGCGGTATTTTGCATTCAGGACATAGGGTACGTACTAAGCGTTGGGATAAAACGGCCAGTAAACTAGAAGAAAGTAGAAAAGGTTCTATACCCATATCTTCTAAACGGGTAATGGCACCCGCAGCGGTGTTGGTATGTAAAGTAGACAATACCAAATGGCCGGTCAAACTGGCTTGAACGGCAATTTGTGCCGTTTCGATATCCCGGATCTCACCCACCATTACTACATCAGGATCTTGCCGTAGAATAGCCCTTAAGCCGCGGGCGAAAGTCATATCTACCCGTGGGTTAACTTGCGTTTGTCCGATTCCTTGTAGGTCAAACTCAATCGGATCTTCGACTGTTAATATATTGCGATCTTTTGAATTTATTTCCGTTAAGCCCGCATATAAGGTTGTACTTTTACCCGAACCTGTAGGGCCCGTGACCAAAATGATTCCATGGGGTTTACGAATGAGCTCAGAAAAGTATTCGCGATTGCGTTTGGTCATACCTAAATCTTCTAAATTCAGGCGTGCGTTATTTTTATCTAATAAACGCAGAACTACGCGCTCTCCGTGGCTGGAGGGCATGGTTGATACGCGCACGTCTACCGCGCGACCAGCGATGCGCAAGGTAATACGACCATCCTGAGGCACACGTTTTTCGGCAATATCCAGTTTTGCCATAACTTTAATCCGCGAAACTAACATGGAAGAAAGTTTGCGATTAGGGCGCAAAATCTCGCGTAACACGCCATCTACACGAAAGCGCACTATTAACTGATTTTCGAAGGTTTCAATGTGAATATCTGACGCGCCTTCCTTAATAGCTTCGCCTAGCATCGCATTTATCAGTTTGATAATAGGCGCGTCATCTTCGCTATCAAGTAAATCTTCGGTATCAGGCAGCTCATCGGCAAGCGCAAATAAATCCGATTCATTGCCCAAATCTTCCATTAATTGTTTCGCGGCTGAGGAGTCACGCTGGAAGGCCTGGGTAAGCAAACGCTCGAACTGATCCACCGGAATTTCTTTTAAACGAAAAGATACACCGAAAAAGCGGCGGACTTCCGCAAATACGGAAAGATGGGTTTCCTGTGTATGATAAAGAATTGGCGGTGTTTCGTTTTCTTCCAGCAATACATGGTTACGTTTGGCGAAGCTAAAACTTAACTGACGATGATCAGCATTCTCCGCCATGTCTTCTTCGGGCATGGCTTCCAATGCTTCTTCCTGCGCGACTAATGCATCATGCAGCTCTTCGTTCTCAGCCATGATTAATCGTCATCCTCTTCGCGGCGTTCTTTTTCCAATAGATATTCTTCAAATGTAGGAGGTAGCGTCAATGCGTCATTCCATTCAGGCATGCTAGGGCCTTTCTTGTTATACATCAAAGGAATGCCCTCTTGTTGACGTTTCAACTGCTGCGCACGAATGTAATTGTACTTGCGATGGCTGATTTCATTCATGGTGACCCCATCGCGCACGATAGTGGGTTTGATGAATACCATCAGATTACGTTTGCGTTTACTGGTGGAAGTTGTTTTGAACAAATGACCAAGAATTGGGATATCGCCTAATAATGGAACTTTCGATACGCTCTCCTGAACGTCTTCATCGATCAGGCCACCGAGTACAATAGTACCCCCATCATCCACAATGACTGTCGTTTTAATTTCACGTTTATTGATGGATATATCTACCGCTGTGGCACCACTGACGCTCGAGACTTCCTGTTCGATAAGTAGTTGAACAGCGTCACCTTCATTAATTTGCGGCGTAACCTTCAGTTTGATCCCCACTTCCTGGCGGTCAACGGTGGTAAATGGATTGGCATTATTATCGCCGGCTGTGGTTCCGGTAATTATGGGTACTTCCTGGCCGACAATGAAAAACGCTTCTTCATTATCCATGGTAGTGAGGTGCGGGGTCGCCAATATGTTTGAATTGGTGTCATTACTGACTGCTTGCACCACTGCACCCCACCCGTCTTTAATAACACCCGCTATTAATCCGCTTGCGCCGCCTAATAAATTAGCTAAAGGGGTAAGATCGCCTTCGATGGTATCTGTTGTTTCATATGGATCGCCTAAACCGGTGTCAATTGTCCGAGTTACAGTTCTGTCTTCTGCCTGACGCAGTGCAACTCCTAAGGAACCTACCGGAACCACCCCATTCGTGAACTGGGTACCCCCGCCCTCTTCAGAGACCCACTGAACACCCAACGTTGTGCCGTCCCCTTCAAATACTTCGACAATAATCGCTTCAACTTGCACCTGTGCACGGCGGACATCTAACTGGCGGATGACTTCTTCCAACGAGCGCATCATATCGGGCTCAGCGGTTATCACTACAGAGTTGGACGATTCATGCGCATCGATACTGACTTCACGGCCCGACGTGGAGCGGCGATTAGCTGGCGCAGCACTTGCCTGAACTTCTGCCTGGATACTGGCGGACACACCTTGCAAAACTTTAACTAGATCTTCTGCCTTAGCGTAATTAAGGAAAATAACCCGGGTGTTGCCGTTGGTTTGTAATTCCTGATCCATTCTTTTAACTAAATTAACAATGCGCTTTCGGGCTTTTTCGTCGCCACTGACGATAATCGAGTTTGTCCGATCATCTGCAACTACACGCGGATCAGATTTTGCACCCGTATTGGCCGCTTTTCCCTGCGATTTGTTGATGCTGTCGATAATACGTACCATTTCACCAGCGGACGCAAAGCGAAGCTTAATAATATCCACTTCTTCATCACCGGCTTGATCGACCCTTTCAATAATTTCTACCAGTCGGTTTACTACAGCCGCACGTCCAGTTAGCATCATGACGTTAGATGGGTCGTGGCTGACGACGTTACCGCCGCCGGCTTGGTCATTCAGTTGACGTAAAATAGGGGCAAGTTCGCGGACAGGTACGTTGTAAACCGGGACAACACGCGTAATCATCTCATCGCCATCGGTTTTAATACCTTCGACGACAGGTATGTTTGAGGTTTTCGCATCCTTGGCTCTGACCACTTTTAAAATCCCGCTGGGCATTTCTACCACAGCAAAATCATAGACCTGAAGTACATTCAAGAAAAACTGATAATACTGATCTTCGTTCAGCATATCGTAACTGCGAACGCTGATCTTTCCGCGCACATTAGGGTCGACGATTATAGTCCGTTGCAAATTTTTACCGACGATGTTGATGAACTCGTTAATATCGGTGTCTTTGAAATTAGGCATATATTCGGCGGCGTTCGCCGCTGCACTGAGTAAGGCAGCGCAAAGTGCCATGCTGATTTTTGAAAACAATTTGTGGCCAACTCGCCTCATATTACAATCGTCCTATTTCTTATTCATAGTTCGGGGAGGGAAGGTCCAGATAAATGGTATGCATATCCCCTTCACGCGATACTGTTAATTCAAGAACTTGCGCTTCACGCAATTCATTCATAGCTTCCATGGATTGTTGCGCATCGGTAAGATCCAGACCATTAATTTGTACAATAACATCTCCGGTACTCAATCCAACCGCTTCAAATAATTCAGGTGATTTTCCAGGACGCACTTGATAACCAATAAGCTGACCATCCTGAGTTTGTGGTGTTATAGAAATGAAGTCGGTAAAACTGGCTGGCTTGTCACGTAAACTTTCAGCCAATTCGGCCGCTTCTTCACTGATGCGGCGTGAAGCTTCTTCGTCTCTTTGTATGGGGCGGTTACTCGGAATCATGCGAGAAGACGTGCGTTTCTGGGCTTGCGCGAAATCCACCCCGTCTAACATTAATGTTTCATGTCGCGCACCATTACGAATAATAACGCGGTCATGAAATACCTGGTGTAATGTTGCGTTAGTACCTTCAATTTTCTCACCTAATCCATAGGTGTTTTGAGTACCACGATTTTCAATAATTGCCGCACCACTTTCTACCAAAGAACTTGCTACTACCCCCGTCAACGTTAGATTAAGCTGAGTTTCAGGCGCTTCGGTAACTTGCTCAACTGGGGGCTGCTCGTCTTGTCTTACTTCACCAAAAAGATTTAACCGTTGTATTTGGCTTATATCGCCCCCACGTTTGGAGCCACGTGCAGTTTGTGAAGTATTAGCTATATTAACAGGTGGAGTAGAAACGGTAGGTTCGGGTATAATTTGCCACACTAGCCTGGCAGCAAATGCGAGCAAATAAAGGCTAAGTAGCACAACTAAAAGTAGGTGCAACTGTTTTTGATGCTGGTTAAAAAGCTGAACCAGCGATTGTGAGTTAAATTTGCTGAATGTCATGCTGCCAAATGTGGAACTACTATTTTTGAAATATAATTATTAGGTTTCACTGCATAAAAGCCGACCCATAATAGCCTAGTCTGGGTGAGGGTCACAACACTAAAACGAACGAGTTACAAAATTATTACATGAACAACCGTAAAGTTGATAATCAGGACGATAATGTTCGTATCGATAAATGGCTATGGGCAGCGCGCTTTTTTAAAACGCGAGCGGTTGCTCGAGACATGGTGCAGGCGGGAAAAGTGCATTACAACGGGCAACGGGTTAAGCCAGGCAAAATTATTGAACTAGGCGCGATAATTAAAATTCCCGCCGGATGGGACGTCAAAGAAGTAATGGTGACGCAGATTAATGATAAGCGCCAAAGTGCTCCTTTGGCGCAGCAAATGTACGAAGAAACGGCGCAAAGCCTTGCTAGACGTGAAGAAAATCAGTTAGCTAGGAAGTTAAGTAGCTTTCACAGTCCAAAGCCAGAAAGTAAACCCGATAAAAAACAACGCCGCCAGATAATTAAATTTAAACATCAATAGTGATGATAGCAGGAACAATTTATGAGTGACTTTGATCAGCTTCACCGTTTTTTGATTGACCGAGCCCATGTCAGAGGACAACTCGTGCGCTTACAGGACAGTCTGAAAGACATTGTACACAGCCAGGAATATCCCGTCCAAATCCAGCGTCTGTTGAGCGAGATGGCGGCAGTAACCAGTATGCTTACTGCGATTCTAAAATTCGAGGGTGAAATAAGCCTGCAAATCCAAAGTAATGGCCCGGTAAATTATGCGGTAATCAACGCGACCCACGAACAAACCATGAGGGGGGTGGCACGGTGGGACCAAAGCCTGACTTCGCTGCCTGATGAACTTGAAGCAATGCTTAGCCAAGCGGTATTAGTGATCACTATTACTCCAGAAGAGGGGGAACGTTATCAAGGCGTCGTCGCATTGGACAAGCCTACATTAGGGGAATGCGTAGAGAGTTACTTCGCCCAATCAGAACAGCTGCCAACCAAAATCATGCTTATGACAGATATGCATGATCCCCAGAACATAAGAGCTGCAGGTATGTTGTTGCAAGTATTACCACAGGATTCTTCGCAAAGTGTGATGGCGTTAAACAATGAATTTGAGCATTTGGTAAAGCTGGGCGAAACGCTTTCAGAAGAAGAGATGTTCAATCTATCCGTGAGTGATATTTTGTACCGCTTGTACCACCAGGAAAAAGTAGAGCTGTTTTCGCCACAGCCAGTTAAGTTTGCATGCACTTGTTCGAAAGAGAGAAGCGCACAAGCCTTACTGAACGTCGAAAAATCTGAGCTTCTCGACATTGTCGCAGAGGACGGGGCGGTCAGTATGAATTGTCAATATTGTCATGCGGAGTATAAATTTGATGCCATTGACATAGAAGCAATTCATGCTGGTAATTTTGAATCATCTGCTGCCAGACAATAGCACCTATCTAGAAGTGACCAATTTGGTCGCTTCTGAAAGTTTTCAGCGCTACATACATTTTATTTATCATTTAAAATCATAAATTTACTATGGGGTGCCCAGCCAAAATCGGCAAAAAGGTATTTTGGCTCACACCTATCTATAGTATTTATTCCTCAAGTCAAGCCTATATAGGTTGTCGAATCCGTTTATTACTATACACTTGCTTAAATTGGTTTGTTTGGTAACCAAGCTTGTAGGGTTTTAAATAGGATTTCAAAATAATGACTGCGGCAGCCAACTTAAGTCGTTCAACAACGGCATTAGTCCATACGGATTTAAATACTTCGGAATTAGTAGAGATAGCGCTAAAGCGAGAAGAGGGCAGATTGGCCTCGAATGGTGCGCTTGTGGTAGAAACCGGTACGCGCACCGGTCGTTCACCTAACGATCGTTTTATCGTAAAAGAGCCTTCTACAGAAAAAGAAATTGACTGGGGTAAAGTTAATAAACCTTTTGACCCAGCAAAATTTGATGCGTTGTGGGAAAAAGTCGATACGTTTCTCAGCGCGCAAGAACATTTCTTATCGCACTTACAAGTAGGCTCAGATGCCCGTTATGCATTACCGGTAAAGGTGCGTACGCAAACGGCGTGGCAACATATTTTTGCTAAAAACTTGTTTATTGAGCCCGAGCAGTACAATCCTGACGACAAACCTGAGTGGCAAATTTTAAATGTTCCGGGTTTCAGTTGTGAACCAGCGCGTGATGGAACTAATAGTGACGGCGCAGTTATTATTAACTTTGCGCAACGCAAAGTGTTGATCGCTGGGATGCGTTACGCAGGTGAAATGAAAAAAGCTATGTTCTCCGTCCAGAACTTCCTGCTTCCTGCTGAAGAAGTACTGCCTATGCACTGTTCAGCCAATGTGGGAGAGGAAGGCGATGTGACCTTGTTCTTTGGTTTATCTGGCACAGGTAAAACCACCTTATCAGCTGATCCAAAACGTTTCTTGATTGGTGATGATGAGCATGGTTGGGCACCCGGCAGCGTGTTTAATATAGAAGGGGGGTGCTATGCAAAATGTATCGACCTGTCACAAAAGAACGAGCCTGTTATTTGGGATGCGATTAAATTCGGCACCATCTTAGAAAATGTTATTTTAGATGAATCCCGCATCCCAGATTATACAGATACCCGTCTTACACAAAACTCACGTGCTGCTTATCCGTTGGAGCATATTCAGAAGCGTGTAGAAGAAAACCGTGGCGGAGAGCCGCGCTCAGTGGTGTTTTTGACCTGCGACGTAAGTGGCGTATTGCCCCCCGTTTCAGTGTTAAGTGAAGAGGCCGCGGCGTACCATTTCCTAAGTGGTTACACTGCAAAAGTAGGGTCCACAGAAATTGGTTCGACGGCGGATATAGAGTCTACCTTCTCCACATGTTTTGGCGCGCCATTTTTCCCCCGTCCTGCACGTGTATACGCCGATTTGTTGATCAAGCGTGTGAAAGACTTCAATGCCAGGGTATTTTTAGTTAATACGGGGTGGACCGGCGGGCCATATGGCACTGGAAACCGTTTCGATATTCCTACTACCCGTGCCATTATCGATGCTATCGTGTCAGGCAGTCTGGCCCACGTAGATACACACTTTATCGAAGGCCTAAACCTGCATGTTCCAATAGAGGTGCCGGGCGTCGATAGTAAGTTATTGGTGCCGCAAAATACGTGGGCGGATAAAGGACGTTACGAAGAATATGCCAACGATTTAATTAATAAATTCCAACAAAACTTTGAAAAATATGACGTTGATGAAAAAATTGTAAAAGCGGGACCAGGCTACCGCTAACTATACATGATGCATAATTAACTAAGCCCGCCATTCGCGCGGGCTTTTTATGTAACAGGAAGCCAGAACTCAGCAATCAGTCCTTTTTCGGGATGATTACGAAGTGCAATATCGCCGTGGTGAGATTTGATAATTCTTCTTGTAATAGCCAATCCGAGACCAGAGCCTAAACTACCACGGGCTTTGTCACCCTGAGTAAAAGGCATAAATACATCGTCTAATTCGTGGTCGGGGATCCCCGGGCCAAAATCTCTTACTCGACAATACACGCGACGTGATGCTTTGTCTTCAAATGTCGTCACCACAATATTATTACTGCCGTAGCGAAACGCATTTTCGATCAGGTTGTCCAATACCCGTTTTATGGCAATTTTACGCAGTGTGAGTAAAGGCACATCATTCAATTTCAGTTCAATATGGTGCGTTTCTTCAATATGGCGAACTTGCGCCAGTTCACAGATAAGCGCATTCAGGTCTGCAGACTCTAAGCGTTCAGCCCCTTCCTGACGGGCGTAATCAATAAACTGATCGATTATAGCGTTCATGTCTTCAATATCGTTGACAATACCTTCTTTCAACCAGTCTTGTTCATCCGGTAGCATTTCTGTGGCCAGCCTGATGCGTGTTAAAGGAGTACGTAGATCATGGGAGATACCTGCTGTCATAAGCGTCCGATCCCGCTCAAGTTGTTGAATACCCTGATTCATACGGTTAAATGCCCGGGTGACTTCAATCATTTCACTGCTACCTTGCTCCTTTAAAGGAGCAGGGGAATTACCTTGGCCGACTTGTAATGCCGCTCGCTGTAACGCTTGTAAAGGGCGGTTCAAGCGTCTTACAAACAGCCACCCACCTGCAACACTTAGTACCCCAATGACCATTAGATACATTGTGAGCGGAGATATATTCGCTTCGCTTAAGCCCGAAATAGGAATCGCTATCCAGCGTTCAGGGTGGGTGTCCAGGTTTATCCAGACCAGGTAGGGCGAAGAGGGGTTAGTTGAAGGTTGGGTGCTTATCCTAACGTCTGCTCGCGTTTTTAACGATCTGGATACTGACGCAGACATAAAACCGTAATAAGTGGCATTCGCTAAGTCTTTTCTCATCGCTTGCTGGGCGGTGTACACCCTTATGCCGGTCTTGCGGGTGAACTCGGAATAGGCCGGGGTAGGTGTGTCCACCATACCTTGGTGAAGTAACGTTTTAACCTGCGTAGCTAACAGACTGTTAATCTGTTGATAGCTGGGCTGGATAAAGTAATAAGTAACCGAAAGGTATGATACAACCTGATTAATCAGCAAAAGTACGCCAATGAGCAGAACGGTTTGCCCAAAGGCGCTTTTCGGGAGCATGCGCATAGGTTCAATATCGCTTAAGCGTGTTCACCACCGTCTGGTACGAAAACATAGCCTAACCCCCATACAGTCTGAATGTAGCGTGGATTCGCAGGATCTTTCTCGAGCATGCGGCGCAAACGCGAAACCTGTACATCAATGCTGCGTTCTAATGCGCTATAATCTCTACCGCGCGCCAGATTCATCAATTTGTCTCTTGAGAGCGGCTCCCTCGGATGTTGCACCAATGATTTAAGGACGGCAAATTCACCACTGGTTAAGCTCATCGGGGTACCATCGCCCGTCATTTCCCGCGTGGCAAGATTTAAGCGGTATTCGCCGAAGCTAATGACTTGCTCATCTTTAGAGGGCGCGCCGGGGGCTTCAGTCGCTTGACGGCGCATCACCGCTTTAACCCGGGCCAATAATTCTCTCGGGTTAAAGGGTTTGGGAAGATAATCGTCTGCGCCCATTTCTAGCCCTATTATGCGATCGACCTCATCACCTTTTGCGGTCAGCATAATAATCGGCAGCTGGCTTTCCGCCTGCCGTAATCGCCGGCAAATAGACAAGCCATCCTCGCCAGGTAGCATCAAATCTAACACCATTAAATGGAAATTTTCCCGTTCGAGCAGACGATCCATTTGCTCGGCGTTAGCGGCCGCTCTGACTTGGTAACCTTGTTCAACCAGATAACGCTCCAATAAGCTGCGTAATCGCATGTCGTCATCGACAACAAGAATTTTTGATGTTTCCTGACCCATTGCTATATTTCCTGGCTAAGAATAGTACTGTTCACTTGTTATTGTTTCACTATACCCAGAAGCAATTTAAAATTAAAAGCTTATCTGCGATGTTGTAAATAAATGAGTGTTACAAAACTTGTCAGGTAAGAATTATGCCTATTAATGGTAATAGGGAATTCCACCTTCTCGCTTTGAGTGGAGGGTGTAAGTTTCGTTTAGATAGCCCTCATCGAATATAAACAAGCTTGCTCACCTTTATAAATTGACGAACTGGGTTTATCAATAATCGAAAAAGCTTCGTCATCCGCGCGTATGTCCAATACAAATTGTACCTCCATATTTGCATTTCTATTATTCCTGTGTCACAAATAAACTAATAGTTAACATAGGCTTATGATTTAAATAGGACGGCAGGATGAGTAATGCGATGGCTGTACCCGAAAAAGAAATCAAACGAGAGTTAGAGTTGGCTAGTCTTTGTGAATCGTTCGAGGATTATCAAAAACAATTTCATCACCTGGAAAATGCCCATGTACTGGGTCAGCACTCCACCTACTGGCATACCTACGTGCACTGGCAAATGCTAAAGTGGGGCATAACACATAATTCGTTTAAAGAAATAGTCGGTCAGATAATACGCATCATAGGTGCTATAACCAAAACGCCATTTGGAGCGTTACCGAAAGGTAATACAGGTGGCGCCAATGTCAGTCCCTTTAAAAAAATGCCGCTGAAACCGGAGCACGCTGAAATATTAAAGCGATACAAAAACTAATGCGCCGTCCCCTTATAACCCACTGTGTTGGACGACATTTAATTAAAGCTCTTCTTCTGCACTAAACCTGTAATTGGAAGACACAGATAGTTACAAAAGGTGTAAAAGAAGGGAGAGTTCGCGCTGTTTTACCGTTCTCAAAAGAATTATAACTTCAAAAGGCTACTTTTCCGACAACCAATCCATTTGGTGCCCCGCTCGACGTTTCTTATCCAACAGCTCTTCTATCAGTGGCGTTAAAATGAGTTCCATTGCTAAGCCCATCTTACCTCCCGGTACCACAATTGTATTGATGCGGGACATAAAGGCCCCATCGATCATTTGTAATAGATAAGGAAAGTTAACTGTTTTCATTTCACGACGAAAGCGCACAACAACGAAGCTTTCATCCTGTGAAGGAATTTCCCTGGCAGAGAACGGGTTAGAAGTGTCAACGGTGGGAACACGTTGGAAGTTTACGTGAGTGCGCGAAAATTGCGGAGTGATATAGTGAAAGTAATCGTCCAGACCTCGCACAATGCTACTCATTACGGCTTCACGGGAATGGCCTCTGTCAGTAGTATCGCGGACAATTTTTTGAATCCACTCTAGGTTCACGATAGGCACCATCCCTACCAGCAAATCTACGTGGCGTGCCACATCATTTTCTTCGGTCTTCACACCGCCATGTAAGCCTTCGTAAAAAAGCAAATCGGTATTGGGGGGTAAGTCTTGCCAAGGGGTAAAGGTGCCAGGCATTTGATTAAAAGGAACCGCTTCATCAAAAGTGTGTAAATACTGGCGAAACTTTCCATGCCCCGACTCGCCATATTCCTTAAACAAGTTTTCCAGCAAATCGAAATCGTTGGCCTTGGGGCCAAAATAACTGATGTGCCGGCCTTGCTCTTGTGCTTTGCGTATTTCAACTTCCATTTCTGGTCGTGTAAAACGGTGAAAGCTATCTCCGCCGATTACCGCCGAATTAACGCGCAAGTTTCGGAAAATGTGAGTAATAGCATTGGTTGTAGTAGTAGTGCCCGCACCTGACGAACCGGTAATTGCAATAATCGGGTGTTTGACAGACATAATGACTTAAACCTTAACGCTATATGAAAGTTTAGCTTACCAGTTTATAGAGCTAAAGGAAGCTTTGTCGAATGTTAGCAAGCGGTTACAACATCGAAGTGAGTGCACACTCTCTACTAACGTACTGGACTAGCAGAGAGTGGAGTAGGTTAAACGTAACTTTCGCGGGCGATAGCGCGGTGTGCTATATCCGTGCGGAAATAGATATCGGGCCAACTGATAGCGTTAACTAACTCATAGGCGTTTTCTTGCGCTTCTGTTACGTTATTGCCTAATGCTGTAGCACAAAGCACGCGGCCACCGTTAGTGACCACCTGATTGTTATTCAGCGAAGTTCCAGCATGAAATACTTTGCCCTGTAAACCGCTCGCTTGTTCAAGACCATGGATGGGTAAGCCTTTTTCGTAGCTACCCGGATAGCCACCCGCAGCCAGAACCACACCTACGGCTGCACGTTCATCAAATTCAATTGAAGCTTGATTCAGTTTTTCTTCACACGCAAGGAGACAAAGCTCTACCAGATCAGAACGTAGCCGCATCATGATAGGTTGAGTTTCTGGATCACCAAAGCGACAATTATATTCAATGACCTTAGGCGTGCCATCCGCCATTATCATCAGGCCCGCATACAAGAAGCCGCGATAAGGGTTACCCTCTGCCGCCATACCCGCCACGGTGGGCTCGATAACTTCCTGCATAATACGTCGGTGAATATCAGGCGTAACCACGGGGGCGGGGGAATAGGCTCCCATACCGCCGGTATTGGGGCCTTTGTCACCATTGGCTGCACGTTTATGATCTTGGCTGGTAGCAAAAGGCAAAATATTTTTACCATCCACCATGACAATAAACGAGGCTTCCTCACCCTCCAGGAATTCTTCAATTACTACCCGGCTACCCGCATCGCCAAAGACATTATCGGCAAGCATATCGCGAATAGCGGTTTCAGCCTCCGATAGGTTCATGGCAACAATGACGCCTTTGCCGGCCGCCAGTCCATCTGCTTTGATGACAATTGGTGCACCTTTTTCGTTGACATACGCAAGTGCCTTATCTATTTCCGTGAAGGTAGCGTATTCGGCAGTTGGGATGGTGTGGCGTGCAAGAAAATCTTTGGTGAAGGCTTTAGAGCCTTCAAGTTGGGCGGCGGCCTGGGAGGGACCAAAAATGGTCAGGCCCGCCTGATTGAAGGCGTCTACAATTCCCTCAACCAGCGGAGCTTCAGGGCCGACTATCGTTAGCTTAATCGACTTGTCTTTGGCGAAGTTAACCAGAGCAGGAATATCAGTTACACCAATTTCCACATTCTGTAGTTTTGCTTCCGATGCGGTGCCAGCATTTCCCGGCGCTACATAAATATGCTCAACCTTTTCAGATTGCGCCACTTTCCAGGCCAATGCATGTTCACGGCCTCCGCCGCCAATTACAAGTACATTCATTTAAGCTTTCCGTTAGTTTTTAGGTTTAACAAATTTTAAAGTCATGCGATTACTCTCGCCTATCGCGAGGTATTTCTCTTTGTCTTCATCGCCCATCGCCAAACTAGGTGGCAGTGACCAAACGCCACGGGGATGATTAGCTGTATCCATTGGGTTTGCATTGATCTCGCTTTCCGCTTCCAGCGCAAAGCCAGCAGCCTTTGCAGCTTCTATTACCAATGATTTTTTGATGTACCCACTATCTTTCATGGCGGCATCGTCAGCGGATTCTGGTAACTCATGATCGACAATACCTAAGATGCCACCGGGTTTTAACGCTTTGTAAAAAGCTTTAAATGCATTGTTTAGCGATTCTTCGCCTTTTTGCATATACCAGTTATGAACATTTCTAAAGGTCAATATAGCATCAGCACTACCCGCTTTAGTCATGTCTGGCGCTTTCATAACATCGAACTCGGTTAATTCGATATTTGCGTAAGGGGGATGATTGGCAATTTTATCTTTAAATTGCTTTAAATAACGACTGTAGTATTTAGGGGACTTATCGGTAACATGAAAATGTGCTGCCACCAGCTTCCCCTCATCTTTAAGCAGGGGGGCGAGAATATCGGTGTACCAACCACCGCCGGGCCAAATTTCGACTACTGTCATGTCTGGCTCAATGCCAAAAAAACGTAACGTTTGCTGGGGATTCCGATATTCATCTCTTAATCTGTCTTTCATCGCGCGGTGCTCGTTAGCGACAGCTTCCGAAATAGGATCGGCCATAGCCGAGAGGGTTCCGAAAGTGAGTATCGCGGCTGAAAGTAGTGTAGCAAGTGGCTTCATAGGGCTTCCTTTTTCTGATTTTCAAGTAACAGCGAGCGGCGAATATTAGCACTTCGCCACCGCTTATTTGTTACCAGTGTAGCCACAATTTTGAGAAGTTGATACCAATCTACAATGATGTGTACTCACGCAGTGTATGAATTTTTCAACAAATTAACGTTCAAATTAGTGACGGAAATGACGCATGCCAGTAAACACCATGGCTATACCATGCTCATTAGCTGCTGCAATCACTTCTTCGTCCCGCATTGAGCCACCTGGTTGGATTACCGCTTTGATGCCCGCAGCCGCTGCTGCATCGATTCCGTCGCGGAAGGGGAAAAAGGCATCTGAAGCCATTACACATCCTGCCACTTCAAGATTTTCGTCGGCAGCTTTAATCCCTGCAATTTTAGCGGAATATACTCGGCTCATCTGGCCTGCGCCTACACCGATCGTCATTCCATCTTTAGCGTAGACAATCGCATTAGATTTTACATACTTAGCGACTTTCCAGCAAAATAATAACGCTTCTAATTCTTTTTCTGAAGGTGTTCGCTGCGTCACAACAGTCAAATCATCCGCATCGACCATCCCAAAGTCACGTTCCTGAACCAACAAACCACCATTTACCCGTTTAAAGTCGTAACCTTCGGTAAGTTGTCCGTGCCAGTCGCCGCAACTTAGTAAGCGTACATTTTTCTTGGCCGATACCACTTGTTGCGCGGCTTCACTGATTGAGGGGGCAATAATAACCTCCACAAACTGACGTTCCACAATTGCGCTTGCAGTTTGTTCATCCAGCTCGCGATTAAAAGCAATGATGCCACCGAATGCCGAAGTCGGGTCGGTTTTATAAGCACGATTGTATGCATCCAACAAACTGTCGCCTATAGCTACGCCACACGGGTTCGCGTGCTTAACGATAACACACGCAGGCTCAGCAAATTCTTTCACACATTCTAGGGCGGCGTCCGTATCAGCAATGTTGTTGAACGACAGAGCTTTACCTTGCAACTGAGTAGCCGTTGCTACAGATGCTTCCTGGATCGCGTTTTCTACATAAAAAGCTGCGCTTTGATGGCTATTTTCGCCGTAGCGTAGGTCTTGTTTTTTGCTCATCTGCACATTGTAGGTACGCGGGAATTCGCTGTGTTGATGCTCACAATTATCTTCACAATCAGTTTGGTCTAGTTTGGCACCAAAATAGTTAGCTATCATGCCATCGTATTCAGCGGTATGTTCGAAAGCTTTAATTGCTAAGTCAAAGCGCGTGGCGTATGTCACGGAATTGTGGTTTTGCTGCATTTCTTCGATGACACGCTGATAATCACCCGCATTCACCACAATCGTCACATCATTGTGATTCTTAGCCGCTGCTCGCACCATGGTCGGTCCGCCAATATCGATATTCTCGATAGCGTCTTCCAGTGAACAGCCTTCTTTCGCCACGGTTGCGGCAAAAGGGTAGAGGTTAACTACCACTAAGTCGATGGCGCTAATATCGTTCTCCGCCATTATCCCTTCGTCTCGGCCGCGGCGACCTAATATGCCACCATGAACTTTAGGGTGCAGCGTTTTTACCCGACCATCCATAATTTCCGGGTGCCCTGTGTACTCTGACACTTCGGTAACAGGTAGCCCCGCATCAGCAATTAATTGAGCGGTACCGCCAGTTGAGAGTAACTCGACACCGGCTTGATGTAAGGCGTGGGCGAATTCAACTATGCCGGTTTTATTGGAAACACTTAATAGAGCGCGTTTAATGGGTTTAGGTGCGTGCATAATATATCGTTAACTAACTTTAATGAGAGTGAAACAAAAAGAGCACCAATCGGTGCTCTTCGTTCGGGCCAAGCCCATGCAGTCTTAGTTCATGCCGTACTGCTTCAATTTTTTGCGAAGTGTACCGCGGTTGATTCCCATCATTATTGCCGCGCGGGTTTGATTGCCGCGGGTATAGGTCATCACTTCCTCAAGCAAAGGCGCTTCTACTTCCGCCAGTACTAAATCGTACAAATTATCGATATTGGCGTTATCCAATTGCTTCAGGTATTTATTTACAGCTTGTTTAACCGAATCACGTAAAGGCTTTTGGGCCTGCGTTTGAGAAGGCGTGGTTACAGTTGTAGTAAAAGGTGAAGTCACATTTTGATCGAACATAATACTTTCTTGCTCTTTAGTTAGTCATCACTATGCTGCAGAAGAAACTTTTCTGGAATCTCTTGAATGCAGCGATTGAAAATACTGTTCAAGTGCTTCTAGTTGCGCATTCGCATCTTCGATAGCATTGAACACTTTGCGAAACTGTCGATCCGTATCATGTTCCGCCAAATACCAGCCAACGTGCTTGCGGGCAATACGTACACCAGTAATTCCAGTGTAGAACCCTTGCACGTTGTTTACATGCTCACTAAGTACCTGGTGCTGTTCAGACAGCGATGGCGGCGGGAGGTTCTCACCCGTTTCCAGAAAATGTTGAATTTCTCTGAAAATCCATGGGTTACCCTGAGCACCCCTGCCTATCATTAACCCGTCTGCACCGGTTCTATTGAGCACGTCTAGTGCTTTTTGAGGTGAGGTAATGTCTCCATTAGCTACAACGGGGATAGATACGGCCTGCTTTATTAGCCGAATCGTTTCATACTCCGCCTCACCTTTGTACATACAAGCACGGGTTCTACCATGAACCGCGAGCGACTGTATGCCATTGTCTTGTGCAATCCGGGCTATTTGCACACCGTTGCGATTGTCTGTATTCCACCCCGTACGAATTTTTAGGGTGACAGGCACGTCAACTGCAGCAACAACCGCACAAATGATTGCTTTAACCTGTTCGGGATGTTGCAACAACGCCGAACCGGCTAATTTCTTATTAACCTTCTTAGCTGGGCACCCCATATTAATATCAATAATCTGAGCGCCATTTTCCACGTTTAAGCGAGCAGCGTTGGCCATCAGTTCAGGTTCTGCTCCCGCAATCTGCACAGAGCGGACGCCGGTTTCACCTGTATGATCCATACGATGCTTAGATTTCTCGGTGTTCCATACCCGCGGGTTACTGGATAACATTTCTGATACCACTAACCCCGCACCCATACGCTTACAAAGCTGACGAAAAGGTCTGTCAGTTACTCCCGCCATTGGCGCGAGCATCAAATTATTTTGGAGCGTGTAAGGACCGATTCGCATAGTAAACTTCACATAACGATTGTGCAGAAATTAAACAACTTGCCCAAACGGGGCGCTAAGTGTACGCGTTTTCCACACGTAAGAAAAGGCTAAAAATCGCACAAAATGTAGTTTTGGGCCCTTGACAACGGTCATTCTTATGCACGCTAAACGTTCTGCATACGTATGCAAAACGCGTTGGCTGTTGCTCACATGTCTAGGGTTAAACAGGGGCTTATTGATTTATATACTATTTTTTCGTGCCAGAAACGCGTGCCCATTCGCCATCAACAATACTCTTATCTAAAATAAGATCTTTTGTATAAGCCGCCTCGATGGTGCTGACTTGCTCAGCAAGAATACCGGATAAGACGATTAACCCGTTATGTTTGCAGTAACCGGTAATAGTGGTTTGCAATTCAATGAGCGGGCCGGAAAGAATGTTGGCCATTACAATATCGGCTTTTATTCGCGGTTGATCTTGTGGTAGGTAAACGTGTAAGCGCTCGGCTACATCGTTGCGTTTCGCGTTTTCTTTAGACGCAAGCAATGCTTGGGGGTCAATATCTATACCGATGACTTCTTTGGCACCCAATTTAAGCGCCGCTAAAGCCAAAATACCAGAGCCACAACCAAAATCTACGACTACCTTATTTTGTACATCAATTGCGTCTAGCCATTTTAAACACAATGAAGTGGTAGGGTGTGTGCCTGTGCCAAAAGCCAAACCTGGATCCAACATGACGTTAACCGCCTTTGGATCAGGAACGTCTCGCCAACTCGGACAAATCCATAGACGTTCACCAAATCGCATAGGGTGGAAATTATCCATCCATTCCCGCTCCCAATCTTTGTCCTCAAGCGGATCGAGCGCGTACTTGAAGTTGCCGCCCAGTACTTTTGCCTTGCGAAGGTTACTAATAATAGATTGCATATCATCTGCAGCATCAAATAAACCAATGACTTGGGTATCAGGCCATAGCATAACTTCGCCTGGTTTCGGCTCGTACATTGGCGTATCCTTGGCATCAATAAACGTAACAGCTTGCGCGCCATTGGCGCTAAGCACATTACCTATCAGCTCGGCTTGCTCCGCAGAAGAATCTATTTTTAGTTGTAACCAAGGCATGTTATTTCCTATTATTATAAACCGTTGTTATTTTAGCAGCCTGTAAGTTATAAAGGGAATGTTATACTCAAGCTGAGACCGTTTTTGTAACTTTTAAGCGAGTATTTTTTGAAGCGTTTCATTTGCAATTCTCTTTTCATTCTTCTTGCGGTAAGTGCCAGCGCGCAAGCGCGACAAATAGAAGTTGCAGCGGGTTGGGATAAGCCGCCTTATATTATCTCGCGTGGACATACAGGGTTTGAGCTTGAGCTGGTCAAATCCATATTAAACGAACTAGGCCACCAAATGGTGCCAATTTATGTGCCGATGGGACGAATCCCCCGAATGGTTAGTGATGGCAGCGTTGATATTGGCTTAAATATGAATCCCAATCATAAGATTAACAGAGAATTTTTAAGCGAGATTTACATTGCCTATCAAAACGTTGCTGTTTCCTTGACGACACGTAATGTGACAGTAAACTCGCCAGCCGATTTAAAAAATTACACCGTTATAGGCTTTCAAACCGCTAAACGCGTGTTGGGTCAAGAGTATGCCAATGCGGTAAACGAACACGCTGGCTATCTCGAAACGCCCCAACAAAGTAGACAGGTTGCTATGCTAGTGTTAGGCAGTGTTGATGTGGCCGTAATGGATAGAAATATCTTTAGCTTCTTTAAAAGCAAGTTACCCTCCAATCAGCAATTTCCGACCACCATGCACGAGATTTTTCCGATTAACTTTTATCACGCGGGTATTCCGGATCCGGAATTGCGCGCCGAGTTTAACCGGGTGCTAGGTGAAATGATCCAGGATGGACGTTATAAAAGTTTAATCAAACGCTTTCACGTAACCTATTTGCTGGACCGCATTGAGCATCCGATGGAAGAGGAATTCGAACGAAAAATGGAAAAAGCGAATGGCGATGAAAACCTTAAATAAAAAGTATTTAGCGTGTATCAGCTTGGTGTGTTGCATTACGTCAAACATAGTATTTGCTGAAGCGGTGAGATTATCAGAACCTGTGGCTGCCAATACGCAAGCAGAAACCTTCGGCGAACCACTGGATACCAGTGTCAATAAGGTAACGTTAGCACAGCTTTCGCAAACTCCAGTAGCATTTACTAAATCAACTTTTTTGCTCAGTGTTCCTATTGCTAAAGTGTGCCAAAAGAAAGGTTGTTTCTTTATTGCAAGCGATGGCCAGTATCAAATGCGCGTTGCTTTTGATAACTATAGCTTTTTTATTCCAACGGACAGTAGCGGCAAAACAGTAACATTGAATGGCAAGTTGGTTGCTGTGGAACGGAGTGAAGAGCAAGCCGCGCATTTTAATAAAGACACCGGGGGGAAAGCGCAGACACTTCACGCGGGGACGACATACGAAATCAACGCATCTAGTGTGCAAATTCCGAAAGGCTGATTCGTTTGTTTACAAAACGAATCAGCAAACATCTTCACTAGCCTAACTTTTTGACCATCCGGATCTCGGTTGATGTAACCCCACCGATGCATTTTAAAAATGGGCCTGTCAAAAGTTTAGCCACGTGCCTGTAGACATCTAACTTGATGGGTACTGTCCGCTACACGTTGGCACATCACTTATTCATAAAATCACGAATATCTTTCACCAACTGCTCTAGCGAAGGGTGATGGATATACATCATGTGACCCGCTTCATAATACTTCATGGTTACTCGAGAAGTGTCCATTCCATAATGATTCATCGAGTATTCAGTGGCAAAAAAGGGTGTAGCTAAGTCATAATAACCATTGGCAACAAACACTCTGAAATCTTTATTTTGACGCATGGCACGCGACAAATGAGGAGTCGTGGCTAGGAAGCCTTGGCTACGTGGGCTATCTTCGTATAGCCAATCCCAGTTACCGAACACATCACCAGAAAGGATATGGTAAGGATCATCCCGATCAATATTGAGCTCTGATGCCATATAGTGTTGCAGCGCCGCAGTGAAAGCACCATCTATCGCATAGGCGGAGGGGTCGGCCTCAAAACTTTCGCTAACCTGAATTTCATCCTCGCCTAAGTAGCGGCTATCCAAACGACCCACAACCTTTCCTTCTTCTCGCAACAACTCTTTCATAAAGCGAAACTCGTTTATGCGTAAATCGGTCTGTTGTAAATAGCGTTTTGATAAGCCAGTGTATTGATGCAGCTTGTTTATTACAGTGTCGATTTGCGCTTGCTCAGCCAAAGCACCTTTTAGTAAAACGCTAGCATAGTCTGACAAAGCAAAGTTACGCACTTCACCCAAAAAACTTTCTAAATCTTTATATTGAGATTTATTGGGGATGGCATTGTGATACCAAGCGGTTGCCGCATAAGTAGGTAAAAAAGTCATATAAGGTAAGTCATTACCGGCGGTGAAATCACCCGTCTGAAAATCCAGTATTGAAGAGATAAGCAATACGCCGTTTAAATCTATACTTCCCCAGCCTTCCTGTAACTCTTTGACCATGGCTGCTGCACGCGTGGTTCCATAGCTTTCTCCGGCTAAATACTTGGGAGAATTCCAACGCTGGTTGCGCGTAATATAAACCCGTACAAATTCGGCTAGGATTTTGGCATCCTGTTTAACGCCCCAAAAGTCTTTGCCTTCTTTATCACCTAAAGGTTTCGAGTATCCGGTACCTACAGGGTCGATAAAAACTAAATCGGCAATATCTAACAAACTGAAGGGGTTAGTTTCAATCGGGTAAGGCGGCGCTCCCACGCGTTCCGCATCACTGGGTAAAACTACGCGTTTCGGCCCAAACACGCCCATATGCATCCATACACTGGACGAACCAGGGCCACCATTGAATACAAATAATAATGGACGCTCAGCGACATTTTTTACATCGGAGCGGGTGTAAGCGATGCTAAAAATGCTGGCTGCAGGCTTACCTTCTGCATCTTTTAAATGGGTTTCTCCCGCCGTCACTATATAATTGATGCGCGCACCGTTTATTTTAGCCTTATGCTCCGTGGTGGTTACAACCGGCTCAGGGATCGCAGTGGGAGGAACCTCCTCTTTGGCATAGAGAGGAGAAGTTAAAACTGTGAAAGATAGAGCAAAAATTTTTAAATGGTTTTTTATTGTTGTCATGTCAAACGCAATGAATTTGAAAGTACGCTTAACATGCCAGAAATTAAATCGGCCTACAAATGTTTACAAGATGAAGTTCACACTGGTGCGGTATGTGGTCGGCTCACTAGCCAGGTCGTTTCACCCAAGCAGTACACCAACCATCTTTGTTAACCAGTTTACCGGGAAATATAGCGCAGGGGCGATATTGCTCACCCTCCTTGCCCTGAATATACATACAGTTGCCGCATATGGCGTTAGCCTGCGGTGATTTAGGTGTGTATTTTAGGGCTTCTGCTGTGGGATCGCTGGCTTGCAACTGTTCCTGAGCAAATGACCGTAAGGCCGCACTGCCTAAAGTAATGCCCATTAGCGTTTTAGCGGAAGCCTTTAAAAAATGTCTGCGATCATAACCTGCCATTATTTCTACCTCGTAAGAAAAACAAAAATGATTCTCTTTTATAATCTGCCTAAAACAGAAAAACCTGCTTTAAATGAGCAGGTTTTTTTAAATTTACGGGTTTTCCCGTTCAGCACTTATTCTTAGCGTATCACCATCAGTATGAACTGACAATTCAATTGGCTGACAACATACCTGACAGTCAAGCACTTGGGTTTGCCCTATATCGTTCATTTCATCCACTTCTATATCGTTTGGTGCCATACAATGGGGACATGAAAACGACATCGGCCGTGTAAGACTCATATACTATCCTTTCATTGTCATTTCAACTTATTACGGATTTTACCTAGAACCAGATTCAGCGGACAGGCCAAACCACACCAACACAGGCGTTTTATAAGGCCGCCGACACTGCACACAGCTGGTCTTCTTTCAGTTTATTGCGAATGGTATAAGTTTGTAGGTATGCCGCACTATCAATAAAAAAAAGCTGGCTGCACCAAAGAATGCAACCAGCAACCCGTTATGATATGAGCGTTCCGATGGGGTGATATTTACCCCGCTCTTATCAACTAACTATTACTCCAGTGTGAATTGTCCAATACTTTTGTTCAATCGTTCGACCTGTAATTTCAGTTGTGAACATTTATCTTCGCACTTGTGGATATCGCGTTGAGTACTATGTGAAAACTCTGCAATTTCGTTAATATTTTTATTAATTTCGTCTGTCACCGTACTTTGTTCTTCAGTGGCAGCGGCAACAGAAATATTGGTCTGAGAAATAGCCGAAATTTTTTCTGACATGGTGCTGATTGTTGTGCCCGTTTCTTCAACATTGGTTACACTCGAACGGGTCAGTTCTCTGCCGGATTGAATTGAACTTACCGTTTCGTTGGCACTTTTTTCCAATTTAGCAATCATCTCATTAATTTCTTCGGTCGAATGGGCGGTACGTTGAGCTAGCGTTCTTACTTCGTCTGCTACTACTGCGAATCCTCTTCCCTGCTCACCCGCACGCGCGGCTTCTATTGCTGCATTTAACGCCAGAAGATTAGTTTGCTCGGATATGCCCTTGATGACTTCCAGGACGGTGGTTATAGACTTAATTTTATCGGCTAAAGAAGCCACAGATGTAACGGCCTGATCCATCGCAGCGCTCAAGGTAGTGATATCGTGAACAGTCTTCTCGACAATATGTAAACCCGACTCAGACTCTCTTTCTGCTTCACGCGATAGCTCTGCAGCCATGTTCGCGCTACCCGCAATTTCTTGAACCGTGGCCCCCATTTCATTAACCGCCGACGCCACCATTTCAGTGCCTGCTTGCTGTTGATTGGTTTTTTCAGCCGCGCTTTCCATTAATTTATTAACGCTGCTGGAAGCGCTATCAATATCCCATGCCGCTGCTCGCATGTCTAAACACATAGATTGGAGTTTACTGATAAACGTATTAAGTCGCGTCGACAACTCCGCCAACTCTTCCGGCCCGGTTTCAGGTAATCGTGCGGTTAAATCGCCTCCTCTTTGGCTAATATCATCAATCGCTTGAGACACGTCGCCGATGGGCTCAAGAATACGTTTGGTGATAATACCTACTGCCACTAAAAAGGCGGCGGCAATGATAAGAATAATTATAAGGTTACTTATTAACGCAGCGTTAAGGTCGCTATAAAGTTCGGCCTTGGGCAGTTCTGCTACCAAGTACCAGTCGAGACTATTAAGCTGAAGCGAAGCTACCACGTAGTCTTCACCTGATCGTTCAAATGACTCTATGATTAACGTATCAGAACGCGTCAGGTCGGAAGCCACCTGTGAATCATCGATTATTGAAGAGAGCTGCTGTCCGATTTTTTTTGCATCTCTGTGCAGCATAGTTTCACCTGATTTATTAACCAGATAAATTTGACCTGTTTCACCAATTTTGAACCCTTCAATAAGCTTGGTCATCTTCACCAGCGAACGGCCAATTCCTCCGACAGCAATGGGACGGCCGTTTTGCTGAATCGCATAGTTAATAAAAACGGCAGATTGTTTAGTTGTATCATCGATATCGAGACTAAGCGCGTAAGGGATATTTTTTTCTAAAAACGTATAAAGCCATTCGGAATCTTCTGCAGTCGGTGATACTTTTTTTAAGACACCATCTACGTTGTAATAATTTCCCGACTGTGCTGACACAATATATGCGGTTATCGCATCGTTTTGTTGTTTTACATTGCGTAGATAGCGAGATACAGCGTTAAGCTCTGATTGTGGCTCGCCATTCCTCATCCATTCAAGAATGAAAGTATTTTCAGCAATCGACTTTGAGATGATGAGTGATTCTTGCAGCTCCAATTCTATAGCATTGCGGAGCCTCTCTAACGTAGCGGGAAGCTCGCGATCAGCCAACCGCTCATCAATCAAGGTCCTAATATTCACCGCAAAAAATATCGTGCTAATAATCAGGGGTATCAGCAATGCTGAGGCCATACTAGCAACGAGCACCGTTTTTAACTTCATGACGTTTTCCTTTGGCTTTAAGGTATAAACTAATGTGAGTTGGTATTACCCTAAGACTACCAACTACAAGACTTCAAAACCGCCATACCAATAAAAATTGCACTGCTTTCTCATCGGTAGAATCATCGCCTAGTTTGTTTTGCCAGTGTTGATATTCGATCCCCGTAAAAAGCACGTTTTTTTTATTGAATAGCGCCTGTCCAACATCCCAGCGTAATTGAGGTTGCGCCAGTATCCAATGACTGACCTTTCCGCCAAATTCGTTATCGCGGCTGCCGGCATATTCCAGGTGACCCGTGAAGTTGAAAAACTGGTTGCCGATGGTAAAGGGATAATCCCAGTTAAAATCGACTAAAAAACTGTTATCTTCGGTAGGAGCACCACCTCTAGCAACCCCATCGCTATCATCTATGTACGCCATGATGTCAATATTGAAGAAAGTAAAACCAGGAGGTGCGAGAGCTAAGCGAATACCAGGGAGGTACTTTTTCACCTTAGCATCGCCAGCAAAGTTGCCCGCCATCATGATCCCCACATCTTTTACGGGACCAAAAGCCACCTTGTTACCGGTGATCTTTGAAAGACTAAAATTCAGGTATAATTCGGCGTAAAAATCTTGATCATTAAACCCATCTTCTACATCATCGTTAATATAGTCCATGAAAAAAAAGTTATCGCCATATTCCCACCCGCTGGCATGCTGAAGGGTATATGTATCGGTGCTCGCACTAGCGGCAATGGTTTGCGAAAAAATAGGGACATCCAATGTGCCATGTTGATAATGTATTTCGGTTGTACTCCAGATCGCAGCGTGTGAATGTGAGATAGATACTAATGAAATGATTGCTGACACGAGGAATAATTTTATTTTCATTGTGATTCACCAAGTTAAGCGGAGCCAAGGTGCTGCAGACAGCGCGGACGTCTGGTAAACCACTATCGCTATCTGCAGCGTTATTTTATAACGCTTTAGTTTCACTTTGTTAATGGGAGTCGTCGATTAAGTCCAGTGCAGGATGTGACATCTCCCGATTATACACTTCTTCTCCCATCACATAAGTCGCGTGTATATTTCGCTGATCGCCAAGCATCATCATTACAAACAGCTTTTCATGTAATGATGAAGTCTTTGACATTCTATACTGTTGAAAAGGGGTGCCGGCCCAATCCATGACCACAAAATCAGCTTCTTTGTTCTTTTCAAAATTACCAATCTTATCGTCGAGACTTAATGCTTCTGCGCCTCCTAGCGTGGCGAGGTAGTAGCCTTCAAACGCAGATAACTTTTGACTTTGTAACTGGATAACTTTGTAGGCTTCATTAAGGGTTTCCAGCATAGAGAAGCTTGTACCCGCGCCCACGTCTGTTCCAAGCCCCACACGCACGCCGGCATCACGCGCTTCTTTCAATTTAAATAACCCACTGCCGAGAAACAGGTTCGAAGTAGGGCAAAAAGCAATTGATGATTTAGTATCAGCAAGCGTTTTCATTTCTTCATCGTCTAGGTGAATACTATGGGCAAAGATTGACCGTGAACTGGTTAAGTTATAGTGGTCATACACGTCGGTATAGCCTTTACGCTCCGGAAATAAGTCTTTTACCCACGCAATTTCACCTTTATTTTCAGAAAGGTGAGTGTGAATCCAAGTGTCCGGATACTCTTTTTTAAGCTTCTTAGCTTGTTCTAATTGCGCCGGAGTCGAGGTAGGTGCAAAACGCGGGGTAATCGCATAATGTAGACGATGTTTGTTATGCCACTTTTCGATCAACTGCTTTGTTTCTTTGTAGCTCGACTCTGGCGTATCTTGCAGGTAGTCAGGTGCGTTCCTATCCATCATCACCTTACCCGCAATTATACGCATATTTTTTTCTTGTGCTTGTTCAAATAATACATCTACAGACTCTGGATGTACCGTGCCGAATATGAGTGCTGAGGTGGTGCCATTGCTAAGAAGCTCGTGCAGGAAGACTTCTGACACCTCCGCGGCATACTTTTTATCTTTAAATTGTTTCTCGGTGGGAAAGGTGTACTTTTTCAACCAATCTAACAACTGCTCGCCGAACGCCGCAATCATTTCGGTTTGCGGATAATGGATATGGGTATCGACAAATCCTGGCATGATTAATTTGCCAGACATATCCTTCACCTCGACACCGTCATATTTTTTTAACAAATCTGAGGCCTTGCCAACAGCATCGACTTTACCATCTTTGACAACAAGAATGCCGTCCTCAAAGTATTCGTAACTTTCTGCTTCGTTTTCATGTAACGCAGGGTTAGCTTTAAAATGAAGAATACTGCCTCGGAATGCTTCCGTCTCCGCAAAAGCGGTAATAGGTAGGGTGATAAATAGCAAAGTAAACAATAGCCTACATTTCATAAGGGCACCTATGTGAGTTAGAGTGTACGTAGATCGTGATGGAAAAATAAGTGTAGACACTAGGCTTGTTTTTGCAAATTAGTTGATATATAGCGCATAAATGTAGCAGTAGGATTAAATATACCGTAGAATGCTGTATAAATATACATGAACGCATTGCCTTCTGTGACGCTATGAGAAAGACGCTACCTACCTTTTATTATTTAACCCATTTTCATGAATTTCTCAGCTTCTTCGATGGGGTGAACAGCGCGTTATTGGACGAAACTACGCTGGCGTTTATAGCGGAATTTAGAGCCTTAAGCCACAATCAACAATGCATTATTGCGCGAGCGGCCAATCGGAAATACGCCGTGATAAATCGTTATCATTTTAACTATGAAGAAATCGCAGATCCGCAACTAAGAATAGATGAGTTAGTTGAGCAACAATGGTTTTGCGACCTTTCCGTGGCGAAAGCGCAGGACGTGGCCGCAGTAATGGTGAAAAATGAGTTAATTTCATTGGTTAGGCAACTGACAACTGAACCTGTCAGTGCGTCACTGAAGAAAAGCCAGCTTAGCCAGCTTCTTATGGAGCAAGTAGCGTTAAAAGGTTGGCCCGAGACGTTTTCTCAGGAAAGCTTTTTAGTGCGCGCTTTTGACCATTCTTTCAGGTATTTATTGTTCGTGTATTTTGGCCATACAAATGGCCGTTTGAACCAATTTTCATTGCGCGATTTAGGGGTAATGCGCACACGTAGTGATAACGCCTTTGAACAGCTGCGTTTTAGCAACAAAGACGATGCGCAGGCAGCGTTTTTCTATGCTATGCAACTTGAACAGATGCCATTTTGGCATCAACACCAGCTAAACACAGCGTCCTTCTCTGCTCCCTCTGAAGCGCAGTCTCTCTTAGCTGTACAATGGCAAGAAAAGTATCAATATGCGCTTTCAATGCAATTATTAAGTGTAGATTATGACACTGGTCTGCGGCTTCTCGCCAATACCCCGGGAGATAAGGCCAAAGAAAAATGGATACGTGAAGCGTATAAACATGGTCAAAAAGAAAAAGTAAAAGCTGAATTAGAAAATATCATTGATTCGCCCCCTTCGGATACCTTATTAAATTTTGCTGAAGATTTTTTGGCCCGCAAGTACATGAAAAAGCGCACGAGCGCGTTAACCGATATGTTACGCGCTGCGTCACGCACGCTAAAGCTGGATATCAGTCAAAATGCAAGTGTCGAATCGGGAGTTATGGCGTTGTACCGACGACAAGGGATAACCGCTTACAGAACGGAAAACCAATTGTGGCGAAGCTTGTTTGGATTGATTTTTTGGCAGATTTTATTTGAACAAGACGAGTTTGTGAATGAATTTGACCGTAGACCTGTTTGCTTAAAAGAAAATACCTTTTATCAGCGTTACCATACGCATATCGAAGCGACGTTAGCGCAGGTTAATTCCTTGACTGAGTTAAAGAAACACCTTCTTAACATTGCCGGCAGTCGCTACGGACAGCCGAATGCTTTGTTTATTTGGTCTCATAAACTGTTAGAGCCTATCAATGCGCTACTAGAACACTGTGAACTATCGCATCTATTCGATTTTCTACGCATGATGTGTCGGGATTTCCACAGTTTGCAAGATGGTTTTCCCGACATAATGGTCATCGAACATGACGTGATACGTTTTGAAGAAATTAAAGCACCTGGCGATCAGTTAAGACGCAATCAGCTTATTTCCATCCAGCGTCTACAGCAGGCCGGATTTACCGTTCAAATAAGTGCTGTGGAATGGTATTTTGACCCAGCCCAACCCTATGTGGTCGTAGATATTGAAACAACCGGCGGGAAAGCAGAACATCACCGAATAACCGAAATTGGCATGATTAAATTGATTGGTGGGGAAGAAGTCGACCGTTGGCAAAGCTTACTCAATCCCCAGCGGCGAATTCCTTTTTCCATTACTGAGTTAACAGGTATTACTAACGAAATGGTGGCTGAAGCGCCCCTTTTTGCCGAAATTGCTCACGAAATTGATGAGTTTACCCAGGATTGTGTATTTGTTGCGCATAACGTAAATTTCGATTATGGGTTCATACGGCAAGAGTTTGCACGGTTAGAGCTACCCTTCAGACGTGCCAAACTTTGTACGGTCAGAGAGATGAGAAAAGTCAACCCGGGCCTTCGCTCCTATTCATTAGCGGCCCTCACACAGACATTTGATATAAAAATGGACCGCCATCATAGGGCACTATCTGACGCCAAAGCTGCCGCCGAACTACTGAAAATCGTGTTGCAGAAAAGAGGTAATATCAATCTGTCATAATAGGAGCTCAGTTATCGCGCCTTAATGAAATATATATTCTTCTTTATGTTAGCTTGTCACACATCAACACGCTCTAGTATAGCATTCTGCGCTATGAACCGACCTTTGTAGACTTTGCCGAGTCCGGCTTGTGTTTATCCATTGTAAACGCGGGCAACAGGTACGCCATTAATCGGCGTTTCCAGTCAGCCGGTAATAAATTAATGGACGCTAAATCGGCATCATTTCGTACAACACTTTCCATTATCACAGCATAATACCTATTGCCTTCCAATAACATGTCCACACGCGTAAATATGCTTTCAATCATTTCATCCGCAGGGACGCTGAGGTTGGTCAATGCATAATCTGTTAGATAAGTTTTTATGGTGGGATCAAGTTCCTTTTGTATATCCAAAAGCGGTGTTTGTCCAGTATAGTAGGAGAGGCGCGTAGACAGCGTCCGGCGTTCACTTTCCGGCATGAAAATCATCGCAAGTGCAAGATGTATAGCGAAAGGCAGCTTGTAAAAGGGTAGCCGCTCAATAACCATTTTAACGTGTTCGGACATTTTAGTGAGTTTTTTTACTCCGTTTAGCCAATGTTACCCACTTGAAAAGGCCATTAGATCAGTACTGATTGGCCATTTTTAGCTGCTTTAAAGATAGCTTGGATTATTAGAATATCTCTCAGCCCCTCTTCTCCAGGCACTAAAGCCGGCCCCTTGTTTAGTATTGCTAATGCATCGTTATCCATTTGCAGCGTCTGCTGCATACTGGATATGGGGGGAAGCACGGTGCCGTCACTCAGTTTTGCCGTAACGCCGGAATACGCCTGCATGGGTCTTAACGAGTAGTGTCCCTTTTCACACTGCACATCTAATCGATTAAACGATTTCACCACACTGGTACCGCATTTTGCCACCAGCCCATTCTTGAATTCCAAATTAAAATAAGTGGTTTCATCGACTTCAGTAAAAATATTGGGGTGTGATTTTTCATGATGGCCTGTAACTGCAACCGGTTCCATACCAGTGATAAATCGCGCGCCATTAAGAGGGTAAACACCCATATCATAAAGCGCTCCCCCTCCCATTTCTTTTTGCATGCGCCAATTATGGGGGGGGCGCCCCTTGCCTGCGTAGCCAGCAAAACTTTCAATATGTTTAAATCGACCAAAAGGCATGGTGTCTTGTAATAACGCGAGTTGACGGGTGTTAGGCTCATGCTGCATACGATAACCAATCGCCAACTTGACGTCATTCTTATTACAGACATCAATGATGCTTTGGCATTCTGCTTCATCCATTGCCATGGGCTTTTCACACCACACATGCTTTCCAGCCGACGCTGCCATCTCTGAATATTTTCTATGTAAACCAGTTGGCGTAACTATATACACAATATCTATATCAGGATTATTAGCAATTTCCGGTAAATTGTCGTAAGAATATACGTTCTTATCTGGGATATTATATTGTCTTTGCCAGCTAGAAATTTTTTCCGGACTTCCAGTGACGATGCCGCGTAACTCGCAATGCTGTGTGTCTTGCAGGGCTGGCGCTAGCAGTCTCGTGCTATAACTTCCAAGTCCAAGCAGCGCAACACCTAGTTTTCGTGTGGTCGTGGGGGTATTGGCCAATATTCCACGCGACCTGGCTAACGCGATTCCCGCTGCTAACGACGCTAAAAACTGCCGTCGGGTGAAAGATCCCATAATACGACCCCGTTTTAATTATAAATTACATAAATTTAATTTATTGAAGAGAACTGCTGTTATCAACAGGCGTATACATTTATGCACTGTTGAAGGTGCGTACGCGTTCTTGCAATTTTGGCTCGTCTCCCCGACGAGCCTTTTTTATGTACGGCATAAACGGGAAAAGCGACCATGCGAAAGGGTGGAAGGCAGAAGCTAAATGTTATCCTCTAATAAAAAGCCCGGAATCCCGGGCTAAATAGTTTATTTTGACATACCTAACTTTTTTTCCAGATAGTGGATATTAGTACCACCTGCGAAAAAGTTTTCATCGGCCATAATTTTTCGTTGCAGTGGAATGTTCGTCTTTATGCCTTCTATCACTAATTCATCCAACGCATGACGCATACGGGCAATGGCTTCATCCCGACTCTCACCATAAGTGATAAGTTTGCCAATCATTGAATCATAATAAGGCGGCACTGAATAACCAGCGTAGATATGAGAATCCCAGCGTACCCCTAAGCCTCCAGGGGAGTGAAACATATCAATTTTTCCAGGACTAGGCACGAAGTTATCTGGATCTTCTGCATTGATACGGCACTCAACTGCGTGTCCGCGTATTTGAATTTGCGATTGATCAATTGACAATGGCTGACCTGCAGCAATGCGAAGCTGCTCTTTAATTAAGTCGACGCCAGTGATCATTTCAGTAACGGGGTGTTCAACCTGAATACGAGTATTCATTTCGATGAAGTAAAATTCGCCATTTTCATACAAGAATTCAAAAGTACCCGCTCCCCGATACCCAATTTCGATACAGGCGCGGCGGCAACGATCACCAATTTTACTACGCATTTGTTCAGACACACCTGGAGCAGGCGCTTCTTCTACTACTTTTTGATGGCGGCGTTGCATTGAACAATCACGTTCACCTAAATGAATAGCGTTACCCTGACCATCAGCTAATACCTGAATCTCAACGTGGCGCGGATTCTCAAGGAATTTTTCCATATAGACAGTAGCGTTACCGAACGCCGCCGCTGCTTCTGCTTTGGTCGTTTCGATTGCTCGAACAAGTTCGCTCTCGCTTCGGACCACTCGCATTCCACGGCCCCCGCCACCACCGGCGGCTTTTACGATAATCGGATAGCCGATTCGTTTGGCGATACTTTTGTTGCGTTCTTCGTCATCATTGAGCGGGCCGTCGGAGCCAGGAACGCACGGCACCCCGGCCTTTTTCATTGAGTTAATCGCGGATACTTTGTCACCCATCAAATCGATCGTATCTGCTGTAGGGCCAATAAAAATAAAACCACTTTTTTCCACTGCCTCAGCGAAATCAGCGTTTTCTGCTAAAAAGCCGTAACCCGGGTGGATAGCAATTGAATTAGTGACTTCTGCTGCTGCGATTATGCGAGGAATATTCAGATAACTATCGGTTGCTGAATTGCCCCCGATACAAATAGATTCATCAGCTAACAGAACGTGTTTTAGATTGCGATCTGCGGTGGAGTGTACGGCAACGGTTTTGATGCCAAGCTCCTTACAGGCTCGCAATATACGCAGTGCAATTTCACCACGATTTGCTATGAGCACTTTATCTAACATAATGATAAACCCGCTTATTCGATAACGAACATTGGTTGATCAAATTCTACTGGGTCTTGGTTCTCTACCAGAATTTCTTTGATAACACCTGCTTTATCAGCTTCAATTTGATTCATCATTTTCATAGCTTCAACGATACATAGCGTATCGCCAACATTCACTGACTGACCCACCTCAACAAACGGTTTGGCGGTAGGTGAGGAAGAGCGATAAAACGTCCCTACCATGGGTGATTTAACCACATGGCCTGACGGCGCCACAGGTGCACTCGCTTCTGACACGGGAAGTGGAGCTGATGATGCTTGTGGCGGCGGCGCTGCTGCTGCATAGTTATATTGAGGAGGCGGCATCATCGGCTGACCAGTCGGGCCACGATGGATGCGTACTGATTCTTCACCTTCGGTAATTTCCAACTCAGCAATGCCTGATTCTTCGACCAGTTCAATCAGTTTTTTAATCTTTCTAATATCCATGTTCTGTCTCTGTCAGTTAGTTCGATTTAAATTGTGTAACAGCTGCAGTTAATGCAAGTTGATAGCCTATACTACCCATCCCTACTAAAACTCCAGCGGCGATGTCTGAAAAATACGAATTATGTCTAAAGTTTTCGCGTGCATGTATGTTTGACAAGTGCACTTCGTAAAAGGGAATAGCTACACTGAGTAGTGCATCCCTCATCGCTATACTGGTGTGGGTGAATGCGCCCGGGTTGATGATAATAGCGTCTGCTTTTCCATAAGATTGCTGTATGCAATCAATCAATTCGTGTTCTGCATTGGACTGGAAATGCTCAACGGACACATTATGGCTATGCGCGTGAGCTTCAATACCCTTCACTATTTGAGCAAGGGTTTGAGAACCGTATTTCTCCGGTTCCCGGCGACCTAACATATTTAGATTAGGACCATTAATAAGCAGAATATTCATTAAAATGCAGCTATCTTCCGGTAAATCGGGGAGTATTTCCCATTCCAACAAATTTTTTCGCAAGTTGCACGAAAAAAAAGCAATTGAACAAAAACTTTTTAAATTGACGATCGATTATAGACAGAAATGAAGATTTAGCAGCAAAATACTGGTCTAATCAGCCATTATCGCCGAAAATTGAGCTTTGAGTGTGATTGCTTAAATCTAAATTTAACAGATTGGTATTTACCGTGGGGTAGCGCTTTATAAACGCCAAAGTGTAAGTGGGGTAGGGAAGAAAAGCCCGTATTGCCTGACTTTGCAATAGTTTGGCCCTGTTCGACAATATCTCCCCGCTTAACCAACACCCCATTATGTTTCAGGTGGTAGTATTCGCCAGTGGTACCATCGTCATGCAATATCACCACATAATTTGCATAGGTCGCGTATTTTTTAGATGGACCGCCAGTATCGAACGATTCCTCGAGATCAATGACTTTCCCTCCTCGCGCAGCCAATACTCGCGTACCTATTGGGGCGGCAAAATCAATAGCGTAGCGAGATGCACCCTGGTGACTATATTCGCCATTGAAACCCTGCACCACGTTAAGGTTATTTTGTTCAAGTGGGTAGCCATACTCAACACTATTATCATGCTTTGCATTTAATTTACCCGCCGTCCAATTAACGCGCATAGTGTTCCAAAATTCTGTTGGCGAACTAATGTTTCCCAATTTATGGGATTTTGTATCCGTTAAAGATAGCGTGACTTCTGCGGGTTCTAGGGCGGACGACGTCACGGTGATGACAGCCGGAAGTTCATGCTGTAATTGAATATTCACGGACCCGTCGTTCGTGGTAATGCAAAACCAATCATCAAAGCATCCAGGCTCGGCTTGTACGCTACCCATGAACAAAATTAAGCAGGCTAGAGGCAGTTTCATAACAGGTTACTCATCAGTTTCCGAACGCGATAAAGCTTCTTCTACATGTTTCGCAAAGGGCTCTGCACGCATAAAACCAGTAACGCGTGATTGCTTTAATTCATTACCCTTATTGTCAAAAAATAAAATGGTGGGTAAACCAAGGATGTCGAAGTGCTCCTGAAATGCCAAATTAGTCGGTGTGTTGTCAGTCAAATCGATCTGCATCCAATCAGTGTGTGCCAGCGCGCTTTGCACGCGGGCATCTGAGAACGTATATTTTTCAAATTCTTTACACGCCACGCACCAGTCCGCGTACAAATCAACCATAACCGACTTATTCTGAGCGTTGGCCTTCGCCAATTTCTGGGTAAAGTCTTCTAAGTTTTTAACCACTATAAACTCAGGATGTCCGACAGAACTCGTAGTGCTAGTGTTTGAGCTGAGATTGACCGCCAATGAACTTACTTTGTATAGAGATTGGTATCCCATTAATACACTAGCAAACAGTCCAACGAAAATAATCGCTGTACGTATGCCTTTCATAAATGTTGGTGCTGTATTCTGGTTGGTGACCTGATAGTACGAAAACGTTGCTAGCCCGAGTGCAGCCCACATCAGCTCTGTATAAACGTTATTCCATAACCGCTCGATGAAAAACAAGGCTACAGCTAACATCATAAACCCGAACGTGATTTTGACTACGTTCATCCAGTTACCTGCTTTGGGTAACAGTTTGCCGCCACTCATGCCAAATAAAATAAGCGGTATACCCATCCCCACACTTAGCACATACAACGATATAAAGCCTAAAAACATATCGCCAGTTTGGGCAATAAACAAAAGAATACCTGTAAGCGGCGCGGTAGTGCAGGGGGAGGCAATCAGGCCAGAAAGTACACCCATCACAAATACCCCACCCAGTTTGCCACGGGATTGGGAGTTACTTAAATTGTTAAGCTTTTCCTGCCACGTAGCAGGTAGTTGCAAATTGTATGCACCAAACATGGCAAAGGCGAGTAGAATAAAAATTACAATAAATGTGGCGAGAATGGCAGGATGCTGAAGTGCAGCCTGAAACTGAACGCCCGCGGAAGCGACAGCTAACCCTAGCAAAGAATACGTAATCGCCATACCCTGCACATAGACGAAAGACAGAGTGAAACTATGCGCAATCGAAGCGTTTTTACCCTGGCCTAAGATGATGCCCGACAAAATGGGATACATGGGGAAAACGCAGGGAGTAAATGCCAGCCCGATTCCTAGTGCAAGAAACAACAATAAGGTTATTAATAAATCGTCTTCAGTCAGTCTTTCTGCCAAATCATATTGGTGGGACTGAAAGGTTGGCGTCATGGCGCCGGTGTCTGCAGGATCATCGTTTGCATCTGTAACGCCCGTTTTAGAAAGGTAAATAACCTTGGTAGTGGGGGGATAACATAATCCAGCCTCCGCGCACCCTTGAAAGCGCAACTTAACGACGCTGTCCTGTTCAGCATGGTTGATTGGGTAGCGAAAAGTGACCTGGTCATAATACACTTCGGTTAAGCCAAAAAACTCATCTTCTTTTTCTTTTGCTGGAGGAAATTGAGCTTCACCTAATTCGGCATTTTTTGTAACCGTTTTAAATTGATGTTTATATAAATAGTAGCCCTCAGCGATAGTAAACTTAATTTGTAGTTCGCCCTCCTGTTGAATGAAATCAAACATGAAGGCTTGGTCCACGGGAAGAAATTCAGGCTCATCATAAAACATGTCACCAAATTGGTCATTTGCAGAAACCTGAGCGTAACAGGAATAGGTTATGAACAGGGCAAACATAAATAAAAATACATGTTTCAGTTTCATTAATTACATCTCTACTTTTTATCTTGTACGTCTAATAACGTGATTGTTATTTATTTAGTTAACGAGCTTTAGTCTTTAGCGTCTTACGAATTCGTCTGCTCGCGAATCCAGCTGATGTAAGCATCGCTGCCCTGTGCGTCAGGAATAACTAGCCACTCTGGTACATCGTAGGGATGTTGCTCGCTTACCACTACAAACGCATTTTCGACATTATCGGTAACCGTTTTAATAATTAGCTGACATTCACTGTCTGTGACGACTTTTTCTTCCCAGCGGTACACGGTAGTCACTTTAGGTATTACTTTAACGCAAGCAGCCAGTTTTTTTTCTACAAGTGAGGTGGCTAGTTTTTTCGCTAGATTTTCTTCTGGTACGGTGCAAAACACAACACAGACGGACATGATTCGACCCTTATAAAAAGTTGAAAGAGCGGTTATTAGCTTAGCACGATATACCAGTTCGCATCGATGAACGAACGTTTAGCGCTACACGTTTTCTGTTTAAAACATACCAATGAACTAACGTTGAAACTGTGTAAACTCAGATATATGTGTCCTTTTAAAACGCTGAATCAGGCTTGGCAATAACGAAAAGGAATTGATTTAGTCTGTCTTACATCGTCTTAAATAGTGTCAGCATGCTTATTACCCCTCAGCGCTGATTAGATAAATTATTCTTTTTTGTCCAATGATCATCAAGGGTGATAATAAGCAAGACCGCTAAAGTTCGCATTATCGTTCAATTATCGCTAATTCCGGGTAGGTGGTTGTCATTTTAAAAACCTACCCCATTTCTATTAGTTAATATTATTTTTCTGGGGTTATAGCTTTGCGCAACTTGTTTCTATTATTCGCCATAATGCCTATTATCGAAATAGCAGTGTTAGTTCAGGTGGGCGATGTTATCGGTGGTTGGAATACTATTGCTCTGGTGTTGATTAGTGCGTTTGTGGGCGCATACTTTGTGCGCCGGGAAGGGGTGAATACGCTTAAAACAGCTCAGCAAAAAATGCAGTCTAATCAAATCCCCGGCCAGGAAATGCTAGAAGGGTTGATGCTGGTTGTCGCGGGCGTTTTGTTGGTTACACCTGGCTTTATTACAGATACGTTTGGTTTACTGTTAGTACTGCCTCCTTCGCGAAAGTTCTTTGCGCAGAAGCTTAAAAAGCACCTGTCTATGCAAGTAGTAACTGGCGCATCCTTTCATTCACACGAACACTATAAAGCCTCTTCACACCCTCAAGACAAGGACAGTGATATTATAGAAGGGGAATATCAGGATAAATCAGATACCAACAATAATAAGCGACTGGATTAAATTTTTTTATATTTTTTTTGTTGTCCCCCTTGAGATCGTTTCGCGATTACCCCATTTAACCACGCAGAAACAAATTACGTTGGCTTATGGATTTAGCTATAAGCCGACAACCGTAAAAGCTTTATGCCTGACGGGTATTTAAAGCACACTTGAAACTTAGAAAATAGTTGGATTTTCAGGAGACTTGAAAATGGCAATTCGTCCTTTACATGACCGCGTTATCATCAAACGTGCTGAGCAAGAAACCAAATCTGCTGGTGGTATTGTGTTGACTGGTTCCGCAGCAGAAAAATCGACCCGTGGCGAAGTAATCGCTGTAGGTAATGGTCGCATTCTAGACAACGGCGACGTGAAAGCTTTGGATGTAAAAGTTGGCGATACCGTTATTTTTAATGATGGTTATGGCGTCAAAACTGAAAAGCTAGACGGCGAAGAAGTGCTGATCGTAAGCGAAAGCGACATCCTGGCGATTGTCGAGTAATCATCTGTTAACTGAATTTAGAGGAAAATAAACATGGCAGCTAAAGAAGTTCGTTTTGGAGATGACGCCCGCACAAAAATGCTTAAAGGCGTAAACACTCTGGCAAACGCAGTTAAAGTTACCCTTGGTCCAAAAGGCCGTAACGTAGTGTTAGATAAGTCTTTTGGCGCACCGACTATCACCAAAGATGGTGTGTCTGTAGCGAAAGAAATTGAGCTAGAAGACAAATTCGAAAACATGGGCGCACAAATGGTAAAAGAAGTTGCGTCTAAATCAAACGATGAAGCTGGTGACGGTACGACCACTGCGACTGTATTGGCACAATCTATCGTTACCGAAGGCTTAAAGTCTGTAGCAGCAGGCATGAACCCAATGGATCTTAAGCGTGGTATTGATAAAGCAGTCATTGCCGCGGTTGAAGAACTTAAAAACCTTTCGACGCCGTGTGCCGATAGCAAATCTATCGCTCAGGTAGGAACTATCTCTGCTAACTCTGATGCAGAAGTAGGCGAAATCATTGCTCAGGCGATGGAAAAAGTAGGTAAAGAAGGCGTTATCACTGTAGAAGAAGGTCAGGCGCTTCAAAACGAGCTTGACGTTGTTGAAGGTATGCAGTTTGACCGCGGTTATCTGTCTCCTTACTTCATCAACAACCAAGAAAACGGTACGGTTGAATTAGACAACCCGTTTATTCTATTGGTAGATAAGAAGATCTCTAATATCCGTGAATTGCTACCTACCCTTGAAGGTGTAGCGAAAGCGGGCAAGCCTCTTATGATCATTGCTGAAGACGTAGAAGGCGAAGCGCTTGCTACATTAGTAGTGAATAACATGCGCGGCATCGTTAAAGTCGCTGCGGTTAAAGCGCCTGGTTTTGGTGATCGTCGTAAAGCGATGCTTCAAGACATCGCTACACTTACTGGCGGTACTGTTATTTCTGAAGAAATCGGTCTTGAGTTAGAAAAAGCTCAGCTTGAAGATTTGGGTACAGCGAAGCGTGTTGTTATCAACAAAGACAACACCACTGTTGTAGATGGTGCAGGTGAGCAAGCAGCAATCGAAGGTCGTTGTTCGCAAATTCGCGGTCAAATTGAAGAATCAACTTCAGACTACGACAAAGAAAAACTTCAGGAGCGTTTGGCTAAGTTGTCAGGCGGTGTTGCAGTCATCAAAGTTGGTGCAGCAACAGAAGTTGAAATGAAAGAGAAGAAAGATCGCGTAGAAGATGCGTTACACGCTACTCGTGCAGCAGTAGAAGAGGGTGTGGTACCTGGAGGTGGTGTTGCTTTAGTACGTGCAGCAGCAAAACTAGCTGATCTTAAAGGAGATAACGAAGATCAGACTGTAGGTATCAAGCTTGCTCTTCGCGCTATGGAAGCACCGCTTCGTCAGATCGCGATTAACTCTGGTGCCGAGTCTTCAGTCGTTGTTAACGAAATTAAGAACGGTTCGGGCAACTTTGGTTACAATGCTGGTAACGACACTTACGGCGACATGTTAGAAATGGGTATTTTGGATCCAACAAAAGTAACCCGTTCTGCACTTCAATTTGCAGCATCAATTGCTTCATTGATGATTACAACTGAAGCAATGGTTGCTGAAATTCCTAAAGAAGAAGCACCTGCAATGCCTGACATGGGCGGCATGGGCGGAATGGGCGGCATGATGTAGGGCGCTGCCTTCCATCATCTTCCATTTCAGAAAGATTAAAAAAAGCACCTTCGGGTGCTTTTTTATTTGGCGTCAGACCCATACTACAATCGTACGTAAATTACCGCACTATAGCCATTCGTCAACGTTCACCCAACTGTTAGTCAACTTCCTCACCATCGTCTACTTCCGCACCATCGTCAACTTCCTAATCATCGTCATCCCGATGCAAATCGGGATCGTTTTGTATGTTTTCACAAACGTAAATAGCGTGTATGCCTGCGGTTTACGGGGTAACTTCCACACTCGATGCTGACGTAGGAGATCGTGATGTTCATCACGATGACGGTGTTTTTCTTGCGTTCGATAATGTTCGCACTACGACCATTCGTCAACTTCCGCACCGTCGTCAACTTCGTCACCATCATCAACTTCCGCACCATCGTCAACTTCCACACCATCGTCAACTTCGTCACCATCATCAACTTCCGGACCATCGTCATCCCGATGCAAATCGGGATCATTTGGATGTTTTCACAAACGTAAATAGCGCGTATGTCTGCGGTAGGCTGGGTAACTTCCACACTCGATGCTGACGAAGGAGTTCGTGATGTTCATCACGATGACGGTGTTTTTGTTGCGTTCGATAATGTTCGCACTACAACCATTCATCAACTTCCGCACCATCGTCATCCCGATGAAAATCGGGAACGTTTTAATTGTGGTCGCGAACGCAAATAAAGCGTATGTATTTGGTATTCTGGGGAACGCCAGCATCAGGTGGTGGCGAAGAAGCCCTGAGTTGGGCGAGTAAATCACTCGATGATGAGTTGAGTGAAGCGGTACGTTGCTGGATAAAAACCGATAGGAGCGAAATTGAAAATTTTTTCCCCTCAACTTATTAATTAAGATAGCATCCTATCTACCTACGACTATAATATCGGCGATATTAATGGCGCATATCAGCGCCCTATTTTTTCATTTACCACACAATAGGTGATTCACATTGTCCACTTGGAATATTGAGCAAGCTGAAAAAATGTATGGCGTTTCTCAATGGGGCGGAGGTTATTTTCAAATAGGTGAAAATGGCAACATCAAAGTGTTGCCAGATCCTACTAATTCCTCAGTCAGAATTGATTTCAAAGCTGTCATCGATGAAATTTGCGAAGAAGGCGTTCAATTCCCTGTTGTCGTTCGTTTTCACGACATTTTGCGTTCTCAGGTAGCTGCGTTGAATACTTCGTTCAGAGATATCATCAAAGAAGCTGAATACCAAGGCGAATATCAGGGCGTTTATCCTGTAAAAGTTAATCAGATGCGGGAAGTAGTAGAAGAAATTGTCGAAGCCGGCCAGCCCTTTAATTATGGTCTTGAAGCAGGGTCTAAAGCAGAGCTGCTTACCGTACTGGCGATGAACACAAATGAAGGCTCACTTACTATTCTTAATGGCTACAAAGATGAAGAGTTTATGCGTCTTGCGCTATTGGGTAGGAAGCTGGGACGGCGCATGGTGGTGGTGGTAGAAAAGTATTCTGAGTTGCTGTTATTGGTGAAAACATCGAAAGAGCTCGGCATCGAACCGATAATTGGCGTACGTGCAAAAATGACCGTAAAGGGAAGGGGGAAATGGGAGAGTTCAGGAGGTGAGCGGGCCAAGTTTGGTTTAACCATTACTGAGATCATAAATACCGCACGCTATCTAGAAGAACAAGGTATGAGCCATTGCCTCAAACTTCTTCATTTCCACATTGGTAGCCAACTTACCGACATCCGTGCCGTTAAAGAGGCCATGACTGAAGGGGCGCGAATTTACGCCGAGTTACATAAGATGGGCTTCCATCTGGATTATGTAGATGTCGGGGGCGGACTAGGTATCGACTATGATGGCACTAAATCCACTAATGAGTCTTCTCGCAATTACAATATGCAGGAATATGTAGCTGACGTGGTGTACGGGATGAAGGAGGTGTGCGACATGGAAGGCGTCCCTCATCCAAATTTGGTGAGTGAGAGCGGCAGAGCTATCACCGCGCATCACAGCTGCGTGGTGACACAAATTGTCGGAGAAATTCGCTCAGATAGCGCACAAATGGTCACAGACGAAGTGGAAGGGGAGCACATCTTTGTTAAGAATATTCGTGAATTGGCTGAGTCATTCGACCAACAAACTAATATGCAGGAAGTGTTTAATGATGCTTCACAATGGAAAGAGCAAGCCTTAGATGCGTTTAAGCTTCGCGTATTGACGTTAGAAGAGCTGGGTAAAATCGAAACGCTGTACTGGCAAATTATGGCCAAACTTCACGCTTACTACGCTACCCAGGAATATGTTCCGGAAGAGTTACAGGAATTAGCTTATAGCTTATCTTCGCAATATTTATGTAACTTTTCCGTGTTTCAGTCGGCCGCCGATACCTGGGCGATTGATCAGCTTCTACCCGTAGTGCCACTTACTCGGATGAACGAAAAGCCTACGGTAAACTGCTCTTTGGTAGATATCACCTGTGACAGCGACGGCAAAATTGATCAGTTCACTATCGGGCGTGAAATTACCGATATTATGCCGATGCATAAACTTAAAAAAGACGAAGAATACTATATAGGGTTATTCTTAACTGGTGCATACCAGGATGTGATGGGGGATATGCATAATTTGTTTGGTCGCTTAAATGAAGTACATATTTTCAGTTACGATGATGATCCACAGGATTTTTATATCGAAGAAGTAGTGAAAGGCTCTTCGGTAGAAGATGTACTTAATATAATGCAATACAATCCACGAGCTATGGCATCAGATGTTAAGCGCATGATTGATAAGCAGATTTCTTCTGGAAAAATTAATCCTCGGGAAGGGGTGAAATGGACTGATTTTTATGAAAGCTGTTTAAGTGGATATACCTATCTTAAAACCTGATAGCTCACCCATGGCGGCGAATTTAATTTGCCGCCTTGGCTTTGTGTTTGAAATAACGCTTCCAAAATTCAGCCGTGGTGGTATTGATTAAATTTGATTCGGCATTCATTAACATGACATAACCAGATTTAAAATCAGGTGCGAAGGCGACATCGGCGCGATATCCCTTTACCCAACCGCCATGGTAAATAATGCGGTGACCGTTAAAGTCATACACACGCCAACCTAGCCCATAGTGGGCGTCTTGGAGATCACCACGCCACCCTCTGCGATACGTTTCTCGTTTAGTTTTCACGCGCGGGGCGGAAACCGTTTCGATAATTTCAGGCGGTAAAACAGTGGGAAATTCACCGAGTAAGGCTTGTAGGTAAATTGTCATATCACTGATGCTTGCATTAACACCTGCCGCGGGGGCGAAACGGTAATAATTACTTTCGATTTCCCCTTCTCTCCATCGATTACGAGCAATGGCAATATGCGGCCGCGCCCATTGTTCAGAGTTCAGTAATCCTCCCTTTCCCGCACTGGCGTTTTCCATGCCTAAAGGTAGAAACAATTGTTCCTGAAGTTGACGGTGATAAGATGTTTCGTGGTTGATTAAATAATTTTCTATCGCGCCGAAGAGCGCATTTTGATAGGTATAGCAATCGCCGGGCGAGCAAATAGGTTCAAGTTTGGCTAAGTAAGACAGTACGCGATCTAACGAATAGTCAGCTTCGATTAAATTATCGTAAGCATTGGGCATAAATCCGCTGGACTGTCCGACAATGTGCTCAAGCGCCAGAGCATTCATTCCTTTACCAGCGAAATTTTGCTGGGGAACCAGTTCATGAATTTTGGTATCCCATCTCAACTCACCCTGCTCAATCAATTTGGCCATAAGTAGGCCGGTAAAAGTTTTTGACACTGACGCCAATCGAAACACCGTGTCCTTACCTACTGCTTTTCCTTTGGCATGGGTTTTACCATGAACAAATATTTTGGGGGTCTCGCCTTGCTGATAATAAACAAACGCATACCCGGGGATTTTATATTTGCGTGCTTCACGCTTTACATGATTAGCATAACTTTGCAGCCACTGCTCTGCCGCATGCACGGTGGTGATGCTTGCTAGAATGCAAAATATAATGAAAAAGTGCGATATAAACCGCATATGACTGTGCAATGCCACCCCAAAATTGATTGTTCTTTAGCGCGATGTAAGGGTTCTAATCGAGCTATTATGCTGGGCTGTGATATGAGGATCAACTGCTGATTTATTTAAGCCGCTGAAAACGTCCGGCCACCACTGCTAAAAAGCGACTATTCAGTTCCGAATTCGTCGCATTTAAAGTATGAAATCAGATTACACTGTAACTTGTTTAAAACGAGCGAATCGAAACGACCATGACAGAGAGCACTTTGCAAACTTACCAGATAGCGCGGGCCAGCCGGGATAGACGTTTTGACGGTAAATTTTTTGTGGCAGTGAAAACTACGGGTATTTTCTGTCGTCCAATTTGTCCCGCTCGACTTCCTGCTGAAAAAAACGTCGAATACTATGATTTAGCTGCTCAGGCTATGGAACACGGCTATCGTCCCTGTCTGCGGTGTCGACCTGACAGTGCGCCGGGTTCGTGTGCCTGGCAGGGCGTGAACACCACTATTCAACGCGCACAAAGCCTGCTAAGCGAAATCCCAATTGAACCTGTAGAGCACATTGCCGCTAGACTAGGTATTAGTTCTCGTTATCTAAATAAGCTATTTATTGAAAATTTAGGGGTTAGTCCCAAGCGATTTCAACTTTCTAATCAACTGATGTTGGCCAAGCGACTGTTGCAAGATACTATGCTTCCTATAGAAATGATTGCTGAAGCGGCTGGCTTTTCCTCTACTAGACGGCTGCAAAGTCTAATAAAACAACATTGGCAACTTACTCCTTCTGCAATTAGAAAGAAGTCGCAGAAGGAAGTATGTCAACTGCACACGGCAGCAGTGAAATTCGAGCTTGCCTATCGCCCCCCTTATAATTGGGAGTGGGTCCGAAATTTTCTTTCACAACGAACGATTGTAGGTGTAGAAATAATTACAGAAAATGCTTATACACGTGTTTTTGAGATTAACGGTAGACACGGGCAGGTTACGGCAACACATAATGCTGAACGATTTGTATTTGATGTAGAGATAAAACTTGAAGACTTAACGTATCTGCAAAAAGTTATTCGAATAATTAGCCGCGTATTAGACGTTGAAGCAGATCCCGATCTAATTGAAAATGCACTAAGGAATAGCGGCTTGACCGCCAAGCAGGTTTGCGAAGGCCTTCGTCTTCCCGGCGCTTTTAACGAGTTTGAGGCCGGGTGTAGAGCAATTTTAGGACAGCAGGTAACGCTAAACGCGGCAACCAAACAATTAAACAATCTGGTGGCGAACTTATCTCAACCGTCACCATACGGATTAGCGTTCCCCACTCCCTTACAAATTGCATCGAGTGATTTAACCTTTTTACGTATGCCACAGCAGCGGAAAATAGCATTGAGGCAGTTTTCAGAGCTATTTTGTGAAGCGAAAGGAAACCGTCCAAGTAATGAAGCAATATTAGCGGTGAAAGGCATTGGCGAGTGGACCCTAAACTACTTTTTAATCCGAGGATGCGGTGCACCAGATATCTTTCTAGAAGGAGACTTGATTGCCAGAAATATGGCTAAAAAACTTTCGACAAAAGTTAATGACGCGTCGCCCTGGCGAAGTTATCTGACACTTAACATGTGGTATCTTGCAACACAGGAAATGAAAAAATGCTGAATCACTTTAACCAGTTTCTCGAGAGCCCCCTTGGTGTGCTCGAGGTGACGGCCTGTAACGATGGCATTACAGCAGTAAAATTCTGTGAAACGAAAGCTGAGCAGAGACCTAACTCCCATACTCAACAGGGATGTGAACAACTGTCGGCCTATTTTGCCAATAAATTAACCGCATTTTCGCTGCCGCTCTGTCCACGTGGCACCCCCTTTCAGCAGCAGGTTTGGCAAGCGCTTCAACAAGTTTGTTATGGCCAGACCGCCAGTTATGCCGATATTGCTCGCCGTATCCAAAATACGAAAGCGGTGAGAGCGGTTGGCATGGCGAATGGCCGTAATCCGATTGCTATTATCGTTCCGTGTCATCGCATCATAGGCAGTAACGGGTCACTGACCGGTTATGCGGGTGGATTAGAGCGCAAAGCGTACTTATTAAAAATGGAAAAGAAGGAGCAATAATGCCGGTAAAAGATTTGGCCGCGCTCCTGCTTCTGGGGGCTATCTGGGGAGCATCTTTTATTTTTATGCGCGTGGCGGTACCAGAATTTGGTGTATTTGCATTAGTTGAAGTGCGTACTTTGCTAGCGACCATCGTTTTGTTGGCGGTATTAGTGTTTAGAAGCGGCATGCGGGATATGTTCACTCATTGGAAGGCCATAGCGCTGATAGGCGCAGTAAATACCGCTATTCCGTTTGTGCTATTCAATTACAGCAGTTTGTATTTAGAAGCGGGAGTGAATGCAATTTTAAACGCTACCGCGCCTATGTTTGGCGCCGTAATCGCCTTTCTTTGGCTATGCGATAAACTATCTAAAAAAGCAGTGTTAGGATTATTGCTCGGGTTTGCTGGTGTGATAATGATTAGTCTGCAAAAAATGGGTGAGCAGGGCGTGACAATTATTCCAATCATTACCGCGTTACTCGCGACGACTTGTTACGGCTTAGCTGCCAGTATGATGAAAAAGTATCTACAGGGGGTGAAACCATTAGCGGTTGCCACGGGCAGCCAGGCTTCTGCGTCCCTATTATTAATGCCGTTTGCAATTTATACCATGCCTGAAACGATGCCGTCGGTGGTGGCATGGAATAATGCAATTGCATTAGCTGTATTAGGTACCGGCATCGCCTATATTCTTTACTTTAGCTTAATTGCGAATATCGGGCCCGCCAAAGCGATAACGGTTGCCTACTTAGTACCATTATTCGGGATAGTGTGGGGATTAGTATTTTTGAGCGAAAAACTCTCGCTGCCAACGCTCATGGGCGGGGGGTTAATTTTAATAGGCGTTGCAATGACGACGGGTGTATCGGTATCGCTGTTCAAGCGCCGCCGAGCCCCCGCATAAAAGCAACCCCCGTTAAGACCGCTCGCAATGAGAAAAAGAGTCAGCGCCAGATAACTAGCTTATAGATGCTGACGCTTTTGTATCGCTTTTCCTTCATTCTATTAACTGCATTCGCACTAGATTGCAGCCATCTCGCCGTGCTTGATAAAGCGCATCTTCTGCATTAATCGTCACTTCGCCCATTGGCCGCGGGGTGGCTGTGAACGATACACCAAATGAAGCCGTAATCCTTAAGTTTGGTTGGCTGTCAGGCCCTGGCATCGTAGCAATCCCATAGCGAAGCTGGTTGGCAAAATCGTAAGCTTCATGGGGGCCCAAACGAGGTCGTAGAATAATAAATTCTTCACTGCTCCAGCGCCCTAACACATCGTTGTCTTTTAGCTGGCTAGACAGGTAGCTGGATACTTTGTCTAAGACTTCATCCGCTACATTGCGCCCATAGGTATCGCTTAGCTGCGGAAAATTATCTACATCAACAAGAATAATACTGAGCGATTGATCTCGCTCGAGTAATTTCTGATAGTACGATTCCATCTCCTCCCGTGGGGGCAAGCTGTAATTGTGGCGTATCACCAAATCAGCATTGATATCGCGGCGAAAATAGTACATCAGGTGGTAAACCATCATGAACAATGAGAATACTACCACTAGCAGCGTCACGACACTGAAGATAAACCCCTGTGAAATTTCAGATTGCCGCTTTTGCAATGGACTCAGTAGATACACTGTCCAGTTAAATTGATTTAGTTTTACTTCCGCTATCAGGTAATCTTCGTGCTCGATGCTGATCAATTTATTGTTAAGATCACGTTGTAGCTGCACGTCCTTGGGAAGACTGGCAAACCAGGCTAATTCAGATAAATTAGTAAAATTTGAGTTATCCGCCATTAAATCGGCATCCGAGGACAACATAATGTCCCCTTTATTATCGACAAATAAAAAATCATAGCCGAATTGTTGTTTGTAGGTATCAAAAATATCCACAAAACTACGCAGGCTTTTGCCAATTCCAAAAAAACCGAGGAATTCCCCAAAGTCATTAAAAATTTTGATATCGATGAAAAAGTGCGGATTTTCCCATTTTCCAATGTCGGCGACTTTATCTTCCGGCATATCTTTATACTTAAAGTACCAACTAACGTCGCCCTCTGTAAGTGAGCGTTTACTTCCATCTGCGTCGTATTGCATTCTCGCTTTTTCGCTCGCTAAGAAGAAGAATAAATCAAATTCATTTTGCAATCGTTGAAGTGTCTTAAACACCGCTTCTTCATCGATTTCCTCAGCATTTAACAGTAGTTCTACTTCCTGAGACTTACCTAACACCTCGGATACATGCAAAGGTTTAAGAAGTTGCTCAACTATTAATGAAATAGCGGGAGAAAGAGATTGTTGTTGCGCACGGCTTTGTTCAGCAACAATATTGGAAATACTGACATGTACTAGCGTAACAATGGAAATAATAACAACGGCAAACAGCAACAGAAAACTTCTGTGCAACATCCTAAAGGCCTTCACAAGCTACGCTCGCTCCCTGGGTAACGTTAAAAGCAACTAAGACTTTATTATAGTCTTTTGCATTAGTATACCGGCTCAAAATTTAATCTTCCAGATTGGCGTGATGATCTTTTGGTTTGGTATGCACAAATAATCCATACAATCGCTGACTTAATCAGCTGCCTTCGTTAAACTAGAAGCATTTACACAATCAGAAATTATTCACAGGACAAATTATGGCGTTTTCAGTAGTCATCTTGGCTGCAGGTAAAGGGACTCGTATGAAGTCATCTTTACCCAAAGTTTTACACAAAGTGGGTGGCATCCCCATGGTTCAGCGCATTATCAATACGGTTGAAGCAATGGCAGCCCACAATGTGCATCTGGTATACGGTCACGGCGGTGATCAACTGAAAACGAGTATTGAAGGTAAACGTTTGAATTGGTGTTTACAAGCCGAGCAGTTGGGAACCGGTCACGCAGTGCAACAGGCCGCAGACCATATAAAAGACGACGAAGATGTCATGATTCTGGTAGGTGATGCCCCCTTGATTCAACAACAAACACTCGAACGTTTGGTAGCGGTGAAAGCTGAATGCGATCTGGCGCTGTTAACCGTTGAATTAGACGATCCAACAGGTATGGGCCGAATTGTCCGCAATGGTGAACAGATTAGTGCCATTGTAGAACATAAAGATGCCACGGAAGCACAGCGTCTTATACGTGAAATTAACACCGGTATGATGATCATGGGAGGGGCCGACCTAAAGCGCTGGCTGAAGTTGCTCGGGAACAGTAATGCGCAAGGTGAATACTATTTGACTGATGTAATCGAAATGGCCGCTAAAGAAGGCAAAGTGATTAAAGCGGCTCAGCCTGATTCAGCAGTAGAGGTTGAAGGCGTTAACAATCGTATTCACCTTGCTGGCATTGAACGTGCTTTACAGCACAGAGAAGCCGTGACGTTAATGACTAACGGGGCAACCCTGGCTGACCCTGCGCGAATCGATGTGCGCGGCAACGTGACTACCGGGCAGGATGTGTTTATTGACATTAACGTTGTTATGCAAGGTACCGTTAAAATTGGTAACAACACGTCTATTGGCGCAAATTGTGTGCTGATTGACTGTGAAATAGGCGACAACGTAGTAGTAGACTCCCATTCAGTTATTGAAGGGGCTAAGGTAAGTGAAAACTGTGTGATAGGGCCGTTTGCGCGTCTTCGTCCTGGAGCAGTAATGAAGCCAAACGCGAAGGTGGGCAACTTTGTAGAAATGAAAAAGTCCATTCTCGGAGAAGGTGCAAAAGTCAATCATTTAACCTATCTCGGCGATGCAGAAGTAGGAGCAAAAGCGAATATTGGGGCCGGTACAATCACCTGCAATTATGATGGCGTAAACAAGTCCAAAACCATCATTGGTGAAAATGCGTTTATCGGTTCTAATTCTTCGTTGGTTGCACCGGTGAAAATCGGCGATGGCGCCACGGTAGGCGCGGGTTCTGTTATTACGTCAGAAGTCAGTAGCGATTCGCTTGCCGTCGCTCGTGGTAAGCAACGCAACATTGAGGGTTGGAAACGGCCCACTAAAAAATCCAGCTAAAGGAAAAACGCAGCATGGTAATAGAAACTTTACTAGTAGGTTTCGGCTATGCTGCGACTACCTTTCACCTTCCTTTTCTACAAACTTTAAACGAATTTGAAATATCGGGCGTAGTTTCATCTGACGCTGGTAAAGTTCATACTCTGCTACCTGAATGTAGAGTCTATGCATCGCTTGATGAAGCTTTGGTTAGTCAGTCGTTTAATTTGGTAGTTGTGACTACGCCAAATCAATTACACAGCTCACAAGCCAAAAAAGCATTGTTGGCCAAAAGTCATGTTTTAGTAGAAAAACCCTTTACGCTATCAGTTTCAGAGGCAAGTGAATTATTTGGGTTAGCTGAACACAATAAATTGGCCCTCTGCGCGTTTCACAATCGCCGATTTGACGGCGATTTTCTCAGCGTTAGCAAGCTGATAGAAAACAAAAAGCTAGGTGACATAAAGCGTATCACCTCGCGCTTTGATCGGTTTCGGCCTCAACCTAAAGATCGATGGCGAGAAAGTACTGAAAAAGGAAGCGGTATTTTCTGGGATCTCGGGCCGCATCTTATCGATCAAGCCATCGCGTTATTCGGCAAACCAGTTAGTGTAAGTGGGTATTTACAAATATTGCGTGAAAATAGTAAAGCAGTAGACAATTTTGAGCTAACTCTTCACTACGAGGGACTAAACTATCATGTAGGAAGTTCGCCTTTTCAAGCAAATGAAACATTACGTTTCGAATTACAAGGAACGAAAGCGAGTTACCGACAATTTGGGTTGGATCCTCAGGAAGAACAGTTAAAAAGAGGTACGTCCCCCTCAGAGCAGAGGTTCGGTTTGGGAGCAAATGAGGGACAGCTATGTACGCTGGATAAATGCGAAGCTGTGGCAATTGAAGCTGGACAATACGTGCAATTCTATTCGCGAGTGGCACAATCTATTCTGGGTTCCCAACCACCGCCAATTAGTGCAGACGAAATACTTACAACGATAAAAATATTAGCATCTGTAGCTGAGGCAGCGGAAGCTAACCACGGTCATGTTTCGCTCAATTTATAAGCAGTAATAAAAAAACATACCCGAAAAAAGAGCAATTTTACTTGCAATTCGAAAATTAAAGCTTACGATATCTTTCAAATCGAAACTTTATATTTAAGTCATGCTTAAACGGAATACCCAACAACGCCGTCGCGCAATAGTAGAACGCCTTCGTGTCAACGGCGACGTAGCGGTGGATGAGCTTGCGCAGCTCTTCTCAACTTCAGAAGTAACCATCCGCAAAGACCTGACTGAACTAGAAAGTAACGGATTGTTGTTACGTCGTTTCGGCGGCGCGGTGCGTGTACCGGCAGAAAATGAAGCTGTATGTGACAATGAAGTTTCGAAACGAAAATTCGATATAGCTATCGCCGCCGCTCAACTGATTAAAGACCATCAGCGTATTATCATCGACAGCGGAAGCACTACAGCTGCACTAATGCCATTATTAGCCAGTAAACGGGGATTGGTGGTAATGACCAATTCGCTGCATGTGGCACATACGCTTTTAGAGCTGGAAAATGAACCGCAGGTATTAATGACCGGTGGTACGTGGGATTCGCTTTCTCATTCCTTTCAAGGGCAAATGGCTGAATCCATGCTGCAAGCATATAATTTTGATATTGCCTTTTTAGGCGCCGCGGGACTTGATCTCAAAAGGGGTACAACCACGTTTAATGAGCTAACGTCATTAAGTCGTGTTATGGCTGAGGTGTCATCTCAAGTAGTAGTGATGGCCGAATCTGAAAAGCTGACCCGCAAGATTCCGAATGTAGAATTACCCTGGTCTTCAATAACTACATTGGTGACCGACAGCGAAATAAATAACGAAGCAATTACACAAATTGAAGCATACGGTGTGGATGTTATCTGCGCCGCCGCCAATAATTAGGAGTCATATATGTGCGGAATAGTGGGCGCAGTCGCCGAACGTAACGTAGTAGAAATTTTACTGGAAGGCTTAAAGCGCCTTGAATATAGAGGATATGATTCGGCGGGTATCGCCCTATTACAGGCCGATGGCTCATTAAATCGTATCCGGCGCACCGGCAAAGTACAGGAGCTTGCTGATGCGGTCGCACAAAATGAAGCGCTTGGAAGCACGGGTATTGCACATACTCGGTGGGCTACCCATGGTGGTGTAACCGAAGCAAATGCACATCCTCACTTTTCGAATGACCGTGTGGCTGTAGTGCATAACGGTATCATCGAAAATTATCAGAATTTGCGCACTTCGTTAAAAGAAAAAGGGTATTCCTTTACCAGTGACACCGACACCGAAACGATAGCACATACAGTTCACGAAGAATTAAACACCGGCGTATCATTACTTAAAGCGGTACAAAATGCAGTGAAGCAATTTCATGGTGCATACGGCACTGTCATTGTCGATAAGAAAGATCCGTCTCGTCTCGTTGTGGCTCGTTCGGGTAGTCCACTCGTCATCGGTTTAGGGTTAGGGGAAAACTTCATCGCCTCTGACCAAATGGCGCTTTTACCAGTGACTCGTCGCTTTATTTTCCTTGAAGAAGGTGATGTTGCAGAAATTACCCGTCGAGAAGTAAACGTGTTCGACAAAGAGGGTCAGCCTGTCGAACGTGAAGTGATTGAATCGAATATCGAGCACGATGCTGGTGATAAGGCGGGTTATCGTCATTATATGCTTAAAGAGATCCACGAACAGCCTACCGTTGTCCGAAATGCTTTAAAAGATCGTCTGGGTGAGAACGATATTGCCGATGCTATTTTTGGCGCTGATGCCGAAGACATTTTTGCTAAAGTTAAGCACGTCCAGATTATCGCTTGCGGTACCAGCTATCATGCTGGGATGACAGCCCGTTATTGGCTTGAACAGTATGCAAACGTATCGTGCGGTATCGAGATAGCGTCCGAATTCCGTTATCGTAAATCCGTTGTGCATGAAAACAGCCTGTTAGTGACTATCTCTCAATCTGGAGAAACCGCAGACACGCTAGCGGCACTGCGCTTGGCGAAAGAGCTTGGGTATATGTCAAGTTTGACCATCTGTAACGTACCAGGTTCTTCTTTGGTGCGTGAATCAGATTTAGCTTTTATGACCAAGGCCGGTGCCGAAATAGGGGTAGCTTCAACTAAAGCGTTTACTACCCAGCTAACGGCTTTCTTGATGCTCACAATTGCATTGGGTAAACACAATGGATTGAGTCCAGAGAACAAAGAAAACATTATTTCAGCGTTACATAGTTTACCCTCTAAACTTGAAGAAACCCTGGCTATTACCCAAGGTATCGAAGATTTAGCCGAAGAATTTGCCGATAAGCATCATAGTTTGTTTTTAGGTCGCGGTGACCAATACCCCATCGCGATGGAAGGTGCGCTTAAATTAAAAGAAATCTCGTATATTCACGCAGAGGCGTATGCTTCAGGCGAATTGAAGCACGGCCCGCTGGCATTAATTGACGAAGAAATGCCTGTAATCGTGGTTGCGCCAAATAACGAACTATTAGAGAAGCTTAAATCGAATGTTGAAGAAGTGCGCGCCCGTGGTGGAATCATGTATGTATTCGCTGATAAGGATGCGCATTTCGCTTCTGACGAAACAATGCGCGTAATCAACGTCCCACACTGTGAAGCGCCTATAGCACCGATTATCTATACGATCCCTTTGCAACTACTTTCTTATTATGTAGCTTTGATTAAAGGAACAGACGTGGATCAACCGCGTAATTTAGCTAAATCGGTTACGGTGGAATAACGGTGGTTAAATTAGTGACATCAAGTGTTAGAGCATATTATATTTGGTTCAATGTATATTATATTTGGTTCAGTCTGAATAATTAGCCATATATTTGGTTCTGTTTAAATAATTAGCTCTAAATTTGGTTCTTAAAAAATAATGGTTTATGCTCATTATCTATGTAGGTGATGAGCGTAAACTATGACTAAAATGGGATGGCTAACGAAAGCAGAGGTAAAAAAGCGGTTCGACAGCGGCAGAGGAGTTGGTCGCGGCCTCGACTATCAACCTTGGATTCGAATCCAAGAAATATCCAGCGACGGTACAAGTTATCGAGCGCTCTCGCACACTTCAGGAAGGGTTGTTCACCTACTTTCTAAACTTGAATTTCTCACATTTTCGCTTTGCGACTGGAATGAGAACATCTGCGACATTCGTGAGCAGTACCCATTTGATCTTGAAACTTCTCTTGAAGTTGCTGAAAAGGCGGGCATAAAGCATCCCCAAAAAGGCAATAAATTCCACGTTTTTACTACAGATCTTCTACTCAATTGGGACCCTCTGGACAACAAAAGAACCGCCATACAAGTCAAATATGTTAAAGATCTAATGGATAGGGAAACCGTCGCCAAACTTGAAATAGAAAGGCGATGCTGCATGGCAAAAGGAATCGAATGGCAGCTGATCACAGAGTTGGATATTCCGCGTATTCATCAAGCCAACGTCGATTGGATATTGGGAGGCAAAGACCTTCACTTAGAAGAGGACTTCGAGACAGGAGTAATGGACATCTGGTGCGAGATATCAACAAGACCAGAATTGAAGCTTGCCAAGGCTTGTGCTGATTATGATAAGCGGCACGGTCAACCCTCTGGTGAGTCGCTAAGGCTAGTTCGTAATGCTTTTGCCTGCCGAATTTTAATATTCGATATAAGCCTGCCATATCAAAATCTCGTTTGTGGAGATTTAATTTCCATTTCCCCAAAAGTAAGTACTGGTGGCTTGTATGCTATTGGTTAACGTTGTTATCAAGCATCTTGGACGGCATTTCCGCGTTTTAGACGTACGTACTGAGCATTGCTTTTGGATAGATATTCACGAAAAATACGCTGACCCAGAGCCATTTGAAAAGCACGAAATAGCGAAGGCCCTGTCCACTAAAAAAGCTGAAATCGTCGAAGACCCTTTTAGTGAAGCTGCGTCACAGAAGCCGTCTGACTCTCAACAGCAGCGTCTAGAAGAAATATGGCAGGTGATGCAAAAGGTCAACAACCACCCTTTGCGACTATATCGGCATGCATGGCCTAATTTGTATCGAGAAGTAATCGAAAATAGCGAAATCACTTATACCAAAAAGCACTTCTACACCTTGCTACGTAAGTTCTTGCAACGCGGCCAGAACAAAAATGCGTTGTTGCCGGACTTTAATAAACAAGGTGCACCAAATAAGCCTCGGAAGATAAGCACTAAAAAAGTGGGACGAACACGCACGGTTACGGTTGGTACGGGTATTCCTATTACCGAAGAAATAAAAGTTATTTTTAGGAATGCAATCGATTCATATTATCTAAATTCAACACGAATGCCATGGAGCAAAATCCTTAAAAAAGTAGAATTGAAATTTAGACAACAGTTTCCCAATGTTTCAAGCAGAGATTATCCAACCATTACGCAGCTTAAGCATCTGTTCTCAATGGAATATAAAGCTGCTGACACCGCCAAAGCGAGAAGCTCGCAAATAACTTACGAGAAGGACGTTAGGCAATTAACAAGCACAGCCACCGCTCAGGTGCTTGGTCCCGGAGATAGATACGAATTCGATGCGACTATTATTGATTTATATCTCGTCAGCGAAATAGACCCGACAAAAATTATCGGTCGACCAACCCTCTTGCTGGTAATTGACGTATTTTCTCGGCTAGTTACAGGATACTACTTAACGTTTGAGCCAGCTTCCTATGTGCTTGCTATGATGAGCATAGCTAACTGCTTGGAAAATAAAGTTGATGTGTGTCGTAGATTGGGTATTTCGATTGATTTCGAAGATTGGCCTGCAATTGGATTACCAACTGCAATTTTAGCGGACAAAGGTGAGCTACTCACTCATCAGGCCGAATCTTTAGTAAATACTTATAACGTTCGTATTGAGAATGCTAAAGCGCGACGAGGAGACGCAAAAGGCATCGTTGAGCAAAGATTCAGAACCATTCAAGCAGACTTTATTCCGTATACACCCGGAGCCGTAACCACAGAAACGGTCAAAAAACGTGGTGGAAAAGACTACCGTCTTGATGCCCAATTAACACTTCGACAATTGGAAGAAATTCTTGTTTTACTCATCTACAAGCACAACCTAAACGTGATGAGTAAATACGACGCTGACAGTGGTATCCCTGAAAGCCTCCCTCGTACTCCGAAAAATCTATGGCAGTGGGGAATAGAGAATCGTTCAGGAGCATTAAAGAATGCCAGCCTTGAGGACTTCAAGATTCACACTTTGCCGAGAGAAATGGCCACTGTTTCCAACGAAGGGATAAAATTCCAATCCCTAACCTATAGCTGTCCTGAAGCCTTTAAACTGGGTTGGTTCCTAAGAGATAAGCACCGCACAAGGCCTCAAAAAGTAGAGATTGGCTACGATCCTCGCACAACAAATAGCATATACATTTTTCCAGAAGGTCAAAAGCAGGTGTACTGGGTTGCCAATCTTACCGACCGCAGCCGCGCTTTTCAGAACATGACATTTTACGAAGCTAAGCAAACAATTCGAAAAATTAAGTTGTCTGGGGATGCTGAGGTAAAAGCCAATAAGGACAAATTACTTGATGCAGAGCAGGCCATTGAAAAACGTATTGAAGCAGCCAAAAAACAAGGGCGCTTATCTACCGATAATACGTCAGCTCGCGCTAAGTTAAGCGCAATAAAAGGTAACAAAAAAGAAGCTATCGCCGAAGAGCGGAAAAATCGTTCGGTTGGTGCTGAAACTCGAAAAGCTGATGCTCAAGTACCTGACAATGTAGCGCCAATTGTAAAGACTGACGACTTTTCACACCCCGATATTCCAGATGATATTTACGGAGACGAAGATTGAAAATTAATCATGTAGCTGTAACAGCAAACTATGTCGATCCGGGGTTAGCGGAATATCGAGGCAATCCACTCATCGAGGCTTTACCTCAAATTTGCCACGATGATATCGCTTTAGCCAAAGCGTTGGCGTCGCGCCCAACACACAGCGAAGATGACCTTAATTTGCACCCTCGGCTCAGACTGCACGCCATTGCTCGACTAGTAAACGGAGAGTTTTTTCATCCGCTGCCTAGCCATTTAAATTTAGAGAAAAAGTTATCGCTAATGATCCGTAGCGGATACGTCAAAAGAAACCCCGCGAAAAATCTCGACAAGCAGCTCATTCAAGAGAACTATTTGAGAACACAGGGAAAGGAAGGGAGCATAGAGATTTTTCCGACAACCGACCGCTCAGTTCAAAGTACCACCCTCATCGGCTGTTCGGGTAGTGGCAAATCGACCGCCGTTAAAAAAGTGCTATCTACCTATCCTCAACTGATTGAGCATCCTGATTACAATATGCATAGGCAGCTTACTTACGTAATTGTTGAGTGCCCGTTTAATGGAGACCTAGCCAACCTATGTAGCAATTTCTTTCATGCGATCGATGAAGTTCTGGGAACAACCTACCATCAACGCTACAGTCAGCAAATTCGTATTGGTGAAAAAACCATGTTGCAGGCTATGACCCAAATTGCTATCGAGCATTCGCTCGGATTGCTTGTAATAGATGAAATTCAGCACTTACAAGACACCAAGGCTAAACGTGATGAGTTACTCAATTTTTTTACCGAGCTTACCAATACCATTGGCATTCCGATTCTTTTGATTGGTACACCAAAAGCAAAAGGTATTTCGAAAGACCTACGCGGCGGTAGGCGAGAAATAGGTTTCGGCAGTTTGGAGTGGGGTATCTCGAAAACTCAACAAGACATTCAGCATTGGAATCGATTTGTTAAGCGCTTATGGCGCTTCCAATGGGTGAAGAAACGCACACAGGAGCCTTCTGCGGACGTTCTCGAACATTTATTTATGCTATCTCAGGGAATTATCGATATCACCGTTAAGCTATTTGTGATTGCGCAAATACGAGCCATTGTATCCAAGGCAGAAGAATTAACGATTCCTCTTTTTGATACGGTGTATGCGGAAGAGATGAAGAGTGTTCACCCCATGCTAGGAGCACTCCGTTCATGTAACATCAGCCAAATAGAGAAATACTCTGACTTGACCTTGCCCAAAGTGGATATTGAAAAAATAGTGAGTGGCATGCCACAACGTCTCGATAACGAACCTGTTTCAGATAGTACTGAGCCTGAAGACAGCGAACTTAAGCTGCTTCTTCAGGTATTCAAACTTGATTATAAGGAGCACATCACTGAAATCGCTCTATTGAAAGATGAATTTCCCGGCATTGATGACATGACACTGGCAAGAAAACTTATCGCGCAAGTAGAAGCTAGCTCGCGGAATATACAATCAATAAAAGTTAAAGAGAAAGGCAAAAAGCCTGACATTATCCCATTATCGAAATGGAATAAGCTCGACCATGACGATTTACGTTACATCCTTTCCCAGTCTAAAACGGAATCTGAGATGCATTCCAATCTGGTAAATATGGGTTTGATAGCCTCGCTGTCATGAGCCTTGCGTGCTGCGAAAGATGTTGAACTTAAAGATACCAGCACATGACTTAATTGGCTTTCTGATGTTTTAGAGCTATTTTAAACCTGAGGTTGAGTATGATTTGGGAGTCACCCGCTAATCAGCGCTCCTCTCTCTCACTAAGAATACATTCTCCCTGTATAAGGAATGGGAATGATTTGTATGAACCTTCTCAGACAAGCGGAAAACTGAGACGTATTAGAGCCAATGGTGAAATAGCTGAAGGTTTTTTTAAGGATGACCAGTTCACCATAGAGCAGGGATGAGTCTTTGCGACAGTCAGATTAAAGAATGGACTAGTACACCTCAAGCCTTCTAAATCACGCTAACACATCGAAATAATTGTGAAAGCGCTCTTTTTTACACCCCTGCATAAACTTCAGTCACAAACTCCTCAGTTGTACAAATAATCGACTGATGGGAGTAATCTAAGCGTTGATGCTATTTTTTTGGATTTTTATTGCTCTCCAGCCGGGCTTATCTTTTTTAGGATCGTAGTCTAAGATTTTTATTGCGCTAACCAATTCCCCATTTTCAAATCCACTAACAAGATAGGGGGGACAAAAAACATCATCGATAAAGCCAAAACCTTTGGGATTTAGCCTTAATTCGCCTTCAAAGTTAGAAACTTTTTCGTGTTGTTGCTGCGAAATTTTATGCGCTTCCAAGATATCTTCATCTTCGCCATCTTGAGCCAATTTTAATTCAAGCCATGTGCCAATTTCTGGGAGGCCTTTTCCAAAAAATACACCTTTTCGAGCGCTGAATTTTTTTCCTAAGTCGACGTAAACACTGAAACCTTTGCCTGACCTATGATGAGCATCGACGATACCTATAATCGTCTTCAAACTTTCCGTAGCATACTTTAAAGCTTGATCTGCGTATTCCTTAATTACAGCATCTAAATCTACCGACTCAGGAGCAGATGCATCAAACCATGACTGTTGGACTAACTCTTCGTGCTCAGGTTTTAGCTTCCAACCATTGGCATTGTATATTTCAATCAGTCTACATAGCGCAGCAGATGCTTGTTCAGTGCTCTGTTTCTTTGCAAAGATCTGGGCGAGTCCAAAATACATTGGGATGCAAAATGGCGGTTCATGAGCCTCAATTATCCCTTTCGAGTAACAAGCGATTGCTGCATCCTCATCGTTCTCGATATAAGTGTCAGCTAGCGCCCCCCACGCCCACGATTCAGACATTTTTTTGCGAAGTACAACAATTGCCGCTTCTCTAGCTTCATCGTATTTTCCTGCACTTACCAAACACTTTGAGATATCGAATTGTAGCCAAGTCTTATTTTTGTCGAGCGCATTTTCAAGCGCATAATTCAACAAACTTAGAATACGAGAAAGATCTAACTCCCAATGCTTGTGACTTTGTAACCATGCCTTACTCGTTTGGCGTGCGAGTCTAACGAGGAGGCTGGGATACTCCCCCTTATCTGTTTTAAATGGCTTTAGGTCATCACTTCGATACAAGCGAGAGCCGTAAAAGGTAAGCATTTGTATGTAGGCTAGATAGTGTTGGCCGCACCCTTTAAATAGATTGAAAAATCTAAAATCAAGTTCGTCACAGGGTACAGGCAGGTTCAACTCAGCAATACAATTAATCCACGAATTTACAATTTCATGCTCTGTAGCGTTTGGGATTTTTCCCGGTCTTGCTAAAACTGTCTCTTGAACCGCCTTGATCCCTGCATAACAGACCCAAAATAACGAAGTTCTTAAAAAGGTATTATCAGGTTCCTTTTGAAAGACACTGAAGCCACAGTTCCATGCATCAACGAACTGACCTTTTTGTTTAAGCTCTCTGATTTGAGCAAAGACTTCACTGCTCATTTAATCTCTCCCTGAAAAAGTGTATTGCTGCTTCCGAACTCGCTTTTTCCGGCATTATCTTGGAAATCAAACCGTCTTTGCCGACATAAACCTTTAATGTAACCGAATCTTCGCTATTAGTTAATCCAACTAACATTTCCCATTCAGAACGGCTTTGGGCAGTAACTAAGTTGAACGCCGTTGGCTCTACGAATGCGCCAATTGCTTGGAGGGCGCAATTAAGTCTTTTGTCAGGTAGCGATATTTTAGCCTCCAGTAGAGACTTTAATTCTTCAACCAACTTACTATCAATATCAGTATCTGGGAATGCAAGGGTCTTAACAGTAATGTTTTTATCATATGTAAAACGAACTTTAAGCTTTTCGCCTGCACTGTGTTCAAAGGTATACAGTTCCTGATAACTGTGATGCTTTATTTCACTTATTCGCCAGTCGGACTGCTCGAGTCGTTTAACGACGTTGAAACAAATAGCCCTGAGTTCACTGATATCAGAGCTGAAGCCAACAGGATACTCAAATGACTCTAACACCTGCTTCTCAGGCATCTGGTAAGCAAATCCTTTAGATAAAGAAATAGGACCGATCACACAGTTTTTATTAGGTATAAACTGCGTGTTGTACAAGGGAGTCAATTTTGGATACCTCAAAAGCATTACAGAATGCTCTGCACTCATGCTGGCGGTATACAAGAACCTAAAATAACCGTCATTGGTGATTGCCTCACCACTCGGTCCCCTGCTCGCATCTAGAAATACTTTGCTCCATTGTCTACCTTGCGCCCGGTGGACTGTCATCGCATATGCATACCTTATTCTGGCCGCGTTTAAGAGCGGACTACATGCGATATGATTTTGAATTAGCTCATTGTATCTCTTCTTTTCGGATTTATACTGAACAGACCGTTTATCAGTAATTTTTTCAAGTTGACTTTTTACGCCTTCATAAGATTGTGTGGCATTTTCTCGCGCCATGATATTGAGCACTAGCAGCTGGTCTTGAGTGAGTTCAGGTTTTTCCGCATGCAAATAGTCAACAACGTAAGCAATCCTCACATCCCCTAAGGTCGGGATCTTGCAAGTCAACGCGCCAATCCTTACAACAGTTGGCACATCACGCCCCTTCAGAGTAAGCTCAAATGTATCTATGTGCTCGTCTACGTCAGTGACAGTGGCTATTTGGCCAGAGTGAATCCACTCGTTATTAGTTTCTATTTCATAGGCGCTTTTATTATTGAGGACGGGAGAACTCGTATGAAAATCAATCAAATCACCAGCATTTAACGCTAGTGGATTTTTTTGTCGCAATACTTTTTTCTTAACGGCTAAGTTAACCTTATGAGCGACACTATTGAGTGCTGTGAGATATACCGCGTAATGAGGTCCAGAAGAAATCTCAACACCGATGGAAGGGCTATTCTCGATTTGCGAGACAATATCATTATTTGCTTCTGGCAAACTAGTAAATTGCTTTAACTGCATTTGCTGTGCTAACTCGAATTGAAACTCATGCAATTCTTTTGGCTCAGACTCTATTTGTTGATCTAACTCAATCTCGTCGATAGCTAGTTCTTTATCTCTGAATGCCTGACCAGACAATAAACATTGCTCAAGATCGCCACGGGAGAGTTGGTATGGGTCGCCGACAATAAAAAATTTGCATGGTTCACTACCAATAACGGATAGAAGGTCATTGACCATATGGCCAGTACCAAACACTGCACTTTCCATATCAAAGTAGCTATTGCTGATAAGATGGGCTTCGACAATTACAACAATTTTGTCTCTTATCTGTTCGCTCGTAAGTACTATTGGATGTCTAGCCAGTTCTACGCCATTAGACTTTTTAACCACGCCATCACTTTTGGTGCTGTAGAGGGTCTGATAGATTGAACAAAATTCTCCCAGTCCTAAAGATGTGTATCTTGCAGCTAATCTGGCGTTAGGTGCAACAAGCAATGTACTTTTGTTGAGTGTACTAAATTGTTGGAGAATTTCTCGTAATAAGGTTTTTTTACCAGTACTGGACATTCCCTTTAAAACAAAAGCACATGATTCAGATTCAATCCAATCATCAACTCGAAGCAGGGCATTCTTTTGCGATCCTGCTGGAATAAAGGATGCACTCGGAGATCCACTGTTTTGCTGCATCTCTTTTACGATAGGTTGTCCATCTGGGAAATATTCTGGAGCATTGATTTTTTCAGCAAATAATTCAATTTCTCGCGCCGATAAATTGATACCTGCACTCGCAATACCATCAATAGTTCTTATCGCCTTGTTTGAGTCGCATACATGAAACCAACTTTTTATCTGTTGTGGGATCTGGCTATCATCGAACGTTATGTCTCCTTGAAATAATACCAATCCCGCTATGTGCCCAAGGTTTGGCTTTGATGGGAAGTCAAAGTGACCACCTTTAATGTAATCTAACAAAGCAAACTTGTTGTTTCTTATTTGTATAAAAGGGTTTCTGCTATTACCACCTTTAACAACTATATTGTCGCAATACCATGGCCCGTTCTCGGAAAAGGTGACTGCTCCACCAAAGTTTTTAAAGTCGATAACGATGATTGCATTATTTTTTATAATGAGTGCATCAAACTCTTTACCTGCAACAAAGAAATTACCAAATAAGAAAAGCTCTTCGTCGCGGTGCTCCCATTCGCTACTTAACATGTCGTACAGCGTATTAAATGCATGATTTTCGTGGCTATGAGTAAATGGTTGTCCTCGAAATGCTTTGAAGCTCATTTTAGTCCTTTTAGTATTTTCTCGAATGCAGCAGAGGTGCTCCAAATCCGTTTTGTAAGTTAATTAATTTGCATACCAAGGCATACGCTGAACGAGTTATTCCTTCAAGCTCTCGCCCATAACCATGGTCGTTCATAGCTCTAATATTGGAATATTCATCCCACAGGTCAGCCCTAGTTATGTATTCGTTACACTTTCCCTGATCTCGAATTCCTAGTCTTTTCATTAAGGCCACGTAGCTGATTATTTCAGACCATGCTTGGTCGCAATAACCTTGGGCATATCTAGCGCGAATTTGTTCTGGAGTGAGCCTTATCGACTCAGTGTGAGTTCGAGGTGGTGTTATTGGTGTAGGGGGCGATTGATAAGAAGTCCGCTGGCTCAGGCATGCCTTAATCGCACTAATGTTATTTTTAAAAGCAGTGAGCTGACTCAGATCTACATCAGACAATTCTTCAGGCACTGCCCCTTCATAAATAAATCTAGGGGGATTCCAGTCTTTGCGCTGTACTTCAAAAAGAGAGAGGTTATCGCAATCCACAAAAACGAGTGGTTTGTTACTGCTGTCAGGTGCGTTATTGGCATGAGTTCTGTCTAAATAAACCCACGTTTTACGTTGTGTGTCATATCCCCACCATTCCATGGCTACTGTCATTACATTCCCTTATAAAACGTATTCACGAACTGTTTAAACTTATCGGCAATTCGCGGAATCACGGTGCGGCGTTGGAGCACGCTTGGCGGCCTGCGCATAGTGCGCACCACGTCTTCGCGCAGTGGTTCTTGATTGGTATATTCAATTCGCTCTACCACATCAACCACGGCTTCTTCATCTAGGTCTTCTTCACTCGCCAGTTGCTTGATGGCTTTGTCTTTCTCAACCTCCCAATAGGCGCTAAACGCTTCGCCTATGTCTTCGGCATTTTTAACCTCTGGCAGGTTTTCTTGAATAAACTTATCGATGAGTTCTTGCTTACTGCGCAGTTCTGGATCGCCGCCAATGGCCTGCATCAAGGCTTTGTACTGGTATTGATATTGCTCTTCGCTGTCTGCATCTTTGAGCTTGGCAAGTAAGTTTAAGATGTATGCTACATTGATCACATCCATGGCCAGCAGCTCTAGCTCAAAATCAACCTCTTCTAGAATAGATTCCTTATCGCCGCCAGTAGTTGTTTTCACCTTGTCGTACAGGTCTAAGTACTTACTCTTATAATCCTCAAATGTCTGCTCTTCGATGCCAACGTCATCAAAATCAAAGTCAGCAAATGTCGACAGCACATTGCGCAGGCGCATTAGCTCTCGAAATGCTTTTATAAACTCAAGTTCAGCTTCTTCATCTACAAGAGAATCAACGCTGTCGATATCCGGGGCGATATCTTGCAGTTTTGTCAGCGCCTCGTCGAAGAGCTTCACGAACTCTTCGTAGGGCGGCATGATCACCGTGTCTTTGGCGTCTTTATTTGAGAACAACGCCAGTGCATCATCAGTGCGCTTTTTAAGGTTACGGAAGCAAACAATATTGCCCTGCGATTTTTGCTCGTTAAGAATGCGGTTGGTACGCGAATAAGCCTGAACTAACCCATGATATTTCAGGTTTTTATCAACGAATAAGGTGTTGAGGGTTTTGCTGTCAAACCCGGTCAGGAACATGTTCACCACAAGCAGTAAATCAATTTTGCGCTCACGCACCTTTTTAGAAATGTCGTTGTAATAGTTGTAGTACGACTCGCTGTCTTTAGTGGTGTAATTGCAGCCAAACATGGCGTTGTAGTCGCCAATATAGCTTTCTAGCTTGTCTCTGCTATGAGTGTACAGGGCACGCTCTTCTGCCACCTTTGGAAGCGCGTCATCGTCTGGTTGCTCAAAGTCGAATACGCCGTCGGCGTCTGGATCTTCTTCGTTGTCGCTGTATGAGAATATGGTGGCAATGCGCAGGTCATGCAGCCCTTCGGCCTTTTTCTTGGCAAACAGCTCATAATATTTAATCAGCGCAGGTACACTGGATACACAAAACATCCCGGTAAAGGCTTTGCCATGGGTTTTACGGCCATGCTGGGCAATAATGTAATCCACTATCTTTTCTAGCCGCGCATCCGATTCCATCAGCTCTTGGGTATCAATGTTCTCAACTTCTATGTCTACTTCATTGGCGCTGTCTTTTTTGCGATAACGGCCTACGTATTCCACCCCAAACCGCAGCACGTTTTCATCTTTGATGGCATCCACAATGGTGTATTTATGCAGTGGCTTGTGGAATAGGTCTGTGGTGGTGTATTTGCGGCCCGACTTAGACACCGCGTTCTCAGCCATAATGGGCGTGCCAGTAAAGCCAAACATTTGGTGATTAGTAAAAAACTCACAAATACGGTGATGGGTTTCACCAAACTGGCTGCGGTGGCATTCATCAAAGATGAACACGATGTTCTGTTCACGTATTCGTTCCATCTGCGCTTTATGGCGCTTGCGGCTAATGGCGTGGTTAAGCTTTTGAATCGTCGTTACTATCAGTTTTTCATTGCGCAACTCGTTTAGCTTGCCGCCGTCGGTTTGGCTTGCCGACTTTCTTACGCCATCTTCTTCAACGTAATACACCTCTTTACCCAAAAACTGTTTTACCAGTACATTGGTTTTATCCGTGCCATCCACACAGCCTTTCTTAAAGTTGTTAAATTCTTTGGCGGTTTGGTAATCCAAGTCTTTGCGGTCTACCACAAATACTACCCGGTCTATGCTGGGGTCTTTGGTAAGTAGCTGCGCCGTTTTAAACGAGGTTAAGGTTTTACCAGAGCCTGTAGTATGCCAAATATAGCCGTTAAGCTTTTCAGTGGCTTTTTGCGCAGGTGGCAATGCAGCGCGTTCGCCTACCCGCGCAATAATCGCTTCGGTGGCATAAATTTGGTAGGGGCGCATCACCATGAGCATGCGGTCGGTTTCGTTGATCACCACGTATTTGGTGATCATGTCGGTCACGTGCGCTGGGGTTAAAAACTGCGTGGCGAACTGCGTTAGTTTTGCATAGCGGTTGTTATCAACATCTGCCCAAAAGAAGGTCTGCTTGTAGCTAGGCTTACGATTGCTTGGGAAGTTGGCGTAATACTTAGTATTCACCCCATTGGATATCACAAATATTTGCACAAACTGAAAAATACCGTCTTCCGCCCAGTACGAATGGCGCTGGTAACGGTTTACCTGATTAAACGCCTCTTTAAGCTCAAGGCCACGGCGTTTTAGTTCAATTTGAATCAGCGGCAAGCCATTTACCAAAACCGTTACGTCGTAGCGGTTTTTATATCTGCCCTTTATGGTGACCTGATTGGTTACCTGAAAGATGTTCTCTTCATGGCTTTCGGCCAAAAAACGAATATAAGCGGTGCTGCCATCATCGCGGGTAATGCTAATGCGGTCTCGCAATAGCTTAGCCTTATCAAATACATTGCCTTTCATTAAGGCATTGCGCACCTGCCTAAACTCGGTTCCGCTTATTTCAAGTTTGTTTAGCTTAGACAGTTGCATGCGCAGGTTGTCTTTAAGGCTCTGGGCATCATTTAGCTGAATACGCTCAAAGTGTTGCCCCTGCAACTGAGCAATGAGGTTATCTTCTAATTGTTGTTCTGACTGATAGCTCACATAGATTCCTTTCTTGCTAATGGCTACACAAACATCTGCTGCAACAGACCTTTTTTAAAGGTTTGGGTCAGGTCGATTTGTTGTTGTACTGCGTTTAGTTTTTTGTCTAATGCTTGCAAGAAATCAGCAATTTTTGTTTGTTCTTCTAAACATGGGAAAGGTACTCTCACTTGGTAAAAATCCTTCTCTCCAATGTTAAGTAACCCATCCATCCTCGCTGAAGAGGAAATTAATCGCCTCAACTGCTTATCTAGATACTTAAATGCGAACAATTGAGCATAAAAATCGGCATTACCCTCCTTAAGTCTGAAACTACGATAAACATAAGGAACCAAAGCTTCTTCTTCTGTATCTAATTTGTAGATACAGCCATAAGTGTAAGATTTCGAGTTGCCTCGGTTGTAAGAGAACTCACCCTTCCTAATATGCGTATATTTATCGAGTGAAGTACCAGCAATTACTTGGCTAAAGCGGTCTTTCTGATGAAGGAACCCTTGCCCAGCAGATATCGTCATCACACAATCGATAGCTTCGGGTGCTCTTCTTTTTATTGGTTCTGCGATATCTGATAGCGTCCTCATTTCCCAATCAGGAAAGGCTTGGCCGTTGTCGTCTTTAAAGCGGATTTCTTGGCTGAACAGCTTTTGCATCACGCCTTTTTTGTATTGCTGGAGTAACGCATGCTTTTCTTTGAGGAGACGAATTTTTTCATCTACCGCCGACAGAAAGTCCGCGATTTTTTGTTGTTCTTGGTGGCAGGGAATAAATAACTTGGTTTGTAAGATATCTTGGCGAGATAAGCCGGGGATCATATTGCCAGACGCTAAAGCTTCATACAGCTTCTTATTTTTTGACAGTCTGAAATAGATGAACCTAATGTCATTAACGGCTTTACTTCTGATCGCCATTAATTGTCTACCCATCGCTACTTTGGGTAGCTTGAGCAGCATCATTTCACCGACTCCACTTCCTTTGACAGTAATCAAAATGTCGTTATTTATCGCAACCTTTGCGTGGACCAACGACCATTTACTAAGCTCACTCTCAGAGTTAGTAAAATCTGATGGGCCGGTAAAATAAGGAGTATCAGTTGGCGAATTAACATACTCATCAGGAGATAAATGTTGCCCTGAAATTAACTCACAAACATTAACAATTTGTCTTTTCTTCCAAGCGCCATTAAAGCTTCCAAACCTTAACATTGGAGTTAATACATCATCTTTCTTCACGACAACCCCCAAATGGAGATGTGATACTTAACTCTTTACAAAGGCTAGTAAGCAAGTCATCCGCAGTTGATAATTCTTCATCAACTTTTTCCAGCCTTTTAGTAATATTACTTAAGTCTATAGACTCCTCTTCCTCAAACGTATCCACATACCTAGGAATATTCAGGTTGTAGTCATTGTCTTCGGCTATTTCTTTGATACTTGCCACATAGGCAAACTTGTCGGCCTTTTCTGGCTCAAGCTGACTGCGTTTTTCAACTGCCTCTAAGATGCGAGCTAAGTCTTCATCCCTTAAGTAGTTTTGATTCGTGGCTTTGCCAAAGTGCTGGCTGGCATCAACAAACAGAATATTGTCTTTATGCTGGCGGTGTTTTTTGAGTACCAGAATGCAGGTAGGAATAGAGGTGCCGTAAAACACGTTGGCTGGCAGCCCGATAACGGCATCGAGGTAGTTTTTATCCTTAATCAGGTGCTTGCGAATATGTGCCTCGGCGGCACCCCGGAACAATACGCCGTGTGGCAACACCACCGCCATGGTGCCCTTTTCATCTAACTGATGCACCATGTGCTGCACAAAGGCAAAGTCGGCCTTAGATTTAGGCGCAAGCTTGCCGTAATCCTGAAAGCGTTCGTCGGTTAAAAAGCCTTGGCTGGCACTCCAGTTTGCCGAAAACGGCGGGTTGGCTACCACAGCTTCAAAGCGCTCTTCTATATGGTGTGGGGTTTCTAAAGTATCGTCTTGCTGAATATCAAACTGGCGGTAATGCACGCCGTGCAAAATCATATTCATTCGGGCGAGGTTATAGGTACTGGGGTTGGACTCTTGCCCGCAATACTTACCGACTTCTTTCACCTCTTTGGCTACCCGCAACAACAAAGAGCCTGAGCCGCAGGTAGGGTCGTACACGCTTTTAAGCTTGGTTTTACCTATGGTCACCAGCTTGGCCAAAAGCTTAGACACCATGGGTGGCGTATAGAACTCACCCGCCTTTTTACCCGCACCTGAGGCAAACTGACCTATCAGGTATTCGTAAGCATCGCCGAGTACATCGATATCGGTTTCGTGGTGTAAAAAGTCGATGGCATCTAAGTGGGCCAGTATTTTTGAAACTAACTCGTTTTTTGCTTTTTCGGTTTTACCCAGTTTGTTCGAGGTAAGGTCGATGTCATCGAACAGGCCATTAAAGTCGTCTTCGGCGGCGGTGCCCATGGTGCTTTGTTCAATGTGGTTCAGCACATCGGTAAGTGGCTCAAGGATAAACTCACCAGCCTCGCCTTTTTGTGCCAGTACATGGAACAGCTCACTGGGTTTTAAGAAGTAACCAAGTTGGTCGATGGCCTCTACTTTAATGGCATCTAGGTATTCTTGGCCTTGCGTGCTCGATTCATCAATGGCATCGAACTTGATGCTATCTTCTTTTAGCAGGTCATCGGCATAAATATCCATGCGCTCTGACAGGTACTTATAAAAAATAAAGCCAAGTATGTAATCGCGAAACTCGTCGGCACTCATGTTGCCGCGCAGTGAGTTGGCAATGTTCCACAGTTGTTTTTCTAGTGCTTTTTTGTGTTGCTCTACCATGTTGGTATGACTTCCCTTTTAATTATTTTCAAAGCTTTGCTGAATAAGTGGCTTTGCTTTTTCGATATCTTGCTGATTACGGATAACAACTTCTAAGTTGCCCGTGCCCCAATGCCCTTTATTGGTAACATCGTGAGTGAATCCGTCTTCTAGCGCTATGTTGTTTACATCAACCTTTAAGTAAATCAATATACGCTCGTCTTTTTTCTGGGGTAATACAAGAACGCTGGCGAAGTTTTTGATGCGTTTAAACGCGGTGTATAGCTTTAGCTCTTTGCGCTGAGAGTCATCGCCTAGCGACTCACAGAAGTCGCAAATTTCATTGTAAAGCTTCAGCAGGTTAGCGCTGGCATTGCTCAGCGCCTGCTGATGGGTTTTATCCTGCGATGACTTTTTAACACCTGATGCTTTGGTATTGGCAACGGCTTGGTTGGTTTTGGTTGATTGGGTGTTTACCAGTTCAAGCATAAGCAGATTATCGCCAAAGTACTTATAGCGCATAAGCTCTATGTTCTTATCAATTTGCTTTATGGCGTGTTCATCGTATTTGGTGAAGTCGCTGGCAATACATACAAGACGAGCGCCGTTCCATTCGATTTCTTCGGCGGCTTTAGCGCCTAACGCTTTCATCACCAATAACTGAAATTCTGCCTTGTGATCTAGCAGCCAGTCGTAATAGAACAAGCCTTGGTTTATGACGTTTTCATTGGTGTGGCGTTTGTATTCGATGATCACCGGACATCGGTTTTCATCTAGCCCCAGCGAGTCAATACGCCCCCCGTTTGAGGTAGTAAACTCAGATGCTAAAAACGACACACCTAGAAAGGTTTCCATCTGCTGTTCAACCAGTTGCTGCAAGTCTTTTTCATATTTAGCAGCTTGGCTTGTAAGTTCAGTCACGGCGTTTTGGCCTAACTGAAATAATTTAATGTCGCTCAACTTTCACTTCCTTGTGTGTATCCCGGTGCTATCGCTAAATTAACCACCTTGTTTAACGCAAACCTGTTTTGCAGCCAAAGCTGGTATTCCGGCCCCTTTAACGTACCACGCTCGGTACAATCCACATTCCAACGCCTTAGTAGGTAGCCTGCCATGGCAGCACGCACTTCGACAATGCGCTGGTTATCTACCATGGCGTAATCTAGTGCAATGGCTGTAGGGTGCTGCACGTTTTTAGGATGCGGCACCAGTTGCAAAGGGATTAGCCGTTGCCATTCGGAATCTGCTTCTGGTAATTCGTTTGGCTTAGCGGCTTCTTTAATTGTTACTTTGCTGATTCGGGTTAATACGAAGTCGCGGAAGCTTTTGGTTTTTCTGTCATAACCACGCACATGCCAGCGAAGCCCGTTATCGACAACGCTGTGCGGCACTATTTCTCGGGCGGCTGAGCCACTAGATAACGACGTATAGATAATGTTTACCGCTTTGTTGTTAAAAATTGCCTGCACCAGCTTGGCCACTATGGCGATATCGGGAATGTTCAGGCTAGAAGGCGATTCCACCGGAAAATGCACATCACCAATAGCATCAAATCCATCGCTAATGTCATTCGCCAGCTTTATTAACGTGCGGTGGGCGTCGTGAGTGAATACAGGTTTAAAGTGCTCGGTTTGGAAGTAGCGCTTATCTTTGGTGCTGTACTCAAGATTATTCGGCGCTAATTCTTTGTATAAATTAAAGTCACGAGAGCCTGCCGATAAACCAACCTGAAAGCGGTTGATTAAATCCTGCCTAAATATCGCCCCCTTAAACATCAACGAAAAGTCGATGTATGCAAGGCGCTGCTTCTGTGCGTAGCCGATGTTTTCCAACATTATTCTAATAAATTCACCTTAAGAACTTGCTAGTGTGGTTTATTTTGGTACGGTTGTAAAGAGTTCATACTTTCGTATCAATCTACTAAGTCGAGGTAACGCCAATGCCTTACTGCTCTACAGCAATAAAATTAAGGGACGAATGCGATTGGTCTGTTGAAAAAGCCTTAGCGGCCATCGGCAAAGAGATGTTTAACGCTGAGACTGTGCATCTTCTGGATGGCGACTCCTACAACATTGATGCCGGGCTAAATGATGTTCGCGCTATAGTGAATAGCGATGAGCAGTTGATTTGCTTGTTCTGCCGTTACCAAAAGGATGTTGCCAAGGTTGAAGCGAAACTCGCTGACTTTGGTAGCCGCCATAGCGATGAATGCACCCTTGTCGCAGTTGATCACAAGGGAATGCCTAAGTAACTAAAGGCCTAGAGTACTGGCTTTTAAGCCTTGCCCTATCTTAGTTGCGCTGTCGTACTTTCTGTTCAGTTCGCTCAGTCTTTATATCTTTTCTAAGATTGCTCTTGCCCAGCTTTGAGTTTGCTCTTCACTGAACACAGAGTTATTAACTGGGTGGCCCGGGATGTGGCTTATAAATTTTGCTTTGATCCCAGTATGCTCAAGGTATTTACGTGGCCAACTCAGCGATTTCGCTACTAGAGCGGACAAAATAGGATCTACACGACCACGTGCTTCGTCCAAGCAATCATAGTGGAATAACAGCGTTGAGAGCCGTTTATTGTCATCGAAATCGGTCAAGTCTAACTCTATCAACGTTAATGAATTTAGCGAACTCGTGGTTTTAAAGTGCGCCACCGCAGCACATCGTGGAATACCGCTAATTTTTTTGTTATGACTTCTGGATGCGCCAACTTTATGCAGGGTCCTTATCTCGTAACTTATAAAGTCTAGATTCGGCGACCTGCCAACCTCTTCCACCATTGCCTTAAACGCATCAAATACTGATTGATCAAGTTGATCATCGGTGTTGCTCGATGTTACGACAGGAGTAGCTTCTCCCAACAATGAGGATAAGTCTGTGCTGGCAAGTTCGCTGCCAGCTAACTCACGCTGATCTCCGTCAACTCCTACAACAATCTTTTTGTTAGTGGTGAGCGTCTCCGAATGCCTTTTCGGATTTAGGGAAAATTCGCTTAGTCCTTGTGCATTAACTGTTCTCTCTGGCAGAAAGCTGCTTGCAGAAGTCTCGTCATCTATTTCGAAAAAGCTGGGAGTTTTATCAGGCTTTTCAGACTCACCTTTAGCCTTATGAGCTGATGCTTTTAGCCAATCTTTACTGAGGAACCGAATATTGTTAGGTAACGAATTGGGCACATCAGTTAGGCCAACAATCTCGGTCACCACTACTAATGGCTTGTTCTTATAGTTTCTCTTGGTATTGCCACAGACAACCTTGAGCTTGGCTCCGGTTAAATCGGGTGGGTTAAATGCAAAAGACCACCATGTGGTTGTATTGCCGTCCTTATATTTTTTACCTTTTCGATATTTAAGGTGGTTCTCATGAATCGATAAAAAAGCATTATTCCCTGCTTTATCGCACAATGTATAGGCTAGCTTTCCCTGATTGAAAATTTGCGTAAAACGGCTTCTCGAAAGTTGAGCGCTGGCGTTAACTTCAATGTATAGACAGTTTATATTGGGTTGGTACGAATTGAAGTCTATGCCAAGAGAGAGTGGTTCAAGGGCGTAATGAAACATCTTGCTGTTTTGCAGAAATAACGCACGAGCCAGCTCTAATTGTGGGATTGCTACAAATGAACCTTTCTTTTCAAGCACGAAATAGCGTTCAAAGCGATTATCTATATTTAGACTGTTAAGACCAAGACCATGCCCAGATAAATCAGCTATGACTTTGCTCCAGCTTAGTGACTTAAGTTTCTTTTCTACAGATTCTGTGCCTGTTGCATTGTATGTGTGACCAACCACAAGATCGGAGATAAGCGAGGCGAGTACAGACCTCTTCTGAGATTTTTTAAATCTAACCTGAATATGCCAGTCGGCACTATATGCGTTACGAAACAGAGAGCCTATATAGAGAAGCGTGTCGTTGTCTTCGACCCCTTTTATTTTATATTTTGTGCCAGCCAATCAACACACCACTCACAGGTTTTACAAACCATAGATGATATTTGCCTTTGGGTGTTGATTCTAGCCCTTCGATAAAGTTGCCATGGCTGGGCACGTATATTTTGCTTTGCAAAAAAAGCGGTGGCTTGTGTTAATCGTCGGCATTGATAGTCTTCAACGCTTTCGCTGTAACGCTCTAAAAATCTTGCGGTTAACGGTAACCTATAAAGGTTATGCTCAATTGTGGCTGAATTATTAAGCTGTAGCATAAACCAACGTTTTGAGCGCCTTTCTGAGCTAACATCATTCGTTAAATACAAACATGCGAATAGCGCCTTGCACGTAACGTGATCACGTTTCCCCCAATTTACCCGGTCATTCTTACTCGTTCTGTCTACTCGATATTTACTGTTGGTATCTAGTAGCCAATATTTGTCTGCACGATATAGGGCCGCGTAAAGCTTTTTTCCATCCGTGGTGTTGGTTCGAGCTTGCTTGGGGCCGTCTGACTTTACCATAGCGAGCCACGCGTTTTTCCATTTTGCTAATTTAGCCCTATCCTCTTGAGAGGAACCATGCGTTGACGGTGTTGCAAGGAGGCGTTGAGTAGGTGGCAAGCTCACGACTGCATTGATCCACGAGTTTATGTCTCCATCAAAAAAAGGTAGAGCACCAACTAAATGAATGAGATAAGTTTGCTGTTTTCTGTGCTTTCTGAATAAAGCGGCCATTGCCTGATCAAAGGTCTTCTTATTAAAACCACAGGATTCCAGCCATCTCCATGACCAAAACCGTTGAATAAAATTGGCAACTTCAGCTTGGCAAATATATTGTCCGCGATTGTATTGTCTATCAATTGCCAACCCCCGATAAAACAGAGTTAACTGATCAAGCGTTAAAGTAGGCCAATCAAGATTTTCCAAGATATTCATCGCGGCTTTCGCCACTAAGCCATCCTGCACACTCGCTCTACGTATTGTCGCCGTATTTGAGTCAATTGAATGAATTACATCGATTAGCGGAATATACGCATGACGAGCTGGATTATGTATTGCTATGTCAGTTTCGTGCAGCGTTATGCCATGCATGGGGCAGCAGTTGGTATACACCCCAAACCATCTCCGGTCCCAAAACATTTCGCCATAGGTGTTTATCTGCTCAAGAACGCATAATGGACAAAACCTAAAAAAGTTATTCTTCCTTAGTACACAAGTGGCAAGCCCTAGACTTGTTGTATAGGTGTTAGCGCCAGTATTAAGCATTTGCTTTAAGATCTTACGTTTTATCCTTTGATCGGAAAATGCGGCATAAAGCGAATATAACGTGTGTTTAAGTACCAGTTCTTCTGCACTTATTGATAGGTCTGGCAGAATGTTTGTGTGAGCAACGCTTATGCAATTTGGTACTTCTGCTGACGCAATCACTGTCCGTACTTGAAACACATCCTTGGCTAAAAGCTTATCGGGAAGGATTCCGCACCTAACCTTGTAGCGAGCTAATGCACTATAAAAAAGCTCATTTGGATATAGCTGAGGGAAGAAAGGTAACGTGACCACAATTCCCCAATTTCGGGACAAAAGGTTTTGTCATCATAATGGGGACATAACACTTTGTCACGCTTTTGGGGACAAATGATCAAATCGACGAATCATCAGGATTACCAAAAGCTGATTGCTTGGCTTAAAAAGTCGCGCCTTGAAAAAGGTCTGACAGTTCGGCAGTTAGGCGAGTTACTTGATGAGCCTTTTCAGTTTGTGAGCAAGATTGAGAATGGCCAGCGAAACTTGTCGGTGCACGAGTACGTGCAGTATTGTGAGGCGCTGGAATTAGACCCAGCATTGGGAATTAAAATTTTACGGTGATGACCCTGTAAAACTAATTACTCGTTAACAATGTATGCATCCTCTTTACTATCATTAAAATAGTAACCATCAGATTTAGAGTTAGAAAAACTATAAACGGAGATAAGAAATAAACATCTGGCTGTATATTCATTGAAATCTCTCCATGTGCAAAAGAATAACTCCATCCTCTCGCCACGCTCTCTATTAAGCAAAAAAACACAAGAGAAACTGAAATGACGATCGAGTAGCAGATGTTGTAATAAAGCTCGTCTAACAGACAACGCTTTCTTTTTAATAATGCGTTATTTCCATTTTCTTTTAACTCTATTTTGTCAGAAATTTTGATACCTTGGTCATATACTAATACAAGAACACTAAGTAAGAGCGCGGTAAAGATAGCACCAAAATTTACTAGTAGGGACGATATTTCATTGGTCTGTTTGAAACCAAAAATGACCGTAAGAATGGCAACCACTAGAGGTAATATTACGAATGTTATCCAGTCCGACAAGCTTAGCTTACCTGTAGAGGCGTTTTTTAAGGTATTGTAGTGACCTCTTATAATCTCATTAACATTAACTTTTGAACTCATATACTAGTCCTAATATTTAGACCCGGGTACATTGTTGCAGCGTATTCATTGACAATTTCCCGTATCCATTTCTGTATAGATTTAAAGTCAGGGACGCCATCAATTAAGTTTACTTCTTCACCAACTTCTATCTCACATAGAGGTGTAGAGACATTGCGACCAATATTAAAAGTCTTCTGCTTGCCGTTCATCTCTACTACAGTCTTAATCTGCGCACCGTATTCACCTATTATTTCAACAGCTTTAAAATGATCTGAATTTCGGTCTAAATAATCACGTAACTTTCCAAGCCCATTATTCCTTGGCGGTTTAATAACCAATTCTTGCTCATGGTGGCCTAACATTTTCACTTCGTCAGCAATATCATTTACTCCAACAAACTTAGTCAATCTGACCTCTTTTGCTGTGGCATCTAACCACGCCTTAACGGCATTATCGTAGGAAAGTGGATTCATTTGAATTACTAAATTCGTAGCCGTTTGGAAGAAGTCTCCAAATAATTTTAGAAATAGAGTTTTAACTCCAATCCCTCGATAGGCATGCATAAAAGCTATGGACTCATTGAATCCCTTCGGCACAAAAAAATAAACGAAATGCTTAATAATTTCCGCATTATTTTGCGCCTTTTCAAAATCAACCGAACCTGTTTCAATATTAATTATGTCACTTTTAATTCCATAACTTCCAACATTAAACCAAGCGGAAATTTCTCTCGTGGTCTCATCAATTACCAGATCACTAAATTGATAAACCTGCTTTGTTTCTTCTACAATTTTGTAATCGTTACTATTTCGAGAAATGAAATCGTTTAGTAAATAAAAGAGGTCGTGCTGACCTATTTTATCAAGAGTGTGATATCTCTGGTCTTGTTTACCTTCTAGGCTCTTGTTGTAACAGCGCATGAGATAAGGAGCTACGGAGTGCATTGATTCCCTTGCTTATCATAATTTTTTTATAGGATAAATTACCATATTTTAAATTTATGTCCATGACTACAAGCTTTCAGCTCCGCATTAAACCATATATAATATACTCTTCGGAACCCAAACTAATATGCAAATACATCAAGAACATTCTACATAACGTTAGAAAACGCTAAATAAAAATGGAAGTCACTAGGTAAATCCGCGATTGTGCAATACGTAAAAAGCCTTGGTCTTTATCACCAGGGCTTTTTTGTGTCTTATATGAACTTCCTTCGGTAGCGAGATATTGTTCTATATAATAAACGAGTGGCAGTAAGGCTTGTATTAGTCATCGTGAATGTGCAGCAGACAATATCGTGATAACTGAAGCTGGGCGGGTAGTTTAAACGCGTAAGGGAAATGAAAATGTATATAGCGTTGAATAGGATAGCATAAATTCGGCCATAGCATTTTGGCTTATATAACTGATATTCCTATTCAAAACGCAACTATTAAATATTGTCAAATGTCTGCCTATTCTTTGCAACATTGCCAATAGACGCTAATACTTACGTTTATCAATTTTGATCAAAGGCAGGCCATTGAAAATAAGGCTTCTCTCTTCAAACCTTAGGTTACTTTTACTGTTAACTTTTTTCATCCTGGACGTGTGGGCGGAAGAAAGACGCGCAACGTTTATTTTCACTGCTGATATGCCAGTGGTAGGCGATGAACGAAAGGGGGCTTATGCGAGATTGGCTACCCTACTCGATGAGGTGCGTGCAGCACGACCAGAAACGGTATTTTTGTTTGGCGGGGCCAGCTTGGGGCCAAGTACCATGTCTGGTTTTGACCGTGGTGCCCATATTATTGATGTTCTCAATAGTCTGGAGCCGGACGCCATGGGGGTAACTAAGCGTGAATTCAGCTACTATGAAGATGAGCTTTCACTACGAGCTTACGAAGCGGGTTTTCCCATGGTCGCCAGCAACCTATTCGACCCTCTTATACAGGGTACGCCTACGGGCCTGGTAGACAGCTTCCTTATTGAAAAAGGGAGCTTAACCATTGGCGTGGTTAGCATCGTCCATCCTTCGGTCACGGATGAATATCCTTTGCAACGGGTGCAAATTACAAGTCCACGAGAAGAAGTCAATGCTAAAGCTCAGCAATTACGATCTTCCGGCGCGCATATAATTGTTTTGCTCTATTCCCATACATCTGAGTTTGTTAAAGCGCAGCTTGAGAACGGCGTTGTGGACCTGGCGTTTATGACAGACCCAGATTTGGATATACGCAACGAAGGGGATATGTGGACTCACCCACGAAACATTTCACTGACGCAGTATTCTCAGGCGGCAATCGTGACGTGCACGCTGCATGAAAATGGAAAAGAAATTTTAACCACTAGCTGGGATTTGCTAAACCTGGCCGATTATGCGCCCGACCCAGAAGTCGCTTCTCAAACGACGGGTTACACTATGCGGTTAAATCGGTTACTAGACGAGCGCATCGGGCAGCTACAAACAACAATGGATACTAGTAGGAAAGCTGTTCGGTCAGGAGAAAATGCCTTTGCAAATTTATTAACCGATGCCATTCGTAGTTTTACGCAAACAGATATTGCGTTATTAAATGGCGGTATTATCCGAGCCGAAAAACAATATGAAGTGGGCACATTTATCACTCGCGGCGATATTTTTGAAGAGTTACCTTTTCGCAACAAAGTGGCGACTTTAACTATTTCAGGCAAGGCCGTAATTCAGGCGCTTGAAAACGGGCTAAGCCTACTGGAATCATTAGAAGGACGGTTTCCACATGTTTCTGGCATGCAAGTCACATACGATAGTACCTTACCCGCGGGACAACGGGTATTAACTGTGGAAGTTGATGGCAAACCGCTTGATCCCAACGCAAACTATACGTTAGCGACTACACAATATCTGGCAAATGGCGGTGATGGATACCGTATGTTCACGGAAAGCGCCTCAGAGTCATTAAGTAATAAATCACCCCCACTGCTATCAGATATCGTGATCTCAAGAATCAGGAAACAAAATCAGATCAGTCCTGTAGTTAAAAATAGAATGACCGACATAAGTAGCGGGAATCCCAGTGAATAAGCATGAAACTTCTCAGCTAAATGAAGTAAAACTTTCCTATTTACAGGATAAAAGGGTACCGCTTTCCAAGGTGTTTCTATTTTCCATTTCTACCATTATTTTTCTTTTCTTTCTGATTTCTATCCTTGCGTTTTTTCGGTTGCAAAGTTTCAGTGATATTCTTACCGAGCTTACTGAAGAGTCTGTACCTGCTTTGGCTATTTCAGGGCGTATTTACGGAAAAGTAAATCAATTGACATATCTGACAGAAGGGTTAACACGGGCACAAAATGAAGTCGTCAGAAGAGTATTGTTTACCCAGTTGCAGTCCCAGATTGCCGATTTACAGATGTTGGCGGTCGAGCCCGCCGCGGATCCAGGCTTGCTAGGACATATTCAAGGCTTGGATTTAGAGATTAGTGAGTTAAATCAATTAGTAAAAAGCCGCCTAGATATTGAGTCAGTAGTTCAAACCAGACTGGAAGCAATATACAAGCTTTATAGTGAAGTAATGAGTACTCAAGCAGAGCAGGAAGAGGCAAGCGGGGGGATTGAGGACATCAATTGGAAAATAATTTTTGCTGATATTGTCGCTATGTCATCCAGAGTGGCAACCTTGGACAGACTTACCGAGATACGGCAAATAGAACGGGGCTTAGAAGATCAATTAGAAAAATTAGGTGAATTGGCGCAGACCCTCCCTGACGAGCAAGAAGCGTTAGCATCAGCGCAATTGAGTGCGCTCAGAGAGCTGATTATCGATAAAGCGGGTTTGGTTGAACAAAAGATTGACCATCTACGCACTCGTGGGCGCGCCACCGGGCGAGGTAATTTTGTACGCAACTTTATCCTCGATTATGCAAGTATGTCTGAGTATCGCGCACATCAACTAAATGAAGAAACGCTAGCCAGAACGGTGCTTACAACTGAACAGGTAAAAAGACAGATTAATATTCTGGCCACCGTCAGCGCGATAGCTATCCTGATTTTGATAGCCGTGCTTTACATTATTCAGTCTAGAATGGTCAACCGGCTAGAGCGATTAAATCAATTTGTTAATGATAGACTAGCAGGGCGTGAAATCCCGTTTAGAATATCAGGCAATGACGAAATTTCTGATATTGCACGATCCTTCGAAACTTTCGCCCTCACCATCGAAGAACAAAATCAAATTCTTGAAGATATGTCACTATCGGATGGTCTGACAGGTATTGCGAATCGACGTGCATTTGATAAAAGAATTGACCATGATATTCAGCTCGCAGTGCGACATAAGTGGCCCCTCTCCGTAATTTTGTTTGACGTTGATTATTTTAAACTCTACAACGACTCATATGGTCATGCGGTGGGGGATGAATGCCTAAGAAAATTAGCATCCGCAGTAAAGAACGTGATGAGGCGCGATCAGGATTTTATCGCTCGTTATGGGGGGGAAGAATTTGTTTGTATTCTGTCGGATACCGATTATGAAGGAGCAGCAGTTGTTTCTACTACCCTATTAGAGACTGTTCGCCAGCTCGCCATACCGCATTCAAAAAGCCCTATTTCTCAGTATGTCACGGTAAGTTTGGGTTCAATTACCGCGTGGCCCTCACATACAAATGAAATATCCGCTATTAAACTGCTTCAGCGTGCCGATGAAGCGCTATATGAAGCTAAAGGGGGCGGCCGTAATAAAAAAGTGAACTTTCAGTTAGCCTAGCCACATTTAACGCAGAAGACGAGCCTACTTAATCTTAATTCTTCAATCCGTATCTGTTACCTAGCACTTGTCAGAACATGAATATTGGTACAAAGATGCGAGGTTGCTCGTATAGAGCTTACCATCCACTGAGATTGTCAGCGTTAATGCAGCGATACAGTCGACGGGTAACTCTCACTGCATTAGGCAGTGATGTACCTTGCTTAGTAAACACAAAGTGCTTTTACTCTAAAGACAATTGGAATGCACAAATGCCAAGTGCGCTAGCTACGTTTAGGGATTCGATCTCGCCTTTCCCGGGAATGGTAAATGCTTTGGCATCGAAGGCTGATAGCGTTTCCTGGGGAACGCCTCTTGCCTCATTTCCAAACAAATAACATGAATAGTTATTGAAATCAGGGTGGGTAACGGGTTTGCCACGTAAATCCAGATAGGCGAAGTTATCAAATCGTTCAGGGAGCGCATGAAGGGGGACTTCTTGTTCCATAGGTAAATGGAAAATGGCGCCCATGCTGGCTCTAATCACCTTTGAATTATGCGGATCAACACTGTTTGGGCTAAGTAGCAGGCTAAAATTCCCAAACCAGGCCAGAGTACGCATGATCGTACCCAAATTCCCTGGGTCTTGTATTTCGTGTAAGTAAATGTATTTTTTGGTGTGTTGAGCTTTTCGTATTGGTGAATCCAGCGCGGAGAACGGAACACAAGCAACGATCCCCTGGGGGGTTTTGGTATCGCTGAGCTGAGACATCTGTTTTTTCGAAACAAGAGTGATAGGCCAATGACTGGCGTGGCTTTCTGCCCAGTTTTGGTAGTCTTCAGTAATAAATAATCGTGTAGCACGCCTTTGCGCGGGTGCTTTAACCGCCTTAAATAATTCCAGGATGAGATGTTCACCCTCAACAAGAAAATAGCCGAATTGGTTCCGATATTTTTTATGATGTAGTTTTTTCACATCGTCTAATTTCATGTTGCCGCTCTACGCAAATAAACAGGATGGCATATTGGAGCGAATTGTATCGTTAACCGCGCATAAAGTCAGGTGGATTGGTAAATCAACCCGTGTAGGACTACAATATGCAGCGTTTTATGTAGCACAAAGCAGATAGAGTTTATGGCAAGGTCAAAAACCAGTAAAAAATGGATGGATGAACACGTTAATGATCCGTACGTGAAAAAGGCTCAGATTGACGGTTATCGTTCGCGGGCAAGCTATAAACTGATAGAGATAAATGAAAAAGACAAGCTTATTCGCCCGGGCGATGTGGTCATGGATTTAGGGGCAGCGCCTGGCGGCTGGTCGCAAATTGTAGCCCCTATTGTAGGGCAATCTGGCCGTGTAATCGCTTCCGATATTCTACCAATGGATAGCATTATCGGAGTGGATTTTATTCAGGGTGATTTTACCGAAGAAGCAGTCTACGACACTATTCTGCAAACTTTAGATGGAGCGAAGGCCGACGCGGTAATTTCCGATATGGCACCCAATATGAGTGGCGTCAATACTACCGATCAATATGCATCTATGTATCTGGTTGAGTTAGCATTAGATATGGCGCGGAATGTTCTGAAGCCCGGTGGAAGCTTTTGTGCAAAAGTTTTTCAGGGTGTAGGCTACGATGAATTTATCAAAGAGGTGCGACGTTCATTTTCCAACGTAGTGGTACGCAAACCTGCTGCATCTCGTCCACGCTCAAGAGAGGTTTACATAGTAGGGAAGAGCTATAAACACGCGTAGTAGGCCTCATAAAAGGCCGCGAGGTGAAAAATACTGCGTTATGGAATCGACGAGGACTCCGATGATGGAGCTGAATTTAAATAGCTCCATACGTTTACCTGTAGTAGCTCATATCTGATCTTACATTATTATAAGCTGGTTGTGACATCATCTGACAGGCGGCCACAGATAAGGAGCGGACATACGTTCGTGCTTTCTCAACAGATTATCTACCAGCGCATAACAATGCGTGAAAACAAATCAGGCATCACCAAATATTGTACAGAATCAACCAAATCACGAGACCACACACCATCTTTATTGCCATTCGTTAAGTACACTATTACATAGTGGTCATCTAGATTTTCTTTAAATAATATTCTCACTCTCACGAGGCCCCCGCCATCGTGCCCTAGCTCTTGCCAGCTCCCAGCCTTGTTATAATCCCAACCAGATGAAAAGTATCCCTCATCACCATTGGATAACCGGTATGGTTGCCAGTAATCCATCAACGATTGCTTAGATATTAATTGTCCTTGGGCTATCGCCGACAAAAACTTACTCAGATCACCTAATGTTGAATACGCATCTGTGAAATTGAATAATCTGGAAAGGTGGCTTCATTTTCTTTAAGAGAGCTACCACTCATTGTGTGATAAGCGGTAACGAGCCTTTGCTTAGGGACACTTTCTAACCCAAGCCACGTATTTTGAAGGTTTAGAGGTTTAAAAATTCGGCTATACACTAACTTACGATATGAAGTTTTAGTAACGCACTCTATAACAGACTTAAGTAAGAGATAGTTAGTCTGGTTATACTGCATTTGAGCATCAGGCTCAAACTACATGGGAGCATCTTTTAAGCGACTAATAGCAGTTTCAAACGAAACAGGAAATTTACACTCCTTTTTTTTACAGTTGTAATACTCTGGTAAACCGGACGTATGGTTTAACAATTGCTGGACTCGGATCTTCTGCCAATTAACAGGTAAATCAGTAACATATCTAGATACGTAATCGGATAATTCTAATTTTCCATCTTCGTGGAGTTGCATAACTATCGTGCTAGCAAAAAGCTTAGTTATTGAGTAGATGGGAAAAACTGCTTCGTTGCTAATGGGCTTTGCGCTATTTACATCGCTGATACCGAGATTATTACGAAACATAACTGTTTGATTGTGCATTATCATTAACGCTTGCGCAGGAATTCCATGCTCTTTTGAGTTTTCTTTGAGCTGTTTGTTGATTATTTCACTTAACTCGGTTGTACTGGTGCTGCATCCAGCTACAAAAATACTAATTAGAATAATAACAACTGTTCTTGCTCGAGTAGATTGCATTAGTCAATTCCTTTTTACTAGTAGTAGTTTATTTCTCAGTCAGGGTAGTTTAACGAAAATTGCTTCAACCATACACGCTACTAGAAACGCCACATATTCATAACGCAGTTCTGGCAGGCGAAAATCCAAGTAAAATCAAAACAAACGCCTGAATTTACGCCGCTATCTAAACACACCAACTTAGACGATATCTGCGTCATGAAAGATCACCGCAAAATCCGTAACGATCATACCTTTAGCTATGGCAATAAATTCTGTCTTATTGATTCGCCGCTCAAGCACTCCATTGCCAATCAGAAAATCGAGATAAGGAACACGAGTAAAAAAGGGTTTACGGCTCATTTCGCTGGACGACAGCTCAAAGTATCTGAGGTCATTGAGCCAAACAAAGTCACAATACAAGAGTTGGAAATTCATAAGAAACTAGCGGTGTTGGCCTTGGTCGGTAAACTCGGAAATGTAAGTGCAGCCTCACGCCAAAGTGGTGTATCTCGCGATACTATTTATCGCCACTTAAAATTGGTCAAGCAAGGTGGCCCAGATGCGCTAAAACGTCAAGAAACACCCAACCTACGACATAAAAACCGTTCAGATGCTGAGCTTGAACAAATTGTCATCGACTTCTCACTTGAAACTCCGCACCTTGGTCAACAGCAAGTATCACTGCAATTGAAAGCCAAGAAAAACGTTGATGTGAGTTCTGCTGGGGTTCGCTACATCTGGTTGAGTGAGGACGTGAACACCATGGCTCTGTGTGTTCAACGCGCAAGAAGTGCTGAAAGCGCTTAACAAAGAAAGTAGCCAGTTTAACAACTGGCTGATATGCTATTTACGACAAAGTCGCTCGGTAATTAGGCCGACATAATCCCTTGGTAATCACCCTAATCCAGTTTACCATTGCAAGTGTTTAGAATTGATAGCCTAGGTTAACCTGCCACTGTTTAATTTCTATGTCGTTTTCGCTATAACCTGCGCTCAATGACAGGTTTGGATTGACATAATAGTTTGCCTTTACGCCTACCAGTGAATCACTCCCGACCATTCCCCCTACACTTACGTTCTGATTGAAATAATAATCTACTCCAGAAACCCACGTGTTATCCATACCATCGTAAATATTGACCCCTGCATTCACTGCAAGATAAGTTTCATTTGATAGTTGCGTAAAGTATTTGCTATTAAACGAATAAGCGTCAGTATCGGTAACGGTGCTTGCAGTCACACCCAAATAGCTACCTTGATCTAACTCGTGTTTATAGTTAACACTCAGTTCTACGTTATTATCATCGGTGTCTAACAATCTTGCTTTAACATGTAGATTATTATTGATTCGATAGCCGAGTAAGAAAGATTTAAAATCGTTTCCTGTGCCGTGTACATCAATGTAGTTGCCACCTACAATAATGTCGCCGATGAATGTCTCACCTGATACCAATTTGAACGCAGCACCGTGTTCAGGGTGGGTATAGCCCCCACTTAAAAATGCCTCATTGACCATATAGTCAAATTCAGCATAAGGGCCTGTAGTTGTGCGCGCTGAAAAATAATGCGTGGCGAAAAACGAGTAGGTAGTGAAATCAATACTTCCTGGACCTTCTACGTTTGCGTAAGAGGTGGAAAGAAATGAGTTGTACTCGCCTGCATTCACGGTCGACGCACTCAACGCTAATATAGAAAAAGCCACAGCAGATATGTTTTTATTCATGAACTTCCTTAACTAGTTGGTTTCCATCGCGCGCATGATATGAGTGTTTAGGGCGTTTACAAAGCGAGAAAGTGTATATAAATATGTCCTGTAGCGTATTCGCAGCGAGATCTACTACGTTTACATTCATCTCACATTTGGTTTTTTAAAACTGTTATGGCGAAAATTAATACCAGACACTTTGGTATGGCACAGCGCAACATGTTATCCACCGCAAGGGCCTTGCTAAAACGCCTGACCTAATTAAGACTAATAACCAATTGAATAGAAATGGAATTGTTTGATGAAAATAAAAACCACCCTGGTAACGCTTTTATTCGTGCCGTTCTTTTCGCATGCTGTAGAAGAGCGAGTTGTTAACAACGGAAATTTGGTTCTACAGAATATTCCTGAGATTTCTGAGCAAGTTGTTTCAGACTTGAATCAGTACCAGAACATCCGTTCAGCACCCTTTGAGACGTTTAGCAAAGACGGAGAAAGCATTTTTATAACAACTCGTTTTGGCGAAGTTAGTCAATTACATCGTGTTGATATGCCTAAAGGTGCCCGTCATCAAATCACATTCTTCAAAGAGCCGATAGGCTCTGTAGTTCGCCAGCCTGGTACCGACAAAATTGCGTTTACAATGGATGCTGGAGGCAGCGAGTATTCCCAGATATTTTTACTCGACCCCAATACGGGCAAAAGTTCCATGCTGACCGACGGAAAATCTCGTAATAGCGCGCTTGAATGGAGTGAGTCGGGCAAGTGGTTGGCTTATCAAAGCACAGAACGTAATGGCAGTGCCAATGACATATGGATAATGAACCCGCAATCACCTGATAAGCGTAGAGTGGTACTTGAATCCCAAGATGGTAGCTGGTGGGGACCTATAGATTGGAATGATAAGGATACTAAAATTCTAGCTCAGCAATACATCAGTGCAAGCGACTCGCGCATCTTCCTACTCGATGTTGAATCCGGTGAGCAAACGTTAATTGACGGAAGTGAACAGTCGCCATCAGTCAATTACGCTTGGGCATTTGGCAAAGATAATAATGGTTATTTTCTATCCACAAATCAAAAAAGTGAATTCACCCAGTTGGCCTATCGGGATATTACAAAGGATACGTTGGAAATTATCACTGATAAAATAAATTGGGATGTTCAAGGCTTCGCTATTAGTCACAATGGTGAACGCGCGGCCTTCACCACTAACGAAGATGGTATTAGTAAATTATATTTACTGGACACAAAGAATTTTAGATACGAACCTGTTAGCTCTATCCCGGTTGGGCTGGTAGGTAGCATTGAATTTAGCCCGGATGACAGCAAATTAGCAATGACCTTAAATACTGCGCAAACGCCGAGTGATACATTCGTACTGGATCTGAAGCGTCAACCTACCAGTTACGGTAAACTGACTCGCTGGACCTTTAGTGAAGTGGGCGGCTTAAACACGGATAATTTTGTGTTACCTGAGCTGGTACGTTACCCCACCTTTGATGACCGTCAGATCCCGGCGTTTGTTTACAAACCTGAAGCTGACGGTCCACGTCCGGTAATTATATCCATACATGGGGGTCCAGAGGGGCAATCTCGGCCTTCGTTTGCTAGTACTTACCAACTTTGGATGGATACGCTTGGCGCGGCAGTGGTTGTGCCTAACGTAAGAGGGTCATCAGGTTATGGGAAAGAGTATATCAATCTGGACAATGGCTTTAATCGCGAAGATTCGGTTAAAGATATTGGCGCATTGTTAGATTGGATCGCCACTCAACCGGATTTAGATGAAAACCGCGTTGCTGTGTTTGGTGGCAGTTATGGCGGTTATATGGTTCTAGCCAGTGCCGTTCACTACAGCGACAGACTAAGTGCAGCGGTAGACATTGTTGGTATTTCTAACTTTGTGACTTTTTTGAAAAACACCAAAGACTATCGCCGCGACCTTCGCCGTGTTGAGTACGGTGATGAGCGCGACCAAAAAATGCACGATTTCTTACAAAAAATCAGCCCTAGTAACAGCGTTGATAAAATTGACGTACCGATGTTTGTTATTCAGGGCGAGAATGATCCGCGCGTGCCTGTGAGTGAAGCTGAGCAAATCGTTAAAGCCTTACGCGATGAAGGTAAAGAAGTGTGGTACATGAACGCGTTAAACGAAGGGCATGGATACCGCAAGAAAGAGAATCGCGACGTTTATCAGCAGGCTGTTGTGATGTTCTTTGAAGAATATTTGGTGAAACCTAAGCAATAGTATCAAAATAGCACTACCATTCTTGTGTTTAATGCGAGAATGGTAGTGAAGTATTTAGCTACCTCAGGTAACGCTATTTTTGCAGAAGTTTTGTCAGACGGTCTTTTCTTGCCACATAAACCCCATAGCCGTCATAATCCTCTGATGCGAGTGACAATGCTTTATTTACCTGCTCAAGTGATTTCCGATATTGACCTGATTGTTCGTAGCCATACGCTAAGCCGTTATAGGCATCGGGAGAATTGGGATAATGCTCAATGCCATATTTAAATAATTTGGTGGCTTCTTCAAAATTTTGTTGGTTGACATAGTAATAGCCAAGTTCGCGAATTATCCACTCTGCAGCTTCAATGTGTTCGCCGCGCTGGTTGGATACATTTTTATAATATTCTTCAATAGACGATAAGCTGCCATCGTAGTGGTGTGGTTGCATAAACTCGGAATAGAATAAGTTGTGATAGGCACTGAAACCTGCCGCGCTACTAACAAGATTATGCGGGACATTCTCGAAGGTTTCGTTAACCCAACGTAATCCTTTCGGTTGGTTTTCTTTAATTCCAACAATCATATTGTCGTAATAGGAACGCATTGGAGCTGCTTCGTTTCCAATGGCAGTATAGATAAAGTGATCGAGGGCTGTGGCGTTCTTTAAGAATGCAACGGTAGTCTTTCCCGTTGCACCATAGTTCCACCACACCGCTGGACTGTAAGCTAATGCGGCGTCAAATAATGCTGGATTTTTCTGTACCGCATATAAAGAGAATACGCCAGCAGCTGACGCCCCCGCGATAACGCGAAAATCGTGCACACGGTACTTACTTTCAATCACAGGCATAAGCTCTGTAGTGATAAAGTTAAGAAAGTTAGCGCCGCCACCGCCAATACCGACCGGACCATTAGGATCGCGATTTACTGTGGGATATAAGTCGCGCAGACGCTCTGTGTTTTCTATGGCAACAATAATGACTTCCGGCGCCGCGCTTTGCGCTTGTAAGCTCTCTAAAACCGCATTCATCATAACCAGATTGGTAGCGCCATCGAGGCGATAAATAACCGGATACTTCTTATCAGGATTTTTATCGTAGCTCTTGGGCAACTGCACAGTGACCGTCCTTTCCTCGTTGAGTACTTCAGATTGGATACGTTCAGTATGCAAGGTGTAAGAACCAGAATCAGCTTTATTAGATGTTTGACCTATTACGGATAATGAAGCAAATAGAGTGTTCACAATGATTGTTATAAAGATGAATAGAGTAGGAAGTTTCAAAATTATTCTTTTATTATAATGATTTAGTTAAATTAATATATCACCTGAGAGTGAGAATTAGAATGAGTTGAACGTACCTTTACTCGGTGGACCTTTACTGTTTAAGCCCAAATGGCGATTTTTAGCGGGTCTTTTTTAATCAGATAGTTTAACCCGATTGCTCATTACCTACCGTCAAAACAATTTTTAATCCTCATACTTGAGCTTTTTCGCTTCCGTAACCATATTATGGGCGTGAACGCATTTTAGGATTTATCCATGTTACGCATTGCACTTTTTATCGGTACTAATATTGCCATCATGGCATTACTAAGCATTACCTTTAGCCTGTTTGGTTTTCAGGGATTGTTGGCAGAAAACGGCGTCGATTTGGACCTGACTGCGCTGCTCATCTATTCTGCAGTAATAGGGTTTAGCGGCGCATTTATCTCACTCTTTTTGTCAAAATTTATGGCGAAAAAGAGTATGGGGGTCCACGTTATAGACCAGCCAAGGAATGCTTCTGAACAATGGCTTTTACGTACAGTCGAGCGGCAAGCTAAACAAGCGGGTATTGGCATGCCCGAAGTAGGTATTTTCGAGCACCCGTCGTTAAATGCATTCGCCACTGGTTGGAATAAGAACAATGCATTAGTTGCCGTCAGCACAGGTTTACTCCAAGGAATGCGCGAAAATGAAGTGGAAGCGGTGTTAGCGCATGAAGTAAGTCACGTAGCAAATGGCGATATGGTAACTATGACCTTGCTGCAAGGTGTGGTGAATACCTTTGTTGTGTTTTTATCACGCGTTATTGGCCACATTGTGGATCGTGTGGTGTTTAAAGTTGAACGAGGACACGGCCCTGCGTTCTGGATTGTGTCGATTATTGCTGAAGTAGTGCTAGGCTTCCTGGCGATGATGATTGTAATGTGGTTTTCGCGTCATCGAGAGTTCAGAGCGGATGCGGGAGGCGCAGCGCTTACCAGCAAACAAGATATGGCGGCGGCGCTGATGCGCCTCAAACAACATCAGGACTCCCCGAAACTGCCTGATGAAATGGCCGCTTTCGCCATTAGTGCAGGTAAAGTGCAGGCATTGTTTTCAAGCCATCCTCCACTTGAAAAACGGATTGAAGCATTGGGTTAGGAAGCGATTTAGACTTTTCAGTTACGGCGCTTTTTCATTCGTTGACTTTGCGCCTCACGTTTTTCGTTGCGCTTTTCCTTGCGGTCTTGTTTATCCGGCGTCAGTGAGCCTTCTTTGAATTTCTGTTTACGCTTTGCTTTTGCGGCCGCTTTTGCTGCGGCGGCTTCCGCCATCTCAATTTTCTCTTTCTCCAGCATTGCTGGCGTTTCAAGACTAACTCGACCTAACTTACCCGATTGTAATTCGTTGAGTAGCACTTCGCAGATTTTATGTAGATTCACACGGCCGCCAGCCATTATTGCACCCCGTTTTTTCGCAGCGGCCTCCAAAAACTCTATTTCTGTCGGTGGCAATGTATCGAGTTTATAGCGTTCTTGCATGCGTTCAGGGTAAGCTTTAATTAAATAATCGGCGGCAAAAAAACCGACATCGTCATATTCCATTGCCGTGTTTTTCACCGCGCCCGACGAAGCTAACCGGTAGATAGAATGAGGGTTTTCTAGTTTTGGCCACAATACACCGGGTGTATCATAAAGCACTATTCCACTACCTAAATTAATCCGTTGCTGACTTTTTGTTACGGCAGGTTCATTGCCTGTTTTTGCAATAGTGCGTTCGGCCAGGATATTTATCAGCGTGGATTTACCCACATTAGGGATACCGGTGATCATGGCATTAATGTGCTTAGCTGAAGCGTCTTTGTGCGCGCAAATAGTACGAATCAAATTGATAATCTGTTTACTGTTTGCAGGATTATCGCTCGAGGTCGTGATGGTTTTTACGTGACGTTCAGATTCAAGGTAGGCTTGCCAATCGGCAGTAATGTCCGGATCTGCTAAGTCGAATTTATTCAAGATTTTGATACAGGGTTTGTCGCCCCGTATCTTAGCAATTTCTGGATTTTCACTCGAGTAAGGAATACGAGCATCAAGCACTTCAATCAATATATCAACCTGACTGAGGGATTCTTTAATTTCTTTTAGGGCTTTGTGCATGTGCCCTGGGAACCACTGTAATGCCACCGTAATTTTCCTCACCGTACTAACAAATGCAGTAGTTTACTGCATTTATTAGTGATTGACATAATTCATCAGGGTCGCAAGATAAGTATTAAGTCTCGCCACCTCTTGTTTAGTGAATAGCAGACCTTTTTTTGTTCTTCTCCATAAAACGTCATCCGCTGTTTGTGCCCATTCCGATTGGCAAAGATAGTTCACTTCGGCCTGATATAACTGGTGTCCAAAATGTACGCCTAAATCCTGGAGTGATGATGCATGGTTAAGAAACGTCTCGCATAGCCTGCCGTAGCGGCACACATACTCTTTGCTAAGGGCGCCAGGAAGCCAAGGGTAACGTTGCCTATATTCAGCCTGCAAGGCCGCTTTGTCTTTAAAATCTCCCCCTGGAAGGGGGGCTGATGCGGTCCATGCCGAGCCTATATTTTCGAAATGCTTGGAGAGTTTGTTAACCGCTTGTTCCGCTAGCCGTCTATAGGTGGTTATTTTCCCGCCAAAAACATTAAGTAGCAGGGGGTGATTACGTGATCCTTTAAGTTCGAGCCTATAATCTCTCGTCACTGTCTGTGCTGAGGAATTTTCTTCCTCTAATAATGGACGTACACCGCTAAAAGTATGGACGATATCTTGTTTTGAGATTTTTGAACGGAAATAGTGGTTAATAATATTGATCAGGTAATCTTTCTCTGCCTCCGAAATACGTGCATCAGCGGGGTCCCCCGTATAATCCACATCGGTAGTGCCAATTAACGAAAATGCATTTTCGAACGGGATAGCGAATACAATTCGCTGGTCTTCATTTTGCAAAATATATGCTTCGTCTGAGGCATAAAGCTTCGGCACCACAATATGACTTCCTTTTACTAGACGAATCGTTTTCTTTTTTGATGTACCCTCCAAACTGTCTAACGTGGGAAGTACCCACGGGCCAGCTGCATTAACTATTGCTCGGGTAATGAATTTTTCTTCACCGGTCTGAGGTCGTCTAATAGTGACCAGCCAATGATCTTGTAGTTTTTTTGCGCCTAAGAAAGGCGTTCTGGGTAATATTCGGGCACCGTTCTGGCTGGCGGCCAAAGCATTCAAGATAACTAATCGCGCATCATCTACCCAACCATCCGAATATTCAAAACAGGTCGTGATAGTTGGAACAAGCGGACTCGTTTCATCACAGGTTATACGTTTTGATGAAGGTAAGTGATTTCGCTTAGCTAGCCTGTCATAAAGGAATAAACCCATCCTTATCATCCAAACAGGACGCAAGTGGGGTTGATGGGGCAAACGAAAGCGTAATGGACGCATGATATGAGGAGCGTTACCGAGCAAGACTTCCCGTTCTTTTAGAGCAGCATGAACGAGCTTGAATTCGCGCTGTTCCAAATAGCGCAAGCCACCGTGAATAAGTTTGCTGGAGGAGGAGGAGGTTGCACCGCCAAGGTCACCTTTTTCACATAGGACAACCGAGAGTCCACGTCCAGCAGCATCAGCCGCTATACCAGCGCCGTTAATTCCGCCGCCAACTACGAGCAAATCAAAATGTGCAGGTGCATTAGAATTACGCACGTGATTTTATAGGCCTAAACGCTATAGTAATGTTTTAAGCATAATACATGCTGATACATTAAATGTGTTAAATGCGGGTATATCGTGAATCTGAATGTGTTGATTCACACTGCAATTATTGAATCCTAAAAATATGAAAGGTGATCCATGCGTTACATTCTTGCCATTGATCAGGGCACTACCAGTTCACGAAGTATAATTTTTTCGGATAATGGCGATATCGTAGCCATGGCACAAAAAGAATTCGCACAATCGTATCCAAAAGATGGCTGGGTAGAACATGATCCAGAAGCTATCTGGCAAAGTGTGAAAGAAACCATGAGAACTGTTTTTAAAAAATGTCAGCTCACACCGCAAGATATAGCATCGATCGGGATTACCAATCAGCGGGAAACCACAGTGGTGTGGAATAAACATACTGGTAAACCTGTCTATCCTGCGATTGTTTGGCAAGACAGGCGAACCGCCGAGCAGTGTCGCAAACTTAATCAGAATACGACTATGGCTGACTACGTTAAAAACACTACTGGATTACTACTCGATCCTTATTTTTCCGCCACCAAAATTAATTGGATACTCAATAATGTAGAGGGCGCTCACGAAAGCGCGGATAAGGAAGAGCTGCTTTTCGGTACGGTAGACAGCTTTTTAATTTGGCGTCTGACAGGAGGGCGAGCGCATGCAACCGATGCCACTAATGCTTCACGTACAATGTTGTTCAATATTTGTTCCCAGCAATGGGACAGCAAGTTACTGAAATGCTTTGATATACCGTTATCCATGCTTCCGGAAGTAAAAGACAGTGCGGCAGATTTTGGAGTACTTGATAAGGATATTTTAGGTGTACAGATTCCCATACAGGGCGTAGCCGGCGACCAACAAGCTGCGCTTATAGGCCAAACCTGTTTCGAGAAAGGCATGGCTAAAAGCACCTACGGAACAGGATGCTTTATGATCCTAAATACCGGCGATAAGCCTTTAGTTTCTGAAAACAGATTGCTTTCTACCATTGCATACCGATTAGATGGGAACGTAACCTATGGTTTGGAAGGCAGTATTTTTATGGCAGGGGCCACGGTGCAGTGGCTACGTGATGGTCTGCACCTGATTAATAATGCGGCTGAGACTGAAGCCTTAGCGCTGCGAGCCAGGCAAAATAACGGGGTTTTCCTTGTGCCAGCATTTACTGGTCTGGGCGCGCCTTATTGGGATCCGAATGCACGGGGAGCAATTTTAGGACTCACGCGAGATACGGGGATAAGTGAAATTGTTGCAGCTGGCCTTCAATCGGTTTGTTATCAAACAAAAGATTTGCAGAAAGCCATGGAGAGTGATGGCGCCCGGCCCAATACCTTAAGGGTAGATGGAGGTATGGCGAACAACGATTGGGTTATGGGGTTCCTGGCCGATATTTTAGGCGCACAGGTTCAGCGTCCGGTGATAACGGAAACCACGGCGCTCGGGGCGGCTTACTTGGCCGGTCTTCAGGCTGGTATTTACTCGTCATTGGAAGAGCTGGCTGATAAATGGCAGGTAGAGCACACATTTACACCTCGCATGACTAAAGCCGAACGTGACCAAGCTTACCATAACTGGCAGGAGGCAGTAGCACGTATTCGAACACATTGATACCTCAATTTTTAGAAATTATTTAAAATCAAAAAAGAACCGAACCCTTTATTCTTCTGTACGTTTATTCATCACTAGACAAAATTATTGCTGGTGAAATACAAAACATCACGTGAGGAGATGAAAATGGTAAGACATTTGTTAGTGGTTGTTTTAGTAGGTTGGCTAGCTGGCTGTGTGGTACATACTCATGACGACTGGGAAGGCATGAGCCAGACTGAGATTGCATCATGGAAAGCGGCAGGTTTCACTGCTGAACAAGCGCAAGACTGGCGTGAGGCGGGCTTCACAGTTCCGCAAGCACAAGCCTGGAATACCGGTACATTTACAGTAGTTGAAGCGCGTGAATGGCACCAAGCAGGTTACATGGCATCTGATGCAGCACAGTGGCGCGCGGCTGGGCTAACTTACCGAGAAGCGGCAGAATGGCGAAACCATCAGTTTACGCCCAACGAAGCCCGTCGTTGGATCGAGTCCGGCTATGATTTATCGGGAGCGATTGAACAGCGAGCAAATGGGCTGGAGCCTATTGATCGTACCTACTAACGCTTATTTGTAAATGAACAAGCACAGATTAATTACATCTGTGCTTTTTTATGCTGCTATATTATTTTTTGGCACTGCCTTGCTTCGCAACGGCGTCCATCATGGCTTTGATTTTTTCAGGGTCCCCTAAGTATTCTTTTGAAATCGGCTTAAGATCTTTATCTAATTCGTAAACCAAGGGGACACCGGTGGGGATATTTAAGCTAAGGACTTCTTCCTCAGACATGCCGTCCAAATATTTCACCAGTGCGCGAAGGCTGTTCCCGTGCGCGGCAATAATAATGTTTTCTCCGCGTTGGATAGCCGGACGAATTTCGTCATGCCAGTAGGGCAGAACACGCTCGATGGTTAACGCTAAACTTTCCCCGCGAGGTAAAATAACAGGGTCAATATGACTATAGCGGCGGTCATGACCCGGAAAATATTTATCGTCCATTTCAACAAATGGAGGGGGAATATCGAAACTGCGACGCCAAATTTTTACTTGCTCTTCACCATGTTTTGCGGCTGTTTCGGCTTTATCTAACCCCGTTAGTGCGCCATAATGACGTTCGTTCAAGCGCCAGCTGCGTTTAACGGGTAAGTAGTGTTGCCCCATTTCTTCTAACGCAATATTTAATGTTTTTATAGCTCGCAAAAGTACCGAGGTATAGGCGGTGTCGAATTCAAAGCCTGCTTCTTTTAGCATCTGGCCAGCATTTTTAGCTTGAGCGACGCCAGTTTCAGTCAGGTTGACGTCGTGCCACCCCGTGAACCGGTTTTCAAGATTCCATTGACTTTCCCCGTGACGGATAAGTACCAGTTTATACATTTACGTTACCTTATCAGCTGAATTACGATTTGCGAGGGCCTAATCATCCTTGATATGAGCACAAAGATCCAGCATTGACGCGCTATTGGTAAAGATTAAATTTATCGCCAGGCCAAATCCCTATTTACCTATAACCGTATAAATCAGACATGAATCTGTTTAAAAAAGGGGGTGGAAATGGACAGGTGGATTGACAATATCAAACCCAAAAAACGCAAATTAAAAAGAGTGCTCAAAAAAGCACTAATAGCGCCGGAAAATGAAGTGAAGCGCTACCATAATCAGCCTCGAGGAGTAAGGTCTGACGCTGTCTTTGCCAGATAAATGGTATGGAAAAGGGGACACCTCGATGGTTTTTTGCAAAGCGCCTTGGTGAACTCACGAGCTATGGTGCGCCTTTTGAAAGAAATAAACGTCTTTTTAGGAACAGACTAGCAAACATAGCGGACTTCCGGGGACGTGAAGGTGTCTTCAAAGTTTGGCTTGTTGGGTTGCTGAGAGCGATAAAGAAACTGCAGTGACAATGAACTAATCCCTGCGCTCGCTATCGGTGAGAAATGCTTATTCTTGCCCAATAATTTACGAGTACGCAATTAACTGGGTTTTTTATTGTCTTGGTTATCTGCTTTCTCAGGTCTCCTGATTAACTGTTTGCCAAATCCCTCCAAGCGAGATGTTTAACGACGATAATTTAGGTCACTTTTTTATAAAGCTGAATGGGAAACTGATGCTTAAAGCCTAACTTTTCGTAAAGTGGTAATCCCGCCTTCGATGCCTGCAAAACGATGTACTTTGCCTGCCAGGCTGAACAGGTCTGAATTACTGTGTGCATCACCTGTTTGGCAATTCCTTTTCCCTGAGCATTTTGTTTAACGCCCATCTGGTGAACGCCAATCGTTTCACCCGTTTTAAAAAGCAACACTGTTGCCACCGCTTGCCCATCCAGCCAGCCCAAAAGCAACGTCATGTCCTTGTCATTGGGCAAGGCGTCTATTACCTCAGGGGCGATGGCGTAGGCAAAGGCATTACTGGCAATATCAATCCACCGCTTCACGTCGGCTTGGCAGGTCACTACTGTCATCTGAAAAGATGACTGAGCCGAGTGCAGCTTGCTTCGCTCTTTTTGTTGCTGGTGAATATCGAGGTACATCGCCACTTGCTTGGTGCTGCAGCTCCAGTCCCTCAGGAGTAATTGTTTGGCAAGTTTGTCAAACGCACCTATCTGTTTTTGGGTTCGCGGAGACCAAAGTGGTATCACCGCAGACGCGGGTAACATAGTTAACCATTCACTGTAATGTACCGCGTGGGGCAAGTGAAACCGAGCCGTGTCATCTTGATCCTCATACCAAGCACGAAAAGGCCAGCTATTATTGAGATAAAACCCTTCAGCTGAGGGCATATAAACCGATTTCGCGCCGTACCTTTTCCACAGGCGGGTCAGATTTAGAAGGTTAGCATCATCAATGTGCATTTGCTGGCTCCCTGTTTAACAATATTACACCAATAATAAGCGCGACCGCCCCCCGCTACCTTTACACTATCGACGGATTTTTGTGGCAAATTGAACCACCCGAAATGGCTCGCTATAACGGCTTTTAGAATCCGTCCTATCCCTTTACCCCAAACGCAAATGATTCGGGCAATTCTGCGGCCCGATAGATCACTGCGTGTTTACTGACCGTTGTGACTTTTGCTATCTTGCAAATGGCCTCAAATGTCTCATCAGTAAGTAGCGCATATGACGCTAAAGCGGGCTTCAAAACTAATGAAAACGGTTCATGCTCATTCACTGTTGCGCTCCTTCATTCGTATTCTTGTGCCACCCGACCACGAAATCCAATACCTATGCTTCAGTGTAACTACGCGAATATCCGTTCTACCATTAGAACGTTACGCGAGCCGCATAGGTTCTGGTCATGTTTTATAACCCTAACGAGCTATAGCAGAGTATTGTCAATAGTCTGTAGAAGAGCAATGCTCTATGTCTATAACCAAACCAGAGGGGGTGTAGGTCCTATGCTAGCGTCATACGGTTTAACCCCTTAGTTCTATAACGATTTTGCTTGTTAAATTGCGAAGCCCCTGAACACCGCTTCCAACCTAGTTGATGAGCCTGTCGCAATAATTATCGAGTTTGTCGTAACAGCTGAGATTTTTTAGTTTAAGAAACACGTCCGTGCGAATACGTATGATTTTTTCATTTATCAAAGCGCCGAAAATCGTCAACTGATCTATTTTCAAGCAACGTGATTATAAAATTGTCAGCTCAAAGTGCCACCGAAAATGTATATTCTATTGTCCTGGAGATATTGCTGAGGAGATTGTATATGGTTAATTTAAGGTAACGGCTCCAATTCATATCGGAAATGTCTAAAACGCTATTTTATTCAATTAGATTGTTTGCAAAATAAGTTTTTCAATATGACATTCCTCTGTAATATTGGTTTCGCAACGCAAAACGGAACATTTAATGCAAAATCAACAAGAATCTTTTATTCAATCCTTTTTTAAATTGCAGTCGGCAGGCGGGATCTTGCTGTTTATCGCTGCACTACTTGCCATTATTCTTGCCAATTCTCCGCTATCCACGTATTACGATATGTTTTTATCTACACCTGTGGAAGTGCGTGTAGGCGCGTTAAAGATTGCGAAACCCTTGTTGTTGTGGATTAACGATGGTTTGATGGCGGTTTTCTTCTTTTTAGTGGGACTTGAGCTTAAACGAGAGCTGGTGGAGGGTGAACTGGCAGATAAGCGAAATATTATTCTACCAGGCGCAGGAGCTATAGGGGGGATGCTGGTTCCTGCCCTTATTTATGCTTATTTTAATTACGATGACCCGGTGGCGATTAAAGGTTGGGCTATTCCCGCCGCCACGGATATTGCTTTTGCCTTGGGTGTATTAACGCTACTAGGTCCGCGCGTACCTCTATCTGTTAAGGTGTTTTTAACCTCTCTCGCTATTTTCGACGATATCGGCGCCATTCTTATTATTGCGTTTTTCTACACTTCAAAAATTTCACTTACTGCACTCATTATTGTGGCATTTTGTATCCCGGTACTGACAATTTTGAATCGACAAGGGGTCGTATCGAAAAGTCCATACATCTTAATTGGTATCATCATGTGGATCGCTACACTCAAATCAGGCGTTCATGCGACATTGGCAGGTGTGGTATTGGCTATGTTTATCCCCCTGCGGAGCAAAGAAGGGGACAACTACTCACCACTGAAATCGTTAGAACATGATTTGCATTCCGTGGTCGGTTTCTTTGTGTTGCCGGTGTTTGCCTTCGCTAATGCAGGGCTAAATTTACAAGGCGTGAGTTTCGACCAAATTAAACATGGCGTACCAGTAGGTATTACACTGGGCCTGTTCGTGGGTAAGCAAATTGGCATCTTCGGTTTTTGCTGGTTAGCTGTGAAAATGAGCCTGACAAAATTACCTGGTAATGTATCCTGGTTAACCCTATATGGCACTTCAGCTCTGTGTGGAATAGGTTTTACCATGAGTTTATTTATCGGCTCGCTGGCATTTGAAGAAACAGGCGTCAACCTGTTGTTTGACGAACGATTAGGGATCGTCATAGGTTCAATACTTTCCGGGGTACTAGGCTACTTCATTCTCAAAATAAGTTTAAATCGAACCCCTGTTTAAGCTGTTTTTAAGTAGGTGCTTGTCTAGTAGATGAGCACTTTCACTCACTAATCTTTCTACATTTTTAGTTGTTTATATGACGTATATTTCGAAGTTGGCGATTTTAATGGTTACCGCGACTATCAGCTCTTTGTCGTTTTCAAATAGCAGGTTGTTAAATAATTCCGATATTGAACACATTACGACGACTCAACAACGCTACCAATTTATCGGTACGGATGCGGCTAATTCAACTGCAACAGTATCCGAAGCGTCCTTGCTTAGCATCGCACCTATACATATTGAAGAAGCACTTAGACAAATTGCCGGTATAGGGATTCAACGCGGAAGCGGTCAGGAGTATCTTCCTGCACTTCGCTCGCCAGTGTTGACCGGAGCTGGGGCCTGCGGAGCAGTGCTTACCAGCGAGGACAGCATTCCGATTCGCGCAGCAGGTTTTTGCAACAATAATGAATTGTTTGAAGCTCATACTGAAATGGCACAACGAATTGACGTAATCAAAGGTCCAGCAACAGTAGTTTACGGATCGAATGCGTTGCACGGTGTTATCAACGTGGTCAGTCCGGATACCACTGAAGATAGTGCGTGGTTAGGTGTAGATGTGGGTTCTTTTGGATATAAACGACTCAAGGGCCGTTACGGACTAGACAATGGTTCTACGGGCCTCGGCGCCAATGTGAGCATTACCCGTGATAATGGTTTCCGTGATGAGGAGTCCGTATTTCAGGAAAAGATGAACCTTCGTCATCGTTATAACACTGATAATTTCTCTGTCCATACTGGATTAACCTATATCCACCTGGATCAACAAACAGCGGGGTATCTATCTGGCGAAGATAGCTATAAAAGCGACCTATTGATTAATTTCAATGAAAATCCCGAAGCTTACCGTTGGGCTAAAGCACTGCGTGTGTGGTCGAAATTTGAATGGCAAAAAAATAATGCCCAGCGCATATCCATCACGCCCTATTTTCGCAATCAGGATATGCAGTTTGTAATGCATTTTTTGCCCGGGAAGCCTATAGAAATAAACGGTCAACAGGGGGGAGGTGTACAATCTTCGTGGCAATACTGGAAGGATGGGCTGAGCGTTATCGTGGGAGCGGATGCCGAATTTACTGAAGGTAACTTGAAACAGTTTCAGGAGGGGCCCACCAAAGGTTCGGCTTTTTTACGTGAAACTATACCCGCGGGAGAACACTATAATTATCAGGTTGATGCCCTGATGCTCGCCTCCTTTGCGCAAGTCTCACAGCAATGGGGTAGGTGGACTTTGTCCGCGGGTACCCGCTACGAAGCCATGACTTATGATTATCGAACCTTGTTGCTTCCTGGCAGAACGAAAGAAAATGGAGAAAAATGTGGTTTTGGTGGGTGTCGCTATTCAAGGCCCAGTGATAAACGTGTTGACTTTAACAGGTTTTCACCCAAGCTCGGGGTAACGTATGCTGTCTCAAATGAACTTTCCATATTCGCTAGTCTCGCCGATGGTTACAGGATACCGCAAGCCTCTGAGCTTTTTCGCTTACAGCGGGAGCAAACCGTTGCCGAACTATCACCAGAGACAGGCCTTCATAGGGAGGTGGGTGCCCACTTCAATAGCCCCACTCTTTCCCTGAAAGCTGCCTATTATTTATTAGCCAAACAAAACGTAATTTATCGTGACGATGACTTCTTCAACGTCAGCAATGGTGAGACAGAGCATGAAGGGATCGAATTGTCGGTGCGCTGGCAGCTTCATCCACAATGGTCCCTGAGCTCTGCCATGACCTATGCGGAGCATACCTATATCGGCCAAGCGGAAAGTTCTGATGCATCCATTATAGGCAATGAAATGGACACTGCTCCACGCACTATCGCCAATTCTCAAATAACATGGGAGCCAGCAACCCCCCTTGAAATTACACTTGAATGGCAGCATATCGGTAAGTACTTCACAGATGCGGAAAACGCGCATACTTATTCGGGACACGATGTTTTGCACTTAAGCAGTCACTATCAACTCAACCCGCACACTACACTGCGTTTTCGTGTCTATAACCTGTTCGATACCCGCTACGCCGAACGCGCTGACTTTACAAGCTTCACTGGTGCGCGATATTTTCCCGGCCAACCCAGACATTTTCTCATTTCAGCGGAGTATTCGTGGTGATGACCAGATTCCAATTACATAGAGAACTTAAAAATGAAGCGAATAGTCATCGTAGGAGGCGGCGCAGGCGGACTTGAACTGGTCACCCAACTAGCTAAAACGTTAGGCAAAAAACAACGCGCCGAAATTATATTGGTGGATAAAAGCCGCACACATGTGTGGAAGCCGCTGCTGCATGAAGTTGCTGCGGGTGTAATCGACAAATATTCTGATGGCGTGGATTACCGAATGCACGCAGTAAAACATGGCTATCAGTTTGAGCTGGGTGAGATGAGCAGTGTAGATGCTGAGAATCAATCTATCACGTTAAGCGCGCTGCATGATGATGAAGGCCATCAAATTTTGCCGCAACGTCAGATTAAGTATGATTATCTGGTCATGGCACTGGGCAGTAAAAGTAATGATTTTGGTACGCCAGGTGTGGCACGAAACTGTTTCTTCTTAGATTCCTTGGTCCAAGCTGAGCGCTTCCATAAGGCGCTTTTAAACCAACTGCTTAAAATAAATAATGATGCGACAGCTGCGCGTATATTGCATGTTGCTATCGTCGGCGGGGGGGCTACCGGGACTGAACTTGCCGCCCAACTTTATCATGTGGCTAACCTCGCTCGCGCCTATGGCATGCCTGAGATGTCTTCAAAGCGTATCAAGGTCTCAATTATCGAAGCGGATAACCGTATCTTGCCAGCATTACCCGAACGTATCGCCAATTCAGCACGCAAAGCGTTAGTAAAACTCGGGGTAGATGTATTGGAAAATACGCGGGTGGCACGAGCCTCTGAAACGGGTTTTGAAACCGCAGATGGAGAAAAAATTGATGCTGATTTGTTGGTGTGGTCGGCGGGGGTGAAAGCGCCTGATTTTTTAACCGAGTTAGACTTATTTGAGACAAATCGTGCAAACCAAATTTTGGTAAAACCTACATTGCAAAGTACTCGTTTTGACAACATTTTTGCTATAGGTGACTGTTGTGGTTTCAAGCAGAGTGACGATAGCTGGGTGCCCCCACGCGCACAGTCGGCTCACCAAATGGCAACAACAGCGGGTAAAAACCTAGTTAACTTGTTCAAAAACATCGCCCTGGAATCGTTCAAATACCGTGACTATGGATCGCTGGTGCACCTCAGTCGCTACACCACCGTAGGTAGTTTAATGGGGACGTTGTCGAACAATAGTATGTTTATTGAAGGACGTTTAGCCAAGCTGGTCTATTTGTCGCTATACAATATGCATCAGTTCGCCATTCATGGTTATTTACGAGGGGTAGTAGTATTGCTCAGTCGCAAGCTGGGGAATATCGTTGGCATGCGGCTAAAGCTGCATTAATAGCCGCCTCCTCACGCTAAAGCGTGGGGTTGTTACGCTATCGCTGTTGAGGGGGGAGGTCACCGCTTGCGCGGAGATGACAAGGAAAAACGCGGTGATGACGACGAAAAGTTTTGGGGCTTTTTCGCTATCGCTGTTGAGGGAGGAGGTCACCGCTTGCGCGGTGATGACGAGGAAAACGGGGTGATGACGAGGAAAAAGGCGGGTGATGGCTTCTGATGAGAAGGGGGATCCCGTCGCAGGACGGGAGCACCAAAACTACTGCTTCACCCCTTCAACATGCAGCATTAGTTCTACTTCGGTTGAAGCCGGACCCAAATCGTAGTCGATGTCAAAGTCTTTCAGCGCAATTTTAGTTGTACCGGCAAATCCCGCGCGGTAGCCTCCCCACGGATCTTTTCCTTCACCAACCTTGTGCGCATCAATCGAGACTGACTTGGTTACACCATGTAAGGTTAGATCACCAATAATGGTCATCGTGCCATCGCTATCTTCGGTAACCGTGGTACTGACAAACTTCGCTTCAGGAAACTTCTCAACATTTAAGAAATCATCACTACGTAAGTGTTTATCACGCTCTGCGTGATTAGAATCAATACTATCTGTTTGAATAGTTACATTGACTTTAGAGACTTTAGGTTTGTCTTCATCGTAGCTAAATTCACCCTCGAATTCATTAAATCTTCCCGTCAGCCAAGAATAACCCAAATGTTGAACTTTAAAATTTATCGAAGCGTGAGCGCCCTTGGTGTCTATAATATAATCTGCTGCGCTAGCTGCAGTCGCACCAAATGCCAATGTTAATGCTAATGCTATTTTTTTCATCTATTTCTCCTGGTTAAGGTATTTATTGCAGGCCCAACATACGTTTTAATGTAGCGTCTTTATCAAAAAAATGATGTTTAAGTGCTGCAAGCACATGTACGCCAATAAAAATAATTAACGCCCATGCAAGGTAAAAGTGAATACTTCCGGCTATATCTTCTTGATCATCAAATAATTCTCCGAGTGAGGGCACGGTAAACCAATTAAATACGTCAATCGCTCGATTATCTGCGGTGGAAATAAGGTAGCCGCTAATAAAGAGAGAGAACAACATTAAATAAATTGATAAATGCGCAATACTTGCCGCTACGCGCTCCAAGTCACCGCCAAGCCTTTTCGGACGAGGACTGACCATGCGCCAGACAAACCTAAACAGTGTTAACCCAGCCAGTAATAAGCCAACACTTTTGTGCCAATGCGGGGCCGTTTTATACCAATCACTATAGTAGTTCAGGTCTACCATCCATAATCCTACCGCGAACATGCTAAAAACCGTGACAGCGGTTACCCAATGCAGGGTTATAAGTACCCATCCCCAGCCAGAATTCGATTTTCTCAATTGGTTTTCCTCACGTAATGGAGTTCTCATTTAGTACAATAGATGAAGTAAGACTATATAAACACTTCATTTTGTTGAACTGATGATTCTGAAAATTAGAATGTTTCATCGGTGGGAATAAAAAGAGGTCGTCAAAAAACAATCAATAACAGGCAAAGTATAAAGTTTTGTACCGGTGCACTATGTCAATGCATGTGTCACTTCTTCGCCGAGAGAAAAGAATGGGGCGCTAACCAGGCAAGAGCGGTAACAACGAAAGCCAGCCCTGTTTTTGCGGAGTGTTAGGTCTTAACTTCTTCAAAAAACAAGCACTATCTCGTCCCACCAAAGCCTACGCCAGCGACCAGCCGTAGAATAATAATCCGCAATAGGAGGGTTGTACACGGCAGAAAAGGGTAACGAGGATATTGCAATAGGTTAACCGTCATAGTCGAGCGACTTGTGAACAAAGGCAGCCGTATTTTCCACTTCTTCTGGCGAGATAGGTCGCCGCGAGTATTTAATTCAGCCCTGAGTGAAAAATTTTCTTATATAGCCTCTGGCAGAAATAAGCGCTCTTTTTTGTGATTTTGTGTAATAACCCTCACCCACCGCTTCACTCAATTTTTGTAAATGCTTTGTTAACAAAGGCTGTGGCAGGAATCGTCTTATCGAAAGGAAAGCACTAAATAAATTATTTTGCACATTTCACACGGTGTAATTCAGCCTACATTTGTGGAACGATTCTCGCAGTAGCCCTTCGTACCTAACAACAGGTTATTCAAGAAGGTGGCTTTAATGGCAATTGCGCATTACCAACCCGCTGTAATAATGAAAGCATTCACATGGGCATATGAAGAGCTGGGTTTATCCCCTAATGAGGCTTCGGCCATGCTTGGCGTTAGCGAGCAAGGATTATTACAAACGGCGCTGGTGGGGTTTGAAATTGAATCGTCAGAAGCCAAAATTCAGCTTGCTTTTATTCGTTTGTATCATCTGCTATATGCGTTGTCTGACGGTGACAATGAAAAGATGATCATCTGGTTCACCCAACCAAATCTTCATTTGGCGGCGACACCGAAAGCGATGTGCAACGATATAGAGGGACTATTGTGCCTTAATGAATACCTAGAGGGTATGCAAAGTGCTTCGGCGCTACCCGATGTTAATTTTGCACTGGCCCCCCAGACGTCTCCCACTACTGGACCTGCTGTACACAGGTAAAACTATTAACTGCTAGGATAAAAACTGGGGTGGTACGTAATGTCCGCTCTGGGGTAATGGTGATTAAAAGAGAGCGCCATAAAATACTCAGGGGGCGCACCGTGTAAGATCAACCCATCTGTCACCTTAAAGCCGAACTGAGAATAAAATTCTGGTTCTCCCAACAGCACACATCCTTTTGCGTTTTCCCTTAGCCATAAAAGGGCGCTTTGCATCAACTTACTACCGAGCCCTCTGGACTGGGCGGTGGGAGAAACGGCAAGCGGACCAATCCCATACCATCCGGATTCGCCATTCGATAAGGTTACTGGAGAAACCGCAATATAGCCGACTATTTTATCTTCTTCTTCGGCTACTCGCGTGATTGTCAGCGCATCATCGTCACGTAAAGCATCAACAATAAGGTGCTCGTTGTTTTCTGAATGGGGCACAGCTTTGAATGCTACTTTAATGACTTCACGAATAGCAGGAATATCTTCTGGGTGTTCAGGGCGAATGGTGAGGATCATTGCTCCACAACTAAACGATGAAATGCTGATTTTATAGAGATAGCACAGTCAATTAGAAGTAGTCTAGTTTACGAATATTAAATTTTACGTTTAAGGTGTAATTTAGCCCGTAACGTTACGGGCTAAATGCAGGGGGCTAGTCGTTCAAATGCCCATAAATAACCCTCATTGTTTTACTTAAATTTTGTCGCGCTGTCGGCCAGAATATTGAAATATTATCAAGATTACCGTGTTCAATATCCGCCTCAAGACGGTTTGCCATGTCATTTAACGGCGCTGAATTAACCGGACGAATAAGGGCGATTAATTTACGCGTATTGACCAGCATTTTACTTCTGTCATCATTGGAAATGGCTTCACTTGTAGCCTCAACCGCATGTTCTAGGTCAGATAGTAACGATTTTAGAGACACGGCCAATGAGTCCACTTGCTTATTTGCTTGTAAATAAGGCAACAAGTCGAACCATACCGATGAGTCTAGCGGCATCTCGAAGTTGGCATACCCGGGTAGCGCCTTTGCATTAGTTGCAGGGGTTTCGTTATGCTGATGATGAAGCTGTGCTTTCTGTGCTTCCACCAGTGCTGATGCTTGTTGCTGCAGTTGCGATTCTTGTTGTTGAATTTTCTGCTGTGCGCCGTTCAATGCTTGCTCTTTCTTGGCAAGCTGGAGTTTGCTGTCATCCAGACTATGCTCCAGAGCAGCTAGCTGACGTTGGAGATCTGACTGGTCGGCGTCAGCACTGCTTAACAAGTCCTTCGCTTGCGCACATTCTTGCTCTGCTAGTTTTAACATCCGCTCTAACTTAGACTGTTCCTCCTTCAGTGTGGCGATACTTTCTTCTCGCTGCTGTAAGGTGTTGTGTTGTGACTGAATTTGCTGCTGAAGCTTCTCTTCATTCGCTTGTTTGTCAGTAAGCTGCTGTTGAAGGGCTTCAGCATCCGCTTTGATTGAGTTCAATTCTTGATTGAGCTTTTGTTCCTCACTATGGGTCTGCGACACTTTAGATTCCGCATCCACCAAGTGTGACTGACTGGTTTGCAGCTGCTCCTGCATTTGAGTATTTTCTTGTTTTGCTGATTCTAGCGCTGCATGAAGCTGTGCCTTCTGCGCCTCTATTTCTTGGCGGTGCTTACGCCATTGTTCATCGCTTCCTTCCATCATGGCTTTTTGTGTTTCTGCACGTTGCGCGACATCAGCGAGCTCTGCTTCCAACTGAGCAAGTCGCTGCTGTTGTTCTTCTTTAGCACGTTTCTCGGCAGCAACTTGTTGCTGATGGTCTTCAAGACGTTTTTGTGCCTGACTTAACTCAGCCTGCTTAGCTTCTAAAGACCTGGCCAGGTGTTGTTGTGTAGTTTTCCACTCTTGCTCATTTTGGACGATATATTGTTGCTGAGTATTCGCTGCCTCTTGCATGTGTTCACATTCAGCACGTAGTTCTTCTAACTCTTGCTGTTGACGGGCTTTTTCCGCTTTTTCTGCTTCACTCTCAGCAATAGTGTGATGCAACGCTGCTTCACTTTCTTTTAGTTGTGATTCTTTAGCGCGCAAGCTTTCCAGTAGTAAGAGCTGGTGTTTATGCCATTTACGTTGTGCTTCAGAATTAGAGTGCTGTTGCTCTTCTGCAGCTGCCTGTAACGTGTTTAGTTCTTCGACTAACCTGTCTAACGCCTCTTGTTTTTGTTGTTTTTCAATCTGTACTGCTTCTGACTGCTGTTTCAGTTTGGCAAGATCTTGTTTGGACGCGTCCAGCTGCGCTTCTTTGGCTAATAATTCACTTTCCAGGCGCTGTTGGTGTGCTTCCATTTCGTCTTTGCTTTGATTGGACATTGCTTCCAATGCCTGCATTTCGTTTTGCAGGTGGTCTATTTGCCGAGCCTTCGCGGCTAATTCTGTTTGCGCCCGTTCGCAACTTTCCTGTAGCGAGCGACGCTCATTTTCAGCTTTTTCGCTCGCTTTACGTTGGTTAATTAATTGCTCTCTAAGGGCATCCTTGGCCTGAACAGAGCTTTGTAATTGTGAATATAACGTCTGAATTTGATCATTAATATCTTGTAACTGCGTATCTTTTTCGCCTAATGATGATTTCAGGGCGGCAATTTTTTGTTCCGACTGCGCCATTACTTGCGTTTGCTGCTCTTGTGCTTGTTTTAACTTTTCAGATTCCATCCGGCTGTTGTCAAGTTGTTGTTGCGTTTGGCGATATTGTTTTTCACTATACTGAAGAGCGTTAGCGATTTGATGACGTTGCGCTTCTAAGCGAGTGACTTTTTCACTGCTATGGTTGAGCTGGTCTTCCAGTTCTCGGTTTGCCGTTTTTGCTTCATCTAACCACTGTTGGTTTTGTTTATACTCTTGTTGTAGATTGGCGAAGTCCGCACGGATGGTTTGATGAGCTTCTTCCAACGCAGAAAGCGTGGATAGCTTATCCGTTAGCGTACCTTGTACCGCGGTTAACTCCGTTTGTGTTTTAGCGAGATAATGCTCGGTTTGGGTAAGTGTAAGATGTTTTTTCGCTAATGCGTCCTGGCTGCTGGAAAGCTCAGCGTCTTTGCGCTCAACCTCCTGTTGCGCCATGTTTCGTAATTGCTGGGCTTGAGCACGCGCCGCATTCGCTTCTTTTAAAGCACGTAAATCTACCCATAAACAAAGAATACAAGATAGTTCGGTACCTTTAAAAACAGGGATGAGCGTAATTTCACAAGGTAATGCCTTTTGCTGGTAATGGTGTTGCCAGTTTAATGTTAGAGCTTGACCATGGGCTTTAGCCGCATCTAGTTTGTTGCGAAGAAAATTAGCGTTGTCATCAGTTTTATTTAGATCATTACTGTGTAGAGTTTTGCCCAATAATGATTGTTCATCGTCGATATCGAAAAAGGCACATGCAGCAGCGTTAAGACGGGTGAAGGCATCGTCTTCAACTATTGCCATCGGAATGCTGGCATAATTCACCAGGCGATCGAAGCGGCTATTCAAATAGCGCTGTTCTTCTCTGTCACTCAACCAAGCAATATAGCGACAAGGCACTTCACTTAATTTGCTTATGTTCAGGGTCACATCAAGTGAGCGTTCGTCCTGAGTGCGCAACTTAACGGGAGCGTTTTGACAGCGTTCATGACGTTCTACCCGAGATAAAACCTGATCGGCAGAAGGTTTATCATTAAACAGGGTATGAAAGGCAACGCCTGTCAATTCTGTCACTTCGTATCCCAACTGAGTAACAAGCGTTTGATTAACTTCGACAACCTTGAATTTCTCATCCATGACAACAATACCAGAAGGAGAACAATCTACCAGGCTGGTCAATTTGGTTTCTGCGTCATATTTTGCGGCATTTGCTGCGACTTCTTCAGACTGATTGTGCACAATGGCGATTATTGAAACAGGGAGGCCCGGGCTAGACATTTTTTGCATATGAAGCGTCAAAAACACCTTCTCTTGTGGATTCAGAGTCACTTTAACGGGCATTGAACCAAGTTCCCCCTGATGTGCTTTTGCCCAGTCTTCATTTACAGTGGGTAGGGTCGAAAATGGTTTACCTTTGTATTTGTTTACATCCGCGCCAACCAATTTACCGAAAGCTAAGTTACCTTCTAAAAATGTACCTTCCGTATCCACGCGATATATTGCAAAGGGAGCTATACTGGTAGTTTGATGATGTAATTTTAAGGCGCTCTGCAATTGATTTTTATAATTATTTTCGGTTTTTAAGTCTATTAAAATTAATTGTACACATGACGCGTTTTCCGCTCCCTTTACCGGAATTACCGAGCCTAATACGCGAACTGGTCGAGGCTCATTTGCTTCGTTTAGATCCGCTAATAATTCAAATTGCTGACATTCGCCTAATCCCATTAATGCAGAATGGAGGGATTGCCAACTTGGCTCGCTAAACCACGCGGACATTTCGTCAGGGGAGAATACTGCGCTATTCTGTGCATTAACCCAAGTGGCGACAGCCGAATTAATTTCAACCGTACCGATAGTGTAATCAATGGTTATCACCCCATGGCCACTGGTGCCTATCTCAGTAGTTAAATGGGAAAGGTGATTTTTGTAATTATCAATTGTTTGTTGAAACAAGTGAACATCTTCGAGCATCACGGCGGCGTGAGCCCCTAGACTGGCATCAATGTTGGGGCATACCCTTACTTGATAAACGCGGTCTCGGCGAGGCATTGTGCACTGTATACGGGTTTCTTTAGCGCTGGCGAAAGCACACTTCAATGCAGGTTCGTCAGCATTGGGTAATAACGATAGCAGATTAACGTTATTGACATTTTCCTCTTTAATTCCAAGCAAATATAAAGCAGTTCTATTGGCAGCGAGTACATCACCTGTTTTGCTTATAAACAAAGCTCCAGATGGAAGGGCATTCAGCTGGGCTTGCAATGTCGTCGATACGGCCGCGAGCGACGCCAGCCTCCGCTTCGTAACAAATTGTTTTATCAGGAGAATAAGTACCAAAAAGGCAAGTATGCCAGTCGTAATAATCCCTACGTAGGAAGCGAATTGGGGACGCTGCGCAACAAAATCGTATAATTCGTCGAAGCCAGCGTAAGCTGGAGAAGTCAGCACACTCAAGGTAAATAGACTGGAAATCTGCGCAATTAACCGATTGGCCCACGCTTTCATATTAAATCCTTCAACACGACTATTTTAAAATCAGGCGTTACTATACGAAAAACCTGTTGATTCTTTAGTCTTCACGTTAGAAATAGGTATAAAGAATCATATCTGAACCTCGTGCCGGGTCTTAGTGAACAATTACAAATAGAAGATACATATAACGCCAGTTCGGTTAGTCAAAACCACATCGAGGCCATAGATAGGAAAGCTATAGTGACAGAAAAAACATGAAGAGTACGCTCCCCACCTACACTTCACGGTCGGAATAGTCCACGGACGTTCCAAAGGTATTATCATGAAGATGAAAAGTGATAAGTGATAAGTGAAAAGTGATAAGTGAAACTAATAAAACTATTTATCTCACTTCGCTGAAGGGAAATATAGCAAAGCCGCTTGCCACAAGGGAAGGAGCAGCTTATACCTAATTTCTCGCTGATATATTTTTGGGCCTTAGGAGTAAATTAAATATAAGTAATTTTAGGACTGGGCAGATATCCGATCTTAATTTTTCCAAACACGTACCTTATCTTGTTCATTTGTAGGCGAGGGTTCTTGCTAACCCGACTTCGGTTGACGTATGTACAGTCCGTTTGGCATCATGGCGTCGGTTCACACGTTTTAGACAAATAACAATAAAAAATTAAGAATGTAGGCATAGTAAGAGTAATGAAATTAAGTATTACCCTAATTTTGACTATTTCAGTTTTATTAGCAGGATGCTCTCAGCAACCAAGTTACGACTTTATGGTCGATAATTTTAATGAAAATAAGCCGTCATTTTCAATGATCGCTACACTGGCGTGTGAACTCGGCCAAACTTCAGGTTTACCTTCTTATGCCATCAGGGGTGAAACAGATGAGGAAAAAATATTACTGGAACTTGCAGAACGTGTAAATGTCCAGGCTATCCGTTATAAAGAGGCAAATGGAAAATGTCAGCTTACTATGCCCGTTTGGGAAGGCGAGGCAGAAAATAAACATCCGCAATTTGTATATCGCTATAATTTACATCAGCCCAGGCCTTATCACTCTGCCACTCATCGCTATCAGCAACTCATCAAAATGGCTGATGACGAAACAATAAATAACGGGCCGGTTGTGTTTGATATGAAGCTTTCTGAACGGTGGTTCTTCTCTTTTATCTATAGCTAAAGCCAAGGTAATAGTAATCCTGATATCCCCACATTCGGTTCGACCTCTATTTCATGATACCTGACAACTTATAATCAAAGGGTAGGGTTAGTGGCTATTTAGCACTAACCCACAATACGGCAAATAACAGTTAGACCCTTGCGCTTTCACCTTTGCCAACAAATTGGGCTAGCGAGAAGACGCATAATGTTGTTAAAAATGCATAAGATCGTTTAAGCCGTTCCATAAAACGGTTTTCGATTGCTATTCAGCTACCACTGCGGTTAAATTGTCTGTAGTTGAAGTTCGGAATGTAAGTGGTCGCATATGAAACCTCACGTTTTGCTGATTATCTTTCTGAGTTTTTGTGTGAAATCTTATGCATCGGCAGAAAGTCGGGTCACGCCCATTTATTACGGCAAGGAGTCGTTTCTTCAAGAGGTTGCGGACCCCTCAGTCCAAAGTGCTTTGCCTAAAACTTACCGTCTGTTATTACCTAAAATTAGTTTTCCCATCAAATTTGTTTATTCCCCATTTAAACGATCCCTCAGATTTCTACAAGGTAACGCACCGGCTTGTAATTTTTATGCACTAGAAAATGCTGAACGAGGTAATCATTATCTATTTTCTTTACCGCTAACGTTTCTGCCCTCTCCCCGTGTTTACACCCGTGCAGCCGTTAGCGAGAGTTTATTGAACGAAAAAGGAGAAATTAAATCGCTTACTGAGATGGTGCAAGCGCACCCAAGCCACGTGATCTTGCTCACAGACAGTATATCCTATGGTGACGAACTGGATAGGTTTATAGCGCAAATTCCCAGCCGCAATATCGTATGGCGTGCAAGTGCAGACAGACATAATAAAATATCTGAAATGTTCTTTAGAAACCGAGCACAAATAGCGCTTATTTATCCTCAGGAAGCGCACGAGTATCTGACAAATCACTTAGAAGATGACGAAGTCTTTTATTCTTATGGTGTGGAAGGTATTCAACCCATAGTGGGTGGTAAAATAATGTGCAACAAATTTCCGCAAAACGAAGAACTTATAAACGAGTTAAATCGCGGTATTTTGTCACTTTATAAAGATAAGGACTATATCGCAACCCAGCAGCTTCATACACCAGAACCACTTCGACCTCTATTAATTGACGCAATTTCAACGGTCAGCCGGTCGCATAGTGAGTTGAGGCCAAGCGAATAAATGTGGTTTCCTGGGTTTTTCGTACAACGTGCCTAAGCTTATTTTCTTTAAAGTCAGATTTAGCCAAAGTACTTAAACTTTAGGCGAGAAACAACGTTAATGTGTTTGCACGAATGAAAATGCAAAACCGTCTATGGTTAAGACGGGACCGCGGGTTAATCACCATCTAAAAGCGAGGGATTTTCCAGATAAACTATTACTCTTCTGCTTTACAAGCCCATAGACCTTGACCGGCTGGCTTGGTCAAAGAATACTTGAACAAGATCCGTCGCGAATAAGTGATGAATGCTTAGGGTGTGATTTACTTCGTCTAAATGATTGATTCGGTAGTTGTCTTTAATTACATACCCTATGCGAGAGCTACAACTCGATACTAGACCATCGTTAGTTCCACCAAACGCCATACCTGGTAGTGGCATAAACGGACCAACAATATTAAGAAGGGTTGTATTCGCATTGCCTCCGCCCTAGGAATAATAATAAACACCGTTGCTTTCCAGCATTCCTCCATTGTTAGCACAGCAACCACTAGGTAAACCTTCAGGATAACGAGCATTGAACTGAGCGCTACCTGCAGTAGAAAGTGAGTTTAACGCCGCAATACTGTCAGTGGGTAACGTTAGAAGTCGGAACCTGAAACCAACGCCAAAATGTCTGCAAAGGCGTTAAATACTGTTCCGGCAACGCTTTCCCAACGGGAGCCATTCTGAAAGCCCACACAAATAACGTCGGCTCCTTTGCTTCCCTGGTTTACGCCTGCGATGAAGCAATAACGAAATCGATAAAGCTCAGTAAAAGCAAGTTAAGGTAATAAGTGATATAAATTTTCGCATCAAGACATCCAGTTATGTGCAGTCTCCCAGTAGCTCGGGACGTGAATGTGGTGTTGGGAAATGGTTAATTGAGTTGCGTTTTTCTATTTTTCTGGATGGGAAAGCTGAGTAGTATCCTTGTATATCGTCGGGTAAATAATTTTGGTTAAATAGAACATCCTGATTGTTTAGTCTTCTATCCTGTCTTAGTCTTTCTTTAAGTATTCCCTCCTCAAACTATTCTCGTTTTGTATGTTTAGTATGAATTTCAGCAAAAAATACTGGATGCATGCGAACAATTAATAGCAGTACTTTCAAGAATAACGTTTTTGATACCCATTTTATTATGAGTACTATCGACTACCTGAGAAGAGTAAAATTTTCCCAGAGATGGGAATATTTAGTCTTGGTCGATTTTTGAACGCCGATAAAAATCTTAACCTATTCAACTCGTTAGCGCGATTTTAAGCAGGCCCATTTATTGCATACAAGTTATTGCAAATAAGATGGTATCGATAGCTTTGACATCAGCTAACCTAATTTTTGGACGAGATGGGAAGCGAGAAGTGAGAAGTGAGAAGTGAGATGGAAAGTATAGTGGCGTTGGCAGTAGTAATAGAGTGTTATTTTTTTGCTCGACGATATATCAAGCAATCAGGCTTTGAAGTCAAAAGTGGAATTAGAGAGATTTTCGGCTAATCTAACGGCTAGGAAAAGTCGTCTTATACAACAAACGACAGTTACTCCATCCTTCCACCCCTCATTTATGCGCCAATAGTCAGGCCAATAGGTATTATGAATGATGTCGATATAAACAGCTCATCGGTATCCTCGTCTGGCTAAATCTAGGCAAAAGTCTTGAAGATAGTGATTAACACGGGTGGGCTCATCATCACTTCCTCTGTCTTTATGTAAATACACTTCTATCCGTTATTACGCTGCGCAAAAATTTCTTTATTTAACCCCATTAACATAGCCCGAGAGTGGTTAATCAATATGCCAAAAACTTCCACGTTGCATGAGACAGGGAATTGATTTTGAAAGGATCCCTATTAATATTAGCTAGGGGGTCAACCTACGGGGTTTAGGCGAGATTGGATGAATTAAGCTTGCTTCTAATGAGATATTTGATAGACCTGCTATTGACGCAAGACTAGCGGCTATGGAACGCAGTTTTACCAGCGACCTGGTAAAGGCATATTCCTCTCTACCTACCTATTTTCTTATGGGTAGCTGCATACATGGGGGCACATAGATTCATGCCCCTTCGTATCATTCTGGGCCTTGCTACTGTTACCGTTGCTGTGAGTAAAATTAAAAGATTATCATTTGCCAAATAAGGTAAATAGACGCTACTTTTACTATTTGCATATGCTTCAGGTTGGTAATGGCCTGAATAATAAGCCAATGGATGGTGGGCAACGGCGTATTGCCCTATAAATTTTAATAAGGCTTTTATATGAAAGGGATAGTGCTTACGGTGCTCATGTTAATGAGTTGTATGGTAGATGCCTCGCAACTCTTTGACGCTAAAGCTTATTTAGATAATGCGATAGCTAGAACCAAAGAGCCTGCACATAACTTTATTGAATTGTATTTACATCAACACGATTTCAACAACGCCCATCAATTATTGTGTAAGGATATTGCGGATAAAACACCTGTTTCCTCATTAAAAACGGTATACACGCAACTGGAAGAATTCGCCGATCTTAGTCAATTTACACAAATTGCAATTGTTGACGCATATGTACAATTGACTAAGGTTGAGCCTGAGGGGCTTGTTAACTATGTTATTGTACTTACTCATGAAAACGATGAAAAAATAGCAGGGTCGATAACCCTTCGAGCAGCATCAGGCTGCTTATGGGGGTGGCGATTTGAGCCTATGAAGATAAAACAATTTCAATTTGATAAATAAATAGGAAACGGATGGGCTACTTACAAGATCCAAGAGTATTGTTTGCTGCCGAGCGAACGCTGTTGGCGTGGAATCGCACGAGTTTGGGCCTCATTGCTTTTGGCTTTATATTAGAGCGTGCAGGTTTATTGGTCAGGTTGCTTCAAGATGAAGTAGATGAGTCGTTGGTCACTCCCGCCTTCATACTTGGTATGGCTTTTATCGTGTTCGGGGGAATGTGCGCGCTCGTTTCCTCTTATCAGTTTGCCCAAGTGCTTAAGACATTAAATGAGGATGAAATTCCGCCAGGATATAAACCCCGCTGGGGAATGGCAGTCAACATAGTGCTGGCCTTACTTAGCGCGGCATTGACGGTATTGCTTTTTTATTTGCATGTATAAATTTCGTTCTTTCGAACCGCTATGTACGTTATCTCGCCTCAGTATTCTTTGATGATAGCCAAACCTGAGGTGTTGAAAACGCAGTGTCCATGTCATTACCCAAAGCAAAAACCTGCTCACTAAACATGGCTAAACAGCAAATTAAGACACATAAAATAGGTAATACAATGAAATGCTGGGAACCGGCGAAGACATTGTTTTTTCGCTCTCTCATAGAGACATTCACTTGCGAGTAACAGGTAACTCTTTACTAAGTCGCCACAGGAATGCAAAAGGTTTATTTTCGAGGAGTGAGCTTTATAAATGCCAGGGTAAAGACAAGCAGAATCAATAAGCAGGCGAATAAGAACGGAAAACGATGATCAACGCTATATAAAACAGCAGAAATTAGCGGCCCAGCAATATAGCCCATTGCGGGTGTAGATGTAATTAGCCCCGTGATAGCGGCTTGTTTTTCAGGTTCACAGCGGCTGGAAGCGATGGCCGCGATAGAGGGATAAGCCATTCCCAAACCAGCCCCGAGTAAAATCATTGCGAGGTAAAGGACTAACCTATTTTGGTGAATGAAGCACAACAAATAAGCCACCACTAATAAAAGTAACGCGATTTGTACCAACTTTTCAGGGCGTAAGGTTGCACGTTGAATAATACCGATTTGCGCAATAAAGGAACTTGCTGCACTAATCATCATCGCTATACCTACCGACTGAGCAGCGGCAATAGTTGATTCCCCATATTCATCCATAAAGAAGAATCCCAGGGTTTGCTGTAGCATTGCCATCGAACAAAATACACAAGCCGAAAATATTACCAACATTGCAGTGATCGGCTTTACTGATACAATTTTATTGCTTGTATCGGTGCTATTTTGGGGTGTAATTTGCGCAGCCGGAGCTGTTTGATTCGGTAAAAAGCGTTTGACCACGATTAATGCAAACACAGTTAACACAATCACACTATAGAGAGGGGTCAGTATACCAAAACCGACTAGAGCACCGGCGAAGGTGGGCCCGAGCACCTGGCCTAAATTATTTGCCGACGTAACCTTACTTATGGCTTTTACTCTATCAGCATAAGAGCTGTCAGAGATAGCATAACCGATGGCTGAAGGAGGGGTCGCTGACATGATGCTTGACTGCATCGTGCGGGTTATCAGTAGCGCCACAAACAAACTGACGCCACTAATAATGAAATGAATACCCAAGTACCACATAGTGGCAAACAGTAGTGTGCCAATGCTATAACCCGTTAGCCCAATCATTAATGTGCGTTTATAACCTTTCCGCCTGGCTACCCGACTCCACAAATTAGTACCAATGGCAAACATTACCGCAGAACTGGACATAATAATCGCGACCTGAATTTCGCTTAATCCGGCCTCACGCCCTAACGAAGGTAAAGTTGTTATAACAACGCTTTGCCCGATGGCAGTAGTAAAAAGCGCTAAAAACAATACGCTAAAAATCATCAGATAATGCTTTTGATGGATTGGTAGAAAAGATGAGTATGTAGTTTAACACAGTTTACATAATCCAATTTCATCTACAGAAAAAAGCACCCGCCAGGTGGCGGGTGAAAATCAGAGGTATTGTTAGGTCCTAAAGACCTAGGGGAGATTAACTGTCTATCGACAGTTCACTTATTACGTCGTAGACGTCATCAGTGTTCTTCGCATTGGTGAGGCGAAATTCTGTTCGCGAAAGGATTTCGCCCCACCGAAAATAGGTAACATTCCCTTGTTTGGTGTAGACATCAATGTCAGCACCAGTAATATCTGACTCAATAATAATTACGATTCAATCGCAATTAGTTTTATTGCCTCCTGCTCGTCATCGTCGAACGCACGTCCGTCACTGCAAAATTCGTCCGGTGCTACAGCGGCCAGTCTGTTTTTAACTGACGTAAGTCCTTCAAGCGTATGCCGCTAATCCATAGCAAGTGGTTTGTAGACATCTGCTCCAAATCAGCTTCGCTTATTGCCGTTGCTATTTAATAAGCTATAAGCATGCCAACCTTGCATTGATATCTCTTAAAGAAGTAACTAATTGAAAATTAACTATTATTGTGACGCTCTGTTTAAAGTGGCTGATTGCACTTTACATAAATGTGTATTTTTTTCACATCACAACGTCGTTTTTTTCATACACTTATGTAACTATTTTATAAGCTTAAAAATTCACTTCTTAAGTTTTAAAAACAGCTTCACCACTAGCTAATACTTTTTACTAATAATTGCTAAGCGAAGTATTTAACATGGTGATAACTACTTAATAAATATCTAAAAGCTGAAATTCAGAATTTGAAAGATAAGTTGTATGTTCTAGCATAAGTGCGCGAGAGCCTTACAAACAAAAGGAAGTGCGCTATCCCTACCACTCACAGTACTATAGGTCCAATAACGCACAATTTTGGCCGTGAAAAGAATTACAACGCCTGCGAACAAAGTGTGTGAACCATGTCTGAAATGTGTGCAGTATCCGGTCAAATTATTCATACCTCTGAGATTTTAATGGGGATGATTCTCACGCCCTTCAAAGCGTCACTTTTATTAAAACCTTCAGCAGCATACCAAGCCAAGCAAGTTTGTTAGCTTTAAACGCAGCAGCCGACGTCGTAATCGGTTGTAACTAAACACGCTAAGTTACGGTGATGGCTCATCAGAGTAGGCTGTTGGCTTTACGCGTTATTACGGCTAACCAAGAAGGAATAGGGGTTGTAACGCACGTACTTTTTTTAGCGGCAGATGTGGTTTGTCGGGGGGACAATAGCCAATAGCGTTTGTAAAAGGAGCTGGGACGCGATGAAAACGCCAGAGACAGGATTGAGAATATCCCTCAGAGAGGGAGTTAGGTGGTCAATGCTAAGGTTTAGGTACAAAATAGGTGGGACCAATCACAGCTTAAAAATGTTAGCCGCTGGTTAGTCTTTTGCGTAAACTGCGACGATTGAGCGAATACGTGTTCAGGGAAGAAGTCGATGAAAACTGAAAGCTGTACCCACGATATAAAAATTGAACGGTTAACCACGCATCATGCAGCAGAATTATTAGCGTTCGAAATTAGTAATCGTAAGTTCTTTGAGCAGCTCATTACTCCACGCCCCGCGCAATTTTATTCGCTATCAGGGGTGCAGGAACATATCGACAGTCTGTTAGAAGATTTTAAAAGTGGGATGGCATTACCCGCACTCTTAATTCAACACAATGCTATCGTGGGGCGAGTGAATCTTAAAAATATTGACCCCGTCACAGGTATTGGGGAAGTCGGCTACCGTATTGCTCAACTGCAGCAAGGGAAAGGTTTGGCCAGTCTGGGCGTCGACTATTTAAGTCGCACCGCAATATCTGAATTTGGTTTAAACCAACTTACCGCGCTCGTTCTTCGCAACAACCCCGCTTCTAGTCGAGTATTGGAAAAATCAGGCTTTGTCTTTGCGAGCCCCTCAACGCATGTTGAAGTAATCCAAAATGAAGAAATTAGCTGCGACCAGTGGGTTAAATATCTTCGCTAGAAAATCTGAAAAGCGGCTTTGATCAGTAAATGGAATGCCAATAGGGTAACCACAGTGGTATACAGAAGTTTAAAAAGCTGTGTCGAAAAGCCTTCGAGTGTCATTAAACCTACCTTCGTTCCTATAAAGCCGGTAACAATCATTACTGCGGTCAAAGGTAACCAGGCAAAGAAATAAACGCCTGCTATCCAAAATACAGCTAATTTTAATAGGTTTTGTACGCTCATGCAGGAAGCAAAGGTAGCTGTATGCACCATTTTACCCATTTGGTTTTGATGCATAAACGCGGCTAAAAGGGGACCAGTCGCACCAACAAATGTTGAAAGCATGGTAGTAATTGTGCCTACTGAAAACATACCCTTGGCACTGATCTGGTGGGGGCTGGGTTTGAAGCCCCACAATAAATATAAAATAAATAGTCCTACAGTAAGCTGAATCCATTGCAAGGGAAGTTGAATCAGTACAAATGAAACAACAATGGCTCCCACTACTGCGCCTAGTCCGAATGAAGTAACTGTGTTTTTATCTAAATAAATACGGGTTTTGTACGTTCTATATCCATTGGAACCAAGCTGAACCATCCCGTGTACAGGGATCAAAACTTCTATAGGAATGTAGTGCGCCATGATAGCGAGTAGCAATATGCCACCGCCTATTCCAAAGGCGGCTGTTACAAACGATGTCACCGCCGATGATAGGGCTAGCAGTAGTATAACGGCAAGCGGGATTTCACCTGCGCCCAACCATTCAATGAAAGCGACCAAGGGCACTCCTTGTAATATAAGCGTAAACTATAATCTGTACGATAAAAAACTTGCCATCCATGTATAAACATTCATACTGGAATTAGGTGTAAGGGTGTAAACGTAGTTACCCGATATATTATTAAAACGACATCTGCTGTTAAATTTACGCTTTAGTATTACGTAATTTTATAGATGAATTGCATGTGACGTAATAATGACTGTAAAGACTGCAAAACGCTATTTTTGTCCAGACTGTTCGCATCAGTTTTCGACCGACACCAATCATGATCAGACCCTGATCATTAGTTGTCCTAATTGCAAGTCGCTTTGTCCCAAGCGTTGCTTGGAAGAAAGTGCAATTAAAAAAGTGCTTACTCACCGAACAAAGTGGCCGCTCATCACCACACAGGTAGTTGCCTTTGAAGGTGCCAGAGGGTTTAAGGCGGCCAAAGAAGCGTGCCCCCATCAGCCGCATTATACTTATCCAGAATCACACTTTTTCGATAAAAAAAATCCAATTCGATCGGGCGAAGTATGGCTGGAAACCAGTATGCCATTGTATAAAAACTGGGAAGTGGCACATGACAGTCCAACTAATGCTGGAGAACGGCTGCAAGATTTTGTCGTAGTGCATGAGCACCTTCACCCCGATAATATTCTGTACGGATACTATCTGATTGTCACGGATGAAATGCGACACTACAAATCGAATACGTATGTGTGTGGCGAATGCCACAGTCCAGGTAGTAAAAACGACAAGTTTTGCAAAAAGTGCTTAACAAAACATACGTTAACATACGCTCAATTACACAGGACCAGATTGCTTCCGGTTAGTTTGCCGCCGAACCGCTCCCGCTTAACTAAAATGGAGATGAAAGAAGCATTGGATTTATATGTGGATACCCACGTAAAACTCCCTATCGGAGAGCAGAAGAAAAGGTTGGAACAGTTGGTGGCAAGAAAGAATACGGTCAGCGATGTGGAGTACAAAGGATTCAAGTGGTTGCTTAATGAAGGTATCAACACAGAAATCTTTGTTTTCGAAGAAGACGAAAACCGCTTCGTTGTTGGTCACCAGACCCCAAGGCTGCCTGAAATATTAAGCCATATTCAAGAAAAGTTGGAGGCGTTTCCTTATCCGCACCAAATAGGATAATCGCCCCCGAAACTTAGAACGCTTACGTAATACCGCTGAGGGTTACAATGTTAAGCGGTGAATTATTTTACTTTTCTACGCAGGGACGCAACCAGACCAAGTGCTATCAGCGCAAAAATTGAAGGTTCTGAGACCGAAACAGAGGCAGTAACAAACGAATCAAATTCGAATATCTTGCTATAATCATCGCAGACTGCGTTATAACACTCATAAGTTGTTAACTCATCGATGCGTATTGTTCCACCTTCATTCGTCATCTCTCCATCAAGAGCGATATAAACATCTTGATATCCCGTTAAATCCGCAACATCTGGAACCAAATCCAGGTGACTCTCGTCTGACCATTCGAGAAGAAGACTATCTAAAGTAAAAGAGGATGCAGGAAAAGTAGGTCCAACGGCAGAAACATTAATATTTGAGAACAAGTTAGTATCAGCGTCGTAAACGTAGTTTCCGGTCACTGTGCTTCCATCGAATAATTCTATATCAATCGCCCACTTAATTGGTGCTGCGGACACCGTTAATGAACAAAATGTGCAAAGAATAAAAGAGATTAATTTTACGTTTAGAATTTTTAACACAATTACCACCTTAGGATACTTATTTTTGTTTGCGTTTTGTTACAAGTTGAAAATCCATTTTGCAATTTCCAAGCCATAGTGTAAGTTGTTGTTATTTAAATCAATTAATTGCATTTGGGCGATTGGATGGAAAAAAAGCTGACACTTGATAAGCGTTTCAAAAGGAATGCAACGTTTAAAAACGCAGATAAACAACCATTAGTGCTTCCTGTATTGAGCAAATGATAGGTGGGTTGAAAGCCTGTGAGGCGCAAAATGATAAACGAGTTTGGCGACATTTATACGGTGATTCTTTTTCCGCTGCAATGCGTGCCCTCACAATTGCCTATAAGAAGTGCCGTACCTGTAAAGTTGAGCTACATACCATTGCGGATCATCGGTGAGATTCACTTTTTATGCATGCTTTTATTCAAATGAATGTCGTATACCTAAGCCATCGCACCGGGTAACGTCTTAAGTTGCTTGTACGCATACCAGGCTTTCGCACGCACTGACGTCGGCAGAAGTATGGCGCTGCGACGGTATACCCACATCTCACGCTATCATGGTAACGGGATAGAATTAAATGCCGCAGAGCTTTTGCGCAGCCTGTTTTACAAGAAATGATGAATACCCAATAAGTTTACTCACGCGATATTAACCAATTACTAAGAAATAAATTTTACCATTCAATGAAAGGCTCAGGCTTTAAAAGCACGTCGCAGCATGCTATTAAATAATGCTAACTTTTAGCTTTTATTACAAGAATGTAGCCGTGCATCAACACCATCATCATCACGCACATTCCGATACATCGCGTATGGGAGTGGCTTTTTGGCTCAACTTTATTTTTACTATTATTGAATTCATTGGCGGCTGGTTAACTAACAGTGTGGCTATCATGGCTGATGCCGTGCATGACTTAGGCGATACCTTGTCTATTGGTATGGCTTGGGTGTTAGCAAAGCTGGGAAAACAACAAGCAGATGAAACATTTACTTACGGCTTCAAACGACTCAGTCTGTTTGGCGCATTAATCAACGGAGGCATTCTAATAGGCGGTTCTATTTGGGTGTTGACCGAAGCTTTACCGCGCTTGATGGATCCTCAAATGCCTATGACAGAAGGGATGATGGTACTGGCAATATTAGGCGTGGTAGTTAACGGAGCCGCCGCATTTAAATTGCATGGTGGACAAACACTGAATGAAAAAGTGCTTAACTGGCATTTATTAGAAGACATGTTCGGTTGGGTAGCGGTATTGATTGTGGCGATAGTTCTGCACTTTTTTCATTTCCCTATTCTTGATCCGATTTTGAGTATTGGTTTTACGCTTTTTATTTTGTTTAACGTGGTGCGACACGTATCCCAAACCCTGAAGCTATTTCTGCAGGCCACGCCCGATGATGATTTACAACAAAAAATCAAATCAGGGTTGTTATCTCTTGAAGAAGTTAAGGGGCTGCATCATTTGCATTTTTGGTCACTGGACGGAGAACATCACGTTTTGACTGCTCATTTAGTTACCCATGCAGACCTACAGCCAGAAAAATTAAAACAACTTAAGCAGGCAATAGATGCCGCTTTGACACCTTTTGAACTCGCGCACACGACAATAGAAATAGAAATGCCCGGAGAGTCTTGTCGAGACGAGACGACTCACGAGCATTCGCATAATCATTAGAACGCACGTAATGAGTTTATTGGCACGAAGGTAGCTCACCTTCGTACTGTGTATAACGAAGATTAGATAGGGTCAACGAGCCTGGAGTCGAGCGTTCCAGCGCGAACGCTGATTGCACGGCACCTAAGTTTACCCCGCCGTCGGTAAAACAATGAAGTGGAATGACCACCTCCTGCCATTCGACAGTATCATTCGCAAAATGTGCTAAATTAACCTCCGTAGCGCACTCTTCTAAACACGAGATGCTTGCCTGAGTCCCGTCAATAGACGAACCTTTAATATCAAATACGATCGCACCTTGAGGCATGTTAAAGCTTCGCATATCTTCGCTAAACGGCGTGTAAAAGCCGATTGAGCCGGCACTTTCCCACGTCATGAAAAGCGAATCTTCTTGTACGTTTCTGTCAGTAGTACGCACGTTTATGCCATTAAGAGAGGCTGTGTTACTGTTCATTATGCGAGACTGGCCCTCGGCACGAATTTCTAATTGCCACGGCTTTTGAGTAGATAGCACGTATATTGGCTGCTCACTCAATGATGCGTCGTTAAGGTTTTTAATTGTTTCGTTTAAATCATTGCTTAGATTATCTTTGTCTTCAAAAGTAAGGCCATAGCCGAACGGGAACAGCGGCTCATTTCCATCACCAAGATTTAGTTCGTCTTGGGAGGGGTCAGCAGGCCAGCTGAATGGTAGTTTGCCAGTCATCGCATAATTTACTTCGCCACGTTGGTTTTTCAATAGAACATCTGCGACGCCCGAACCTTCACTACCAGGTAGCCATGCTACGACAAAAGCATCACTTGCGTTAAGCTCTGGGTTAACCCAAAGCGGACGACCAGTAATAAAGATAGAAACCACTGGAATTCCCATAGACTGAAGCTTTTTCAATAAAGCTAGATCTGTTTTTTCACCCCGTTGATATTCCAGATTAGAAATATCACCATTGCCTTCCGCATAGGGATTTTCACCAAAAACAACCACCGCCACGTCGGGTTTTTGCTTAAACTCGCCATTTTCGGCCAATTCTACTTGCCCGCCCGCTTGCTCAACTTGCGTTTTAAAGCCGTCGTAAATGGAACTGCCACCTGGGAAGTCCCCATTAGTATTGCCCGTGCCCTGCCAAGTGATTGTCCACCCGCCTGACTGTTTACCAATATTATGGGCGGCGTCGCCCGTCAGACCGATTCGCTGTTTGGGTGAGAGCGGTAATATACTATTTTTATTTTTTAGCATTACCAGTGATTTACGTACCGCTTCACGGGCCAATTGGCGATGTTCCTCAGCACCAATTAATTCCTCTTTGCCTGCGAGCACGCGATTTGCAGGAGAAGGTTGTTCGAATAGCCCCGCGCGAACCTTTACGCGTAAAATTCGACGAACGGCATCGTCTAGGCGTTCCTGCGCAATTTGGCCGCTTTTAACTTGGGCAATCACGTTTTCGTACAGGGGTTTCCAGGCATTCGTTGGAACCATGTAAATATCCAAACCCGCATTCATGGCCTGGGGGCAGTCTTCATTAGTGCAGCCTGCAATCTGACCGTGACCGTTCCAGTCACCTACTACAAATCCATCAAACCCCATTTTATTTTTGAGAACATCTGTAAGTAAGTATTTACTGCCGTGAATCTTTTTGCCGTGCCAGCTATTAAACGACGCCATCACACTTTGCGCCCCCGCCGCAAGGCCATGTACATATCCTTGGGCATGAATGTCGAATAGTTCCTTCTCGGTACTGATATTGTCGCCTTGATCATCCCCATCTTCTGTGCCACCGTCGCCAAGGAAGTGTTTGACAGTAGAAATAGCGTGATATTCATCTATGATCCCATCAGACATATCACCCTGCATTCCTGTCACTATTGCCTTAGCGTACGCGCCCACTATTTCAGGATTCTCAGAGTAGCTTTCATACGTTCTGCCCCAGCGATCGTTTCTCGCGACCGCAACGGTAGGGGCGAAGATCCAATCAATACCTGTTGCTTTCACTTCTTTCGAGGTAGCTTCTGCAATTTTAGTGATGAGACTTGGATCGTTCATAGCGCCCAAGCCGATATTATGGGGAAATAACGTCGCGCCGATCACGTTATTGTGGCCGTGAACGGCGTCGGTGCCCCACATGGTGGGTATGGTCGAGCCATCGAGAGAGTCATCAACCGATGCCTGATACATTTTCTCAGCCAGAGCGACCCAATCCTGTACTGTTGCATGTTTGTCGTTATTAGGAAACGCTCCGCCGCCATTTAAATAGGACCCAAAGCCATATTTTCGCATATCTTCGACGGTGATATCGCGAATCTCCGGTTGAATAACTTGAGCAACCTTTTGTTCAAGAGTCATCGTTTCCAGGAGCGCAGCTACACGTTTTTCAACCCTGTCATGATTAGCCTTTTTAAAAGACGTATCTGGCCAAAAATCTGGAACGGACTTCTGTGAAACGGGTGAAGCTGATTCTTGCGGTTCAGAGCTATTACACGCGGTCAATACTGATGAACAGGTTAGCGCAAGGGTTAAGCTAAGGATCGCTTTTTTCATGCCTGAACCTCCTGCTTGACTGGCTTGCAACCCGATAGTCCGTAGTAGGCTATATAGATATAACAAATCACGGGTAATAAGAACGAAATTTGTAACCCGATACTATCTGCCAACACCCCTTGCAGTAATGGGACAATGGCGCCGCCCACTATAGCCAAACAGAGTAAGCCGGATCCTTGCGCGGTTTGTTTACCTAAACCATTCAATGCCAGACTGAAAATAGTAGGGAACATAATCGAATTACATAGTCCTACAGCTAAAATCGACCACATTGCAATATGACCAGTACTGTTGACGGAGACAATAATTAGCACGCAAGATAAAAAGCTGTTGAAGGCCAGACACTTACCTGGATTGACTTTTTGCATAACAACGGCGCCAATAAAGCGACCCACCATGGCACCGCCCCAATAGTAAGCGATAAAATTAGCAGCTTCGCGCTCCGTTAAACTCAACACTTCTTCAGAGATAAAATAATTAACCAAAAAGCTACCTATAGATACTTCCGCGCCCACGTAGACAAATATCCCGATTACACCCAACATCAGGTGGCGATGTTGCAGGACGTTTCCGTTTATTTCGCCAATCGGTACATTAGCTGATTCGGCTGGTTTAGGTAGCTGAACTTTGATCATCATCAAGGCCATAATGCCCAGTACAACCGCTAAGCCAAGATAGGGCACTATGGTGGAGTTGGCTTCGGCTTGCGCACTCACTTCGCCGTGGGCGGAAAAAAGCAGCATACCGCCCACTAACGGCGCAATTGTGGTGCCCAGCGAATTAAATGCCTGGGTCATCGTCAAACGACTGGACGCAGTAGCAGGATCACCCATTATGGTAACCAGTGGATTAGCCGCTACCTGTAATATGGTTATGCCAGAAGCAAGAACAAAGAGTGCGGTTAAAAACATCCAATATTGGGCAGCTAACGCGCTAGGAATAAACATCAAACACCCTACAGCGGCAGTAATTAACCCAATACCGATTCCCTTTTGATAGCCCACATTATTAACTAATTTCCCTGCTGGTACAGATATCAAAAAATAAGCGCCAAAAAAACAAGACTGGACTAGCATTGCTTGTGTGTAACTAAGGGAAAAAAGTCCTTTAAGGTGAGGGATGAGAATATCGTTTAATGCAGTAATAAATCCCCACATGAAAAAGAGCGAAGTAAGCGTCGCTAATGCGAAGAATGACGTGGGAGTTGTACGCGTGGGTGACACGTAGGTTGAGTTAGTCATCTGATGGTCCTGTTTTTTGCCTGTGCATCTACTTTCATCAGGTTTAGCATAAATAAAAGGCGCAACAAACATTTCATTAACAAATTACGCGAGTATAAAGTCATTTTTAAAAAATGCAAGCGCTTACATTTGTGGGGTTTCGTTTATTTCACTGGGCAGAGACTTAGCGATAAACAATTTTTCATAGAGGTTAAACTTTCAACCTAACTTTAATGAATTTAATAAAAGCCACTAAAGAACAATAGGTTATGGCGTTTTAAATAAAGCGACAGAAAAGTGATTACTTCTTTACCCGCGATTTTACTTGCCAACCTGTGTTAAAACATTGTAAAACTGTCATGAAAGCGCTTACAGTTTTTCTTTTGAGGTTGGAGGCTGATTCAGGAAACCAGTTTTGTGCTTTCTCTTTAATCTTTTTCAATGCTGAAACACAGCGTCAATTTAAGCCGGATGTATGAGTAATCGTTTAATACTAAAGAAACAGTTTCAGAGCAACACCTTTACTTTCGGCGTTGCTACCTCGTCTTTTCAAATTGAAGGAGCGGTAGAGAGCCGCGAAGAGTCAATCTGGGACCGATTTTGTCAGCAGCCTGGTAAGATATTAGATGGTAGCAACGGCAACGAGGCGTGTGATCACGTTAACCGCTGGCAGGAAGACCTAGATATCATCGATAGTTTACACGTTGATGCCTATCGATTCTCGATTTCCTGGCCGCGAATTATCAGAGCTGATGGCAGCCTAAACCAACAGGGCCTGGATTTTTATCTGGCAATATTAGGCAAACTAAAAGCAAAAGGTATAAAAGCATATGTCACCCTCTACCACTGGGATCTTCCCCAATACCTGGAAGATGAAGGTGGATGGTTAAACCGTGACACCGCCTATGCATTTAAACAGTATGTCGAAGTAGTAGTAAAAGCATTTGGTGATTTGGTTTACTCTTACGCCACGTTAAACGAACCTTTTTGTAGTGCGTACTTAGGCTATGAAGTAGGTATTCACGCGCCAGGTAAAGCCAAAAAAGAGTATGGGAAAAAAGCCATTCATCACTTATTGCTGGCACATGGTTTAGCTATGAAAGTACTCAGGCAACATGCTCCAAAAGCTGAAAGCGGGATTGTGCTTAATTTTACACCTTTCTATCCGGCTTCAAATAGCGAAGAAGATGCGCACGCTACACGATTAGCTCATGTTCATTTTAATGATTGGTATATTCGTCCAATCCTAGAGGGAGAGTATCCAGCCTTAATAGACGATATCCCTGAGTCTCACCGACCTATAATAGCGCCCGGAGATTTAGATATTATTTCGCAACCTATCGACTATCTCGGCGTGAATTACTACACCAGAGCAAGAGTTAAAAGTGATGCACCTCGCGACCCTATTCTATTACCTGCCCCTGAAACCAGCGAACAAACCGCAATGGGTTGGGAAGTCTATCCTCAAGGACTAACAGACTTACTTTTGCAGCTAGAACGAGATTTCCGTTTACCGCCTATAATCATAACCGAGAATGGTCTAGCGAGTGATGATCACTTAGTTGATGGTGAAGTTAATGATCTGCAACGTATCCGTTATTTACAGTCGCACATGGACGCGGTGGCAGAAGCTATGGCGCAAGGTGTCAATATAACAGGCTACTTTGTTTGGAGCTTACTCGATAACTTTGAATGGGCTTTAGGATATGAAAAACGCTTCGGCATAGTGTATGTTGACTACACAACGCAGAAGCGTACATTAAAAAACAGTGCGATAGCCTTTAGAAACGCATTGTTAAGTCGTCAGTAGTCGTCTGGGTATCGGAAGTACATTTATGGTAAGTGCTCGCGAAAAAATAGCATACGGTTTAGGCGATACCGCTAGTAACTTTATTTTCCAGACTGTGATGTTGTTTTTAACCTTTTACTATACCGACATCATCGGATTAGCTCCCGCGGCGGTAGGAACTATGTTTTTAGTCGTGAGAGTGTTTGACGCGGTTACCGACCCATTGATGGGGGCGCTGGCGGATAAAACCCACACCCGCTGGGGGTCTTACCGTCCTTACCTGTTATGGCTAGCGCTGCCATTTGCGCTTTGCAGTATTTTGGCTTTCACTTCTCCCGCCCTTCCGGAAGACGGCAAACTGGCATATGCATTTTTTACATACGCGTTATTGATGTTGATGTATACCGCAATCAACATCCCTTACTCAGCACTTGGCGGGGTAATGAGCGCTGATGCCAGTGAACGAGTGTCGATTCAATCATATCGCTTTGTATTTGCCATGGTCGGTGGCTTATTGGTGACCACCTTTACGCTACCGTTAGTGGCGTATTTTGGGGAGGGAGATCAGGCATTAGGTTACCAACGTACCATGATTGCCATGAGCATGGTAGGAATGGTCTTATTCCTGTTGTGCTTTGCCGGCACAAAGGAACGCGTTAAGCCAGCAACACAAAATTCGGTGACGGTAAAAGAACAGCTTCAAGCATTATGGAGTAATGACCAGTGCCGTGTGTTATGCGTAGTCGCGGTGATACTGCTAACAGGCATGGTACTGCGAAATACATTGGCTATTTACTATGTAAAATATGTTCTGCAAAGACCCGATGATGTCACACTTTTCGTGACCGCCGGCATGATTGGTAGCATTATTGGTTGCGCGCTGGCAAATCCGTTGGCGAAAAAGATGTGTAAAGTAAAAGCCTATATAATGTTGCAGGTGATAAGCGCTGTACTTTGTTTGCTTAATTATTTTGTACCTTCCAATATGTGGTTGCTTGCAATGGGTATCCACTTTTTATGGGGTCTGTTTTTACAAATGGCTACACCACTTTTATGGGCAAAAATTGCCGACGTGGTGGACTACGGCGAGAGTCAAACCGGTGTACGAATGACAGGTATCACTTATTCAACGGTGGTGTTCTTCATAAAGGTCGGGCTTGCTGTGGGAGGCGCCTTAGCAGGGTGGTTACTAGCAATTTATGGTTATCAGGCAAATGTATTTGACGCAAACGTTGCCGATGGCATTGTCGTTTCTTTCTGTATTTTCCCTGCGTTGGCGTCCTTAGTTGTTGCGATTATTATGCGGTGGTATACATTAGACCACCAAAAAATGGAATCAGTCCAGGCATCACTATCACTAGGTAAAGTAGATTGACAAAAATCAAGCTTGATGCAGCCCACGGACAATCAAGCTTGATGCAGCCCACGGACGGTATCAGGAATAAGAACATGGTAACGATAAAACAAGTCAGTGAAATGGCGGGCGTGTCATCTGCAACAGTCTCCCGCGTTATTAATAATACTGACACCGTCAAAGAAAAAACTCGCGTTAAAGTGATGCAGGCAATGGCGAAACTCGGTTACCGCCATAATGTTCTTGCAGCCTCTTTAGCCTCAAATAAAACGAATACTATCGGTTATGTTGTGCCAGAGTTGCACGGTTCGTTTTTTGGCAGCATGATGGCAGGTTCTGAAAAAGTTCTGCGCAAAGCAAACAAACATATGTTTGTGGCGACAGGCCACTCTGATGAAAAACTGGAAACTCAGGAGATCGAAGCTTTATTAAGTCGTCGCTGCGATGCATTGATTCTGCATGTAGAAGCCGTTAGTGACGAGTATCTTATTCATCTGGCTCAACAAGACGTACCGCTGGTTATCGTTAACCGCTACATACAAGAGATAGAAGAAAACTGTATCAGTTTAGATAACGAGTTGGGCGGTTATTTAGCTACCCGCCATTTGATTGATCAGGGCCATACACAAATTGCTTATCTTGCAGGTTCGCTATTTAAAGCAGACGGTTTAAATCGGTTAGCGGGGCATAAACGAGCGTTATCAGAGGCGGGCATCAGCTTTGATGAAACCTTAATGTATGAAGGTGATTTTCAGGCGCAATCGGGCGAAGCAGGAATAAAAGCGTTGGCGAAGCAAGGGCAATGCTACAGTGCAGTTGCGTGTGCGAACGATGAAATGGCGTCTGGCGCGATCAATGCGCTGCGTGAATTGAAAAAAAATGTACCAGAGGATATTTCAGTCGTCGGATTTGATAATGTCGATTTTGCCAGCTATCTTACTCCTGGGTTAACCACGATCGATTATCCCATGCGAGAAATAGGGGCTATGGCCGCACGATGGATTCTAAACCGCGCGTATGGCGATCATAAGATGGAGTTAACCCATATATTGGAACCAAAATTGATTTCTCGTGGTACTACAAAACAGGCCGCAGAAAATTAAATACACAACAAATGTTAATGCTTTTTACCTTTTCAGCCGATATCGGGTTATTATGAAAAAACCATGCTTTAATCCTTTGCCTGAATTCAGAGGTCCATATGCTCGTACTTAAGTCAACATACGAAGAAAAACAAGAAGAAGTTAGCGCGCTGAAGCGCGAACAGTCCGATTTACAAAATCGAGTAAAACAGCTCGAAGAGCAAAATCAAATGCTCGCTGAAGAAAATCAGGCATTAAATGCAGTCACTGGTAAAGATGGTCAGTCTTTGTTGACTGAGTCAATGCTTGATGCGTTAGGTCAGGTAGAAGGTATACGTGATACTGTACTGGGCGCGTACCGACATATTGAAAGCGAAAGCGACGCAATTGAAGACATTAATACTTTGTTCTCTGAATCCGCAACTGCGCTTTCTCAAATTTTAAAGGACATGGATCAGCTCAGTGGCAAAATGAGCCATATGAACGAACGTATCTCTGGTTTATCCGATACTGCAGATAATATTAATAAGTTCGTTAGTACTATCACTAGCATATCTGATCAGACAAACCTACTGGCCCTCAACGCCGCTATTGAAGCCGCACGAGCAGGTGATGCAGGGCGGGGTTTCTCCGTGGTTGCCGACGAAGTTCGTGCGCTAGCAAATGAAACCAATAAATCAGCCAATGAAGTGGCAGAGCTGGTACAGGGCATTATCCAATCTACCCGCGCAGCAGTAGGTTCAGTAACAGAAATACAAACCAACAATACGCACCTGGCTGAAGGTGTGGGCAGTCTGAATAAATCTTATGACAAAATGGTCAGTCATTGCACTAGCATGAAAGACACTATTCATCGCGGTTCACACGAAACCTTTATCCAAACGGTTAAGCTAGATCATGTGGTGTGGAAATCTGAAGTCTATGCAGTAATAAACGGCCGAAGTAATAAATCGCCTGCCGATTTTGCTGACGCAGTGTCATCTCGCTTAGGTAAGTGGTTAAAAGAGGCAACGAGCAAACCAGTTTCTAAATCGGATGCGTTCTCACGCTTAGAACGGCCACACAATAATGTACATAGTGCAGGTGTTGCAGCCATGAAAGCGGATCGGGATAATGATATTGCAAGTAGAGATAAGTATCTGAAAGAAATGGAGCAAGCTAGCTCTCAGGTAATGTCCTTATTAGACAGACTAGCCGACGAAGGTTAAGCGGCTCTACTCGTTTTCATTAAGCCCCTCTTCGTAGGGGCTTTTTTTGATCCAAATACAGTTTGAATACCAAAGATCCACGGTCAACTTGCCTTTTTCAAACCAGTAGCAGTCACACGTATAGAATTAAAGGTGTGCGCCAGTGACCATTAAGTAGAGCCGGTTAAGCGAAAGTTGCAGTTAAAGTATCAAATACAAAATAGTGAATAGCCGGCCAACGAACGTCGTATGTTTTCGCGTGGAAAAGCTAAGACCTGCGAACAGCCTTTATCTACACCTCTCAAATGCGGTATATGTATAGCTATCAGTTTTCGAAATTTTACATTGGTTTTATATTATTACAGTGAATATTGTTAAGCTAAATAGATCCGGAATATAGTTGGGCAGGTAACGGTTTTTATCGGATAGTGGCTGCCGCTTCCGGCAGATGAAATCGAGCACGGAATAGCCATCTCGGTTTTTTAGAGCGCCAATTTTCATTTCAATCCACTTGTAACATCTCTGGCGAAGTGGATATTAAAATTAAGCGCTTACCGGGTTCATTCACTATAGTGACGCCAGCTTCAAAAACTTAACCATTTGCCTGCAGCTTAACAATTTCCGCCGCATCTTTTTCTAACACGGTTTCCGCCTGAGCGCCTTTAAGCAGTTTTATCACACTGTCTTTATTTTTCGCCAGCATAATCGACAGCTCTTCAGTAACCGCGTCATCAAGCTTAATACCCTTGGCTTCAATAAAGGCTGCCAGGTTATCAGCCGTATCCAGCATTTTGTCAAACTGATCCGCTTCCTTTTTATCTGTCGTCACCAGCTTTTCCACCCCTTTATGTGTTACCACGTATTTGATTGTAATCGCCATGATTCACCTGTTTGATTGGATAGTGTGGTGATAGGTTAGCACACAGTGCTGTATAAATAAACAGTTATTTAGGTAATGAACAGTTCCTTATTATGAGAACAAAAGGCTGCAAAGCAGCCCTTTAAGCTTTAATAATTTACAGGCCGTTTTGGCGGCCTTAGTTCTCGAAGCTCTATATCTACCATGCCTTTGTCAACGAGGTGATATTGGAGTGGGTCTCCTAGGCATTTTGAACCTCCGATAACAAGATCTAATTCAGCGTTATTTAACAGACAAACCTCACAAGAAATTTTTTCACTATCCTTCATAAGAATATCCTTATAATATTGATTTGATAAATGTGATTTGGTATTTAAATAAATCACGCGATTGATTTTATCAACTTTAAAGCCGTACTCATTCAGTTGTAAGACAAGGATTGTTAATAATGAGACTTAAGACCGTAATTTTTGGAACGATTCTATTTCTATCGTTCTTTGACTCAATTGCAGTTTCGTCAACTCCCCTCCAATTCACTAATCAATTCGACGGAAAGGCTACCGGTGTTCTCACATCCTTAGTTGTTGCAGAAAATGGCTCAATTTGGCTTGGCGGCGAGAATGGGCTGTTTGGGGTTATGGGGAAAAAATTTCTTCATTTTTATGATAAAAAAACATCTCTGAATAAAAACTATATTTCTTCATTGGAAAAGCTTCAAGAGAACAAATTACTTGTAGCTGTATACGGAGAAGGATTATTTATATTCGATACTATAGAATATTCGTTCACCAAAATTGTGCATCCATCAGATGTAGATTTAAATGCCGTCTGGAAACTGGCCCTTGCTGAAGATCATCTTGTAGTTTCAACTATTTCAAACATTTATCTCTTAAACATTCATACTTTTGATATCGAGGCTGATTTCAGAGACATTGGGATAAACGTTGGCAGTAAAGTGTTTAACGTAGATTTCCAGTCTGAAAGCCAGAAAGTATGGTGGACAGACGAAAAAAGAGGAGTGTTTTCTTACTCGCTAGTAAGTGAGAATTGGACTTCATATTCGAGCACAGAATACTTCGAAAGTAGTAATAGCATATCAGCTTTATATGTTGAAAAAGAGAAGGTTTTTATAGGGACGGAGATAGGACTTTTTGAGCTGGATGCTGAAAAAGACAGTTCAATTTTAATAAGCATGAGACCTGGGGTAGTTCACGATAAACATAAGCCTATCCGGTCTATTCAGAGAAGTCCGGCTGGTAATCTATGGGTCGCAGCGGAAAGACTTTATAAAGTGAACTTCGAACAACAAACCTTCGAATCTGCACCTCAACTTTATCCTTTTTTGACAAGAGGAGAGTTAGATACTGTTTTGCAGATTGATTTTGACACCCAGGAAAATCTACTGGCCATAGACACGAGCAAAGGACTGGTTATCGTTCCTCCTCAATTGAAAGCAGTCTCATACCTTAATGAAAATTTAAGAATTTTCAGAGAACACATAAATTCAGCGAAGTTTATCGATAAAGAAACATTGTTATTTCTTTCAGAAAAAAAGGTGGGGGTTTACGATCTAACGTCTAATCAAATGAATTTCTATCCTATGCCTTCGGTCGAAAAAATGTTCATTGGCAAAACCTCCAAATCCGAAATTGAAATAGTGAGCCAAGCTGGAAGCCGATATTCGATAAGACTTGGTGAAGGAAACATTTTTACATTTAATAATGTATTGACGAATAAATCTTCCACAATACTTGAGCTAGAGGTTGATAGCGCGGGGGAATTAGTATTTATTGAGGAAGGAGAGGAGCGAGATTATCTAATTAGTGAACACAATGACTCTTTTAAAAAGCTGCTATCGAATGCATTCTCTACTCTACATGTGTCTGCCACAGATGATATTCTTGCGGCCGCGTCAGGCGAGGGGATATATAAGATTCAAGAGAAGGATAAGGTACAGAGAATAGGAAGAGATTCAAACTTTGAGTTAAGCAATGTAGTGTGTATTTTTGAAGATCCCGATGGCGAAATTTGGGCATGTACCTCTGGAGAGGGGGCATACAAGCTCAAAAAAGGTGAAAATAAGTTTACTCGGGTAAGTGCTATACCGGCGAATTATATAAGAGCAATAGCCGCGATAGACCAACGATGGGTGTTGGTTACCACTAATATTGGCCTTTTTTTATATAATAAAAAAGAAGATAAATCTTTCCACTTGGGTAATGAGTTCGGCATTCCTGATACTGATTTTGCTTACAAAGGAATTTATACCTCCCCCGCACATACGCTTATAGCAGGCGATAATTTAAATTATATTATTGATAACCAAAAGTTAATCAGCTCCATAGAGCAGTCGGCTAAGAAAGTACATCAAGCTGTTATTTCATCATTTAATTCCTTTGATGAGAAAAAAAATATTCTGGTACCCACTGGCGTTCGGTTTTATAACGCACTGAAATCTGGCGACGAACTTGAATTAGCAAACGAAGAGTTTATGTTTGAAGTTGGTTTGACCGTAGCAAACTTTTTAGAGCGGGAACGCTTACAAATTGAATACCGTCTGCTTGGATTAAACGACGAGTGGACTCGTTCAAGTGATTCAACTGCAAACATCGTATATTCCTCGTTATCCTTCGGTAGCTATACTTTTGAAACGCGCGTGGTTGACACACGAAGTAGCGCCGTACAGCCAATATCAAGATTGCATATTCGCGTGCTTCCCCCTTTTTGGCTCTCTTTGGAAGCATTTATTCTTTACAGTTTATTATTGTGCTTGCTGATGTTTCATTTGTATCGACGCTATAGGCAGAAATTGTCACTCCATGGTACCGAACTTAGTGGCGTGGTAGACGAAAAACAAACAGCGCTCTCTGATAGCAGTTTGTCTATTCGTAAATTGTTAGAACGTAAGCAAATGTTGTTTACCAATATTTCCCATGAACTCCGAACCCCACTAGCATTAGTTTTAGGACCGCTCAAACAGGTCCAGAGAAAGCCGACTGATTGTGGAAACACTCATCGCATACACTTAGCGCTAGATAATGCGCATAAGTTGGAAAAGCTGGTTGATCAGCTCCTAGAGATTGAGCAGGTAGAAACCTTATGTGAAAACGAACGTAAAACCTACGATATCAAACACGATTTAAGTGCAATTATTGCGAATGTCCAACCACTAGCCGATTTCAAAGAACAGGAATTTATCCGCGCGGTAAAAGCCCAGGGCGAGATTTCGCTGATAGCAGACTCACTGGAAAAAATTTGCCACAACCTTATTTCAAATGCGGTCAAATATACCGACCCTAAAGGTAAAGTAAAAGTCGGTGTAACGTGTCAGGAATTACATCTGGTTATCAAGGTATCAGATTCGGGTTGCGGTATTCCAGAATCTGAAGTGAATCGCATATTTAAGCGGTTTTCCCGTGTCGACAATGAAACTGAGGAAGTCGGCACCGGTATCGGGCTCGCGTTGGTGAAAGAACTGGTTTTAGCTAACCGAGGGTGGATAGATGTATCCAGTAAAGAAGGTAAAGGCAGTGTTTTTACAGTTTACTTGCCGTTAGTAGATACCGCTATGTTGTTGAGTTGTTCGGTTAGACAGGAAGCACGAAGCCCTATTACTATTGACGTCCCTGAACTCACGACGCTGCCAGAAAATAAACCCATTATCTTATTAATCGAAGATAATGACGATTTGCGCGCCTATTATTACTCGCTGTTAAAACCAACATATACATGTTTACTCGCAAGGCATGGTATCGAAGCGCTGAATATAGTTAAAACAGTGACGCCTTCTTTGATTATAACTGATTATATGATGCCGGTGATGAATGGTATTACGTTAGCCTCTAGGTTGAGAAAAAGAAAAGATGCTGCCCATATACCCATTATTCTTTTAACCGCCCGGGGTGATAGGGAAACTCAAGCCCAAAGTTTAAGTGCGCATATTGATTATTGCTTAATTAAACCCATTGCGGATGACGAGCTTTTATTAAGAATTGAAAGTTTATTGGCACTCAGGCAACGTTGGATGGATGCGATACCTCGCACTGCAGACCTTTCTATGTCCGGCGATGAACCTATAAAGATTCCTACCTATGAATGCGACAAAGATCAGGCGTTTTACGCACGGTTTATCTCCATCATTGAAAAAAATTATAAGGAAGAAACATTTAACCGCGCACAAGCCGCTAACGAGTTAGCTGTTAGTGAACGTCAGTTAAATCGCAAGCTAGCGGCTATGATGGAACATAATTTTACTGAGTATCTTAAAAATTACCGATTAAAAAAATCAAAATTACTACTTCGTAGCGGCGAACAAGTTACGCAGATTGCGCTAGATGTCGGGTTTAACTCGACTAGCTATTTTTCTTCTCGCTTTAAAGCACGTTATGGCCTGAGTCCCACTCAATATCAAGAGATGCATACAGAAGAGAAAAAACGGGCGTAACCAGCGAAGTCGATTAGCGCTATCGGATACAGTACTGCAAGAATATATGCTCGTTCCGCTTTGCTGTATTTAATCCTTCCGTACCCACTGGGGCAAGGTTTAGCGTGACTAAATTGAGCGAAGTGGATGCAGTGACTACGTTAAAAGCGGCTTACAAAGGAAGTAACAGTATGCATCGACTTTGTACTTTGTACTTTGTAGTTTGTACTATATTAATTGGGGGCTATAGTATCTGTGTTTTCCAGATTAGGTACGCTTTTATTGCAATGAAATCAATAGCGATTCGGAGAGGTAGGGTCTTTTAGTGAGTGCCGCCTGGACATAATCGCCAGATTCGCTGGCACATTCGACGTGGATTATTAGTTTACAGAGGTACTAGTTTGTTTGTTAGATTCACAATTCTGTTGTTGGCTTTGTTTTTATCGGCTTGTTCTTTTAATAGCGTCTTCTTTCCTGTAGATGAGAGACCTTCTGCTTCTGTTAATACTGACATGGAAACGGTTGAGTTAGATTCGAGTGATGGGAAAAGAGTGTTTCACTATTTCTTCAACACTAGCCAAAATTCAAAAGCAACTATATTGGTTTTTCAGGGGAGTGGCTCAACAGTAGCAAATTGGTATAAAGTGATCAGGCCGTTAATTCAAGACGGGTATCAAATTTTTATGATGGAGTATCGTGGCTTTGGTTCTTCGGAAGGTGATGCTACCCACAATTCTATAGCCATAGACGCGAACGCTGCGCTGAATTATTTGGCAAGTAGGAAAGAGGTTAAAACAAAGCCTCTGTTGGTGATGGGTCAGTCCTATGGTGGTCAGCTTGCAATTTATGTGACATATAAGAACCAACACCTTGTTGATGGCTTAATTACTGAAGGAACGTTTACCTCCTTTAGCGAAGAAGCCGCTTCTTTTGTCCCTTGGCCTATTTCATCATTAATTAATCTAATTGTCTCAAACGAATATAATTCCCTGGAGCTCATTTCAGCGATTAAAACGAATAAGTTATTTATCCATAGCGCTGAAGATAAGGTGGTTCCATTTGAAATGGCTAAAAAACTTTATAATAAAGCAGTCGGAAGAAAAAATCTTTGGGTTATTGAGGGTAAACATGTGGCAGGCTTATTAAATAACCCCGACACGTATGTATCGAAAGTAAATGCGTTACTCCAAAAAACTCATGATAGAAAAGTTTATTAAGAAATATTGAACTTGGCGTTTTCCCTTCTCATCGTTAAATTTAGCCACTTGTTATTTGATATTGTTTTAAATATTAAAAAATATCCGGATTTAGCACATGAACCCATTGATTAGCGCCAAGCTTTTGTCAATCGGAGTTAAAGAATTTGTCAGCTAAGACAGTGACTATTGTGAGGCTAGTTACGCAGATTACTCATGTTATCGCTTGGCCTTTAATTGTAAGGGCAGCGGTAGGGCTCAAGTGACAGATTATTTACTGGTGAATTTCCTTATACAATCACGCAAGCGAGGTTAATGAATAATACCGTATTCTCGCACTGAAGGACGGGCAGTGATAAACAAACATGCCACTAAAAAAGTAGCGCCGTTCTTAGTGAAACACCGATATTGACGTATTTTAATACTCTAAAGAGGGTTAAATGTTGTATACAGTGCTTACAATTGGTTTGATTTCCCTAAGTGCGTTCGCTTTTTTTACCAAAATTTAAAGGGATTATAGAGCGCTATAGTTTGGGAATTAACTTCTTTCTAACGTTGATAGCAACTTTAGTCGGGGTTTTATTAGCCATATCGATAACTAATTACGAGGACAAAAAGAAAGAGAAAAAAGATGTAATAAAACTTTTATCATCGTCAATTTCATCAGTTGAGACGTGTCATGAATACACTAAAATATTGATAGAATATTTTGAAGAGTTACCAGATGAAAATGTTTCAAAAGCCGATTTCTATGCCAAAAACCCTCCCCCATACCCTGCATATTTAGATACACTTCTAATGCAAAATATTGTTAGTAAGAACTTATCTGGTGCAGCTTTAAGTGATTTGAATGAACTATTGATTAACCTCAAGAGAAGTAGGGATAATAACGCAACCTTATATCTTAAAGTTCTAGAACAAACACTTAACCTTTTGAAGTTAGAAATCTCTTTTCAGAAAGAAATAATTGATGAAACACAGTTAAGTAAAAAAATGAACGAAATTAATACGCTTTTAATCAGAGGTGAAAGCTCCCAATCGCTAGAACGGAGGCTCAACAGTATGCCTGCGAGCGATCCTATCTAAATTTACTAATTATTTAAGTGCCGTTTACTAGGCTCTTATTAAATGTCAGCGTGACCGCAGAGAGCAAACGTCCGAGTTTAGATTTTTGACGAACGCAAATTGCTCATAATTGCCCTACAGATTAGGGTGGCACTTCTGACCCAGTATGGCAGATGAGGTATGAACTAGCTTATATAATTCCGAGCCCTAACCCGTAATTGGCTTACCATTTTGCGGATCTATTCGTTCTAGAGAGTTGCCGTTATACGTATTTAACAAAAGCTCAATGGCAGAATCTCCGTAAATATCGAACCACCACTTCCCCATGTCTTTTAACTTTTTAATATTGCTTGTTGAAATATCGTCCATGGCATCATCGGGTGGATGAGGTAAGCCTTGTTGTACTCTCATTTCTGAGTTGACTCTTATGTAATTGCCTGCGTCTAAGATAGTAAAGGCCTGATAACCAACCACCAATTCATCGGCAAGCAGGTTGATGATGTCGCCTTTGGTGATCCATCCTATTTTGCCCCAATGCTGCGATTCAGGTCCGTTAATTTTACGGGTGCGATATCCTGTCCCAATGGAAAGTACCCTCAGGTCACTAATAGATTCCGATTTCCATACGCGTTTTGCTTCCGCGATAGCGCACATAGTAGGGTTGTTCGCGGTAATTCCTCCATCTACTAACCATCTATCAGTATCTTTTATCTTCATTTCTATGGTGGGAAAATAAGTCGGGGCAGCACTTGATGCATCGGCCACCGCATAAGACTTAAGCAATGTATGTTCGGCTTGGGTAGATTTCAATATGACAGGACGGCGACGTGTAATATCGTATGACACCGCAAGTACGTGTTTATCCTCCGGCACATCATTTAGCTTGGCCGAACCAAATTTCTGTTTTAAGGTAGACGTTTTTCCGCCCGCTTCAAATTTTGGCGCGTTTAATCCATCCAATTCAAATAATCCTTTGTTTTCTTTAAATATCTTTTTGGCCGTAGCGGGATTATATAAGTCATTTATTTCATCCATGGACAGTTGGGTGGTCGCCAGGGCTAAGGCTATAATACATCCCGTGCTGGTGCCCGCATAAAAGTCGACGAAGTCACGAATAGACTTACTTTCTTTTTGTTGTAGTTCATTTTCTAAAAGGGTCAGAAATTGAGTGGTGGCAGCGCCTCGAATACCACCGCCATCAAGAGACAAAATTAATTTTGGCATGATAACGTCCTTACATGTGAAACCATGACTAACCTAAAGCGCGGATGGTTAATCTTCTAAACATCCTTGCTCAAAAGTGTAGCTCAAAATTTGACCACTGGTTAGCTTTAACTCAGTACTTAACGGGTTATCAGGAAGGTGAATTTCAATAAAAAGCTGGGTTAATTCGGGAGGGGAAGAAATAACTCGAAGAATGAGGTACGCTTTTAAAAAAGCATCAGGGCAATTATAAATGTGTGGATTCATTCAACGTGTGACAGACAACCCGACTATCATCGACCTACTGGAAGACGTGGGATTGGGCGATCTGGTGCCACATTTTTCTCAACAGCCTCCAAAAACGTTGAATTTCTATCCTGCTTTCGGGGGTAATGCCGCACGTCAGCTTACGTCAATTATCGCCGGCCCGAACAACGTTATTGATGCGACCTGGTGGTTTGATTGTCAGCCAGATGGCGACACGCTGGCGCTAGGTAAGCGAACGACATTTAATGCGCGAAACCTGGACAGCGGTTTTTGGCGATACGCCCTTAATCATCATCGCGGTATTGTTATTGCTACTGCCCTGGGAGAGTCGAATCCAGTAGGTAAAAGTAAACAGCATTATTTTATGCAAGGGCAGCGTGCGTTTATGTTAGGTGCACTATATCGTCCCTTTGAAAATGGTCACTATGCCAGTGCCGTAATTACGCGTCCGCCGCATGAGCGTTTTAGTCAGTTTCACGAAAAATCTTTTCCCTTTTTCCTTCCCTTTAACCAAGAGTTTATTGCGCAGTGGCTATCGGGTGAGCCATTGCATCCTGCACTAATGCAGGAACTTGATAATCCCAAACTACCTGTTGAGCTAAAGGTAACGCCGGTTAAAACCTTCAAAAGTGAGGAGCCGATTGGTGAAACAATGCACTTGGCTGTGGATGAGTAAGCTTCTCGCATATCTATCGATATTGTGCACTAAACTAACGCTGATCTGACAGAAATTAACCCCAAAAATGGCTGGTTTTTAACCACAACCTTTCTTACACTAGCGAAATAAAGATAGATAAGGTGCCTTTTTACGTGTCTGTAGTTGTCTATTTTTAAAACTGTTATTTCGTATGGAATGCAATAATAAATCAGACCAACGAATAAAAATTATAAAAAATATAAAGAGAAAAGTCATGAAGATCAAAGGGATATCTTTTAAAGCTACATTGGTTGCACTGCTAGCATTAGTACTTGGTGCGTGCGGCTCTACTCCACAGCCTACTGTGAACCTAACCAGCAATACGCTTGCCGATGAAAATATTAAATTAGGGTATGTTTATGTCGGGCCAAAAGAAAAGGCAACCACACACATTTTTGGAGCAGGGTGCTTATTATGTTACGGCGTTGCATCCGCTTTAACTAGCACCCTGGACGGTCATTTGGAAGGCACCGTGGATGGTTCTGAGATGAATAATATTCGCGATTTGGTTTTCGCAGAATATCAAAAACATAATCAAAACATCGATGTTGTGACCTTATCTAAACCTATTGCTAAATTGCCGAAATTTAAAGGCGAATTAGGTTTTGCTAAAAAAGACTTCCGTTCGCTTAAAGAAACGTTAGGAGTCGATGTATTGGTAGTACTGCAAATGGATCGACACGGCGCGTATCGCAGTTTCAGCAATTATATTCCAAACGGGGACCCACAAGGCCACGTTTCCGGAATGCTATACACAGTAGACTTAAACACTAATGCGTATCTTCAATACCTTACGTTTGATGAAAAAGTACAACCTGATGGGGAGTGGGATGAGCCACCAACATTTCCTAATTTAACCACGTCTTATTATCAGGCAGTAGAAAATACTAAAGCTAAATTGAAAGCGGCAATTGCCGGCGCAGCCATCTAGGTAGTGGTTATGCGTTATTTTATAGCATTACTTTGCATAACACTCGCGGGGTGTGGTGGCACGCCCAAGCGAGATGACTATACCAAGCATGTCAATCGAATCGATCACGAACAATTTTCACAGAAGAAATTTCACTTTTCTTTTGGCGAAAATAAAATGGTTGAACTACGTGGTATCGCCGATAAGGACGATACCGCATCCAACTCGAGTATTTTGTATCAAGGCGGAGCAGGGTTTGTAGGCATGTTCGCGCAAATTGGGGTACATGCTTTGATGGTGGATTCTGCACGAGACGATAAATTAGCGGAAGCTCAATCGGCTGCTAACTTTCTTGTTTCTCCGCTTATCGCCCGAACAGAAAACGTCACACTTTCTAGCTTGTTAACTAGGTTTAACGAAAGTGACTCAACCGCAGAAAAAGGTTCGAAAGCCGTTATGCTGAAACCCATATTCTTCAGCAATGCCGCTATGAACCAACTGTCATTAAAATTAATTGCAGTTGTGCCAGACGAAAAATCTGAGAAAAGCAGAAAAGCGAAACCTTTATATCAAAACCTAATCCAAGTTTATGATCGTGTTTTGACGGATGATGAAAAGACGCAACTTCTCTCGGCAGAAACGGACGAGCTCAATCAGGTGTTATCTGGCATGTTGGAATCGGCAATTTATGTTATTCAACAAGATTTGTCAGGACGTTATGCTAAACCTAAGGCGTCTGCGAAAACCTTCTTAGTTCCTCGTAGCGGAAAAAGTAAGGTCGTGCGTGGCAAAGTTGTAGAGGAAGCATGCGGGTATAAGGTGGTTAGAGATTTGCGCTCTTGGTATGTCTTATTTAAAACGCCGCCGGAGGAAAGCAAGACGAAACAGAATTACTCACTTTTTTGTCAGGTAGCTTCTGAACCTGCATAACAGAACTAGATGAGAAGGAGCGCTGGGCGGAAATATGTGTTGTTTCCGCCCTCTTTATTTTTAATATAAGGTGTATAACACGCTTAATTTTAATCTGCGCGGTTAGCTATAGCGGCCATTTAAAGCCGGTGGATTACGCGCTTCACCTTAGAAACAAGTGAACACCAGTGGGATCCACCCATTAACTGTGCCCGTTGTGGTGGTGTGTGGTGAGCGGTCTGTTTAAACACGAATATTGTGAACCGGCTCACAGATAATGCGAAACTGGGTAGACTGCGTTGAAGATGACTTCATTTGGTTTAGCGCAATAATTGAAAAAGTACAATTTACTTAATCCGCTTGCCCGAGCCGGTGGGGAGGAGTACGAAGTACAATCAGGCTTCGAATGACCCAACGGCGTCACTCAGGTATTTCTTTCCATGTGAAAGTGCAAGTGATTGCCACCATTTTCCTCTCATCTAATCGCACCAAGAGGTATAGTCGTCGCGAAAAAGCGTTTTTAAATTAGTATTCTGGCATACTCCGCCCGCCCTAAAAATTTGAGGAAGCGAAGTATGCTTAAAAGGCTTAGTGGGATTTTGTTTTTTTTGTTCATTGTAGGCGCAAGTGCTAACGAGCAAACGCCTGATCCGACCCCCGGTGAGGATTTACCCAGGGATGAAAGAGATATAGATCAGTCTGCAAACAGATCAGATAATTTGTTTGGTAGAAACGAGCTAAAACAAGCCTTTATTCCTTATCTTAAAGCAGAAATAACGGTAGATGCGAAGCTTGACGAGCCACAGTGGCAACAGGCCAATCATTTCACTTTAGACTTTGTTACTCAGCCATTCGACAATACCGCCGCGCCTGTGGCTACCGATGTATACGTATTTGAAGACGGTGAAAATCTTTACGTAGGCTTTATCGCGCACGATACTAACCCCGCTGAAATCACTGGTTTTTATCGCGATAGAGATAAAATCTGGAGTAACGATTTAGTTGGCATCAAATTAGACACCTTTAATAATGAACGCCTAGCGTACCAATTTTTTGTTAATCCTTTCGGTGTACAAGCAGATGGGATCGAAAACGAAATGACGAAAATGGAAAGCGATAGCTGGAATGCCATTTGGAGCTCCGCAGGTCAAATCACCGAAACCGGGTATGCGGTAGAAATGGCTATTCCCTTACGCACCATGAATTTTGACGAACAAGCAGAGCGTAAAGTTTGGGGCGTTGAATTTGTGCGTTTTTACCCGCGGGAAGAGCGCTACCGAATTTCTCATTTACCCTTCGATCGCAATAATGAATGTGTGCTATGTCAGATGGGAGATATCGAAGGGTTTGCTCAGGCCACTCAAGGCAATAATCTTGCAGTGGTTCCAACCCTAGTGGTCGGAGCGGGACGCGAGCGTGATACGTCGGAAAACGAAGACTGGCAGTGGGTAAACAGCCAAGAAGTAGGGATGGATGTAAGCTGGGGGATAACCCCACAAGTGTCATTGCAAGCCACACTAAACCCCGATTTTTCCCAAGTAGAAGCTGATGGGGCTCAGGTGAGTGTAAACAATACCTTTTCGCTCTATTTTGATGAGCTTCGGCCTTTTTTTGTGGAAAATGCCGGCTATTTCACCTCTAACCAAGAATTGGTTTATACCCGAAATATCAGTCAACCTGACTATGGCGCAAAGCTAACGGGGCAGACGGGCGACCACACCTTCGGCGTTTTTGTTGCCAATGATGATACAACCCAATTTATTGTACCGGGAAACTTAAGCTCAAACGTGGCTTCGATAGAAACTGAATCCGTCAATACGGCATTGCGTTACCGCTATGATGTGAACGATGCGCTTTCGCTGGGATGGGTGTCCACCATCCGTGATGCGAACGAATACCATAACTACGTAAACGGTGCGGATATCAAATACCGAATTTCGGAGCAGGACACATTACGCGCTCAGTACGTAATATCTGATACTCAATACCCAACCTCACTGTATCAGGATTTTTGTGACAACGATTGCCTCGAAAAGGAGGACAGTAGCGAAATAGCATTAAGGACCCAGACCGAGGAAGAGTTTTCGGGACAATCGTGGCGGGTCAACTATAGTCACCATGAGCGTAACTGGTATTTTAACGCCGATCACTTCGCCAATGACAAAGATTTCCGCGCAGACCTGGGATTCGAATCGAGGGTTGATTTTCACAAATCAATTCTTGGCGGTGGGTATATGTGGTGGAATGATGACGGCTGGTGGAACCGGATTCGCTTGAAGGGGGATTGGGATATTACTCACAATGATAATGGTGAGTTGCTTGAAAGGGAAATCGAGTCTTACTTAAGTCTTCGTGGGACTTACCAGTCATACTTCGAAGTGGGTTATGTGGAACGTCAGCGGGTTGGTTTACGTCATGACCCAACGTCGCTTAGGGTGCACGGGAATACCGATTTATTTGATGAGTCTTCAAACAGCATTTACTTTGAAACACGCCCCAATTCGCTACTTTTTGTAAGTACTTTTACCCGGTTTGGGGATCAAATCGATTTTGCTAACAATCGACTAGGCGAACAATTGTTTGTAGAGTCGCGCATGGACCTGAATATTGGCCATCACGCACAGCTTAGTGCGCGTCATATATACAGTGACTTGGATGTGGATAACGCCAAATTATTTATTGCTCGCATTAGTGACATACGTTTCACCTACCAGTTCGATGCCAGACAATTTCTGCGCCTTATAATGATTTACAATAATACGCATCGCAATCAGGCGAACTATACTGATGACGTCGAGCCTTTCTCGCGGGATTTGGGCGCTCAGTTACTTTACTCCTATAAGATTAACCCACTCACCAAGTTCTTTATCGGGGTGGGGACAGCGGCCACAGATACACAAACTGATGAGCGATCGTTGGATGGTGTGCGCGCCTACGAACAATCGGTATTCATGAAATTCAGTTATGCGTGGCTTCAATAATTAGCAGAACGCCTTCCTTATAATGTACCTCAAGTAGAGGGTGAACTATTTAAGTCATCCTCTACGTACCAATCACAAACTCTTATTCTGATGATGCGACATGTATTTAGGGTCGCCACGGCAAACTATTATGGAAGGAGTCCCTGTGAGCTATCAAAAAATCGATACGTTAAATGTAAACAATACTGACTATCAGATGGTTAGTTTCGACACTATTGCAGACAAGTATGATGTCGAGCGATTACCTTTTTGTATCAAGATTCTGTTAGAAAATTTACTACGACACGAGCAAAGCGATTTTGTCGATAAGGCGGACATTGAAGCTATAGCGAGATGGGATACGTCGACAGATATCACGCAGGAAATTTCTTTTGTCCCTGCCCGCGTGATTTTGCAAGATTTCACGGGCGTGCCCGCGATCGTCGACTTGGCGGCTATGCGTGATGCTATGCAGAAGTTAGGGGGCGAGGGACAAGACATTAACCCGTTAAGTCCGGTGGAATTGGTAATCGACCATTCGGTAATGGTCGATTATTTTGGCTCCGAGGATTCACTGGCAAAAAATACCTCGGTCGAAATTCAGCGCAATCGCGAGCGTTATCAATTCCTCAAATGGGGCCAACTATCTTTCGATAATTTCAAGGTCGTTCCTCCGGGCAGGGGCATTGTGCATCAGGTCAACCTCGAATATCTGGCTCGCTGTGCGTTTAGCAAAGCAGAAGGAGAAAAAAATTGGGTTTATCCTGATACGTTGGTGGGTACTGACTCACACACTACTATGATTAACGGATTAGGTATTTTGGGTTGGGGCGTCGGCGGTATTGAAGCTGAAGCTGCTATGCTGGGACAACCAGTCAGTATGTTGGTGCCAAAAGTAGTAGGGTTCAGGTTGTCGGGTCGTTTACCCACAGGGGTAACTGCCACTGATATGGTGCTTACGATTACTGAGCAGCTCAGAAACCACGGGGTAGTGGGTAAATTCGTAGAGTTCTATGGGCCCGGTATCAATCATCTCACGGTGGCGGATCGCGCTACTATCGCTAACATGGCACCAGAGTATGGTGCCACCTGTGGTATCTTTCCCATAGATAACGTCACCATGGACTATTTGCGCTTAACGGGTCGCAGTGACGAGCAACTCAATTTGGTGGAAGCTTACGCGAAAAAGGCTGGGTTATGGCATGACGACCACAGCAAAGATGCCCAGTACCATGAAACACTTGAATTAGAATTAAGTGACGTCGTTCCTTCAATCGCCGGCCCTAAACGTCCCCAGGACCGGATCAAGTTAGACGAAGCGGCCACGGCGTTTCATGACTGGTACCGCAAACAAATAGACGTTGAAGTACTCGACGAAAGAACCGACTTTGTGGCAGAAGGGGGGGCAACTCCCGAACTCGATGAAGACCATGCGTCTTTCGTTGAATTTCAGGGTAACAAATTTAATTTAGAAGATGGTGCGATCGTGATCGCAGCCATTACAAGCTGCACCAATACGTCTAATCCTTCAGTATTGATGGCAGCCGGTCTACTCGCGAAAAAAGCACGCGAGGCAGGCTTAACACGCAAACCCTGGGTAAAAACGTCGCTGGCACCTGGTTCGCAAGTAGTGACACAATATCTGGAAAACGCAGGTTTAATGACGCCATTACAAGAACTAGGCTTTAATCTTGTGGGCTATGGATGCACCACGTGTATAGGTAATTCCGGGCCGCTACCCGACGAAATCTCAAATGCAATCCGACAGGCTAAACTAACCGTTACCTCTGTTTTATCTGGTAACCGTAACTTCGAAGGCAGAATTCACCCCGATGTGGCAGCAAATTATCTGGCTTCTCCGCCGCTTGTTGTGGCCTATGCGTTGGCGGGTAACATGAATATTGATATTTCAAGTGAGCCCCTGGGTAAAAACAAAGAAGGTACGCCAGTGTACTTAAAAGACATTTGGCCTTCAGAAGAAGATATCCATAAGCATATCGAGCAATTCGTCTCGGCCGATTTGTTCAAACAAAAATATGCAGATGTATTTAAAGGGAACGATGTATGGAACGAACTGGCCGTATCGGGCACTGCTGTTTATGACTGGCCCGATTCGACGTACATTAAACACCCTCCATTTTTTGCTGATATGGGACCACAACCAGATCCCGTTCATGCAATTGATAACGCCCGATGCTTAGTTAAAGTGGGCGACTCGATAACCACAGACCATATTTCGCCAGCGGGTGCCATTGCGCCAGACAGCCCTGCGGGGGAATACCTGCAAGAAAACGGCATAGCGCCTAAACACTTTAACTCTTACGGTTCTCGACGTGGGAATCATGAAGTTATGATGCGCGGCACGTTTGCTAATGTAAGGCTGAAAAACCAGTTAGCACCAGGCACTACGGGTAGCGCTACAACCCATTATCCAAGCGGAGACGAAATGTCGATCTTCCATGCGGCCATGCGCTATAAAAACGATGGTGTGGCCACGGTGGTAATTGGCGGCAAAGAATATGGCACAGGATCCAGCCGTGACTGGGCTGCTAAGGGGCCATCATTATTAGGCGTGAAAGCGGTAATGGCAGAGAGTTACGAGCGGATACACCGTTCTAACTTGATTGGCATGGGTATTCTACCCCTGCAATTCAAGGCGGGCGACACAGCTTCCTCGTTAGGAATAAAAGGCGATGAACGCTTTAGTATCGAAAAAGTGGAACGGGGGCAAAAGGATGTGAACGTTACCGTTGAGTCATCAGACGGCAATACCCGAACATTTAAAGTGGATGTACGAATCGATACGGCCAATGAATTTACCTACTTCGAACATGGCGGCATTTTGCAATATGTCATTCGCCAGTATCTACAGAAGTCTTAACCAACCACCTTGCGCGCTCGGTGATTATGCCGAGCGCTTCTCTTAAAAACGCTGGTTTTGGTTAAAATCACTATCTTTACAATAACGCAGAGTTGAACAAGATGCGCTAAATGAAGGCTTTCCTAATGTCGATCTTTAATGCATATTCACAAATATCGCCTGCGCTCAGCCATCACGCCGAGTGCTATAAATGCAGCGAGGAAGCCTACCCCTTGCCAGTTCCATGGTAGAAATTTAATTACATGCAGCACTAACGGCGCGCCATAAAGCGTTAAAGCGCCATAGCCAAAAGCACACACCAGTACAAATAGTAGCGTTCTGATCAAGAAATGATAGGGCGCGAGTAAGCGCTTCAGTCTGCCATTTATTACGTCGCCATAAATCACCAATAGCGTGGCCATCAGCATTACACTCATTTCTGGGAAGTAATCGACCAGTGCACTGCTAATACTGGCTAATACGGTATAAAAGGGTGCAAGCATGATTTCGTCTCGCGAGAGGAACACAAAGCCGAGAGTGTATAACCTTAACGGGCCAGAAAAAAGACGCTTGTTTATTTTCGCTTCATTGCTGAGCTGCTGAAACAGTTTTTAATTGAACCACGTGACTATGTAGTAGCTATAGTAGCCGCCTTTTGTCAGACCGGGGGAATGCCGAGCAATATATAAACTGTTTCTCAGAAAGACACCTTTTCCGTACATGAAGTGCTCACCCCTATGACGCTGGCGGCATATGGTCGTCAATACGTTCATTGATAGGTGCCCACACAAAGAATGGTTATTGCGCTAGCCTTAGTCCTTGCCGGTAAAATAACCCCTTGGGTTGTGAAGCCGATTGCTGGAGAAAGAATAAGTAAGAACGAAACGAGACTTACTCGGTTATCTGACGTAGAGCGCGAGTAACACGACGTAGCCCCAGCGAGGTTAGTCGGTATTGATTAATACTTGTACTTCTGTGGGGGGACCTATATAATGCGCGCCCTTACAGCTACTACAACTTCGTTCCTTGTCTCAATACAGTTGGCTGTACTGTCGAGACTACAACCGTAAGGAGCTATAATGCGTCATTACGAAATCGTATTTATGGTTCACCCTGATCAGAGTGAACAAGTACCTGGTATGATCGAGCGTTATACCACTATTCTGAAGCAAGATGATGGCCAAATCCATCGTTTAGAAGATTGGGGCCGTCGTCAACTGGCTTATCCAATCGAAAAGCTTCACAAAGCACACTATGTATTAATCAATGCAGAAGCAACAACTGAAGCCGTTGCTGAGCTTGAAAATGCGTTCCGCTTTAACGATATTATCCTGCGTAACATGGTAATGCGTACTAAGTCTGCAATCACTGAGCCTTCTCCTATGATGAAAGAAGAGCGCCGTGAGCGTCGTGACGATTCTGCTCCTCGCACAGAACGTACTGAGCGTGCAGAAAAGCCATCTGAAACCACTGAAGACAACGCGTAAGGAGAACTATCATGGCTCGTTTTTTCAGACGTCGTAAGTTCTGCCGTTTTTCTGCAGAAGGTGTGACTGAAATTGATTATAAAGATATCGCTACGTTGAAAAACTACATCACCGAAAGCGGTAAAATTGTACCTAGCCGTATCACCGGCACCAGTGCTAAGTATCAGCGTCAGCTTTCGAGCGCTATTAAGCGTGCTCGTTTCCTGGCTCTACTTCCTTACACTGATTCACATAAGTAATTGGCGAAAGAGGACTAGCAAATGGAAATCATTCTACTAGACAAAATCGCCAATCTTGGCGGATTAGGTGACCAGGTTAACGTTAAATCTGGTTTTGCGCGTAACTTTCTTTTCCCACAGGGTAAAGCGGTTCCTGCAACCAAAGTTAACGTTGAAAAATTTGAAGCTCGCCGTGCTGAACTTGAAGCAAAAATTGCTGACGAGTTGAAAGCGGCTGAAGATCGCGCTGAGAAATTAAATGAACTTGGCGAAGTAACGATTGCTGCACCAGCTGGTGACGAAGGTAAATTGTTCGGATCTATCGGTACACGCGACATCGCTGACGCTATCACTGCGGCTGGCGTTGAAGTAGCTAAGTCTGAAGTTAAACTTCCTACTGGTACGTTGCGCGAAACTGGCGAACACGAAGTTGATATACAACTTCACTCTGATGTGATGACAACTATCAAACTACAGATCATCGCTGAAGCGTAAAATTCCTACTTTGTAAAAAGTAAAAATCAAAAAGTAAAAATTAAAAAACCGCTCAATAGAGCGGTTTTTTTTAATTCAGTTTTCTTTCTGTATGCCGCTGTGTCACCTCTAGTGCAAACCGACTATCGGCTACATCTACACGCACTTCTCTTTTCTTTGTACGCTTTCTTTCATACATACGTTGATCCGCTTTCTCAATAAGAATAGCCGACGATAGGCCATCATCTGGAAAAATGGCGCTACCAATGCTCGCATCTAAAGGCAATACGTTACCTTCAAAAACGAGGTCGTCATAAAAATACTCACTAATCTGTTGATGTAATTTGCTAAGCTTTTCGTCATTGCCAAGACTATTCACTATTACACCGAATTCATCTCCACCTAAGCGAGCAATAATATTCACGTGGGGCAAAGCAAGCGTTAGACGAGTAGCAAATTCAATAATCAATTTATCTCCCGCACGATGGCCATACGTGTCGTTAACAAATTTTAAGTTATCCATATCGATAATAAAGATACCAAATCTCGTCTGACTATCGTGATTAATACTAATTAACGCGCGTAGTTGCTCCATAAACACGGAGCGATTGGCTAACCCCGTCATTTCATCTCGACTTGCCAGCCGTAACAGTTTATCTTTTGAAAGCTGCTCGCAGAAATAAATCACGGCAGCAATCTGTTCCGATAAAAGATTAAGCAATACCAAATCTGTTTTCTTGAAAGCCGCCGGCTGTTTAGACATGACTTTTAATACACCTACCGCTTGAGTTTGGTGAATTAAAGGAACCATCAGCATAGAGGCGATACCTACCCCACGTACCAATTTTTTATCCACCAGCGGGTGGTCGTTAGCATCGTCGCAAAACTGTGCTTTCCCCGTAGTAACGCAGTACCCCGACAAACTTGCATTAACGTCAAAATGCATGCCGAGGTGGTCCGCTGCGATACCGGAAGCAGCGCGATAGACCATAGAGTGGCCTTCTTTTAACTCGATGGCCGCCCCATCTGTTTTGAGCAAATTAAGAATACGCTTGACCACCAAATCCATTACCGTGCTCAGGTCCATTCCAACTTTCGCCACATCCCGCTGAATGGCTATTACTTCGAAAAGTTGAATTTGAGTAGGCATAACTCTCCTCGATCAATGTGACAACCAATAGCATGATGAGAAAAATCTTCCACTATCGATATAAAAATTATTTAAGCGCCAAATATGGACCGTTTAAAAGTTTGCGCACACAGGAGCTATATAAAGATATAGGTATTTACTTATCATATACAATATTGGATGTTTTTGGCCTGTTGTCCTTTATACATCATTAGACATGGTGCACCGACTAATGTTCAATAGTATAGGTACGTACAGAAGGAGGTAAACAACGATATTCGCTAGCATCAAAAAAGGTGTTATCCACGAAATCCGCTTATGTTTGAGTATCGAGACCAATTTGCACAGATGAGTGTTTACGCTCTATGGTGAATTACGATGATGTTTCTCTAAGGCAGATGGATAAAAAAAATTTCGAATCTCCAGGACTTGTTTTGTCCCCAGCTCCCCAACAATTGTTTTCTGCTTGCTCTTGGTTAAAAAGTGGCGTGTGAAATTAGATGAATCGCCTAACGCACCGAGCACATCAAATGGGGGCGGGGGCATCGAAGGGTAAGTGTTACGTTAGCTACCTGAAATTTGGGGCTTTTATGTATAGAGTAAAAAATCTTTTTTTCAATTTAAACCATCATGCAGTAGGCTACGACTAACTCTTTAATACACCAATAATAAAAAAAAGTGAAATGATTGATGCTCACGCGAGTGTAGTCGATGCCAGCGAAGCTTTCTTACAGGCAAAAGAGAAAGCGCTTATTCAGACTGCCCAAAAAGGAGATAGGCAAGCGTACCATGCGTTGTACGAAATGCATGTTAAGCGGGTGTATGCGCTGTGCTATAGGCTCACGAGTGACCAGGCATTGGCTGAAGATGCTACTCAGGAAGTATTTATCCAACTGTGGCGGAAGTTAGGTAATTTTGATGGTAAAAGCAGGTTTACTACCTGGCTACACAGCGTAACGGCAAATGTAACTGTGTCGTATATGCGTAAACAAAGAGGTTGGTTTCAACGCATGTTTAACATCGAAGAATCGGTCGCTGAATTTGAGCTGGCTGAATCTTCAAGTGCAGAAGTCGATTTAGAGTCGTATATAGTGAGACTGCCAGAGCGAGCACGAATGGTTTTTGTTTTGCATGCAATTGAAGGTTATCGACATGAGGAAATAGCCGACATGCTAAACATAGCATTAGGAACCAGTAAGTCGCAATTTCATCGCGCTAAGCAGTTGATGAAAGAGTGGATGGGGTATGGTGATGAATAAGTTTGAGCAAGAGTTACAGCAAAAGTTAGATTCGCTTTCCCGGGAAAAACAGCCTCAACGGGATTTATGGAAAGGCATAGAGCTAAGCCTTGAAACCAACACAACGGAACGAGCCGCTTCAGGTTTTCAGACAAAACACCTCGCTATGGCAGCCACGGTTGTATTAGTAGCAACGTTAAGTTGGTTTACGCTGAAGCCGATGAGACCAGAAACGCAACAAAATCTGACCGGACAATCGTTGGTTCAGGCGCTAAGCAACCAGCATCAACAACAAATGAATGCATTGCTGGTAAAGTTTGAAGGGCAGCCTGCAATGACCCAGAATTGGAAGCAACAGTTACAAGAATTAGACAGTGCGGCTAGCGCAATAAAAGCGGCGTTGGAAGAAGATCCAAACAACACAGCATTACTTAAAATGTTACAAAACGTCTATCAGCAACAAATGATGTTAGTTGAGCGAGTGCACGCGCCCAAATGGCAAAAGATTTAAGGTGAAGGTGAATAAAATGAGTTTCTTTAATAGTCATCGAATAAACATTGTCGTGCAATCAAAATGGGCACTGGGGATGGGGCTAGTGCTATTGAGTTGTATGACCACTGCTGGGCAAAACATCGATCAGGCAATTAGCACTACAGATCACCCCTTCGTTGAAATTGAACATGTTAACGGAGAAGCTGTTATTAAAGGTTGGGATAAAAACGAGGTCAGGGTGACGGGGGAGCTTGGGGATCAAACAGAAGAGTTTGAATTCACGGGTAACAAGAAAGAAGTAACCATCGCGGTAGAGGTTAAGCGGCACCACGATAATTGGAAATGGAATAACAACATTGATGGCGATGATTTAACTATCTACGTTCCCTATGGCAGTAAAGTAAGTTACACCGCCATCAATGCCTCGGTTAAAGTATCGGAAATAACGGGAAAGACCAACGTCGAGGTAGTAAACGGTCACGTAGAACTATTCAAGCTAACCGGAAAAGTAGATGTGGAATCAGTAAACGGCGATATTGATTTGCAGAATATTGACGCATTGTTAAGGGTGGAATCTGTCAATGGCGATATCGGTGGTAAACATACTGGTACTCGGGAAGCACGTTTTGAGTCTGTAAACGGTGAAATAGATGTTAATTCTACTAGCCCTGATATCACGGTAGATACGGTGAATGGCGACTTAAATTTACAATTGAACGAGGTGAGACAGGCTCGGTTTAATTCGGTTAATGGGCGAATAAAAGCCTCAATGAACCTGTTAGAAAATGGTGATGTAAATGCTTCCTCAGTAGGGGGACGTATTGAACTCTCTTTTCAAGAAAACGTTTCTGCTCGATTCGATATTGAAGCCCACGCGGGAGGCAGTATAGACAATAAAATCAGTTCAGATCGTATGAAAAAAGCAAAATATGGCCCCCGCCGCTGGTTAGAATTTTCGCATAATGGCGGTTCGGCTAATGTGGATATTTCTACTGTCAGTGGCCGGATAGTGTTGAAAAAATAATAGGGAATAAAACCGCGAAAATAATGCGTTAAGGCTACGTATTTACTGAGGCCGAAAAAAGCTAACGTCATTGCATATATGGACTCCCGGTTCATTTCAAGGATATTTTTAATATAAGTTGGAAGATTGCATGCGCATATTCGGGCTCTTATCGAGTGGCTAACTCTGGCCCCTGATGTATTCGCTCCTTCATGCCTCTCCGGCGAAATGGTATTAAAGTACCTCTGTAATGATCAGGCTCTTGAAGGTCGGTCTTACCTATTTATATTTCGCTCATCCAGGAAATGAAAACGTGTAACCTATACTTGTTGTTAATTTATCTGTCTAGTACTGCGATTAAGCTGCTAGTGGTGAACGATAATCTTCTCCATGTTTGAGCATTGCCCAAGCGGTTCGGATAGTTTTGTTCGCCAGTGCAACAGCGGCTTTGCGTACTCCGGCTCGCTCTATGAGGTGCTTTAACCAC
>NZ_JAPFRE010000044.1:52674-140827 GCF_026183735.1 Alteromonas sp. ASW11-130 | reverse complement strand
TAATGTATGGACTCTTAGTAAAAGTTTAGGCACTTATTACGTTACTCCCCCATGGGGAGGGAGTCCATACATCGGCGCAAGCTGCAACCTCCATCGTTAGATCGTATCTTGAAACATCATAACCCTCACCGCGATAGCGGTGAGCTCTAGTATTGCATGTTCCTAGTAATTCTCTTTTAGAACTTACGATAACAATTAGTGAGGTCGTGACCTCCGTCACGATGACGACTCTGCGTAGATGCACCTGTTACGACCGCAATTTGTCTCAAGGTGCCTCTGATGCTGTTAGGCTGCTGTGTACGTAAAGCAGACCTTCTCTGCTATTTTAAAAGTTGGACAGTTCAGAGGGATCAACGGACATTAGCGTATTAGCAAGCAAAGTTGTTTATTTATCGAAATAATCAGCGTCGCTCCCATATTCAGAAAAATGACCCAATCGCTCGCTTTCGTTCTTTAGCACTTTATTCAGATCACTAATTTTCCTTGATGTAGCAATATGATAGTTAGTTTGGTATTAATAGTGAAAGTATAAAAGTGAGCGATGCGTTGGCAGAAAAACGCGCAAATCGCGCTATATTAAATTGTTATATTCCCTCTTGTATTTTTGTACGTTATAGCGTACGCTTTAGTTTTGGAGGAGAGAACTTATGGCTACATTATCTGCTACAGAAGCTAGGGCTAACCTTTATCGTGTAATCGACGAAGCTGCTGAGTCGCACGAACCCGTTCTAATCACAAGCAAACGAAACAATGCTGTGTTGCTTTCTGAAAGTGATTGGGATTCCATACAAGAGACATTGCACCTTTTATCAATTCCGAATATGCGCGAGTCTATTAAAGAAGGTATGGGAGAGGATATTTCAGATTGTAGTGAGGATCTTGATTGGTGACATGGAAGGTTGTTTTTACAAAGCATGCTCAAAAAGACGCTCGTAAATTGGCAAGTGGGGGCTTAAAAATAAAAGCGTCAGAATTAATCAAAATTCTAAAAGTAAACCCTTTTCAAAATCCTCCTACATATGAAAAATTAGTTGGCGACTTATCTGGCTGTTATTCGCGTCGACTTAACATCCAACATAGATTGGTATATCAAGTTATCGAATCTGAAAAAACAGTAAAAGTGTTAAGGATGTGGACGCACTATGAATAAGGGATATAACAAACCATTCAATCGGACACATACTCGTTGGCTGGGGCTCGTTCCTCGCAATTATAGCCAGCAAGTCTGTGCCGTTTAATAGGGGCGTTAGGCACCTATAAGGAAATTTTGATGCCAGAGAAACAAATAAAACCAGATAAAATCACTAAACCTATACAGCTACTTGCTGCATGGTTGGTCGGATTACTATCTTTAAGTAGTTGCTTTTTAGTAGCGGCAACAAGTTTCGACGAAACCTCGTGGCAATCTGGCACTTTGGTAATCGCAGCAATTCTCAACGTCCCGATATTTTTAGGTGCTGTTTTTCTATTGCAGACAAGATTCAGGCCGGAGTTACAAGAAGATTCATATTACTCCTCATACTTAAACAGAAAGACAAATGAAGAAATAAAAGTTCCTAAAAGTGAATCTCATTTTAATGAGATATCTATAGCACTTGGTAGGTTAGAGGAAAGATTTAAGTCACAAACATCTAGCGAAAACCCACGCCCACCCGAAAAATCGTTACTTATTGGACTAAATAAACACCTTGAAGATCGTAAAGAAATCATGGATACATTAGGGGCACATGGGATACAAAAAATAACTAGCTTTGGGCCTAAAGAGCCACCTGAAAACAGAGTAATGTCGATTTCAAGTCATCTGGATGAATCTGAAGTAGAATTCGCGATTAATATTGCTCGTAAAATTGGAATGGAAGGTTATAACTTTTTCAATAATTGGGAAGAAGAAACTGAAGAGGTTATTTTGATTGGCTCATATGGCGAAGCCGAGTTTTTCTTACTGCCAAAAAATGCCTAACAAACGTTCTAAGTCACCAGCTGGCGCTAGCTGGGACACAAACACATGGGCTGCTTCGCATTGTAGCCCATGTGTTTCTGCCCCTTAAACGAGGCGTTGAACGTCTGCTGTTTGTCTATACCTGCGTGTCAGATAATGTCTCAACCTGAATATAGAAATGTCAGATCAGATATGAGCTACTACAATTAACCGTACCATTTTTCTAATACGCTTAAAAGCCGTGACTGCTGTTCGGCTTTTAAGCCCTTTATTAACTCCTCGACATTCGTTTTATTTCGAAACCCCATCGTGGAAAAAGCCAGGTTATGGCAAAGTAAAATATGATGATTAACGTCATCCCCTTCAATGGTGATTTCTTTACATAATTTCCATAATCGATGGTTGGCGGTGCTTTTAAATCCCCATCGTAATAACATTAATGTCGTCGCACCGTAAAGGCATACACCAAACTCAGCATTTATACTTTCACTAAATTCTGCAAAACTATTTGCGTTTTCCCATTTCTGTATAGTTCCTTCTACAAACAAACATTCGTCGTGAAATACAATAAACAATGAAAGTAATCCAAATAGCAGCATTTGCTTCACAATTTCGGCGTTTTCATCAGATGGTTTTAATATGAATGTCTTTTGGTACAGAGCCAAACTTAACAGCATGGCGTCGGTAAGTTTTTGCACATCAGGATGACGACACTGAAGGGTAAGTAATTGCTGGGCCGCAAATACCACTGCAAGGTGTTTTATAGTCGAAATACCCAAATTTCTACCTATTGCCTGCTGCAAATTTTTAGGCGAACTGCCGAATACGCCTCGACTCGCTTTGCTCATAATGTGAGCATGGAAAATGGGGTCTTGTTCTATAATCTTGACCACACTTTCGATAGTTGCACTCTGCGAATCGAGGTTTACTAATTGCGTGATCGTATTGGGCAGGGGGGGAAGGTTATCTACTACATCCACTAAATGATTATTGCCTTTATGAAACCGTAAGCGATTGCCCAACTGCCGCAGTTGCCCAGCACCAATGCCTGAAAACTCTTTGAAACTACGTTCAAATGCGCGGCGATCTGAAAAACCAAGTATTGCAGCAGTTTCCTCACTCTTTTTGCCTGATAGCAAATGATGGCTTGAACGTTCATGGATGTAGCTTTTTAGCATGTTACTAAAGGAAATATTTTCTTGTCGCAATTGGCGGCGTAAACTAGATTCTGTAGTAGCAAGTTCATCTGCTACCCATTCAATTCTTATACGGGCGGGACTTTTGCTTTTACCAAATATAGCGATCAATTTTTTCTTTAAAGGAATATTTTCAAAGTAAGCTAATCGGTCTGTTAACATCTTCACCAGTTGTGCGCTGTGATAGAACGATGTCTGTTTTAACCATTTAGTATCAAAGGAAAGTGCTATCACATTCTTTTGTTTCTCGAATTGAGCGTCAGATAATGCCGCAATAAGGCTGGTCGAATTATTATCAAATAAGCTAACTTTATTAAGGTCAAATTGTCTACCGGCTAAATGGCGGAATAATATAAAAAGAAAATACGCTTCGATATCATTACTACGTGAAATATCACTACACTGCCATGAAAGCTGTACCTCGTCGTTAATACGGTACTGAAAATTGCTTTCTTTTCCCAATAGCAAAGCGGAATGTTGAGAGAGAGTTTCAAGTACATCGTTTATATTTCGTAATGAAGTGAGTAGAACAACGAAATTACCCATCCGATTAAAATCAAGATAGCCTGCTAGAGATCTTCCCGTCTGTCGAATACGGTCTTCTGGGATAAGCTGATTCAGTATTTGGTCTATTGTTTGGGGGGGAGTTTTTCCATTTTCTAAACGGGATATTTCGTTTAGCGCCTCTTCATGATTACTATTATCACACTGTTGATCGCGGCGCATAGCTAATAATGAACGAATAATCGATGACCAGAACAGTCCTCTGTTATACACGTGTTCCCCTTAAAAAATCATGCATTTGCTTTTAGCGGCCAACGGCCGCTAATGTAAATAATTAACCCAAAATTAGCAGAAAGTGTCCTATTTTGTGACATGCTCCCGCTTTACAATAATATTGAATCAATGATGTCTACCAACAGTCATTTTTTCCTACGAAAGAAAGTGCATATTAGCTTATTTAAGGGATTTACTATCGCATTGATAGGCTGTCTATTCTGAGCATTAAACCAACCGCCAAATGGTTTGCTGTTTTTGACCGGAAATGATGAATGACGCGTTAGATGTCAGATAAAGGTCTGTTGTTCAACCGCAGCCCCTTCTATACGCCTGCAATGTCACACGCAGGCGTTTTTTATGCTTAAATATCATAATTATAAGCACCTTAATCAACTTTCCCACTGACGATCTTCTTGATCTTTAGCAAAGTACTGTTAGACTGCGCGCTACTTACCAAGGGGTGCCCGAAAAGGCTGAGATCTATTGCGTAGAAACCCTTATATTTTCACTGCTAACTTAAGTGAAAATGTGAACCTGATCCGGATAATGCCGGCGTAGGAATGGTTTTGCGTCTACTTACCAGCACCTGCTGCTTATTTCTGGGTCTCAATAACTATAATGATTCGAGATTCCGATGAAGAACACACTAATTTTCACCACTATTTGTTTAGCTTCAAACTTCTCCTTTGCTGAGGAAACGCCGCTAGAGGTTATTACTGTTACCGGAGACTTCCGGCAAGCCAACCTGGATCAGTTGAACAGTAGTGCATCTATTATCAGCGAGCAGCAGTTGAATACAAATCAAGCTCAACATATCGAAGATATATTAAACATTGCACCAAATGTTAATTTCACCGCTGGTGCATCTAGAGGACGCTTCGTGCAGATTCGAGGAATTGGTGAGCGTAGTCAATTTGCAGAGCCCATTAACCCCTCTGTTACAGTTATGGTAGATGAGTTCGACTTCTCGGGTCTGGCGGGGGCTGCATTGCTTTTTGATACTCAACAAGTTGAAATTTTCAGAGGCCCCCAGGCAACTCTTTTTGGTACGGGAGCACTCGCTGGGGCAATTAAAGTTGTCAGTCATAAACCGTTTCAGAATGCACCTGGAAAAGTGGAAGTATCTGCGGCGGGTAAGAATACTTATAGGTTCGAAGTTGCCCATGGTGATAAAATCACCGAGGATTTAGCTTACCGCGCTGCCGTCGTACATAATCGCAGTGACGGCTTCATTACGAATACTTATTTGGGCCGCGACGATACCAACAATATTGATGAATCTGCAGCCAGGCTAGGAATAAGTTTGGATATGAACGCGCAGACTAATCTGGCAGTAAATTATCGCTGGTACGATATCGATAACGGGTATGATGCTTTTTCGCTAGATAATGATCGCTTTACCCGCTCAGACGAGCCGGGCTTCGACAGCCAATTAACGCATGCTATCAGTGCAAATGTTTCACACATAAACGACCTTGGGGCATGGCAGTTAGTTGTGACTCAGGCCGATCACGATATTGGTTATGGATATGACGAAGACTGGACCTATCCAGGGTTTCATCCCTGGGGCTACACTTCTTTCGATGCCTATTATCGAGAAGTAAGCACTAGTACTGCCGACCTAAGGCTTGTTTCAAGCGAAGATACACGTTTGTTTGATAATACGACAGAGTGGGTTGCTGGTATCTATTACAAAACATCTGAACAGCTACTACGTCGGCAGTATACCTATCTTGAGACTGATTTCACTAGTACATATGAACCCGACAATACAGCTTTATACGTAAGAACCGATACTGCGCTGTGGACTAACTTAAATCTACAAATTGGTATTCGGGCGGAGCAATATGAGTTTGATTACCTCGATAGTGACGGGGGGATGTATACAAAAGATACCTCAATGGTTGGCGGTAAACTGGCACTGGAATATATCACGGATCAACATTTTTGGTATGCAAGCGTAAGCCGAGGCTTTAAAGGGCCTGGGGTAAATTCAGATCAGGAGATCAGTGACACCAATCGTTTTTACGATGAAGAATATAATTGGAATTATGAGATTGGTGTAAAAGGACCGATCACATCGGATATGACGGGTCGCTTGGCTGTTTTCCACATGCGTCGTAAAAGTACTCAAGTCAGTGGCTATGAGCTTAAAATTCGTGAAGACAACACACCAGCCTTTATCGATTTTATTAATAACGCTGATATTGGAACTAATGAAGGCCTTGAGGCTGAACTAAATTGGTATGTATTATCTAACTGGCAAATTCAGGCCAGCTTAGGGTATCTCAATGCGAGCTTCGAGAGATATCAACCCGCTGAGGGCGCTTTCATATTGAAACGTCGCCAAGCCCAATCACCGCGATTTACAGGTAATGTATTTAGCGAATTAGCTGTCAGCGATAACGTGTATTGGCGAGTCAACGTCGATTATAAAGATGAGTTTTTCTTTTCTGATGGGCATGACGAAGTTTCTCCTACGACTACTTTAGTTAATACCGAGTTAGCGTTCGTCTGGAATAATTGGCAAACTAAGGTATGGCTCAAAAATGCGTTTGACAAACGTTATTATGTGCGTGGCTTTGGTGGGTTTAGCAACGATCCCCGAGAGTTCTATGAGACGCCAAAACCTTATTACCAACTGGGTGACGGACGTCAGTTGGGCGTAACCGTCAGTTATCAATTTTAGAAGTGAGAAGCAAAGTTATGCAGGTAATGGTTGAATTGTCGCTTTATCCACTGGCAGAGAAATATATCGAGCCAATAAAAACATTTATTGAGCGTTTACATAGTTATGAGAATATAGAAGTGGATACGTCTCGTACAAGTACACAGATAACGGGCGAGTATGATTACGTTATGGCGCTTCTCACAAAGGAGATGAAAATAACGCATCAACAAGTAGGGCAGGCGGTCTTCGTAGCAAAGGTACTCAATTTTGATGCCATGCAGTCGGGACCAAAGGAGTAATGGATTTACTCCTCACACAGCTCGCTGACACCTCCCTATTGGAATGGATCGCGGTAATACTGGCTATCGCTTATGTGTTGCTTGCTGCACTGGAAAGTAGTTGGTGTTGGTTATGTGCTTTTATAAGCACAGCAATCTACACCTTCCTTTTCTGGCAGGTTACCTTACCTTTTCAGTCAGCGTTAAACGGATTCTATATGGTGATGGCGGTCTATGGTTACTACCAATGGAAAAAAGGTAGTAAAACAGAAGCAAAGACCGGAATAACAAGAAGTTCGTTTCATTTTCACCTTACGCTTGTTCCGTGTTTACTGTTTGTCGCTTATTGGCTGTCGCAAGCTGCAGAGGGTCAATTCAACAGTGATTTTCTTTGGTTAGATGCGAGTATTCACTTGCTAAGTATGGCTACCACCTTTATGGTGGCACATAAAATATTAGAAAACTGGATCTACTGGTTTTTCATTAATATAGCGTCGGCATATTTGTATGCACAAAGTGGGTTGGTGTTAACTGCAATTTTGTTTGTGGGTTATGTTGGGTTCTCTTTGTTTGGATACTGGCAATGGCGACAACAATGGAATAATCGTCATGCATCAGGATTCAATAGTCAACCTGCTAACTAATCCGTTGAAACTCAGCCCGGACGTCAAGCTAGAAACAATTGATGGCGGTGCTGTAAATCGCACATTTAAACTTAGCGATAATGATAGAGCGTTTGCCGTTAAATGGTTTGCTGACGACGCATTTAGTGGGATAAACCGCTTACATCAATTTGTATTGCAAGAGCAGTTAGCTCACCGAAAAATCGCCCCTATGCCTGTATGGTTGAGTGATGACGGCAAATTGTGGGTTGAGGTGTGGCATGAAGCCGCCCAACTTCCTGCTGACCCCAACCAGCAGATAAATACATTAGCGAACGTATTATCTACTATTCATGCCCAACCCATTACGGCACGCCCACTTGAGCTAACCCAACGCTTTGAACATTATATCAAGATTGCCAATATTTCATCTGATGATTCGCTTACTCATCAGGCTAATGAAATTGCTAAATGGCTTCTTCAAGAATCTGACGACACGGCATTAACCCTCTGTCATAACGACTTAGCCATGGTTCACATTCTGGACCCAGCCCTCCCCGTGGTAATAGACTGGGAATATGCGGCGATGGGTAACCGATATTTTGACATAGCCAGCGCTATTGAAATAAACCAGTTAGCTAACGACGACGCCTTGGTATTGTGTGAGCTATATGCCGAACGTGCATCGCTAGATAAACGTCATGTTAAAGAAAGCGTCGATAAACAGCTAGAAGTTGTACAGTTAACTAACATACTGTGGAAGAAGGCTTTGGACTATACAAACAAAGATCAAATTGAACCACCGATCGTTCTATAAATTATCACTTTTAGTTAATTTTGCACAGAGTTTGACCAGCCCATTTACATAGCGTCAAAAGTACTTTACCTTTGTTGAACGATACGTATAATGCTCAGCGCGTTAGGGGTGTAGTTCGAATTGGTAGAACAGCGGTCTCCAAAACCGATGGTTGGGGGTTCGAGTCCCTCCACCCCTGCCACTTTTCTTGGCACTGGCATAAAGTGAAAAGTGTAAAGTGTAAAGTGTAAAGTGAGATAAAGAAGTCCATGTCCTCAAGTTTATCCGCATTGCAACTCGCAGCCCTTCAGGAAATGGGGATAACAGTGTGGTCAACACAATCCCATTCAAAAGAAAGTTTCGCTGATACTGCATTCAGTGCTCCAAAGAATTCTCCCACGACTCCGACTGCTAATTTAACTCAATTGCGCTCTATCATTTCTGCTAAGCAGGATGCTCAGCGTGAAGAAAAAGCGTTTCCAACGGATGCTTTAGAGAGATTTGCCCAATTTGTAGAAGATGTAGAGCAAGCAATGGCAGAGCGGACCAAAAGTGATAGCAAGATAAAGTGGTTATTGGGTGATTCAGTTTGTTTAACCGGTACGTCGATATGCTTACCAGTATTACCGTCAGAACTGTCTACTAAACTTAAAAGACAGTTGTGGCAAAAAATTCACCAGTTAAATCGTGAAAACTGACCAGCCTATTACTCGAACGACGGCACAAGAAGATATCATTGCCGCTCATGCAATACATAAAGCAGCTGTTATTAACTGCTGGTCTTATCCTACCTTTTCTGACTGTACGACAAAGCCATACACACTTTTAGTAAGCAAGGTGAATGATAGGGTTATAGGTTATGCAATCATTTTAATTGTAGCAGATGAAGCGACGCTCATGGATATTGCCCTATCTTCAGAAGTACGAGGCCACGGGCATGGTAAAGCGCTACTGAGAGCAGTTATTGATTATTGTGAAACCGAAAACGTATCCTCAATTTGGCTCGAGGTTCGGGCCTCCAATAGTATTGCTCAAAAGCTATACCATTCTTTTTCCTTCCATACCGTAGAGATACGCAAAAATTATTATAGTACAGGCGAAAGCAAAGAAGATGCGGTAATTATGCAGCGTATTTATAGCAATACCTAAAGTCATCACCAGTGTAAGTCAATTCTCATTCTTCAAATACAACCGTATATTCTTGCATACCGAAAAACGCTATATTTCACCAGCGTTTACCCGATAAAAGAGTAGTATATTCGAACATTCTCAGGACAGAGTGTGTGGTTGAAGTTAAGTGTCTTAATGAGAAAAGTGGTATTCATGTTGTATAAAGTTATGTCTTCCAATACGCTGCTCAGCAGTGCTAGTTCAAAACTCACTCTAGTTTGTTTTATTTGTCTTCTCAGTGCTTGCGGTGGGGCTGGTGACGGTTCTTCAACATCTACTGCGATCTCTCCGGATACTGCTCCTAACCAGTCTGCCAATCCGGATCCCTCTAGTAGTTCCGATGCTCCCCCTGTTGATGATCCAAGTGAACAATCTATTGATGATCCGGCTCCATCAGCAGAAGAGATAGTCGACACAGAGGTTTTACGTACGCCAGCTCCAGCGGAGTTCGGTGTAGGTAGTGCAGTTGCTCCAATTGAAAGCTCAATGACGGCATGGATGTTAAACGACGTTGTAAAAACGTCTAGCCTAAATATTGATAAAACAGACTTACCAAATGTTTGGATGCCGTTCGTACTGGGGGAGCCTCGCGTTGACTATGCCGCTAGTGTCGTGGTCGATGAAAACGGTTGGCCTATGAGCATGCAATTAGACAATGGTATACAAGCGGACATCTTGAGCATTAGTCTGTTTAATAACAGTATCGCGAATGCTTACGAAGCTGGTACCTATACGTTGACTTACTCTGGTTCAGGAGAGTTTGACGTATCTAATGTATCGGTAATTAGTGAAAGCAAAGGTGAAATGACCTTGCAGTATGATGGGACCGGCCCAATTACGGTTGAAATTTCTGCTACCGATTTAAATAACAGCGGAGATTATCTGCGGGAAATCAAATTATTGCGCCCCGAAGCGCAAGCTAATGAAACATTCAGCCAAACGTATTTAGACCACTTAGCCCAGTTTTCTGTAGTTCGCCCAGTTCATATGATGAGCAGCCAATTATTATATGGAATGAAGGACGAGCTTGGTGGTTACAGCCATAGCCAGGGAGCGAATGCTTGGGAGAACCGGGTTAAACCGGATAATGCCTCGTGGGGAAGTGCGAAAGGTGCACCGTATGAAGTTATTGTCCAACTGGCAAACGACAGTCAATCTGATCTTTGGTTGAACGTACCGATAGCAGCGGATGATAATTATGTGCGTAAACTTGCTGAACTGATATTGGTGGAATTAGATACCGACCGTGTGATATATCTTGAGTTGGGTAACGCGTTATGGAACTTGACGTACCCTTATGCAATTGGCCGAGACTACGCCTTCGCGCAAGCTCAGTTACGTTGGCCGAACGTGCTGGGTTCTCGTCCTGAATACCTATCAGGTAAAGCGAGCGAAGAATTGATGGTGGCGAGTTGGTATGCTGCACGTACTCAAGAAGTCGCCGCAATTTTTAAAGAAGTATGGTCTTCACATGCTTCGCGTATTGCTGTAGTAATGACGGGTAACGTGGGTACGGAGGCAACCACTGTTGATTTAAATCGTGATATTCTAGAAGCAGCGATATATGTAAATGAAGAAAACGCAGATATCCCAGCATTGAATATTGATACCTTCGCCGTAAGTATGACAATTGTCGACCCATGGCAGCAAGGTGAGTATGTTGCGGAAGGTGGGTTTGACCGCACCTCTGCGACTACCTATATTAACGAAGCAATCAATTATGTTGATGGTACAGATAGATTCGCCGCAACAGCAGCTATGCCTGGTATGCGCTATCTGGTCAGGAAAAACGCGGACCTTGCTGCAGAATATAATCTTCCATTGGTAGCATACGAAGGCGGTCATAATTTTAATGGCAGCACATTTACCGAAGAACAGGTAGAAAATAGTCAGGAAATGTACGACTTATATAATGCATTGTTCGAAATGTGGCAGGAAGAAAGCGGTGCATTGATAATGAGCGCTAACTATATTGTCGATAACTCAATTGAAGATGCATGCGCCAAACCGTTAAGTGCAAAAGCTCAGTTAGCGGGAGTGAAGAAAACGCAACAGCAATCTGATATATCTGCACCAGTATTTAGAGCGATTAAGGAAGTTGCTACTACCGCGGGTTAGAATAATATGTAATGGATACTACTGGGACGCCACCTGCTTTTTTAGTAAGGTGGCTTTTTTTAACCTGTTTTTCTCTGCCAAAACACTATGTATTACCCTCAGCAGGTCTTGAAATGAGCGTAAGTCTCATCTTTAGACAAATAGTGTAATCAGGATAAATTATCCATTTTCATTAGAAAAGAATAAATGGCCGGTGCCGCTATCATAGCGCAACTGAATAAAGTTAGTTAAGCCAATTAAAGATGGTTAAAGAGTTGTTTGCTTGTAAAAACAAAGCGTGACAATAAGTTCCTGGTTGTTCTGTAACCAACGCAAGAAAATCCCTCTCATCCTAAGTCAGAGAGAGTTTTGTACAGATCCTCGTACATATAAATCCCCAGCGCGGGCTAAAAACTGAAAGGTGACAATGTCTCAATCATAGCCAAAAGCTAAACAAGGGAACTTGAGAGACAAGGCTTGAGAGAAAACAAAACTTCACCCTCTTTAAAATATCCCTTCATCTCCCCCAGCTTTTGAAGTTCAGACTTGTACGGGACGGGGGCCCCTGTCTGAATTTCACCAAAATTTGTACTCGTCGCTCCCCTTCATCGCATTTAGGTCTCGCTTCTTTTCTCAGGGTTTTAAACTCTAAAAGGGGATGTGTTTTTGAGATTAAAAAGCAAAAAATAAGCGAAGGAATTAGAAATTATGTTGCAGACCTAACCGTATACAATATTGGCAGACTACACGGTGTGTGGATTGATGCCACGCAGGACATTGACGACATTCAAAATCAAATCAACGAACTACTAGCCAATAGCCCCGAACAGGATGCAGAAGAATATGCTATTCGTGATCAGGAAGGCCTTGCGGGTTATTCAGTGTTTGAATATGAAGGCATTCAACGTGCCCATGATATCGCTCGTGTTATTGCTGAGAATGGCGAGATAGCAGCCGATTTATTATCACACTTCGGTGATAGCATCGAGGATACACAAAAAGCTATCGTAGAAAACTATTGAGGTTGTTAGGCCTCGCTAGCGGATTATGCCGAAGAACTGACCGAAGAAACCACACTTATCCCAGAATATTTAGCTTTTTATATCGACTATGAAAAAATGGGGCGCGATATGGAGCGGGGTAACGATGTGTTCACCATCGAAACAGGTTATCAAGAAGTTCATATTTTCTGAGATCATTAAACAGGCGAGCTTCTGCCCTTTCTTGTTAAAGGGGCGGGAGCTTGCTTTTGGCGGCGCACTTTTGGGGCTCAGAGGCCTTACAGTCTATATCGCTCATACTTCGCTTGTCTTATCTCCGCTGTCGTCAAGCTGAGCCCCAAAAGTTTAAATAATGCGGTTTAAGAATATTGTTGTTTACGGCGTTTAGCGCCGTAAAACGCAAGGGAGCTAAACCTGAACCTGATGCTAGATTTATCTATTAAAGAACATCAAATATACTTCTATGATGTGTTAAAACATATCAATATTGAGTCTTTTGGTGGTGCGTGATATAGTTTTATAGATAATAGTATTTTGCTGATATAGAAAGATATATCAAATATGAGTTATATAACCGATCAAATATTGGAAAGCTTGCGAGAGGCGCGTGCGCGTAAGGGCTTTAGCCAACGGGAGCTAAGCGCCCGTTCTGGCGTGCCGCAAAGCCATATCTCTAAAATTGAGTCAGGCGGCGTTGATCTGCGGGTATCCAGTTTGATCGCTTTGGCGCGTGTGCTTGATTTAGAGCTGTTTGTTGCGCCTAAAAAGTCAGTGCCAGCCATCAAGTCTATTATTCGTAGCGCCAAGGGGCATGATGAAGATGAGGAGCAGGTTACTCCGGCCTATAGCTTGGATGGTGATGCTGATGAGTAACGTTTCCACACTCAATGTACTGCTCTATGGCGAACCTATCGCGACAATCACCAATGTTGGCAATGACAGAACACTTTTTGCCTTTACGGATGCCTATGCTAACGATGAAGCGCGGCCTGTATTAGGGCTGGGTTTCAAAGATGCGCTTGGAGGCTTGATCACGAATTTTAAACCTACCCAAACCAAATTAACGCCGTATTTTTCCAACCTGTTGCCAGAAGAAACAATGCGTAACTATCTGGCTGAGCGCGCGGGGGTAAACCCTGCACGGGAATTTTTCTTGCTTTGGGTGTTGGGGCAAGACTTAGCGGGAGCTATTACGGTTATGCCTGCTGATGGTGAGGCATTGCCGCCTAACGTGCATGGAGATATCGAAGAAGAGATGACGCACGAAGCGCCTATGCGCTTTTCTTTGGCGGGTGTGCAGCTAAAATTTTCAGCCGTGCAGCATGCCAGTGGTGGGTTGACTATTCCCGCATCAGGTACAGGCGGTTCATGGATAGTGAAATTGCCATCATCTCGCTTTGAGGCAGTGCCAGAAAACGAATATTCAATGATGGAATTGGCGCGCATGCTGGGTATGGACGTACCTGAAACTCAGCTACTGCCAATTGATCAGATTGCTAATATCCCAGAAGGCATTGGCAAGTTTGGCAATAGCGCTTTTGCGATTAAACGCTTTGACCGCGCCGATGGGCAGGCTATTCATATTGAAGACTTTGCGCAAGTTTTCGGCGTATACCCGCAGGATAAATATAAGAAAGCCAGTATGCGCAATATTGCGCAGGTTATCGGCATAGAAGGGCAAGAAGAGGATACCGCCGAGTTTATCCGCAGGTTGGTGTTTAATACGCTGATCGGCAATGCCGATATGCACCTTAAAAACTGGTCAGTGATTTATAAAGATAAACGCACGGCATCCATTGCGCCTGCTTATGATTTTGTTTCGACTATTCCGTATATACCTGACAATAGCGCAGCGCTAAAAGTCAGTCGCAGTAAGAAATTCAGTGATTTTACTCTGGATGAACTATCGCATTTAGCCGCCAAAGCCATGCTGCCAGAAAAGCTGGTACTGGATACAGCTAAGCAAACGGTGGAAGGCTTTTATGAGATATGGGCGAAAGAGAAAACCCATTTTCCGCTGACCAAAGACATGATCGAAACAATCGATAAGCACTTGCGAGACGTGCCTTTGCGCTGATAATTGGATATCAAAAAAGTATACATATTTATTGACTAAAAAGGCGTTTAAGTATATAAATATGTATACTTTTCAAGCGGTGTCATACACAAAAGGTAAGCGGTGAGTATAGACAAGATAGTTGCCAAGCAATATCGAGACAGAGTTAATCAAGCTGTCAGCCAGTTTGGTGACGTGGCTATACAACCTAACCACGGTCTTCCTGAAGAAGGCTGGTTAAGAACCGTGCGAACTGCATTGGGTATGACAGGTACGCAGCTTGCCAAAAAGCTGGGCGTCACCAAAGCGAGAGTTTTTAAAGCAGAGCAAGACGAGCCGCATGGCAGCGTGACATTAAAATCCATGCAGGCCATGGCCGAAGCGATGGATTGCCACTTTGTGTACGCCATTGTGCCAAAGCACAATGTGGAAGATGTCATTAAACAGCGCGCCTTAGAAAAAGCGCGTGAGCAGGTTAATGCAGCCTCTACGCATATGACACTGGAAGGCCAAACGCTCAGTAAAGAGCAGCTTGAATATGAGATTGAGCGTGTTGCTGCGCAAATCATGGATAAGATGCCTTCAGACTTCTGGAACGAAGAATAAGCACAGCAGACGTTAATACGCTGATGGCGTATTAAAAAAACGGTATTTGATGCATAGATACCGAGGTTCACTTTTTAATGCATAAAAAGTGATTGATCCAAACGGGTGTAAATTTAGGTGTAAATAAGGGTTTTTAAGGTATGAGCGGTAGCAATTTTGTCAATGAAATCAACAAGCGAAGGACTTTCGCTATCATCTCGCACCCTGACGCCGGTAAAACCACCATTACTGAAAAAGTACTATTGTTTGGTCAAGCCTTGCAACGGGCCGGTACGGTAAAAGGTAAAAAATCAGGGCAGCACGCCAAATCTGACTGGATGGAAATGGAAAAAGAACGAGGGATCTCGGTCACCACCTCGGTGATGCAATTTCCATATAACGAGCACTTAATTAATTTACTGGATACACCCGGGCACGAAGATTTCTCTGAAGATACTTATCGTACCCTCACCGCCGTGGACTCTTGCTTAATGGTAATTGATGCGGCTAAAGGTGTTGAAGCACGAACGCGTAAATTAATGGAAGTCACACGTTTGCGCGACACGCCTATCATTACGTTTATGAACAAACTCGATCGTGATATTCGCGATCCAATGGAATTGCTGGACGAAGTCGAAACCGAGCTCAAAATAGCCTGTGCTCCTGTTACCTGGCCGATTGGTTGTGGTAAGTCGTTTAAAGGGGTTTACCACATTCATCGAGACGAAACGATTTTGTATGCCACCGGACAAGGGCACACCATCCAAGATGTGCGTACTGTCAAAGGATTGGATAACCCTGAGCTTGATCACGCAGTGGGCTCAGACCTGGCCGAACAACTTCGAGACGAACTTGAATTAGTGATGGGGGCTTCCCATGAGTTTGACCAAGCGCTTTTCCTCGCGGGCGAACTAACTCCTGTGTTTTTTGGAACAGCATTAGGTAACTTTGGTGTGGATCACATGCTCGATGGCTTAGTTGAATGGGCGCCCGCGCCGTTAGGTAGACAAACGGAAGATGGTAATATTGCCGCCGATGCGCCAGGATTCAGCGGTTTTGTATTTAAAATTCAAGCTAATATGGATCCAAAGCACCGGGATCGTATTGCGTTTTGCCGCATCGTTTCGGGCAAATATGAAAAAGGTATGAAAATGCGCCATACTCGCCTCGGCAAAGATGTTCGTATAGCTGATGCATTGACATTTCTAGCGGGAGACCGCGCCTTACTCGAAGAAGCCTACGCAGGCGATATTATCGGTTTACATAATCACGGTACTATTCGTATTGGCGACACATTCACGAATGGGAACAACTTCCGTTTTACCGGCATTCCCAATTTTGCGCCTGAGCTGTTCAAACGCATCCGATTGAAAGACCCCCTTAAACAAAAGCAATTATTAAAAGGGCTAATCCAGCTATCTGAAGAAGGTGCCGTTCAGGTATTTCGACCGTTAGCCAACAACGATCTTATTGTAGGCGCTGTCGGGGTACTTCAGTTCGATGTGGTGGTGGCCCGTCTTAAAGCCGAGTATAACGTCGATGCCCTTTACGAACATATTAACGTTTCAACAGCTCGCTGGGTTTACAGTGACGATGCAAAAAAACTAGATGAATTTAGACGCAAAGCGGAACAGAATTTAGCACTGGATGGCGGCGACAACCTAACATACATTGCCCCCACTATGGTGAACTTGCAACTCGCCCAAGAACGTTATCCTGATATTGAATTTACGCAGACACGCGAACATTAAGGTTTAAAACAATGAATATTCATTCGCTACTTGTCAGCCGCTTTAAGCAAGCTCTTGTCGAAATGCAAGTTTCAGACGCATCCGCGCCCGTTACCCGCAGTGCTCGCCCTGAATTCGGAGACTACCAATTTAATGGAGCCATGGCTCTGGCTAAAACACTCAAACAAAAACCACGAGACATAGCTCAGCAGATTGTTGATCATGTGAAGCTTGATGATGTGGCTGAAAAACTGGAAATCGCAGGGCCAGGATTTATCAACATTCATTTAAATGACGTCTGGCTTGCTAATCAGTGTGAACTTATCCTCCACGACCCGCGCATGGGCGTGGCAGCACAATCGCAACAAAACGTAGTTGTAGATTATTCATCGCCGAATCTTGCTAAAGAAATGCACGTGGGTCATTTGCGAACTACCATTATTGGTGATGCGGTAGTGAAAGTGCTCGAGTTCTTAGGTCACCATGTTATCCGCCAAAATCATATGGGTGACTGGGGTACCCAGTTTGGCATGTTACTGGCACATCTTGCAGACAAATTACAGGAAGAAGTAGCAGAAACAGCGCTATCTGACCTGGAAGATTTTTATCGCGAAGCTAAAGTGCGCTTTGACGAAGAAGAAGGGTTTGCTGATCGCGCTCGTGAGTACGTTGTGAAACTACAAAGTGGTGACGAACAATGCATGACGCTGTGGAAACAATTTATCGATATATCTATCACACATAGTGAAGAAGTGTATGAGAAGTTGAACGTCAGTCTTACTCGGGACGACATTATGGGTGAGTCGGCCTATAACGAAGACCTTGCAAATGTAGTTTCTGAGCTGAAAGAAAAAGGATTAGCCGTAGAAGATCAGGGAGCTCAGGTCGTATTTCTTCCAGAGCTGGCCGACAAAGAAGGTAATCCCGCCGTTTATATAGTGCAAAAATCTGGAGGAGGCTATCTTTATGCCACCACCGATTTAGCAGCAATGCGTTATCGGAGCGGCAAGTTGAATGCGGATCGTACTTTAATTCTTACTGATGCTCGACAAGCGTTACACTTTAAACAGACTGAAATAGTGGGTCGCAAAGCCGGCTTTATGAAACCAGAACAGAGTTACGAACACTGCCCATTTGGTATGATGTTAGGAAGCGATGGTAGACCGTTTAAAACCCGCACCGGCGGAACAGTTAAGCTGGTGGAGTTATTGGATGAAGCAGTCGAGCGTGCCAGCAAATTAATTGCAGAGCGCAATAATGAACTAGACGAAAACGAATTGAACGATGTGGCGCGTAAAGTAGGAATTGGCGCAGTTAAGTATGCTGATTTAAGTAAAAATCGTACTACAGATTACATTTTTAACTGGGATACGATGCTGAGTTTTGAGGGAAATACTGCGCCATATCTTCAGTATGCCTACACGCGTGTGAAAAGTATTTTCCGTAAAGCGGGTATACCTTCCACAGCGCTAAATGGCGAGATTAAACTGGAGCAAACTCAAGAACATGGGTTAGCGGTACTGCTTATGCAGTTTGAAGAAGTCGTCAATGTGGTAGCGAAAGAGGCGACACCTCACGTTTTGTGTACCTATCTATATGATCTGGCCAGTGCATTTATGAGTTTCTATGAAGCGTGTCCCATTTTAAAAGACAGTGTGGATGATGCCACTCGTGCAAGCCGCTTAGCATTATCTGCATTGGTAGCCAGTACACTTCAACAAGGTTTGACATTGTTGGGTATCGACACACTTGAAAAAATGTAGCACGAAAATTAAGAATAAAACGCTACGATACAAATTAGGAGAGAAGTTTTAATGGTAAAATTAGTTGCTTTCGCTGGCAGTACCCGAGACAAATCGTTTAACCAGTCAATTATTGAAGTGGCCGTTGAAGGTGCAAAAGAAGCAGGCGCAGAGGTCAATCTGATCAGCTTGGCTGATTATCCGATGCCTATTTTTAATCAGGATGATGAAACAAATAATGGCATTCCGGAAAAAGCACAACAGTTCAAAGAACTGTTGATAGCAGCTGATGGCTTTTTGATAGCTTCGCCCGAATACAACAGTAGCTATCCGGCGTTGCTTAAAAATGCTATAGACTGGGCATCTCGCCAATCAGGCGATGAAAAAGTGCTAGCAGCGTACAAAGGTAAAGTGGCTGGTATCATGGCAGCATCTGAAGGCGCGTTAGGGGGGATGCGTGTATTGGTGACCCTTCGCATGCTACTTGAGAATATAGGTACATTGGTACTTCCTAATCAAAAAGCGATTGCCCGGGTGCACACATTACTGGATGAAAACGGCAAGGTGACTGACGAAAAGACCATTAAGCAACTAAAGCTTCTTGGTAAGCAGACTGCTGAGCTCGCAGCCAAAGTTAACGCTTAAAACGTTCCCGTCAAAGCCACATACATAAAGACTGCATCATAACTAAATCTGTGATGCAGGCTTTATAAAATATTTATCAGCTTCAGCTATCAAATTTGCGCCAAATTCGTTACCATCCGCGGTCTTATAATTTTTTGTATCCAATTTAAAACTCAGGCTAATTATGTTTGAAGTGAATCCAGTCCAATACGCCTTGGAAGAAGTGCGAGAGCGTACCGCTGCACTTAGGGGGTATCTTTGACTTTGATGCAAAGTCAGAGCGTTTAGAAGAAGTAAACCGGGAGCTTGAAAGTCCCGAGGTATGGAATGAGCCTGAGCGCGCGCAGGCATTGGGAAAAGAAAAAGTTGCCCTCGAACAGATAGTCGAAACTATCCTATACCTTGAACAGGGTGCCGAAGATGTCGAAGGGTTGGTCGAGTTAGCCGTTGAAGCCGAAGACGAAGAAACCTTTACCGAAGCCCAGAACGAATTGAAAGGGTTAGAAAACAAGCTGGAAGAACTGGAGTTCAGACGCATGTTTTCTGGTCCAAATGACACCTGTGACTGTTATTTAGATATACAGGCTGGATCTGGCGGGACGGAAGCGCAAGACTGGGCAAATATGCTTTTGCGCATGTATCTTCGTTGGGGTGAAGCGCATGGCTTTAAGACCGAACTGCTCGAAGTATCTGACGGCGATGTAGCAGGGATTAAAAGTGCCACGATTCGTTTTGAAGGTGAATATGGATTTGGTTGGCTACGTACTGAGACTGGCGTCCATCGTCTTGTGCGCAAGTCGCCATTCGACTCTGGAAATCGCCGCCATACGTCGTTTGCTTCCGCCTTTGTTTACCCCGAAATTGATGATGACATTGAAATAGATATCAACCCTGCTGATTTACGCATTGATACATACCGAGCCTCCGGGGCCGGTGGGCAGCATGTAAATCGAACGGATTCTGCGGTGCGTATCACCCACGAACCCACTGGGATTGTAGTGCAGTGCCAGAACGACCGTTCTCAACATAAAAATAAAGATCAAGCAATGAAGCAGCTAAAAGCTAAGCTTTACGAGTTTGAGCTCCAAAAGCAGACTGCTGAAAAGCAGGCCATGGAAGACAACAAGTCTGATATAGGGTGGGGGAGTCAGATACGTTCTTACGTATTGGATGACTCTCGTATTAAGGACTTGCGCACAGGCGTAGAAACCCGAAATACCCAGTCCGTTCTTGACGGAGATTTGGATAAATTTATCGAAGCTAGCCTGAAATCAGGGCTATAACCTTAATCAAGTGAAAAATAGGCCATGACCGACCAACAACTCGACGAAAATAAATTGATAGCAGAGCGCCGGGCAAAGCTTCGCGCTATTCGAGAGAATTGCAGATCTAACGGATTTCCCAATCATTTCCGCCGAAAACATTATGCTGATGAGTTACAACAGGAGCATGGTGAAAAAAGCAAGGAAGAGCTGGGCGAAGCTGAAATTCGCGTTAGCATCGCTGGTCGTATCATGGCTAAACGGGGTCCGTTTTTATTGCTGCAGGATATGACGGGGCGTATACAATCATACGCAGCGAAAGAGACCCAGAAAGATATTAAGCTTCGTTATGGTAGTCTCGATATAGGCGATATCATCGGTGTGGAAGGTAATCTGCACAAGTCTGGTAAAGGTGATCTTTACGTGGATATGGAATCTTACACACTGCTTACTAAAGCACTACGTCCGTTACCAGAGAAATTTCATGGCTTAAGCGATCAGGAAACCAAATATCGTCAACGTTATGTGGATTTGATCACTAGCGAACGAACCCGTCAAACGTTTAAAGTGAGAAGTGCTATTATCAATGGCATTCGTAATTACTTAAGTCAGCGTGACTTCATTGAAGTTGAAACGCCTATGTTGCAAGTGATCCCCGGTGGTGCCACTGCAAAACCGTTCGCTACCCATCACAATGCGATGGATATTGAAATGTTCTTGCGTATCGCTCCAGAACTTTATCTGAAGCGCTTGGTCGTGGGAGGGTTTGAACGCGTATTCGAAATCAACCGTAACTTCCGCAATGAAGGTTTGTCTACCAGACACAACCCAGAATTCACTATGCTTGAATTCTATCAGGCCTATGCCGATTATAACGATCTGATGGATTTGACCGAAGACATGTTACGCACGCTGGCAAACGATATTCTAGGCACGGCGAAAGTTGTTAATACTGAGCGAGATGGCGAAGGTAATGTTGTTCGGGAAATTCAGTATGACTTTGGAAAACCATTTAACCGTTTGAGTATGGCTGATGCAATCTTAAAATATTGGCCTGATGCCGATGAAGCAGCTATCCGTGACCCTGAAGCGAATCTTGAAGCGCTCAAAGCCATGGCGAAAAAACTTCATATCAAAGAGCCAGAAGTGGACGGGGTGTGGGGAGCTGGTAAGTACCTGTGTGAGATATTTGAGGCGACAGCCGAAGAAAAGCTCGAACAGCCTACCTTTATTACCGAATATCCATGGGAAGTATCTCCGTTGGCCCGTCGTAACGATGACAACCCTTTTATTACTGATCGGTTTGAATTCTTTGTGGGCGGTCGCGAATTAGCCAATGGCTTCAGCGAGCTTAATGATCCAGAAGATCAGGCCGAACGGTTCAATAAGCAAGTGGCAGAAAAAGATGCTGGGGACGATGAAGCCATGCATTTTGATGACGATTATATTCGCGCATTGGAATACGGCTTACCTCCTACAGCAGGTGAAGGAATTGGTATTGATCGGTTGGCCATGTTATTCACTGATAGTCCGACAATTAAAGACGTTATTTTGTTCCCGCATATGAAGCCGCAGGAAGACTAAAGCGCTTTAATCTGTTCAACAAGCTGGGTATTGATAGGAACGTCAATACCCTTTTTCTTTGCGACCTCCACCACAAACCCATTAATTGAATCAATTTCGGTTTTACGTTTGTGCAAGACATCCTGATGCATACTAGAATAGTTGGTAGCAGTGGCTTTAGCTACTGTTAAGCAGTTTTCAATGAGTTCCGTTGAGCTAACCTTGATATCTTCGCTGAGCATAACATGACTTATCTCATTACAAATCAACGCAATTCGTTCATGGAAACGTGGCTGTGCTAATTCACCGTTAGGGATGTTATTTAATGCGGTGAGCGGGTTTATTACAGCATTAACAGCAAGTTTAAACCAAAGCGCCTGATTAATATTTACTTCCCAATAAGCGGGGTTTAAACAACGTTGAATAAGATAAACAGCTGATCGCGCTTGCCAACTATCACCTTTAATATTATTGCTGCCAACTTTAGTTATGCCCACGCCAGTATGGGTGACAGTAGTATCTGCTTTCAATGCACCATGACTGGTACTGGCTAAAATGAGGGGATTATCGGGCAAAAGTTTCTTAGCAAGACTTTCTCCGCCCATACCATTTTGCAGTAGCATTATGGTAGTTTCTGGATGCAGTGATTTCTGCCACTCATTTAATGCAGGCTCGAGTTGATAAACTTTAAGGGGTAACAGCAGCAGATCACGTTGGCCAAGCTTCAAACGTTTGGTACAGGCTTCTTTAAGTCGTATATTCTCCCCCCCATAAGTCTTAACTAAAGTAACTTGGGGAGATGAGCGAATACTACGACCATAGTGTTGTTTAGCAGATTCCAAGCCAGCACAGACCAACGAGCCAATGGCACCATCGCCGATTACCTGAACGTATTCGAAACTGTTAGGAATGGACATTTTTGAGGCTCGGCAACTTAAAATCCGGCCAGCGTAAGTTATCTGGCGCGCTGTGTTTAGCTAACCAACTTCCGAATGTTGAAGACCGAAAGATTTCTCCATCACTGGGTTCGCTGGTGCAAGTTATTACTTCATCGTCATATTCAAATTTAAGCTGCCACGCATGTAAATACATTCGATCACACGCGTTACCACCGTAAAGTGAATCCCCTAAAATGGGGCTCCCCAGACTTTTTAGCGCTACGCGGATCTGGTGGGTCTTACCCGTAAGCGGTTTAACTAAAAAGCCTCTTCTGCCCGCTTCTATGGCTGATGAGAAAAATTGTGTGACAGCCGGATTTTCACGCGTTTTTACCAAGATATATTGACCTCGGCGGCGGTTTTTCATATCGCCAATAACCGTTCCCTGTTTTCTATTCGGCTTTTGATCAGCAACAGCTAAATAGAATTTCTTGATCTTGCGCTGTGAAAACAAACGCTGAAATTTTGCAGCAGCAGCAGGATGTTTAGCTAAAATAACACACCCAGACGTGCCAGTATCCAGCCGATGACAAAGATGCAACTTTTCTGCGCCGGTTTCTCTTTCACTAGACAAAACGATACCTCGTTCCGAATCGTGCATGAGCATTCCCACAGGTTTATCGACAATGACAAAATCGCGGTGTTCAAAAACAATATTTATCAATGCTTTTACCTACGCATTAACTAAATCGATTGCTCTTTGATAATCGAGTTCATCAACTGCATCTTTGATTGCTTGTTGTTTTGACGTGTCACTCGTTGCTGCTTTTATCCACTTCCCAAGCTGGTCTTCAGGTATGAATTCACTATTTTTCAACGCGCGTAAAAAATCATCTTTGTCTTCGTTAGCGTTAGGAGTAGAGGACGATGAAACTGAAGACGTTGGCGCCGGTTCGACACCTAATTTATCAATTGTTTCTAATGTCTCCCGTAAAATACTTAGAAAAATCGGATAGCTAGGGGGGACACCCGTATGAGCTTTTAAATAATCTTCAACATCCTTACTTTCATGATGAAGCGCATTAATACCCAAATTACCTGTTACGCCCTTTAATGTATGTAATAACGCTCTTGCCGACTCCCACTCTTCATTTTCGAACATGTTATTGAGCTTTTGTTCAGTCTCAGCGTATTCATCAGCGAACTTTTTCAGGAGGGTGAATAGCAAACTTTTATTGCCACTTAATTGTGCAATTCCAAATTCCAGGTCAATAACAGTTTGCGTATTACTCATATTTTTTCCTCTCTAAATTACTCAATAAGTGTAAGACAACCAAAAATAAATTGATACAAAGCATTCTATGCTTCTGGTGCTTATTTTTGTTAACCTGACTTTTGGTTCAGCGCATCATGCTTATAATCTGATATATACTCGGCATAGCGAAACATAATTTCAGTTAAGTGCAACGCATAATTAAATAAGGATAGACAATGTCAGTAAAACTGACCTTCAAAAATATATTGCTACTAGGAGCTATGATTGGACTAGTGGCTTGCCAACAATACGCAGTTGATAAGGTGGCTCATGAACCTAATCAAGAGCAGGTGTCAATACCTTACGAAAAGTACACACTGGATAATGGCTTAACCGTAATATTGCACGAAGATAAGTCTGATCCTTTGGTTCATGTTGATGTCACCTACCATGTCGGTTCAGCAAGGGAGGAAGTTGGAAAATCAGGTTTTGCACACTTTTTTGAGCATATGATGTTTCAGGGGTCGAAGCATGTTGCCGACGAACAGCATTTTAGAATTATCACTGAAGCTGGTGGTGATATGAATGGTAGTACCAATACTGATCGCACTAATTATTACCAAACGGTACCTGCCAATCAGTTAGAAAAAGTACTTTGGCTGGAAGCTGATCGCATGGGCTTTTTACTGGAAGCAGTTGACCAGAAAAAATTCGAATTGCAAAGAGAGACCGTTAAAAATGAACGTTCTCAACGAGTTGATAATCAACCCTATGGTCTAAGACACGAACGCACTTCCGAAGCTTTGTATCCGCCTGGCCATCCTTACTCGTGGTCCACTATAGGTTACGTTGAAGATCTGGATCGTGTAGACGTAAATGATTTAAAAGCATTTTTTAAGCGCTGGTATGGGCCCAATAATGCAGTTATTACCATTGGCGGCGACTTTGATAAAGTTAAGGTTAAGCAGTTAATAGATAAATATTTCTCTCCTATCCCCCGAGGTCCCGAGGTAAGCGAGCCAGCACCTGCACCAGTAACATTAGATGAGACCCGGTATATCACTTTAGAAGATAAAGTACATTTACCGTTATTACAGATCACTTATCCCACCGTGTACGCACGCCACCCCGATGAAGCTCCGCTCGACGTCTTGTCGGATATTCTCGGTGCAGGGAAAACGTCATTATTCTATAAGAATTTGGTAAAGGCCGGAATGGCAGTTCAGGCAGGTGTATCTCATCCTTGTCGCGAACTAGCTTGCGAATTTCAGTTATTAGCCTTAGCCAATCCAGCTAGTGGTGCGAATTTGAAAAAGCTAAACGAAGTAATCAAACGAACATTAGCTGAGTTCGAGCAGCGTGGCGTAACAGCAGATGATTTACAACGAACGAAGGCGTCAATTGAGATGGCGACAGTATATGGGTTGCAGAGTGTGGCCGGGAAAGTGTCAACTCTTGCCGCTAATGAAACGTTTGAAGGAGAACCCGACTTAGTTGCTGAAGATATCGAGCGCTATAGCAATGTTACTGCCGAAGATGTTATGCGAGTTTATAGCCAGTATATAAAAGGCCAAAATGCCGTAGTGCTAAGCGTTGTGCCCAAGGAGCAGACGCAATTGGCTGTAGCTGACCAAAATTATCAAATGCCTGAACGCAAGATTGCACCCCCATCCCCACAAGAGGATGTTGCTCCGTTGGAAATCACCGACAACTTTGATCGTTCTGTTATGCCAGCGGCAGGAGAGTTACCTACGGTAAAAGTACCTGAATACTGGAAAGCAACATTGAATAATGGCATAGAAATTCTAGGCGTTAAAAGCAGTGAAGCGCCTACTACTACGTTCAGTCTGTCGCTTGAGGGGGGGATGCTATTGGACCCCTTGGACAAAGCGGGTTTGGCAAATATGACTGCCATGATGATGAATGAAACAACAAAAAACTATTCGAATGAACAAATGGCAAATCAACTGGCCAAACTCGGTAGTAATATTCAATTCTCGGCAGGCGGTCGCTATATACAGGTACAAGTTTCAGCGTTAACCAAACATCTGCCAGCTACTTTGCAATTACTTGAAGAAAAGCTTTTCAACCCTTTATTCCTTGAAGCTGATTTTATCCGTTTAAAAGAGCAGTTGTTGCAAAGTAAACAACAACAGCTAAAAACACCTGGGTACTTGGCGAACAGAGGCCGGGACCAGGTATTATATGGGAAAAATAATCGCGTAAGTTTGCCGGACGAAGGAACAATTGGAACTATCGCAAACCTGACCTTAGAAGATGTGAAAGCCTTTCACAGTCAATATTGGTCTCCGGCTAAGGCTGAAGCCATTGCCGTTACTAACTTGTCGCAATCGGCGTTAATGAAACAATTAGCATTTCTCAATAAGTGGCAAGGTGATGATTACTCTATACCCCCATTCTCAGACTTTCCTGAGTATAAAAATACCAATTTGTTCGTGATCAATAATCCAGGGGCAGTGCAGTCGGTCATTGTTTTTGCCAAAAAGGGGCCAGCTTTCGACGCTACGGGTGAGTTTTTCAAAGCGAAATTGATGAACTTCCCGTTAGGCGGGGCGTTTAATAGTCGCATTAATCTTAATCTTAGAGAAGATAAAGGCTATACCTATGGCGCGAGAAGTGTTTTCCGGGGCGGCAAATCATTAGGTTGGTTTGAGATTAGTTCGGACGTTACCGCCGCAAATACTGCTGATGCAATTAATGAAATTGTAACTGAACTTGATGCCTACCATCGACAAGGAATGAGCGATGAGGAAATTGCCTTCATGCGAAATGCATTTACATTAAGCGATGCGTTAAAATACGAAACGCCGATTAGCAAAGTACGTTTTGTAAGACAGTTACAAGCATTTGGACTGGATGATGACTACCCCGCTCAACAAATTGAAATTATCAAAAATATTTCAAAAGAGGAGCTTAATAACCTGGCCCAACAGCACCTTCAATTAGACGATATGCAAATTATTGTAGTAGGGGATATCGAGATATTGGAGGAGCAACTGAACGCACTTCCTTATCCGGTACAGCGATTACCACTTAAACACTAATTAACGGTATATTTGCAGTGAAGCGGCTGATATTCTTATTGATAGTCGCTTTACGCCTTGAAATCGTTGGTAAAGCACCTTATTGATATCAAATAATTGACAGGCAGATCTTCAGAACACGGTACATTATCTTATGCAACTTGCATAGCTGATTCACTGACGACTGACTTTTCAAACATCTGCAACCATGGGAATTTGAATTGACCTCTACATCTATATCTTTCGATGCGCGCGTCAGCGCAGTGGCAAAAGGTGACTTTTTACAAAGTTTACGCGGGATTCTACGTGGTGTGGAAAGAGAAACCCTACGAATTAATCCTAACGGGAGATTAGCCACTACACCCCATCCCGCGAGGCTAGGTTCAGCCCTAACGCATGAACGAATAACCACAGATTTTTCAGAGTCATTGTTAGAGTTTATTACCCCTCCAGAAAGCGAGCGTGGAAAAACGATTGGCCAACTACAAGATTTACATAAGTTTACCCTTGATAGCATGGGTAGTGAGAGGTTATGGCCATTGAGCATGCCCTGCTTCGTTGAGGACCAAAACGAAATCCCGTTAGCCTGGTATGGCGATTCGAATGTAGGCAAGATGAAGCGGGTATATCGACTTGGGCTCAAAAATCGCTACGGTAGTATGATGCAAGCGATATCAGGTGTGCATTTTAACTTTTCTTTACCAGAACACTTTTGGAAGCAATGGGCACTTTTACATGGTCAAACATATTCCACTGATCAGGTGTCAGCCGATTATTTTGCCATGATCCGGAATTATCGACGCTTTTGTTGGCTTATACCTTACCTGTTCGGCGCTTCCCCAGCGCTATGTAGCTCGTTTTTAAATGGAAAATCGCCAAACTTACCTTTTGAAAAAATTGGCAAAGGCACGGTATATTTACCCTATGCTACGTCGCTTAGAATGAGTGATCTGGGCTATACCAATGCAGAACAGTCTTCACTACAGATTTGTTATAACCATCTTGATAATTACGTAAAATTGTTACGCAATGCAATGTACACAGAATCTAGCCGGTTTAAACAATTCTCGGCGGGCGAGGGAGGTAACTGGCAGCAACTTAGTCACAACGTGCTACAAATTGAAAACGAGTTGTATTCTCCGATAAGACCTAAGCAACCTACGCGCAGTATGGAAAAACCCTCAGATGCGCTGGCTCGTAGAGGTGTAAGCTACATCGAAGTCAGAGCGCTGGATGTAAACCCATTCAGCGAAGTTGGAATATCTCAGTCGCAAATTGACTTTCTCGATGTGTTTTTACTGACGTGCTTATTGATCCCCAGTGAAAAATTAATGCCTGAGGAACTTCAGCTAACCAATGACAATATCGAGACTGCTGTGCTTTATGGCCGCAAACCTGGCATAGAGTTAGTTCGTCCTGGTGGAAAAATAACTCTACAGAACTGGGCGATAGAGCTGTTCGAGCATTTTGCGAAAACAGCCGAATTGTTAGATAGTGCTTATGGAAGCAGCGACTATTCAGCTTCCGTTCAGTTAGAAAGAGACAAAATAATCGATCCTGGGATGACATTATCAGGTAAAATGATGGCCCAGCTGCTTGCTGAGAATAGAGACAATGGTGAACTTGGATTGAACCTAGCCGAACAATACTCCACAAAAATTAGAGATTGTTCGTATAAATATGACGACGAAACTGTATTTCATAAAATGGCATCAGACTCGTTGCAAGCTCAAACCGAGGTCGAAGGGAATGACACAAAAAGCTTCGACACCTTTATTAGTGATTACTTCAGTGAGCCGCCAGCCAAAAAAAATGCCTGACGGGGGTCAGGCATATAAAAGGTTCCAGGGAAACACACACATTTACTAGAACACTTATTTGGACACGTGATGTTTAAAAAGTTCAAAGAAGTTTGCAAAAAATCGTTATTTTTTGTGATGGTCATACCAGTTGCGTTAACTGGATGTGCCACAGCGCCACCAAAAAACAGCAGTAATATTTGTGAAATCTTTTATGAAAAAGATGACTGGTATGATGCTGCAGCGGATGTTCGTGATAAATGGGGCGTGCCAATACACGTGCCTATGGCGATGATGTATCAGGAAAGCTCTTTCCGTCATGATGCCCTGCCTCCACGAGACTATATTTTCTTTGGCCTAATACCATGGGGAAGAGTCAGCTCTGCTTATGGTTATTCCCAGGCAAAAACCCCGACTTGGAGTGATTACGTTCGGGAAACTGGCAATAGTTGGGCCGACCGTGATGAATTTGAAGATGCTATCGATTTTATGGGCTGGTTTATTTACAAGTCGAATAAAGTAAATGGCGTGTCTAAATGGGATGCATATTCGCAATACTTAAATTACCACGAAGGGTGGGGGGGATATCGTCGAAAATCCTACAACAGAAAACCCTGGCTTAAAAAAGTGGCCGGAAAGGTTAAAGCCCGCTCTCTACGTTATGCTACACAATTGAAGACCTGTGAAGACGATTTAGATGACAGTTGGTTATGGAAACTGTTTTTCGGTTAAGTTAAAAAAAGAGAACAAGCATATGCTTGCTCTCATACGATGTTAAGCCAAGACCGTAAATACCTAACATCGAACAGGCATAAACACCTTATTGCAAATAAGAATTATTTTCAATAACTTTTTTTGAATTAATTTACGTTCTTTTATCTGCACTACGGCAGCCGCTGTTTACACAACTAATCTGAAGATTGTTCATATTAATATATAAAAAAAGGGAAAGGGCGGAAGTGTTTTTTTCTCTTGGTGTGACTAAAGTTAGAAGCAATTTACGAATTGTAGATACAAAAAAGCCAGAATTAAATTCTGGCTTTCATAAATGCGTTTTTAACAGCGCTTATTTTACAACAACGTTCGCTGCTTGAGGGCCTTTTTGACCTTGTTCAACTTCAAAGCTAACTGCTTGGCCTTCTTTCAATGTTTTGAAGCCATCAGATACGATTGAACGGAAGTGAACGAAAACATCTTTGCTACCGTCTGCTGGAGTGATAAAACCAAAACCTTTATCTTCGTTGAACCACTTAACTGTACCGTTTACTGAATTAGACATGTAAATAACCTTTTTTAACTTTATAAAATACGGTGAAAATCACCAATGGAGCTTATAGATAGAACTTAGCTAATTACGCTTGTACCAATCTATAAATCAACTTAAAAAAGGAAAATAGAGCAAAACAGAGCAGTAGTAGAAAGTGCTTTAATATCTAAAGCCCGCGCAGTTTATGATGTATGAATTGCATTGTCTAGTGAAAATTTAGTTATTTTGATACTTTTTTTGTTTGCGAAGCAATTTGTAGTGAACTTTACCAGGAAGAATAGCAAAAACCTGAAGATAGACATTTACCAAGCCAATGAATTTTCCAGCCTAGCGTAAACATTCAAGTGATATTTCTAGCCAGGAAACAATCGCCATGATTGTTTCCTTTAACTACGCGTTTGAAATAGTTCATTTTGAGCAACAAGTAATGCAAGGTTATCTATTTCAAAATATACGTTGTGTGGATACATTTTATTTCGTAAAGCATCTCATGCGTAATTAAACTTTCGGCATAAATCGCTCTACAATTCCAGCTAAATCAATATCAGCACCTAGCGTACCGTATTGATGGAACCCACCTCCACCTAACCTTGACTTCACAAATGCTTCGGCAATCATAGGTTCGCCATCACAGATTAACGTAGCGGCTTGCCACAATAGGGCAATGGATTCCATATGTCTTCTCGCCTGTAGCTCAAGTGAAGCTGTATCCGTTAAAGCTGATTTGAGTTTAATAAGCTTTTGATCGAATAATGCATAGTGGCCCTGCCCACGCTCTAACTCTTTTATGAGTGCGTCGAATGCTTCTGGTTCTCGGTTTACTACACGCAACAGGTCGAGACATTGAACATTCCCTGAACCTTCCCAAATAGCATTAACGGGAGCTTCTCGGTAAAGCCTGGCGGTAACATTTTCATTTACAAACCCTACGCCGCCAATACACTCCATCGCCTCATAGGTGTGTTGAATAGCGCGTTTGCAGATCCAGTATTTTCCGATTGCGGTAGCGCTGCGAATTAAGGCGGCCTCTCTGGGGGTATTAATGTTATCTAATGCGTGCGATATCCGAAAAGCGATAGCTGTTGCAGCTTCAGCTTCAAGCGCTAAATCAGCTAATACGTTTAACATCAAAGGTTGCTGATGAAGATATTTACCGAACACCTTCCGCTCCCGCGTATGCCAAATGGCTTCCTTGGTAGCCTGTGCCATCAATGCACTAGAGCCTAACATACAGTCGTAACGCGTTAGAGCGACCATTTGAATGATAGTGGTTATTCCTTTACCTTCTTCACCTAACATCCAGCCATGGGCATCAAGAAATTCAATTTCAGAGCTAGCGTTCGATTGATTTCCTACTTTATTTTTTAGGCGCTGGATATGTATGGGATTCTTACTGCCGTCCTCGCGCCAGCGGGGAACTAAAAAACACGACAGTCCTTTTTCAGCCTGTGCCAGTACTAAGAACGCATCGCACATAGGCGCCGAGCAAAACCATTTGTGCCCGACTAAACTATACATTTCTCCGCTGCCAGCTTCGTTTAGCGGTGTAGCTTTAGTGGTATTGGCGCGAACATCCGAACCGCCTTGTTTCTCTGTCATCGCCATACCGATGGTTAAGCCTTGTTTCTCAGACCAGGGTTTATTAGTACCGTCGTAATGGCGGGAAAGAATTTTTGGCAACCACTTTTCAGCAACGTTCGGCTGAACCGAAATGGCAGGTATACTGGCAAACGTCATAGTCAGGGGGCAACCAGAGCCTGGATCTGCGTGGGTATGGAGAAAAGCCATCGCTCCACGGACGACATGGGCTCCTGCTTGGGGATCGGTCCACGGCAAGCTACAATGGCCTTGACTAATGGCGTGTCGCATAAGCTGGTGATAGGAAGGGTGGTAAGTGATTTCATCTATTCGATGACCAAACCTATCATGGGATTGAAATTCAGGAAGATATTTATTTGCTAGAAAGCCCGCAGATAAAAGCTCATTGCCTATCTGTTGCCCGAAAGAGCTCAAATGTTCATCCCCCCAGCTACCACCATATTGACTCACCCAATACTGCAAAACGTTGTCAGCTGTATAGGCATTATAATCTTCCAAAGCTGTAGGTTGGTTAAATACCTCATGGGTATCTCGCATGGTAGTTGTCCCGCCCTTTTTATCGTCGCGTCAATAACAAACTACTGTACTGTTTGTTCAGATAAATGTCAGGTAAATTAGCGTTTGGGGGTGTCGATATCGATTAACACGAGTATGGCAGATTGCCCGCCATATTCTTTTGTGGCCTGATGAAACGCTTTTATATGAGGATGCTGAACAAGGTAATGAGGCAATGCATTTTTTAAAATACCTGAGCCTTTACCATGCATTACACTTACGCAGTCGATTAGCTCTTTTCTAGCGGTGTAAATAAGTGCCGCTAACTCTTGTTTAGCCGCTTCCTTAGTGAGTCCATGTAAGTCTAAAACCATTTCAGGTGGAAAGTCTCCGCGTCGAAGCTGCTTCAGTACATGAGTAGACACATCTGAACGGCAGTATCGCATTGGCCCTTCATGAGGAAGCTGGGCCTGGTACATATCGGAAAAGCAAAACATGGCTGCAATTTGGCGACGACTGCTGTCAGAAAAATCAGCAGACTGATTGTGTAATTTGCTGGCTAATGTTTTCTTTTTTGTCTTCTTGCTGGGGACAATTTTGTCCTGAACAAGGGGCTTTACGCCTTTCACGATTTCCTGAAAAGAAAGTTCATCATCCTGTTCGACGCTTTTTCCTGTCTCGTTTGCCTGCAAACGTTGCTTGGCCAGTTGTTTTTTAAGCTGTCGAAGTTCTTTCATAGATGAATTAAGCATGGGCGTAGCGTTTAACTTTGGGTATGATATCAGCTTTGCAATTATCCATGTACCTAAGTCGCTATGACCGATAAATTTTATTTAGAAGAAGCAATCAATGACCTGAGTACCGTGATGGATATGGTAAGGTGGGCCAGTAGCCGCTTTAATGATGCGCAATTGTATTTTGGCCATGGCACTGATAATGCTTGGGATGAAGCCGTCAGTTTAGTGCTGCAGGCATTGCACTTACCTTATTCAATACTGGAACAGACCCAACAAAACGTTTTCAATTCTTCGCTCACGCGTAGCGAAAAAGAGAAAATTGCTGAATTAGTATTAAAACGCGTTCAAACCAGAATGCCTCTGCCTTACATTACCAACGAAGCCTGGTTTTGCGGTATGCCTTTTTATGTGGATGAACGAGTATTAATTCCTCGCTCGCCCTTTGCTGAGCTTATCAAAAATCGCTTTGCGCCATTTCTGACCGATTCTCCCCAATCTGTTTTGGATATGTGCACAGGTGGTGGCTGTATTGCCATTGCTTTGGCGTACGCATTTGAAGACGCCCACGTAGATGCGGTGGACATCAGTCCAGATGCACTGGAAGTGGCTGACATCAATATTCAGGAGCATCAACTATCTCACCGAGTGTATCCTATTCACTCTGATCTATTTACCAATTTGCAAGGTCAACGTTACGATCTGATAGTATCTAATCCTCCTTATGTAGACGCAGAAGATATGGGCGATTTACCCGATGAATTCCAGCATGAACCTGAATTGGCATTGGCTGCGGGAGACGATGGCTTAGATTTGGTTGAAACCATGCTTAAACAAGCGCCAGAATATTTGCGCGACAATGGCTGGCTATTTATTGAAGTCGGCAATAGTGAAGTGCATATGGCACAGCGCTTCCCCGAACTAAATGTTGAGTGGCTTTCTTTTGAAAACGGCGGGCATGGAATTTTCGCGATAGCAAAACAATCACTCGTCACATACTGGCAACAAAAGGAACAATAAATTAATGGCAGGAAACAGCTTTGGGAAACTTTTTACCGTTACCACATTTGGCGAAAGTCACGGTATAGCTATTGGTGGAGTTGTAGATGGGTGCCCTCCGGGACTGGAGTTATCCGAAGCAGATTTACAAGTTGATTTAGATCGCAGGAAGCCGGGTACGTCACGCTACACCACGGCCCGAAGAGAAGAGGATGAGGTGCAAATTCTTTCTGGGGTGTTTGAAGGTAAGACCACGGGGACCAGTATTGGTTTATTGATTAAAAATACCGATCAACGCAGCCAGGATTATTCGAATATTGCCGACCGTTTTCGTCCAGGTCATGCAGATTATACCTATCAACAAAAATATGGTGGTCGAGATTACCGTGGTGGGGGGCGTTCATCAGCGCGTGAAACAGCAATACGGGTTGCCGCCGGCGCAATCGCCAAAAAGTTTCTAAAGCAATATTTCGGCGTTGAAGTGTCAGGTTACCTTTCGCAACTCGGGCCGATCAAAATTGATAATGTTGCACCGGAAATTAAAGAATCGAATCCATTCTTCTGTCCAGAACCTGCTAAATTAGAACAGCTAGATGCCTACATGCGAGATTTAAAGAAAACTGGCGATTCAATTGGCGCAAAAGTCACTGTTATTGCCTCAGGTGTTAAACCTGGATGGGGAGAGCCTGTTTTTGACCGATTGGACGCTGACATTGCCTCTGCAATGATGGGGATTAACGCTGTTAAAGGTGTGGCAATTGGTGATGGTTTCGACGTGGTTGAGCAACGTGGGAGTGAACATCGCGATACCTTAACGCCAGACGGTTTTACTTCAAACCATTCAGGTGGCGTATTGGGGGGGATTTCAAGCGGACAGGATGTTATTGTGGACGTAGCGCTAAAACCCACATCTAGTATTTCAGTACCAGGTAAAACGATTAACCTTCAAGGCGAAGAAATTGATATCGTCACTAAAGGACGTCATGATCCATGCGTTGGTATCCGCGCGGTACCAATTGCTGAAGCAATGTTGGCGTTGGTGTTAATGGACCACTGTTTACGTCATCGAGCCCAGAATGCGCAGGTAAACAGCGTTACACCTGATATCTGTAATAAATCAACTTCATAAGATCTTTTTATAGTGAATTTACCTCTTTCTGGCGAGCCGCGCGTCTCGCCCCTTAATCTTGTGCTCCTTTGCGTGACTTATTTGCTTTACTTCGGACAATTGGGCGTTTTGGTTCCTTACCTTGGTATCTTTCTTGACGGGAGAGGTTATTCTTCTGCTCAAATAGGTGAACTCTTTGCCATTATTACTCTGGCTAGAATACTCGGCCCTTCCCTTTGGGCCAACATCTCCGATAAGTCCGGAAAAACGCTTCGTGTGTTACAGCTAGGTTGTGTGCTCACGGTTATCTCATTTGCTACGATATTTTGGCAAGATACGTTCTGGGGGCTCGCATTTTCGTTCGGCATGATGATGATGTTTTGGACAGCGGTGTTACCACAACTTGAAGTTATTACCATGCAAACCGTTAAAGCGGCAGGCAGTAGCTATGGTTCGGTCCGCCTGTGGGGCAGTATTGGTTTTATCTTGCTCACAATCACCGTTGGTAAGGCACTGGATTATTTCACAACTGATATTCCCATTTATGCGAGCATGCTGACCTTAACCGCACTTATGTTTAGTACGTTCTTTTTGGCTCAACCAGCAAGAATAGAATCGGCAGAAGAACAGTCGGGCGATTTCTGGAAGATTATCAAACATCCGGCCTTTGTTGTTTTCATTTTATCGGCGACTTTGCTGCAAGTAAGTTTTGGTACTTATTATGGCTTTTTTACGCTTTATCTAAGAGATTTGGGGTATAGCGGACAGCAAACAGGGTTGCTGATCGCACTAGGAGTGGTTGCTGAAGTTATTATTTTTATTTACGCGAAAAACTTGCTCAATCGCTATAGCGTAAGAAGTTTGCTTATTATTTGTGGCGTGTTAACCGCACTTCGCTGGTATGCATTGGGCGCGTGGGGTAACAGTGACGCAGTGGTCATGTTCAGTCAATTGTTACACGCATTTAGCTTTGGTTTGACTCATGCTGCCTCGGTTCATTTTATTCATCATCATTTGCCTGCCCGCTTTCATAGTCGTGGACAAGCAGTTTATATCAGTGTGGCGTTCGGGTTCGGTGGGGCGTTAGGTAATTATATTTCGGGGCAAATATGGCAGCAAGGTGTGAATGCCTATCAATCGTTTACCTTCTCGGCAATCATGGCTTTGCTAAGTGCCTTCGTATTCGGTATTTTTTCGTTCAAAAAATGGCATAAATTGTAAAAGCAGAGTAGGGTAACTATACAGCGATTAGGAAGTGTAAGTAATGAAAAATATGTTAGTAATTATAGGGCTACTTATTCAAAGTGGGTTGGCGAATGCCCAGCCCTCCACGAGTAACATATGGTTGTTTTCGCTAAGCTACCAAGATGATACGCCACGTATTGAGCAAGCCAGAAAAATCACTGACAATAACGGCTATTCCAATCAGCCCCACTTTTTACCCGATGGTCAATCATTATACTTTACGCAAGAAATGGGTACTGGCGAAAATGCGCAAATGGATTCATTTGAATACCGCATTTTGCCGCAGCAACATACTAATCTAACCCAAAGCAAAACATCTGAATACTCTCCCACACCTTTGCCGATGAGTGACGGTTTTTCCGTAATCAAAGTAGATGAGGGCGGAAAGCAGTGGTTATGGGCGCATACCCAAAACAAAGAGTTGGTAGGTAAATTAATCGAGGCAGAACCGGTGGGTTATCATGTATGGACCTCAAAGGATACTGTACTTGCATTTATCTTAGGAGAACCTCATACGCTGCAAAGTTTGACACTTTCAGGTCATCAACACGTTATCGACGAGCATGTGGGGGCCAGTCTGTGGCCCATTCCAGGTACCGATATGTTCAGTTACACCAAAAATCCTGCGCCGAAATCACAACCGTGGACTTTAATGGCATTTGACAAAGATGCAGAACATTCAATTGTACTGGCCACTATGCCCGGTAATAACCAGTATATGGCTTGGACGAAGGATGCAAAAGCATTGGTGGTGGAGGGGACGACTATTCTTTCATGGTCGCTTGCGCCCACAAATGGTGACGGTGAAGAGCGAGGAAAGCCTGAGACACAGAGAATGACAAACGTTGATGAAGCCGATCGCTGGCAACCCTGGCTCGATATTTCCGAACAGTGCCCTGAGGGGGCAACTCGTTTGCATCTTGGGAAAAATGACGCGTATCTTGCTCTGGTCTGCAACGAATAACGGTATTTTTGTTTTACGCCGCAGATGGCGGCCGTGTACATTCTGCAATGACTTCTACTTCACCGTCAGCATTTTCTTGCTCTAAGCTTACATTGAACTTCCATAGGCGGTGCAAGTGGCGCATCACTTCATCTTTAGACTCCGACAACGGGATCTCGTGTTGGGGAATATAGCGAAGTGTAAGTGAGCGATCTCCTCTTACATCGACATTGTAAACTTGAATATTTGGTTCAAGGTTACTTAGGTTGTATTGGGCCGAGAGTTTTTCTTTGATGATGCGATAGCCCATTTCATCGTGAATCGCACTAACACTGACGTATGGCTTGTCTGAATCATCATCTACTGCAAACAATTTAAAATCACGAATAAGCTTAGGCGATAAAAACTGGCTGATGAAACTTTCATCTTTGAAATTTTTCATCGCAAAGTGAACTGTGTCTAACCAGTCTTTTCCGGCCACGTCGGGCAAATAGTATTTATCTTCTTCTGTAGGCTCCTGACACATCCTTTTTATATCCATGAACATGTTGAACCCTAACGCGTATGGGTTAATTCCCGAGTAATAAGATGAATTATATTCCGGTTGCTTCACGACGCTGGTATGACTATGCAAAAACTCCATCATAAAACGATCTGTCACTAATCCTTCGTCGTAAAGTTGGTTTAAGATGTGATAGTGCCAAAAACATGCCCACCCTTCGTTCATCACCTGAGTTTGTTTTTGGGGATAAAAATACTGGGAAATTTTGCGTACAATTCTCACTATTTCCCTTTGCCAGCTTTCCAGCAATGGCGCATTTTTCTCAATAAAGTACAATAAGTTTTCTTGCGGTTCTGCTGGAAAGCGTCTTTTTTCCGGCGCTTTACCTGCTTTCCCTCGTGGCAACGTGCGCCAAAGTTCGTTGACTTGTGTCTGCAAATAACGAGCTCGCTCTTTCTGGCGGCTTTTTTCCTCTTCTAAGGATAGTTTCTGAGGACGTTTATATCTGTCTACTCCATAATTCATTAACGCGTGACATGAATCTAATATATTTTCTACTTCTTCATAGCCGTATTTTTCTTCGCACTTAGCAATATAATTTTTTGCAAATACCAGATAGTCCACAATTGAACTGGCATCAGTCCAAGTTTCAAATAGGTAGTTCCCTTTAAAAAATGAATTGTGGCCATAACTCGCATGGGCCATTACCAGTGCCTGCATGGTAATGGTATTCTCTTCCATTAAATAAGCGATACATGGATCGGAGTTGATCACGATTTCGTACGCCAGACCCATGAACCCGCGTCGATAATTCTGCTCTGTTTGAATAAACTTTTTCCCATAGGACCAGTGCACGTAGTTAATAGGCATGCCAATACTCGCATAGGCGTCCATCATTTGTTCGGCTGTAATGACTTCTATCTGGTTTGGATAGGTGTCTAGTTTGAAATTTTTGGCGATGCGATCAATTTCTGCTTCGTATCGTTCAAGTAATTCAAATGTCCAGTCAGGTCCATCTGACAACATCTTTTCTGTATTCCTCTCATGTAGCATGCTAAAAGCCTCCCACAGCATCAGGTTGTTCCGTACGTTTTTTGAAAAGCTCACGGAAAACGGGAAAAATATCGCTGACGTCTTTAATGTGGCGACAAACGAAGTTATCCGCGATAGCGGCGACATGTTCGTATTCGCGCCACAAACTTTGATGCTGTCGATCGGTAATTTCGATATAGGCAAAATATCGTGTTACTGGTAGTAGACTTTTGAGTAAGAGCTCTGTGCAGTGCGGTGAATCATCGGCCCAGTTGTCGCCGTCGGATGCTTGAGCGGCATAGATATTCCAATCAGTGTTCTGATAGCGCTCTTTGATGATCTCATCCATTAATTTTAGCGCACTTGATACTATAGTACCGCCCGTTTCCTGCGAGTAGAAAAACTCTTCCTCATCAACTTCTTTGGCTTGTGTATGATGGCGGATGTAGACTACTTCAACATTTTCATAGGTTCGGGTTAAGAACAAATACAGTAAAATATAGAAGCGTTTGGCGATATCCTTAGTAGCCTGATCCATCGACCCAGACACATCCATCAGGCAAAACATCACAGCTTTGCTGGTAGGAATGGGACGACGGTCGTAATTTTTAAAACGTAAATCAAAGGTATCTATAAAAGGGATGCGTGCAATCTTCGCTTTGAGAAGCTTAATCTCCTCTTCGAGTTCCATAATTTCCAGTGTATTTTCGTGCTTATCGTCTTTTAGCGCCTGAAGTTTTTCTTCCAGCTCGCGTAATTTAGCACGATCGCTGCCTGACAAGGCAATTCGCCTGGCAACAGAACCTTTTAGCGATCGCACTATATCCAGATTACTTGGAACGCCATCAGTTTGATAGCCAGCACGATAGGTTTCATATTGGATGACCTTATCAAAATTAGTGCGCTTCAAATTGGGCAATGCAAGATCATCAAACAGTAATTCTAAATATTCATCTTTTGAAATAGAAAATACAAATTCGTCTTGTCCTTCTCCTGAATCACTGGCCTCTCCATTGCCGCCACCTTGCGCCCCTCCAGAAGGAGGACGGTTGATTCTGTCGCCGGTAGTAAATTGATCGTTTCCCGGATGAACAATGGACCGCTTTCCGCCTTTCCCGGTATGGAAAACAGGCTCTGTGATATCTCTGGCTGGAATACTGATTTTTTCGCCGGTCTCTAAATCGGTAACGGAACGGTTACCAACAGCATCCGACACTGCTCGTTTGATTTGCTGTTTGTAACGACGAAGAAAGCGCTGGCGGTTTACCGTGCTCTTACCCTTGCTATTTAGTCGTCTGTCAATAAAATGCGCCATAAGCCTCTACTTACTATATTGGTTTACTGCTACCCCTGCGCCAAAAAGACCTACGTAGAATCTTTTTGTGCACATGAGGATATCTCATAACCCTACGAGGCTTTACGCACTCGCAGATACCATTCGCAGAGCAGCCTGACTTGTTTTTGGGTGTAGCCTTTCTCCATCATCCGGTTTACAAAATCGTCGTGTTTCTTCTTATCTTCAGTCGAACCCTTAGTATTAAATGAAATGACCGGGAGTAAATCCTCGGTATTTGAAAACATTTTTTTCTCAATAACGGTGCGTAGCTTTTCGTAACTGGTCCATGCAGGGTTTTTACCGGCGTTGTTGGCTCGGGCGCGTAGGACGAAGTTCACAATTTCATTTCGAAAATCTTTAGGGTTACTTATACCTGCAGGCTTCTCTGTTTTCTCTAACTCAGCATTTAACGATGCGCGGTCAAACAGCTGACCCGTTTCTGGATCGCGATATTCTTGGTCCTGAATCCAGAAGTCGGCGTAGGTCACATAGCGATCGAACAGGTTTTGACCGTATTCAGAATAAGATTCCAAATATGCCGTTTGAATTTCTTTGCCGATAAATTCCACATACCGGGGGATCAAGTAGCCTTTGAGAAACTCTTTGTAGCGTTCAGAAATATCCTGCGGGAATTGTTCACGCTCTATTTGTCTTTCCAGCACATAGAACAGATGTACAGGGTTAGCGGCAACTTCTTGATGATCAAAGTTAAATACACGCGATAAAATCTTGAATGCGAACCGGGTAGACAACCCTTCCATACCTTCGTCTACGCCAGCGTAATCTCTGTACTCCTGATAAGATTTAGCTTTTGGGTCAGTATCCTTGAGGCTTTCACCGTCATAGACCCGCATTTTTGAATACACGCTGGAGTTATCTGGCTCTTTGAGTCGTGACAAAACGGTAAATTGAGCCAGACATTGCAACGTATCAGGAGCACAAGGCGCGCCCGATAATTCGCTGCTATCCAACAATTTTCTATAAATTTTTATTTCTTCACTGACGCGCAAGCAGTAGGGCACCTTCACAATATAAACACGATCTAAAAACGCCTCATTGTTTTTATTATTGCGGAAAGTTTTCCATTCTGACTCATTTGAATGGGCCAGAATTAGGCCATCGAAAGGGAGGGCCGAGAACCCTTCAGTGGGATTATAATTCCCTTCTTGGGTAGCGGTTAATAGGGGGTGTAGCACTTTGATCGGTGCTTTAAACATTTCCACAAATTCCATCAGCCCCTGATTAGATTTGCAAAGAGAGCCTGAATAACTGTAGGCATCAGGGTCATTCTGCGCGTATTGCTCTAAACGTCTAATATCGACCTTTCCCACTAAGGAGGAAATATCTTGGTTATTCTCATCTCCAGGTTCGGTTTTCGCTATACCCACCTGATCCAACACCGAAGGATAAACGCGAACTACCTTGAACTGACTGATATCACCATTAAGCTCATGTAATCGCTTTCGAACCCAGGGTGACATTATGGTTTTCAGATAACGTTTTGGTACACCGTACTCTTTTTCGAGCAGTGCCCCATCTTCATCTGCATCGAATAGACAAAATGGGTGGTCATTTACAGGCGAACCCTTGAGCATATAAATAGGAACTTTTTGCATTAATTCCTTAAGCCGTTCAGCGAGCGATGATTTACCGCCGCCGACAGGCCCGAGTAAATACAGAATTTGTTTTTTTTCCTCTAAGCCCTGCGCGGCGTGGCGTAAATAGGAGACGATTTGCTCAATGGCGTCCTCCATGCCATAAAACTCGTGGAAAGCTGGATAGCGAGCGATTACGCGGTTGGAAAAAAGGCGACTAAGGCCGGGATCGTTAGACGTGTCAATCATCTCAGGCTCACCTATTGCTTTTAACAAACGCTCAGCAGCGTTGGCGTAAGCCATTGGATCATCCTTGCAGATATCTAAAAATTCTTGGATCGTAAATTCTTCTTGTTTACGTTCTTCGTAGCGTTGTTGGAAATGTTCGAAAATACCCATGCGTACCTCTGGAAAAAACTGTTCCCCCGTATTTTCAGCTTAGTAGGTATTTGCAAAAGTGTGTGAAATTTTAAAGATTTTTAAGTATATCTTTGGCGTGAAAAGTCACAAAATGTATAAAAAATATACCTTCTGTCTGACTAAAATAGTTGTCAGCCCGCATAGATACGGGCTGTAGAAGAGCGGCTAAAAAACTTAGCTGCTAAAATTCTTGCTGGCAAAATCCCAGTTGATTAATGCCCAAAAACCTTCCAGGTATTTCGGACGCGCATTACGATAATCAATGTAGTAGGCGTGTTCCCATAGATCAACTGTCATGACGGCAGTCATGCTGTCGTCACTTACTGGCGTTTCAGCATTGCTGGTATTAACAATATCTAACGAGCCGTCAGATTTTTTAACTAACCAAGTCCAGCTTGAACCAAAGTTGTTAACCGCTTTGTCATTGAACGCGGCCTGGAAATCTGCAAATGAACCCCATTTGGCATTGATCGCATCGGCGAGTTCGCCGGAAGGTTCACCGCCACCATTTGGGCTTAGGCAGTTCCAATAGAAGGTATGGTTCCATACTTGTGCAGCATTATTGAATAATCCACCACTGGAAGATTTAATTATCTCTTCAAGGCTTTTATTCTCGTTTTCTGTACCTTCTACCAAGCCGTTTAATTTGCTCACGTAAGTAGCATGGTGTTTACCGTAGTGATAGTCCAAAGTCTCAGCAGAAATATGAGGTTCTAAGGCATTTTTTTCATAGGGTAATGCTGGTAATTCAAAAGCCATACGGGTCTCCTTATTGGTATTTAGTTTTTGCTGCTGCCTGATTTATAGCAAGCCTGTTCGCAATTTCAGGTCAGCAAAGGTCTAGGTTGTCATAATAATATTGGGATATTATTTCATAACCCAATGACAAATTTGAAATTTTTAACCAAAGTGTAACATTAGGGAATTGAAATCTTTATTTTTACCCTGATTATCATAGGTACTTTGGAATTAGAAAGATCACTTCGGTAAGGGGCGGGGAAGGGTTCAGTAAACTATGCTCGGCATGCCGTTAACTAATATGATAAAATTATGAGATGAGAAATAGGAACCGTAAAAAACGGTTTTTCAACTATTGAGAGGACTGGATGGAAAATACCGAGAATCAAACCACTGTAGAGCGTATCAAACAGCAAATCGAAGAAAATCCGATCCTGTTGTATATGAAAGGGTCACCAAAACTTCCTAGCTGCGGTTTTTCTGCTCAGGCATCGCAGGCGCTCATGTCGTGTGGTGAACCGTTTGCGTATGTTGATATACTGCAAAACCCTGACATCCGTGCAGAGCTACCTAAATATGCTAACTGGCCTACCTTTCCGCAATTGTGGGTAGATGGGGAGCTGATAGGCGGTTGTGACATTATTATTGAAATGTTTCAACAAAACGAATTACAGCCGCTGGTTAAAGAGACCGCAGAAAAACATAATAGCGACGCTGAATAATATTTTTCGTATCTCTTTTGATATAAAAAAAGCCCGACCTCCTTATCGGGCTTTTTTCCCTTCTATGACCCGTCCTGAAATAAGTTGACAGATTGGAGACTTATTATGGGAAAGGCAATTAAATCAATCTCTAAGCGCACGCAGCGTGATTATACCCAGGCTTTTAAACTAGCCGTTGTCGCCCAGGTAGAAAAAGGCGAGTTGACCTACAAGCAAGCACAAGCTAAATATGGAATACAAGGCAGAAGCACTGTTTTAGTTTGGCTTCGTAAGCATGGGCGTCAAGATTGGTATCGTCCGAGGTTAACTATAATGACTCACTCAAACCCGACTCCAGAGCAACGCATTAAAGAGCTAGAGCGAAAGCTTGAAGATGAAAAAATTCGTAATCTGGTACTCAATGAAATGATTGATTACATCGACACCACACAAGGAACCCAACTGCGAAAAAAGCTTGTCGAGATGGGGTTAGGAAACTCCAGAGCAAAGCTTAAATAAGCTTATCGCAACTGTGTCGTGTGATGGGTATCTCACGGCAGTCCATTTATCAGGCCGAAAGTCGCTGTCAGGCAAGAGCTAAGGCATTATTGCCTGTCTTGTGTATGGTGGCTGATATACGACGCTTTATGCCGAGGTTAGGCACTCGTAAACTGTATCATTTAATGAAGCCTAAGTTAGAAGCAGCCGGCGTCAAACTCGGGCGGGATAGCCTTTTTGACTACCTTCGCGCTCATAACTTGTTGGTCAAAAAGCCTCGTAATTACCACAAAACCACGGATAGTAAACACTGGATGAAGAAGCATCCTAACCTACTCAAGGGTTTGATTGTGAGCCGCCCTGAGCAAGTGTTTGTCAGCGATATAACGTATGTAGAAACGGATGTTGGCATCCACTATCTCTCCTTGGTTACAGACGCTTATAGTAGGAAGATCATGGGGCATGATGTTTCTCCAAGCATGACCGCCACAGATATCGGGCGCGCTTTAAAGCAAGCGATTAAAAGAAGAATGAGTCTAGAACCGTTAATTCACCATTCTGATAGAGGCAGTCAATACTGCTCACAAATATATCAAGACCAGCTCTCATCTAGCTTAATCACCCCGTCAATGACGGATGGCTACGACTGTTACCAGAATGCGCTTGCAGAGCGTATCAATGGCATCTTGAAGCATGAGTTTTTATTAACGAAATGTCGAACTGGAGAAGAGCTGAAACGTGCGGTGAGACAATCAATTGCGATCTATAATGAATATAGGCCGCATCTTAGTCTAAAAATGAAGACCCCGAATGAGGTGCATAAAAAAGCCAGCTGCGAAAGTCAGCTGGCTTAGTTAAAACCGTCAACATATATTAGGACGGTTCACTATCAGCGAAAATATCGCTGACCACTCACTCAACCTGCCAAGGTCTCACGCCCTCATATTTATCTGAAAGTACCGTGAATTTAATGATATTTAGTCTTGCCTAAATAGTTATAGACAGTCTAACAATTGAAATCCTCTATGGAGTGAAAAAATATATTTTTTTCGTCGAAAATTGTTTGTTTTTTATAAGGTTAGTGTTTATAAGAACACTGACTGGCAAAAATAGTTAGCCAGTGTTGAAAGGTTAATAAAAATTAAATTTCCCACCCCTGAACTATTGTTTCCCTAGGTTACAGGGCGAGGGGAATTTTCATTCCAGGAAACATATATGAAAACTTCACTGACACTTTTATCTAAAAATGTCCGCGCAGTGTTGGCAGCATCAATAACAGTTAGTGCGTTTGCTGCGACACCTGTTCTGGCACAAGAAGATACAGCCGATACAGTTGACAATAACGATGTCGAGAAAATAGCGGTTGTCGGTACTCGTGCTGCCCCCCGCTCAGTTGGCGATTCTGCGGTTCCGGTAGACGTCATCTCCGACGAAGAATTTAAAAATCAAGGTTCAACTGACATGGTCTCCATGATGCAGACCGTTGTACCATCATTTAACGTAAATGAGCAGCCTATTAATGATGCGTCCACATTAGTTCGTCCTGCGAACTTACGCGGCATGGCTTCTGACCATACTTTGGTATTGGTTAATGGTAAACGTCGTCACCGTTCTGCGGTTATTACGTTCTTGGGCGGCGGCTTATCTGACGGTGCACAAGGCCCTGACATCTCGGTAATACCCGCTGCTGCATTAAAGCAAGTGGAAGTACTACGGGATGGTGCCGCTGCCCAATATGGTTCAGATGCGATTGCCGGGGTAGTAAACTTTGTCCTTAAAGATAATGCCGAGGGCGGTTCTATCGAGGCTCGTGCAGGTGAGTTTTACGAAGGTGACGGTAGAATGTATCAAGTTTCTGGCAATATTGGTATGCCATTAACTGAAGCGGGCTTCGTGAACCTAACTGCCGAATACAGGACCTCTGATCCAACATCACGTAGTGTGCAGCGAGATGACGCTGCAGGGTTGATTTCCGCGGGGAACACATTTGTTGCTAACCCAGCACAAATCTGGGGCAATCCGGAAATCAAGGACGACATTAAGCTCTTTGCGAATTTAGGTTTAGAATTAAGTAACGACGCAGAAGCGTATATGTTTGGTAATTATGCTGAACGTGAAGTTGAAGGTGGCTTTTATTTCCGTAATCCGCATACACGAGGAGGCGTGTTTGATGGGGGCACTAACGAAGATGGCGAAGCGCTGTTGCTGGTAGGTGACCTTGATGGAATCGACCAAGGTATTAGCTGCCCAGATGTAGTAATCGGCGACAACGTATTACAAAGTCCTAGTTATGCGCTAATTGCAGACAATAGCACGGCTGTTGGAGCAAACTGTTTTGCCTTTAACGAGATGTTACCTGGCGGTTTCACCCCGCGCTTTGGCGGTGTCGTAACTGACATGTCACTAGTGTTTGGTACTAAAGGCGAGTTTGCAAACGAAGTTGGTTATGATGTAAGTGTTAACTTGGGTCAAAATGAGATTGATTTTGCTATCTCTAATACCATCAACCCGTCACTCGGTCCTGATACCCCAATGTCGTTTAAACCAGGCAAGTATATCCAAAGTGAACAGACGCTTGATATCGACTTGACTAAGCCGATAGATGCTGGTTTGTACGAGCCAATCTATCTTGCTGGTGGTTTCCAGTATCGTCATGAGACCTATGAAAGTATAGCGGGTGACCCTGCTTCTTATGCCATTGGGCCACTAGGTAGTCAGGGCTTCGGTATCGGCTCAAATGGTTTCCCAGGCTTGTCAGCGCGAAGTCAGGGTGAAGTCTCACGTCACAACATCGCTTTTTATGTTGACGCTGAAATGTACTTAACCGAATCATTTATGCTTGCTGCCGCCGCACGTTACGAAGACTTCTCCGACTTTGGGGATACGTTAAAGGGTAAATTAGCCGCTCGCTGGCAGATGACTGACAGTTTTGCACTGCGTGGTGCTTATTCAACCGGCTTTAAAGCCCCGACTCTTGGCCAAAGTAACGTAAGAAATGTTACCACTGCTTTTGGTACGGATGGTGAGCTAATAGACCGGGCGACATTGCCTCCAACTGATCCAATTTCAGTGTTAAAAGGTGGTGAGCAATTGACACCAGAAGAATCCACCAGTATGAGCGTGGGTTTGGTTGCTGATTTTGATAATGGTCTGTTCATGACAGTTGACTATTACAATATTGAAGTAACGGACCGCTTAAGTACCGCGTCTGGAATTAAATTAACTGACGATGACATCGCACAGTTGTTAGCACAAGGTGTGAGCGATGCATCCAGTTTCACGGAAGTAAGCTTCTTCACTAATGACTTTGACACCACTACTGAAGGTGTCGACGTGGTAGCTAACTACAGTATGGATATGTGGGATGGAGAGACTAAGTACTCACTAGCCTACAATTGGACCTCTACTGAAGTAGACCAAGCTTCAGATAATATCTCGCCTTATCGTGTAAGAATGCTGGAAAATAACCTGCCAGCTGTACGTTGGAGTTTCACCACTACCCATGAGACGGGTGACTGGCGTTTCCTAGGTCGAGTTAATTACTTTGGCAGCATCTATGAAGACCACTTAGATTCAGCTTTAGATATTCCTAAAATCAGTTCTGAAATCACCTTAGATTTGGAAGCAGCTTATGCTTTTGCTGACAATTTTGAAATTGCGATAGGTGCTAAGAATGCATTGGACGAATATCCTGATGAAAATACGCTGTGGGATACAGAAGTCGCTGGTGCTCAATATCCAGTAACTTCTCCTATCGGTATTAATGGTGGTTTCTACTACGTTAGAGGCATCTATACCTTTTAATAGGTGTTAAAGCGAGAGGGGCATTGGGCCCCTCTATTTTGCTTGTAATTAGCGTTTGAAAAGTTCGATAGTTGTGAATCAAACGTGACAATGAGCACGAAAAGCTGGCAGAATGGCAAAAAGTGTAAATATCAAAGTACACATATAAGAATAAAACTATGACTAAACAGTCGACTCTTTCCGCCACCTATATAAAGTATCGCTCGAAGTTAATGGGAGCGATCAGCTCCATTGTCAGTATGGACGATATAGAAGATATCGTTCAAGAAGCCTTTATTAAGAGTTATGAAGCTGAATTAAAGCAGGAAATTCGCTATGCGCGAACGTACATGCTACGAACAGTAAAAAATTTGGCCCTTAATCATGTATCCAGCGCCGCCAATACGCGTCATCAGGCTATGGATGATATGGACACACTTCCTCACGAGTTAGTTGGGCATACGCTTGAAAAACATGTTGAGAGTAAAGAGCGATTTATTAATTTCTGTCGAGCCACAGATACACTTTCTCCAGAAGTAAAACGCGTGTTTTTGCTTAAGAAAGTCTATGGAATGAAGCAAAAAGAAATCGCCGAATTGGTCGGCCTAAGTGAAAGCACGGTAGAAAAACATGTAGCAAAAGGTTTGCTTCATTGTAGTCAATATTTAGCGACATTGAATGATGAAGGGGATGAGCAAATTTCATCTATCTCCGCTAATCACGATACGAAGTAGTAACGGCATGAACAATATTAGTCAATTTTCCAGTAAAGATACGATTCACCAACAGGCATCTGAGTGGATCAGCCGTATTGATCGTGGTTTGACGCCAGCAGAGACCAAAGAGCTACAACACTGGGCAACGTTGTCCTCAAGTCATCGCAAGATGCTGTTACAAATCGCACAGTTATGGGATGACATGAGTGTGATGAATGAATTATCAGGCTTGTTCCCATTACGAGAAGCGCAAACTCAGCAAGTCAGCCGCTTGCGTAAATTGGTAAAACAGGCTCGTTGGAGTGTTGCAGCTGGCTTTGCTTTGATGGCATTAGGTGTAGGTATGATGATGGATTGGGCTTGGGTTGAACGGACGCCTGAAGCAGTCATTGTGCTACAGCAAAAGGTTGAAACTGCCATCGGTGAACAAAAAAACATTACGTTGTCAGATGGTTCAATCGTACATTTAAATACTGATACCATAATTGAAGTTACCTATACCGATAGTCAGCGATTAATTGATTTAATTCGAGGCGAAGCGCATTTCACGGTGGCCCATGATAAACAACGCCCTTTTTCCGTAAATGCTGGGAAAAATTCTGTCACCGCCGTAGGTACCGCATTTAATATGCAGTATGTCGAAAATCAAGCCTTTGAACTGGTTGTGACAGAAGGACGGGTATTAGTTAAACAAAATGATAGCGATGAGTCGCAAAGTGGTGTGCAGTCACTTATTACTAGAAAGCCTATAGCGACCGAGGGCCTGTTGATGTTTTCTGGTGAGAAAGCAATGGTGCAGGGTGCGGTTAAGCAAAAACATAATGTGAGTGAAAACGACATTGATGAAGATCTGGCCTGGCAACAGGGGATGATTGTTTTCAAAGGCGAACCTTTGTACAAAGTGCTTCAGGAAATAGGGAGATATACGCCAATACAATTTAAACTGATGAATGAAGAACTCAATGATCGCCGTGTGGCAGGCTTTTTCAAGGTAGGCGATATAGACGGTTTGTTGTTTGCTTTAAAAAATAGCTTTCAAATTGAACACACGCAGAAACTGGATGAAGTAATTGAGCTCAGATCAGCTGGATAAATTAAAGCAAAGCGAATTTTTGCCTTACACTATCGTTAGTTCCTGACATCTTCTGATAAACTTAAGTAGTTGAGATATTAATGTAGTTCGTGTAACTATGGGCAAAACTATAATAATTACAGAATAATTTGCGCAGGCATTTGATAACCTCTCAGACATGTTTTGTTACTCGTAGCCGACTTTATTACGAGAAACTTTCGTGCGCCTCATTTTTGCATAAATGCAGAGTGCTATTTACGCTTTTCTTTGCAGGCATCTCTTTAAATGTTGTTGCCGATGCTAACCCGAAAATTCACTTCTCTATATCGAAACAAAAAGCGGATAGCGCGTTAACTGAATTCGCCCGCCAGGCCGATACTACATTGTTATTTCCATTTGAGCTGGCTGAGAAAGTCGATACAAACGCATTGAATGGCGAGTTTACCTTGCAAGAAGGGTTGCAGCGATTATTAGAAGGCACGGCTTTGGCCGTATCGATTGATAAATCGGGTATGCTCAGTGTCACGACGAACCCTTCACGACGTGCAGATGACCTTGACGAACCGAATGAGAGTGAAAATCCCGACGAAGGTGCATACGGACTAGAACGGATAGCGGTAGTGGGAACGCGAAATGCCCCAAGATCTGTAACTGATTCATCGGTACCGCTTGATATTGTCAGTGAAAACGGATTTGCAGCCCAAGAGAGCGGGGACGTACTAAATATGCTTAGTGTGGTAGTCCCCTCGCTGAATGTTAATGACCAACCCATTAACGATGCCACCAGTTTAGTTCGTCCCGCCAATCTTCGAGGTATGGCATCTGATCATACATTGTTGCTCATTAATGGAAAGCGCCGCCACCGTTCTGCAGTCATTACCTTCCTTGGCGGTGGTTTATCTGACGGTGCACAGGGGCCAGATATATCGGTGCTACCTGGTGCGGCCATGAAACAAGTTGAGGTATTGCGAGATGGAGCCGCGGCTCAGTACGGCTCAGACGCTATCGCAGGAGTAATCAACTTTGTATTGAAAGATGAAGCGCAAGGCGGTTCGTTTAAGATAAAGGCAGGAGAATACTATGAGGGGGATGGGCAATCGGTTCAACTACAGGCTAATAAAGGATTTAAAATAGATGACCGTAGTTTTATCAATCTCACCGCAGAGTATCGAGAACAACAGGCAACATCGCGCAGCGTGCAACGGGCCGATGCCCAGTCGTTGTTCGAAAGTGGTAATAAGTTCGTGCCTAATCCTGCGCAAACGTGGGGGGCCTTGGACGTTGAATACGATTTTAAATCCGCATTCAACGCCCAATTTTCGTTAAATAACACAACTAATGCGTACATTTTCGGCAATACTGCCTTGCGAAAAATTCAGGGTGGTTTTTATTATCGACATCCACAAAAACGCGAAGGGGTCTTCGTTGATACCACAATCACCCAATCGCCCACCTTGCTCATAGCCGACTTGGATGGTGTGAATGAAGGTATTCAGTGCCCCCAAATAAGTTTGTCGGACGGCAATCTGCTAGAACAAGCCGATTATCAATCGATTGCTGATAACGACACAAAACTGGGACAAAATTGCTTTGCTTTCAATGAATGGTTTCCCGGGGGCTTCACACCTCAATTCGGTGGCACAATAAAAGATGCCTCCACCTTTTTTGGCGTCAAAGGAACACTCCAAAACTGGCAATGGGACGCGAGTGTTGGGGTAGGTTACTCAGGTATTGACTATAGAATCGAAAATTCCGTCAACCCTTCATTCGGGCCAGATTCGCCCACGGCTTTCCGGCCTGGTGGCGTTAGCCAGATTGAACGTACAGTTAATCTTGATATTAGTAGGTCAATTGAAACTGAATTGGCAGAAACCGTTAATGTGGCATTTGGGTTAGAATGGCGATCCGAATCCTATCACCAACACGCTGGCGATGAAGCATCATGGCAAGCGGGGCCTTTCGCGTTTAATCCGTCGTCGGGCATTAGTCAAGGTTTCAGTATTGGTTCAAATGGGTTTCCAGGTTATCAACCCGTTTCTTCAGGACATTGGACCCGACATAACTGGGCCATGTATACCGACACCGAACTTTTTATAACGGACGTATGGGAGCTCGGTATCGCCTCTCGGATTGAGAATTTCTCTGATTTTGGCAGCACCTTTGATGGCAAAATTAGTAGCCGTTTGGAAATAAACGATTTCTTCGCCATTCGGGGGTCAGCAAGTACAGGATTTAAAGCGCCTACCGTGGGGCAAAGTAACGTTATCAATGTCACCACGGCGTATTCTGCAAACGGACTTGAAGACCAAGCTACACTTCCACCAACCAATGCTATATCGTTACAGGCGGGGGCAACGCCATTAACCCCGGAAGAGTCGGTTAACACCAGTATAGGCTTGGTGGCCATGTATGATGAACAGCTATACGTTACGCTGGATTACTTTAATATTCGGCTTCACGATAGAATAAGTACAACGTCAGCGATTACACTGACGCAAGCAGATATAGATACCTTATTTATTCAGGGCTACCCAGAAGCTGAACGCTACCAGAGCGTGAAATTTTTTACTAACGACTTCGATACCAACACGCAGGGTGTCGACTTAGTGCTTCATTATGAATTTAATTTTGATGAAATTAATAATCAAATGATTTTAGCCTACAACTGGACAGACACAAAAGTTGAGCGTGTTAACCGCTATCCCCATCGCCTCAAGTCTGACCGAATAGTTTATAAGCCCAACTTAACAGATGCCCGCATACGCATGTTAGAAGATAACTTACCAGCGCATAGAGCGAATATTACTCTTTTACAGTCAGTTGAAAACTGGGCAGTGACGTGGCGCGTAAATTATTACGGTAGTTTTTATGAAGATCACCTCGATGCGTCGGCCGGAATGGATATTTTTCTTAGCCCTATAATCACGCTCGATGCTGAGTTAGGCTGGCAGATAAATGACCATCTTCACGCGGCTTTGGGAGCTAAAAATGTGTTGGATGGTCGTCCAGATGAAAATCCTTTTCAGGGAGAAGTTGGTGCCTTGTATCCGCCTACATCACCGAACGGTATCAGCGGCGGTTTTTACTATCTACAACTATCGTATCTGTTTAATTAAGCGAACTATCAACACACTTCTTTAAATAGAGAGTCATCAATAATCGTTGAATCAATGACTTCCTGCGCCATTTGAATGCATTTCCCGCATTGACTACCTAATTCGAGATGTTGTCGTAATTCACGAAGATTCCCCACGCCCTCATTTTTAACCACTGAGGCGATGGACTTATCTGTGATGCCGTAGCACATACAAACGTACATTAAATGATTCCAGTTATTACCTGCAAATGATAATAATTGTTATTTTCGCAATTGACAAGTCTAAATTGGCTGATCTAATTATACGAAATTATAAGAAATATGGAGTACAAGAAGAAAGCCCTTGATTCACTTCATGTTTTATTAACCGGTGCTAGCGTGACATAACATTGGTCATCAATGTGGTGGTTTTCTATTAATGTTTATAGGCATCAGGTATGTGTTTTCTCGTGCCCGTATAGCCTTATTAGCTACTGCTTCTATTCTGAATTTTTTGCTGGTTCAACAAAGTAAAATGTATTGGTAAGTAACAGTGATGGTCATCAAAGAACGTTCTCGCAACGGGATAACTTGTTTGCGCAATGCATTTTAAGGAGTGACGATATCCAGCCTCATGCTACTGAGATGATCAAAAATATGTCGTGGCCATATTTGACCTGACAAATGTCCTGCAAAGCCTCGACCTAGCCAAACAGACAGCTATGAGCCTTGAGTTCAATTGGTTCGCCTGCTTGTGAGGGGACTGCTGACGACAAGGTATAGTCACTCGCATTCTATAAACGATAAATTAGTTTTTAGGATATGTACTTAGTTCATACGAGTCTTACACAACCACATTAGATGTTTACCGCTTTTTTTCGCTGTTCTGAGTGCGCTTAGTCTTAAACAAATACTCAGGGGGGGCATTTGTATTGACGCTATATTTTCTTCGAAAGACTGAGCTGACATATCCTACACTTTAACTGTTGGGAGAATATTATGTCACGAGTAGATGAGTTTAGCGTTCTTATTGGGTTAGATTGGGCTGCCGCAAAGCACGATGTCTGTATCCAGTCTGAGGACGGTTCGAGGGAGCTTGCTGGAGTCAGGCATAAAAAAGCCCCAGTTTACACCGAGGCTCTATAAACGTTTTGATTTTCCGATTAAGAAGATTTCTTTTTCCTAGAAAAGCCAATTCCTGCTAATCCAAGACCTAGCAAAGCAATAGAAGCTGGCTCTGGGACATCCGCCTCGGTAACAATTCTAAGTTCAGAAAAGTTTATAGCGTATCCCTCATTCTTTGAGTCTTGATAAACGATACTTATAGAGTCTATTGTTCCAGTTAAAAAAGAAGTATCAACTGCGAAAGAATGTAAGATTGATTCACTACCTCCAATCCCACTTCCGCTGCCACCGAATGAACCTATCAAATTGCTGTTAAAAAATAATTCCCATGGGCCTCTATCGTCTCCCATGCCTGCTGTTTGGAGATGAAGAAAAGCGCTTAACGCGGTTTCTCCCCCCAGAGAATATGAATGCGTGTAACTAATTGGGGATGGTCCTGTAGATTGCTCATATAACCAAACATCAGTAAAAAAGGGATCAGATACGTCTTGGTTATTGAAGCCAGAGCCAATACTGGTTCCGTCTACTGGAACCGCATCTGCTACTTGGCCGCCGAAGCCATCTTTATCGCCGACCAAATCAATAATTAAGCCAGCATTTGCAACGCCACAAGTTAGTGATAGCGCAACGCCAAAAACAAATTTTCTCATTTTCTACATCTCTATAATTGTAAGAATTCCCACGGAAAAGTTGATAAAGCAATAAAGGCGCCAAAACTATAACGCACTGTTTATTTTGAATTTTATCTTTTTTACTCGCTTTCTCTCATAAAAGCTGTAAAAAATACTGACACGCAGCTGAATGATCAAGTGTAAGCTTATTTTTACAGTTGATTGGTGTCGCTCGCTTCATTGCCTAACGCTCAATTTAAAGTGCTAATAAATAGTTGGTAAAAATAGCGAATGAAGTGAAGCGAGCCAACCGTTTTTAGTCCCGCTTTAATTGCTTGTATGGCACGCCGGAATGAAGTGACCTTTTAACCAAACCCATTAACAACGATTTACTTTTAAAGACATTAGAAGCCAATACTGAACGAAATATTGAGCAAACGGAAAGCTAAATAACAATTAATGGTTGTTATTTTAAAAACAGCACCAATAATGAATGCGTAACCTTTCGGGGTCTTTAAAAGTTAAAAGATTCGCATACGAAACTGATAATGTAGACGGTTCTCAGGCCGTTATTAAGCCAAACTCAGTTTCGTGAACAACTCTGAACAAATCATTTACAGTTAAATGGAGTGAATTATGAGCGTACTAGTAGGGCGTCCAGCCCCTGACTTTACTGCCGCAGCGGTATTAGGCAATGGTGAGATTGTTGATTCGTTTACGCTAAGCGAAGCAATCAAAGGTAAAAAAGCCGTTATTTTCTTTTACCCATTAGACTTCACTTTTGTTTGTCCATCTGAGCTTATTGCTTTTGACAAGCGTTATGAAGAATTCACTAAGCGTGGCTGCGAAGTAATCGGTGTGTCGATTGATTCTCAGTTCACTCACAATGCGTGGAGAAAAACACCCATCAATCAAGGTGGTATTGGTGAAGTTAAATACACTATGGTTGCAGACGTCAAGCACGAAGTTTGTCAGGCATACGATGTAGAACACCCAGAAGCTGGCGTTGCTTTCCGTGGTTCCTTCTTAATTGATGCCGAAGGTATGGTTCGTCACCAGGTGGTTAACGATCTTCCACTAGGTCGCAACATTGACGAAATGCTACGTATGGTAGATGCCCTTAACTTCCACGAAGAGCATGGCGAAGTATGTCCTGCGGGATGGCAGGAAGGTAAAGCGGGTATGAGTGCTAACCCAGAAGGTGTAGCGAAGTTTTTGTCTGAAGAAGCAGATAAGCTATAAGCTAAGTTTTATTGAAAAAGCCTGTATCTATGGATACAGGCTTTTTATCATTACCATCCCATCCATGAATACACCTTACATTAGTTTTTAATAATATAAGATCTGCGTTGAAAAAGAGAAGTATCGCTAACCAAAGCGTATTGATGATGTAATGAAAGGGCCGTTCAAATCAATGTGACCGAGAGTAAATGGTTTTTCCCACTGCACGCCCGGCTTTTCCTACTTTTAGAATACTTAGGTTAAACTTGATTTAGCCCTACTTCACTTTACCTGCTTTGGGCTGATAAAGCTGAAAAAAAACTGCCCCTTAGTGGGGGATATTAATGCGGTTTTGAGTTAACCCTGAATCATTTTTCCTCTTCATCCTCATTTTGTGGCAACGGCCAGCCCCCAAGTGCCTGATAACGGTTAATCATATAACAAAAAAGTTCTGCTGTTTTTTGAGCATCATATAACGCGCTGTGAGCTTCACTGGCATCAAAGCTGATATTGGCCGCGCGGCAGGCTTTAACCAACACTGTTTGCCCAAGCGTCAACCCTGCTAAAGATGTGGTATCGAAAGAAACGAAAGGGTGAAACGGCGTTCGCTTAATGGCACTGCGTTCTATAGCCGCATTAACAAAACCCTGATCAAAACTCGCATTGTGGGCAACAATAATAGAACGTTGGCAGTCTGCGGCTTTTTGTTGTTTGCGAACCCCTTTGCAAATACCTTTCATTGCTTCCGTTTCTGATACGGCTCCGCGTAACGGGTTAGTGGGATCTATCCCATTGAATTCCAGGGCCGCAGGCTCTATATTAGCGCCTTCGAATGGATCGACATGAAAGTGTATGGTCTCGTCGGGGCATAACAGACCTTTATCATCCATTTTTAACGTTACTGCGGCTATTTCTAAAAGAGCATCAGTACTGGCATTAAATCCAGCCGTCTCCACATCAATGACGACAGGAAAATATCCGCGAAATCGCTGGTTCAAGGGCGTGCGATTAACACTCATTTTAGTCATTTGCTCCTTTATAACGCAAAGTTGGTGTAATTTATGCTGGGCATATTGTGATAGTAAATTCAGTCGCGGATTATCGCAGTTCTACGCGCGAGTATCCAGCAAGCTTGATTTTATCTAAAGCTTTTGTGAATAAAGACGATATGATTAATAGAACAGAACGATGTACTAAAATTTTCTCATGATTCGATTTGCTTTTGCTTTAACTATGATAATAAGCAGTGCAGGCCATAGCGCCATGCGCCAATATGCAGCGGCAGTTGAAGACTCCAGTTGGTTAATGCTAACGTCTAGCCGCCTTGAATGTACGTTAAATCATACCGTTCCTGGTTACGGAGATGCGCTCTTCACTAGTATGGCATCTAAGCAACTTAACATGGAATTTGAAATGGACATGTATTTGTTGCCCAAAAAATTCGACGTGGCAGCAGTGTATTCTGTTCCTCCTAAGTGGATGCCGGGTCAGGCACCAAAGGTTATTTCTGATATGCAGCTGCGTAAACAGTATTCGGGCGATTTGCCTGAACAAGCCGCGTGGACCATGTTAAGCGAACTTGAAAAGGGCTACTGGCCCACAATTTATTACAAAGATTGGTATAACAAATTCGACAAAGTCGCTGTGTCGTTGAATGCCAGCAATTTCACTCCAGCTTATCGTCAGTTTGTACAGTGTGTTTCAAACTTGTTGCCTTATAGCTTCGAAGATATTGCTTATACCGTGCTAAGCTATGAGAAAAATAGCACCGATTTAACGAAATATTCTCAACGTCGGCTGAGTATGATTGGAGAATATCTCAAAGAAGACAGCAATCTTGAGTTGGTATTGCTAGATGGCTATTCGGATAGCTATGGCGGGCGCTGGACCAACGAGCAGCTCTCGATTCGACGTGCAAACGAAGTGCGAAACTACCTCACTGCTCTAGGAGTAGACGGGGAGCGAATCGAAATCACAGGTCATGGCGAGAAACATCACATTGCTCCCAACGATAATGCGTCTTCTCGCGCCTTGAATAGAAGAGTTGTGGTTCGCTTATCAAAAACCTAAGTTAAACGGATTAAAATAAAGGGCGATTTTGCGAGCATTTACCTATTTCATTTTGCCGTAGATTCCAATGCTGCTTTCACCAACGGGACATGGTCGGTAAATACGCCGTCGACCTGTAATTTTGAGAGTATAGTAGTCACTTGTTCTAATGACATTCCTGAAGGGAGTTGATCGGCCCGCAGCGTGTAGGGATGAATCAATAGCCCATTTCGCTTTGCCTGTATAATCCAGTCTTGGGGTTTTATATTGCCTTGGGATAACGCGTCTTTATCTAATAATTGATAGAAGGATGGACCCACCCCATCAGCTATTTCTGCGAGACTTTTTATGGATTGAGCAGAGCCAAGTATCGCTAAATTTTGCGCTCCAATAAGTTGCACAAGCTTCCCTTCAAAACCTAGTTCTTCGCGTATTCGCTTGATTTCATTAAAGTCAAAACACTGTAAAATAATAGCGCTAGCGTTGTTCAGATACCCAAAATCATTTAATACGCTAAGAGTGATGGCACTGATATCTTTACCCTGTTGACGGTGCCATGCTGGCGCTTTTATTTCCGGGTAAATACCTATAGAGCGTTGAGTTTGATGATTTAGCTGAGCGATGAGTTCAAGATGTTCCGCAAGCGTAGCAACAGTAAAGTGGGCATGTGAACCCTGATAACGATCAGGAAAAACTTGCTTACCGTGAGCATTTTTTCTTTCGTGAACGCTAAGCGATCTGATTTCCTTTAAGGTGAAATCAATAACATAGTATCGATTATCAGCTCGCGCCCGCTCAGGGAACTTTTGTGCCACATTGGTAACGTTATCTAAATAAATATCATGTAAAACGATAGGAATATCGTCCTTGGTTAGCACTACATCTTGTTCGATATAAGATGGATGTTGAGTATGGGCGAGGGTCGTGGCTTCAAGGGTGTGCTCGGGGAGGTATCCGGACGCACCTCGATGAGCGATTATATCAAATGCCAAACAGTTAAATGACATTAGCACCGCAATGAGAATTATATTTATTATTTTCACGCGCACTGGTTCTTTCTCCCTTAAATAGCGTATGTTAACAATAGTTAGTTAATCTTACACGGTACTAACGGCGGGATTATGACAATTGTGGTGGTGTATCTTAATTGACTGTGTGATTAGCAAGCGCACGATCCCAATAGGGTGTACCCTCAAAATATTTTGTGAAAAAATCAATAAAGCATCTGACCTTCGGAGCCAACTGTCGAGAGCTTGGATATACCGCCCAAATGGCTGTTTGCGATGCTAGCGAATAATCACTCAAAAGTTGCTGTAGTTGCCCACTTACAAGCTGCTGATAGCAACTCCAGGTGGAATTTATGGTTACGCCCAACCCTTGACTACATGCATCTCTAATTGCTTCACCGTTATCCGTTCGAAAGCTTCCGGATACTTTTATATTGAAAATATCGGACCCTTTAGAAAATACCCAGTTATCCAGATTAAGAAGCGTTATGCAATTATGCTTTTTTAAATCAATCGGTTTTTCAGGTGCACCGTTTAACGATATATAATCAGGAGATGCACACACAATTCGATTGTCATGGGTTAACTTTCTGGCAATTAAACTGCTGTCTTTCAGCTCAGCATTACGAATTGCCACATCAAAGCCGCCTTCAACTAAATCCACTATTGAGTCTGACAATTTTAAATCTACTTTTAGATTCGGATACTGCTGCATAAACTCCACTAATCCGGGTAACAGGTGCATACGGCCAAAAGAAGCTGGGGCAGCAACGCGTAGTGTACCTGTTGGGGAAGTATTCCCTGCTCCGATAGATGCCTTCGCCGCTTCAACACTTGCTAATACGTCTTCTGCGTGAAGTAAAAAAACCTGTCCCTCTTCGGTCAGGGAAACTTTTCGCGTGGTGCGATGGATAAGTCTTACGCCCAAATTTTCTTCTAATTTATTGATATGCGCGCTGGCAAGCGCAGGTGATAAACCCATTTCTGCACCTGCCTGGCTTATATTGTGCAGTGCAGCTATACGCAAAAAAAGTCGTAAATGTTCGATGTTCATTATAAAAAAAATATTGAAAGTAATTCATTATTTATAGCAATTATCAAAGATATATGCATCTTCTATACTCATTAGCTCACAACTATCGAACCATCAGACTGGAGAAAGTGAAATGAGAGCAATGGTAGTGAATGATTTTGGTGGCCCAGACGTCTTCGAACCTCAGAATATCGCAAAGCCTCGCGCCAAGGTGGGTCACGTGCTTGTCAACATCAAAGCAACAAGTGTGAATACGGTGGATACCATGATTCGGCAGATGGGAGCTGAATTACCAATTTCACCTTCTGCTCCAGCAGTTTTAGGGATGGACTTTGCAGGAGTTGTTGAAGAAGTGGGGGAAGGTGTCAACGGTTACCAGGTAGGAGACGAAGTCTATGGTTGTGCAGGTGGATTGGCCGATTTACCCGGAACGTTAGCCGAATACATTGTTGCTGATGCTAATCTAATTGGAAAGAAACCAACCAACCTTTCAATGGAAGAAGCAGCCGCCATACCCTTAGTCGGTATCACCGCTTACGAAGGATTGATGAGGGCAGGAATTTCACAGGGTAAGCGCGTCTTAGTACATGGAGGTTCCGGTGGGGTAGGGCATATAACCCTTCAACTAGCAAAACACTTTGGTGGAACAGTTTTTTCTACCGGCGGGGGTGAAAAGCAACTTGCCCTAATCGATAAGTTAGGCGCTACGGCCATCAACTATAAAACTGAAAAAGTAGAAGACTATGTGGCCAGGTACACTGGTGGAAAGGGGTTTGATATCGTATTCGATTCTGTAGGCGGTGAAAATATGACAAAATCTTTTGCAGCTGCAGCTTTAAACGGGCAGGTTGCATCAACGGTATCAATGGTGAAATTAGACCTCTCTACTGCGCATTTTAAAGGCTTGTCTTTACACGTTGTGTTTATGCTTATCCCCATGTTACATAACATTAAACGTAAAGAGCATGGTGAAATATTAAAGCACTTAACCAACATTATTGAAGCGGGCCACTTAACGCCAGTGTTGGATGACCGATCATTTACTTTAGAACAGGCTGGAGAAGCGCATGCGCGGTTATCCAGCGGAAAAGCGATGGGCAAGGTGGTCATTAGTGTTTAACATTGCTATTTAAGTGGAGCAGTTCGGCCGCGCCAAATCGAATTAAATTGGAAAGCACTAAAAACTAGAAAAGCCGCGTCCGCCAGTAAAAAAGTTGGATACTGCTATACAATGGTATTTTGATTGGCGATATTTCTCTTTCTCTGGACTGCTCACGCAAGGTCGCGAATCGGTGGACGTGTTTATTTATACATCAGTCAACACCAGTACATATCGATAGCATCAAATGGATAGCAGGCATCTTCACTTCCGTCTGACGCGTGGTACAGGACGGTCGTGAAGATTGCAACCTGAGTTGATAAAAATTACCCAGCGGCAATACGCTTAGCATCAAAAATTTCGATCCAGTAGCCATCTGGGTCTTTAATAAACGCCAGGTTATTCATTTTTCCATCGTTCAAACGTTTTTGAAATACGACACCTAACTCTTCAAACCGCTGACACGCACCTTCAAGATCTGGTACATGAAAGCCGATGTGCCCAAATCCCCGAGGCTCACTATTACCGTTATGATATTGCGTGTTCTGTGCCGTATCGTCCCAGTTATGGGTTAGTTCCAGCATGGCAGGTCGACCAAAAGTTTGGGTGGTGCGTACATCTTCATTTTCACTAATTTCCGAAAAGTCTTCGCCGGTCGTTAAAAAATAAAGACTAAATTTCATTTCGGGGAAATCGAGTTTTTTCAGTAATGTCATTCCCATTATACGGGTGTAAAAATCTAACGAGCGTACCGGATCAGCGATGCGTAACATAGTTTGGTTAAATACGAATCCGTTGGTGGCCGGGTCTTTCTTCTCGTACAACCCTTCTGCCTGTTCAAAATGACGAGTCATAAGTAAGCCTTTTTCAAATTTGCTGCAGGAAGATTCGGTGGGGATTAAAATGCGATTTACAACCCCATTTACTTACTATGGTTCCATAGCGTCCTCGCTTTTTGCAGGATAAGCTTCCAACAGTTCATGAACAAGGTTTGTCAGTTTATTTTGAATACTGACACTGTCTTTGTACTCTAGTTCTGCATTTCCCGCCGCACTGTAAATATAGGTGCCATCTTGCGCTATATCAATCTGAAGATTTTGATAAAGCGACACTTGTTCTCCTACAGGAACGCTGAAAACGCTTCCGAGTGATATAGCACTCGAACGACCAAAGACACCCGTACCTAACCCAAAGCTTATTGACTGGTCATTCTCCTTGGTGGCGGAGGTAGGAAAAAAGCCAACTATTATATCGGCCTCCTCTTGATTAGCAGCGGCTAATCCTTTACTTCTGAGAATAGTGTCAATTGTGGAGCTCACATGACGTTCAATAGTGGCGTTGCTGGAATTGAGCGGGGGCTGTATGTAATAGGTATTAATAGTAGTGAAGTCGTGCTCTTCCTGCATGTTAATGTGTGGTGTATTTGATGCACATCCAAAAGTAAGTCCACCTACCACCACAGTAGCTACAAACAAGCGGATGATAGGCAATAGAGACTTAAGTAAGCGCATAGACATATCCAATAATTTTACCAATTATATTTTTAACGGGAAAAGCCCATGGTTCGGATCGATTTATTGGCTTTGTTATTCGCAATCCGAAGAGGAGAGCATGGCTTTTATCGGGCGATTTACGTAGATAATTATCTATGTTTTCACCCATCAAAAACGATGCGACCATTTTGAATTACATAAACGATACGCTTAATATCATTTATACTTTCCCACGGTTTCCCTTCCGTAATGACTAAGTCACTCAAATACCCTTCCTTTATCCCTCCTAATTCTGCACGCTTCCCTAAAGCCTTAGATGGAAAGCTCGTTGCCGCGTTCAATGCATTTGTAGGGGAAAGCCCGGAAAGAACAAGAAGTTCCATCTCTTCATGAAGTGATTTTCCAAATTTCAGGTCATTCCCCTGCGTATCAGAGCCTGCTGCAACGGGTATCCCAAAATCACTCACGAGCTTTGTATTTAGCATATGCATTTTCATTTGAGGTGAATCTAATCTGCCATAGTGGACTCGCGCAATACGCAAAGTTGGCACATATGTAACCCCGTATTTCAACATCATTGTTAGCGTATCGTCGTCCAGATGCTGATCGCCTTTAACGCCATGCTCAATTGTATTCGCTCCAGCTCTTACTGCATCTCTCACTTCGTTAACTGAGCCGGTATGGACAGCTACCCACAAGCCATGCTTATGCGCTTCATTCGCTATCGCCTCCATAACATCATATTTTAATCGCGGGATTGGGTTTTTCTTAGAACCATTGTCGTAGACAATTTTAACACCGTCTATCTTTTGTCTAACAAGGGAAATAACGGCTTCACGAGCAACAGCAGGGTCGTCCACTTGTATACTTCCGTTCTCGATAAGCCATGTATTTCCTTTAAATATGGTTCCTGCCGGATGACCGCCAGGTGCTGTAAACACGGGGCCCGCGGTAAATAATCTTGGGCCGTCCAGCTCACTATTTTCCAACTTATCTCGTAGCGCGATAGATTCATTTGTTGGGTCGCCCACTGAGCGAGCAGAAGTGATACCAAATCGATGAAAGTTTTGCCTTACTTCAGGTCTGTTTTTCATATGATCTAATAACATTCTAGGGAAGCTATAATCAGCACTTTCATAAGAAGGAGCTGAAAAATGTATATGCAAATCGATCAGCCCGGGAAGTATGGCCTTGCCAGTGGCATCGATTAATAGTGAGTTTTGGGGAACCTCACAGTGACTTCCAATACATTGAATTCTTGCATCACGAATTACTATTAATTCATTTTTTTGCGGTTTATCCGTACCATCGAAGAAGTGTCCTCCCTTGATAGTTAAAATTTCGCTGGTTGACTTCGGAACGTATAGATTGGATTGGAGATAATAAAAGCCCAAGCCAGATATAACTACAATAAGACTTAATAAGATGACAAAGGCTGTCAGCATAAAACGTTTTTTATTCATACAGTTGGCGTAACTAACGCCCTCCCTTTGTGGTTAACCGTGTCAACCATCCTTCCATGTAATCAATCTGCATTATATGAATAAATAATTTTGTAAGTAAAGCCCGCATAGTCGAGTTAAAATTGTTGCTTTGTAGCGTTCAGCATTACCTCCACCGCCGAAACATTTAATACTAAAAACTAATACTTGGGGGCAATTCAGAAAGGTCGGAAGTTCAGTTTCGTCGGGCCTACCAGTCCTTTCCCCTACCTGCAAAAATCGCCACGCCGAAGATACCTGAGACGATTACTGTAAACAATGACTGAACAGAACTGTGAGTAGGAAGCTACGAGGACGGGTTAACTAGGGTGTTTAATCTAACTAGTGCTGGGATAATTAAGCAATGGAAAGGTTTTATTTTTTCTTATAGGATGCTACTTACCTGCGATGAGGCATTTGCTGTGATTTTTGAAGATAAGAATAATACACTCGATCCGCCTGATGTGAAAAATAAAAATAGATAGCGTCAAATAGAGTTGAGCAGGGGAATAGGACCTAGAGGTGTGTTTTTTCATCCAAATGGTCGCACCTGATTTTTGCCCATTAGCGGTAAAGATAAAGTAATGGTTATTGATGTAGTATCGGGTGAAACGTTATTTCAATTACCTACAAGCGAGAGGCTAGGTGGAATAGGCTATTCATCATTGGTATTACCTTTTCCCACTACTTATAGGGCTTAGGGATTCTTTTGCGATCTTCTAGATACCATCGCGCAATTGTAAACTTCATACTTTGCACAACAATGGAAATATTATGGAAATAAGGAAGTTAAACACCCTCCGTGGATTAGCAGCGCTGATCGTTTTCTTTACCCACTTTAGCGATATCACTAATTGGCTGGGTGGTAGTTTGGGTGGTGGATCGGGCGCATATGGTGTAATGCTGTTTTTCTTATTAAGTGGCTTTTTGATGTCCTATCTATATATGGATAGAGACTTTAGTCGGGAGAACGTAAAACGCTATTTTTTAGCGAGAGGAGCAAGGGTACTGCCGCTGTATTTCATCGTTGTACTTAGCTCATATTTTTTGTCTCAATATGGTAGCGAGCAGCTGTATAACATACCCGACTTTAATGTATTACTCGGTCACCTTCTTTTCCTTTATGGTGAGAGTGTGCTCTGGACTATCCCCCCTGAAATACAGTTTTATTTTCTTTTTATTGTTTTATGGTCATTTGCAAAGTATAGAGCTGGTTATATTTATCTGACAATCGTCGCGGTGATGCTATTTCTGTTTTTTGCCAATTTTCCACGAATATACGGTGAAATAAATGGCGTTCCATACAATGTTTTTAATGTGTTAAGGTCGCTCCCTTTCTTTTTTGTAGGCGTTCTATTTGGTATGCATTATAAAGCGTTTAATGTTCCCCACTACCTACAAAAACATTGGTTCGTATTTGCGTTATTATTAATACCGCTTATGTATCCCGAGTTCACTCCAATAAGCACAGCAGATAAGCAAAAAATGTGGCTCAGTTACGAAGTATTGCTGGTAATGAGTACTGTATTCTTTTGTATTGTCTTTTTAGTTCCGGACAACAATTTATTGTTAGCGAACAAATTTGGAGACTTTATAGGAAAAATCTCTTACTCCTTATACTTGCTTCACATGCCAATAATCTCGTTAGTCAATGAGCAAAATATATCCATTGAGCTAAAACTGTTTCTATCGCTCACGCTGAGTATAGCCGCAGCTTTCGTTTCTTATCGCATGTTTGAAAGGCCAATGGCTAATTTTATTCGACGTTTCGCCGAAGCAAAATCAAACGACAGACCAGGAATAACAGTGCAATCTTCGGTATGAAGAATAGGTATCGGTAATAGCCAAATTAATGAGAGCTGTGACTAGTTTGTTTCATCTTTATAGTCAAACAACTCTTCAGTAATATAGGAATTTTAACGGGCTTTGCAGGTAATATGGGTATAGTAACCGTGAAGAATAACCCAGATGAAACGTCGAATTTGAACGCGTGTAAGGCGACTTTGCATAATTGCAGCTTGATGTTCTCGACAATTTTGCCTAGCGTAAGCCTTGCTTTGTTTAATACACGGTGAATATGTAGGACTACCGCAGCCCTAAGCCAGGTACATGATTACAACAGTAGAGGCTAAAAACGTTTATTTTTCTATGTTTCGTGTTGTGTTAGTTACAGAACCTGGTGATGGCAGATTTGCTCAACTACTACTGAACTCAATAGGGGCTCTTGTTATTGCGAAGAAGCCCGAAACCTTCTAAACAGTTTGAGGGAAAAAAGATAACCGTGTCACCAACAGTACTTTCTGAAACACGAGTTAACTTCTTGCTCGCGAAATCCGCTTGCACCTCTCACCAAGAAAGAATTGAGAAAAAACAAATCAGACAATCACAATAGAGACCATAATGTACGCCCCGACTTTGCTAGATAGGCTGTGAAGATTAGTTGCTAGCAACCCTTCGGCATATTTTTGAAAAACCAGCTAATGAATTAAAAGTATATGTTTTGGTTGATTTTTGCTTCTCTCGCGCTGTGTTCTGTACAAAGAGAGCTACAATTTGATGTAGGAATAAAGCTTGTCAGCGACTCATCACATGAAAATAAAGTGTTCGGAGGTTCAATTATTCATAGCCATACTATGCTTAATAAACTCATCAATTTCTGGCGCAGCAGACTTGTATATTAGTAACACCAATATTGTAGATGTTGTCCAGGGACAAGTAGTAGAGCATCAAACGATTGCTATCCAGGACGAAAAAATTATAGGGATAACGCCGACGAGTAGTACCCCATTAAAGGGTTCACAACGTGCGATTGATGGAACCGGTCTCTATGCAATTCCAGGCCTGTGGGATATGCATGTTCACCTTTCACATGACGACATAGCCCGAAACTCAATGCTTCCCCTCTACATAGTTTATGGAGTGACTGGCGTTCGAGATATGAAAGGCGACTGCTTTGAGTGTAATGGCTACGGCGATTATTCACATCATACTGTGAAACAATGGGTGGCAGATATTCACAATAATAAGCTGGTAGGACCGTATATTATCGCCTCCAGCGATATCATTCATGATATTGACGATGTAACAAAGCTGGTCCAACAGTCAAAGCCAAGCACTAATCTCGTTGAAGAGCTAATTCATCGAGGTGTCCACAGCATTAAACTTTACGATGAAGTAGAAAAAAACGCATTCTATGCACTGATGGAGGAAGCTAATCGTTCCAACCTTCCGGTAACAGGGCATGTACCATTTTCAGTGAAAGCCTCAGAGGCATCGAGACTTAAAATGAAAAGTATGGAGCATCTATCCGGAGTTATAGAAGAGTGCTCTAGCGAAGAAGATCGGCTTCGCCGAGCCCTGGAAACCGCTACAGGCGAGCAAGATTCGGACTATACGAGCATTGTGGGCCAGTATATAGCGACATTTGATTCACAAAAATGCTCACGTCTGATCGATACGTTAAAGCAGAACCACACGTGGCAAGTTCCGACCTTATCCATACTTTTTAATAGGAAGTGGCAGAGTGACAGCCGTATAAACTACGTTTCTGCTCAAGAACGAAAATTTTGGCAACAGCTTGAACGCTGGGAGCGGAAACAGTTCGGCGGGAAAACCCAAGGTGACATCCCAGGGTGGAATCACTTGAAGTTTCAAGTGGTGAAACAAATGTATCAACAGGGCATTAAAATTTTGGCAGGTACCGACAGTTCCTATTGGGGAATTTTTCCTGGCAGCGCATTACATCAAGAGCTAGAGTTGCTGGTAAGGGCAGGGGTATCCGATCTGGATGCGCTAAGAGCAGCGACAATCTATCCGGTACAATATTTAGAGCAAGAGAATGTCATGGGGAGCATCGAGGCAGGAAAATTTGCAGACATTGTATTGCTAGAATCGAACCCTGTTAAGGAGATAGGTAATACGCGAAAAATTCACACGGTAATAGTTCGAGGAAAGGTCTACGATAAGGCAGCGCGTGAGCAGTTGCTTATGCAAATCGAGCATTATGTTGAGAATTCCATTGATAACAACAAGGCAAAGGAAAAGTAGTAGGTAGCGTCAGGTTAAGTGTTAAAACTACTTTAAAAAGAGGAAAGAAAGCACTGTGCTCATTTTTCTATTCGGAAGTAATAACGGTTTTAATGGGACATTGCCGAGCTATCCACACAAAGCGCAATTATGAATATAATGCTGACAAGGTTTTTAAGAGGAAACAAGTGCCCGGTTCCTATCGTTGTCGTCGTAATAACAAGTGTTTTTACGCTGATGGCGTTTGCTAGCACCTCTGAACAATCAAATCGACCTCAAACTCCCGTAAAACCTTTTCCTTATAGTGAGGAATCCGTTCAATTTAAAAGCGCTGATCCCAACATTATGATCGCAGGCACCTTGACCTTGCCTGCAACGAGCAATAAACGCAACCCCGCGGCAATACTTCTGCATGGAACAGGATGCTGGAACCGTGACCAAGTAATTTACGGACATAAGTTTTTTATGGTTATTGCTGACTACCTCACCAGAAATGGGATAACAGTGCTTCGGTACGACAAGCGAGGGTGCGGCCAGTCGAAAGGTGAATTCAGCGAGGCTAGCCTGGATAGCTTTATTGAAGATGCGGATGGCGCAGTGAACTATCTATTAAGCAGAAACGAAATTAAAAAACAGTGCATTGGACTGATTGGCCACAGTGAAGGAGGATTAGTGGCACCCATGGCGGCGGTCAATAAGGATAACTTGAACACGATTATCATGATGGCAGGTCCGGGGCTCGCTTACCCAGAAAACATTATCCTTTCGGAAAAAAGGATCGCTGAAATTAAAGGGTTTTCGGACGAGTTCATTAAAACCCAAACAGAGACCTTACGCAAAATATTCGATTATGTTTTCACCATAGACGATACTCTCATTTTACAATCTAAAGTTAGAGATTTGCTTTATAGCTCTAAGGAAAAATTAGCCGTATTAGCAGGGCTAAACCAAAAGGAGCAAGAAGAATACATAGAATTTCTGGTCCGCGACTACTCCAGTCCATCTTTAATTCAAGATTTTAAAGGTGCGCCCCCGAGTGCTTACCTATCCAAGTTAACCATCCCCGTTTTAGCCTTAACAGGCGATAAAGACGTTAATGTGCCTTTCCCAGAAGAAATTCAAAGAATAGAAAATGTGTTAAAAGAGCACGGAAATAAAGTATCGACTGTTAAAGTATTTCCTGGGCTGAATCATATGTTCCAGCCGGCCACAACAGGCTTGCCAACTGAAGTAAACGATATTGAACAAACGATTTCTATAGAAGTACTCGATTATATGAGTAATTGGCTTAAACGACGTTGTGATAGTTAATAAAACATTTCTTGTATTACATCGTTTACATACAACGGCTATTCGGCCAAATTGTACGTAATCAAGGGAGTTAGGGTATTCTTTCCCTCTAAGTAATTGTCCACTAGGCCTGATCATAGTGCCCAAGTAATTGTTGTACCCTTCTAATATCAGTGCCAGAAAGAAGTAACTGCGTTGAAGAGGGGGGTCTGAAGATATGTGCGGCCACAGGTTTTGTCACCCTTTATGTCGTTATGACGGCCTTTTTTCGATGCTTTGAATAATACAGTCCAATGCAGATAAAGATGGGAAAGAGCAATTCTCGACTGTGCACTGAGATGGGCTGGTTGAAGGAAATAGGTGCAGTCATTTAAACGCCTTAATTAGATTGAGATATTTTCTTGTAGGGCCAGCAAATAGGCAGGTTCGCCACCACCTTCTATCAGGTCATTTTGATGAATATATCGAACCTTTTTGATTTGCGAATGGAGATTTTATTGATGGGTGAAGAATGTTGGGTAACATAGTGACACTGCCATCCCCGCCTTTTCCTCGGAATACGAAAGCAAATTCAAAAGCGAAATCGATATCTTTTATTCCGCAGTTTAAGCCATCCGGCTATTCGCAATCCACAGCCATAAAACAAAAGAAATCACCAGTCAGTATTTGTCATTCATCAGGCTAATGTTATTCATTGCTTCGTCATAACGTCGAGCGGTAGAAATGCGCTAAGGTGCGCTCGCCCGAACGGTAGCCGCAAGCCACGTCTTCGCTCGTTCGAATATGTTTTATACATAAAAACGAGCGTGCACACTGCAAAGTTTTGTGCAGAAGAGGTGACATGCCTATCGACAGCGAAGTGAGTCAGAATAGTGGTGACCTCGTGCTCTCTTAAGTTTTTTGGACGACGTTTTTTGAATATAAAGAATGAAGCGCATTATTCACATAAGATACGTTTTTTAGATCTGGAAGAAATAGTGCTTGACCCTCATTATGTTGTGAATCTTCTCAAAAAAAGGGCTAGTTACCCTTTACTACGCATCAAATCTGTTTAATGCGTAATTACCAAAACTGCTAAGTAACACACCGATTTTCTAATGGTAAATCACCACTCATTTGAAGTAAGCTACTCATATTGATAAAAGAAATGTGGTTCTGAACAGTCGCTGTTGATGCGGGTTACTGTGAGGACTAAATGCTAAGATGTTGAGCGGCAAAAGGGTGAGCAATGCAAGGTGAATGTCTGTGCGGAAGCGTGAAATTCGAAATTGATGGGGAAGTACGCAACCTCTATCAATGTCACTGTTCGCTGTGTCGCAAAGCCACAGGAGCTGCCGCTAATGCTGCTACTTTTGTGCAGGAGCCTAATTTTCGTTGGGTGTCGGGTGAAAATGATATCAGTTCCTACAGTAAGCCGAGTGGTTTCCGAAGCGATTTTTGTTCAGTATGCGGAAGCCCAGTTCCTAACAGCCTGAGGGGTAGCGGCATGGTCTGGATACCTGCCGGTTTGCTCGCTGAACTGGTTACATCGCGGGTTGCCGTCCACCTCCACACTGATTCTGCTGCGCCGTGGGAGCAAGAGTCACGCAAGTGTGTTCGACTCAGCGGTGGGCCTGACAGTTTGGAAGCACTTAACAAGTTTTTGTAGTTCGTTACTGCCTGCTGCCTCTGCCGTGGCGCCGCTATATACGAAAGCGTCAGGCGTAGGACTCACCCGGCTTTGCCTTCGGAGTATTATGAAGTTTCTGTTATTTTTTATCTTCGCTTTTTGTTCTGTGGCAACTAACGCCGTAGTCGTGAGACACGATATTCCAGTAGATGATTATCACGTTGATAATATGCCAGAATACGTTATCGAATTGCCCCACGAAGGACTTGGGGTTTTAATCGATAGCCAATGGGTTGTAACTGTGGCTCATACCGTTTTCTATGACTACACCGGCTTAAAGCTAAACATTGGCGCTGAATTCTATGGAATTGAAGAAGTTAAACTTCATCCGCATTACAAACGACCTAACAAAGACCTGCTTAGTGGGGATTTAGCTCCGCTAATGCGACTTTTAAAATCAAGCAGCGATATTGCTTTAATAAAACTATCGAAGCCGGTTTTAGGTGTCCATCCGATTTCACTGTATGCTAATTCCGACGAAAAAGGTGAAGTAATAACGGTTTTTGGGAACGGTGCTACAGGTAATGGATTATTGGGTGAAGATTTAAATACGAAATCACTACATCAAGCACGTAAATTTCAAAATATCGTAGAGAGTGCTGAGGGAAACTGGCTTACGTTTAAGTTCGATTTACCGGCTAGCGCGCTTCCGTTAGAAGGAATGCAGGGTTCAGGGGACAGTGGTGGAGCCTCTATTATTTACCACGATGGCATTCCTTTCCTTGTTGGTTTATCTAGCTGGCAACTTGCAACCGGTGATATTTCTAATTTCAAAGGTGGCTTATATGGTACAACTGCTTATCAAACTAGAATATCTAGTTATTACGATTGGATTATGAGCATTGTGGGTAGCTAACGAAACGTTATTGCCACTCACTTCGTTCGTTGGGACACATGGACGGTGCTTCGCGATTATAGTCTCGCATCTGCGTCTCAAAATTTAGCGTTATACACAAAGGAGCCTCTCTTGTTCTTTCGATTCTTAACCCTATTTGTTTTAACCTTTTCCTGCTCCACTTTCGGACAAACCAAACACATTGAATTGGATGGTTCTCTAGTCGAATACAGAGATGTTGGAAAAGGAAAATACACCTTTGTATTTGAATCAGGTATTGGCATGGGCGCTAGCTATTGGGATTCTTTTCTACCTTTGGCATCAGAACTTAATTCGAGAGTCATAATTTATTCCCGCGCGGGCAATGGATTAACCGAAAAGGCTGATAATATAACGTTAGCTTTGTCATTTGAGCGTCTCGATAAATTATTGCAATCTCTAAACGTAACGAAAAATATAATATTAGTGGGTCATTCGTTTGGCGGCTTTCATGCACGGCAGTTTGCTTATGAATCTCCGCAAAAGGTAGTTGGCATCGTGTTGCTCGACCCAAGCCATGAGCTTTTTCAACACAAATTAGAAGAACTAACCAATAAGAAGGCCGTAGCTGATAACCTGATAATTAACGGAATGTTAAAAACTCAACCAGAGTGGCAAGTGCTCCAAGCAATCTATGCGCAAAAGTCATTGTTTGAGCCTCAACCAACCTACACCGTTCCGACAGTTATAGTGACATCCTCTCGACTAAACGAATCAGATTGGTGGATTGGACATAGCGCAAAAGGAAAAGAAATATGGCGGTCTCTACATCAGCAGCTAATCTCCAAAAATCCACGGGCTGTCCATATCATTACGAACCAAGTCGGTCATAATTTGCCAATTCAAGACCCAGATCTAACATTAAGAGCGATCAAGACTATTTTTGCGTTAATCGAAAATGTATAACAAAAGCGTTGTCCTCGCAGTTCGCTGGGCGAACCGCGCCGACACAATGACCTGGGTGTCGCACACTACTATTGAGGAAAAGCAGTGTTACCAAGGTTCAAACTTTATTGAGCTGTAAAGGAGTGGTAGGCTAATTACTCCTTAATTTCATCTCTCAAGCGTTTGATACACGTATTATTCCTGCCCTACCCCCGTACCCTGCTTTGCTTATAGCGAGCCTTCAAAACCATCAGTGCAATCGATGCAATAAGTAAGGGGAGTGTCGCCGGGGTCGATACAGATTTAGGGTGCAAAGCTTTAAAACGTACATCAAATTCAAGTAACTTTGTAGCTAGGTTATCGCCTTTTCCATTGTACGTAACAACCCCCAGATCGTAATCGATGGCAAAAAAATCATTGTGCTTTTTAGTGTGATGAGGATCCCACTCACCGACTCCACCCTCAACGCTCCTGTTCAGATCAATTCCTCCTTTTGGTAAATTAACTGTTATCGTTTCAAAGTTGAACACGTTCTTTGTTTTTTCATGTGGATATGTTTTATGAGTATAAACGAGATCTTTAATTTGAAATATTTCGCTTCCAATTCCGGCCACACCAAAAAGCTTCAGTGTGCCCTTAACGGACCAATTTTCGCCCTCGATATCAAAGTCGTCCGTGTAGATAAATGTTTTTCCGAATACAGGTCTGCGCGTGTTTTTTGTACCGAATACTGGCTTTTTTGACGATAATTTAAGGAAGGAGGCGAAGGGGTCATCTAAAATAATTTCTTCCTTCAACTCCCACAGGTTAACTTGAACCGGGGCCGCATAAGTTGGTACAACTACAGCGGTAAAAAGAGTTAAAAACGCGTATAGTAAAGTTCGCTCGTTTAGCATAGTTAGTCTCGCTTCTATTAACGGGGAGCATGGTAGAGTCGAGTGCAAGAAATCATATTATCAAAAGGTTCTCTGTTCGCCGGACAAATATTTTGTATGCAACTAAGAATTATGACGAATTTGTAGGGAGTTAGCAGTAGGACGCCTTTTCAATAGAGAGCCGCAAATATACCGCAGCCGTCTATGTCCTACTAAGTATAGTTTATGGGGTCTAAAAATACACATATCGCCAGAGCTATTGGCAATAAGATTGTGTTTTTATTCCAACCAAAAAAATTATTGTCAGAGTTGATGCGGTGTACCGCTTGCCGAAGGCCAAAAAGTAGAACGATGTAATGAAAGAGTTTCGCTAGTTTCCAACCTACTATCAAATTTCTATACGCCGAATGGCGTTGCGACAACAAAAAAGAGTACTGCTACTAACGCTATGCAGGTGGTAATGAGTCCGCTTTTTCTGGAACGAAGCCAGCCTGATAGTCCAATACTAACAAGAAGGCTAAGAAATCCGAGACCATATCCCATCAACATGGCATTCCATAGAACTTTTATTAACGACGGCTCAACTGAAATGGGAAGGGTAGGGTGTAACAGAATGATTAGACGCCATGACGCGACCACAGCGATCAATAAACTGCACGCAGCTAATGCTGATGAAGCGACCATCCCACTCACCGATTTATTTGGGGAAGTAAATACGACGATGGTTACCAATATGGTTGCTGAAATACCTCCCAAAAATGCACTTACAAAAGATAATTGTTCAGCAACAGCAATAACATAATTATGATTTAGCTCTATCATTTTAAAACTTTTATTTTGCTGAGATGCTTAAGTGAGATTATCAGATACTTTATTTACTCGCCAGTTGGAGCGCGCCACGTACCGCTGGGGATTTTTCTATCGCTGATTAATCAATGCCGACTTTTAATATTTATCTATTGCATAACGTACAACACAATGTCTTCAAATCGCTTTTTAAGCCAGGGGTAGAGGTTTATTTTTACTAACTATCCTACGAAGGATCGTCACCCCGTTTCAAAATTAAAAAATCGTCACCCCGTTGAAAAACGGGGCCTCTTTGACTGATATCGTAAACTCAAAGAAGCGGATTTCTAAGCCTCACGATAAGAGGCGCTGAGGTCCCAGATAATACTTCGCATTTTTGGGATGGGGGTATCATTTCCTGAAAACTGAAAACTGAAAACTGAAAACTGAAAACTGAAAAATCGTCGCTCGCTTGAAAACTGAAGGATCGTCACCCCGTTGCAAACTTAAAAAATCGTTACCCCGTTGAAGAACGGGGTCTCTTTGACGAAATCGTAAATTCAAAAAAGTGAATCTTTTAGGCCTGATAACAGTCGAGTAGGTCCCAGATATTGCTTCGCATTTCTGGAATGACGGCATCATTTCTGTTCAACTTGGTCAACATTTTGCCCATGGCCAGTTTAGTGCGGTTAGAAACATGAAAGTTATGGGGGGCCGCCGCGATGGTGGGCCAGCCTTAATATAGGTTGAGCTAATTCAAGCGTAATATCACTAATAATATAACATTCGATACTACTTGAACTCTTGTCGGCATCTTTTGATAGTAAACTTAGCGCTGTGAGTTGGGTACAAAAAGCGACTGACTAAGGTTGCTAGAGTCAGTAAACCTTGTAAGACACATTTTAATCTGACAAATTTTGAATATAAGCAGCGCCCGATGCATTTCCATTGTCGTCGCGAAAAGGAGAAGCGATTATCGCGGTTTTGCCTGAAAGGGCAACATTCCAACCAAATCTATCTTCAGTGGTTCCATCACTAGCCACTACTTTCGAGGTAAATAGCCATTGACCTTGTTGTTTTTTAAAAACATATAAAGCACCTGTATCAGCGCCATTGGCATCATGGTGCATAGCACTTATTACAGCCGTCTCGTTATTTAAAGCCACCCCACGACCGAATCTGTCATCAGCTTCACCATCAGGTGCAATTAACTTTTGTGTTTGTTTCCATTTATCATTTATTCGTTCAAAAATATAGGCAGATCCAGCATCGACACCGACCTCCTGAATGTCGTCTCTTCTGGCTGATATTAATGCTGTATCGCCAAACAATGCCACTCTCACGCCAAAGATATCAGTGTTCGCACCATCTTCAGCCATGAGCTTTGCTTGTGGCTTCCATTGCTTGCCGTCAAATACATAGACATATACAGCGCCGGCATTTTCCGCTTTTTCATCATTCAAATCAGCACCCACTAAAATAGTGTTACCATCGATCGCTACACTGATGCCAAACAAATCACCAGCTGCCCCATCTTTTGCCGTTAGTTTGTCCTGAAATTGCCATGTATTTTTGTCTCGTGTGTAAACGTAAGCTGAGCCAGCGTCTTTACCTGGTGAATCGCTGTGGGGGGCTCCGATGACAAGAAATTTCTGCGCGAGAGCGATACTTTGACCAAATGCATCGCCAGGCTTCGCATCTAAAGCAGTTAAGATTTGCTTTTGCGACCATGAATTAGCCTCAAGCTCATAGGTAAACACTGCACCAGCATCATCACCTTTGTCGTCTCTTCTAATTACCCCTAACATTGCCATACGGTTTTTCAGCGCCACATTGCCGCCCAGAGTGTCATTTGCAAAAGCGGGTTCGGCGACTAATTTTGCTTGCTGCTCCCAGCCCTCTGAGCCAAGAGAGTAAACATAGGCAGCCCCCGAATCTTTGATATTTATGGCATCCGCTTTGTGTGCACCGATCAATGCAAGTGTGCGATCTATTGCGACACTATAACCAAACTGGTCTCCTGCTTTACCATCAGAAGCTAATATTTTTTGTTGTTCTGCATTACTTTGGCCGGCTACTATCAGGGAAAAACAGGCTAAGAATTTTAAAATAAAGCTAACATTCATTGTAACTTCCTTGCCTTTAATAAAAATACGTAAGTAAGCTATTACGACTCGCTATAGCTTAACAAGAAACAAACGATAAAGTGTCATAATCCAGAGGTAGAATAAAGGCTGTTATTGGCAAGTCATGAACTATTGAGAAAAATAGACACCTGCCAATCCTTGATTCGTTAAACCGTAAATACACTCGTAAAGCCTAACTCGAATTTGAAAATAAATTGAAACGGATAGCGGAAGTGAATGACATTGCATCTGTAAACTCCATAATTTTTGATTTTAGAATACACTTCGTTAGGAAAATTCTATCTACGTTACTACTATTTACCTGGCCGGTGGAGTTAAAGGGAATTGGTATGCGCTTTGGGAGCTATAATAAACATGTTTATAAAAGACCTTGTGTTCAATATGGATAATCCTGACATAAAAAAATTGTTTGATGATGAATCTGAACTGCCCAGCAATAAATTGGTAAAAAAGGGGCGATCTCCGCTTTATTAAGAGATGTTCGCGTTAATTCAGTGCTATATAGCTGTGTCAAGTTGCCCAACGGCGGGTTTTCGTTTTTTCAGCACGTCGTAAAGGCTTATTTTTTTAAACGCCCCTACGAAGAATGGTCATCCCGTTGCAAAACTGACGAATCGTCACCCCGTTGCAAACTTAAAAAATCGTCACCCTGTTGAAGAACGGGGTCTCTTTAAATGATATCGTAAACTCAAAAAAGTAGATTTTTTAAGCCTTACGATAACAGTCGCAAAGGTCCCAGATAATGCTGCGCATTTCTGGGATGACAGCATCATTTATGTCAAAGCGCGTAGATAATTAGCGTGGCAATGGCTTATACATACTAGAGGAACTAGAGGAACTAGAGGCTGCACCTTCACCAACACGTCAACTGACTGCTCTTGCTGCAATTCATGAGTTGTTAACGATGAATCGCAGTCCATAATTACTACGCATCCGCCAATTCTCTTGCATATCCAAATGCCAAGATTCTAAAATTTGGTGAATCTGGTATATTAGAAATCACATGTAAAGAAACCGAGCGCTACATAGTGACAAAGTGACAAAGTGACAAAGTGACAAAGTGACAAGGTGAAAAGGTGACAATAGATTCCTCAATAATTATCCACGTAGAAAAGAGCCGTGGTTGAGTGATGACTAATTCGCCTAACAAGTGGGTTAAACACGTTCGCTGCGCTCACTGGACTGCAGCGCAGTTGCGCGGCAGTCGTTTACACTGGCATTAAGGGTAGAACCAATTGACAATAGAAACACCACACTTTTTGGCTGGCGGCGGTGCGATGGGCGCGCGGTTGCGGGCCTTTGCTTGGGAACAGACACCCTTAGGTGCACCGACTGTCTGGCCGTCGTCACTGAAGACGTTGGTGGGGATCATGTTGGCGTCAAACCAACCGATGTTTGTAGCATGGGGGGCCACGCGCACTCTTATCTATAATGACTACTACGCGGAAATCCTTGGAAACAAGCATCCGAATGCGCTTGGCCGGGATTTCTTAGAAGTCTGGTACGAGATCCGTGAGCAACTCCAGCCGATAGTATCTTCTGCGCTGAGAGGAGAGCCCGTGCAGATGCAGGACATCCCGCTGATGGTGCAACGGCACGGCTATCCGGAACAGACTCATTTTTCCTTCTTCTATTCTCCGGTGCGAGGCGAAGGTTTGGAAATCGAGGGATTATTCTGCGCGTGCACGGAGATCACCGCCCAGGTGCTGACCGAGCAGCGGTTGGCCGAAAGCGAGGCCCGGCATCGCGGTGTGCTGGCCAACATGGACGAGGCATTCCTGCTGCTGGGACCCGATTTTTGCGTGCTGGAAGCCAATGATGCCGCTTCGCGCCTGTTGAAGGCGGAGGGCGATATGGTCGGAGAGGAGTTCGGGGCCCTGTTCTCGGAAGGCGAGCAGGCTTCAGTCTACTCGATGTGCCGACGCGTCAGTGCCAGTGGTACGTCGGAGCGGCACGATTATTCCCACGTATCAGCTGAACAGGGATTGTGCTGGTTTGAAGCGCGCGCCTATATGGTCGACGCGGGTCTGGCCGTGTTTATACGCGATATCTCTGAGCATAAGAAAATGGCTGCAGATGCAGCGGACGCCGCCGAACGCGTGCAACTGGCGCTGGATGCGGGCGCCATCGTTGGCACCTGGGTTTGGACGATACCGGACAATCGCTTTATTGCCGACGCCCGCTTCGCCGCCAGCTTCGGACTCGACGAGACGCTGTGTAAGTCGGGCCTCCCACTGGAACTCGTCATGGAATCCGTTTACGCCGATGATCGCGACCGAGTCGCGGCGGCGATCGAGGAGGTGATGGGGCGGGGTGGCGCATACAAGTGCGAATATCGGGTTTGGCACAGGGATGGTACCCTCCGCTGGGTCGAAGCCAACGGCCAAGTAGAGCTTGACCCAGACGGTAAGGCGGTCCGCTTCCCAGGCGTACTGCTAGACATCGAGGACCGACGACGCATGGAAGCCGAACGCGACCAGGCCGACATGCTGCTGCGTATGTTTACCGATGCGGTGCCCGGGGTGGTTTATGCCAAAGACCGTGCCGGCCGATTCATGGTTGCCAACCGCGGAGTCGCGGAACTGCTGGGACTGCCCCCGGAGGCGTTCCTGGGTCGCACGGATGAAGATGTACTCGCAGACCGCGTCCAGAGCGCCGCGATCATGGCGACCGACCGTCGCATTATGGATTCCGGTGTTGGCGAGCAAATCGAGGAAGAGGTTATGCTATCGGATGGGACCCCGGCCATCTGGTTATCGAGCAAGGCACCGTGGCGGGATAAAGACGGGAACATTTTGGGTTTGATCGGCTCATCCGTTGATATTACGGATCGCAAACGTATGGAGAACGAATTGCGTGTGTCTGAAAAGCGCTTCGCACTGGCCATGGATGTGGCCCAATTCGGAACCTGGGTCTGGGACGTGCAAACCGGCGACGTCCGCATGGACCCTCGATGCAGGCAAATCGTCGGTGCTGCACCTGATGATGCGGTGGTGACGTTGGACGTCTTGTCTCAGAGCGTCCATCCCGTTGACTGGCCGCGGATTGAGGCTGCCCTCGACCATGCACTTCAGCCCGGTTCCGGGGGCGGCTATTCTGAAGAGTTTAGATGGATCCACGCCGACGGTCAGGTTGTGTGGACGATGGCGCGCGGGCAGGTACTGTTCGAAGGCGACGTGCCGGATGCCAGAGCGTTGTCGATGATCGGGACGGTACTCGATGTCACAGAGCGCCGGCGGATGGTCGAGAGCCTAGAGCAGGCGGACCGCCGCAAAGACGAATTCCTCGCCATGCTCGCGCACGAGCTGCGCAACCCTCTCGCGCCCATCGGGACAGCGGCTAGCTTGCTGGAGATGGCACCTGTGGATAATGAAACGCACGTGCGGGAGATTGGGGGAGTCATCACGCGCCAGGTCGCGCATATGACCGAGCTCGTGGACGACCTTCTGGACGTCTCGCGGGTGACGCGGGGGCTAGTAGAATTTGCGCGTGAGCCAGTGGACGTACGCTCGGTGATCGACGCTGCAGTGGAGCAGGCCCAGCCCTTGATTGCTGCGCGCGGGCATACCCTGACCACGCAATTCCATGATACGGCGCTGGTTATCGGCGACCACCACAGGCTGGTTCAGGTGGTGACGAATCTGCTCAACAACGCTGCGAAGTACACGCCAACTAACGGTCGGCTTCAATTGTCGATGCAGGTCGAAAATGAAAAGGTGCAGGTGCGTGTCACTGACAACGGCATTGGTATGGACGAAGCACTGTTGCCAATGGTGTTCGAACTGTTCGCGCAGGGTAAGCGCACCCCGGACCGCTCTCAAGGCGGCCTGGGAATCGGCTTGGCTCTAGTGCACAGTATCGTGGAGCAGCATGGAGGTACTGTTGCGGCCACAAGCCCAGGCCTCAATCTGGGCAGTACATTCACAATGACGTTGCCATTGGCGGCAACTGATGAGGCGTTAGTACAAACGCCATCTGTCACCACTCGTGCGAGTGCAGCGTTGAAAATACTGGTGGTCGACGACAACCGGGATGCGGCGGAGTTGCTCGCTATCCTGCTGGGGGCACAGGGCCATGACGCTGAAATCGCCGTCGATGGTGCTGGCGCCGTGGCCATGGTGCGGGCCGATCCACGTTGGGACGCGTTCGTCCTGGATATTGGCCTACCCGACATGACGGGGTACGAACTCGCGCAGCAACTCAAAATGGCTGCGGATTGTTCAACCTACATCGCACTGACAGGCTATGACCAATCGAGCGATCGCCAGAAGTCAAAGGCCGCGGGGTTTGATCACCACTTGGCTAAGCCCGCTGACTTCGGCCAGTTGCAAAAAATCCTGAATGGAATCGACGCCGTTAAGCTTGAAAACTGAAAAATCGTTACCCCTTTGAAAGCTGAAGAAACGTCACCCCTTTCAAACTCAAAAATCGTCACCCCATTGTAAACTCAAACATCGTCACCCCGTTGAAAAACGGGGTCTCTTTGACTGTTATCGTATACTCAAAAAAGTGGTTTTATAAGTCTTACGCTAACAGTCGCGGGGGTCCCAGAGAATGCTGCGCATTTCTGGAATGACGGCATCATATCTTTGTGAACTGCAGCGAGCGCTACTCTCTTGGGTGATTTACGGCAACTCGCTCAAAGCCGCATAACATTTACTCAGTCTTACCCTTAAACTCACACAGGTCTTCAATAATGCAGGAACCACAGCGGGGTTTGCGGGCCACACAGGTATAACGTCCGTGCAGTATCAGCCAGTGATGTACGTCTACTTTAAATTCCGCGGGCACCACTTTCAGTAATTTCTGTTCAACCTGGTCAACATTTTCGCCCATGGCCAGTTTAGTGCGATTTGATACGCGGAAGATGTGCGTGTCTACTGCTATTGTCGGCCAGCCAAACGCCGTGTTTAGAACTACGTTAGCCGTTTTACGCCCTACGCCGGGTAAGGCTTCTAAAGCCTCTCTGGATTCAGGTACTTCACCATTGTGCTTATCCATCAAAATCTGACACATTTTATATACGTTCTGTGCCTTGGAATTATACAATCCGATAGTTTTTATATAGTCGCGCAAACCTTCTAACCCCAGCTCCAGAATAGACTGAGGAGTATTGGCTATGGGAAAAAGCTTATCTGTTGCTTTGTTCACACCTACGTCAGTGGATTGTGCAGAAAGGGTTACCGCGACTAACAGTTCAAATGGTGTTGAGAAATTTAATTCCGTAGTGGGGTGGGGGTTAGCATCCCGTAATCGTGTTAATATTTCTTTTCTTTTTACATTATTCATATCAGGCGAAACAACTTTTTAAGATTCGGTAGTCACTCTTGCTCGAGTAATAATATTCTCGGAATTAGGCTTGCGGGCTTCTAAGGTCGCATCGATAGCGTTTTTAAATGCAATGATTAACCCCATCCCTAAAAACGCGCCAGGCGGCAGTATAGCAAGTAAGAAGGGGTGTTCTGTTGTAAACAAAGTAAGTTGCCAATTACTGGCAACTTCGCCAAAAAGCCGATCTGCTCCTTTAAAAAGCGTGCCGTTACCCAACATTTCCCGTAACCCACCCAGTACTACCAGAACCACTGTAAAACCAGCCCCCATAACGAGGCCATCATAGGCTGCGGGCACTACTGCATTTTTTGAGGCAAAGGCTTCTGCCCGACCAATAATGGCACAATTGGTCACGATTAGAGGAATGAAGATGCCTAACGTCAGATACAATTCGTAGGTAAACGCATTCATTAATAACTGCACTATGGTCACGAATGAAGCGATGATCATAACAAAAATGGGTATACGGATTTCGTTTCTTACCACATTGCGAATGAGCGAGACAGTAATGTTTGAACCAATCAGTACCAGCATGGTTGCTATACCAAGGCCCAAGCCATTGATAAATGTTGCGGTTACGGCGAGTAAAGGACATAAGCCCAGTAACTGAACCAAGGCCGGATTATTTTTCCATAGTCCTTGAAGCGTTAAGTCTTGATAGCTGGTCATAAAAATTACTCGAGCTCCACTTTACAATCATTGTCATGTGCAAACAGAGCCTGTTGGTTTACTTGGACAAATAAGAGAGTGTTTTTTACTGCATCAACAACCGCACGGGGAGTGATGGTAGCGCCAGTAAACTGATCGAATTGACCGCCATCCTTTCTCACAGCCCAATTCGATTGATTTTCGTTAGTTATCGATTTGCCGTTGAAACTCAATATCCAGTTGCTAATGGCTAATTCAATTTTGTCGCCGAGTCCCGGCGTTTCTTTATGATCAACAACTCTAACCCCTAGTACATGCTGGTCGGTGTCCACCCCTACGACTAAATGAATACTGCCACTATAACCATTGGGGGCGGTGGTTTCGAGTGCTAATGCGCTAGGCTGATCACCCAAGCGAGCACGATAAACCACTTTGGCCTCTGTTGAACCCAACATGTCAGACTGGACCAGTGTGCAGTCATTGTAAAAAGAATTGTCGTAATAGTGTTCGGGTACTACTTCTGTTAATACGCTTAAAAGCTGTTTTTTTTGTTGCTCTGTAATGCGGGATTCAGTAATAGCAAACGTCATACTAATTAGGGCGGTTGTAATCACGGCAAACAACGCCAACATGCCGCCATTTTTGTAAAGCGTTGAAAACATCATTTACGGCTTCCTCGCTCTTTTAGCTGTATGCCCATAAGTACGTGGACGCGTATAATAATCAATTAGGGGGACTGCCATATTCATTACAATAACGGCAAAAGCCACCGCATCGGGATACCCACCGAACGTGCGAATAACAATTACCCACATGCCTATAAATGCACCAAAAACAAGTCGGCCTTTATCTGTGGTAGAGGCTGTAACAGGATCTGTCGCGATAAAAAATGCCCCAAATAATAAACTGCCATTAAGTAAGTGGAATATAGGGGAAGCGAACGAATCTGAATCAGCAATATAAAAAACGGCAGATAGTAAAGCTGCAGCGGCCAACATCGCGGTAGGGATGTGCCAATTTATAACATTAATCTTGACTAAAAATAGACCTCCCACCAAATAGGCTAAGCTGACCCAAGCCCAACCAGCACCAGCACTTGCATTTAAATTATTGGTAAAGATTGCTTCATCAAGCGCTTCAGGATACGTATAGTTTTGCGATAGAGCAGTTTTCACTGAATCTAGCGGGGTAGCCATAGTTATCCCGTCTGCAGCCATGCGAAGCTGATCCATGCTATGACCCGATTCAGTAAACCCCGTCATTATTATTGTTAACACATTGACAAAGTCTGGCTGAATACTGGCAAGTGACTGCGGAGGCAGCCACAGGGTCATGGCAGCGGGAAAAGAAATAAGCAACATCACGTAGCCGGCCATAGCTGGATTAAAAAGATTAAAGCCTAAGCCCCCATAAAGCTGCTTAACAACGGCAATAGCAAAAAAAGTCCCTAAAATCGTCATCCACCACGGCAGAAGGGGGGGGATGCTTACCGCTAAAAGTAAAGCTGTTAATACTGCACTGAAATCGTTGAGAGCAAATTTGGCGCTTCTTCCCCGAATTTGCAGGATCGCCGCTTCGGTTATTACCGCAGTAATGACTGCAATCGTCGCTTGAATAAGTACACCAAAACCAAAAATAATTACCTGAGCCATAATTCCAGGAATCATTGCCAGTATAACGAGACGCATTACCTGACTGGTATCGCGTCTAACCCGTTGATGGGGTGAACTGGACAGGGTTAACTTCATTTATTCTGTCTCATTGTTGTCTTTCTTAGCTGCTTGCTTAGCTTTCGCTTTGGCAACAGCCGCAGCGATCCGTTTGCGCTTTTCATCGTCGTGGTGTGATTGTTCTTCCGCACTCGAAAAGTCTACATTCTTTGATATCAGGTTGTTCGCGTCGGCAGGTCCGTCAGACGAAGATGATTCCGCTGCTTGTTGTTTTTTAGCTTTAGCACGGGCTACCGCAGCGGCGACCTTTGCTTTACCTTCATCTTCGGCAGATATTTCATTTGTATCATTTGCCTGAGCCGCTTCTTTTTTCGCCTTTGCTCTAGCTACCGCAGCGGCGACCTTTGCTTTACGCTCATCTTCGGCAGATATTTCATTTGTATCATTTGCCTGGGCCGCTTCTTTTTTCGCTTTTGCTCTAGCTACCGCAGCGGCGACCTTTGCTTTGCGCTCATCTTCGGTCGTTATTTCATTTGTATCGTTGGTTTGGGCCGCTTCTTTTTTCGCTTTTGCTCTAGCTACCGCAGCGGCGACTTTTGCTTTGCGTTCATCTTCGGGCAATATTTCATTTGTATCATTTGCCTGAGCCGCTTCTTTTTTCGCCTTTGCTCGGGCAATTGCTGCGGCTACTTGCGCCTTCTTGTCTGCTTGCGTATCGAGGGCGGCGGGGACATCTGATTCAGGTTGCTGTGCTGCTTTTTTTGCTTTAGCGCGCGCCAACGCGGCCGCTACCTTGTCTTTAGCGTCATTTGAATCGACTGTTGCTGCTTTTGATTTATTTGCTATCGCAGCTTCTCTGGCCGCCTTAGCTTTTTGATGTCTTTCTTCTCGTTCCTGCTTTTCCCTAATTAATCGTGCGTTACGAGCCTCGAATCTTTCTTTGGCTTTTTCTGCACGGCTTTTTTCTTCTTTTTCAAGCCTTATCTCTGCCTTTGCTTGACGATAGTAGTGGACTAAGGGAATTTCACTAGGACAGACGTAAGCACATGCGCCACACTCAATACAGTCAAACAGATCGTAAGCTTGCGCCTTGTCGAGTTCTTTCGCCTTAGCATGCCAGAAAATCTGTTGGGGTAACAATGATGCAGGGCAGACGTCAGCACAAGCGCCACAACGAATGCAGGCTCTTTCATGTTCGTTGAGACTAGCTTCTCCTTTTGCTGGTGCAAGCAGACAGTTTGATATTTTAACAATGGGAACGGCCATACTGCTTAAGGTGAAGCCCATCATGGGTCCACCCATCACAATTTGGGGAGCTGATTGCTTTTTAACCTGATACGTGGCGTGATTCAGTAAGTGGCTTACCGGTGTACCTAATCTTGCCCAGTAGTTACCTGGTTGCTCAACAGCCCTTCCTGTCACTGTCACTACTCGTTCGACCAGAGGCTTACCTTCATAAATAGCGCCAGCAACGGCGAAACACGTGCCTACATTAAACATGAGTACCCCCACATCAGCAGGCAAACCGTGCCGGGGAACCTCTCGCTGAGTCAACATCTGAATCAGCTGCTTTTCGCCGCCAGCGGGATATTTGGTTTCGACAGCCACAACCAAGTACTCAGGTTTGTCCTGACAGGCTATTTTCAATGCTTTAATGGCGTCTGGCTTGTTATCTTCAATAGCGATGACAACGGCTGTAGGTGAAATTAAATGATGAAGTACATCAATGCCCTGACGAATTTGCCAGGCGTGCTCCTGCATTAATCGGTCGTCAGAAGTGATATATGGCTCACACTCTGCGCCATTAATAATCAGAAATTCTATCGTTTTATTGTTCCCGGTTTTAATATGGGTTGGGAATCCCGCGCCGCCCATCCCCGCGACACCTGCATCACAAATTGCTTCTACTACCGTTTGTTGTGGAAGTGTTTGAAAATGAGGGATAGGCGTTAACTTAACCCACTCATCCAGTCCATCTGGTTCAATTATAATACAGTCTTCGCTTAAACCACTCGGATGCGCCACCACATGACGAGTAATTTCCCTTACTATTCCCGACGTAGAAGCATGAATCGGAACGGCATATGGATGACTACTTTTAGTTAATGCCTGACCTTTTTTAACATGCTCGCCTTCAGCTACACAGATACTGCCTTCCGTCCCTATATGTTGACGCAAAGGCAGAATTATCTTGTCTGGTAGCGGTAGAGTCTGAATGTTAGTGGTGTTAGATAACGATTTCTCATCTGGTGGGTGAACGCCTCCCGTAAACGAGTGACATTTTCCTGCTTTTAAATCCGCGATGATTTCGTCAGTACTTCGCAACATCGTCTTTACGACACCATTTTAATTGGGATATCTCCTTTGGGAGATTGTTTAAAATTCCACTTCCATGAATTCGTGGTGGGCTTCAGCGGAACCATATCAATGCAATCTACCGGACACGGCTCCACACACAGGTCACATCCAGTGCATTCGTCGATAATAACTGTATGCATTTGTTTGGAAGCCCCTAAAATCGCATCAACCGGGCATGCTTGTATACATTTGGTGCAACCAATGCACTCATCTTCGCGAATGAACGCGACCTTTTTAACGTCTTCTTCTTCACCGTCCCCGTTGAGCGGTTTTGGCTCTACGCCCATCAAATCTGCCAGTTTTTTCATGGTTGCTTCACCACCCGGTGGGCATTTATTGATATCGTCGCCATTTGCGATTGCTTCAGCATAGGGCCGACAGCCCGGGTAACCGCATTGTCCGCATTGGGTTTGGGGTAGTAACTCGTCGAGTTGCTGCACCAGAGGATCACTTTGCACTTTAAAGCGGATACTGGCATAGCCAAGTATCAGACCAAAAATAAGTGCGAGGGTGCCAATGGCGCCTAAAGCTAAATAAACCGACATCAGAATTTCACCAACCCACTAAACCCCATAAAAGCCATGGACATAAGTCCCGCTGTAATCATAGCAATAGAGGCACCTTTAAATGGAACCGGGACATCGGCAGCTGCTAAGCGTTCGCGCATAGCAGCAAATAAAATGAGTACCAGTGAAAAACCAAGCGCAGCGCCGAAGCCATAAATGAGACTTTCAATAAGATTATGTTGTTCAGTTAAATTCAACAGCGCAACGCCGAGTACGGCACAATTAGTAGTAATCAGCGGAAGAAAAATACCTAACAAACGATAAAGAGTAGGACTGGTTTTGTGCACTACCATCTCGGTGAATTGCACTACTACCGCGATAACCAGAATGAATGCAAGTGTACGCAGATAGCTTATCCCCAATGGGGCAAGTAAGTAGGTTTCAATAAGATAGCTACTCACCGAGGCTAATGTCAAAACAAACGTGGTGGCCATCGACATGCCTATGGCAGTTTCCAGCTTTCCAGATACCCCCATAAAAGGGCATAAGCCGAGAAACTTAACCAAGACAAAATTGTTAACCAATACTGTGCCAACAAGTAGCAGTAAAAAGTCTGACATGTATTTAAATGAACCTGGTGCTTTAAGCCCACTAGACAGTGGGTACGCAGTAACAAAAACGCATATGCAATAGTAACATTTTAACTTCCTACAATACGGAGTAAGTTAAACGCTGAGAATATCGCTTCACATTATCGCTTTTTATGAAAAAATTAACAACTTAGAAGAAGTAAGGTTATCTACTAAAATTGTTTGGCTGCGGTTGAGATAATAAATAAGAAATATTTCGTTGAGAGCGGTTGGCTCCCCCTCCCCGACTCGAACGGGGGACCTGCGGATTAACAGTCCGTCGCTCTAACCAACTGAGCTAAGGGGGAATCGACCATTTTGAAACGATGAAAAGTTGGCTCCCCCTCCCCGACTCGAACGGGGGACCTGCGGATTAACAGTCCGTCGCTCTAACCAACTGAGCTAAGGGGGCC
>NZ_JAPFRE010000044.1:0-52669 GCF_026183735.1 Alteromonas sp. ASW11-130 | reverse complement strand
ATGTTGGCTCCCCCTCCCCGACTCGAACGGGGGACCTGCGGATTAACAGTCCGTCGCTCTAACCAACTGAGCTAAGGGGGACCTGCTTTTCAACGGAGGCGAATATTAATGAGGTCGCATGCTGCTGTCAATAACATTCCGCATATTTTTACCATCTATTTTGTAAAAGCCTACTTTTAGGTGGTTTATTATTCAATTCCACATTAAGGCGATGAAAAGATAAGTTATGTACACGAAAAACGGCGAAGTGAGCCATTGAAAATTGGAAGACGGACTCGTGCTTAGAGTTAAATTAATGCAAGTTTTTTTTTATAACAAAATGCACTTAAAGAATTCAAAAAGGCTATTAAAAAGTTATTGACCACTGTCTATATGTCCAGTTTTTGATAATAGTGTAACCTGATTTGATACGTCTTAAGGTTAGTCACCACTCACACGATCAAACTACGATCGTGTAAAAAATCCCGTCACCATTGGGGTTTGCGTAGTTATCCACTATTTCTGTGGATAACTATGTTAATAAGGAAGAATATAGATCTAGGATGTGTAGCGATCTGTCTTTCGGATCATCATACATTACAAAATAGTAATAAATTAAAGTAAATTTATTCAATAACTTAGATCGTTTTATGGTATTTAAAATGATCTGGCTGAATTTAATGTTTTACTGCTATGGGCTTGTGTGTTAATTACCAAAGTGGTTGATGAGTGAATGGTTGATTTTTATTAAGCGTGTAAAATTTACATGGCGAATTAATATGCATTTAATCCGTTTGATTAAAACTGTAACCAGATTGAGCTAAGTATAGAGCCGTGCTCATACACAGTTTGTCGCATAAGAGTTAAAACACGAGATGTTAGAAGGAAACACACTAAGTGTTACCGGCCCGTAAAGAATATTATTATATCTATTTATTAAAAATGTAACGTTTGCTGCGATTTCGTTAAAACCCCTTGTGAGGGGCATTTAATGTTAATTAAGTAAAAATGTTAGCAGTTATTTTATTTTGTCCGTAGACTAACTATACCTATCTGCAATGATCTACGATCGACTCATTTATATGGGGCCGTGTCCCTGCTTTTTTATAATTCATATGAGAAATAAGTGAAAAGTGACCACTAACGCAGCTCGTTCTAACAATCTGACCGAAGGTGATATTCAATCCACGTTATATCGTATGACCGTTCCGATGATTATAGGCATGGTCATGATGATGAGTTTTAGTTTAATTGACACATTTTTTGTAAGCTTGTTAGGCACAGAGCAGCTTGCAGCGATAAGCTTTACCTTTCCCGTAACCTTTACCGTAATAAGTTTGAATATCGGACTGGGGATAGGCACCTCTGCTGTTATTGGCAAACTGCACGGGAGGGGAGAGTCTGAAGAGGCTCGTTTTCATGCCACCGGAGCGATGATGGTGTCAGTGATACTTGTAGGGTTACTTGCTGTAGTAGGTTTGTTAACTATTGAGCCAGTGTTTACCTTACTAAATGCGACATCCGAATTATTGCCTTATATCTCAGACTATATGTGTATTTGGTACATATCCAGCCTGTTTTTAGCGTTACCTATGGTCGGAAATAGTGTGCTACGTGCCTGTGGAGATACACGCACTCCCAGTATTATAATGGCGTCAGGTGGTTTCTTAAATGCGGCGTTAGATCCATTATTAATTTTTGGCTGGGGCCCCATACCAGCTATGGGGATCCAGGGAGCAGCGGTGGCTACATTAATTGCGTGGTCAGTAGGTGCAACCTGGATAATCTATTTATTAGCAGTGAAGCGTCAGTTAATGCTACCCAGGTTACTCTCAGTTTCCGAATTACTCGAAAACAGCCGCGACGTGATGCGTATTGGATTTCCTGCAGCAGGTGCAAACATGATGACGCCGATTGCTGGCGGCGTCATGACTGCCGTAGTAGCAACCTATGGAGCTGAAGCAGTTGCAGCTTGGGGAGTAGGGCATCGCCTGGAATCCATTGCCAGTATCATTATTCTTTCGCTTTCAATGACACTCCCGCCGTTTATTAGTCAGAATGTGGGGGCGGACAAGATCAGACGGGTTGAACACGCCTATAAGATGACCCTTAAATTTATTATGTTATGGCAGTTATTTATTTTTGCTCTATTGTGGGCAATGTCCGGATTTATCGCAGATATTTTTGCTAAAGAAGCCGAAGTGGCCAGTTTAATTACATTATTTTTGGCTATCGTACCATTGGGCTATGGTTTACAAGGCGTCATCATACTAACTAATTCGTCCTTCAATGCGATGCATAAGCCTATGACGGCGCTTGTACTCAGTGTCATCCGTCTGTTTGTCTTCTTCGTACCCATTTCTTATCTAGGCAGTGTTCTGTATGGTTTAGAAGGACTTTTTTGGGGAACGGTAGTCGCAAATTTATTGATGGGAACGCTTTCGTACTATTGGTTTTCCCGGGAGATAAACGATCATCACCATGATTACGAGGAAATGAAAGGGTTATGAGTAAAGGTTTTGAGCTGGTATCACATTACAAACCAGCCGGCGATCAGCCAAAAGCAATAGGCGAATTAACCGACGGGCTGGAAAGTGGTTTGGCGACCCAAACTCTGCTTGGGGTAACGGGGTCGGGTAAAACATTTACCATGGCAAACGTTATTCAGAATGTTCAACGGCCCACGCTTATCCTGGCGCATAATAAGACACTCGCAGCTCAGCTGTATGGGGAAATGAAGGAATTTTTCCCTAATAATGCGGTGGAATATTTTGTTTCTTATTATGATTACTATCAACCCGAAGCGTATGTTCCTAGTACCGATACTTTTATCGAAAAAGATGCCTCAATTAATGACCATATTGAGCAAATGCGTCTATCTGCTACAAAAGCATTAATGGAACGTCGCGATGTCGTTATTGTGGCAAGTGTCTCTGCGATTTATGGGTTGGGTGACCCAGAGTCATACATGAAGATGCTGTTGCATCTACGCCAGGGCGACATTGTCAATCAACGAGATATCTTACGTCGGCTAGCAGAACTACAGTATAAACGAAATGATTTGGCGTTTGAACGCGGCACATTCAGGGTCAGGGGGGACGTAATTGATATCTTCCCGGCGGACTCGGAAAAGCAAGCGGTGCGAGTAGAGCTTTTTGACGAAGAAATTGAAAAAATCAGCTTGTTTGATCCTTTAACCGGAGCCGTTGATAAATCAGTAGTAAGAACGACGGTTTTCCCAAAGACACACTATGTGACGCCGCGTGAGAAAATCCTAAATGCTATTGACCGCATTAAAGAAGAGTTAAAAGATCGTAAAGAACAGCTCAAGTCTGTAAACAAGTTATTAGAAGAGCAGAGGATATCGCAGCGTACACAGTTTGATATAGAAATGATGTTAGAACTGGGGTATTGCTCCGGCATCGAAAATTATTCTCGCTATCTTTCAGGACGAGCACCTGGCGAGCCACCACCGACGCTAATAGATTACTTCCCCGCAGATGGATTATTGTTCATTGACGAGTCGCATGTAACGGTTTCGCAAATTGGCGCTATGTATAAAGGTGACCGTTCTCGCAAGGAAACACTGGTAGAGTATGGATTTAGGTTACCGTCTGCGTTAGATAACAGACCATTAAAGTTTGAAGAATTCGAACATATATCGCCGCAAACGATTTATGTGTCAGCCACGCCTGGTAAGTATGAATTGGAAAAATGTGGTGGCGATGTTGTTGAACAGGTAGTTCGTCCAACGGGTTTATTGGATCCGGAAATAGAAATACGTCCTGTTGCCACACAGGTTGATGATGTACTTTCTGAGATCCAGCATCGCGTAAAAGTTGACGAAAGGGTGTTGATTACTACGTTGACTAAACGGATGGCAGAAGATCTTAGTGAATATTTGAATGAACATGGCGTCCGTGTTCGCTATCTCCACTCCGACATTGATACGGTGGAGCGTATCGAAATTATTCGTGACTTGCGGCTGGGTAAGTTTGATGTGCTAGTTGGTATCAACTTACTCCGAGAAGGACTCGATATGCCGGAAGTCTCGTTAGTCGCCATTTTAGACGCTGATAAAGAAGGTTTTTTAAGAGCAGAACGTTCTCTGATCCAAACCATCGGTAGAGCCGCCCGCCACATCAACGGCAAAGCTATTATGTATGCGGATAGAATTACAGATTCGATGAAAAGAGCGATTGATGAAACAGATCGTCGGCGCGAAAGACAGCAAGCCCATAACGAAAAACATAACCTTACGCCACAAAGACTGGTTAAGCCCATTACCGATATAATGGATGTGGGCGATTCAGCTCATCCAGCCGCCGGCAAAGTTCGACTTCGTAAAGTAGCTGAGAAACAAAAAGCGCAGTCTTACGCTAGTGCAACGGAGCTAATGGAAAGAATCGGTGCACTTGAAAAACAAATGTTCGAAAGTGCAAGAGAGCTTGAATTTGAAAAGGCAGCCTCGCTTAGGGATGAAATCGAAACACTAAGAAAGCAAGTTGTTGCGCTCTCTTAAAAAAATTGCATTGTAATCCGATAAACACTCGCCTAATATGGGGTATAAGTATCCATAACTATACCTATAAGAAACGGTGCAACTATGTTAAATCGATTACAAGAGTCAGATATTAAGCTGCTTCGCGTGTTTTATGCAGTTGCCAGTTGTAACGGATTTACAGCGGCGGAACCTGTATTACGTATGCAGCGTCCTAACATTAGCGCAGCGATTAAAAAACTCGAAGAACGGTTAGATTTAGTTCTTTGCCATCGCGGGCGCGGCGGCTTTCAGATGACCAAAGAAGGCGAAGTGGTTTTTCAGGAGACAAAACGCATATTTAATGCTTTTGATAATTTCGTTTTCAATCTTAAATCGCTACATGACGATTACTCAGGTCATATTACGCTAGTGCTAATGGCTGGCTTACCGCTATCGATGCATCTTGCAGTCAGTAAAGCTGTTAAAAGCACCATGAAAAAGTTTGATGATATTCACGTTAATATTCAAACGCGATTGTATAATGAGGTAGAGCATGTTGCCCTGTCTGGGGAATGTCATTTGGTTGTTTCTACCTACGATATGGTGAAACCTGAATCTGTGACATTTCATCCAATTGGTTTGGAATGCCATGGCAGACTTTATTGTGCACCTTCTCATGAACTTGCTAAATATCGTGATATTGATTCACTACCTGATAAAGTGAAAATCGAAGACTATCCCGCCATCGGTATCTCGGGTTTATCTTCTGCTAATTACATTGAAGATGATCGCCGTTTGGCTATTCAAACTTTTTCTGACTCCTATGATGCCGTCATGTCAGCCATTATGACCGGTGAATATGTAGGTTTGTTGCCCGACTATATGGCAAAAGAGCAAGGGGCAAGCCTGGGACTGGTGCCCCTTGCGCGAGGAAGCTTGTTCAATTTTAGCCATGAACTGTTTGTTATGAACGGTAAAAACACCCGTCTTAATCCAGTATTACGTCATTGTATTAAAGAGCTTTCTTACTTTATAGCGGAAAGCCAAAAGTGATAAATACCGCGCTGCATGGATGTTGAATCAGCGCAGAGGCGAAAAAGTTCATCTAGTCCGAGTGAATTGAAAGAACACTCAGGTTTTGCAATTTATAATTGAAGTTGGATAGGTGGATGAGTATCTAGAATGGGCGTGTGTAAACGCCCATTCCCATCATTCATATTTCAACGGATCAATAGCGTTGTTATCTTTAAACGCTTCGAGACGCTCTTCGCAGGCACCGCACCTACCACATGCTTTTGCTCTACCATTATAGCAAGTCCATGTGTAGCTATAATCAAGCCCCATTTTCAATCCGTCAGCTAAAATAGCGGTTTTACTATCCTGTAAATAGGGGGTAACAACATCCACTTTTTCATAATTTGCTATAGCGCACACGTCTTTCATTTTTTGCACAAACTCAGGACGGCAATCAGGATATATAGCGTGATCACCAGAATGTGCTCCATAGTAAACTGCATTCGCCTGTTGGCTGACCGCGTACCCGACTGCTAGTGATATAAGAATCATATTACGGTTGGGAACAACGGTTTGTTGCATGCTGGGCTCTTCGTAATGACCTTCGGGTACCGCAATGTCGTCGGTTAACGCAGAGCCACCCACCAGGCTGTTAATTGCACTGATATCCACAACTTTATGAGGTACAGATAGCATTTCACACGCCCGTTTTGCATAATCCAGTTCTTTTTTATGCCTTTGGCCGTAGTTAAAAGACAGTGCGATAGGCTTTTTACCTTCGCGGATAACGTGATTGAGCACAGTAAATGAATCCATGCCGCCTGAGTAGATTACGATAACTTTTTCAGACATATTAATTAATAGTGAGAAATTGTAGCCGAATTTTAGGTGATTCTTGCTAAAATCCCAACTATTGAAATAGATAAAACTGATTTGGCTATTTAGGAGCGTTCAGGTTGTCAGCAGAGCCGTTAAAAATAAATGAGATGTTTGAAACCATTCAAGGGGAAGGGGTGTATACCGGCTTACCTTCAATCTTCGTGCGCTTACAGGGCTGTCCGGTGGGCTGCCCATGGTGTGACACCAAACATACTTGGACCTTGGACGACGCATTTCTCACGTCATCAAGCGCCGTATTAGAAAAACAGAATGAATCAGAACATTTCTTTAATGCAAATGAACATGAGCTGCTCGAATTATTTATACAACGCGGCTATCGGGCAAAACATGTAGTGATCACCGGAGGTGAGCCATGCATGTACGATTTAATCCCATTAACCCGATTGCTGCATGAGCAAGGATTTACAACTCAGATCGAAACGAGTGGAACCTATGAGATTAAATGCGTAGAAGCAACGTGGGTCACGGTATCGCCCAAAGTAGATATGAAAGGAGGGTTGCCTATTCTTGATTCAGCGTTGCTTCGCGCCAATGAAATCAAACATCCTGTAGCCATGCAAAAACATGTTGATGAACTGGATTTATTATTGCAACGGCTAGGTGACAAGCAACCAGAACATATTTGTTTACAACCGATAAGTCAGCAGCAGCGAGCGACTGATTTAGCAATCAAAACTTGTATCCAGCGAAACTGGCGTTTATCTTTACAGACGCACAAATACATTGGAATTGAATAATGCGATGATGACGTCCATGAATTTGATTAACACAATGATAATAAAGGTATTTTTAAGTACAATTTTATGGTTCATACCTGTGGCTGTATTTTCGGCAACCTGGTCGCTCACGTACCCTCGTCCTATTGAAGAAGGGGATCTTCGAGACGAATACCCTTTGGCTCTTCTTACATTAGCACTGGAAAAGACAGGAGTGAAATACAGTCTGCTGCCGTCTGAACGGATTTTATTACAGGGTAAAGCCCTTCGGCAGCTAAAAGAAAACCGCGAAATAAATGTGATGTGGAGCATGACTGACATTCAGCGGGAAAAAGACTTGTTGCCTATCCGTATCCCAATCAGCAAGGGGCTAATTGGATGGCGAATCTTTCTTATCAACAAAGGCTCACAAGCTCGCTTTGCCGGTATTACCTCATTACAAGACCTTATTAATTTGCATCCTGTGCAAGGAGAGGATTGGCCTGACACAAAAATATTACAAGCAAATGGCTTCAATGTAGTAACGGTAAGAGAGCGTAACCGTGCGTTTCAGGCTGTGGTGACAAACCGAGCGGGTTATTTTCCTCGTTCCGTCATTGAGGGCTATCAAGAAGCCACTATACCCTCTATCGCCAACGAACTTATTCTGGAAGAAAAGTTAGCTATTCATTATCCCGCGGCGATGTATTTTTTTGTGAACCGGGGTAATACGACGTTAGCCCGACTGATTGAAACTGGACTTCAACGCGCGGTTGAAGATGGTTCGTTCGACGCGCTTTTTATGTCATCTCATGAAGAAGCGCTTAAACAAGTAAACATGGAAAAGCGCAAAGTATTTCATTTAGACAATCCTTTATTGCCAGAAAAAACACCTATTGAGGATGAGAAGTTGTGGTATTTTCCTGAAGTGGTGAAAAAATCTAACTAACGTGTATTATCCGATATTTTCCTACACGTCAGAAAAATAAAGGGTTATGCCTAGCGAGGGTGAAAAGGGATAGTTATATGTGCAAATATCTCTTTACTACTGCACTGGAAAACTAGGGGGCGAGCAATATTGCCTGAACATTACCTCTACTTAACCCCTAAGGGGCGTATGTTCGTTCGCTACAGGCGAGTTGAGCGAAAGTTAAGAACGCATTAGGTCCTGTGCCCTCGGAATGTTGGTTCAACCTTTCCATCGTACGCACCAGCCGTTCCTGATATCGATCATGAAGATATGCCTTTCACACCGCAGAAGCGTTTTTCCACTCTTGATACATGCATAAAGGAGGTTTAAGTGAGGCGTATTATGCGAGGTTAAAGCAGTTCTAACGTTGAAAAACTACACTTGAAGAGAGAAAGAGGAACGCGTCTATTCAAACTGCCGGGAATAGAAGAGAACATGGCATTCCTTCGCCAACGTTCCAGCATTAGCTATATTCATCGTTTTTTGAACTGATTACCCATGCTCGTAAATGAGCATATTCGGTGTCAGTTTTGTTTGTGGACGCCTTTCATTGAGCGGCCAGACGGGTCAGCGTTGGCTTTAAAGCTTTCATCCCACTCTAAAGCTTCAACGGTACTGCATGCAATTGATTTACCGCCCGGTACACATTTCGCCGCACTTTCCTGCGGGAAGTAGCTCTCGAAAATAGTGCGATAATAATAACCTTCTTTGGTGTCGGGTGTATTCACCGGGAACCTGAACTCTGCAGCTGCTAATTGCTGATCCGTCACTTCAGTGTCCACAAAGTCGCGGATAGAGTCGATCCAAGAATAACCGACGCCATCACCAAACTGCTCTTTTTGCCGCCACAACACGTCCGCCGGAAGCACATCTTGGTCATCAAAGGCTTTGCGTAGAATCCATTTTTCCATCTTTTCAGGTGAGCACATTTTATCTTCAGGATTCAGCCGCATGGCGACATCAATAAAGTTTTTATCTAAAAAGGGGACGCGCGCTTCCACGCCCCAGGCTGAAGTAGCCTTGTTTGCTCGAGCGCAGTCGAACATGTGTAGACGAGCTAACTTGCGCACCGTTTCCTGGTGGAATTCTTCTGCATTGGGGGCTTTGTGGAAATACAGATAGCCACCAAAAATTTCATCTGCGCCCTCACCGGACAATACCATTTTAATGCCCATGGCTTTAATTTTACGACTCATTAAATACATTGGCGTAGCAGCTCGAATAGTCGTGGTGTCATAGGTTTCTAGGTGATAAATTACGTCTCTGATAGCGTCTAGACCCTCCTGAACGGTGAAATTAATTTCGTGGTGAACGGTACCAATTTTTTCTGCCACTTTCCGAGCGGCAATTAAATCAGGTGCATTTTTTAAACCCACTGAAAAACTGTGCAAGCGTGGCCACCAGGCTTCTGATTTATCTTCGTCTTCAACGCGATTAGCCGCGTATTGCGCGGCAATGGCCGATACGAGGGATGAGTCCAAGCCACCCGATAATAAAACGCCATACGGCACATCTGACATTAGATGCGATTTAACGGCTTTTTCGAAAGCCTGTTTCAATGCTGGCAAATCGCTTTTGTTGTCCTTTACTGCATCGAATTCCATCCAGTCGCGGTGATAGTAGCGCGTAATTTTGCCATCTTTACTCCATAAATAGTGGCCAGGAGGAAATTCGCTGATGGTTTTACAGATGGGTGCCAGGGCTTTCATTTCAGACGATACATAGAAATTACCGTGAACATCATATCCTGTATAAAGCGGAATAATACCCATGTGATCCCGTGCGATAAGATAGGCATCCTCAATTTGATCATACAATACAAACGAAAACATCCCTTCAAGTGAATCGATAAATGACACACCGTGTTCTATAAACAAGGGCAGAATAACTTCACAATCAGAGCGTGTTGTAAATGAATAAGGTTGAGTAAGCTTATCTTCTAAGGTTTTATGATTATATATTTCGCCGTTCACAGCCAAAATGTGCTGTTCATTTTGGCTAATAAGGGGTTGCGCCCCATTATCCACATCTACTATTGCGAGGCGCTCATGACATAAGATGGTATTATAATTATTCCAGATACCCGACCAGTCTGGGCCGCGATGACGCAGCAACTTGGCTAAATCAAGTGCCTGAGTACGTAACTCATCCACGTCGGTTTTTATATCCAAAATAGCGAAAATACCACACATAATAAGGGATCCCTCTTATCAGTAATTAATTGAAGGTTTGTCGTTTCTGTCGCGTAAGAGGAGAGATTATTAGTCGCTTACCACTTTTTTGTTTTATGCAGGTAGCGAATTTATTATGGATTGAGGCCAGCTCAATTCTCCTTCTCTTGACTGTGCCATTGTGGGCGAAAAAAGCAAGCGAAAAATGGTGACGATGCACAATAATGCGCGCTTACTCTTGCGGGGATATATCTACTTTTGAAAAGGTAATTCGCAGAGGGTATTGTGAGGCTTAATCGAGTATAGGTTGGGCAATAGAACGTTTCAAAAGTTGTCCCAATAGTAGAAAGACGATGCAACTACATTACGCGACACTATTCTATTAACGCCGCTATATTCAAATTTTATCACACAGTTGTCATTTGGTTCGCCCATCGTGCTTCGAGCAGAACCCGGGCTATATAAGTTCAGCAGTTACGGCGAGGTAAAATAAAAAAGCCAGATTGTATAAAATCTGGCTTTAATGCGCGCTTACTCTTGCGGGGATATATCTACTTTTGAAAAGGTAATTCGCAGAGGGTATTGTGAGGCTTAATCGAGTATAGGTTGGGCAATAGAACGTTTCAAAAGTTGTGCCCAATAGTAGAAAGACGATGCAACTACATTACGCGACACTATTCTATTAACGCCGCTATATTCAAATTTTATCACGCAGTTGTCATTTGGTTCGCCCATCGTGCTTCGAGCAGAACCCGGGCTATATAAGTTCAGCAGTTACGGCGAGGTAAAATAAAAAAGCCAGATTGTATAAAATCTGGCTTTAATAACAAAATAGATAAAGAAGTCTATTTACGTTGGAACTCGCTCTCTTTATTCCACGCAGGCCATTCATTGGCATTAGCCACATCATAGCCAACTTCAAATAACATTTGCGTATCTTGTGCTATGCCGGACAAGTCCCAATTTTCTCGGTATTGGTCGCATACCTGATGATAGCATCCCGTAACAATTACGTTCATACGTTTACGATACGTTGCTGTTTCTTCATCAAAAGGTTCCGTTCCACCCTCGGCATACAATGCTGGGACGCCTTGTTTAGCAAAGCTGAAGTGATCAGAACGGTAGTAGTATCCGGCTTCAGGACGATCTTCCTGAGTCAGATGACGACCTTGACGCGTTGCCGCTTTTTCAAGATAGCCTTCCATTTGAGATTTACCCATCCCTACGACAGCGACATCCTTTGTTTTACCCAATACATTCATCGCGTCCAAATTAATGTTGGCCACCGTTTTATTGATTGGAATAACAGGATTATCCGCATAATATTTTGAACCTAACAGTCCTTGCTCTTCTGCGGTGACAATGAGAAAAGTGATTGAACGCTTCGGGGCTGTATTCAGTTGAGCAAATGCATTTGCCATGACGATAGTTGCGGCGGTACCCGTGGCGTTGTCATGGGCGCCATTATAAATCTGGTCACCTTCCAATGTTTCATCTTTTCCAAGGTGATCCCAATGCGCGGTGTAGATAATATGCTCGTCAGGTAGTGCTGAGCCAGGCAGGGTGGCAATAAAGTTATAACTTTTAGACTTCTCAAACGCGTTCTTAACGGTAATGGATGCCTTGATATCCATTGGCTTTGAATAAGGCCCTTGCATGGCATTGGCTTTTTCTTTCTCAAAATCAAGGCCAGCGTCACTGAACACTTTTTTCGCCGCCGCTAAGGTCAACCAGCCTTCAACAGATACTCTGCTAGCACCCCCATCTTTGCTGACTAAGCCATACTGCGGTCCACTCCAGCTATTCGCTACTACAGACCATCCATATGAAGCTGGTGCGGTTTCATGGACAATTAGTGCGGCCGCTGCACCTTGACGGCTAGCTTCCTCGTATTTATAACTCCACCGACCATAATATGTCATCGTCGTACCCTGAAACTTACCACTATCAGGGTTCTCAAACCCGGGATCATTTACAAGAATAACAACTGTCTTACCTTCTACATCTAAACCTTCGTAATCGTTCCAATCGTATTCTGGTGCGTTGACGCCATATCCTACAAAAACTAATTCCGATTCGTTCAGGTTGATTTCTGCTCGTTCGCGCTTTGAAGATGCAACCATATCTTTTTTATATTCAAATTGATTTTCACCAATTTGTAATTGCATATTGGGATCAGCGGTGATTTCCATTAATGCAACTTCTTGTAAAAAGCTGTCACCATTACCAGGCTCTAAGCCCGCTTTTTTAAATTCTTTCGTTAAGAAATCCAACGTCTTTTGCTCGCCCACGGTGGTGGGTAGACGGCCTTCGAATTCGTCAGAAGCCAGTGTTTTAAGTGGTGCGCGAATTTGTTCTGCATCAATAGAGTTGTACACACTTTCAAAGTTAGAGGGGGTACTCATCTCATTGGTTGCTGAAACTGACTCATCAGTGTCTGCGCATGCCATTAGCCCAAGCGTTGATGTGACTAAAAAAGGCAAAAGAATTTTTTTCATTTTTTATCTCTGTTTGCTCTACAATCCAGCCCAGTATAGAGAAAAGACTTTTTATTACCAACCAGTACCTATGAAATTAAACGATAAAAACAGATATTGGCAGAACACAGTAGAAAATTGTATGAATCTTGTTCCGTTAAAGGAGCTTAGAGCGCAACTTAAACTCTTCGACTTTTCACATTTTCCAAACGCTGAGGAGTTAAATTTAATCGCGCAAAAGCACGTAGATGCCTTTACAAACGTACCGTTATTCAAGGCCAATCAGCTATTTGAGGATGACGAGCGCTATTATGAAGAAATTGTTTGTCAAAGTAACCAGGTTCCTACCAGAGAAAACAGTTGGCATGACTTCTTTAACGCGCTTATCTGGCTCCAATTCCCACGAACCAAGCGATTATTAAGTGAGCTTCACCAACAAGATATTAGCTCTTATGGGATAAATCCGCGTACAAGAAGGCGCAATCATATCACTCATTTCGACGAGTGCGGAATCATTCTAGCGATACCATCCGGTAACATAATTAAAGGAAACGAACTGCTTTCTTTGCTCGCCAATCATCAGTGGAACCATGCATTTATCGATAAAAGAGAAGAGTGGGGGAGGACCGTTTTGCCAGTAGTATTTGGTCATGCGATGTTGGAAATGATGCTGGCGCCCTTTATTGGGCTAACTGCTAAATGGTTAGCTGTGGAAGTTTGTGAGGAGTTTGCTGAGCTATCGTTCCAGCAAAGAAATAGAGAATTGGATAGTGCGTTATTGCGAAAAATAAACGCATTAAATAATTTCGATATTAAACATCCGTTAAAGCCTCTACCGGTTTTAGGCGTACCTAATTGGTATGCGAGCCAGTCGGAAAAATTTTATAGCAATACGGAGTATTTCAGGCCATTGCGCCGTCAAAATGAATGGCCTGATTACATATTGGTTTAAAGTGCAATCATCACTAACCAGATAGCCCAGATAATAGCGTACGGCGCTGCGGCTATAGTTGCTGATTTTTTGGTTGAAAAGCGGGTCCATTGACTCACACCGACAGCCATTAAATATATCGCCCAAAAAGCATCAAGTTTGATTGATTGAGCGAAGGCAAACCAAGGCGAACTCATATCAATATTAAAAAGATAGGCTATTGATAGTGGAGCTAGTACGGTGGGTGTAATTTGGTGACCATCCGCCATAAGAATTAACCCTAGGGCGAATAAACTACTTACCACGACGGGCATACCCAGCCACCAGGTCATACCATACCAATCGGTGAACCCCTGTTCATTTTCTGCCGCTGACCGTGTGGCCAGATTTAAATACAATGCAATAATCGCATTAATAATGATATAACCAAAAAATATTGCGACAGACGCGAAGCTGATGGTAGCGGAAGGCGTTAGTTGCTGGCGAAATTGCTGTTGTTCAGCAGGACTGCGATCCGCATATTGTGCGTCAACTAATAACTCTGTATACCAGTTGAAATCCACAGAGTGAAAGTAGGCGTATTGCGGTAAAATAGTGACGATAATCACAATAAAGAAGGGTAGCCAAGACCAATTATTGTTTTCTGCTAAGGCACGAAATACGCCATTAGGACGGAAAAATATGTCGTTACAGGCCTGAATGGGATTACTTACAGTTTGCATCCAATGCTCCTTATAGATGTTTAATCTCACCAGAATACTGACTTCTGAACCATTAGTACATGCACAAAAATGGCTTTGGAGCAGTTTTAACTACTTTTTTCCCATAACGATATAAAACGCTATATTCTAGACACTATGGCGGAATTTCGGAAAAAGATAGTCTTCCTTGCAATAAATATCTCACTATGAATCATAAGGATAAGATCGAACGTATGATATCAATTTCAGATCTGGCAAAAAAATTTAAGGTGGAAAACCCAAAAAAACTCAGTGATCAGGAAAAAAGGGATCCGCGTCTAAAAGGCAAGTTTTTTCATTCTGTTAAAGATGTGTCTTTTTATTGTGAAAAGGGACAAGTTTTAGGGCTGCTAGGCCCAAATGGTGCGGGCAAAACCACTACATTAAGAATGCTCTCCACGGCACTGAAACCAGATACTGGCGAGATTCTTCTCGAAGGGGTGAACGTAGTCAAAGACCCCCTCTTAGCGCGAAAAAAAATTGGTTACCTCTCTGGAGCGACAGGTTTGTATGGCAAGTTAACGGGTCGGGAAAATATTACTTACTTTGCCCAACTTCACGGTATGCGTCCACACGCTATAAAGCAAAAAATTGATCAATTAGCCAATACGTTGGACTTACATAGCTTTTTAGACCGACGCTGCGCAAACTATTCTACGGGGATGAAGCAACGTATAGCTATTGCCAGAACAGTAGTTCACGATCCTAAGGTGGTTATTTTGGATGAACCCACCACGGGCTTGGATATCATGGCGACACAAACGGTATTAAATTTCATAAGAGGGCTAAAAAATAACGGCGTGCCTGTTATTTTTTCCACGCATCACCTTGCAGAAGTGGATGAGTTGTGTGATCGCGTCACCGTTATTAATCAGGGAGTAACCGAGTTTGATGACTCCATCTCGGCGTTCCGCGCTTTGGCTCCGCAATCTATGCATCAAGCATTTTTACATACGCTCAGACAGGATGTTCAACTATGTGGCTAGTCTTTCTAAAAGAAGTTAAAGAACTTGTACGCGACAAAAAAACGTTATTTTTCATGATTGCTCTACCCATGATTGTGTTCCCCTTAATCATAGGTGGTGTCGCATGGTTTTCGGGTAAAGCTCTTCAAGAGGCGCAGACAAAAACACTTACCTATTCAATTGTAGGAGCTGAATTCGCTCCCGAAATAAATCAACAGTTAAATGACGAAAATGGGTTTAAGTTAATTTCAATACCTGATGAAACTGATTTTAAAGAATGGATAAATTCCGGGCGTGCGGATTTCGTTATTGTTATTCCTGACAACTATGGAGTTAACCCACTTCAATCCGGGCAAATTAACATACAGGTTTATCTGAATGACGCTAATTTAAATATGGTCGAAAGCCGTCTCAACTCAATAGTGAAAGATATAGCAAGCCGAAATCAGCAATTAGCATTTAACCAACTGGCACTGAGTGAATCCCAGCAGGTGGCGCTAATAGAACCTATCGTGCTGGAAAAGGTCGACATCGCCGATAAACGTGAAAGTATAGGGCATAAAATCGGAGGCTTTATTCCGTACTTTATTTTTATTTTGTGTCTTCAGGGTGCGATGATTCCTGCCACTGATTTAGGCGCAGGCGAAAAGGAGCGAGGCACGTTAGAAACACTTCTTATCTCACCTATTGAACGGCATAAATTGGTTCTTGGAAAATTTTTAACGATTGGCTTTGCAGGCGTCGTTTCAGCCCTTGTAACAGTGGCGAGTATGGCAATCTGGGGCATTTTGCTCAGTCGAGGAATGGCGATTGAGCTGGTAGCTGAATTTATGGGTTCGATCAGTATTATTGATTTTATCTTAATGTTTTTGATGTTGGTGCCGGTGGTGGCTATTTTTGCAGCCGTGCTATTAAGTTTGTCTATATATGCCAGAACCTTTAAAGAAGCACAAGGTTATATGACCCCTCTGGTTATGATTGTTATCGTTCCAGTAGTCTTGTCAATGTTGCCTGGCGTGGAACTTAAAGGGGGCTGGGCGTGGGTGCCACTCACCAACGTCGCGCTAGCAATACGAGAATTGATCAAAGGAACAATGGATTACATGCAGCTGATAGCAATTTTTGGCTCAACGGCGATTATTGCAGGCTTATTATTGACGTTTTGTGTGTATTGGTTTAACAAAGAGAAAGTGTTATTTAGGTAGCACTGTAATATTCGTAATTTAAAAAACCTGCCAATAATGGCAGGTTTTTTTTAACTAACTCAGGTTTTTGTTAGAGACGAATGATGGCGCGCTGCTATTAGAAGTACATAACATTCAGTAAGCTGATAACGATTGAGCTATACACAATAGAAATCGGAAGACCAATTTTAGTAAAGTGCGTGAACTTGTAATCAGCGGCGTTAAAAGCCAGCAAGTTTGTCTGATAGCCATACGGGGACATAAAGCTAGCACTTGCTGCGAACGCTACCGCCAAGGCAAAAGGCATAAGCGGAGCGCCAATAATCTCAACCACACCGTAAGCAAAAGGAAACATAAGTGCTGCAGCGGCATTGTTGGTAACAAATTCGGTTAGCAGTAATGTAGTGACATAAATAACTGCCAATGCGACTAACCAGTTTGTGTCTGATAAATATGGCAATAGGAAGTTAGTGCTTTTAGCGATAACACCAGAATTCTCCAATGCAGTCGCTAGGCTCAGTGCTCCTACGATAACGACCATTAAATTCAAGGGTAAGTTGCGTTTTAGCTCACCATTAGTTACCACTTTAAAAGCAACTAAGGCCGCCGCAAAGAACATAAGCCCAATAGCCAGCGGTACTAAGTTAATCGCCGCTAAGCCGACAGTGATCAAAAAGCCGCCCAGGGCAATAACTTCTTGTTTTACGTTTAAAGGTCGGGCAATTTTTTGATTGCTTAAAACAAAAAAGTTTTTAGATAAATTGTGGCGGGAATGAAAGTCCGGACCGGTGGCTAATAGTAGAAAGTCGCCTGCTTTCAGTTTTATCTCACCTAACTTCCCAGAGAGCTGTTCACCGTCGCGCCGAATTGCCACTACAGCGGCATCAAACAACGCCCTAAAACCTAATGCTTTGATGGTTTGTCCAATAACCTGTGCGCGATTGGCTACGAGCACCTCAGTAAGGTTCTCACGCATAATGCCATCAGCCTCAGCGAATGTAGTCAGGCCACGGATATGGCTTAAATTATCAATCTTTTGAACATTCCCAGAGAAAATAAGTTTGTCTCCTTCCTTAATAACAAGGTCTGGGGTAACAGGAGAAATAAGTTGGCCGTCGCGGATAATTTCCGCTAGAAATAATTCAGGTAGATTACGTAGATGGTTCTCTTCAACTGACTTGCCCACAAGTTCAGAATGAGGCTCTACATCCGCTTCTAAAAGGTATTCTCTGAAATTGTTTTGTTTGTTCTGAATATTAGGTAACAGAGGTGTAAGAAAAAACATCAGCAAACCACAGGTCAAGCCCGCGATTAGCCCATACAACGTGAAATCCCAAAATGCGAAGCCGGGGTGGCCGTGTTCCTGTAGAAAACTATCTACAATAAGATTTGTTGAGGTACCAATCAGGGTGACTGTACCGCCTAGAATCGCCGCGTAAGAAAGCGGGATGAGAAAACGTGAGGCAGGGTGAAATTGGTTTTGTTTTACCGGTCCAATCAAACTTGCAACGATAGCTGTGTTGTTCAATAAGGCAGAGGAGAAAAAGGTTAGCCCGAATAGTCGCCAATACGACGCACTAAAACTGTGTGTAATTAACTTGCGGCCCAAGCGTTTGATCAAGGCAGTTTTATCTATAGCGCTACTGACCAGCAGTAGCAAAACTAAGGTGATTAAGCCTTTGTTCGTTAGGTTAGACAGTATGTCCTCAAATTTAAGCTGTTGAGTAATAATTAAGCCGAGCATAGCTGCGGCAAAAATAGTAGAGGGGCGCTGGTTAGAAAAAATCAGCGCCAGAATGGTACCGAGAAAGACACTCAGTACCACTAACTGGCTCAGATCCATAGTTGTAAACTTCCTTAATGGTTACTATTTGCTAATATCCATAGCATTCCAGTGAGGGAAGTGTTTACGTACCAATGCATTAAATTCTAATTCGAACTCAGAATAATGGGTAGAAGCGTGTTGTTGATCCTTCGACAACTCATCAATGATCATGCCAGCCCCAACTGTACCATTGGTTAAGCGATCAATTACTATGAACGCACCCGTCGCTCTGTTTTTTGTATAGGGGTCGCAGGCAACAGTCTGGGTGAATTTCATGTCAACTACGGCAATTTCGTTCAGGTTCAAATGCAGCGCATCTTTTTTCTCAAGCGTGTTAACGTCAATTTGGTAATCGATATGAGCTACCGCACCAGACGTAACTTTCGTGGCAAATTTGAACGCATACTGCTTATTTGGCATTAACGGCTCTTCTGACATCCATACCAAGTGAGACTTAAACTGCGTTGAAGAAAGCGGTAAATTGTCTGATTTAACAATCATGTCGCCTCGGGAAATATCAATTTCATCTTCCAGTGTCAACGTCGTTGCCTGCGGAACATATGCGTGATCTTGTTCACCAGCGAAGTCGATTATCGATTTGACTTTAGAGGTCTTTCCAGAGGGCAAAGCAGTAATTTCATCGCCAGGTTTAATTTCGCCCGATACAACCGTACCTGCGAAGCCACGGAAATCCAGGTTAGGACGGTTAACATATTGAACAGGAAAACGGAAATCATCGTGATTGTTATCTTCGCTGATTTCGATACTTTCCAATAGTGACATTAACGGCTCATCCTCAAACCATGGTGTGTGCTGACTCTTATTGACGACATTGTCACCTTCTAGGGCAGAAATCGGAACAAAGCGTATATCAGGAATATCTAGGTTCTTAGAGAACTCTAAGTAGTCTTCACGAATTTGATTGTAGGTTTCTTCGCTATAACCCATTAAATCCATTTTATTAATGGCAACCACAACGTGCTTTATACCCAATAGGTTAACTAAGAAAGAATGCCGTCTAGTTTGTGTTTTTACGCCACCTCGAGCATCTACAAGAATGATTGCAAGGTCACAAGTAGAGGCACCTGTAACCATATTGCGAGTATACTGCTCGTGTCCGGGCGTATCTGCGATAATAAACTTTCGTTTATCCGTAGAAAAATAACGGTAAGCTACGTCGATGGTGATACCCTGCTCACGTTCTGATTGCAAGCCATCAACCAGCAAAGCCAAGTCGACTTTGTCACCCGTGGTGCCCACTTTTTTACTGTCTTTGGTAATCGCCGCTAACTGATCTTCGTAAATCATTTTAGAGTCGTGTAATAAACGACCAATTAACGTGCTTTTTCCGTCATCTACACTGCCGCAGGTTAAAAAACGCAGTAAATCTTTTTGTTCATGTTGGTCTAAATAAGCAAGAACGTCTTCTTGCAACAAACTATTTTCACTATTCATGCTTATGCGCTCACTAAGAAAAAGGGGTTTAATACGGACGATTTCTGATTATAGGTTAACGCTTCGGCGTCCGGGTCTAGCGGATTGTCGGGGTCAAGAACGGTCACACTCGCCCCAGCAGCTAATGCAACTGCATGGGCCGCACCCGTATCCCACTCAGAAGTTGGTCCAAGGCGGGGATACAAATGTGCTTCGCCACTGGCAACCAAACAAAGCTTTAATGAACTACCCATCGCAACGAGTTCCGTTTCATCATCCAGTTGGTCAAGTAGATTTTTGATCTCTGGGCTTTGATGCGAGCGACTTCCAACTACTTTCCATACTTCGCCGTTTTGATGTTGACGTGCTTCAATCGATTTAGTGCCTGCGGTATTCTCAATCCAAGCACCTTTCCCAACTATACCAACATAAGCTTCTTTTCGAGCCGGGGCGTAAACAACCCCCATAGTTGGTTTGCCATTATCGATTAATGCAATGTTGACGGTAAATTCTCCATTTTTCTTAATGAATTCTTTAGTACCATCAAGTGGGTCAACTAACCAATATTGTTGCCAGGTCTGGCGTTCTTCCCAGTCAATATCAGCAGACTCTTCTGATAAAATAGGCAGGTCTGAAAGTTCTTTAAGTTCTTTGACAATACAATTATGCGCGGCTAAGTCAGCTTCTGTAAGCGGGCTGGTGTCTTGCTTTTCATAGATGTCAAAGTCCTTCTCATATATACCCATAATTTCATCGCCCGCCAGTTTGGCGATACGTAAAATTTGCTGGGCGAGAGGGTCGGGTAATGTCATTACACAAGGCCTCTTTCAGTCAATAATGAATACAAGCGCTCAGCGGTATCTTCTGCGCTTTCATCTTTATAAGTTAAGTGGACTTCAGCAGAAGCGGGGGCTTCGTAGGCTGAATCGATGCCTGTGAAATGTTTGATGTCTCCGCTACGCGCTTTTTTATACAACCCTTTTGGATCTCGCTGCTCACAGACTTCAAGCGGTGTATCAACAAACACTTCAACAAATTCACCTTTTTCGAGTAAGTTACGACAAAAGTCGCGATCAGCTTGAAAAGGGGAAATAAAAGCCGTAATTACAATAGTGCCAGAATCGACAAATAGTTTTGCGACTTCACTGATTCGACGAATATTTTCTACGCGGTCCTTGTCATCAAATCCTAAATCACCACACAAACCATGTCTGACATTATCGCCATCAAGCAAATACGTATGTTTGTTTTGCTCGTGAAGTTTCTTCTCAAGCAAATTAGCCAATGTGGATTTACCAGAGCCACTTAACCCGGTTAACCAAATAACCCGAGGAGCTTGCTTTAGTACTTCACTTCGTGTTTTTTTGGATACTTCGTGTTTGTGCCACACGATATCGGTGGCCATTAGAAATATCCTTCCATTTTCTTCTTCTCCATTGAGCCAGCGCTATCGTGGTCGATGACCCGCCCCTGACGTTCCGAAGTTTTAGTTAATAACATTTCCTGAATGACTTCGGGTAGGGTAGATGCAGTAGATTCTACTGCACCTGTCAGTGGATAGCAGCCTAAGGTGCGGAAGCGTACCGACTTCATCTCTGGCGTTTCACCCTCTTTTAAGGGCATACGGTCATCATCAACCATAATTAAAACACCGTCACGTTCTACGACTGGGCGTGGTTTTGCCAGGTACAGTGAAGGAATGTCGATATTTTCAAGGTAAATATATTGCCAGATATCTAGCTCAGTCCAGTTCGACATAGGGAATACGCGAATGCTTTCGCCCTTATTAATTTGCGAGTTATAGATGTTCCATAACTCAGGGCGTTGATTTTTGGGGTCCCAGCGATGATTATCATCGCGGAAAGAGTAGACTCGCTCCTTAGCACGAGATTTCTCCTCATCTCGGCGCGCACCACCAAAAGCGGCGTCAAATTTATACTTGTTTAAAGCCTGCTTTAACGATGCTGTTTTCATGATATCAGTGTGTTTCGCACTTCCATGAGTAAACGGACCAATACCAGCATCAACACCCTCTTGGTTGATATGAACAATCAAATCAAAGCCATATTTTTCAGCTTGACGATCTCGAAACTCGATCATTTCCTGGAATTTCCATGTGGTGTCCACATGCATCAAAGGAAATGGGATTTTACCCGGAGCAAATGCTTTGCGCGCTAAATGAAGTAGAACCGAAGAATCCTTACCTACAGAGTACAGCATAACTGGGTTGTCAAACTCAGCGGCGACTTCACGAAAGATATGGATACTTTCGGCTTCGAGTTGTTTTAGATGCGTTATCGATGGAATAGTTGCAGTCATTTTCGAATCCGAATAAGTAAGTTATATGCTAAACAATTATATGTATAGAACCCTACCATATTTAGGATCATTTTTGCTATGCGATTTGGCTATTTGAAATAGCAGTTTTATTCCTATAAATGAAAAGGAAAATACCCTTGGCCGAGTATACTCCCCTTATAAAAAAGCCGCGATAGTTCGCGGCTTCAATTCTAAGAATGGGTCTTAAGTTCAGCTTGGAATTTATCGAAGGTTTCTGTTACGCCCTCTCTAGGTTTTCCTGATTTGCTTAAGATGATAATGGCCAGGCTTGATAATACAAAACCCGGAACAATTTCGTACATCCACGCGCTAAGCGATTGCCCATTTATTTGGACGGGTAAATAAATCCAAAGGAGTACCGTAACCGCACCTACAATCATACCCCCTAAGGCGGCTCTACGGGTCATATCGCGTCGGAACAAGCTAAATAGAACCAGCGGCCCAAATGCAGCCCCAAATCCAGCCCACGCATTACTGACTAATGTTAAGATTGTTGAGTCGCGATCATAAGCTAGATAAATGGCTACTAGCGCTACCACCACCACAGAAATACGGCCGGCCACAACCAACTCCATATCTGACGCATCTTTGCGTAAAAACGCCTGATAAAAGTCACTGGTAAGTGAGCTTGAAGTAACCAATAATTGCGATGAAATCGTACTCATAATGGCGGCGAGTATGGCTGCTAGTAGAAAGCCGCCTATAAGGGGGTGAAACAGTATTTGTGACAAATGAATAAACACCGTTTCAGGATCTATTTGGGTTTGTTGCACGGTGGTGACATATGCCAAACCAAATAGGCCGGTCATTAAGGCGCCGGTAATGGATACTATCATCCAGCTCATCCCGATATTTCGTGCGGTAGGGATGTCTTTAACTGAACGAATCGCCATGAATCGCACGATAATATGTGGCTGACCAAAATATCCCAAACCCCACGCCATAAGTGAAATTATTCCAATTAAAGTGAGATGTTCGCCATTAACAGCGTTAACAAAAAGCTGTAACAGAGTAGGATCTATACTTTCAATAGCCACGATAGCATCGTTCATCCCACCTAATTCCATAATGACCACTACCGGGACCATCACTAGCGAAACAAACATAATACAACCCTGTACGAAATCGGTCATGCTGACTGCCATAAAACCACCTACTAACGTATAGGCAACGACAACGCCTGCAGTAACATAAAGTCCTACTTCGTAACTGAGATTAAACGAGGATTCGAATAATTTACCGCCAGCCACGACGCCGGACGACGTGTATAGGGTGAAGAATATGACAATAACTACAGAGGCTATTACCCGTAGTGCCCGCGAATTATCGGCGAAGCGATTTTCAAAATAATCAGGTAAGGTGATAGAGTTATTGGCGACTTCGGTATAAACCCGCAGACGAGGGGCAACTAATAAATAATTAGCGAGCGCGCCTAAGGTAAGACCGATGGCTATCCAGCCGGCGGATAAGCCCGAAACATACATCGCTCCGGGTAAGCCCATTAGCATCCACCCGCTCATATCTGAGGCGCCCGCCGAGAGGGCAGTGACGGCTGGGCCCAATTGACGCCCACCGAGCATGTAACCTTCTACGTTTGTGTCTGTTTGACGATAAGCGAACAAGCCGATGCCAAGCATTGCGACGAAATAAAGACCTAATGAAATGAGTGTACCTGTAGCCATACATTTTCCTTTTTCTTTTAATGCTAACAGGAAGTGAACTAAGTCTCTATGGTATGGATGAGATTGTTGTTTAAATAGAAAACGTAAGGGTTTTCTTTAGTTTACTTTCCCAAGCCGTCAAATCAGCATCCCGTTCACCCATTACTACAACGCTACGATCGTTCATAGTAAGTAGCGAACCCTTTACGTGCTCATTAGCAAACTGTTTGGGTATGTAACGACTTTCATGCTCGGGAAAGACGAAAACAGACAAGGTCCCTTGCGCCGTTTTTAAAATCAAATGTAACGTTTTCGCAGCCCCTAAATAGCAATGATTGGCCACTTTAACCTCTCCCATATTATTTTCAAATTGCGCGCCATAACCTGCAAGCTTTGCATTCACATTGGTTAAATCCGCGGGAGCGTCGGCGTGGGCTTCCTCTTGATCTGCATACGATGCGTGGGTCAATAATTGGTTTTGTAAATCTGCGTTTAGCCACTGGTTCCAAAGGGTGAAACTCACACCTATCATTATGGCTACAGATGCAGCTACAGCTAATAAGCGGCGTGAACGTTGTTTTTTCTGTTGAAACTGCTTTATGCCTTGTTGCCATATTAGCCGATGGGCTAAATCCTCCGGCACCGCAATATCAGTTGCTTTTTCGAGCTTTTGATTAAAAGATTTAACCTCATTCCAAAAAGCTTGTTTCTTCGTATCTGTTTTTGCAGCCGCAATAACCGCTTCGTCAGTGGTATTTGGATCAGCGTAGATACGACGTCTGAATTCTAACTCATCCATTTTGTTTACCTCTAAAGTTAGACTGATTCTCTAGTGCTTCTCGAATTTGATTTCTGGCTCGGAACAAGCGTGTCATCACCGTGTTTTTATTTAAATTAAGCTGCTGTGCTATTTCTTCACCACTTAAACCAAAAATTAATTGTAGCACCAACGGCTCTCTATATTCGGTGCTTAATCCAGCCAATAAGCGTTGTATGTCCCGCTGTTGCATCGATATTTGTGCAGGTTCAATTTCATCGAACAAAAATTCTTCGTTTACGTCAGTCATTGGAAGTTGTTTACGTTCAAATCGTCGTGCATTTTCCCTTTTTAAAATAGTGATAAGCCAAGACTTCGCTGCGCCTTCATCCTGTAATGCATCTAATGATTTCCACGCCCGCAAAAAGGTTTCTTGCACGATGTCTTCGGCCACCGACGTATCCTTTATCAACCATACTGCGTAACGGTAGATATCTGCATGAAACGCGTGAACCAACGCTTCATATCGTTGTTGTTTTGTCTTCATGGGGAATAAGACCCGATACGTGCCTGTTTCATTTCACTTAAGAAAAAAAAGCCCAACGAAAAGTTGGGCTTAAGAAGCGCTTAGGCTTGTTTTGTCTTTTCTATCCATCCATTTATCTTTTCTTCGAGGATAGAAAGGGGGACTGGACCGTCTTTCAATATTTCGTCGTGAAACCCTTTATAATCGAACTTATCGCCCAATTCGTTCATCGCTTTTTCCCGCAGCTCCATAATTTTTAGTTTACCTATCATGTAGGCAGTAGCTTGACCGGGCATCGCGATGTATCTCTCTATGGCTTTCACCGCGTCTAGCTCAGGATTGGGGGTGTTTTTGATAAGATAATCGATGGCTTTTTCACGCGACCATTTTTTCGAATGGATGCCGGTATCTACAACCAAACGGCAAGCCCGCCATAACTCCATGGCCAAGCGACCAAAATCAGAGTAGGGGTCTTTATAGAACCCCATGTCTTTTGCCAGTTCTTCACTATATAACCCCCAGCCTTCCGTATAGGCTGTGGAGCTTAGGAACTTCTGGAACTGCGGTACGCTGTCTAGTTCTTGCGCGATGGCTCGCTGCATGTGGTGACCTGGGATACCTTCATGATAGGCCAATGCCTCAAGTTGATAGGTAGGCATAGACTTCATATCATATAGGTTGGCGTAGTATATCCCAGGGCGGCTGCCATCTTGAGCAGGGCTTTGGTAGAAAGCCTTACCCGCAGACTCTTCACGGAATGCTTCTACCCGTTTAACCACCATGTCTGCTTCTGGAATTAAGCCAAAATATTCAGGGATTGCTTCACGCATTTTATCCACTGCTTTCTTGGCTTCGTCCAAGTACTTTTGGCGGCCTTCAGGCGTATTGGCATAATAAAACTGGTCATCGTTGCGCATGAATTCGAAAAATTCTTGCAGTGTGCCTTCAAATTCGACCTGTTTCATAATGTCTTTCATAGACTCGTGAATACGTTTCACATTCTCAAGGCCGATGTTATGCACTTCATCCGCGTTCAAATCCGTTGATGTGAACCACGCAAGGCGATTGTCATACCACGTCTTGCCTTCAGGTAAACGCCATACACCGTCACCCTCAGGCGATAGTTCCCGTTGATGCTTTAATTCGGCGATTAACTTTTCATAAGCGGGTTTGACTGAGGTTAATAACGCGGCTTTGCCTTCTTCAAGCAGGCTTTGTTTTTCAGTTTCTTCAATATCAAGGGCGTTTACTTTGGTCTGGAAGTCTTCCCAGATAGAGGAAGGCTCCTCAGCTGCATCATAAGGCGCGCCAGTGATGACGTTTTCCGAAGCTTGGATCATTTGGTCATAAGACCACTTAGGAGGAAATACCTTTTTTTCTTCCCGAAGTTTCATTTGATCAATTACCTGATCAAATAATGTATCTACTTTATCGAGTCGACTGATGTAGGCTTGAGCATCAGACTTATTGGACACACTGTGAATATTGATTAAGAAGCTTGGCACCATCGTATGGGCTGCTCTGAACTGATGAACCACGTAGTAGTGATGTCTGAATTTATCGTTTTCCAGCTGCTTTTCAATCTGATCACGGTATAGGCGTAGGCTTAACTGCTCCTGTTCAGAGAGTTTTTCTGTATCAAAGTTATCTAATTCTTCGAGTCGGTTTTTAGCAATAGCGATCTCTTCGTCTTTGTATTCCTCACTTTCATCATTCCACTCTCCATATTGCTCGCCCTTAATACCTAGATAGCTTTGGAATAATGGAGAACGGTCTAAGTCTTCTTGGAAGCTGCGTTCAAAAAAAGCACTTAAGCGCTCTGATTCTGATTGTTGTGTAGATTCTGTTGCCATCTCTGCCACAGTTGTTTGTGTTTTTGTTTCCGGGGCAGGTGAGCAGGCCATTAGACCTGAGATCAACACAGCGAGGGGGGTTACTTTCCAAATTTGATTCTTCATTTTCTCTCCGGTTTAAACTGTAAATGTCTATCGTTATTAGCACTAAATGCGCTATTGCGGATAGAGTGTAGGTAATGCAGCGGCACCCTTATCATCGCTATTTTTAAATTGTTTATGCAGCGTGCTTATTTGTTTTTTAAATGCTTTACTGTCCCACGTAGATGCGTGATTACCATACTCGCTTGCAAATAGATTGTCGACATGGGGTTGCAGTACCTGGGTGGCACTCCACTCAGCTGGAGCATTTACACGCTTAGGGGCAAACGTGTTTATCCAATTCATTAATGACTGATAAATGTGTGTAGAATGACCTGACTCGATATCATTTATTAATTGCTTATAAGCGAGCTCATTATTTTTAGTCTCAGAAGATGGGACTTGGTTTCTGTTTGTTTCATAAGCCGCTTTCAATTTTCTATATCTGGTCCACGTGTACATCCAGCCTGTTAAAGCGATAAAAAGTAATGCCACAAGCATCCAGACAATGGAATAATTAAGTGTGCTTCCTGGCGAACTTTTTGGCTCTTCCGCGCGCCAATCCGCTGTTTCAGCTTTCGTCTCTGACGCGGGTAAGGCAGGGGAGGTTGCTTGTGAGCTGGCAGGCGCAGACTTAATTGTAATCGTACGTGCGGGAAGCGTCGCATATTCGGTCTGTTCGGTTAGCACGTTGAACCAAGGAATAGTTACTTCGGGCAAAACGAATTCTCCCGCCTGGGTAGGGATTATGGCGATGGATTCTTTTCGCTGGGCTATGAGAGTATTATTCTTATCCACTGTGGCAGTTACGGCCTGATCAGGATAGAGCTTGAAATGAGGGGGATAGTGCTGGGGTAACTCAGGTAATTGCTCTTCCACTAACCCAACTGCGGTTAAGCTTACGGTTCTGGTTACCGGTTCTCCAACAACGAACTCTTCGGATTGCCATTCTTCGTCAAGTCTGACAAATTCACTGGGCAGCCAATGATAACTAACGTTCTCTGGTTTTGACTTCACTGTGATATCTATATCGGGTCCGATACGATTAACTTCGTGAGTCCGGTTGAAAAAACCAAAACGCTGGCTTGAGTTAGAGGCCATTACTTCACCCGAAAAAACAGGCCCCCGAATGGTGAAATCCCCAGACTGTTGAGGAATAACAGCAAAGGTACGTTCGATAACCTGATAGCGACGACCATTAACGATATCGGTGTATTGCTTATCTTCACCGAGTTGCTTAATTTGTGCTTTGGCTAACTTGGGAGCATCTAAGCTGCCGCGCTCAATATTGGTTGCTAAGAACAGTTTAACCGTATAGCGGATTTGTTGGTGAAGATAGACCGAATGGGCGTCGACTTCTGTGGTGACATAATAATCTCTGGCAGGTTGGTTTGCGTCCTGCTTTACATCAACCACTTCAATGCTTATTGGTTTCGTTTGCTTACCTTCAATAGTAAACGCTGGAATGGTGAACTTGCCTTTGCCCCGAGGAAAAAGAGTGGTCGACCAAGTGGTGGTGCGCGTGGTGTCAAAATTTATGATTGATGTTTTACTACTGACAGAAGTTCGGCCTACCACAAAATCTTTTAATAACGGCGAACTATCAAAAGCCTCTCGCTTCGGATCCCCATAAGCGGTGACCGACAACACGATAGCCTCATCAATCATAACCGGGTTTTTATCTACCGAAGCTTCAACTTTTTCCACTTCAGCGAAAACATTAAAAGAGAAAGCGACGCATAATAGCGTAGCGTACAACCATTTCATTACCATTCTCTCCGATTCGCGGGCATTCTATCTCGTTGCCTTCTTTGGGCTTCCAGTTGCATCTTTCGCTTTAACAGATAAGCGGGATCGTCTGGAATACGTCGTTTAATAGTTTCAAGTCGTTGTTGATCTTCGTCACTAAGGTTCTGTGGCTGTTCTGTTTGGGCTGCCTGTTCAGTGTTTTCTGTATTTTCTAATACATCCTTGGTTTCTTCAGCCTGTTTTGGGGTAGCTTGAGACTGCTGATTCTCCTGGCCGGATTGCTGATGTCGTTCTTGCTGCGACTCCGTTTGTTCCATTTCATCGCTTTGCTGCGCATCAGTTTGCGATTGTTGTTTTGTATTATTTTGAGTTTGTTCCTGATCTGAGGACTCGTCTGACTCAGCTTGCTGATTTTGCTGATTTTGCTGGTCCTGTTGCTCGTCGGAATTACTTTCTTGCTGTTGCTGTTGCTGTTGCTGTTGTTGCTGTTGTTCTTGTTGTTTTTTGAGTTCTTCAAGTAGCGCTTTATTTTTAGCTGCATCAGCATGATCTGGTTTTAGGGCAAGCGCCTTGGCATATTTTTCAATCGCCTTGTCTAGCTCGCCAAGATGCGCCAAACTATTCCCTTGATTATACAAACCATCAGCATTATTCACTTTTGAAAAAGCTTCAAGTGCAGCCTCGTAATTACCCGCTTTATAATGCGCCGCTCCTTGCCAGGATGGCGTATCAAATTCAGTAGCGGCTTGTTCATAGGCTTCGTCCTTAAAAGCTTCCAATCCCCTTTGGTTACTATTTAAAAACGGTGACTTGTACCATGGCATAGAGACGACTTCTTGAGAATCTTGCGTTTGGGCCATTACAGGCTCAGGAAGCGAGAATAGAGAACCTAGTACAAGACAGGTCAGCAGACCTCGCCTAAAACCGTAAGCGGCAAAAGGGAGTATAAATAAAACCAGATATGGCCCAAATTCGCGCCATTTATCGCCTGCCGATTCGTTATTGTCTTCAGTATTTTTTTGCTGCGGCCGATCCTTTCCTGTTAGAAGCTTTTTAATATCCTCCCCTGTAGCTGACAAGGGGGTGTATATACCTTTGCCAGTTTTCGCGATTGAACGTAGCGGCGATTCATACAGTTTTGCTATAACGATGCTACCATCAGCTTCTTTAAGTAATTCACCATTTACCTGTTTAATAGGCGCGCCTGCTGAGGTTCCAATACCCAGTATATTGACCGTATACGGTTGTTTATTTATGTAATCATGCAGCTCTTTCGTTTGGGAAAGCTCAATCTCATCGGTAAACCAGTATATGTGCCCACGTTGATAACCAGCATTGGCTAATAACTCTGACGCCGCTTTAATTCCCATAAAAGGGTCGCTTCCCGGTACGGGCATTATTTCGGGGCTTAGACTGGGTATTAATGCCGTTAGGTTAGCAGCGTCTGTAGTTAGCGGACTAATCACAAACGCGTCCCCCGCGTACGCCACTAACCCCATCTCTCCTTCACCTATTGCAGTGATTAAATCAATCGCTTTGTATTTTGCTCGGGTAAGTCGGTCGGGCGTCAAGTCGGTTGCACGCATAGACAACGACATATCCATCACGATGACATGACCTGCTTTGATCTGGAAAACCGGTTGCGGAAGTTTTTCCCAAGTAGGGCCTGCGAGCGCCACTATAGCAAGTAACCAGCCTAGGGGTATCAACCACAAAGGAGGGCGACGCAAGGGTTTACCGTGATCAATAACCATAAAACGGTATAAATGATTGGATACAATACTTTGCCAGCCTGACTGAAGCCTAACGTTTTGTTTAATGAACCAGTACAGCAAACCCAATGGAATAATTGCTAATAACCAGAGAGGACGTAAAAAATGGAAATGTTCAAAAAATGCCATTATTTAATTCTCTGTCATTTCTTTAAAATTAACCCGGCGTTGCCGCCAATAATTACGGCCTAGCACTACTAAGGCTGTCAGTACACTTAACACCAATGCTAATGCCAGTGGATAATAATACAGTGCCGTTAACGGGCGCATTTTTCGCTCGTCACCTTCAACAGGTTCTAGTTCATCCAATATGGCGTAAATATTATTGAGTTCTTGGGCGTCTCTTGCGCGAAAATATTGCCCCCCAGTTGATTCAGCTAAATCACGTAACATGGTCTCGTCCAAATCTTGCGAAGGATTTACTCTTCGGCTGCCGAAAAAATTTTGAATTAGCATTTCGTCGGCGCCAACGCCGATGGTGTAAACGGTTGTGTTGCTAGCCACTGCCAGTTCTTTAGCTTGTGCAGGGGTAATATTGCCAGCAGTATTCTGACCGTCAGTTAGCAGGATAATGACCCGGTTGGTATCTTCTTTTTCATCAAACCGCTTTACTGCCAGACCTATTGCGTCGCCTATTGCTGTCTGCTCTCCTATCAAACCAATAACCGCTTCGTTAAGCAAACTGGCAACCGTTTCGCGATCATAGGTAAGGGGCGCCTGCATGTAAGCTGTATCTGCAAATAAAATTAAGCCCAGACGATCACCGACGCGACGTTGGATAAAGTTGTTGAGAACAGCCTTTATCATGGTAAGCCGATTAACCTGTTGCCCGTTTAGTTGCATATCATCTATCTTCATACTGCCAGATAAATCCACAGCCAACATCAGTTCGCGACCTTTCGATGGAATACTGACGGGCTCGCCCAACCATCTAGGCTGTGCAGCTGCAATGATTAATGTTATCCAGATTAGACTGCTAACCAATAATATGAAGCGATGATTCTGCTTCAATTTTTCAGGCGCAGTAACGTGCGGCATCAAGCTGGGTACCTTTAATGCAGCTGAATCGGTCTCGGTTACCGCGGGTGTCAGCCAGCGAATCAATAAAGGTAGAGGGAGTGCGAATAAGATCCACCACCAGGCGAACTCAAGCATTTGATGCCTCCACTTCTACGGTTGGCGTTTTTTTCGCAAAACGAGCGTGTTTTAACCAGTACAAGCAGGCTTTCTGACATGACTCAAACTGGTCGGTACTTGGGGGCTGAGGTTGATACAAAGCTTTTTGAAGTTGGTTAATTTCTTGAGTAATTTGTCCCTTTTTTCTCTTAGCTAAACATCCCACCAAGAATTGTTGCCATCGTTGACCGTAAAGTGAAGCCACAGTGTGCTTATCAAAGTAGTAAGATGCGGTGCGCTTTAAAATAGCGTTTTGCTTCTGAGCCCAGTCGGCTTGATTGGCCTGCAAGGTATAAATCTCTTTTATAGCCTGACGTTTAGCGCATGAAAATTGATACCTTTTGTAGAACCAGACTGCCGCCACTATCAAACCGAGGATTGTTATACCGATTACTATCCACCACCCCCACGCTAAGGGCCAGGCACTGACTGATTCGGGAACATGAATGTCCTGAAGATTTTCAAGGGGATTGGAAAGAGTTTGCGCTTGCATTATGCAGTCCTCATGCTGAATTGAAGCAACTGCTTATCCAAAGCCGTTCCCGAGCTCACAGAATGGAAAAGAATCTTACTTTTTTTAAAAAAGTTTTTAAGCCGTTCGTTTTCGAGTGTGCGCCAACTGTGATACTGCTCATTTATCTTAGCGTCCCCCAGCATCCAGGTTTGCTCTTGCTCACCGTCAGTTACCTTTACTGTTTGCTTGCTTTTTATGGGTGGAAGACTTAGTTCAATTGGATCATAAATATGAACTGCATGAATTTCACAATGTCGAGCGACGGAAATTAAATGGGATTGAGCCAACTCTGACAGCTTGGAGAAATCTGAAATAAGATAGATCAAACTACCAGGCTTCACCACCCGTCGAAGACGCAGACTAGCTTGTTCTAACGCGTTAATGTGCAATGAATTCGACGTGGCTTGCTGAAGCGCATGTTGTTGCATACTGATGAGTTCGTGACAAACAGAAAGCACAGCACGCTTACGTGACATTGGTTTGCATTCACGATGTGACACATCGTCGAATAGTAACGCCCCGATTTTATCTCCTCTAGCCACCGCTGACCACGAAAGTAAAGATGCTAGATGCGCAGCCTGAACCGACTTTAACATCAATTGCGTGCCAAACTGCATGGATGAAGTAAGATCACAGCAAAGAAACACCGGCCGCTCACGTTCTTCTCGATAGACCTTAGTGTGGGTTTTCCCCGTCCGAGCCGTAACACGCCAGTCGATCGCTCTAATGTCATCCCCTGGTAGGTAGTGTCTGGCTTCGTCAAACTCCATTCCCCGCCCTTTGTCGCGTGAAAGATATTGGCCTGAAAGCCTCGCTTGTAGCGTTCTACGCGGGCTCAAATCAATTAGCCGGGTTAATTGCTGATAGCGCAATAACTCTGCCACACTCAAATGGATTCCATCAGACTGCAACTGGGATAAAATTGATTTTACTTGCTGCATAATCAGGTTCAGGGGACCGCCACCAACTTAAGAATGTTATCTAGTACGTCTTTAACCGTAATGCCTTCAGCTTCGGCTTGATAAGACATGATTATCCGATGTCTCAATACATTATGCATAACCGCTTGAATATCGTCTGGGCCGACGAATTCTCTACCCGCAAGCCAAGCGTGAGCCCTTGCGCAACGGTCTAGCGCAATAGTGGCTCTAGGGCTGGCACCAAATTCAATCCACGATGCCATTTTGTCATCATATTTTTCCGGTGCGCGCGTAGCCATAATTAATTGAACAATATATTTTTCTAATTCTGGTGCCATATGTAGCGCCAAAGATGCTTTTCTTGCTGCAAAAATAGCGTCTTGGGATAGAACCGCTGGTGGTTCAGAAGGCGTTTGCAATTCTTCCTGACGGGTTAATTGCAGTACGCTTAATTCCGTTTCTGCGTCAGGGTATCCAATTTCTACATGCATTAGGAAACGATCAAGTTGAGCTTCGGGAAGTGGATATGTTCCTTCCTGCTCCAACGGATTCTGTGTCGCCATGACTAAAAATAAGGGCGACAAAGGGTACGTTTTGTTGCCTACGGTTATTTGCCGTTCTGCCATGGCCTCCAATAAGGCGGACTGAACTTTTGCGGGAGCCCGGTTTATTTCATCAGCCAGGACCAAATTGTGAAACAGTGGCCCTTTTTGGAAAACAAATTCGCCAGTTTCAGGACGATAAATATCCGTACCCGTAAGGTCAGCGGGTAATAAATCTGGTGTAAACTGAACCCGATGAAAATCACCATCCATTCCATTCGCTAATGCATTAACCGCTCTTGTTTTCGCCAGCCCTGGAGGACCTTCCACCAGCAGATGGCCATCCGCAAGTAGTGCGATTAATAAACTGCGAGTAAGCTGACTTTGTCCAATAATTTGCGTGTCTAAATAAGCGTGTAATTGCTTGAACTGCTCTGATGACATAGCGAAGTCACATCCGGTTATTGTTTTAATGGCTATTCATATGCGGCCTTAAAAGTTAACTTCAAGGCTCAACTACCGATGATTTTATAGAACAAATGTAATCACTTATTTCAAAAATCGAGAATTGGCCGAATTTCGTAGATAAAAACACATTACCAATTTTGTAATGAAGATTTTCTTAATGAGGCATTTAAGCAGATATTTGCTATTTTGTTCAATGTTTGTAAAAATCTTGCTAATTACAGGTCAGACCACTTAATGTGGTATTAATTCAGGTGCAATATGTCAACTAAACAAGTCGTTACAACTCGTTCAGGCGATCGAATCGCGATCGTAGCGGGCTTACGGACGCCATTCGCTAAGATGGCTACTTATTTTCACGGTGTGCCAGCCGTCGATTTAGGCAAGATGGTAGTTAATGAACTACTAATAAGGCAGGGGGTAGCCCCAGATATGGTCGATCAAGTGGTATATGGACAAGTAGTACAAATGCCAGAGGCCCCCAACATTGCGCGCGAAATTGTGTTGGGTACCGGTATGAATGTGCACACCGACGCATACAGTGTCTCCCGCGCTTGTGCAACCAGCTTTCAATCCACGGTTAATATTGCTGAGAGTATGCTGACAGGCAATATTGAGGTGGGTATAGCGGGAGGTGCCGATTCGACCTCTGTTTCACCTATTGGCGTATCTAAAAAGCTTGCCAGAGCTTTAGTCGATTTACAAAAAGCCAAAACCATGGGGCAAAAGTGGAATATATTTAAGAAACTCGGATTTAAAGATTTACTCCCCGTGCCTCCGGCGGTTGCCGAGTATTCAACAGGCTTGTCGATGGGCCAAACGGCTGAACAAATGGCTAAAAGTCACAATATCAGCCGTGAAGATCAAGACAAGCTTGCGCATCGCTCCCATAGTCTGGCAGCCCAAAGCTGGGAAGACGGTAAACTAAAAGACGAGGTGATGACCGCTTATGCTGAGCCTTTTAAATCCGCATTTGAGCGAGATAATAACGTACGTTTCGACTCTAAATTGGAAGGCTACTCAAAGTTACGTCCGGTATTTGACAAAAAATATGGTTCGGTCACTGCCGCAAACGCAACTCCATTGACTGATGGTGCTTCTGCAGTATTAATGATGACAGAAAGCAAAGCGAAGGCGCTAGGTTACAAACCGCTTGGTTTTATTAAGAGTTATGCCTTTTCCGCGATAGATGTGTGGGAGGACATGTTAATGGGGCCATCTTACGCAACACCGCTTGCCCTTGACAGAGCCGGAATGTCGCTTAACGATCTCACGTTAATTGAAATGCATGAAGCTTTCGCTGCTCAAACATTGGCTAACATTAAAATGTTTGCTAGCGATAAATTTGCGCAGGAGAAGCTAGGACGCAGCAAAGCCACGGGCGAAATCGATATGGATAAGTTTAACGTCATGGGAAGTTCAATCGCTTATGGTCACCCGTTCGCCGCCACGGGCACCCGGATGATTACACAAATGCTGAATGAATTAAATCGTCGCGGTGGGGGGACAGGCCTTCTAACTGCGTGTGCGGCTGGTGGGTTAGGCGCAGCAATGATAGTGGAGACTGAATAATGGCCGAACAAGAAACGAAAACAATGACTGACGACGTTACTGAAAAACGAAGTGCGTTTACGCTAACGCGTCAGGACAATGGAATCGCCATACTCACAATTGATGTGCCCGGTGAGTCAATGAACACGCTAAAAAAAGAATTTGGCGAGGAAATCAATGCTGTCCTTGATGAGATTGAAGCTGACTCTTCCATAAAAGGTGTGGTGCTAACCAGTGGCAAGAAAAACTCGTTTGTTGCGGGTGCAGATATTTCAATGTTAGCTGCGTGTGAGACTCAGGATGATGCGCAGACCTTAGCCGAAGGTGGTCAGGCAGTGTTTGATCGTATTGAACGATTGCGCCCCACAGTGGTAGCGGCTATTCATGGTCCGGCGCTAGGTGGTGGTTTAGAGTTGGCGTTAGCGTGTCACTATCGCGTTTGCTCTGACTCACAGGCCACTCAGGTAGGTTTGCCCGAAGTTCAGCTAGGTTTATTACCAGGCAGTGGGGGCACCCAACGGTTACCTCGTCTTATTGGCATTCAGCAAGCGATGAAAATGATGCTGACAGGCTCTGCTGCCAGAGCTAAACAAGCGAAGAAATATGGTATTGTAGATGAAGTTGTACCTCACAGTGTTTTACTTGAAGTAGCGACTAAATTTGCGAGCAAGAAGAAACCCGAGCGAAGCGCGCCGCAAAAAGGCTTGCTAAACAAAGCGCTTGAAAAAACAGGTTTTGGCCGTGACTTCATGTTTAAAAAGGCCCGTCAACAAACCCTTGCTAAAACCAAAGGTAATTATCCGGCCCCTGAGAAAATCATTAATGTTATTGAAGAGGGCATGAAAAACGGTATGAAAGCGGGCCTTGCCGCGGAAGCAAAAGCGTTTGGTCAACTGGTCATGACCCCCGAATCTTATCAACTACGCCAAATTTTCTTTGCTACTACAGAAATGAAAAAAGAAGAGGGTGTTAAAGGGGTGGCGCCGAAAAAAGTCAGTAAAACCAGTATCCTGGGTGGTGGCTTGATGGGTGGTGGCATTGCCTATGTTACGGCTACCAAAGCGAAGGTACCAGCGCGGATCAAAGATATTCGTGCTGAAGGTATCGCGCATGCAATGAAATACAGCTATGACTTACTAAGTAAAAAGGTTAAACGTAAGTTCATGCGTGAGACTGAAATGCAAAAGCATATGTCATTACTAACGGGGACATTAGACTACCGTGGTATGCAAGATTCGGATATGGTGATTGAAGCCGTGTTTGAAGATGTAGGTTTGAAACAGCAAATGGTCGCGGACATTGAAACTAACTGCAATTCCGACACTATTTTTGCATCTAACACGTCTTCTATTCCAATCAATCAGATTGCAGCAAAAGCGCAGCGTCCTGAAAACATTATTGGTCTGCATTATTTTTCTCCAGTAGACAAAATGCCATTGGCTGAAGTTATCGCTCACGAGAAGACTTCGGATCAAACGATTTCAACTACTGTTGAATTTGCTCGCAAACAGGGCAAGACTCCGGTTGTAGTAAAAGATGGCGCGGGATTTTATGTGAATCGTATTCTTGCGCCTTATATGAACGAAGCGGCGTATTTAATATTAGCGGGCGAGCCAATTGAACATATTGATAAGTCTTTGGTCAAGTTTGGCTTTCCAGTTGGGCCTGTAAAACTTCTAGATGAAGTTGGCATCGACGTAGGGACCAAGATTATTCCAATTCTTGTTGAGGCATTTGGAGACAGATTTGTAGCCCCTGATGCCTTTGATAAAGTACTTGAAGATGGTCGCAAAGGTAAGAAGAACGGCAGAGGATTTTATTCTTATGACGGTGACAAACCAGGTAAGGACGTGGATGAATCAATTTATTCCCTGCTGAATATTTCGCCCTCTTCATCGTTAAGCCAAAAAGAAGTGGCAGAGCGTTGTGTATTGATGATGTTGAATGAAGCCGCCCGCTGTTTAGAAGAGGGTGTTATCAGGAACCCTCGTGATGGTGATATTGGCGCCATATTTGGAATTGGTTTTCCGCCCTTCCTAGGTGGACCATTCCGTTATATGGATTCGCTAGGAATTCAACATGTTGTCAATCGTTTGACGCACTACAGTGAAAGTGTCGGTAACAAATTTGCACCAGCTGACGTGTTACAAACGATGGCTGAAAAGGAAGAAACATTTTACTAGCATGTAATAAAAGTGTTAAAAACCGCGCATTGCGCGGTTTTTTTATGCTAAATCGCTATTTCCCCTAGAAAATATGTTTGAAATGTGTACAATTCTGTTCCCTAAAATGCGGAGCCACTCTATTTGAGGTTTCATTTCTAACGCCAGTATTGTCGAAGAGGTTATGATGATTGCGTTACTACTGGTTTCTATTGTGAGCAGCTTATTTTTTTACGTTGAAGCGTTTAAATCTGGTATGCAGGCGAAAGGTTGGGCGTTAGCAGGGTTATTCGTTGGCCCGTTTTTAATGCCTATGTTCACTATCAGTCGCCATGTAGCGATACGTAAATCTATAGGTTTTAATAACCTTTACCTACAGGCATAAAAAAAGAGACGTATAGTCTCTTTTTTGAAAGTCAGTATATTCTAAATAATTTTAGACCCAGAATTAGAACGTTCCACCTCTTCCTAGTCTCGATGGCTTACGCGCTTGAGTTTCGACAGGTGCTTCTTTAAGAGTCTGTGGCGCTTTTTTTACACCTTCCTGTTTATCAGCAACTGGAGCCGTAGTGGTAAGAGCCAAGGCAACTGCGTACGCTTTTAACATCTTTGTATCCTCTGATTTTTATATTATGAACAAAACAAACACCGACTGACTTAAATTTGTCGGTATGTATTGTTTAAGCCAGAAGTGTGCCAATATTAATTTCAACTTTGTGAATAAATATTCAGCTGATAATAATATGATAGAGGTGAGGTTTTAGGTTGAATTAATACTATGACCGTAGTTTTTAACCCTCTCTAAAGCTTCCAAGAACGGCCTTGTCCAGGGTGGAAAAATTAACTCGCTGAGCTGATAGCTATATCTACCAACCGTTATTAGACGGAGGGTTGACCGATGAGATGATGTAACTTCTGATTTTCTTTTAATAGCTTTTCAAATCGTTCTGCGTTTAACGGTTTACTGTATAAGTAGCCTTGAATCATTTCGCATTCATAACGGCGTAGGATGGTAAGTTGTTTTTCTTCTTCAACGCCCTCGGCAACCACTTTGAGACCAAGATTGTGCGCTATATTAATGATAGCGGCAGCCATATGCCGGTCTACACTGCTTTCGGCAATATCGTCAATGAAAGCTTTATCAATTTTAAGCGTATTTAATGGAAAGCGTTTTAAATAGGCTAGAGATGAATACCCAGTACCAAAATCATCTAAAGCTAAGTGGATGCCTCTTTCACGCAAACGTTCCATCATTTCAAGCCCCTGATCGGGGTTTTCCATTAATGTACCTTCGGTAATTTCACATTCAAGGTGAAGAGGGGATAAGCCAATTTCGTTTAGCACCCTATTGATACGATCATCCAAATCCGGTAATTCAAATTGTTTAGCTGAAATATTGACAGCAACCCGGCCACTGAAGATCCCTGCAGTCACCCAGCGTTTGGTGTCTGCAATAGCCTTACGTAAGACTATTTCACCAATGTCAATAATTTGACCCGTTTGTTCGGCTAATGGAATAAACTGACCGGGACTGACAATTCCTTTATGTGGATGTTCGAAGCGTACCAAGGCTTCCATACTGACTAACTTGCCCGTGGTGATATCCACTTTTGGTTGGTAATAGACGGTAAATAAGTCATCCTTAATTCCCTGGCGAATTAAGTTCTCTATTTGCAACTGACGTACTGCATTTTGGTTCATTTCACCGCTGAAAAATTGATAGCTATTGCCACCGTTGTTTTTTGCAAAATACATGGCGGTGTCGGCATTTTTCAAGATCTCTTGCGGGGTATTACCATCATCTGGATAGAACGCTATACCTATGCTAGCCCCTAGCACAAACTCTTGTTTGTTAATAATGAAAGGCCGCGAAAGGGAATCCAGAACGCTTTGGGCATAATGTGTGATCGTATGGATATCAGAAGTGTCTTCCATCAAAACACTAAACTCATCTCCACCTAATCGATAACAGGTGGCATCATTACCCGTGATTCGTTGCAGACGTTTGGCAATTTGTTTTATTAGAATATCACCTGTCTGATGGCCCAACGAATCATTAATTTTTTTGAAATTGTCCATATCCAAACAGAGCAGTGCATGAGGCTCAGTTCGTCTCACCAGGTTGTGATGGCTAGCTTGAAAGAATGAACGATTCGGCAACTCCGTCAACGGGTCAGTATTTGCCAGCTTCAGAAGCTCTTTTTCTGTACTTTTACGAGAGGTGATATCTGAGAAGACCCCTACGAAATGGCTAATTTTACCATCTTCATCATGAACCGCATCCAGGTTCAGCTCTATTTCGTATCGCTCACCATTAACGCGTACTGATTCCACTTCGCCAAACCAGTTTCCTTTTGTTTTAAGTGTTTTCTTGATCTCTTCTGTAAAGGCTTCGGGGTATTGGTGAAAATACATATAACTTGCTAATGCCTGATTTCTGGTTTCACCGGTGTATTTACAATATGCGGTATTGACCGATATAAACTTAAAGTTTGTATCGGTGATAAATACCCCTTCAGAAATATTTTCAATTGAGCGCTTAAACAAATTAAGTTGCTCTTCAGCTTGCTTTAGATGATGGATATTTTTCAGCGTACCCGTCATACGCACTGGTTGATTATTGTGGTCACGTTTTACCACTTTTCCGCGGTCAAGTATCCAAATCCATTTATTTTTAAACGTTTTCGCGCGGTAAGTCAGTTCGTAATACTCGGTTTCGTCGTTCAAATGAGCCTGTAAGGCCTCCTGCACGCGAATAATATCACTGGGATGGATGTTAGCATCATATGCACTATGCGCACGTATATTGTCTTGTGGGAAATCCAGCGTGCCCCACGTGTTGGAGCGGAATACTTGGCCTTTATAGACATCCCAGTCCCAAAGCTCATCACCGCTACTCCAAAGCGTAAGCTTAAGCCTTTCTTCTGACTCGCTTACTTTTAGCTGGTTAGCCTTTCTAATTTGCCACTGCCTAACTATATAAATAGAGGTAAATAGCAAGGCAATTAAATAGAAAACCAAAGCTGCATTATGTAGCCAGGGGGGCCTGTCTACCATTATCTTTAGTTCTTTAGAATTAGACCACTGTTGCCCAGGCGCTTTAACCTGAACCTCAAATACATAATTTCCAAAATTTAAGCCACTATAAGCAGCGATTCGCAATTTACTCGCTATTGAACGGGGCGACTGCCAATCATTCTCAAAACCGTTTAAGCGCCAACGGTATTCAAGTAAAGTCGAGCGAATAGGATTGATTTGGCCAAAAGTTAAATTTATTGACGCATTGTAGGCAATAGAAACAGCATCCAACAAATAAATAGGAGAGGAGATTAATTGCGACCCTGATGTATCTGTTCCGCTTCCAAAGATTTCGATATCGAGAATTTCAGGCGGTCGCGCCTTGCCACCTTGATTATTACCCGCAAACGAGTAGGACTCAGTAAGTTGCGTGAATCCAGTTTCGCCACCAAAAAATAGACGGTTGTCAGCAGTAAGTAGTACAGCATCTTCGTTTAGCGCGTTGTAATTTAACTGTTCAAGCGTGACAACTTCTCCCTTGTCCAGATTGGGTAAAATGATTTCTTGAATTCCCTGCGTGTTGGCGTACCAGATAGAGTTATCTCTGCCTATTGATGAATATATCACTCCTCCCTGGATTTCATCAGACTCTTTGTCTGTGACTTTCAATGTGCGTTTATCTACTTTTACTACACCATTTGATATAGTGGTGAGCCAATAGTGGCCGCCCCAGTCATAAACCGCAATTGCCCTGGAATTTAACCCGTCATCGGGCGTGATAGTTCTCTTAATTGTTTTGTTGACCGTGTCGAATAAATGGATCTCTTTTTCTGACGACAGCCATAGCCTACTTTCACTATCGATAAAAATAGGCTGTTTTCTACTTTTTCTATCATCCTCTAAGTACATAGAGACACGTGAATTTCTATTAGCGAGTGGATTGGTGTCGATAGAAACAAGCCCTTCTTGCTCAATCCATGACCAGATTTTTTCGCCATCGAATAGAAAACTGTCAACAAATACATTGGGGAGGAAATTATATTGTTCAACTAGACTGTCATTTTTCACGCTATATTGGGAAATCCCCTTTGACGTTGCTATCCAGAACTGATTATGTCTGTCTATCGCCAAATCCCAAAAGGAGGTATTCGTATCGCTTAGATGGTAGGTATAGGTCCCTTCTTGTTCATTAAAGCGGGCAATGCCGTTTTCTTGGGTTACAAACCATAACTGACCATTTAGATCTTCTTCAAGCCCCCACACACTGTTGCCTTGCTGAAAATCTTTTTTGTTTGTATAGAAGCGTTGAAGATTTAATTTAGGGTGGTATTTAAAAAGCCCTAAAAAAGTTCCTACCCATGTCGCGCCAGTACTGTCATTGTAGATGCTCAGCGCATAAGGATGGGTTAATCCTGTCATTTCGCCATTTTCAGCACTCAAGGTGAAAAGTTCATCGTTTTCTAATGAATAAACCACCAGTCCGTTTTGCGTACCAATCCAAACCGACTCGTTTACTTGCGACACCGTATTAATATTAGAACTCGAAAAAATAGGGTGACTGTCCCCATTAATATGTTGTATATGCTCACCATCAGCACTAATCCGCGATATGGATGAGTTAGCGATAAGCCAGTATTCGCCAGCTATGACCTTGAGATCAGATATCCATTTTTCACCTACATGAATGTTCCATGGATTTACCTTATCTAAGGGATAGAGTACTTTCTTCTTTTTATCGTAAATATATGCACCATTTCCAAAAGTGCCTATCCAAATTCTATTAGGCTCGTCCCTGATTACCGATATTTGTTCCGGGAATTTTGCATTAAATGCTAAGCGAGATAACGTTTCCGTTTCGTTGCTGTATTCATAGAGGTTGTTTCTATCAGCGATTAATAGGTTGTTATCGGAAGACTCTGCTATCGTTAATATCTCATTATGTTTTAACGACGAATTGGTTGAATTGTAATTGGTGAAATCATCTGAAGATTCATTGTATTTAGCTAAACCTTCCCTCGTACCAATCCAAATATTGCCTGCTGAAGATATGAATAATTGAGTTATTAAGCCAGGGGGCAAACTATTAGGGTTTGCATCAGAAGGATGGTATTGCTTTACCGAATAGCCATCATATCTATTTAATCCATTGGTTGTAGCAAACCATAAAAATCCATGTTTATCTTCAACTATATCGACGATCGTAAGGCTGGATAGCCCGTCCTTGCGGGTCAGTTCTGTAAAATGAATGTCAGTAATCGAAATCGCCTTAGCCGCCATAGTGGCAAGCAGACAGACTACTAAAATTGTACTTAACACTAACCGATTGAAAGTCGCGCGCACCCACATACCTTTGGCTTTTCGCCTTGTTTTTATAATTTAAGCTTGCTTACGGTCGTATCCTTTTAACCGAGCGTACCAATATGCCGAAATATAGGGTGCTCTACAAGAAATTTCTGTTCTTTAGAACAGGCTTGCTCAATAGTTGTACACTTGTTGATGAATAACTAGTTTCCTTTGTCAAAATAGGGTGTTTTTTGTTTAAATTCAGTTATGTCCGCTATGTGAGTAAAGTCTCCGCTTAGTCCTTCGAACTTCCCTGGTGCATACAATATTAATTCACCAAATTTTTCACGATTGGCTGCTGCATCCGCATACTGTTTAATCTCATTAAACGTGAGCGAATGGATCTGTTGAGCTAATTGTGCATTGCGCGAAAATGTATTGTCACCATTACCCAGTGCTAACCATAACCTCTGTGCTTTCATTGATTGCGAGAGATCTTTTTCTTCAAGTTGTTTTAACAGATTTTTTTGAATGGTCGGCCAGTAAGCACGATAGAAATTAATTTCATCAAACTGGCGTTTGATAAAACTACGTACTTCGGACAATAGATACTCTGGACCAAAACTAGGACTTTGAATGTAAAATGCAAATCCGGGATGTTGGTTATGGGGAACATAACCAGTGCCCACGACGTAACCCAATTGCTTTTCAGATCTAAGTACATTGAAAAAAGGAGCTGCTAACATTTGTTCTAAAATCATGCACATAGCGGTATCAATCAATGAGCTGCTCGGGGCTTGTAAGTATAGAACGATAGCAGCATCATCATGTTCACATATAACCTCATGATAAGAGGGGGCACCTACAGGTAGCTGTGCGACCGCTCGTGGAATAGCTGATTCGTTTGACTCTGAAAATAACGTATTTAATGAATGCGTGAATTCTTTAGCTTCTTCACTTCGCCAATTACCGAACACCAAGCCCTCTAAGAAATAGGATGAAAAAGCATTATCTTTAATCTCGACCATTTCTTCATAGGACAACTCCTGTACGGCGTTGAATAAGGCCAGCGGTGCGTGGGTATTTCTCTGTGATAGCACACTAAGCCTAGAGAACAGACGGTTCGTGGGTTTATTCATCAACGAATTGTGTAGAGACTGAAGTTGGCTATGTTGTAACCTGGAAAAAGAGTCTTTTGGCGGTGTGAATTTCAGAATAGTTTCCAGTATTTGTTGGCATAGCTTCATTTGGTTTTGCGAAAAACCGCGCGTATTAACGCTGAACCCCGCTTGGTGTCCGTACACTCTATAGTGAAGGCCAGCTATTTCAGCACGATAATATTTTGCCTGAAGATAGTCGTTTATTGCAGCTAACCAAACGCGTTTTGCTGCTACTGATCTGATTTCGTCTGTAAAGCCGGGGACATCGAACGAAATAAAAATATCGCCCTTGGGAGTAACAAACTGTTCATCCTGCGCAAACCAGATTTTTTTATTCTGATCAGGTGTTAACAACTGCGGCGTCAGATACTTACTTTCCACATCGATTAACGAATAATCTTCACCTAAATAAGGATTAGGTGGAGGTAGTGTTAACGCATCATCAGTTTCGTGCTTGAAGTATTCGTTGCGTGAATCGTCCGAAAGAGAGGATACGCTATATTTAGCGTGGTAGTACTCACTCGTTCTATTCGTCGGTAGTGCTTGGTCAATTACCTTGACACGCATGTTTTCCACATTGAAAAACCTAAGTGCATACTCAACTTTCTGTGGGTTAAATTTGTCGCTCAGACACTTTAACTGCGGTATAGCATCATAGTTAAAAAATAATAATGCTTGCGCATAATCGCATGCGGCATTTAAAAGTTTTGGATTATCGTCAAACTCATTTGCCAAGCGGTTTAACTTAGCTTTTTCCTGATAGCGCCATGACTCGTTTAATGAAGATTTAATTAATTCTAAATAAGCAAATAAATGGGCGATGATCGCATCACGATTTTCTAAACCTAACGGAGTTAATTGAAAGCTGAGGTTAAAATCTTTAAAGTCATCACCTTCGATTCCGCTACCGGCTATTAGGTTCATTACCCAATTTTTACGTTTCAGGACAGCTAATAGGCTGCCTTCACCCTCATCTCCCAATAGGTGACTTAAATAATCCAGTGGCTTGGTTTTGTATTCATTATGCAATCCAGGCAACGCAAACGTTACGATCATCCGCTTCGCAGCTTGCAGCGGAACAATATTGATTTGCACCCCGGTTTGTTTTGCGGTGTAGAGTGCAGGCCATTCTGCAGAAACTGGTTGTCCCGCCGGTAAAGTCGAAAAACTATGCGATACTAGCTCCTTAATCGCCTCGGGGGGGGCCGGGGATACGATGCACAATCCCATGTTGCTTGCGCAGTAATGGTGCTGGTGAAACGCCTTCAATTTTGCTTTGAGTGCGGTTGTCTCAAATCGGTTAAAGATATCCGCATTACCTACAGAAAATTTGCTAAAGGGATGGTCTGGGTTACACGTTTCTTTGTGGATCTGATAGAGACGACGTAAATCATCTTTCAATTTAAATTGGAATTCAGATTCTATTGTGTTGATTTCTCTTTCAATAGAGTCTGGAGCAAGCAGCGGCGAAGAAAGCATATCCGCAAAAGCAGGTAACACTGAAGGTAAGGCTTCACTACGGCAATTGAAATGAAAATTTGCATATTCGGCCCCTGTCCAGGCATTCATGCTACCGCCGTGATTTTCAATATACTCATTAACTTGGTTTGGGTTGGGTAAATGGACGCTACCCATAAACAACATATGCTCAAGCAGGTGGGATAGGCCTTGGCAATCTTGGGGATCATAAAAATGGCCACCACGGATTGCCATCGAAACGTAGCTGGCTGCCTGTTGCGGCTGGTGATAAATCATCACCTTCAAACCATTTTCAAGCGTGAGGAAATGATATCTGTCTTTGTCTGGAGGTGTTGTCAAAATGCTCTCTTATTAAATAAAAAAATACTGCATTCACTGGGAAGTACGCAACAACTCTCCCCGTCCGATCAACGCATCATCGAAAAAGAAATGAATTTAACAATAACGCTATGCGATGATAATCGTGTCTGCTATCGTAAGCAGGAAGTATCATCTTATTCATAAACTTATGTCAGGTCAAAGTAGCAACGACGACATTTTATTATTTGTAATGCGGCATGGCGAAGCCGAATCATTGCGCGTTGATGACAAGTCGCGTCAACTCACGCCAGAAGGGCGTGTACAAGCCATGAACGCAGCCAAGTGGTTGATAAAACATTACCTATCCGACGGTCAGGTTGATTTGGCATTGGTCAGCCCGTACCGACGCGCACGTCAAACGTACGATATGCTTTCGTTAGATATTCGACCGTTCAATATGGAAATCTGTCACGATATCATTCCAGATGGTGACGCCGAAATGACGCATGACTTTTTAGATGTGAGAATGCAGGATAGTCAATCAACCGTTTCTCCACTGAAGTCGATTTTACTCGTCAGCCATATGCCGTTGGTAAGCTACTTAGTAGACAGCTTATGTTGTTCTCACACCACTAGTCTATTTGCTACGGCTTCGGTTGCAGTTATCCGGTACTCGATTGAAAAACGCTGTGGAGTACTTGAGGAGCATTACCAGGGCTATTAAACGAAGTATATAAATAAACATGAAAAGTTCTTTGAGATCAGGCTATAACTTAATTTGAATAAATTTTTTGTGGCTTTCGCTTCAGAAGTTTAAAAAACATCCGATACAAGCAATAACAAATACTTATCAGCAATGGGGGTAAGTATAAGGAAGTATTTAGTTTGTATTTAAGAGTAGTAACACATTATGGGAAGTCGTTCATTACCAGACATGCTCAGAAGTACATTGCAGAGCCACGTAGCGGAGGCTGATTTGCAGGATGACGAAGAGCTACGCAATATCTTGGATAAACTAACAAAGTTGTCCAGTAAGGTTGCAGAAACAAAAGCGCGCGTCATCGCGCAACGCGCAGAAAAAAATAAATAACTACCTAATCATGCATTGGTTGGGTTGTGGGTAGGTAATATTCAGGAATTATTCTTACCGTCTTAATTTTATTTTCGCTAATATCTACAATCTCGATTGGATATCCAGCTAAACGCAAACTCACTCTGTTTTCAGGGATTTCTTCAAGATACTCCAAAATGAGCCCATTTAAAGTTTTTGGTCCTTCGATAGGGAGTTGCCAATTCATTTCTCTATTTAAATCTCGAATGTTGACACTGCCATCCACAAGTACACTCCCATCCTGCTGAATGTGCGCCTCTTTGCTGTGATCCGGCACCATACTAGTGGTGAAATCTCCCACTATTTCTTCCAGGATATCTTCCATGGTCACTAGCCCCATGATATCCCCGTATTCGTCTACCACTAACGCAATTCGTTCTTTTTCGGTTTGGAATTTAAACATCAGGGTATGCAATGGGGTGGATTCGGGAGTGTAATAGATCTCTTTAACGGCTCTAAGTAAGCTCGATTTCGTAAATTGGTCTTTGGAAAGGAGGCGCAAGGCGTCACGCACGTGCACAAAGCCAACAGCGTCATCGACACTGTCTCGGTACAATAAAATTCTCGTATGCTGAGAACCAGTGAGAAGTTTTTGAATTTTATTCCAGTCGTCGTTGATATCAATGGCAAAAATTTCTGCTCGAGGTACCATAATATCTTCAGCTGTTACACTTTCTAAATCTAAAATGCTGACAAGCATATCCTGGTGCTTTTTAGGGATCAGGGTCCCAGCTTCATACACTACGGTTCGCAATTCTTCTCTGCTTAAGGAATCATCACTACTGCCCAGCGGACTTATTCTTAACAATGCGAGTAAGCCATTAGTTACGCCGTTAACGCAGTATACAATTGGGTACAGGAGAGTTAACAGAGGCAGCAGCACCAATGACGCTGGAAAGGCAATTTTTTCTGGATACAACGCGGCTAGCGTTTTTGGCGTAACTTCAGCAAATACTAACACTACTAAGGTTAATCCAAATGTAGCGATAGCAATACCCACGTCGCCAAAAAGTCTGATACCAATAATTGTTGCTACTGATGATGCAGCTATATTAACCAGGTTGTTTCCTATTAAAATTAACCCAATTAGGCGATCCGGGCGATCCAGTAACTTCTGAACACGCTTCGCTGCAAGATTACCTTCTCCTTGCAAGTGTTTGAGCCGATAGCGGTTTAACGACATCATGCCGGTTTCTGAACTGGAAAAAAATGCAGAGCATAAGAGCAGCACCGCCAAAACAATGAATAGCGTGCTTGTTGATATAGCGTCCAACTAATGGGTTCCTTTACCTAATGGACGTTCAACTTTAGTTATTCGGCGCTGGGCTTTCAAGGGAAAATTTCAGTTAATTCGTTTTAAAGCAGGATTTCTCTTACAAAACGGCTACCAAAATAGGCCATTGACAATAGCGCCAACCCTAATACGGTCAAGCCTATCACCTGTTTCCCTCGCCACCCCCACATTCTCTGACCCACTAACAGTAAAATATAGATAGCCGTTGCAGCGAGAGAAAGCAGGGTTTTGTGCGCATATAATTTGCTGAACATGTTATCAAGAAATATAAAACCGCTTATTTGCGCGATAATGAGTAAACAGGTTCCAACCAATAGCAGTTTAAATAATATACCTTCCACTAACGTTAAAGGTGGCATCGTGGAATAGATAAATGCGGCTTCTTTTTGTTTAAGACGATGGGTGATGTAAGACATTTGTAATGCATAAAGAAATGCGATGACTAACGTGCCATATGCGAACAAAGATAAAGAAATATGGATTAGCAGTCCAGGTTGCAACTCAATGTGCATAATGTGTTCCGCAGGAATGATAAAAACCGCTGTCACACTAAGCGCGGCAAATCCTAAGACACCTGGTAATAACATCACGTTGGGGAGGAGGGTAATACTGATAAGCATCGAAACGGTAATGAGCCAAGCGACTAACGACAAAACGTTTGTAATGCTCATGTTTTGCCCTGGTACACCCATAATGGCGTCAGCCAGATAGAGGATGTGAACAACTGTCCCTACCGCTGCCAGACTTAAGGCAACGGTCTTATTCGGTCCATCTTTGTGAAAAAGTCTTCCCATTAGTACAAACATCGAAATTAAATACATTGCGATGCTGAGAAGAGCAAAAAGTGTAGTCATGTCACTCCTTTGTAGCTGTAATGTGTTCCGACTTTTCGGAAATGCTAATCAGCAGGGCGTATTGATACTGCAAGTTACCACAAAATACAACCTTGATAGTAAGTGGTTTTGACCACATTTAACGAGGACAATAAGTTTTTATATCGATAAATTACTAGAACCTGTGCTAAGAATTCAATCTCAAGGTGAGACTCTCAGGGAAATATCGGTATAATGTGCAACAAACCAGCAAAAGATATATTAATTTATGTTTGAGAATTTATCAGAACGCCTCGGGCAAACCCTTCGCAATGTCAGTGGCCGCGGACGACTTACCGAAGATAATATTAAAGATACGCTACGAGAAGTGCGCATGGCACTGCTGGAAGCGGATGTCGCTTTGCCGGTAGTTAAAGAGTTTGTCGCCCAGGTTAAAGAGCGTGCAGTAGGAACAGAAGTTACAAAAAGTCTCAAACCTGGCCAAGTATTTATTAAAATCGTTCAGTCCGAGCTTGAAGCGGTCATGGGCGAGGCGAATGAAAAGCTTGACCTTGCTACGCAACCACCGGCAGTGGTGCTTATGGCAGGCTTGCAAGGTGCCGGTAAAACTACCAGTGTGGGTAAATTAGCGAAATACCTTACCGAAAGAGAGAAAAAGAAAGTCATGGTAGTGAGCGCGGATATTTATCGTCCCGCCGCAATCAAACAATTAGAAACCCTGGCTAACGAAGTTGAGGTCGCTTTTCACCCATCGACTACCAGCCAGAATCCGGTAGATATTGTTGAGGGAGCTATTGCTGCGGCTCGTAAACATTTTTATGACGTGTTGTTAGTCGATACCGCAGGTCGTCTTCACGTCGATGCCGATATGATGGACGAGATTAAAGCACTTCATGCTTCGGTTAAGCCTGTCGAAACCCTGTTTGTAGTTGATGCGATGACAGGTCAGGATGCGGCGAATACAGCAAAAGCGTTTAATGATGCTTTACCGTTAACGGGTGTGATTCTGACAAAAGCTGATGGTGATGCTCGCGGAGGAGCAGCTCTTTCTGTGCGTAAAATCACTGGTAAACCAATTAAATTTATTGGTATGGGTGAAAAAGTTGATGCGCTAGAGCCTTTCCACCCTGAACGTATCGCTTCGCGCATATTGGGTATGGGTGATGTACTCAGCCTTATCGAAGAGGTTGAGCGCAAGGTCGATAAAGATAAAGCTCAGAAATTAGCGAAGAAAGTCCAGAAAGGAAAAGGCTTCGACTTGCAGGATTTTAAAGAGCAGTTAGAGCAGATGAAAAACATGGGCGGCATGATGGGGCTGATGGATAAATTGCCGGGCATGGGCGCCATGGGGGATAAAATCAAAGAGCAGGCTGGGGATAAACAATTCAATCAAATGGAAGCAATAATCAATTCCATGACACCAGCAGAACGTGCGAAGCCGGAGATAATCAAAGGCTCGCGTAAGCGTCGGATTGCGGCAGGTTCGGGTACGCAGATCCAAGACGTGAATCGTTTACTCAAGCAATTCACCCAAATGCAGAAAATGATGAAAAAAATGTCTGGTGGTGGTATGAAAAAAATGATGCGTCAGATGAAAGGCATGATGCCTCCAGGCGGAATGGGAGGCGGGATGTTCCCACCTCGATAAAAGTAATTTTTTGCGGTTCTGTCGTGTCTTGATTAGACTATAAATAATCGATAGCAAATGAGTTACGAGGGCAGGGGTGACTGACAAAAACAGAATAAAGCGGGTTACCATAATGTTTTTTCTGTATATCCTTGCTTTCCCTGGCGTAGCTGATATCGCGGCTGACGAGCAGCCTTTCACTATTCAGTGGGCGGTAAGTCCCGCGCCCCCATTTCATATCCTTTCTGGCTCTTTTTACCGTCTCGGTATGTGTGATGTATTAGTAGATCAACTTTCACGCAAACTTATACAGGTTCAGCACTCTACCGTAGTGATGTCTCATACGAGAATTCGCCGGGAAATAGAAGAAAAAGAAAACCTTTGCTTTCCATGTGTTATTAAACGTGAAATAAGCCCATGGTATCACTATACCGATGTAACAGTTGTGCACCCTCCGCTCGGCGTTATTACGACTCGCAAAAATCGAAAAGCTTTTAAAAAAGCGGGTATGTTAAAAAATAGTAGAGTATCCCTACGTTCATTAGCAAAAAATAGCCATTATTTGTTTGGTAAACCCGCGGCGCGTAAATTTCCTACACCTTTGCAGGAGGTTATTGAGAGCTTTGCTGACACAAACCATTTCTATTCTGTCGAAGGAACCGATGCAGTTACACGGATAATGAAAAAAATTTCGCTTGGACGTTTGGGCTATACGCTTGAATACCCAACAGCGTTAAGGTACTTCACGCTCACGGAAGGTGAAAACGATCTTGTTTTTATACCCACGCAAGAGTACGGAAATCGAGCTGTGCCAGGGGCTATTGGCTGCACGAAGAATGCATGGGGAAAAGAAGCGGTTAGAAAAATAAATACGGCTTTAAGAGACGTGGTTAATCATCCGGATTATCTTGCTATTCGACAATTCTGGCAAGTTAAATAGCAATAAATCACTCTGTAAGGATGAGGGGCAACGCTTCTATTTTTCATTAGACAGAGTTTTTTTAATTTGTTGCCGCATTCATTGAATTTGTTTCAGATACGCTAAACCATCATACATATTGCCTTTTCAGAAGGGAGGCGAACAGGTGCAGAGTAAGCCGATATAGTGATGGTTTACGATAAAATTAAAAAGCCGGACACAAGGTCCGGCAACTGCTCAGTGTTAGGAGAGAATGAGCAAAAAAAGAGTGGAAGTTAACGTTACTCCGAGCTCACTATCTCCCGGCTTAGCTCCCACAAACGTTATTTTTTATTAGCCTGGCTTTCTATTACCCTAGAAGAGACAAGGCTGCTTGTGGGCGCTGCTTCGCCTGCGACAAGATTGTTGTGCTGGCTTGCTGTAAAATCTGGTTACGTGTCAGCTCTGCCGTTTCCGACGCAAAGTCAGTGTCTTTAATTCGTGAACGCGCCGCTGAGACATTTTCTGCTACGTTGCTTAAGTTACGAATCGTTGATTGGAAACGGTTCTGTAAGGCACCTAAGTCTGCACGCGCGCCACCAATGGTTGAAATGGCTGCGTCAATTGACGTTAGCGCGGCTGCCGCGCCAGCGGAGGTGCTGATATCTAATGTGCCTACACCTAAACCTGATGCACCAAAGCCACCGTTTTGATTTAGCTCAACTTTAATAGTCTGACCACTGTTAGCACCCACCTGGAAGTCAGCTGAATAACTTCCGTTTAGTACGTTTACACCGTTAAACTGGGTGTCAGAGGCAATACGCGACAT
>NZ_JAPFRE010000043.1 GCF_026183735.1 Alteromonas sp. ASW11-130 | reverse complement strand
TCGTCGGTTGACACTCTTAACGAGTGCCCACACAGATTGTCTTGTTATAAATTGTTAAAGAACATTTTGCTTATCGGACTTACCGATAAATACGCTTTCCAGCTCTTGGCTTTTCAGCGTCTGAAAGGGCATTATTTGCGCTTCCAATCTTGCTTAAGACCTTGTCTCAAGCGGGATGCGTATGATACTTTGCTTCCCTATTTTGTCAACCACTTTTTGAAAAGTTTTTTAAATTTTTTCATCTTGTGGCTACCTCCCCAAACAACACTTTCTAACAAGTCTCGTTCGAAGAGGCGCGCATTTTACGCAGATAAATTGGAAGGTCAACCTCTTTTTTAAAAGAATTTTAATTTTCTTTGGTATTCTCTTTATCACTCTCATATTGGCGTGACTTTTCACTACTAGCCTTAGACGTTGAAGCTCTGTCTTCGACAGGTTCTTTAAAGTCGGCATCTTCTTCATGGTCACCCACGACATCTTCCAATGTAACTTTCTCTACTGTTCTAAACGTATTAATAGGCCCAGCCAATGCGTAAAGGGCAAATACTATAAATAGGACTAACGCGGGTTCGGTGGCAACAACAACGAAAACGAGCATTACTATTAAGATAGCGACAAATGGAACCTTCCCGTGCCAATTCACTTCTTTGAATGAATTGTATTTAAAGTTACTCACCATTAATAAGCCCGCAATACCAGTCACGACAGCTACGACCAAGCCATAATCGTCGCCGTTTACTCCATACTCCACGCCAACCCATACTAATCCAGCAACAAGAGCCGCTGCAGCCGGGCTAGCAAGCCCTTGGAAAAAACGTTTATCCGCTATACCCACCTGCGTATTAAACCTTGCAAGACGCAACGCCGCACCCGCAACATATATAAAGGCTGCCAGCCATCCAAATTTACCCAAGCCACTTAGCCCCCAGTTATAGGCTACTAATGCAGGCGCGACACCAAACGATACCATATCAGCCATAGAGTCATATTCAGCGCCAAAATCACTTTGGGTATTTGTAATGCGCGCAACCCTTCCATCTAGTCCGTCGAAAATCATGGCGACGAATATTGCTACCGCTGCGGCTTCGAAGCGACCGTTCATCGATGAGACAACAGCAAAAAAGCCAGAGAACAACCCAGCTGTCGTTAAAAGATTGGGCAAAAGGTAAATTCCTTTGCGTTTATTTTCAGGCATAAATCCTCAGTGTCAGAAAATTTTGCAGCATTATTCCATAAGCATCTGGTTTTAAACAGCCGCTAACACAAAAAGCTGCTCAAGTATCAAACCTAATACACTTATAAGTGCGGGTATACGATACGGATTGGTTATTTTGTTAAAATTTAAGCAATTAAATAATAATGAAGAATTTTAACAAACGTTAAGTTAAGCAAGTTATTAGTTTATATCAATAGCTTAAGTTAACTTTGTTAGTTGAGGAGCTAAGCATGAAGATGGGTAAGCGATTTTCTTTAGTATGTGCCCTTTACTTTGGCATCATTAACACCCCATATGCTGAAGATACGACATGGAATTTTGCTAACGTAACTGACTCGGGTAACCATTATGGAAACGAGATAAATATTTCACAGAGTGGTCAGAACGTTTCTGTATCTGCCTGGGCTGACAGTGGTGTGACGTGGGACAGAAATGGTCGCGGCAGACTCAACGGTAGTATAGAAACTGCAAAGATCGACTCCAATGGATGGGGGTTACTTAACTACAATAGGTTGTATGATTACTACTCGGGAAATAAGCGAGCTGATGGTCATATGGTTGACAACCACCTTGGGACCGACATGTTGCTTTTTTCGTTTGAAGAGGCTGTATCATTGTCTCGTCTAAATTTAGGCTGGGCTCAAGGAGGAACGTCTGGGCGAACATCAGATATTTCCATCGCAGCGTTTAGCGAATTGCCCGCTTTAGAAGGCAGTGACTGGAGCGAAGTAGTTAACAGCACCACATTATCGTTTAGCGGTACCTTTGCCAGTGTATCGACGGGTGGATACGATCTTACCAGTATTGCTACTGAAGCCAAATACTGGCTTATAGGTGCGTACAACTCTGTATTCGGAACCGCAAGAAGTGCCAGCCCTGGAAACGACGGGTTCAAATTGCTCGCTCTAACTACACATGCTAAGGAACCAACGGGTGACGTCTCTGCTCCTGCAACAGGTGCTTTGATGATAGCTGTATTAGGCTTGGTCATCTATCGTAGGCGTAATAATTAGCTTTACATTCCTTGCCCCCTCATTGCGGGGGCGATTAGTATAAAAAATAGTAGCTTTTTTATCTGCATTTTTTGTTAAAGTGAATGCGATATGAAGGGGTATAACCTAACTCGGATACTTTATTGACTTCTCGCTTGCGGCCTTCTGAAAGAATACTGATGAAAAAATGCTTGTCAGCCGCACATATCCACTTAGATTGTCCCCACCGATGGTTCATAATTAATTCAACTTAATATAACTATGCTTGGCACCGTTTAATTAGTGTCAGTTTTTTTTACAATCCCCCTTCATTAAATTCGCACCACTTCCTATAAGCGATTGATATATAGTCAAACTTCCCGACTGGCATGATGTGTGCTTAAAGTCTGCTGCCGTTAATTAGGAGTTGGTATATGAAATTGAGTAAGGGTATTTTCGCAGCGTTTGCCTTATGTTTGGGAAGCGCGCACGTTGCAATCGCAGAAGACACTACTTGGAATTTTAGCACGACAGGTGATACGCACTATGGTTCAGGAAACTATGACGGTAACACTATAACTCAAAATAAAACTGATAATTCAGTTATCGTTACTGCATGGTCTGATACTAGGGAAGCTGACAATCCTGATACTGTTCAAAATGCCACTGTTGCAAGTAATTCTCACGGGCTTTTAAATTATAACCGTAACAGTGGTGATAGCCATGCCATCGATGGATTTAACGATACCGACATGTTGTTATTTACTTTCGATGAAGCTGTATCATTAACCAATATTAATTTAGGCTGGGCCTACGATAACGGTAATTATGGCTATGCTGACATTTCGATTCTTGCTTTTAATACATTACCAACGTTAGCGGGTCAAACTTGGGAGCAAGTAAAAGATGTAAGTGCTTCGATAATTAACTTAGGTAATGTTGGTGTGGGAGGCCACGCTTTAACCGGTGTAGCAACTGAAGCTAAATACTGGTTAATTGGCGCATACAACTCAGTTTTTGGCTCTGCGGACGGAGCTATAGGTGGAAATGATAAATTCAAAATTTTGGCGCTTACTACACATGCCAGCGAGCCTACTGGCGAGGTTCCCACTCCGGCTACAGGGGCATTATTGGCAGTGTTATTGGCTGTAATAATGTATCGTCGGCGTGTGGTTTAACGATCATACTTGCCGCTCCCCAAGAAAGCCCCGTAAATACGGGGCTTTTTTCTTTCTAGTAACTTTATTACACTCTGTGAAACTATACTGAGGCTTACATTAGGAGTTGATGTGAAAAAGGCCCTTTCTGCTCTATTTATTTCTACTGCGTTGCTGGTATCAGGTGCGCAAGCGACGGTGGCTGATTCGTACGATAAAGCGTTACTTGCCTTCACTGAAGGTGAAGTGCAAGATGCCTATATCTTATTGAAAAATGTGTTGCAAGAGAACCCATCTCATTTGCCGTCTAAATTATTAATGGGCAGAATCCTGCTGATCGACGGTTATATAAGGGACGCGATAATTGAGTTTGAAGAAGTCTTAGAGGCAGGAGGCGATGAAAACTTAGTATTAGCGCCGCTCGCGCGCGCATATTTATTTTCAGGTAAATACGATAAAATTTATGACATGCTGCGTAAGCAAAAATTAGAAAGAGACACAAAACTTGCAATAGTGCTGCTCGCAGGTACAGCATATGTTCGCGAGAATGAAAGAGACAAAGCCATTGCTCTGTACGAAAAGCACTTACCCGCATATAGCAGTTCCGTTCCATTACTAACCAGTCTTGCCACTCTTTACATAGATAATGGCCGCTTGAACGAGGCAGAGCAACTGTTAAGCCAAGCCAAACAGATACAAGCACGCGATCCAGACATGCTTTTAGTTATGGCTAAATTAAATGAAAGCCGAAACGAATTCGATACGGCGATGACATTATATCGGCAGGCTTATGCCATTGCGCCCGAAAACCCTTCAGTGATGCGTGCGTTGGCTAGCGCCCTGGCGCAGCGGGGCCACTATGCAGAAGCCAGTGATTTGGTTAAAGAGATAGAAAAACAAACACCGGGCGATATCCAAAATAAGTTATTAAAAGCAAGAATTTTAGCACTTACAGAAAATCAGTTGGAAGCTGATAAAATTCTTACCGAATTAAGTGAGCAGCTCAGTCTTTTAACCGATCAGCAATTAAGTCAGAAACTAGAATTGAGCCTCATCGCAGGTGTAGTGGCTTATATTAATGGAAACCATGATTTAGCCAGCACCTCGTTATCAAGATATCTATCAGATCGGGACGCGACCCCTGAATTACTAGGTATGTTAATCGACTCTCTACTACGAGTTGGGTATGTGAAAGATGCGTTGAATATTCTAAAGAAGCATGAAGATGTGGTCGTTCAAAATATACAGGTTGCCAGTCTGGCTTGTGAACTTTATCTCACAATCCGTAGACGTTTTAAGTGTGAGCAGCTGATGCCTGCCATTGAAGCAAACTTTCCGAATACACCAGAAGTGGCAATACTGCGCTCAAAAATATTGCTTAATAAAGGTGAACGAGATGAAGCGTTAAGTTTATTAGCTGACCAGCTAGCAGATTCAGAAAAAAAGGAAGTTTTACAACTAAAAACGATACTATTAAGCCAACAAGAAGCGTTTGAAGATGCCCTTATCTATGCGAAGAAACTCACCCAAAAAGAGCCTGACAACGCAGGGTATCAGGTTTTACTCGCTGAAGTGTTAATCCGTATGGGCAAGCTAGATGAAGCCAGCGTCATCATTGATAAAGTACTGGAACAGCACCCGACGTTGATGGGGGCGATCGTTGGCAAAGCGCGTATAGACTTTGCTAACAATGATATTGAAAAGGCTAATGCTGGTATTAAAAAAGCATTGGAAATTGATAAGAAAAATGTATCAGCACTTCTGCTGGCTGGACAGCTGAACATTATTCAAAATCGTTTTGAACAAGCGATTGAACATCTTGTGTCAGCTAAAGCAATCAATAAAAACGATGTTCGCCCTCGGGAGCTGCTGGTTTCGGTTTACCAACAACAAAAAGATTACAGAAATGCACTAAGTGAAATCAATCAATTGCTGGCAATTAAGCGACTATCAGCAACTTATACGCTAAGAAAGGCTGAGTTACTCATTGAACTCGGCAGAAAAGAAGAAGCACAAAAACAACTAGATATTGCTTACGCTCATTGGACGACGCAACCGCAGCGTCTTATTCAACTTAGTAAGTATCAACTCTCTGCCGAAGACAAAACAGGTGCAAAAAAATCACTTACGACAGCAGTCGATATTGCGGGCGACGACATTATTCCCTATCTTGAACTGGCTCGTTTTTACATTCAACAAAACGATTTACCGTTAGCTGAAGATGCAACTCAAGCATTAATAGAGAAGTTTGGTGATAATCCAAATACTTTTCTCATCCGGGGAGAGCTTAGTCAAGCCAAAAAGAAATTTGAACAGGCTTTTACATTTTATAAACGCGCCCATGAAGCAAATCCGCAATTCACGTTAGCGATGATTAGAATGTATGAAATGGCACAAAACGGACATTTCCGCGATGAAATGACCCGCTATTTGAGTGCGTTAACTGAAATACAGCCAGATAACTATTTCGCTCGGCATCTACTCGCCGATATATACTATTTAGACAGGAGCTTTGCTAAGGCACTCCCCCACTACGAGGCATTGTTAACAGTTGAAGGTTTAACTAATCGTCATTTTGTCCTTAATAATCTTGCTAATATTTACGCCGAAAAAGATTTACAAAAGGCTCATACTTTTATAGACCAAGCGTTGCAAATTGCTCCCGATTCAGCATCTCTAATAGATACAAAAGGATGGCTACTCGCATTATCTGGCAAGCATAAAACGGCTTTAGATAAGTTACGTCAGTCCTATACGTTAAATGCCTCAAGCCCAAGCCTACACTACCATTTAGCTTACACCTTGGCCGAACTTGGTCGCTATGATGAAGCATTGAAGGTATTTGAAGAAAATAAAACATTTGAAAAATCCTTTCCCGAAAAGGAGAAAGCAATTCTCTTAAGAGACTCGTTGAGATAATCTTCTTGAACTTTAAGGCAGTGGCTTCAACCACTGCCTTTTTCACGACGACACGATCAATTGGTCTTCTTCACAATCAATTCTGATTGTTGCGTCTGGTAAAATATCCCCAGAAAGCAACTTTTGAGCTAGCGGATTTTCAATTTGCGTTTGAATAGCTCTTTTTAGCGGCCGCGCACCAAAAACAGGGTCGAATCCAGCATCGGCTAATTTATCCATTGCTTGAGCCGAGAGTTCAAGTTTGAATCCTTTTTCGGCTAAACGCTGACGTAATGAGGCCAGCTGGATTTTAGCAATAGACTTAATTTGTTCTTTGCCCAGAGGATGGAATACCACGATATCGTCTACTCGATTTATAAACTCTGGTCTAAAATGCTGACCGACCACTGACATCACCGCAGCTTTCATTTCATCATACTGGCTATCGTCACTCTTATCCTGGATGACATCAGAGCCAAGGTTAGACGTCATAATGACAACCGTGTTTTTAAAATCAACTGTACGCCCTTGTCCGTCTGTCAATCGACCATCGTCCAACACTTGGAGTAGAATATTAAACACGTCTGGATGAGCCTTTTCCACCTCATCTAACAAAATAACTGAATAAGGCTTCCTTCTTACTGCTTCTGTTAAGTACCCGCCCTCTTCATAGCCTACATATCCTGGAGGCGCGCCCACTAGTCTGGCTACTGAGTGTTTTTCCATAAATTCAGACATGTCAATACGTACCATTGCCTCTTCTGTATCGAACATAAAGCCTGCTAATGCCTTACAAAGCTCTGTTTTTCCCACCCCAGTGGGACCAAGGAATAAAAATGACCCGATAGGTCTGTTTGGGTCTGCTAAACCAGCTCTCGACCGCCGAATTGCGTTTGATACTGCGTTTACAGCTTCACTTTGCCCAACCACACGCTTATGCAGAACGTCTTCCATTCGCAATAGCTTTTCTCTTTCGCCTTCGAGCATTTTGGCCACAGGGATTCCAGTCCACCTGGACAATACATAAGCTATTTCAGCATCGGTTACTTTATTCTTGAGCAAGCTGGTTTCGCGTGTTTCGTTCTCAGCCGCTTTTTCCAGTTTCATTTCAAGCTCTGGAATACGACCGTACTGCAACTCCGACATTCTGCTCAGGTCAGAAGCCCTGCGCGCTATCTCTAAATCAAGCTTAGCTTGCTCCAGTTCTGACTTTATGGTTTGGGTGCCCTGCATGGCTTCTTTTTCGTCTTTCCATACAGATTCTAACTCTGAATATTTATTTTCAGCTTGCTCACGTTCAAGCTCTATAATCTCAAGTCGCTTATGACTTGCTTCATCTGTTTCTTTAGCTAACGCTTGTTCTTCTAGCTTAAGTTGGATGATTCTACGTTCAAGACGATCCATTTCTTCTGGTTTCGAATCTATCTGCAACCTGATACTGGAGGCCGCTTCATCAATTAAATCGATTGCCTTATCCGGCAATTGTCGGTCACTTATGTATCGATGAGATAAACTCGCCGCAGCCACGATAGCGGGATCGGTTATATCAACCGAGTGATGCAACTCATATCTTTCCTTTAAACCACGCAAAATAGCGATGGTATCTTCAACAGAGGGTTCGTTGACCAGAACTTTTTGGAACCGGCGTTCAAGGGCAGCATCTTTCTCGATATATTGGCGGTATTCATCTAATGTGGTGGCCCCAACACAGTGAAGTTCGCCTCTTGCCAATGCAGGTTTAAGCATATTGCCCGCATCCATAGCTCCGTCACCCTTGCCAGCGCCCACCATTGTGTGCAACTCATCGATGAACAGAATGACTCGTCCCTCTTCTTTAGAAAGCTCGTTTAACACTGCCTTTAGGCGTTCTTCAAACTCCCCCCTATACTTTGCCCCAGCGACCAACGCCCCCATGTCGAGCGCTAATACGCGCTTATTCTTAAGCCCCTCGGGCACTTCCCCATTAATGATTCGTTGAGCCAGTCCCTCAACGATAGCAGTCTTACCCACACCTGGTTCACCAATCAAAACAGGATTATTTTTAGTGCGGCGTTGCAAAACTTGAACAGTTCGACGTATTTCTTCGTCTCGACCTATAACCGGATCTAATTTGCCTTGCTCTGCCCGCTCGGTTAAATCGGTGGTGAATTTTTCGAGCGCTTGGCGCACATCTTCGGCGTTAGGATCGGTAACTTTTTGACCTCCACGCATGTTATCGATAGCATTCTCAATTTTTTCTTTTGAGGCACCAAGCTCTTTTAAAATTTCTCCTAATCGCCCTTTATCCTGTAACGCTGCTAAAACGAAAATTTCTGACGTAATGTATTCATCTTTACGCTGCTGAGCGATTTTGTCACACAGATTTAGCAGCATGCCACTATCTTTACTTAGCTGAATATCTCCACCAATACCTTCCACACGAGGGATACGTTCAATTGCTTGACTCAATGCAGAACGAAACCCGTTCACGTTAATACTTGCCTGGTCAAGAAGCGGTCTAACAGACCCTCCTTGCTGATTTAACATAGCTGTCATCAAGTGCACAGGCTCAATAAACTGGTGGTCTCTTCCTAATGCCAAAGATTGAGCATCAGAAATTGCAAGCTGAAATTTACTGGTAAATCTGTCAAGTCTCATAGCAGATCTCTTTTAAATTACGTCAACTGATTAATGGGTATGCAGAATGTTGCTTTCAAGAGAATAGTAGAAAAATTGGAAAACTTTCAGCGGCTGTTGATACCGATTACTGAAACCATGCGTCCTGTTGCTAAGAGTCCTTGGTGTTGTGCTCTGCGATGTGAAAAAAACAAAGATTCATTTTCGTAGGTACAAAGATTAGATAAGGTTACACGCGTAAGTCCAAAAGCATGTAATTGACAACGAGTGATTTCAGGTAGGTCTATAAATGCTTTTCCTACTGAATTTTTTTCGATCGTGTGGGGCCAAGCGCTGAACTTTTCCGAAAAATCGGCCTCAACCTCAAAACAGTTTTTACAAATGGCCGGCCCTATCCAAGCCAAACACTCTTCGGGTTTTGAATCCATTGACTGCAATGTATTTTTTATCACCCCATTCGACAGCCCCTTCCACCCCGCGTGGATGGCGGCGACTTCTGTGCCCTCCTTATTAGTAATCAATACTGGAACGCAATCAGCCGTCATGACTGCGCACCAATGCTGCTTACTCCGACTTACTGAGGCATCGGCAGTATCTGAAAGGTAAGGTAAAGTAACGCACGTATTACTATGCGTTTGTTTTAACCAACACAGCCTGGCGGAAAAAGGAAGCATTGAGCGGTTATGCAACACATATTCAGGGTCGTCATCAACATGCAGGGCGATGTTATTTTCGGAATAAGGCTCATCAGCTGCTGCGTATCCGCTATTATTTAAACGAGTTGAAACATAGGCCGTAATATTCGTCGGCCTATCCCAGTCGGGGCTAAACCACGCGTAGTTAATACTCATCTAACGGGTTAAGTCGGGTATCCTCACGCACCGCATCGATCAACTCAACCATATCTTGTGGAAGCGGCGCTTGCCATGTCATCCACTCCTCGGTCTCAGGGTGATGCAAGGATAGCTGGGCAGCATGAAGTGCTTGCCGTTTATATTGACGCAACGTATTAACAAATTCTTCAGACGCACCCTTTGGTAGCTTTGGACGACCACCATAAGTGATATCCCCTACCAGCGGATGTTTTATATACGCCATATGTACACGAATTTGGTGGGTACGCCCCGTTTCAAGCTTCAACCTGACATATGTATGGGCGCGAAACTTTTCAATAACACGATAATGGGTAACTGCTGGTTTTCCTGTTTCTCGCACCGCCATGTGGGTACGTTTGGTAGCATGTCGACCGATAGGCGCATCAACAATACCCCCTGCAACCATGGTTCCCATTGCCAGAGCCTCGTACTCTCGACTCATGCTGCGTTGTTGAAGTTGCTCAACCAGATGAGTTTGCGCCGGAACTGTTTTAGCGACTACCATCAGCCCGGTTGTATCCTTATCGAGACGGTGAACGATCCCGGCTCTAGGTACCTTGTCAATATTAGGTACATGAGCCAACAAGGCATTCAATAAAGTGCCGTCTTGATTACCTGCTCCTGGGTGAACCACCATATCGGCAGGTTTATTTATAACGAGAATATGGTTATCTTCATAAACAATATTTAGCTTGATATTCTGGGGTTGACTGGTTAACTGAACTTCAAGTTCTGCATTTAGCTCAATCAGTTCATGCCCCGTTACCTTTTGCCGTGGAGTGCTTACTATTTCACCATCGACGACGAGTTTACCAGCCTGGATCCAAGTTTTTAACTTAGAGCGTGAGTACTCCGGGAATAAATCAGCAACAACCTGATCTAATCTCTGTCCGAAATGACGTGGTTCGGCTTCAGCTTGAAGATGGATATTGTTTGTATCAGTATGGGTTTGACTCATAATACCTGAGTAATCGCGAAAACCGTTAGTATAACAAGATTTGACTCAATTCGTTGCAAACTTTATTGGTTTTATCTAGTGCTTTGAAGACTGATTGCGTTAGAATGCCTTCAATCAGTTGTGTCAATTTAGACACCATTAATTAAATGGCAGGAATGTAATACGCTATGAAATCGACTCGATTTATTTTGCCGGTGCTTTTAGGGGCAGCTATAAGCTTGTCTGGATGTAGCTCATCAAGTGACGAAGAAAAACTGGCATTGGCGAATATGGGTGCCCAGCAGCTTTATGAACGAGCAAAACAAAGTATGGCAGCTGGAAACTTTAGTAACGCAGCAGAAACGTTAAGTGTGCTCGACTCACGCTACCCGTTTGGTCCACTTTCTCATCAGGTTCAGCTTGATTTGATTTACAGCTACTACAAAGCCAGTAAAACAGATGAGGCTCTAGCCACTATCGACCGTTTTTTGCGGTTAAATCCAAATCATTCAGACGTTGACTATGTACGCTACATGCGTGGCCTGACAAATATGGATGCCGATAATAACCTTTTTCAGGATTTGATGGGAATTGACAGAGCAGATAGAGATCCGGAAAAGTCACGAGAAGCATTCAATGACTTCAGAAAACTGATAGAAGAGCATCCCGATAGTAAATATGCCGCCGACGCTCACAAGCGTATGGTACATATTAAAAACCGCCTTGCACGCTATGAAATTGCGATCGCCCGTTTCTATATGCGCAGGCAAGCATATGTAGCAGCAGCTAACCGAGGCCGATACGTTATCGAACACTATCCAAATTCGGATCAGGTTCAACAGGCTCTGGAAATTATGGTTTCAAGCTACGAAGAATTGGGTTTGGAAGAGCTAAAACAAAATGCGTTAAAAACCTTAAAGCTAAATTATCCTGACAGCGATTTCATTAGCTAAAGTAAACGCGCACTAAAAATAGAGATGACTTGATGGGTTTAGCAGGTTTGTTAAACCCGTCGAGAAAACTAACGGTTTTTCAAGCAAAGTAAATAGCAGACATCCTTTTTCATCATTGCTGTGAGGCGCCTTAGAAGCGTCTTTTGCAATAGCGACAAAATCGCCCTTCCGATAAACTTTATTACCCTCGTTCAATTCTCCGTCAATCACCAGCCAGAACGATTTCCCACCATATTTATGTTCGGGAATATGGCCTCCCTTTTCTAAATACATAAAACTGGCTTGCCACTTACTGCTAAATTCTATTCCTGCTTGCCAGGTCTTACCCGCTAAATACGACCACCCGCCTGCTTTTATTGCGAATTTACGTAAGGTGCGAGGCAAGGTAAAACGCAAACTATCCAATCGAATATACTTGCTGAAGTGAGAGCTACCTTGAACAGGCTGAGCTGATTTGATAGTAGATGAAGTTATGTTTTCCACCATTGAATCATGTTGAAACGGATACAACATAGGTTCATTTAAATGAAAAACTTTTGCCGCAAGCAATTCCGTTTTTTGATGAAACTCGTCGTTACACCTTGCGCACAAATCTACGTGTGCAGAAAGCACTACTGCTTCTTCTGGTGTTAACGCCCCTTCTGCGAACAATGTTAATTGTTCGCCAGTAGGGTGGAAATTAATCATCGTCGTTAAGCATACCTTTTAGACGTTGAAGCGCTAGGCGTGTTCTCGATTTAACCGTACCTAGAGGAATGACTAACTCATCCGCAACTTCTTGTTGAGACTTACCGTCGATATATATAGCTTCAATGACAGCTTGTTGCTTTGGCGGAAGCGATTCAAACATGAACCCGATTTGTTCAAGAGTAATTTGTTCATCCAGGGATGCTTCTTTTACGTCCGCCGTTTGTTCGCACAAAACTGGCCATAGATCATCTGAACACACGTCCTCTTTTCTGTTTTGTAATTTGCGCAGCATGTCAAAACGGATATTGCGAGCTATGGTAAAGATCCAGGTTGATGGCGACCCTTTCTCCGCGTTAAACAAGTGGGCTTTTTGCCAGACATTAGACATCGTGTCTTGAACTAGCTCCATCGCTAACGCCTCGTTACCCATCTGTTTAAGCGCATAAGAGCGTAAACGTGGCGCAAAATAACTAAAAACTCGACCAAACGAGGCTTTACAACGTTTGTCAGCCACCGCAACGATGTAATCAGACATCTCGCTGGCACAATCTCTTGGTTTAATGACACTATTGCTTTGTTCCAATGGAATTCCAACTAACATATAGGTTCGTCCGCGTTTTCAGAATTAATTGTCAGATCCCGATAAATGAAAGTTTAAAGCGTCGACCTACCCAAAGTGACCACAAGTCAAGACACTCGGGGTACCTTATCCACCATTACCTCATGTAAAGCGAATAAGTAACTCAGCAATTCTTTAGCGTCTTTCTGAACCAAAAAATGCTGTTTTTTCTTTGCGTCAATTGGTAACAACTCTAACCACCTGAATAATACCCAGTTTGAGTCAGAAAACTTAAGCTCATCGTATTGTTGAGCTAAGTCTGTAAACTGCGCAAAAATTTCCTTTAAACGTTCGTCCATGGGAGCGATCTGTTGGGTAAGCTGTTGTGCATTCCAAACTTGGTATTTTTTACAATCTGCCCTTTGCAAACCATCAAATTCGGTAACAACATTATCTACCTCAACACAGTACTCACCAGCAACCTTTATGCCAAGTAGTCCATCGGGTAATGTATTGAAGTCAATTACGCGTACAGCCGTGCCTATGGGTAATATTTGTTGGTTCTGAGCAATATTTACGTGATTACAATGCATACAAATTACAAACACGGTATCCGTTGCGCACGCGTGCTTAACCATACGCAGGTAACGGGGTTCGAAGATTCGCAAGGCCATTCTACCGCCTGGCAGGATGTGCGCTGACAAAGGGAAAACAGGAAGCTTTTCCGCGTTCATTAACACCAAACGAGATTTGCAGAATTTTCCTAGCTACGCTATGAAAGAATATTTGGATCGTTCTGATAAGCCTCGTCGAATAAGGGCTGGCAATGTGATCCACTCCCTTAAAAAGTATGTACTGGAAACTAAATAAAAAATTTTAATCCTATGAATGCTATTGACGCATTTTGTAAATATTTTAAACAATTTCTGATCAGCGCTGTTTCGGTGTTGCGAAAATTCTACACTGATGGTGTAGAGTTTATAGACCCACTAAATCTTCTACACGGCTTACTTGCTGTTTTTGCCTATTGCAGGACCGAGCAAAGTCATGTCTATGCCGATACACTCGACATTTTTGCTGCAAGCTATTCTTTTAGCTGATTTTTTGTGGCTATGTTGGCAAGTGGACTGCTGGGATTAAAGCGATACTTCCTATTTCAGAAGAGTCAAAGAGAAGGTGTTACCTACTTACGTGTTAATAAAAATGGTAGTTCATCTCATGATAGCAGCGTCGTGAGGTAATAAGTTTATGAAGATAGGTCTTTCCTTTCCCGGTACTCACTCTGTAATTAGAGCCATTAACTGAAGGTTAAATGAATAGCTATGTCGTCTGTAAATTCGAATCAAAAGCGAATGTTAATAACCGGAGCCACTTCGGGAATAGGATTGGAACTGGCCAAACAGGCAGTAGACCATGGATGGAAAGTGACAGCATGTGGAAGAAATCCGCAAAAGCTAAATGAATTAAAAAAAAGCCTAATGGTGGAAACAATCCTGTTTGACGTAACAAACGGATCCGAAACGGCGCATTCATTACTCAATGTAGAATGGGATATAGCTGTACTCAACGCAGGCACGTGCGAATATGTGGATATAGAAAAATTTGAACCGGCTATGTTCAAGCGGGTATTTGATACAAATTTTTTTGGTGTCATAAATTGTGTGGCCGCGTTACTCCGGTCCTCTGGAGCTGGGAAGTCTTTTGTTATCGTCGATAGTATGGCCCGCATGTTTCCTTTTACACGGGCAGAAGCATATGGGTCAAGCAAAGCTGCACTGCATTATTTTGCGCAAAGCCTCAAGGTCGACTTGGCAACAAAAGGGGTGAATGTACAAACTGTTTCCCCAGGCTTTGTTGAAACGCCTCTCACCGATGAAAACGATTTTGACATGCCCATGCTTATCGGTGTCGAAGAAGCAGCGCAAGATTTATTGAAAGGAATTGAACAAGGAAAGGACAATATTACCTTCCCTACCCGCTTTAGCTTGATCATGAAAACGCTGAACTTATTACCCTCATTCTTACAAGTCTACCTTTCAAAGAAGATGCGTCCTAGATTGTGAGTATACCTATAGCAAAAAGAAAAATAGCGGTGGTCGGTACGGGAATCGCTGGATTAACTACAGCACACCTTTTAAGCCGACAAAACGATGTCACTGTTTTTGAAGCTAATGATTATATTGGAGGCCATACGGCGACCAAAAAAGTGTCGATAGATGGGCAAGAATACAATATTGACACAGGTTTTATAGTCTACAACGATTGGACCTACCCTAATTTTATAAAGCTACTTAACCGGTTAGGGATTGAAAGCCAACCCACTGAGATGAGTTTTTCGGTTCATTGTGAAACAAGCAAACTGGAATACAATGGAAGTAACCTAAATTCACTTTTTGCCCAGCGTCGCAACCTATTGCGGCCTGTATTTTGGAAGCTGGTAAAGGATATTGTCACTTTTAATACGGCGTGCAAGGCACTTATTGCGGATAACCAAGACGTGAGTCACCGCACCTTGGCAGATTTTATTCAGAAGTTGGGTTTAAGTCCCCTCTTTTCTACTCATTACATACTTCCCATGTGCGCAGCTATCTGGTCCACCAGCTTAGTTCAGGCTAAGAACTTTCCACTACAATTTTTTCTTCAGTTTTTTAATAACCATGGCTTACTAAATATTAACAATAAGCCCCAGTGGCGCACCATAATAGGGGGTTCATCGAAATATATTGAGCCGTTAATAGCCCCCTATAAAAAAAGAATCAGGCTTTCTACTCCTATAGTGCAAGTCGCTGCTAAAGACAAATATGTAGAGCTTGTTGACAGCTCAGGTAGGCAGTATCAGTTCGATGATGTGGTTATGGCCTGCCACAGTGATCAGGCATTAGCTATGATAAAAAATGCGCCCTCAATTTATCAGGAAATTCTCGGCAACATGTGCTACGCCGACAACGATGTGGTACTACATACAGATACAAGTTTACTTCCGAAGAGAAAGCTGGCGTGGGCAAGCTGGAACTACCGGTTGAAAAAAGGTAGTAAAGATACGAGTAACTACCCGGTATCTGTTAGTTACAACATGAATATTCTACAACGGATCGAAGCTGATAAAACATTTTGTGTCACTCTCAATGACACATCTTACATCAAACAAGAAGATATTTTAGGTCGCTACCAATATTCTCATCCGCAATTTAACCAAAAGATGATCCAAGCACAGCGCCGAAAAGAAGAAATATGCGGAACGCAAAAAATTTATTTTTGCGGAGCGTATTGGTACAACGGTTTCCATGAAGATGGCGTTAGGAGCGCATTAGACGTGTGTAAGAAGTTTGGAGAAAGCTTTTGATACAAAGTGCTATCTATCACGGTAAGGTATTCCACCAACGATTCCGACCTAATCGCCATGCTTTTGATTATTCAATTTTTCTGTTTTGGTTAAAGCTTGATGAAGTTGAGAAAATATCTAAAACCGTAAAACACTTTTCGCAGTCCCGTTTTTCTCTCTTCCAATTCCGACGCAGTGATTATCTTGGCAGTGCGAAAGCTTCGCTTTCAGACGCTGTGCGTGCAGAAATGACGTCTTTAAACGGCGCTCAGCTTAATGGCGAAGTTTTCCTGCTAGGTCAATTGCGTACTTTGGGTTTTTATTTTAGTCCAGTAAATTTCTACTTTTTACGGAACGTAGAGGGGAAGTTCAGCCACATGCTTGCTGAGGTCAGCAATACACCCTGGCAGGAAAAACATTGTTATCTGGTGGATTTAGATAAACAAAAGGACAGCAAAAAAGCATTTCATGTTTCCCCTTTCAATCCAATGAACATGATGTATAAATGGCGCATAACGCAGCCCAATGATCAATTATCAATTACATTAGATTGCCATCAGGAACAAAAAGACTTTACTGCAAGGCTTTCGCTTCAGCGCAAGGAACTGACGTCTCACAGTCTTAGAACAAATCTGTTAAAAATCTCGGGGATGACAATTAAAACTGTTATGGGCATTTATTTTCAAGCGTTGAAATTATGGCTTAAAGGCACTCCCATTTATCCACATCCGTCTACAAAACACGGGGCGTCAAATGGCGACAAGTGAAAACTCAATAAGGCAAATACCAGCCCTCACCCTAGCGCAAAAAATCTATAGGCACGTATTTTTTAAAGCATTAAGCCAGATCCAGCTGGGGAGAATTACGATAGAAGAACAAGGAGAAGAGGTCGCTAGTTTTGGCCAGCCCGATCGAGACCTACACGCGCGTGTCAACATTCTCTGTCCTTCTGCCTACCGATACTTGTTATTAGGTGGCAGTGTTGCTTCCGGTGAGACTTACATGAAGGGTTTGTGGTCAAGTCCTGATCTGACATCAGTCATTCGAATATTTGCCAGAAACTTATCCATGCTTGACCATTGGGAGCAAAAATTTAGATGGCTCACCATGCCTTACTGGAAAGTGCAGCATTTTCTTAATCGTAATTCTGTCGGCCAAGCTAAACGTAATATTGAAGCCCATTATGACCTGGGTAACAAGCTCTACAAGACTTTTCTTGATGACAATATGATGTACTCTTCTGCCATTTATCCTGATGTCAATTCATCACTCACCCAGGCTCAACAACATAAAATGCATACGATTTGTCAAAAACTACAGTTAACCGAAGAGGATCACTTGCTGGAAATCGGTACAGGCTGGGGCGGCCTAGCCATATATGCAGCCAAACATTTTGGCACTAAAGTGACGACAACAACAATTTCAGATGAGCAGCACATCTACGCTAAGAAATGGATTCAGAAAGAAGGGTTAACTGATAAAATTACGTTACTGAAAAAAGATTATCGGGAGTTAACGGGTACATTCTCAAAATTAGTTTCAGTGGAAATGATTGAAGCTGTGGGTCATCGATATCTGGATAGCTTTATTGAAAAGTGTTCGTCATTATTAAAAAGGGATGCACTTATGCTTTTACAATGTATCACAATAGATGACAGACGATTTGACAATTATGCAAACAGCGTCGATTTTATTCAGAAATATATCTTCCCTGGCGGTTTTTTACCTTCTATCGAGATCCTTAACACGCACTTCAAACGCAGTAGCGATTTAGTTATAAGAGATTTGCACGACATTGGTTTAGACTACGCCAAAACGCTAAACGATTGGTATCATCATTTCTCGAATGCGAAGGAAGAGTTAGCTCAAGCCGGCTACGATGACCACTTTCAACGACTGTGGACCTACTACCTAAAATATTGCGAAGGCGGATTCTTAGAGAGAACGATTAGTACAGTACAAGTATTGTTATCAAAACCCGGTTTTCACCAGGCTATAACACGGGTCTAGTAGCAATTCACAATAAAATTCATGCACAAAGATATAGGCTTGCGTAAATTTGTGCATGAGTACAACTATCCACCGTTATCAATAACCGAAATGGGTTTAGATAGCATCGGTTTCCCTTGATTTATGTTGATCTCTACACGACGGTTCTTCGCCCGTTCAAGGGGGGTACTTGCTTCATCAATCAAGGGGTCAGTGCTCGCTTTGCCCACTACGCGCATTCGCGCTTCGTCAAAACCAGGTGCTCTGCGCACTTCTTCAGCTACTGCAACAGCTCGTTGTGCAGATAAATCCCAATTGGAACGATACAATTCATTTGAAATATTCTGACCATCACTATGTCCCGAAATTTCTATCTCTCCAGGCACATCAGCCAGTATTACTCCTATTTTACGAAGAATAGGTTTAAACTGAGGTTGCAAAAATGCAGAACCCGCCGAAAAAGACCCCTTTTCTCGAATGCGGATTGTTATCTGTTGACCTAAAGATTCCATCTCTATTGAACCATCAAGAATTTGCTTCTGTAATTGTTGCGCCACTTTCTTTATAAGTTCATTTGTTTGTTCTTTACTGTCACTTTTTTGAGCAGATGAGGATTGATCTGTGGCTGTTTGTTGGGCCTGCCCACCACGTTGTGTACCTCGCTGTTTCTGACGCCCCCCCGCACTGTCTTCGTCTCCCGCCTGGAATTCCAACATCTGTTGCGTCATTTCTATAGTTTGCTGCTGAATGGTTTCAATAGGCGTGGGCTCTGGTCGCCCAGGACGAAACTCCATTGCGATGACGCTGGTGCCTTTGGGAATATCCTTTACTTCAATTTTATTCTGCACACCGAAAGCAAATTTCATCGAACCTGCGATTTGCTTAAACTTAAGCACATCCATTTCTGAAAATGCTAATAGCAACACGAAAAAGCACATTAAGAGTGACATCAAGTCTGCAAATGTCCCCATCCAAGGGGGAAGACCCTCGGGTGGACATTTCGGACATTCTCTTTCTTCAGCCACAATCTATTACTCTTCTTCAGTACCAACACCACGCTTAGTGGCTGCGAGATAATTTTTTAGAATACCTTCGATTACACGTGGGTTCTGTCCATCAGCAATGCCCACAATACCATCTAGAATAAGGTTTTGATTGAGCTTTTCCTCTTGCGCACGATTGTCTAATTTTTTCGCCACAGGTAAACATATAACGTTTGCCAGAAAAGCTCCATATAATGTAGTTAATAGTGCAACCGCCATAGCCGGGCCGATAGCTTTTGGATCATCCATGTTCGACAACATGGCAACCAAACCAATAAGCGTACCAATCATACCCATGGCAGGAGCAACATCACCCATACCCTTAAAAATTGACACACCGAAGTCGTGGCGTTCGCTAGTCATTGCGACATCTTTTGCAAGGGTCGCCCGCACCACATCAATATCATGGCCGTCAACGAGCATATCCACCCCTTTTTGCATAAAGGGGTTATCAATTTCGGCTTCTTCTAATGCCAAGAAACCACCTTTTCGTGCAGCATCAGCCATTTCAACAATTTTTTCGATTAGCTCTTCGGGCGTATCGATTTTAAACATGAAGGCTTTGCCTGCCACCTTACCCGCCCCAAAAAATTGACCCAGGGTATGCTGAGAAAGGGTAACAAAAAGCGTTCCGCCAAAAACGATTAACACAGAGGGAACATCGGCGAACATGCCTAAGTCACCACCCATCACCATGGCCATGACGACGAAGCCAATGGCACCTAAAATACCTATGACGGTTGCTAAATCCACCTAATCCTTCCTCATTTTTCGTGCATACAATAATTTGGTACTGACTGAACGTATAGATTTATTGAATATAAAGTCGTTCAAAACAAACTTTGCCAGCTATTCTATCGGCATCGAGAAGAAATTCTATAACCTAATTCATGAATTGTGAGGAAAATTCGTTAACCGCTCTTCGTATACGCTATATTAAGCGTGCAAAATCAACAGTTGCAGCCTTACTACTGACAAACCATTTGACCCATGGGTAGCCCTCGTTTATTGTGCGCGTAACCCGATACTATCAAATCCGGACATACGTAAAGTGACTGAGAAAAAAAACTCACCTTCCTTTGAAGAAACGCTTGCTCAACTCGACTCCATTGTAAATGAAATGGAATCTGGGGAGTTGCCTTTACAAGAGGCATTGGAAAAATTCGAACAGGGTATAAAACTGTCTCGAATAAGTCAGAAAGCCTTGGAAGAAGCTGAGCAAAAAGTGCAAATTTTACTCAGCGAACAACAAGAAGAAACCCTTAAAAACTTCACACCTGATGATGCTCAATAGCAGTGTCAGTTACCTTAAACGTACCAGCTAGTTTTATGAATTTTTCAGAATTACACTCGCAAGTCAGATATAAGACGGATCAAGGACTGAGCAATATCATTGATATCCTCCCCGATCACTCCTCTACACTTAAGTCTGCTATGCGGTATGCATTGCTGTCCGGTGGCAAGCGTACGCGCCCTCTATTGGTATATTTAATTGGGGAAACTGTGTCAGTAGAGGATACAGATTTACTTACCATTAGTATGGCTATTGAATGTATTCATGCTTATTCGTTGGTCCACGATGACTTACCAGCTATGGACGACGATGATTTAAGACGGGGCAAACCCACCTGTCATAAAGCTTTTGACGAAGCCACTGCAATTCTTGCTGGAGACGCCTTACAATCTCTTGCGTTTACTTTACTTGCTGATCATCCCATGTCTACAAATGGCGGTGCTCGTAGAGCTGCATTGGTTTCTATTTTAGCCAAAGCGGCGGGCTATCTGGGTATGTGCGGCGGACAGGCAATTGATCTTCAGACAACCGGGCAATCTATTACGCTTACCGAACTCACTCAGCTACATCAGCTTAAAACCGGTGCATTACTGTGCGCGTGTGCTGAAATGGTAACGGTGCTAGCTCCAAATTTAACGCCGCAGCAAACTGGCGCTCTGATTGATTATGCAAGGCTGATTGGGCTGATTTTTCAAATCCAAGACGATATCCTCGATATCGAGGGTCACTCAGATATTACTGGAAAACCACAAGGTTCAGACCTTGAGCTAGGTAAAAATACATTTCCTGCTTTGCTTGGTCTACACTCTGCAAAAGAAGAATTAGCTAAACTTCATAAACAAGCACTTCAAGCATTGACGGGTTTGCCATACAATACAGAAGCATTAACCGCGTTTACCGACTTTGTGGTCAAACGAGACCACTAAAAAATTAAAATTAAAACTACAGAATGATTACATGACGCTAGATTTGACTCACTACCCTCTTCTCGCGCTTGCGCAAACGCCAGCGGAACTGAGAAAACTTTCACAGGATAAATTATCCGAATTGGCCGATCAATTGCGCCAATATTTACTGGCTTCTGTGAGTCAAACCAGCGGACACTTTGCTTCCGGGTTGGGCACAGTAGAACTCACCGTTGCGCTTCACTATGTATATAACACGCCTTTTGACCGGTTAATTTGGGATGTGGGCCACCAAGCTTACCCTCACAAAATTCTTACTGGACGTGCTGACCGAATGTCCACTATTCGTCAGAAAAACGGGTTGCACCCTTTCCCGTGGCCAGCTGAAAGCGAATTCGATACTTTTGCTGTAGGCCACTCTTCTACTTCGATTAGCGCTGCGCTAGGTATGGCGGTGGCGGCTGAAAAAGAAGGGCAGGATCGCAAAATTGTTGCAGTTATCGGCGATGGTGCAATGACTGCAGGTATGGCTTTTGAAGCCATGAATCATGCTGGCGATATTAAGAAAGACATGGTAGTGGTGCTTAACGACAATGAAATGTCTATTTCAGAAAACGTAGGCGCACTAAACAGTCATCTTGCCCGGTTATTAACTGGCAACGTTTTTAACAAAATCCGCGATGGGGGTAAAAAATTACTTAGTAATGTTCCGCCCATTAAAGAATTTGCGAGCCGTGCTGAAGAACATTTAAAAGGCATGGTGGTGCCTGGGACTATTTTTGAAGAGTTAGGCTTTAATTATATCGGTCCAATTGACGGCCATGACGTAAATGCAGTGGTGGATACATTACGTAATATGCGTAAATTTAAAGGTCCCCAACTACTGCATGTGGTCACGCGTAAAGGCAAAGGTTACCCGGTGGCTGAACAGGACCCAATTAAGTTTCATGCTGTTCCAAAGTTTAATCCATCGGACAACGCATTACCGAAAACCGTTGCTTCGTCACCCACTTTTTCGGCAATATTTGGTAACTGGTTGTGCGATATGGCAGCGCAGGATCCAAAACTAATGGCTATCACTCCCGCGATGCGAGAAGGTAGCGGAATGGTTGAGTTTTCACAACGCTATCCCGATCAGTATTTTGATGCAGCGATAGCCGAACAGCACTCGGTTACTTTTGCCGCCGGGTTAGCTCGAGAGGGTCAACATGCAGTGGTTGCGATCTACTCTACCTTTCTGCAAAGAGCGTATGACCAGCTGATACACGATGTCGCTTTACAAAATTTACCAGTCTTGTTTGCCATTGATCGCGCAGGTATTGTTGGTGCTGACGGGCCAACTCATCAGGGGGCGTTTGATATAGCATTTCTACGCTGCATTCCGAATATGCTCATAATGACACCAAGTGATGAAAACGAATGTAGACAAATGCTCTATACAGGACATTTAGCAGATAAGCCTGCAGCTGTCCGCTATCCTCGAGGTGCCGGTAAAAAGGTAGCTGTTGAAAAAGAGATGGCCGCTCTCCCGCTCGGCAAGTCAAAACAAATTTGTAGCGGGCATAAAGTAGCAATACTTAATTTTGGTACGCTTCTGCCTTTTGCCGAACAAGCCGCTGAAGCATTAGATGCCACCCTTATCGATATGCGCTTTGTTAAACCTCTGGATAAAGAGGCAGTGACCAAAGCGTGTGAACACCATGAATTAATCGTCACTTTAGAAGATGGGTGTATCATGGGTGGCGCGGGAAGCGCCGTATCGGAGTACATTCACCAACAGCAACTTGCTACCAAAGTGCTTCACATTGGATTGCCCGATACTTTTATATTGCAGGGTACTCAGCAAGAGATGTACGCAGAACTTGGGTTGGACTCAAAAGGAATTATTACCAAGGTAAAACAGGCGATTGGTACTAATCCAGAATAAATGGTAGTTAATTGTAATACTGGAACGTAAGCTTTCTTTAAAACTGAGCTTGATTGATTCGGCCTCGATCAAGCTCAATAAGGACAGTTAACTATTTAACGCAACGATTAAAACATCATCGGCCACAACCAGTTCATTACATGCAGGCAACCGCATGCCATTAAACCAGCGAGCAGATCGTCCAACATTATTCCCGTTCCTCCATGCAGGCGCTTATCGATAATACCGATTGGCCAGGGTTTAATAATGTCAAAAAACCTGAAAAGTATAAATCCGACTATTAAATTTGGTAGCGTTAACGGAAGAAATAAAAAAGTAACAAACATCCCAGCCACTTCATCCCAGACGATAGAGCCATGATCATGCACTTGCATGTCCACAGCAGTTTTTCCGCAAATATAAATTCCGATAACACTAAATAAAAATACCAGCGCCGAAAACTGCCAGATGTCTAGCGGGATACAAAGAAGTAAAAGTGGAATGGCTGCCAACGAGCCAAACGTCCCTGGCATAAAGGGAATGAGGCCACTGCCAAACCCCAGCGCACAGAAATGAACTGGGTTTAACATTGACACGCGTTGGCGATATTCAGGTAACATTGAGCCTAGCGTGCTGTAAATCAAAATTCATGCTGATACCCTTCTTTTTCAGGTACCGCATAAGGCGCATCATTAAGTTTTAGCTCCAACTTACTGCCCTGCCCGGTAACCTGTCCTATGCAGGTTGCTCTTACATTTGTACTGGAAAGTGACGTTTCCAGGATACCCTTATGCTCCTCGTTAACTGTAAACAGTAATTCGTAGTCATCGCCTGCCGTTAAGGCATACTGAATAGCTTTGTGCTGGCCCACACAAGAGACTAATTCTTCAGAAAGCGGTAGCTTATCCACATGTAAGAGGGCCCCACATTTAGATGCGCGTAAAATGTGCTGTAAATCAGAGATAAGGCCGTCTGAAATATCAATGCATGCGTTTGCTATGCGCCGAAGGGCTGTGCCCGCCGCGACTCTAGGGTTCGGGTATAAGTGTTTATTGACCAAAAATTCACGTTGCGTACGATCCGCTTTTCGTTTCCCCTGCAGAATATCTAGACCTGCACCAGCATCACCTAGTGAGCCAGTAGCATAAATCCAATCTCCGGGTTTTGCGCCACTGCGAGTTAGCGCATTATTAGGCGGTATGAATCCTTGCGCTGTAATAGTCAGGGATAGTGGCCCTTTAACGGTGTCGCCACCAATTAGCTGCACAGAATAATATTGCATTAACTCATATAAACCAGCAGCGAATTCTTCAAGCCATGCATCATCAAATTCTGGCAAAGAAAGCGAGAGTGAAATCCACGCTGGCTCAGCACCCATAGCAGCTAAGTCACTTAAGTTAACAGCCACCGCTTTATAAGCTACGGAACGAGCCGGCGTATCAGCAAGAAAATGAACACCAGATAATAAGGTGTCCGTGGTAACAGCAAGCTGTTGGTTAGGCGCCAACGATGTAACGGCACAATCATCACCAATACCGATAACGACGTCCTTGCGCTGATGTCCACCATCAGCAAAATAGCGCCCAATTAAATCAAATTCTTTCACAACGAATTACCGCGTATTTTTGAAGTTAGAATACGCCCATAGGCATAACTGTGATCAGTCGCGCTCATGCTCGCGCAGTTTACGAACCGCTTTATCAAGTGCGCCGTTGATGAACTTGTGGCTTTCTTCTGCGCCAAAGTCTTTGGCCAGTTCTATCGCTTCATTAATAATTACGCGATATGGTACGTCAACACGGTGAACTAGTTCAAAGGTGGCTAAACGAAGCACCGCTTTTTCCACCGGATCAAGCTCTTCAGGTAAACGGCCAAGATATGGGCGAATCGCACGGTCGAGATCATCGACACGCTCTATCACGCCTCGCAGCAACGCCTGAAAATAGGCCATATCAACTTTTTGCATGTCGTTACTGGTAGCAAGCGCCAACTCAACCTGCTCAACCGGATTTTTACTCATTTGCCATGAATAGACGCCTTGTAGCGCAATTTCACGGGCTTTATGTCGTGCAGAAACTTTCACTCAAATCCGCCTTACAGATCGTTTAAAGAAGCCAGTACATTAACCATTTCAAGCGCACTTAGCGCAGCTTCAGATCCTTTGTTACCTGCTTTTGTGCCCGCACGCTCGATAGCCTGTTCGATTGAGTCTGTGGTAATAACACCGAACGCCACTGGTACACCAGAATCCATCGCTACCTGCGCCAAACCTTTGTTGCATTCACCAGCAACAAAATCAAAGTGTGGCGTACCACCACGGATGACCGCACCTAATGCGATAATCGCGTCGAAGTTACCTTTTTCTGCTAATTTTTTAGCCGCGACAGGTAATTCGTATGCGCCAGGAACACGGACTAAGGTGATATCGTCATCACCTACTTCACCTTGCCTTTCTAACGTATCCAGCGCACCTTCCAATAAGCTTTCTACGATAAAACTGTTAAAGCGAGATACGACGATTGCGAATTTTTTGCCCGTGGCTCTGAAATTGCCTTCGATTACATGCATGATGTCACTTCCTATAAAAAACGGCGCGCAGTATAGCACAATTTATTGGCGGAGATACGAAATGATGCCATCTTTAATCGTGAATATATTCCGTTACTTCCAAGCCGAAACCTGACAGGGCGTGATACTTAATTGGCTTACTCAGCAGGCGCATTTTCTTCACTCCTAGTGTAGCAAGAATCTGACTCCCTACACCGACCGTACGTGAAGAGCCCTTCCATGCTGCCCCTGCATCCTCTTCGCCGCGGTCAACTGCCGCAAAACGTTGCACCTGGTTCTCAAGATTTTCTTCTTTACCCAACACCACCAGCACTCCCCCTTCCTCGGCAATTCGGGTCATTGCCTGAGGCAATGTCATGGAGCGGTTAATAGCACGAGTGGAACCTAACAGGTCGCTTAATGTATTGTGTAAGTGCACTCTCACCAGTGTAGGCTCTTCTTCGCTGATTGGCCCTTTTTTTAAAGCAAAGTGTATCTGGTTATCAATAACATCTTTAAAAGTATGCAGTTCGAATTCACCGTAAGCGGTAGGTAACTTACACTCCGCCACTTTTTCAATCGTGGTCTCGTTCAGATTGCGATATTCAATTAAATCAGCAATGGTGCCAATTTTTAAGTTATGTTTCTGTGCAAACTTTTCTAATTCTGGACGACGCGCCATGGTGCCATCATCGTTAAGAATTTCAACAATCACAGCCGCAGGCTCACATCCTGCCAGACGAGCTAAGTCCACGCCGGCTTCTGTATGACCAGCTCTATTTAGGACTCCACCCGGTTTCGCTATAAGAGGGAAAATATGTCCAGGCTGCACAATATCAGAGGACTCTGCTCTTGGATGAACGGCGGCTAAAATTGTGGTTGCACGATCGGCAGCAGATATACCTGTAGAAACCCCTCTGGCCGCTTCTATCGATACCGTAAAATTGGTTGAAAATTGCGCTTCGTTTTTATCTACCATAAGAGGCAATTTAAGACGCTTACAACGTTCGGTTGTCATAGGTAAACAAACTAAACCTCGGGCGTGCGTTACCATAAAATTGATTGCTTCTGGGTTGACATGTTCAGCAGCCATAATAAGATCGCCTTCATTTTCGCGATCTTCGTCGTCCATGAGGATAACCATTTTACCCTGTTTGATGTCGTCAATAATTTCTGCAGTTGTATTTAGAGCCATAAGTTTTCTTTTTACTTTTTACTTTTTACTTTTTACTTTTAAATGTGTAGGGAACTAGTTTTTAAGGAAACCGTGTTGAGCTAAAAAAGCCATATCAATGCCGGATGTCGCTGGCTGGGCTGCTTTGTCACCAAGTAATAGACGCTCAAGATACCGCGCTACCACATCCACTTCCAGATTAACTTTTGAACCCACCTTATATTGCCCTATTACCGTTTCTTTCAACGTATGGGGGATAATCCACAGCATAAATTCCGCCCCATCGACTTCATTAACCGTCAAGCTAACACCATCAACAGTAATACTGCCTTTATGAGCAATGTACTTCGCCAACTCGTCAGGTGCTTTTATCCACACTTCGAAGTAATCTTTGTGCTGATTAATTTTGGTAACGTTACCCACACCATCTACATGACCCGAAACAATGTGCCCACCAAATCGATCCATGGGACGCATCGCCAACTCCAGGTTAACTTTTGTGCCCGCTTTATAGGTAGTAAAGCCTGTATGTTTAATTGTCTCTGCCGAAACATCTGCCTGGTAATAGGTGTCACTAAAATCAACTACAGTAAGACACACACCGTTAGTGGCAATACTATCACCTAATTTAACATCCGCCATATTCAGCCCAGTTGATTCCACCGTCAGGCGAATATCTGAACCTTTGTTTTCTAATGCACTAATAGTTCCAAGTGCCTGAATGATTCCGGTAAACATAAGACCTACGCTTTATTATTCTGAAAAAGGTTTTGCATTTATGCTGAATGTCATTTTAGTGTCTACACCAACGTGACGTAATTGTCTGAGAGTAAGTGAATAAGCCTGATCTATTTCACTAAAGTCAGGGAGGGTTAGCATAGAAGTGGCTTTGTCTCCCAAAATAATTGGCGCCTGATAGACAATTAGTTCATCAACCAAACCTGATTGAAGAAGCGCCCCCGCTAATCCTGGACCAGCTTCCACCCAAACATCATTAATTTGGCGTTGCCCCAGGATGTCCATTAGGGCAGTCAATGACACTTTTCCCCTCTCTCCTGTTACGACAACAGTCTCTGCATGGTCACAATCTTTATATACGTGCGTCGTAGCGACCAGGCTGGCGTGTCCATCGTTGAATAACTGCAGGTTAGCGGGGAGCCCCCCCTTTGAATCCACCACCACACGCAGTGGTTGTCGAACTTCTGGTAGCGGGTAATCGGTCAAATTTGCCTCATCTTGCCTAACCAGTAAACTTGGATTGTCGTGTAATGCTGTACCTGAGCCGGTTAGTATCGCAGAGCTTTCAGCTCGATGCCGGTGAACATCACTTCGTGCTTCGGGGCTAGTTATCCACTTGCTTTTACCGTTCGATAACGCAATCTTACCATCTAAACTGATAGCTAGCTTTAAAGTGACAAAAGGCTTGCCATAGGTCATTCGTTTGATGAAGCCCCTATTTAGGTTTGCAGCTTCAGCTGCCATAACACCAACGACCACTTCAATACCAGCTTGTTGTATTTTTGCTATCCCTTTCCCACTTACTTGCGGATTTGGATCGGTCATCGCTACAACCACTCGTTTGACCCCAGCATCTATTAAAGCATCAGCACATGGCGGTGTTCTGCCAAAATGGCTACAAGGCTCTAACGTGACATATGCAGTCCCGCCTGACGCCTTTTGGCCCGCTTGCCTTAGGGCGTGTACTTCCGCGTGAGACGTTCCAGCTTGTAAATGATATCCTTTACCAACAAGGTTTTGATTACTGTCGACGATTACACAGCCCACGTTTGGGTTTGGGGTGGTGGTGTATTTCCCTTTGCGTGCCAGTTTAATGGCCTCCCCCATCCATCGATAATCGTTTGAGGTGGTAGGTTTGGAAGCTAGGGTCATCGAATTAATCGTTAAGTTTGGCTATTTCTTCACCAAACTCTTTAATATCTTCAAAAGAACGATAAACGGATGCAAACCGAACATACGCTACTTTGTCCAGTTCTCTTAACGCGTTCATGATGAGATTACCTAAAAATTGACTCGACACTTCTCGTTCCCCTGTAGCCCTTAGCTGGGATTTTATCGATAAAATGCATTGTTCGACTCTTTCAGTACTCACCGGGCGCTTTTCCAGTGCTCGTTGTAATCCTGCACGAAGCTTGTCTTCATTGAAGGGCTCTCTTGAACCATCGCGTTTGATTACTCTAGGCATAACCAACTCTGCATTTTCAAACGTTGTAAACCGTTCGTGGCATTCGAGGCATTCGCGACGACGACGCACCTGCTGACCTTCAGCCACAAGCCTTGAATCAATTACTTTGGTTTCCTGTGCAGAACAAAACGGGCAAAACATAATGTATCTCGATTTAATGCTACCTCGTTACGAGGTAGCATATTATTTAAAGCAAGAATTAGGCGTAAACTGGATGCGCCTCGCATAACTTAACGACTTCCTGTTTAATACGCTCTATTACAGAGTCGTCGCCCATATTATCTAACACATCACACATCCAGTTTGCGACCTGTTTTGATTCTTCTTCTTTAAATCCTCGGCGGGTAATTGCCGGGCTACCGATTCGCAAACCACTGGTTACGAACGGTGAACGGGGATCATTTGGAACTGAGTTCTTATTCACAGTGATATTAGCACGCCCTAGGGCAGCGTCAGCCTCTTTCCCTGTAATATCTTTATCTATTAAATCAAGCAAGAATAAATGATTCTGGGTACCGTTCGATACAATTTTGTATCCACGTTGCTGCATGACTTCAACCATGGCTTTGGCATTCTTTACTACTTGCTGCTGATACTCTTTAAATTCAGGCTGCAAAGCTTCTTTGAATGCTACAGCTTTTGCTGCGATAACATGACACAGTGGGCCACCTTGATTACCTGGGAACACCGAGCTATTCAGCTTTTTATAAATGCTCTCATCACCGCAAGAAGACAATATTAAACCACTACGCGGGCCTGCTAATGTTTTGTGTGTGGTAGTGGTAACGACGTGAGCATGAGGTAGCGGATTAGGATATACACCCGCCGCAATCAATCCTGCAACATGCGCCATATCTACCAACAAATAGGCACCTACACTATCCGCAATTTCGCGGAAACGCTGCCAGTTAACGACACCTGAATAGGCAGAAAATCCACCAATGATCATTTTCGGCTTGTGCTCATTAGCTAACGCTTGAACTTGATCATAATCAATTTCACCCGTTGATTGATCAAGTCCATACTGGACTGCATTATAAGTTTTTCCTGAGAAGTTAACGTGCGAACCGTGAGTAAGATGCCCACCTTCGGATAAGCTCATTCCCAATACTGTATCACCCGCATCTAACAATGCCATGAACGCCGCAGAATTAGCCTGAGAACCAGAATGAGGTTGAACGTTTGCGTACTCTGCCCCGAATAATTGTTTTGCACGGTCAATTGCCAACTGTTCGACAACATCTACATGCTCACAACCGCCATAATAACGTTTGCCCGGATAGCCTTCTGCATACTTATTGGTAAGCTGTGAACCCTGTGCTTCCATTACACGCGGACTACAATAGTTTTCCGATGCAATAAGCTCGATATGATTTTCCTGGCGATCGTTTTCCTTGGCAATGGCGTCCGCCAATTCTGGATCGAAATCTGCGATGGTCAGTTCACGACGTAACATGAAGACTCCTTAATACGTTAGAAGGCATAAATTGAACGCCTATTCTATTCATTTTACCCCGCATGTATACCGATTTGTGGTCGAATCACAGGATCTGTTTTCTATAGTTTGCGAAAATAAGTAATAAACTATTTATCGCGTTCAGTGTTACGCTGGCTTTCCAACTTTTTTACACGATCGAAGAGCGAATCAATTTGTCGAACCCTAACGGTAGTTTTACGCCAGTCACGATTAGCCATAGAAGGCTGGCCAGATGAATAGACTCCTGGTTCAGTAATATCACTTATAATCATCGTGAATCCTGTAACCTGAACATTGTCACAAATGGAAATATGGCCATTTACGCCAACCCCACCACCCAGGACCACATGTTTACCCAAATGTACGCTTCCAGCTAAACCGGACGTACCGCAAATACATGAATGATCGCCAATAACGCAGTTATGGCCAATATGCACTTGGTCATCTATGATAACATTTATGCCGATAACCGTATCTTCCAGCGCTCCCCGGTCGATAGTAACGCCAGCACCAATTTGCGTATCATCGCCAATTTCCACGGAGCCAGTTTGAGGAATGGGTAGCCATGTTCCTTTGTCATTTGCATAACCAAATCCATCCGAACCAATGACAGACTGGCTATGAATAACCACATTTTTACCTAACCTGACACCATGATAAAGCGTAACATTGGGATGAATCGTGACACCGTCACCGATTATTGCCCCTTCCCCTACTACCGTATTTGCGCCCAACGTCACATTATCGCCTATGACTGCATCTTTCCCCACGACAACGTTGGGGCCCATTGCCACTTTTTTACCTACGGAGGCAGACCCATCTATTTGTACGGAAGAATGAACCGTTACTGCCAGTTTCGGAGTAGTGTCGAAAACCTGGGCGATTTTTGCAAAAGCAACGTGGGGATTGGCGTGCACAATAGCAGGAAAGTCAACGGCATCCGCTATTTTTTCTGGCAAAATAACAGCACCCGCTTTCGTGGTCGCTAACTGAGGTTTGTATTTTACATTCGTTAAAAATGAAATATCTTTTGCTGTAGCCCCGTCTAATGTTCCCACCCCAAAAATCATTACATCTGCACGTCCTTTTACCTTCCCTCCGGCGATTTCGGCAAGGTCAGATAGTGAATAACTTTTGTTTGTCTGGGACATTCGGCAACTTCCTTTCATGTAATGAGGGCGTATATGGTACTGTAAATCCCATCTTTCGTCCTGTTTTGATAGAAAAAACGATTAATCATCGTGATTACGGTTAAAAATAGACCAATTGATCAATGGAATCGGGGATCGCTCTGGCAGGTAGAGGGTATAACCGATTACAATATAGCTTTATTTTGGCAAGGATACGTTATGTCTCAATACGTTTATACAATGCATCGGGTAGGAAAAATTGTTCCGCCTAACCGACACATTCTTAAAGATATATCACTCAGTTTCTTTCCCGGCGCCAAAATTGGCGTATTGGGGTTAAATGGCGCAGGTAAGTCCACCTTACTTCGCATCATGGCAGGTGTGGATACCGATATTGAAGGCGAAGCCAGAGCACAGCCCGGCATTAATATAGGCTACCTGCCTCAAGAACCCAAGCTAGACGAATCCAAAGATGTGCGTGGCAACATAGAAGAAGCGGTAGCTGATGTGGCTTATGCGTTGAAACGCCTTGATGAAGTTTATGCGGCTTACGCAGACCCTGATGCCGACTTTGATGCGCTTGCAAAAGAACAAGGTGAGTTAGAAGGCATCATTCAGGCTAAAGACGGTCACAACTTAGAGAACGCCTTGGAGCGTGCCGCTGACGCCTTGCGTTTGCCGCCGTGGGATGCGGATGTGAGTAAGCTGTCTGGTGGTGAGCGTCGCCGCGTTGCCCTATGCCGTTTATTACTTGAAAAACCCGATATGTTATTATTGGACGAACCCACAAACCACTTAGATGCTGAATCTGTGGCGTGGCTGGAACGCTTTTTACATGATTACGAGGGTACCGTCGTGGCCATCACCCACGATCGTTATTTCTTGGATAACGTCGCCGGTTGGATTCTTGAGCTTGACCGTGGTCATGGCATTCCATGGGAGGGTAACTATTCTTCATGGCTTGAACAGAAAGAAAAGCGTCTTGAGCAAGAAGAAAAAATGGAGACTGCTCGTCAGAAATCAATTAAGCAAGAACTTGAGTGGGTTCGCACCAATCCGAAAGGTCGCCAGGCAAAAAGTAAAGCGCGCATGTCACGCTTTGAAGAGATGTCTACGGGAGACTACCAAAAGCGTAACGAAACCAATGAGTTATTTATTCCGCCAGGGGAGCGCTTAGGGGATAAGGTGATTGATATTGAAGGGCTTAAAAAATCTTATGGCGATAGAGTACTTATCGACGATATGTCATTCTCTGTGCCCAAGGGAGCCATAGTCGGTATTATTGGCCCCAATGGTGCCGGTAAATCGACCTTATTCAGAATGCTGACTGGCCAGGAAGAGCCGGATGCAGGTAGCATAGACATGGGCGAAACGGTTCAGATCGCCAGCGTCGACCAGTTCCGCGATCATATGAATGGTAAGAATACTGTATGGAAAGAAATTTCCGATGACCAGGATATCGTCCGTATTGGTAATTTTGAAATTAACAGCCGCGCTTACTGTAGTCGCTTTAATTTTAAAGGCACAGATCAGCAAAAATTTATCAAGGATTTGTCAGGGGGCGAGCGTAACCGCGTCCACCTAGCCAAACTACTTAAGGCGGGGGGTAACGTATTACTGCTGGATGAGCCAACCAATGACTTGGATGTTGAAACGTTGCGCGCTTTGGAAAATGCATTATTGGAATTTCCTGGCTGCGCAATGGTCATATCCCACGACCGTTGGTTCTTGGACCGTGTTGCTACCCACATTCTTGATTATCGAGACGAAGGTAAAATCAATTTCTTTGAGGGTAATTACAACGATTATGAAAGTTGGTTGAAAGCCACATACGGCCAAGATGTGGTTGAACCTCATCGCCTTAAATATAAAAGAATAAGCAAATAGATTTGAACTAGAGAAAATGCCGGGCCAACCCGGCATTTTCTTAATCATTACCTGATGTTTGATGTCTGACCATCTCTTCCAGCGCCACACCTGGGTCTTCTTCACCACAGACTGATGAATCTTCGGGGCTGGATGCTTCCGCATCCTTATCGGAAAGGATATCATGCTCTTCTTCGGGCGCCGTCGAGGAATGTTTTATCGAACTCATAACTGCTCCATTGTAAATGATGTAGTTATTTATACGATTGATCGCTAAAATAGGTTGCTTTTCAACCATGGCCTATAATACAAAAGACGGGTATCGACAAATCGAGCTAAAAAAATGACAGATAAACGGCAGTTCCAGAGAATACCCATGGGTGTGCCAGGTAGACTTAGCCACCAACAGGTAAGTATTCCTGTTGAAGTTGTGGATATTTCATTGCAGGGATTACGCATAAGAGTGAATGAGTCCACTGTAGAAGCATTGCCTTTTGATAGCCATGAACCCTACATTATTGAGTTTCAGCCGAATGCTGACAGTCCAGCGATTACTGTGCATTTACAGCAGCTCTATCGTTTCAACCACCCTCGTATCGAAGATACCCTGATTGGGTGTAAAGTAGACCATATCGACGTGGAGGATTTGGCTGCACTCAGACGATTAATTCAATTAAACTGTGGTAATGAAAAGCTCAGTGAACACGATCTGAATGCACTGATAGAAGGCATAGTAGCTAAATCTGCATAAACCCTTTACATAATAGCTTCTAATGCATCGGTTAATTGTGCCGCAGCGATTACAGACATTCCTTCGATGGGTTGTTTAGGCGCATTAGCTTTTGGTACAATCGCTCGTTTGAAGCCGTGCTTTGCTGCCTCAGTGATCCGCTCCGTACCATTAGGCACAGGCCTGATTTCTCCGGCTAAGCCAACTTCGCCGAAGATAATCATATCTCGCGGTAATGGTCGGTTCCGAAAGCTGGAAATTATAGCCAGCAGTAAAGCTAAATCGGCACTGGTCTCTGCTACCTTTACTCCACCTACGACGTTAACGAAAACGTCTTGATCATTCATTTGTACTTCGCCGTGACGATGCAATACAGCAAGTAACATCGATAGTCTATTTTGTTCCAACCCTACTGCTACTCGCCTAGGGTTTGCCATTTGTGAATAATCAACCAATGCTTGAATTTCTACCAATAACGGGCGGGTACCCTCCCACACGACCATAACACTGGAACCGGGTGACTGGTTTTCCCCCCGACTTAAAAAGATTGCCGATGGATTGCTAACTTCTTTTAAGCCTCTTTCGGTCATGCCGAATACACCTAGTTCGTTAACTGCCCCAAACCGATTCTTATGGCTACGCAATGTACGGAAACGGCCATCACTCTCCCCTTCCAGCATCATTGAACAGTCGATACAATGCTCCAATACTTTGGGGCCCGCTAAGTTGCCATCTTTAGTCACGTGCCCCACAATGAACATGGCAATATGGTTTTGTTTAGCAAAACGGGTGAGAAATGCAGCCGATTCTCTTACCTGAGAAACACTACCCGGCGCTGATTGGACGTCACCGACATGCATAACTTGAATAGAGTCAATAACCATGATGGCTGGACTATGGGCTTGAGCGAGTTCGCAAATTGTCTCAATATTAGTCTCTGCTAACATCATGAGCTTATCATCTGGTAACCCTAAACGTTGAGCCCGCATCGCTACCTGCTGCAACGACTCCTCGCCTGTAACATAAAGGGCTGACTTCTCTTTCGCTAAATGACACATTACTTGCAAAAGAAGTGTGCTTTTTCCGGCGCCTGGAGACCCACCTATTAACATCGCCGAGCCCGGAACCACTCCACCACCCAACACGCGGTCTAGCTCACGAAATCCTGAACCAAATCGAGGAAGCGCTTTAAGGTCAATGGTATTTAATAACTCAACTTTAGCCTGCGTCTGCCCCGCGTAACCCGCTGTAGCACTTCGAACTGATGATTTAGCATTACTTACCACGAATTCACTGATGGTATTCCACGCTTTGCATTCATTGCATTGACCTTGCCAGCGAGGAAACTCTGCCCCACACTCTGTGCATACATAAGCGGTTTTACGTTTTACCATAAACGGGTTTTCAGTTGATGATTTTCAGAGTATTCTACATGGTTATGTTTATCGGTGTATACTGAACGTTTGGTAGGCGGTTGATTAGTGAACAATTTTTTAATCGATCTGTGTTTCCAGCTATCAATAATTTGGATGTCATGCCGATAAGGTTGTATCGTATATAATAATTACATAAGCGCCATATATCATATGAATCAAGACCTGCAGCAGTACGCTGATATAATTGAACAACTAAAACCGATGGTAAACAGCCCTCAGTTCGATCAGGTTTTGAAAGAACTCACTGCCGCCCTACCCCGCGAAAAACGTTTTATCATTAAGATGGAAATGAAAAGGCTTGCCAGGAAGTGCGTCCGTTCAATTGACCTTAGAGGTCAAGTCTCTGGCGAATGCGAACTTTATGAGCATGATGGTATAAAGCACTATCTGGATAATGTGGCCATCGAAACATTTGAACGTCAATTGAGAATTTTTGGTCATTACTGCTTTGGCGTTTACGAAGCGGTGCAGCAAACCGATAACAATTTCAGGGTCATGCGGGAGCGCGCTGAGTCAGGAATAGTAGCTACAACGAGTGATAGTGAAAATAGGCTGGCTTCGTCAATGGAACGGTACAATGTACCCGTTGTTAATTTACTGACCTACGCACAGCGTCAACACGAGCGTATGAATTATGCTGTAGCTGTTGAGTTAGTTACCGAAGATTTCACCCATTACCGTGGCAACAGTGTCGATATCTCGACCGAGGGAATTCGGGTAAAGCTAAGCAATGAGGCAAGACTCAATAAAGATGATCGCGTTTCTGTACATTTCAGAGGTCTAGAAGAAGAATACGCCTTAGATAAAAAGAACGGTATCGTTTATAACGTTTTGGCGACCACGCGAAAGAAAGGTAGTGTATATGTAGCTTTGCGTAGGTCGAAAGATTTCCCAAATGGTGCGTTTGACAAATTTTTGGAAAAATTTATCCATGGTAACAAGCGCCGCTATAAAGTTAACCTAAGCAATACTATTGAAGCGGTACAGAATAAATCGTTAGAACAATACTTTTCTCCACGTAGTCCCGCGTTACCAATATTTCTGGACCTAACTGAAAATAGAATCATTCCACGATTCGCCATGCTCAACGAAGTGAATCGCGAGATTATGGATTATTGGAGCGATGAACAAGGTGAGCTTAAGATTGGCTTTTTAATCAATACCAGCAGATTAGAAACGTTACTCAAAAAGCCAAAAGATCAGCGCGAAATCTTCGTATACAGTTTCACGCACTTACAGAATGAAAAAGTTTATTTTTATTCGGCATCGACCAGCGAATTAAATGCTAAGGATGTACTGAAAAGTGCATTTTTAGGATTTGGATCTCGTAAAGCAAGCTGGCGAGTATTTAAACTATCGCTATGCGATATGTCACCTAATCAAGCACATGTTCCACTCTCAATTCCTGACAGTGTTGGCACAAAAATTAAAAAGCAAAACAATCCCCCTTCAGCGCGTTTGATGTCTCGGTTGAAGCATCTTCGCTACATTGTGCATATAACTGACGTAACATCTGAAGATGGACAGCAAATCTACAATAAAAATAAATTTAATCGCAACAGTTTGAGTCATTTACGAGTATTTGGACATGCTCGAAATAAACCCTTGGCTGAAATAAAAGGGTTTAGATATCGCTTCCATGAACAAAGATTAGAAGCGCGCTACTTATTGCGGTCAAACATTGAATTACGCAGTAAAATTGACGACCAGCAAATAGTGGGCGTCAGTGAAGACATCTCGGTGCACGGTTTACGAATTGAACTTACCGGCGAATTTGCTGGTGAAATTGACCATCATGTTGAAATCGGATTTCCAAAGCTGCAGGAAATGACCTCTAAACACAACGTTATGGCGCTCCAATATCAGGTAGTACATTATAATTCTGAAAAGAACATTTTACATCTTAAAGCGGTATCAGGTGAACAAGGGCAAGGAGCGCGGGCTTTCTTCGATGAACTCATTAAAAGTAACCGAGCGACGTTAAGAAGCTATCCCGAAGAGGAGGAGATCCCGGGAATGGGTCACGCCTTACGGTGCATAAATGCACGTAATGCCCCCTCATTAGCATTTGTATTGAGTAAAGACGGTGTGCGTTTTGAACCAGAGGGTGCCATTATTGGTCATCAAGATGACCGCATAACCCAACTTGCATGCCACTTTGCTAACAAAGGCGAAGTGAATCTTGAGTTTATGTTTAGAGATCGCAAGCTTGACTCCCCCTTTGTACAGCATGGTATTAAACAGGTTAAGGTGGAAAACAAGCCAATACGCCGAGAGCTTTTTATCGCATTTGATTCTTCACATAAAGAAAGCAGAATGGCTATTATTCCGCGCTTCGATAACCGTTTCGTTTCAGAAGAAATGAAAGAGAAATTTGTTCATGAAGCACTCAATCGCGGTCAGTTTATCGCCATGAATGTGACATTAGTCACCACTGGTAAACCTGAAATGGAAATGCTGCAATCCGAATTTAACTACGTCAGCGTTTACGCTATCCACCGCGCCAAAGAATTGGAAGAAAAAATGTGGAGCATAGTAGCATGCTCACATTTGGTGGATATCACCGATGAAGTGTTAATGCGCTACAATGTGGAAGCGAAAGAAATTCAACGCAACCGGGCAATGACGCCGCAATTGAGAGTCGAGGCTGGAGGAATTAAAGCCCTACTGGACTCCGAGGGAATATAAGGCTTAGAACCTTCTTCATTTTCGCGAACGCGGAAACCTCCCAACCCCACTGAGATGTTCACACTGGCGTTGTTATTTGAAGCCCGGAACATTGCTATGGGGATTGCTGCTTTCGCCGATGTATGGACTCCCTCCCCATGGGGGAGTAACGTAATAAGTGCCTAAACTTTTACTAAGAGTCCATAC
>NZ_JAPFRE010000042.1 GCF_026183735.1 Alteromonas sp. ASW11-130 | reverse complement strand
CGCCGATGTATGGACTCCCTCCCCATGGGGGAGTAACGTAATAAGTGCCTAAACTTTTACTAAGAGTCCATACATTATGAATAATACAGTCATCGCCATCGATATCGCAAAAACTTCGTTCCATGCCGTTAGTTTAAAACGAAATAAAGTGTGCACTGATAAAGCATTTACCCGAAGTCAGTTAAAAAGTTGGTTAGCAAATCAACCGCCCAGTCGGGTTGTGATTGAGGCGTGTGGGTCCTCACATTATTGGGCACGGTATGCACAGAGCCTTGGTCATTCCGCAGAGCTTATCGCCCCCAAACACATAAAGGCATTCAGACAAGGACACAAAACCGATAAGAATGATGCTTTGGCGATAGCCATAGCCAGCCAGCAACCGAAAACGAAGAATGTCGCCATTAAAACCGTTGAACAACAAGGTCTTCAATCAATTGCTAAGATACGTCAGCACTTGACCGACAACCAGACGGCTGTCAGTAATATGTTGAGGGGCTTACTGGCTGAATTTGGCATTGTTATCAACAAAGGATTAAAGGCATTTAAAATAAACGTGCCTGAGATATT
>NZ_JAPFRE010000041.1 GCF_026183735.1 Alteromonas sp. ASW11-130 | reverse complement strand
ATGAGTCATCCCTGGACGTAAGTCCTGGAAGGGTTGTTAAAGACGATGACGTTGATAGGCAGGGTGTGGAAGCGTTGCAAGGCGTTAAGCTAACCTGTACTAATTGCCCGAGAGGCTTAACCATACAACGCCTAAATGGCTTTTTACCACCACGCTTATGCGTGAGTCGTGAAAAATGGCTTCGATGTTGATTTGTACCGGTCACCGGTAAAATTGACTGACCATTTTTCTACTCGCTAAAGTGGTGGCAAGATTGAGCTCATTACGTGTTGTGTGTGAAAGACTAGCTAAAAGTAGAGTAAGTTAGGTTACTCAATAGATTGAATTGATATCAGATTTTCCAGAATTGTTAAGTTACTGACGATAACGTTGGTAACCACCGTTTTTTGTTTGGCGGCCATAGCGATGCGGTACCACCTGATCCCATTCCGAACTCAGAAGTGAAACGCATTAGCGGCGATGGTAGTGTGGGGTCTCCCCATGTGAGAGTAGCACACCGCCAAACTCCCATTAAGAGAAAAGGCTATCCATATGGATGGCCTTTTTTCGTTTTAACCGCTGTTAAAAAATTCCTATCCGCCCTTCGTGGCGTAAGTTACGTCAGAAAGTCATACTATCTTTTCAAAGTAGCGATTCGCGACACGACTAAAAGGATCGTTTTTCTAAACGTCGATGTGCCAGAAGGTAATACAGAGGCGCGTTACCATTCATATTGTTGGAAGCGCTCCCCAAATGGAACTCCTTTACGGCTTTTAGCGCTCGTTCAGCAACCTTTTTATAGTAAGCTGCTAGAGCAGAACAGCGTCGCCAAAAATGTCTTCTGGTATATCTCAACCTACAAGTAACTGCTCGACGAATTTGACTGAAATTGGCATACGGATATCCTTTTACACTCTTACATAGCTTGCCTGCATGAATTCGTCTTTATTCGATACATTCCTTTCTGTCTGCGCACTAATATTGACGGCACTATTTATCCTCGGTTATTCACCGTCATTTTTATGTTGTCCTCTATTCTGATAATTTGAAAATTCGACCATAGTAATTAACTGATCGTTGTTTTCATCGATTCGGCTGAATTCTTCTACTAGGCCGCTCATAGCAGCTTCGGACTTTGATAATTCTCCGTTGCGGTCTGTATCAATCATGTCAAACTCACTTGCTGCCATGAGGTGCGCGTCATTCTCTGTTGTAAATTCTTCGTTTTTAGTGGTCTGCATTTCTTTTTCAGTGTTATTGGCTTCGTTGGCATAGTCTGAACGATCGTTATTTTCTCTTAATGAATCTCTTTCTAAATCGACTACAGCTGCTGCTTGCACATTTTCTTCAAAAACTTCCGGCGTAGTTGTCAGGTAATCATTGAATTCGTTAACACTAATGCGTCTGTTCATATCTACATCGATCTTTTCAAAGTAATTAGCGATTGCTTGGCTTTCTGTCTCTTTTTCTGTGAGATAGCCATTTTGGTCCTTATCTAAATTAGCGAAGTTGGTATCAATTTTCAGATTCTCGTGCGCTGGTGTGCAAGCAGTTACGGTAGCAATAACTGCAGCGGATATAAGTAGTTTATTCATAAAAATCTCCTTGGCTTCCATAATAAATCTGGCATAAGTTACTTCCTTCTGCTTTTTATGCATCAGCTAAGCCAATAAGAAAAAAGTATATATTACAGCGATATAATTATGTTTCTAACAAAACAGAGTTCGCCCACGTTACTTATCTGCAACACGTGATCAGAAAAAAATTCACAGTACCCATTTTGAGATTTTGCTTGATTTTGGTTGCTAAGCGGTGACTTGTAGAATTCTTACGACCATTAATCTCAATAAGTTTGCGACCAAATTCTTTCCTACCATTTACCTCAAAAAGTCTGCGATTGGCGGAAATAAACTTTTTACGGGACCGTTGCGACTTATAGTTAATTCATCGGATTCAATATCAAGTTATTTTTATGGATATCACACGTACTGCAATCAAAAATGCCTCAGGGGTAACAATTGTCGTTGCTTTAATCGCTGCACTCGGATTTTACAGCTTATTCAAACTTCCTATTCAGCTTTTCCCAGATATTGAACGTCCTCAAATATCTATACAAACGAGCTGGCGCGCCGCTTCACCAGAAGAAATAGAGTCAGAAATAATCGAACCCCAGGAAGAGGTTTTGCAGGGGATTGCTGGATTGCACAGTATGTCGGCCTGGGCGAATCAGGGAAACGCATGGATTAATCTGCGTTTTGACCTTGAAACAGATATGCAAAAAACACTTATCGAAGTAGTCAGTAGGATGAACCGTGTACCCCCTCTTCCCCGAGACGCCCTTTCTCCCAATATATTCCTCGGCGGAGGTGGCGGTGACGCACCGGCACTCACCTATTTCTTCCTACAAAAGCTACCGGGCAATCCCAATGAAATAAATTACTACGTCACTTATTTTGATGACGAAATAAAGCCCCAATTAGAAGCTATTCCTGGGGTTGCCAGTGCTCAAATGCAAAGCGGGGTTGGTGGGGAACAAGAGTTTCAAATTATATTTGATCCTTATAAAGCAGCGGAATTGGGCATAGATCTGACGCAAATAACCCGTTATTTAGGCAACTCTACCGATGTGTCGGGGGGATTTGTCGAAGTGGGGCGCAGGCGTTATACACTGCGCTTTGAAGGTAAATACGAACCGCAGAAAATGGGCGATATGATACTTGAGTGGCGCAATGGAAGCCCTATTCACTTAAGAGACATAGCGGATATTCGTATACAAAGAGCCGACGATGACAGTGTGAGTATCCAGAATGGCAATCCCGCAATATCAATCAGAATCAGCCGCGAAAATGATGCGAACGTTTTGGCTACGTTGTTGGCAGTGAAGGATAAAGTTGACGCCATTAATCAAAATATGCTCGCAGACGAAAAGCTTACCATGGTGCAATCATTTGACGCATCAGTATTTATCTATAGAGCTATTAATCTGGTAACCAGTAATCTGTTCATCGGTGTGCTGCTCGCGATTGGTGTTTTGTGGCTGTTCTTACGGCAAATGCGAGCGACACTTATTGTCGCTATGGCGATTCCGATTTCGCTACTGAGTACCTTTGTAGTATTAAAAGTGACAGGTCGATCGTTAAATGTAATCTCATTAGCAGGATTGGCCTTTGCTGTAGGAATGGTTTTAGATGCTGCCATCGTAGTACTTGAAAACATAGTCCAAAAACAAAAGAAAATGGCAGACGAAGCCGAGGCAAGCTATGTGGGAACAAAGGAGGTGTTCGGCGCATTGATGGCATCGACAGCAACGACGGTCGCCATTTTCATTCCTGTCATATTTATAAAAGATGTCGAAGGGCAACTGTTTGCTGACTTGGCATTAACCATTGCTATTGCTGTCACTATTTCGCTGCTTGTAGCAGTTACAGTGTTACCGGTTATCGCCAGTAAAATATTAAGTTCGCCTCAGCCAGAAGACAGACTCCAAAGTCTTTGGGTGCGTATTGCAGCAGGAATAATGAAGTTAACCAATAGTAACGTTAAAAGAATTAGTCTCGCGCTTGCCTTAATGGCCATACCTATTTCAGCCAGTATTGTGATGTTTCCAAAGCTTGACTATTTGCCTCCTGTAAAACGAGATGCCGTTGATGCATTCTTTAACTTTCCGGCTGGGGCAAGTAATCAGTTCATTGCACACGAGATCATGCCCAAAGTAGCAGAAAGATTACAGCCTTATATGGATGGGGAAAAAACGCCCGCTCTTAAAAACTATTACATCATCACATGGACAAACGGCGGGACGTTAGGTGTACGGGCGCAAGATCAGGACAAAGTAAAAGAGCTTGAAACCTTAGTCAAAGATGAAATTCTTAAAGATCTTCCAGATACCCAAACCTTTGCAAGACAGGGAAACCTTTTTGGTGGTTTTGGTAACGGTCGCTCAATTGACGTGCATTTACAAGGGACGGACCAGGAGGGGTTGGTGGTTGCAGCGCACAGAGGAATGGAATTAATAAAAGAAACCTTCCCAGGTTCCCAAGTTCGTTCTAACCCCCCACTTGAACAGTCAGAACCCCAATTGCAATTTATTCCGCAGGACAGCCGAATTATGGAAGTAGGGTATAGTCGTTCACACATGGCAGAACTAGTTCGTGCTATGGGGGATGGAATGTATGTAGGTGAATACTTTGATGGTATAAAACGTCTCAATATAATATTCCGCGCTCAAGACTGGGCAACTCCTGAAGAGCTCGCCGCTACTCCCATCGTCACACCAAGTGGAGAAATGGTGCAGTTAGGGGAGCTTGTAGCGGTCGAACGCAATGTAGGACCCACGCGCATACAACGTATTGATCGTCGCCGTACCCTATCATTAAATTTCAATCCTCCTGAAGGAATAACGCTTGAAGAAGCGATGGCAATTATCGAAGAAAAAATTGAACCGCAAATAAGAGCCGTAATGCCCCCTAATGGCAATATTAGTTTTGGAGGAAGCGCTGATAGCCTGAAAACGGCAGTTAAAACAATGAGTCAAAACTTCTTATTAGCAATGGGGTTACTGGTAGTGCTCATGGCTGGGTTGTTTCGTTCGTTTAAAGACAGTTTATTAGTAGCGTTAGCACTACCGCTGGCAACGGTAGGAGGCATTGCCGCTATTCGAATAATGAATCTTGTTCAATTCCAGCCTATGGATTTGTTAACAATGATCGGCTTTGTCATTCTGCTCGGTTTAGTCGTCAATAACGCGATTCTTCTAGTGCATCAAACACGTATCGGTGAACGAGATGGGTTGAATCGACGCGATTCTGTGCATCAAGCTATTTTGGTTCGTCTACGTCCTATTTTCATGAGCACTCTCACATCGCTATTCGGGATGCTGCCGTTACTATTGCTTCCTGGTGCCGGCAGTGTGATTTACCGAGGTATGGCCGCTGTCATCGTGGGGGGGATGGCAGTGAGTACTGTTTTCACGTTGCTTCTATTACCTACGTTATTGCAGATCGAGTTCAGGTTTCCATGGAAAAAAAATGCGTCACTGACACAGAGAGGCACCAGTCCACTACTTAGTGCAAAGCAACACAAATTTGAAGACAAAATGTAAGGTATTATTATGAATAGGATTTTTATTAAGCCTCTCGCAGTCTCGATATTGTCGATAGGTCTTGGTTTCCCAGCCGCTGCGCAGGAACCGCCTTTACCGCCGGCAACACTCGTTGAAGTGGATCAAATTTTACAAGAGGAAATAGCAGAGCAGCTATGGGTGCCTGGCACAGTGGTGAGTCGGGAAGACGCACAGATAGCCTCTGAAGTGGCTGGCCGTGTCATCTGGATGGCAGAGGTGGGACAACGGGTTAGCATAGGTGAGGTTTTGATAAAACTTGACGATCAGCGCCTACAGCTAAGTTTAGCGCAGGACAAGGCAAATATTGCGAAATGGGAGGCCAGGGTGTCTTTGGCGCATCGAAAATTAGACCGTTTTTTGTCTATGGCAGAGCAACAGAACGTTTCTAAAGACCAACTTGATGAAACGGCGGCGGAACTCGAGATTGCTCGGCAGGAGTTAGCGCAGGCAAAAGCATCAAAAAAAATGACTGAATACCAAATTGCACAAAGCGAGGTGCGCGCTCCGTTTGATACATTGGTAGTTGAGCGTTTGCAATCGCCGGGAGAATTTATCAGTACTGGTCAGGCGCTCCTGCGGATCGTTGATCCCACTCAGGTTGAAGCTGCTATTCGAGCGCCACTTACCGTAATACCTTTTGTCTCTGATGGCTTACATGTAAGGGTAAAAAATAATAATCGTGAAGTCTTAGAAAGAGTAACTGCAGTCGTACCCGTAGGCAATGCCAACTCGCGTATGATGGAATTACGTGTCGCACTTAAACCTACAGACTTTCCAATAGGTAGTGCCATTCGCGTGTCGCTTCCTCATAGTGAAAAACATTATGGTATGACCGTGCCGCGGGACGCGTTAGTACTCCGAAAAACAGGCGCGTTCATTTACCAGATCAATGGAGACAATGAGGCTCAGCAGATAGCTGTCACAACTGGCATCGGGGTAGGTGAGCGAATCGAAGTGTTTGGAGAGTTTGAGGCAACCCAACCCGTAATAACGAGAGGCGCCGAGCGGTTACAACCTGGTCAAAAGGTACGGCTAAGTGGCGGCGGCACCATGATTACGGCGAAAACCGATAGTTAACAATCAAAACAAACCCATTTGAGAGTTAATCAATTTTTCAAACTCGACGCCGATGAGCGGTAGAATACTTTCGGCGATAGGTTTAATTTGTTTTTCTACATAATGGTCATAATCGAGCGGGCTATTAACCGACGTTACTGTTTGAGGTCCCTGCATCGTCATAACGTATTTGACTACAGTAGAACGATTATATTTGAGCGGTAACCCCTGGGTTAAACGAGTTTCGTCCTCCTGTTTTGCCGCCCTTACGTGGGGCGGCACATTTTTTACATATTGATGAGTAGGTTTGCGCAGTCGCTTCGTGTAGGTGAGTTTACTATCAAGTTCGCCCGCTTTTAGGCGTTCAATTAACGTGAGAATAAGTTGCTGAACAGGCCTTTGATTAAATACACACGCATAGAGTTGATGTTGAAAAGATCTGGCCATTGACGTCCAGTCTGAACGTACATTCTCAAGGCCTTTAAATATCAGCTTTTGTTTTCCATCTTCGTCAATCATTCCTGCGTAACGTTTTTTACTTCCCTGTTCTGAATTTCGAATCGTGGGCATAAAAAATTGCTCAAAATACGTTTCAAACTCTATTTCGAGATCGCATTGTAATTGTAACTGCGATTGCAATTCTTCAACCCATCGCTGATTAATTAATTGCTGCAATTCATTCCCGATATGCTTACCCTCACTACTCGTCAGTTCATCTCCCACGTGAACGAAGGTTGAGTCAGTATCCCCATAGATAACTTTGAACCCTGCATCTTCTATCCACTGCTTTGTGGTTAACATAATATCGTGGCCACGTAATGTAATTGAACTGGCTAAACGCGGGTCATATAAAGGACAGCCTCCGCTACCTAATACACCGTAAAAAGAATTCATTAGGATTTTAATGGCCTGAGAGCGTGCCTGATCGTGCGCTTTTTTAGCTTCATCACGCTCTTGCCAGAGTTGGGTAATAATATCGGGCAAAAAATGTGTTGTACGCGAAAATTTAGCTCCCTTAAATCCTTCAATTGCTTCATCAGGGTGCGCCAAACCTTCAGCTAAACCCACTGGGTCTATTTTAAAAGTTCGGATAATAGATGGATACAGGCTCTTAAAATCCAGCACCAGAACATTTTTATAGAGCCCCGGAATGGAGCTCATAACGTAACCGCCTGGACTGGCCAGCCCGCCATTTTCTGGGCGTATACCACACACGTACCCAGCTCGATGCATGCGCGGTAGGTATAAATTTAAGAAGGCGGCAACGGAGCCTCCGGGACGACTCAGTTCCAGTCCCGTCAAACGAGAACGAAGGGTGAGGTAGTCAATTAATTCGGTACGCGTCGCAATTTCATTGACCAACACGCAGTCTTCAAAGTTATACCGAGCCAGCTTGGTGGGCGCCGATTGATAAAGAGATTTTATAGCGGCTAACTGATCGTCTTCATGAATTAGCTTTTGTTTACCTAATAAGGCTGTAGCTACAAACTGCAATGAAAATGATTCAAAGTAAAATGCCATGCTCTTGAGGGCTTCAATGCCATCCACTATCGAGCGGCCTGCAATATTGACTATTGTCTGCCCCGACTCCCATTGCGAAACCGATAGTTCGCTACTATCGCGGCCTAACTTTAACGCCACACCACATAACTTAGCTCTTCGAGCGAGTACCGCAAAATCGAATTGTTTAATGTTCCATCCTAAAATCAGATCGGGATCGGCTGCTTGGATGGAGTGGCGCAGCGCTTTTAGTAAAGCTTTTTCGGAATTAACCACAGTCAGGGTGTAGTCTTCTGAACTGGCATTAGCAATATCGGTATGGTTGATAATGACTTCTTTCCAATTTTCACCAACAAGAGCGACTGAATAAAGGGATTCAAATTCGTCACATTCGATGTCTAGTGAGAGCGAGGTAAGCGAAGGACGATAATTCCCCCCTTTGACCTTTACCTCAGGTAGATTGCTATGCGATTTGCTTGTGAAAGTGTAATCAATGGAGCCATACGCAAAACGCTCCATCAAATAACGGTCGGCTAATTTTAGGTCGGCCTCATAGAGAATAATGCCTTCTTCAGTCGCTAACTTACGCACTTGCCGAAGCTGTTGCTCTGACCGAGACCGAACCACCGTCACCAGGTGTTGTTCGAGCGTAGTTAAAGATGAAGGTTCGAAACCCACTGGAATCCCCGCTAAGCTGCACACCCTGTTTAAACGGGATTGAGCCGATGCGCCTACAAAACACACACTTAGTTGGGGTTCGCTCACAATTCTTTGTGGTCCATCGGGCGACGCTACCCATAATTCAATCCGCTCGCCTTGAGGGGATTGAATGACGCGCTTTGTCAGAATGAATCCTTTGTGCACTTTAGAGGGGAAAAGCGATTACGTTATTCACTTTTCAGCTCGGGTAGGTTGATAACGTACAATGCGGTCACGGCCAGCTACCTTCGCTTGGTATAACGCTTCGTCTGCTAACGCAATAAGCTCACTGGTAGAGAGCTTCTCCCGGGCTTCTATCACACCAATTGATACGGACGTGTTGAGTTGGGGACAATCAATCTGCTGGGGGATAGATTTCACTGTTTGCGAGAACTTTTGCAGCATCTCTTCAACCTGATCTATCGAAGTATGAGGGAAGGCAAACAAAAACTCTTCACCACCATAACGGCCCAATATATCGGTGCTTCTAAACGTATTGGTCGCAAGAATACCAAAGGCGCGAAGTACATGGTCCCCTGTTTGATGACCACAATCGTCGTTTATTTGTTTGAAGTGGTCTAAATCCAGTATTGCTAACGAAATAGTTTCATTATGACGTTGAGCTAGTTTTAACTGTTGATCAATCAAATCCAGCGCCTTTCTGCGCGTTAGCAGAGTGGTTAGCATATCTTCGTTTGCGAGTGCCTCCAGTCGTTGACGGTGACGTTTACTCTTTATGTATAGCCATAGTAAAAGTAAGGTAATTACTATTAAAAGAAAAATCAGTACGAAACCGTATTTTTGGGTTTCTTGACGAGACCGGATTTCCGCGCGCTGACGTAAGTTTTGCTCGGTTAGCAATGCGTTTTGAATTTGTTGCTGTTCAACTTCAAATTCTGTTTTTAGTCTCAATAACCGTTTACTGTTTCGCTCTTTAAATAACTTACCCTGCGCAGTCGCGTTGTTTACCATCAAATCATAGGCAGCCGGATAGTCGGCCTGTTTAGCTAAAACCCTTGCCATTTTACGGTTAATTTCAATGCGCTGCGCCAGAAATGAGTCACCTTCAGCAAGTTCTAGTGCACGGTGCAAGTAGGCTTTAGCGTCAGTGGAAGTATCTGTTTGCAAACTAACTTCAGCTAGGGCCAATAGCACCGCGATCTGCATAAATGGATTATGGCCATCGTTAAATATGATCAGGGCATCTTGTAAAAAAGGTTCCGCCTGTTCAGCTTCATTTCGCAGTATCAATTGTTCAGCAATGTGCTGATAACTGTTTGCCACTCCTTGTAAGTCCTGAATCTCAAGCGCAAGTTCAGCTGCATCTCGTAATACCAGTAACCCATCATTCGTTTGGCCTAAGGCAATAAGTGCTTTCCCTAAACCAATCTCGGTGCGCACTTTACCGACCGATAAAGCCTGCTTTTGATAATATCCCTGCGCTTCTTTGAAATAGGGTATCGCTAATTTTGGCTCCCCACGGTTTTCATAGACCATGGCAATCCAATAAGCAAAATCGGCGGGTTTAAGCCTGATAACGTGGGATTGTGCTAGCGCATACCCTTCTTGAAAACGCGACAAAGCTTTATCAGACGAGTTAAGCGTAAGTTGTACCAGCCCGGCAACCCGAAGGGCGTAGGCTTGTATATTGTAGTTATGCTGTTTTCTGGCCCAGGTTAACTCGCGCTTTACTACGCCTTCAATATCATCAGCAAGACCGGACAGGGCGTTCGCCTCAGCGATTGAAAGTGTGAGGAAATGTTGAAATTCGATACTGGAATCATCATCCATCAACGCTTGTGCTTTTTCTGCTTCTTCTTGAGCTCTCAATGGCAGTAGGAGTTCACTGTAAGCGCGTGCTAGCACGAAATGTAGCTCACTTTTTCGTTGGCGAGATGTTGTTATTGCCAATTCATCCTGCGCTTTATCGATTGCATCGGCAGGACGTTGCAACGTCAACTGTAAAAGCTGACTAACATTTTCGTTGAATAGACTGGGAGAGTTAACCTGCGAAAACGCGGGCGGTGCTATACCAATCAGGATAAGAAAAAACAGGCTGGCCACAAGATAATTGATTATTGGTTCAATATTTATTGTTGTTGTTTTTAAAGTGAACACTACTACTCTATCCGACGCTACGTTACCACAGGTATAGTAGTCGAGCTGAGCGTTGAAGTGAATCTAAAAGTGTGTTTGAAACTTAAAAGATTGCGCTGCCAGAGAAAAGATAATTCGAGGTGTCGGAATACTCCCAGACATGGCAAATGTGGAGAGGATGCGAGCCCGCGATTAATCACTGCGAACCCATCTTATTAGGGAGGATTTTAATGCGACCCACTAAGCATTGTCTGCACGGTGGGGGGCGAAAAACTTGTTTGGAAAATCTGTAACCTTTCAACAATAACTTGAGGGTTGGTTAGGGCCTGTTTTTTTCAATGAGGTTAATTGTCGTTAATAGCGTTGTCATATCAGTTATCGACATGTCTAACATGGAGGCGTCAGTGAGAGCACCACCGGTAAACGCCGCGGATCACACCTGAACTGTAGTGGCTCATATCCAGTCTGGCACTCTTAGTTCAAGGTTTAGACTTGAGCTGGCAGGCAGCATTAGACAAGGAAGCGGTCGTAACAGGTACATCTACGCAGAGTCGTCATCGTGACGGAGGTCACGACTTCCTTAATTGTTATCGTAAGTTCTAAAAGAGAATTACTAGGAACATACAATACTAGAGCTCACCGCTATCGGGGGGAGGGTGTTCATCGGGTAACCCTAATGCTGCGTTCATTTATCTTATCTTCTGACTCGCGTCACACGAACGTTGAAGCGTAGGCATAGAAAGCAAATTCTTAGTCGCATCGCACTTAAAAAAAATCGAAAGGGCCAGGTTTTTAACGCAAAAACGTTAAAAAATAACGCTTTTTTAATTCATTAAGTAAGCATGCAAAAAATTTTCTACTACGCTTATTCTTATTCCTATACGCCAACTTAAATTCGGCATCGAATAAGCATTTGTAAGCTAAGGAACTGACGTTGGATAAAATAAGAACTTACGGTTTGCAAGCCGCGGGAATTATTGTGGCTATTATAATTGCAGCCATGGGACATGGGGTATTAGCCGTATTCTTACTGGCTTCTGCTTGGATAATCTGGGAATACGGAAGCAAAACGACAAATCAGAATGAAGCCCCCGTAGCTCAGGAAGCAGAGCGTTCGGTACAGGCTACGACCTTCCTTTCTGGTGCGCAATCTATCGTCGTTGCTAATGGTTTGTCGAATTTATATACCATATCAGAAAATAGCTACAACGACTTATCCAATGTAAAAACGACACAAGACGAGGCCATAATCACCTTAACTGATAGTTTTAATGCGCTAGGTGACTTAATTGACGAACAATCTCGAGCATTAAAAATTCTTATACATGGGCAAGATATGGAAGGGCGGGAATACAGCGAAGAAATGCAGGAATTTGCAGTAAGCACTGGCCATACGTTGGATCGCTTTATTCAATCTACCGTCAATATGTCCGCAGATTCAATGGAAGTGCTAGACCACGTAACGGCATTGCGAGAATCAGTTCCTGCGGTGATGAATGCGTTAAAAGACATAGATGCTATTGCATCGCAAACCAACCTGCTTGCACTCAATGCGGCTATTGAAGCTGCCCGCGCAGGTGAACATGGCCGAGGCTTTGCTGTGGTGGCAGACGAAGTGCGCAAATTGTCCAATCGTTCGGCTTCTTTCAGTGAATCCATTCAGGAAGAACTGAAAAAAATGAATGCCAAAATAGATGTTTTGACCGACAAAGTGACAAAACTCGCTGCCTACGACGTAACCTATGTTTTAGATGCAAAAAAAGAAATCAACACAGCATTAGAAAGGATGATAAAAAAAGCAAAAAGTGATCAACAAATAGCGGCAGGGCTATCAGAATTATCTAACAATCTTGAGAACGCTGTTTCGACAGCAGTTCGGAGCTTGCAGTTTGGTGATATCACTACACAAAATCTTGCCTATGTAATTCAACTGGTGGATGGAGTTAGACGCGCTGTAAGCGAAATGGAAAGCGCCCAAGCCTTTGATTCTAAGAAGGTTGAAAGCGTATGTAATAAACTAGCTGATATTACGCCAGCGAAGCATAATCCAGTCTCTTCTGCTTCGATTGATGCAGGTGAAGTGGAATTTTTCTAGGGGGAGTATATGCCCACAATAAGGTTACCGAGTAAGTTTGATTTTAGCCAACATAAAACCTTTACCGAGCAGTATGAGAACGTGTTAGCAGAAGATTCAAAGGTGCCCATCCAACTAGACTTTTCAGCGGTCGAATACCTCGACAGTGCGGCGCTTGGCATGATGGTGTTGCTCCGCAAAAAGGCGGTAGTCAAAAACCGAGAAGTACAAATGAAAAACGTTCGCGGTACGGCCTACGAATTGCTGAGTATGGCCAATTTCCAAAAGCTGTTCAAAATTAATTAATTAAAATAAAAGGTTAGTCAAGTACGGAAGCAGGAGTAAATATGTCAAAAAAAATTCTAATTGTAGATGATTCTCCCTCTATCAGGCAGATGGTGGAAGCAACGCTGAAAAGGCAAGGCTATGATGTAACAGCTGCAGAAGACGGACAGGCGGCATTAGATAAGTGTCAGTCTCAACGTTTCGATTTTGTGCTAACAGATCAGAACATGCCGCGTATGGATGGCTTAACGTTAATAAGATCTCTGCGGGAAATGAGCGCCTATCGTACCGTTCCCATCGTAGTGCTTACCACAGAAGCAGGAGACAGTATGAAATCCCAAGGCAAAGCAGCGGGCGCGACTGGATGGATGGTAAAACCTTTTGACCCTGCTAAGTTGTTAGCGGTGGCTGCGAAAGTATTGGGATAAGGTACCTACATGTCGGTAGATCTAAGTGAATTTCACGAAGTCTTTTTCGACGAAAGCCATGAACACTTAGCTGAAATGGAGCAGCAGCTACTGGATCTTGATCTGGACCAGCCAGATCCGGAAGCACTAAATAGTATTTTCAGGGCAGCCCACTCTATAAAAGGGGGGAGCGGCATTTTCGGCTTTGACGCGCTAGGAAAGCTTACCCATGTAATGGAAACGATTTTAGATCTCGCGCGCAACCAGCAAATGGATTTAGACGTTGCAATTGTAGATGTGCTACTGGAAACCAATGATCAGTTAAAAGATATTTTATCAGCCTACCAAAATAATAATGATATCGATTGGGATGCAATTGAAGAAGGCACAAAGAAATTAGAAGCGATATTACCTGAGGCCTCGTCAAAAGTGGATGACGAAGAAGGTGCGTTTGGTTTTTTCGGTGAACGAGAAGAAAAGCAGTCTGCACCGAGCGATAATGATGCTTTTGGTTTCTTCGACGAGGAAGATGTTGTCAGTAATACCGACACAGACGACGGCTTTGGCTTTTTCGACGAAGAGCCTGAAGCAATTACAGCGGATGCTAACAATGAGGAAGGCGAAGGCTTTGGTTTCTTCGATGAAGAAGTTAAGGCTTCCATGCACCCTGATAGTGAAGCAGAAGTCCCAAAAACCCCTCCGCCTAAAAAGCCTGTTCCTGCCGCAGCTCCCAAGCGCACAGTTTCAACAAAGTCTGAAAATACAACCATACGAGTCGATACCACCAAAATAGATTCACTAGTCAATCAGGTAGGCGAACTGGTTATAACGCAATCAATGCTTCGCATGATTGGCAGCGAAGTAGAAGGCACAATAGCAGAAAAAATCGACGGGGCGCTTGATGAATTGTCACAAAACATTCGTCAGTTGCAAGAATCCATCATGTCGATGCGAATGCTACCGATTTCTTCAGTATTCAATCGTTTTCCGCGGGTTGTGAGGGATCTCGCTAATAAACTGGATAAGTCTATTGATTTAGATATTCGCGGCGGAGATACCGAAATTGATAAAGGCATGATTGAAAAGCTGGTTGATCCGTTAACACATTTAGTGCGCAACAGTGTAGATCACGGTGTAGAAAGTAAAGAAAGCCGACGTCAAAGCGGAAAATCAGAAACTGGCACAATAACGCTTAGTGCCGAACAGTTAGGCGGCAATGTTGTCATTAAAATTATCGATGACGGTGGTGGCTTAGATCGAGAACGTATTCTCGAAAAAGCACGATCTAACGGCCTGCAGGTAAACGACGATGCGACAGACGGGGAGATTTGGCAACTTATTTTTGAGCCAGGTTTCTCAACAGCTGCAGCTGTTACCGACGTATCTGGACGAGGAGTGGGCATGGATGTGGTTAGACGCAATATTGAATCCATCAATGGCTCAATTGAAATTCAAAGTAAAAAAGGTGAAGGCACGACTATCTTTATTCGCCTCCCGCTTACTTTAGCTATTTTAGATGGGATGTGTGTGACAGTGGAAGATCAGACTTATATTATCCCCCTTACCCATATAGTGGAGTCTATCCAACCGGATATTGCCCAAATCAAAACCTTATCAAAACAACGAATGCTATGGGTAAGAGAAGAATACTGGCCACTGATATCGTTATCAGAACGGATGGAATTGAACATAGAGCTTGAAGCGACTCACCATATCGTGGTGTTGGTGGAATCCAGCAGAGCAAGGTTTGGTTTGCTGGTAGAGCGCTTGGAAGGCCAACAGCAGGTGGTCATTAAATCATTGGAACGTCATTACCGTTCGGTAGAGCACGTAGCGGGAGCCACTATTTTAGGGGATGGCAGCGTAGCACTTATTCTTGATTTAGACAGCATTGCGACAGCGGTGGATATGACTTTAATACCTGAGAGGGATCATGAGCGAGCTTAGCGAAGAAGATACATTGTACAAAGAGTTTCTTACGTTTGTTCTGGGGGACGAGCAGTATGGCTTAGACATTATGCGCGTTAAAGAAATTCGCGGATGGGAGCCCGTTACTAAAATTGCGAAGGCCCCCCCCTTTATAAAAGGTGTGCTTAATCTTAGAGGGGATATTGTACCAATCGTCGACCTGCGCCTGAAGTTTGATGTTGGCGAAGCCGTTTATAACGAATTTACCATTGTTATCATGCTGAATATCAATGATCGGATTGTGGGTATTGTTGTCGACGAAGTTAGTGATGTTATCAAAATCAATAATAACGAAGTCAAACCTCCCCCAGAATTTGGGGTAGCTTTTGATAGCAGCTATTTACACGGATTAATCGAATGGGAAGGCCAAATGATTATCTTGATGAACATCGAAGCCTTAATCACGAGCAAAGAGCTGGATTTGTTCGAATCTAACCCTGAGACGGAGGCATAAGTATCATGACTGGCACTCGTTGGTTCAATAATATTTCTATCCGTATGAAACTAATAGCGCTGGCTGTGATAACTGCCATCGTGATATTAATTCCCGCTATTTCATTTTATAAAGTCGCCTCTGAGACATTGGATAAAATTGAGCACGCTATCAAAGGGGTCCCTATTGCAGAAGACGTTACACTGCTGGCTAAAGCCGTTGCTGAATATAGAGGGTTATCAGCAAGACACTTAAGCGGTGAAGGTGCCGCACTTGGCCCAAGGCAAGCTAAAGCGAGGGAAGTCAGCGATAAAATTAGCCAGCTAAAAGTGGCGTTAAATTCATTCAGCGACATTCCCAAACTGCATCGTCGCATCGATGAGATACAGCGTACTTGGCAGAACATGAGAACCAAATTATCGGCTACCCAAAATAGTGCAGAAACCTTTGATGAGAGCTCTGAACTTATCTCGTCCATCTATCGATTTAACGAGCGGCTTATTACAGATTTTGAACTAGTATATGTTCCTTCGGAATTAGCTTATAACTTGAGTCTCGCCAGTTTCGTGGATCTTCCCCAGTTAACGGACGCTTTAGGAAAAGTTCGAGGCATGGGAGCACAGGTATTACTTAAAAGTAGCGCAAGTAACGTCGATAAAAATGCGCTGGGGAGGCTGAATTCTAATGTAGAGTTTTATCTTCGCGCTTATTCAATGCGAATTATTGAATCAAGAGAGGTTTCTAAGGCTATTGCCGAAAATAGTCAGCTCAATAATCAAGTAAACAATGCGCTTACTTTGGTCGAAAGAGAGATAATTACTGATAATGCTCCAGTGAATTACCCTTCCGACCAATTTTTCTCAGAATTTACCGGCATAATTGGCGAATACTATGAAGTAAACCAGCGTAATATTGCCCTATTATCGGATGAACTTAAAGAGCTGCAAAGCACTTATAGCATGACCCTCATGTGGGAGTTTATTGTTATTTTAGTGCTTTCAGCCATAACATTGACACTTTTGCTGGCGGTGGCGACCTCTGTCACCAAGGGGGTGAATTACACTGTTATGGTATTGGAACGCTTTGCCAAGGGCGACTATTCCACTGAAATCAATGTTACTCGTGGGGACGAAATTGGAAAAATTGAGCAAGCGTTAAAAGAGCTAACCCAGCAACTTCGTGATTTTGCCCAAAGTGCGCGAGAGGCCAAAACCGGAAAGCTAGCACTTGATACGACACCCAACGGGATAATGTTAACCTCTTCAGAGGGGGTCGTAACCTATGCCAACAGTGCCGTCAAAGCATTACTCAAAGACAATGAAGCAGACATGCACAAAGTGATGACAAATTTCGACGGCAATCATCTGGAAAAGCAAAATATCACGCCTATTTTACAAAAAGTTGTTTCTGATGGTACCAGACTTGAAAACCTTGATCGTGAAATTGATTCACAAATAGCAATTGGTCAGTCAACTTTCAATTTAACCCTCACACCTTTACACGATCCTTCTTCCGGCGAACGCTTAATAATGGTGGAGTGGGTCGATCATACTGATTTACTTGTCAAAACCGGAATGTTAGATGCGTTAGATCGATCGCAAGCGATAATCGAATTTACGCCTGACGGAACCATTGTCGAAGCGAATGAAAACTTTATCAATACCATGGGTTACTCAATTAACGAAATTAAAGGTAAACACCACAGCATGTTTACCAACTCGAAAACTAAAAATAGCCAGACATACTCAACATTTTGGGAAGAGCTTGCCAGGGGCGAACTTAAAATAGGGGAATTCGAACGCGTAGCCAAAGGAGGAAAAGCTGTTTGGTTACAAGCGTCATACAACCCTATATTGGACCCTGAAGGCAACGTCGTAAAAGTGGTTGAATTTGCTACTGATATCACGCCACGAGCTCGTACAATTAGTGATATTAAAGCCGCAATGACAAGTCTATCGCAAGGTGAACTCACAGCCAGATTAGAAGACAGCGCTGATGCCGACTTTAAAGAGTTGGTCGAATCAATTAATTACTTTATTAGTGAGTTGAATGAGACTATAGCCAGCATAAAACATGGTTGTGATTCGATTAATGACATGTCATCTGAAATTGCGAAGGGAAATTCTGATCTATCCACCCGTACCGAACAACAAGCAGCCAATCTCGAAGAAACCGCTTCTAGCATGGAAGAAATGACGAGCACCGTACAACTAAACGCAGAAAACGCTAAACAAGCTAACAACTTGGCTTTGGAATCAGCTACAGTCGCAGAGGAAGGTGGTGCACTTATTTCTAAAGTGGTGGATACCATGTCTGCCATTAATGAATCTGCCAAAAAAATTGAAGATATTATTAGTGTTATTGATGGTATTGCGTTTCAAACCAATATCCTCGCTTTAAATGCGGCAGTAGAAGCCGCGCGAGCGGGTGAACAGGGCAGAGGATTTGCAGTAGTTGCTACAGAAGTACGTACCCTAGCTCAACGCTCTGCCAATGCTGCGAAAGATATCAAAGAACTGATCTCCGAATCGGTCGACAAAATAGAAAGTGGTAATACCTTAGTCACACAATCCGGTGACACCATGGGGAACATTGTTGTATCGATTAAGCGCGTAAACGACATCATGTCTGAAATTGCGGCAGCTTCTGCGGAGCAGGCAAACGGAATTGACGAAATAAATCGCGCGGTTACGCAAATGGATGAAATGACCCAACAAAATGCGGCGCTGGTAGAAGAGTCGGCGGCTGCGGCGGAAAACTTGAGCAGTCAAGCTTCCGAGTTACTCCAAAGGGTGTCGAATTTTAGTGTTGATGAGTCAGATGGAGCAGTAAGAAGTAAGGCAACCACTTTGGCACGTCCAGAATTAGGGGCGCCTAAAAAGGAGCGGGTCAAAATTAACACTCCTCCACCCTCCACAGTTGAAGGGTTGGCCGACGACGATGATGAGTGGGAAAATTTCTAATCGGGTATGGGCATAGAGTTTGGTTATACCAAGGAAAATTTTGACGCAGTTAGGACACTACTCTATAAACTAACGGGTATTAAGCTGGTAGAGTCGAAAGACAAAATGGTCTATAGCCGTTTGTCTCGCCGTATCCGTCAATTGGGGTTGCACTCCTTTGATGAATATTTGCAAGTTATAAAAAATGAGAAAGATGAAACTGAAGAGTTTGTTAATGCTTTGACGACAAACCTGACATCTTTTTTTCGGGAATCGCATCACTTTGATTTTCTGAAAGAGTTTCTACAAGAAAATTCTCAACCCTTAACCATCTGGTGTGCTGCTTCAAGTTCCGGTGAGGAACCTTACTCTATTGCAATGACCTGCATTGATGCCCGTGGCAGCATCAATCACAATATTTCCGTAATGGCCTCCGACATTGATAGTAGGATGTTAGAAAAAGCGAAGAGGGGGGAGTATCCGCTAACAGCAATAAATACTGTCTCTGATGGGTACCTTAAAGCGTTTTTTGATCGAGGGAAAGGAACCAATGCCGGTAATGTCAGAGTAAAGCCCGCAGTCGCGCGGACAGTGAAATTTTTTCGGCAAAATCTGCTCGATCCAAAATGGCAGATAAAAAAGAAGATTGATGTAGTGTTTTGCCGCAATGTAATGATTTATTTTGATAAACCGACCCAAGCGCAGCTATTAAAGAAATTTTCTACTTACCTGGCTCCCAACGGTATTTATATCGCGGGACACTCAGAGGGCTTTTCGCAACTAACTAATGACTACAAATCCATCGGCCGTACGATTTATCAAGTTAAGGAGCAACGTTGAAAGTCGACCAATTAAATCAGTCTAACAGATATTTCGACCGACATTTTCAATGTCAGGCGGTAAAAATTCTTCCCGGTGAATATTATGCAACTTCAGCAGAACTGTTGATTGTAACAGTATTGGGTTCGTGCGTGTCAGTGTGCTTGCGGGATCCAATCGCAAAAGTTGGAGGAATGAACCACTTTTTACTGCCGTATGACGAGGGTGGGATAGAACAGGATTCCGATTCAGCCCGCTATGGCAGCTATGCTATGGAGGTATTGACCAATGAGTTGATGAAAAGAGGTGCGGCACGTTCTCGGCTTGAAGCAAAAGTTTTTGGAGGCGGAAACGTATTGCGGGGGTTAACGGTAGCTAATGTTGGAGAACGCAACGCTGATTTTGTCACCGACTTCTTGCGTACTGAACAGATTCCCATTGTTGCCTCAGACCTATTGGGCGAGTATCCACGTAAAGTGTATTTCTTCACTCACACAGGGGAAGTGAAAGTGAAAAAGCTTAAACGAATGCATAACAGCACCATCTTTGAGCGTGAAAGTGAATATAAAGTTAAATTGCTTCAATTTCATGGGGCAGGCGAAGTGGAACTTTTTGAGTAAGGCTTCATTATGATTAAGGTACTGATTGTAGATGACTCAGCCCTTATCCGCAGTATGCTGCAAAAAATATTAAACAGTGAACCCGATATTGAAGTCGTCGCTACCGCGCAAGATGCTTTTGTAGCCCGCGAGCACGTAAAGAAACTAAAACCTGATGTAATTACGTTAGATATTGAAATGCCTAAAGTAGATGGCATTACCTTTTTGGATAGGCTAATGAAAGCCGCGCCCACTCCGGTGGTGATGATTTCCACATTAACTGAGGCTGGAGCAGACGCCACAATCACCGCATTGAGCTTAGGGGCTGTCGATTTTGTTCCTAAACCAAAAGTGGATGTAGCAAAGGGCCTGCAAAGCTTCGCGTCTTTAATTGTATCAAAGGTGCGAATGGCGGCAGGCGTGAAAGTAAAAAAATTAACTGCGGGTAAAGAACGCCAACCGCTCGCTTCGTTAAATTATCGAGGCACCGAACTAATCGTAGGAATAGGCGCAAGTACAGGTGGTACGGAGGCGATTAAAAATATTGTAACCCTTTTACCCGCCTCGTTCCCAGCAATTATTATAACCCAACATATTCCGCCCCAATTCACAACATCGTTTGCTAAACGGCTGGACGGGTTAAGCGCTATGACAGTGTCAGAAGCTAAGGACGGTGAGAGATTGCTCCTAGGACATGCTTACCTGGCACCGGGTGATCGGCACTTAATGATTCAAAAAAGTGGCGCAGATTACCGAATCAGATTAGATGACGGGGAAAAGGTGACAGGACATAAACCCTCGGTTGATGAGATGTTTGAAAGCTTAGCTAAGCAGGTAAAGGAAAATACTATCGCCTGTTTATTAACTGGAATGGGTAAGGATGGGGCACAAGGAATGCACAGTATTAAGCAGGCGGGTGGCTATACCATCACACAAAATGAGGCAACGTGTGTAGTGTATGGCATGCCAAAAGAAGCTGATCGGCTTGAAGCCCAGTGTGAAAGCTTACCAATTAATGATATTGCTCAACGAATGATCACCTTAGTCAATAATAAAGGTAAAGGTAATAGAATATAGAGGCATAATTGGATAAACAGTTAGATAACTCGTCACGATGAAGGGGGAGCATCGCAGCTGGCGCAATTTAAAAACTCGTCGCGATGACGGCATTACGGATTCGTGGCTGATGTAACTAAAAAACTCGTCATTGTGACGCACATCACAATCTCCTAAACACCTCAGAAAATCCTGCAAACTTGCTCCATAGTATCACCAGCGTTTAATGCGTGTTATTAAAAAATTTGCGGATATTTGAGGAGGTCGTGACTTTCGTCACGATGACGGGGCGTTGGGGGGGCGCGACTTTCGTCACGATGACGGATTTTCGCGTAAGTAGCGATTTTTGTTACGATCACGGGGTTGTAAGATCGTGGCTGATGTAACTAAAAAACTCGTCATTGTGACGCACGTCACAATCTCCTAAACACCTCAGAAAATCCTGCAAACTTGCTCCAAAGTATCACCAACGATTAATGCTTGTTATTAAAAAATTTGCGGATATTTGAGGAGGTCGTGACTTTCGTCATGATGACGGGGCGTTGGGGGGGCGAGACATTCGTCACGATGACGGATTTTCGCGTAAGTAGCGATTTTTGTTACGATCACGGGGTTGTAGGATCGTGGCTGACGTAACTAAAAAACTCGTCATTGTGACGCACGTCACAATCTCCTAAACGCCTCAGAAAATCCTGCAAACTTGCTCGAAAGCTCCTGAGCGGAGACCAAAAACTGTCCTTTGTATAGCCACCAAACCCACGTACATTTAGGTCTTTGTTAAATCGAGAAGGACATCGAGGATGAAGTCGCCAGCACTTTATATTATTACTAACAATTATAATACAACGCTATACATAGGCGTAACGAGCAACTTGCCACAACGAATTTACCAGCACAAAAACAAACATGTAAAAGGTTTTACTTCAAAATATAATCTAGAGAAGCTGGTCTATTTTGAACAATATATGACCATGCCGGATGCTATTTTAAGAGAGAAGCGGCTTAAGAACTGGAGGCGGGCATGGAAGAACCAGCTAATTACAGAGTTTAATCCCGATTGGGAAGATTTGTATGCCACTATTATTTCGTGATTCGAATTAGGGTAGGTGTAAGAGATAAAAGTAAAGGCCACCTGTTACGGGGGCGGGGTGTTCAGGGAGGTCGCGACTTTCGTCAAGATGACGGATTTTCGGGAGAAGTAGCGATTTTTGTTACGATCACGGGGTTGTAGGATCGTGGCTGACGTAACTAAAAAACTCGTCATTGTGACGCACGTCACAATCTCCTAAACACCTCAGAAAATCCTGCAAACTTGCTCGAAAGAACCCTTAGCGTTTAATGCTTGTTATTAAAGAACGTGTGAATATTTGAGGAGGTCGTGACTTTCGTCACGATGACGGGGCGTTGGGCGGGCGCGACTTTCGTCACGATGACTGGGCGTTGAGGAGGTCGAGACTTTCGTCACCATGAAGGGATACGTCAAAATCGCTTGGTAATTAGACCGACACGCTCCCTTGGTTATCACACTAATACAATTTATGAGTAACGTTGCTGGCGTATACCGCGTTTATCCGTATGCGGTTTCATTCGCTATAACTTCCGGCCCAGATACGGTCAAGGCAAACAATACATTGTTCGTATAAAAGACGATTAATGGATTACCAGCACGCTTAGTTTGAAAAGGTAACGACTTTATAAAACGGTTACCTCTTTTCTAGCTGAAAAAACGTCACAGCTTCAAGCATATCCTGTGATTGGTTACCCAAAGACTCTACTGCACGGTTAGTTTCCGCTACGACACTGGCATTGGTTTGGGTGGCATGGTCAATAGTGGTCATCACTTGCACCATTTCCTCTAGACTATTTTGTTGTTCAATAAAGTCTTGGTTTATTTTTGCAAATTCTACTTGCAAACCGTTGACTATATCGACCACGCTACTAATCTTCTGAGATGAACTATGTATACTCTTTTCACCTTCGGCCACCCGAAGTGAACTTTCTGAAATTAACTTAGTGATTTTCTGGGCACTTTCAGCAGAGCGCTGCGCAAGGTTTTGAACTTCTTTGGCAACAACAGTAAATCCTCTTCCATGTTCGCCCGCGCGTGCGGCTTCAACAGAAGCGTTCAAAGCAAGTAAGTTTGTTTGAAAAGAAATCTCATCAATTACACTTATTATGTTAGTAATCGCTTCTGAGGATTTTTTGATTTTATGCATGACCTCAATTGAAGACTGCATCATTGTCTGACAAGATTTGGCAACTTCAGCAGAATCGGCACTTTTTTGTAGCATAAAGTCAGTTCGTTTTCGATTAGTAGCAACTAGATCGCGGATATTGTTTGTGCTGGCACTGGCTTCTTCCGTGCTAGCAGCTTGTTTTTCCATTTGTTCACTAAGCTGTTCGCTCTGTTGTTCTATTTTCTCCGCATTATCTCCCACTACGAGAGCGGTATTTTTTATATTCGTTAGAACGTTTAATAGGTTGACGCGTAACGATTCCAGATCCGACATCAGTACGCCAAATTGACCAGGTTTATCGGTAGATATTGCACGGGTTAGTCGACCATTTTTAATGGTGTTAATGGCGTCGCCTGTTTCCGAAAATAAAGAAGAAAGAGCCGTTGTGGCTGAATTGATTTGCTCACGCAGACGTTCGAATTCACCTTGAAGTTGTGATTCAATCTGGACATCAAAATTACCTTGGCTAAGCTGCTCCATACTTCTATTGAAATCGCTAAAGGCCACTTGAATTTGGGTTAGGCTATCGTTAACAGATTGTTTTGTCTCTGCACCTATTTTATCCGTAGCGCGTATTGAAAACTCCCCCTGAGATAAGCTGTTAATTAAATAAATGAATTCACTACTTACCCCCTCAAGAATATCGGCGGCATTATTCACACCAGACTTTAACAGCCCTAAATCGCCTTTATAATCTGCCGTTATGCGGCTGCCAAAATTGTGTTGACTTACGTCACTTAGCAACTGGTTCGAGTCCTGGATTGCTTCTTGGTTATTTTCCAGCAACATATTAATTTGACTACCTATTTGACCTAATTCGTCATCTCGCTTAACTGGAATACGCAGCGAGAAATCACCGGTAGCGGTAATGGTGTCTACTTTATCTTTTATGATTTTTAAGCCAGCTAAAATATCGCGGGTGATTACAATTAATAGTGCAGTAATTATCGCTACTAGAATAAACGCCACTATGATAACAAACCAGTTGTGTCCTATTTGTTTATCGTTAATGGCGCTATTAAGAAGCGGTGCCGCTTCATCAATCTGTTTCTCCGTGGTACTAACCGCGTTGCGCATCTCACCTCGAATACCCTCATTAGGAGAATAGCCTTTTTCTTCCATACCTAGGGCAAGTGCTAAAAATTTAGCTTTGTATTCAGCCATCAAAGGGCGTATTTTCTCTTTGAGGCTGTTTGGAATGGGGCTGTTTTCCAGGCTATTTAAAAAAATGGTATGGTCATTTTTAAATCGGGAAATGTACTTTGGATCCAGGCGGGCGAGAAAGTCCTTTTCGTGTCTACGCAGCATTAACATATCTTTTAATAACGCATCTTGATTCAGTTCTTTTAAAGGATTTTCAGCCGTTTTTACCGCCTCTCTTAGCTCGCCTAATAAGCCGGTGTTTTCATCTAAGCCGATTCTTTGCGAAACAGAGACCATTCTCTCAAACGCGTTTCGATATCGTGAAATTGATTGATGTATGGTTTGCGTTATTTTCTTGTCTATATCCAAATCGGCTAAATTATCTTCTAATTCGCGAAGGGTGTTCTCAAAGCTGTAAAACGTTTCTTGATGGCGAGGTATGTATTTCGTATCTCCTCTCATCAGAAAATCTTTTTCATGTCTGCGCATTGTCAGCATATGAACATCAAGACTTCTTAACAAATAACGAGAAGAGTTAATTTCCTCATTTTTAGACACGGCATAAAATATTAGAAGGATTAGTATTAAAAAAGCAAAAGCGGTCAGACCTGCGGTAAATAAAAGTTTTTGAGATATGGAAAAATTATTTAAAAATTTAGTCATAATTTTGCTTTCGCTCGTTCAATAATTTTCATGATGTCAATAACGACATTGCATTAGGATTAAGAAATAATTGAAAACGTCTAAAAGGTATTGAACTTTAAAACTAGTGCAAAACTCAAAATATTCCATTATTTTTCAACGCGTTTAGCTGTACAGAAAAATCGAAAAATGTGTATGCTTGTCAACAGAATGTAGTTTCATCTGCTCACGATTCGGTGGACTCAATAAACAACATAATGGCCAAATATAAATGTCCTCCATTTGCGTTTTTGCATTTATTCAAAGACTATTTAGGAACAATAAACTTATCTGCAGATGCCCTTATTTCACTAATTACCAGATTTAGCTTGGCCATGGTCTCAGTCATGTTCTGATTAGATTTTTGAGTTTTCTCGGAAGCCATGACCGCTTCAGATGCCTCGTCGGAAACATAGGTAGAAGAATCTATTTGCTGCACGATGCTGTCAGACAACTGCGTTTGATTCTGTATGAGGGTTTGCAGCATTTCACGCGTGGAGCGAATAAACGCAATCATTTCACTTACCTGACCCGTTGTTTGTGAAGTAAGTTGTAGACTGGAGTTAATACTACTTACGGCCGCATCAATGTTGCTTAACAGAGAAGAAACGGTCGAATTGATCTCGCGTGCAGATTCTTGTGTTTTTTGCGCTAAGTTTCTTACTTCATCCGCAACGACGGCAAAGCCGCGACCGGATTCTCCGGCACGAGCAGCCTCAATTGCTGCGTTTAACGCAAGCAAATTAGTTTGCTCAGCAATTCCCTCGATGGTAGACATCATGGTCGTGATCTTTTGCGACTCGTCTTTCAGTGACGCAATTTTTTGCTGACTATCTGTCATGGCAAGGTCCACTTCACCTATTAGCGAAGTACCTTTTTCGAAGGTATCAATACGTTCGGCCATATTTTCGGCTGTATTTTGGATATATTCTTCTGATTCTTTAAGCCGTAGATTGAGATCTTTCGAGTTATCAGTCAGCCGGTTAAGAAAATTTTGTGTAGAGACTGATTTTTCATGACTGTTATTGATGTCTCGGCCAATACTATTTAATGTAGTAACGGACTGTTCTATATATTGTTCAAGGGTATCTAAGCGAAATAAAACGTCTTTGACTAGCCCTCCTAAATCAGTGCGCACCCTCTCTACATTTCGCATCAAATCGCCAATTTGATCTGAACGCTCGGTATTGACAGGATGGGTAAAGTCTCCCCTCGCCAGGTGCGTTGATACACGAGTAGTCTTACGAATAGGGGAAACAATCTGCTTGTCAAAAAACCACACTGTTACCACGCCCGTAGCCACTATAATAACTAACATAGCAATAAGAGCGGTGATAAATGTTTGATCTGCTTCCTCTTCAAGCTCCCGTGCGATGTTTTCTACCCGCTGATACATGAGTTCAACCGAATCAACCAACAATTTTGTTGGCTCACGATCAATGCCTGAAACAGCTTTATCGCCTACTTTTGGGTCATATCCACTGTTAACAAACGCATCGAACCCTTGTCGATATGCAATAATCATAGATCCATAACTATTTCCAAATTGAGTAAGCTTGTCTCTCGCGGCACTTGGCGGCATGTCGGCGGTTAACCGTCTCACTTCCGAGCTTATCTCTTTAGCTCGCTGGTTAAAGCGGCCCCAGTATTTTTCGCGATTCTCGTCATCATGACCGCGGAGCAGGGTGTTCTTCCACTCCTGTACCTGGGTTTTAAACGACACATTAATATCGCCTATCTGCTGTAAATGTCTGACATCGGTATCAATAGTATTTTCGTAATTAAGTGCTGATGTTCGCAATGAGGAAAGACCATACCCTCCTGTTATCATCAGTAATGCAAAACCGATAAGCAGAATAGTGATAATTTTAACGCGAAGAGATGAAGAAAAATAATTCATATGGGTGCCATTTAAATGTGTCTACAGCAAGTGTAGACAATACCTAAAAAAACGTTCATAAAATAATAGGTTAAAATAATCCGACTGCGCAATTATGGGGGTCCTATTAGTGTTAGAATTTTTCAACTTTTGCGCCCTCTGTATTAGCTGTCGCCAACTACTGTTTTGGTAATTGCATATCTAACTGAATGGGCAGATGATCTGAAAATAGTTTCGTTTTACCATTTTTAATACGTTTGCACTTGTGCACCACTATATCTCGTGTGGTCCAAATTCTGTCTAGCGAAAATAGGGGGAATTTGCTCGGAAACGTAGCGCCGACGTGCGTTGGCCTTAAAATGTTGTTCAACGCCTTAAATGCCGAGGTGAAAAACTGCCACTCATTAAAATCGCCGCCTAATACCAAAGGGCTTGGCAGTAACTTCATGCGTTCTTCAATATATTCATGTAAAAGGGCAAATTGCGAGCGCCGCTCTCGTTTTTTTAGCCCTTTATGCGTATTGATAACCGTAAGGGGCCCCTTATGGGTTTGTACGACGACGGTTTGTATGTTTCGGGGTTGAAAACCATCCTGACTTACGTCGAGTGTTTCATTACTGATAATCGGATAACGACTGAGTACTGCATTTCCGTACCAGCCATTCTGTTCGTTTAGCGCAGGGGAGGGGGCAAGGACAAATACTTTATCTGCACATATATCTTTAATATCTTGTTCCAATTCCCTGTTCTCTGGGCGGGTATCCATTTCCTGTAACAATACAATGTCAGCGCCGTTCTCAGCGAGAAAATTACCGATTCGGCGATAGTCCTGTTTTTTGTCGTTGCCCACTCCACTGTGGATATTATAGGTAACTATGCGACACATTCTTCACTGTTATCCTTTTCTTTTTTTGCCTGATACCATTTAGCAAATTTCTGCGAGCCCCATATCATCAATCCCCATAGAACAATGCCGCCCACTAAATAGCCGATGGTTTGAGGAGAAGGGTTTTTAAATATCTGCGTTATAGAATCACCTACTAACCCTTTTGCGATCATCGGGGGGAACATACCTAAAAATGTTCCGGTAAGAAACTGCCAAAGGGTTATCGACGATATGCCCGCCACCAAATTAACTAAGCTAAAAGGAGCAATAGGGAGCATTCTTATCGCTGCTACCCCAACAATACCAGTCGATTTTAATTTGTTGTCCAGAGCTTCAACTTTTGGTCCGCCAACTTTCTTTAATCCGGCATTTCCCAACAACAAACCAATGCCAAACATCGACGCTGAACTGAGTAACGCGCCGAGCATGCCATATATAGGTCCCCATATCGGGCCAAAAATCGCCGCCACCGCGAGCGACAAAACAGTTACAGGGAAGAAAAGAAAACCTCCTACAACGTACACCATCAGTACAGTTGGAAGTGCAAAATAGGTGCCCCGACTTTTTTCTAGAAAGCCATTAATATTTTCTGCATTGAGCCACGGAATGGAATGGCTGGCATACCAAATCGCTCCACCAAAAGCGGCGAGTGCCAGTACACCCAGTAAAATCATAATTGTACGGCGGCGCGGATTTCGCAACGGAGGAATCTTCTCGCTGGCGACTTCAATAGCTGGAATAAGGGGTTCTTCCGGGTCGGAAAGTGCTTTGAAAAAATTTTTACCAGACTGGTCGGTAAACACTTCGTCTCGAACTTCTGTCAGCACATAGCCATGAGCTATCTGACCATGGATTAGTCCCTGAGCGGGATTTTCGCCTCGCATTATCTCAGCGGTGCTCTCGACGTCGCGACCGGTATGTTCAGCTAATAAGTCATCTCGTACCCGCGCAATAGCTTTGCGATTATGCTCGCTGTTGCCAAATAAAACAGTATCCAGTTCGGTATCTAACGTCATGGATCGGTTACTTATATTGGAAGAACCAATGACCAGATACTTATCGTCAATACTCATCACTTTCGAATGAATTCGTTTATAAGCCTTTCTTCCTTTGATATCTTCAATGGATGAATAGGTCATAATTATGCGTTCAGGATCGATGTCCTTTTCAAGCGCTTGTTTAAAATCTATTCGGCCAGCCCAAAATGCTTCACACTCAAACTTGCCCTTAGGCTCATAGGAACTCACCACAATAACGTTCAAGTCAGGACGCTCGCGCAAGCGTTTGTTTAACGCCTCGGCTATTTCTACGCGGCTAGTAAACTGATTCTCAATATAAATAACGCGCTCTGCTTGCGAAATAAGATCGAGTAGCATTTTGCGTACTTCCTGCACAGGCTCTGCATCATCCATAAAAGGAATGGTCCTGGCGAGCGCGCAATCACACTTGTGCATCCAGGATTCTACACCATCCGGCCATGTATCAGGCGTGTCTGCATCAATATCAGTAATAGCATTTTCGTTGATATCTACAGATTTTTGCTCAGACACCCGCGCCCAGCGCCAGCGGACAAGATTGCTAAATTCTTTGACTACGGGCCCACAAGATACCATTTGAACATCGTGAAGGGGGGTATATGGCCCATCCGGCCCCTTGCGATCTTCGGATACCACAGGATGGTCTCGCGTATCCCACCGGTGAGTGGACACATCCATACCACCAGAGAAAACTATTTCATCATCAATCAACGCAATTTTTTGATGCTGACTCCCCCCCATGGGAATGGTGTCATCCAATTCGGTCGCAACATTCTCAGGGGTTTTTTCTTCCCACACTTCTTTAGCCCACATTTCGCGGCTGGAAAAAAAGGCTAATGACGAATCCCAACGGAGTAAGTAAATTTTAATATCAGGGTTTTGCTCAGCTTTCCATTTGAGCAAATCACTGATTACTGAAGGCGCCTTAGCATGTTTTTCGTCTTCACCATGCAGTAAGCGGATGCGACTATCAATGTCCCATCCGACGATAAAGATACTGTGCTTCGCTTTAACGATTGAGGAATGCAGTGCGCGATAGTAGTCTGCTCCATCTATCAAAGGAGCTGCATGAGCCACTTGACTAGTCACCCAACAGTTTTCTCCTTCCCGAAAAATGGAATTAATTGCGGACATTCGGCCTCCTTTTTAGCCACACGCTGAAATAACTGATAATCACTTGCTGCGTGCAGGATTTGTTCCATCTCAGGGCTATGCTTGAAAACATAACAAACCAACAAGGGAATAAAGCCGTTCAAGCAAAATTGGAAAAAGCAGGAGGGGGCGTTTTCCTATGCGCAGTGAAAGTAAGAGGTGATGTTTTGTATTTTTTTCTCACTGTCAAAACTTTTTCCTAAAATAGAAATCACATTTTCGTACATTCCGTATCTATATAGACGTTTTGATATTGAGAAATTCTATTAATTCGGCGCATAGGCCGCATATTAAGGAGAGTAAAGGTATGAAGCGAAGATATTGGCTCCCAACTTCAGCAGTACTCGCTACGGCATTAGTTATAGGCAATGTTAACGCCACTGCCAACAAAGATTGGCAGCGGGCAGAATTTAGTGAACGGGAAATAAAAGCGTGGCAACAAGGAAAGTTTACCTTGAACCAAGCGCAAAAGTGGGATGAAGCAGGATTTGATGCCATCACTGCCACCCGTTGGAAGCAATTTGGTAGTTCCTTACCGGAAGCGAAAGACTGGCATAAAGAAGGATTCAATTTTCAAGAAGCCCGCTATTGGATTGAGCACGAGGTATCCATAGACGAAGCGATTGTCCGACGCAACGAGCGGGCAGGGCAGCATCATTAGTAAAGCTCAATTGACGGGGTAGAGGCAATCTATCCCCGCCGTAGCAGGGGGTAAGGTATCACACGGTCAACAATAAAGGTTTGTCATAAACTGCAATCAAATTTCTGCCCCCCTCTTTTGCCTGGAAAAGTGCACTATCAGCACAGCTGTACAACCTGTCCCAGTCTTTTTCTCCCTGGTGAGAAAACGCCACCCCGATACTCACCGTAATATTCAGTTGGTGGCTGTCTATCTCTATTATCTGGTTGGCCACCCCAACTAATATTCTGTCGGCTATACTTTTCGCTTCATCATAGTTAATCTCCGGTAAAAGTATCGCAAACTCTTCTCCACCTAACCGACCTACCACATCTTGATTGCGCACGTGGGTATGTAAGCTACGCGCGACCTTTTTTAACACTTCGTCGCCTGCTTGATGGCCATAGTTATCGTTAATCCGCTTAAAGTGGTCTATATCAATCATCAACAAACACGTTTTAAATGTTGAGTTAACTGATAAATTCACCTGCTTGAGAAAAGCTCTTCGGTTTAACACGCCAGTAAGCTCATCGGTATTGGCAAGACGTTCCCAATGTATTTGTTTTCGAGTTAACTCCAGCATGGGGAGAATCAAAGCTGTAGCCATAGTGAGTAACAAATGAGTGGTTAACATAACTTGTATCCAAGGGCTTGATAACTGGACATTCATCGTCGCAGGTTGATTAAGAAGTATAAAACCTTGCACTAACATCACCGCCGCATGCCCCAGTAAAATAACCCGTAACGCTGAGTATCCAACAAAAGCATGAGTCCGTCTTCTGCAAAAGCATCCTTCAGTGAGTAGCAGAATTGCCGCCATCAATAGGCACGTCACGCCATTTAAAGTTTGAGGAAAAAAGGATGAAGCGCCGATTGCAGCAAGCCCTAATACATAAAACTTATTTATTTTTTTTCCCTGTTTCGTAGAAGAGCTCGTTAGCTCAAAACTATTCAAACCAATAAATAAGCAATAACATGCGGTAAGTAACACCACACTGGCCAAAGGCACCAGGATTGCAGTAGCTTGCAAATGAAAAGCGGCTATGAGGCTGCATGCTCCTAGGGAAAATAACCCACAGGAGCAGGCCCAAAAAAGATATGCTTTGCTTTCTTGATGGTAGCGGTTGAGCATCAAAAAATATAAACACACCATCAAATTAGATGCGATGGCAACGGCCACCCCAAAAGGGAGAACTTGTTCCATGTTTACTAATCCTTTGAAAAAGATAAATTCATGTGGCAGTTAAAATGGGGTATAGACGTACAAAGTTTCATATTAAGGCGACTACGACTGAGTATTTCAGCCCAGTACGAACAGGGTGGGGGGAAAGGTTAGTGCAAAATGATACTTAGGTATCAGAAGAAATACCGCAAAGGCGTTTAACGCCCCTACGGTGACTGGGTAGGGGCGATTATCTGCATTAGAATCGGTATTCGACACCAATGCTGGCTTGCTTCAGGTCAGTGTCAAAATTGGTATCATCTATGTCTTCCACTGCATCTTCAGCATCTAAATCGGCATCATAAACCGTGTATTCCGCAGTAATTGAAAACTGAGGATTGATTGCATAGGCAACGCCACCACCGACAAAAAGCGACTCGTCATCGTACTTACCGTTTAAATTACCAAGACGATAGTCTGTTTCCCACCACAGTTGACCGAGTTTTCCATAAACTGAAAACTTATCTGTTATCGGGTAGCTACCTTTAATAGCAGTAGTGAACCCGTCTGTTGATGCTTCGGCTACACCGTTACCGTAATCGCCAAAATTAATATAGCCACCTTCCAGTGCTACATATTCGTTGAAGCGATAACCCACAACACCTTGCCAGACATCTTTGTCGTCATCGAATTCATCATCACTTTCAACACGAAGCCAGCCGTAGTTAGCGCCAACATACACGCCTTCGTTATAAGCAAGGCCGTTGTCATTGTGCACTTGGGCAAAAGTAGTAAAAGATGACAGTGCCGCGAGACCGGCGATTGCAGTTAGTGTCTTCTTCATAACGTCTCTCCTTTTGTTACTTATGTATTTTACAATTTTCGACACATAAACTATTTCAAGACGCGTACCAGAGGGCGTAGTGTGCCTAAAACATGATCAGCTTTTAATGTTTAACCTCCTATATTTAATGTTTCTGGATGATAACTATTCATTTTCAGAAGAAGGAGCTAACTGCTGTTGAATGGTAAGTAAACTGCCAGAGAAAAAATGTTGCAGGCTTTACACAGTAACCCTGCAAATACTTTCTAACTTGAGAGAAAGTAATCTCTATGCCAAAAAAGCACACGAGTAATGTTGTCCTTGTTTTATGGTTAGTAACGAATTGAATGAGGGCCCTTATCTTTCTGGTTATAAAGTTATATATGCCCGCTATGCCACGTCCAGTTACTTTACCGTCGCTATCCGTAGTGAGAGAGGGTTCAAAAATACGAGAAGGCGCGTTTTATGAAATACCTGCACCGTTAGTGTCATTGGTCAACAGAAAAGTTTCCCACTCTCGTCTGACAGATATATCAATTTTGGGGTCGTCGACCTATTAATGTAACGACCCCATGGAGTGCCTAATGTTCACACCGAGGCCTCAAGGTGCACCGATATACCTATCAATATGATGGCGTTAAGCGTTAAGTATTTCGGGGTCAGGCGTCGCGCACTTTTAAAAGGGAGCCACGTATCACTGACGAGCACCCCAAAACAGAGAGTATCCTTAATGCAGTAAGTGAAAGATTCGGCAATGTTGCCATAGGCTATTATGCTTAGTGTATTGTTCGGAATTATGCGTGGTGATGGAGGAGTAGTCTGGGTCGATAATATCCTTAAGCGCCGCACATATACGCTCGAAACAAGCAGTACTGCGTACATTATCAGCTCTTTTAAAATTTTGTCGTAGATCATTCGCTGCCTTTACATCCTTTCCCAACGCTAAACTGTCACCAACGGTCGGCCATAGTTTTGACGAACCTTATGAGGGGAGACATAGGAAGGCCCCTATTTTTCTTAGTTTTTATTGGGCGGAAGATGCTGACTGTTTTGACCCGGGAGCGTTAGGAGGGGAGAATTTTTTTGCAGAGGTCCAGTGATCGGTAATAGGACGTAGATAGGCATCGGTAAGGTTGCGATGTGGTTGTTGTCCTTTGCCCAGCCCAAATGTTAGCTTTTGGCCTTTCTTCGAAACGACTAATGTGCCAAATAATCTGTCCCATATTGCGAGTGTGGTGCCGAAATTTTTGTCGAAATGCTGTTTGTGGGCGCTGTGGTGAATCTGATGTTGAACAGGGCTTATGAACCATTTCTCAATACGATTTCCCCAATGCCACTTTACGTGTGAGTGGCGAAGGTTTGAACCAAATACATTAAAAATAAAAACGAATAAGTTCGCACCGAAAATGTCTATCATTGAAAGGGCGGGACCAAACAAGAAATAACTTAATCCCACTGCCAACCCTTGAGCGATAGCCATCCGAGATGCATATAAAAAGCTTTCCAACGGGTGCGAGCGATATATTGTCATCGGTGTAAGAACCTGCGCTGAATGATGCACTTTATGGTAATGCCATAAAAAAGGCACCTTATGCATTAAGTAGTGGAGTAAAAATCGAGTGAAGTCATCAAATACAAACAAAATCAGGGTAAAGCTAGCCAATACTAACGTGGGATGGGTGGTTATTGGCTGAATATGCCCGAATGTAGCTTCCAGTAAATCAGAAGCACCAAGTGCTATGGGGACCATCGTTAACACAATGGGGGCCCATAGCAATGCGCGTATTAAGCGGTTCACCACAAATAATTGGTAATCGAGCCGGGCCGAACGATGCCACCATAGTTTACGCGGAAACAAAAATTGTGAGAGGGCGATTAAACCCCTTTTGTCGCTTTGCGCCATAAAGACGAGCGCGGCGCACACGATAGCCCCGATAAGGTAGCCGATAAATAGCCTGCTATTCGCGTCAAAAAGCGAATTTGCTAATTGTCGTAACTCATTCAATAGCAGGTCCATTTTTTTTTACACCTAAAAATTATATTTGTAGCCTAGCTGGAACTGTCTAGCTTTGCTGGGACGTGCGCCATAAGGTCTACGGCTGACAATGTCCTGCTCATCCAACAGATTGTCTACCTTTAGGTAGATACGACTATTGTCGCTTAAATTATATCCAGCACTCACGTCCATGTTAAGTAAGGCGTCAGTTTCTTTTCCTGCTAGTGCACTGTCGCCACTATTACCTGTGAGCATGGTCTGCGCAGACTCGGGCATGCTATCTGCGTAACTGACAATTAAGGTAATATCGAAAAGGCTGGCTTTTACTCCCGCAGAAACAGACAGCATATTGTCAGCTAAGTAGGGAACGGCGTTACCCGCTTCTACATAGCCCCATTGTTCAAACCCAGAATAAAACGAGTCTTTGAATTCTGATTGAGTATGCGTATAGGTGACGGATAGTGGAATTTGCCAACCGTTATCTAAAAATAGATTGTGTTGATAACTGCCTTCCAGCCCATATACGTCCACATGTCCGGCAACAAACGTTAAATCTGTATCACAACCAGCGGACTGTGAACATGACTCAATCAGGTTAGAATAATCATTAAAAAAGCCAACCAGCTCCATACGCTGCCAGCGCTCAACATAACGCCAACCCAATTCGTAATTAACGCTTTTTTCTACTTCTACCGATGCGGCTTGAATAGGACTGGTTGGAACAAAGCCTTGATGCACACCACCGAATACACCATTGTTATTATCGACTGCATAGTAGGCATTTATACCTGGCAGCCAGATGCGGGTGGTTTTATCTTGGAAGTCTTGTTCAAAACCAGGGGTCCGGTTCTGATAAAAGCCTTTAATTAGCTCGCCCCTGACTCCGGCACCCAGGGTTAACTTGTCAAAAGTAATGGTATCAGAAATGTACAAAGACGTGGCTTCGGTTCGTTCCGTGTTCGTCGTGGTGGCTACCGTGTTTTCATCAGTCTGGACGAGCATACCGCTTTGCATCAGGTAAGTGTTTTCGGTGTGATTACGCTGAATTTCATCTTCGTGCCAACGAATTCCGGCACTCAACTGATGGTTAAAGCCGAAGAGCTCCACATCCACTTTGCCGTCTAACGCTACCCCTTGAGAAAAAAATTCGCGGTCATTGTTACCTAACACCAACTTTTCGCGCACGGTACTGTCCGCGGTACCACGCAATACCTCGTAATATCGCTGATGTTGTTCGTCCTCTGGATGGGTAAGCAATTCGAGTAAAGTAGGAATTTGACCGCCTAAAGAGCTGGCGAATCCATTTAATTTGTACCATGTCCGTTCAAAGTTATTGCGATACACCCGTGTAGTGAGATCAAAGGTGCTACCCGCAATATAATGCGTTAGTTGAAGCTGGTCATGTTGCCAGTCCATGTTATCAAGCTGACTACCCGCGTATCGCTGATACGGATTTGACCTAAAATCTTCGTCAGTCAAGCCTACATAGGTTTCGTCACTTTGCTCCTCACCTAAACCGGCCTTAACTTCTAAAAACTGATCAAACTTCTCGGAACTAAGGTCATAGCGAACTTTAGCCATATAGTCTTGCTTGTCAAAACCAGTATCGGCACCATTCTCAAGCTCCTTAAAGCCATCGCTGGCCACTGTCAGGCCCTCAACAAGAAACCCTAATCTGTCAGACGCATTTCCATAATACACGTGACCTTTATAGTAACCGTCGGTACCTGCCGCGACATCTAATCCCAATGCTTGTTCGGTGGGCACTTGGCGAGTAATCAGATTTAACGCGCCAGCAACGGTATTGGGACCATACTTAATCATGGATGGACCCTTTGTTACTTCTATAGCGGTCATTCTGCTTAACATCGGAAAGTAGTAGGCAGCAGGCGCAGAGTAGGGAGCGGGGCCGATGAGCACACCATCTTCCATGATATTAATTTTTTTACTTCTTTCCGGCGTTACGCCACGAAAACCTATATTAGGTCGCAGACCATAGCCATCTTCCTGACGAATATTCACGCCGGGAACAGTAGCAAGGACCCGGCCAATGTCGTCGTATTCTAACTTTTCCAGTTCAGCTTCGTCGATCAACGTGACTGAGCCGGCGGCGGTATCAAGCTGTTGTTGATTACCAATTATGCTGATGTGTTCAATTGAAGAGGCGTCATCAGCATTTGCACAGTTAATGTTAAAGACTAAAGCAGCCGTAAGTAGTGAGAGTGTTTGTTTATTCATAATACTTTTTACTTAATCATTATCGCCGGCAGAAGTGGCTGGAAGTTCTAACGCCAGACTTTCAATGAAATCCGTTTTCATCGTGTCGGTAACTTTTTTAACGTCGTCGTGTAAATTTTCAATCTGTTCGGGATTGTTTTGAAGCGTAGACGCGAACGAACCATTTATGCTTTCGGCGTATTCAATAGCAGCATCAATATCGGCACGTAAACGTGTGGCCGTATCGGTATCACCTACGTCCGTTAAAAAATCATCAAACCCTGTGTGTGATTCTTCGCCTCCTAGAAAAAGCGTTTTGAGCGCCTTTAAATTAGCTATGATGTTTTCTAAAGAATAATTGGCATAGGCCGATTCTGCGTTTTCTGGACAGGGGGAAGTGCCACAATCATTGGCGAAAATGCCTACGGGGGTGGCAATCTTGGCGTCTTTAGTGACTTCTTTAACATAGAACATGGCATCTGAAATATCGTTTACCGCAGCTAACGAAGTGGTAAAGCGACTATCGGGTTCACCAGCTGCTTTCAATACGTCGCCGTAGCCTGCCTCACCCGTCCATTCGGTTACGAGGGTGTTGGCATTGTTAACTAAATCAGAAGCAACGATTTCGGCATAATCACACCGTGCCTGGCGGCGCTGTTGGTCCGACAATTTATCCCAATTATCAGGTTCCGTTCCGGCCACGGTGCACGTGTGATTGAAGTCAGGGTTAAATAACGTATATTCCAACGCGTACAAACCGCGCCGACTTGCCGTGCGCGTGCTGATGTCATAATTATCAGCCTGTGATTTAACGACTTCCTGGTCAATGGCACACGTACTTACGTTAGGCCACGAATAGATTCGATTGCGAAGTGCGAAATCATTTTCAGCCAAAGGACCAATCTGCATAACTTCTGCTAACTGCCATTGATTCATAGCCTCTTTCCAACTTTCCTGTACCTCTACTTGAGCGGTCTGTGTGTCAGTGGAAGATCGGAGTGTCTTACAATAAGTATCGACAGACTGATGTAACGAATCTGCTTTTATAGCAAAAGACTGATAAGTAGGTATCAGCACATTATCGACAACTGAGACGATTAATGCTGATTCGTTAAAATTATTGTCTACGGGAGCCGTTGAAGGATTGCCGTATTGAGCGCCCGTTTCACTGCTTGTACTTTCACCACACGCAGTTAAGGCTAGAGTGATACCTATGGTGGCTAGATTCAACGTTAATCGTTGACGCATATACTTCTCCAAAAACGCAAAAAACGAAGTCATCTTATGCAGACGACTTCGCTGATGTTAATCTCTTATTTCGAACGGATTTACCAGTTTGCCACGTCATCATCGCTGAACGAGTAAGCATTTTGTAAAATATCACGAGCCTGAGCAAGCGCCGTTATATAGGCATTTACTTCCGCTGCGCCGCTTAGTACGGGCGCATCGCCCATCAAGTCATGCAGTTTAATGAAATCTGCGTTACTCACTTTACTTCGAGGATTAAACTGCAAACCTAACGCGAAGCCTTTCATTTCAGACCAGTGTTTCGCAAGGTCCGAATAGCTGAAATCATCGCTACCAATCGCTTTCAAGTCGGTGGTGGTATCATTGATATAGTGAACCACAGTAGCAGCGATGGATTTTTCCCATGCTTCAACAGCGGTATTGCGATGCGTTAAAAGTTGCGCTCGTTGTTCTTCGGTTAGCTCAGTACCGGCCGTTTCATTTAGAAGTTTTCTGCCTTCTAAGAACGCATTCATTGCCTCAGCGCTTAGGTCAACTGCAGTCGTTGCGCCTAAATCCCGCTTCGCCGCGTTACTTGACTGGCCAAAGTTAAATTCTGACTTAAAATCTATAACACCATCATTGTCGGTGTCGTGATAGCCCTGCCAGCCTTCGCGTCCGCCCTTCTTAGCAATTTCTTCGTCGGTGTAGGCAAGGTAATCGCGAGCAGCACCAAAGTAGCCAAAGCCTTCATCAAATTGATGCTCTAAGTCAGTAAAGTTTCCATCGGCGTTTGTATGGTCCGAAAGTAATCCCTTTCCAGCAACATCGTTATCCAGATAGTCGTCGGTTCCTTGCGAATAGGCTACAGACATCAGTAGGAATTTTTGGATTAACTGCTTAAGGTCGCGACCATCATTAGTAAGGTAAATTTTGGTGATATCGTTACCAAACGGGTCTTGGCGGACGGCGCCATCAAGTTGCGTTTGTGCGTTATCAGCCAGTTCATTGAAAAATGTTCTTACCAGTCCTTCTGGGGTAGTGCTACCAACGGCACCCCAGCCAGCGAATTCCGTACTCCAGTCTTTGTGTTGACCTACTGGGTCGTTACCAGCAATTTTCCCTGTGAGGTTCTTGTCTGAAGAGGACACTTCTGCCAGGGTTTGCTGTTTTGCTTTTGGGTCGGTAGTTGTAAGTAAATCACGTTCTGATAGCGCAGCATAGTCAGACACATCAAAATAGGAATTTAATGAACTGATCACCGCATCGCGGTTAACAAATGGCATATCGGCATCGAATGTATTGGTATCACCCAATTTTTTATCAATTAAAATAGTTAAATCATTTATCAAGAGATGGCGTGCAGTCTGACCGCTATAAGACACGGCAGATTCACCATTTACAAAGGCGCTTTCAAAACCGTAGTAATCGAGTAAATCATTTACCTCGATAGTCAGTGTTTTAGAAAACGTTGCCCCAGCGGAATCGGTTACGGTTATGTCAACACCAACCGACGTGTCTTGCTCGTAATCTAATGCAACACCTTCGGCCAACAACAGTACATCACCATTGATAGAAAATTTGTCGCTCTCAGTTGAATAGGTAAACGTATCGGAACTGTCAGCGTCAGTAGCTGAAAGCGTACCAATTGTCGCACCCTTGCTATTTTCATCAACCGCAGACACAGACAAGCTGATATCAGTGGGTGCGGAATTCTCAGGGGGAGGCGGCGTAGTCGAGTCATCGTTAGACGAGCCTCCACAGGCAGACAACAAAAATAAGCTTGAGATAGACAATGTTAGAAGTGTTTTATTCGGCATAACCATTCCCTTAATTTTTAACGTTTAATTCTTGATTCTTTAATCTGCGCCTATTATGCCAAAAATTAAATGAGAATCAATATCAATTGCATTAATTATAAGGTTTGTATCTCTGGTTATAGCAAAATTGAATGCCTCAGGCCCCAGGTGACCGCCCTGAACCCCCTATTAAAGCAGTACAGAGCTAAGGCGTTGTATTGGAGAAGGAAAGTGGTTTTTCGTTCAGTACCCGGACTTCGCGTTGAGGAAAAGGGATTTCGATACCATGTTTGCGTAGTGTTTCAAAAACAATTAACAATAAGTCGCCACCGACCCGATTCTTCCCATCGTCGATACCTTCCATCCAGAATTCCACAAACATATTTACGCCCGAGTCGCCAAAGCTATCTATTTCGCAGTCAGGACGCTCCTCAAATGGAATATTGTCTCCGCTAATTACCTGGGGATGTTCAGCCACCGCTTCTTTTATAATCTCGCACATCGCACGAATATCGGTTTTGTAAGCAACACAAAAATCTATGCGGTAACGCTGTTTAGGGTCTTTATGCGTCCAGTTTATTAATAATCCGCTAATAAACTTTTCATTTGGAACTAGAATATCTTTACCGTCATAGGTTTCTACCACGGCATAGCGCATCTTAAATTCGCGCACAAACCCCTTAGGCCCTTCTTCTAATTCAACGAAATCGCCCACTGTCAGAGAACGATCAAGCAGAATGATGATGCCTGATATAAAGTTTGAAGCTATGGACTGCAAACCCAATCCTAACCCTACACCGACGGCGCCACCAAACACCGCTAACGCGGTGAGATTAATACCCATAATATTCAGTAACAGCAGAAAGGCGATGCAGAACAATGCTACTTCAAACAGTTTCGCCATAACTTCCTTAGTTGTAATATCTAAGGTTTTGTGGCTACGAATCATATCTTGACCAAGCGTGTTTGACGCTCTTCCTAACCAGAATAAAAGCGCGCCAAAAATAACCACGCGCGCGACGCCGTAGGCAGAGATATCGACATTACCTACTTCAATAGAAATTGATTCAAGCGCACTTCTTACGATAGGCAGCACACCTATCATATGCAAGAAAACAATGGGTAGCCCGACCCAGCGTAAAAATAAGGCCACAGTGTGACTAGCTACAAACGCCCGGATGAAAGAATTTAAAAAAATCAGTACAGCAATAATAAAAGCAATCTTTAACAGCCAGGGATCGAGCTGGTATCGTTCCCCCAGTGTGGCGGTAAGTTTCAGAAAGCTGATCACTAAAATCGGATAGACGGTACCCCCCAGCTTATACCCTAAACCGCGTAATGCATGCGCCCCCACTTCAGGCGCATGATGCATGAAGGGAATTTGACGACGAAATGTTTTGGCAATCATAAAAGCGAATAGATAGATAAGCCCGATAGCAAGTAATTGCCACAGAAAACCAGGACTGAAAATAATTTCCTGCGCAGTCGTCAGCGTTTTCTCGAAAAGGGAGCTCACTTCATCTGTATTCATTTATTTGTCTTTTTATTTTTTGCCGATTAGATCAGGCCTGGTATTTTCTTCAACTTTAAGCGTAAAGCGGTAATTGTCAATGAACGCCTCGCTAAATATACGTATTACATAAGATTATTTGTATTGATCATGGAGCAAAATCGATCAAAAATATACTGTATTGATATACAGTATTTGGTGGGATGAGTTATGCGGTTAATACCTAATTACATCCATGCTTCTATTATTGGGTTCGAGTCACCCGCAATGGAGTATGTTGAATCAAGTTTAAGTCTTGATTCCCTTTTAATTGAACACCCGCATGCGACCTATATAGGTATCGCCAAAGGAGAGTCGATGATTGGGGATGGCATTTTCGATGGTGATTTGTTGGTGGTGTCGCGCGCTGAAAAATCGGCAGACAACAGCATTATAGTAGCCACGCTTAATGGCGAATTTGTGTGTAAACGATTGTTAAAAAAGCAACGGCTTTTGGTATCTTCAAATGTGACGATGCCGCCGTATCAACTTACCGAAGAGGATGATTTTTGCGTGGAAGGGGTGGTTATACGCTCCATTCGCATGCATAAAGCGTTGGGCATATTGCAATGATGTATGCGCTCGTCGATGCAGTCAGTATGTATGCCAGTGCAGAAAAAGTATTCGACCCCAAAATACGAGACAAACCGGTTTTAGTCTTATCTAATAACGATGGGTGTGTGATTGCTGCGTGTCCGATTGCTAAACGTCTGGGGTTAAAAAATTTCGTCCCGTATTTTCAAATCGAGAAGCAGGCAAAGGCTGTCAATGCTGTTATTCGAAGTAGTAACTATGCGTTATATGCCGATTTAAGCAGCAGGATGATGGATGTTTGCGCGCAAGTCTGTCCAGATCTTCATATTTATTCTATTGACGAATGCTTTCTAAAGTTTGATTTCAATGATTCATTAGAAAATTGGATGAGATTGGGAGACGCACTTCGGCGTAAGGTGTGGAAAGAAGTCCGCTTGCCCGTAGGCGTAGGTTTCGGGCCAACTCCCACTTTAGCAAAAGCGGCGAATCATGCTTCGAAGAAGGTCGAAGGGTTTAATGGCGTCGCAGTATTAGACTCGGCGCGATATCGACGTCAAATTCTTACAAAAATTGCCATCACCGATGTATGGGGGGTAGGCAAACGTCTGGGTGTACGATTCAATAAATTGGGACTGCATTCAGCTTTAGATTTAGCCAACCAGTGTCCGTTTAAAATGGGAAAGCAATTTAGCGTGGTCGTAGAAAATACTGTTCGCGAACTTAACGGCGAGATACGGTTAGGCTGGGATGATGTTAGACCTGATAAAAAAGAATTATTTAGCTCGCGCAGTTTTGGAGAGCGTATAGCTGACAAAGCTCAGCTTCGTCATGCGCTAACCATGCATGCGCAGATCGCATGTAAGAAACTGCGGCATCAAAAAGGTCGGGCTAATAGCGCTGTCTTTTTCGCGGCAAGCTCGCCCCACGATGCAAATGGTTATTATAAGGAAACCCTGTTCAAACACTTCGCCCGCCCTACAGCAGACACACGCCTTATCATCGCCGCTGCACATGACGCATTGCACACTATTTATAAACCAGGAGTAAATTTTTACAAGTGTGGGGTAGGGCTTTTAGATCTTGTGGACGAAACTCACATTCAAGAAGACTTGTTTTCGTCGTCCATGGATAATACAAAGTTAATGGGGTGTCTGGATGCAATCAATACTAAATTTGGGCGAAGCACACTTCAGTTTGCCGCCGTCGGCACGGATCAAAAATTTCACATGAAACAAGCTTATCTCTCTCCGCGGTACACCACTCGTTGGAGCGATGTACCGCGAATAAAATGTTAAACTGATTGGTTTGGCTCACGTCTATATAATGCTAAGCCCATTAGTACGAACATAATTGCAGCAAAGGGTTCTGTTACGTCTACTGGCTCGGCGGGCAAAGGCCCTTCTCCTTGACCCCCGCCTTGGTCATTACTGATACCGTATTCACCACCAGGCCCCGTTGGCGGTTGTGTAGTTTGCCAGAAGAAGGTAATCGTTTCGCCTGAGTTCCAGTCTAGTGAGGTAGTTTCCCAGATGATTTGGCCGGTTTCGTTAGTGCTGATTGCAAACGTTACACCGGCGTTATTTGCATCGCCAAAACTATAACCCGCTACACCATTAAAGCCATAAGCCGTAAAGTGCAGAGCAAACTGCGCCACGTTATTAAACTCTTTAACTGTGGGAGGATTGGGAAAGGGGGCATCATTTGGGTTGTCTACACCCGGGGTTACTGTGTGAGCATAGGTATATATCGTACCAGGCGAATTGTCAGGAGGAATACATTCGCTAAAACCTGCAGGGCAACTTACGCTGCTTACGAGGTCGCCAATACTGTCGCCCTCACTATTTATTAATGATGTTTCTACTTCTGGCCCGGCAGGGCCGACGATCATTGCTCCAACGTTTAACGTATCGTAATTAACGGCTGTAATGGGTGCTGCCTGGACGCTGGTGGAGATAGCTAAGCCTGCAATTGAAAGTGAAAACCACTTGCTCTTTGACATTATGTTATCCGTTTAGTCTGATGTAAAAAGAAGTGCATACCGCCGGATTACACATTTTCAGTCTATACGGGAGGAGGGTAATTTTAGCTTACCCAATTTTTACGATTCTAGTTTTGGTTATTGTGCTTTCAACATCACTTGGTCCAGCTGCGTAGCTAAATTGGTAATGTGGGACAAAGAAGATTTAAAAAACGCTAAATCGATATTTTCATATGTGTCACTGGGCTTATGATAATGTGTGTGAACATCGTTGCCAAGATAGATGTAATTGATACCATGCTTTAGAAATGCAGCGTGATCGCCTGCTTTTCGCCAGTCAATCTTCCTTTTGAGTACGCTTTCTCGATCAACTTTTCGAGGTTGCCCTATCCGCAGGCGAAATTTTGAGGAAGTATTCACTGCTACATAGTCATGTACTACGCTATTGTAGTGTGTGTTGCGAGGGGTCAGTAGGTATAGTTCATTACGGCTACCTCCGTTTCCTATCATATCAATATTGATATTTAGCGCGATGTGCTCGGATGGTATCAATGATGAAGAAAGAAAAGCTTCAGCGCCATGTAACCCTGCTTCTTCCGCATCAGTTGCTATGAAGATAATAGAGTGACGGGGCGTATTAACTGAAAAATGGTGAGCGAGCGCCAGTAATGCCGCTACACCCGAGGCATTATCGTCAGCTCCATTATATATTTGTCGTCCTCTTTTCCCCAAATGGTCATAGTGCGCGCTAATTACAAAATATGTGGCCGGTAAGTGTGAGCCTTCCAACCAGCCGATAATATTGCTACCCGATCCTTCTCCCCAGCCGACTCCATATTTAAAATGATGAATATAGTCTGTATTAAATGATTTAAGCGTGATTGATGAAAACGCACTACTAATAAAAGCCGCAGCTCTTTCATGGCCAGGCGTATTAGGCATTCGCCCTTCCATATTATCAGCAGACAGTGCCTTTAAATTACTTACAGCTTGGGTGAGGTGTATCGGTGAAATAGGCGCTGCATTAGCACCGCTTAGGATAGCGATTGAAAGTGCCATAGCAATAATGGCTAATGTAGAAAGTGAGGGAAACAAATTTATCCTTGGCGAATCAGAAAAAAGGAAAGCACTTAAGGCAAAAGTGTAGAGTAATATCATATATTGACCGCTTTATAACGGATAAAAGGTATTTCTATCCTTGTTTCTTTTCTAAGTTGTAGTAGCTCATATCTGATCTGACACTTCTATATTCAGGTTGAGACATCATCTGAGAGGCAGGTATAGATAAGCAGCGGACAGTAATGCTGAATTGATGGACTAAATAATTTTTTTAACCCTTGCAGCTAAACGGAATAGTGCAAAATTTATGCGCCTCATTGAATCTTTCGTTAGGAGTATACCCATTTAAAGTCCTTACGTCCGTGGTGACTGTTGCGGATGAAGGTGCGACTTCCTTTGAGGGTATATCTGCCATTAACAGAACAACTAAGCCAGTTACTTGTAAAAGGATTGCCCAGTTCTTTAGTTCTAAAATTTTCTTTTCTGCAGTTTCAACTTTAATATTCGTTTCAGCAATTTTGACAATGCACTCCCCACGATAAATCCCTCCAAGACGAGTTTGTTCTGACCAAATACTAAATAATTCTTTTTTATCATCAGTTTTAAGCGCACTTTCTTTAGCAGAGATAATTTCAGCTTGTTTATTTCGGTCAGCTAACATTCCATTTTCACCAAGACTAGACATAGAGGCTGCAAATAAAGAATGAATTAACGCTTCCCTATAAGACTCTTTCTCACTATCTGAACTAGCATTGCTATTTTGAACGATTAAGTTTTGGATTATACTAAAGTTGCCAATGAAAGAACTGTCTGCATGTGCACTCTCTGATTTACGTAAACTGGCCTCATAACTCATCAATAACTTGTTTAACTCACTTTTTTTCCTTTCCATACTCGCAATTATTAAGCCAGTGATAATTGTTGAAATGATAGCTATTGATGCACCTATAACTTTTAATACCCAGCTGGCTATTATAATATTCATCGTTTAACTTAAAACTCCTAGCTGCAATTTAATAGTGCGAAATTATACGTCTTTCTACCGGGTATGTGCTCGTTTTCGTCCACCTTGCCCTGACTGCCGCATCTCTAAAAAAAGCATCGATAATGCCATCGGGAGAATGAACCCGATTACCTTCACGTCAAAAACGAGCATTTGGGTCGTTTTTCTAAACATGGGAGCAAACGCCTGTTTGAAATTGCGTTCACAAATTTCTAACTACTCTTGTATTAGCTATAGTAGACGTCGATGCAGTGAGCGCTTGACGTCTGCAATTCGTATTTTTCAGCCTCATCTCCAATGTCGGCTACAGACAAGCAGCGGACATTCGTCAGCGTGGGTGTAATGAACTCAACCAGTCACTATCTGACGATGACGTGCAGATTATCTACTCTAGGAGAATTGGAAAGATATGCTCCTTACTAAGTTTTTGATGCGAAGCGTTGCCGTATTTATCAATATAGCTGTTGAGCAATATTACTATAGAAACCTGCAAATCTGGCAAATATTGTACTAAAGCTGTGTAACCAAAGTCTGTACTCCCCCCTGCGTAATAGCTTGAAGTTCCCCATGAAGAAAAATGCCTAATGTTACCAAGAAACCATTGCGCGTTTGCTTTATGAAGCATTAGATTATCTTGGCTATCTGGGAATAGTCTTCCATCTAGAATAGCATTAAACCATATGCTCAAATCATCCGCTGAAGAAACCATTCCCCCTTGCCCTACTAATGCCCATGTAAGTCCTTTTTCGAATGTAGTTTTGCCACTGTCCCTTCCTCCATAACCTTTGGCAACGATTGCATCACTAATATAATCATCGCCATAGAAGCCTGTATGATTAAGTTTTAACGGTTTAAGTAGATTTTTGTAAATATAGGTTTGAAAGCTAGTTTTGGATGCTTCTTCCACGATAGCGGCCAAAAGTGTATAAGCGGCATTAGAGTATGCGATGGTTTTATTCTGCTCCCCAAGTAATCGAAGGGAAAAGATTTTTTCAATGGCTTCATCTTTGCTCATTAGGTCAAAATCAGTTTCATTATGAAAATTATCAAGCCCTGAGCTATGAGAAAGTAAGCTTCTTATAGTTAACCCTTTTTTATCGATAGGGGAATCTGGAAAAATATCTGCTATTGTCGTTTCAAGTTCTAGCTTACCCTGTGAAACGAGCGTTAATATTGCAGCAGCAGTAAATGTCTTTGATATTGAGCCAATGTCTGTGACGGTTTCAGGTGTATTTTTTAACCCAGTAACTCTATCTGAAAAACCATAGGAGTGACGAAAGAGCTCTTCCTCTCCTGAAGATATTATAATTGTTCCATCAAAATTTTCTTTTCTATGTAAGCGATGCAACTCATTTGATAGCTTGTTTAAGAGATCTTGGCTAGATTTTATGTCCGACGAACTGTTCAAATGTTTTTCAGCCAAAACAGTTGAACAGTTCATAAGCATGAACAGGGTAAAAATCGAAGTGTTTAAATTTTTCAGGCTCACTTATTTTCTTCTCTATAACTCACGTTTAGGGATTAGCATATTATGGGCTAGCCAATTAATTAAGTTGTGATATGTAACAAGTTTTATGTGCCTCTGCTAATGATATAAACGCAACTTTTAACTTGGAGGAGCTCTCTATCGGCTTCAACACCGAATTCTGACCTATTTTTTAGTGCGAATGACGAATTGTAACTTTGTGCTAAGGTCTCGATATTTTGCAAAGCAGTAAATGGCCGCTATACATTGTGAGTTCAATCGATGGACGCAACACACTGGTTAAATCTCTGAGCTGGTGTTTCATAGTCTAGCGTCTTTCTAGGCCTTTCGTTAAGTTGTCTTGCGACGCTACTAAGCTTTTGTTGACTGTGTACTGATAAGTCAGTGCTTTTGGGGAAATACTGTCTCAATAGCCTATTGGTATTTTCATTTGAACCGCGTTGCCAAGGAGAATGAGGATCACACAGATATACTTGGATGTCAGTCTCCAATGTGAACTGCTTGTGGTCTTTGATTTCCCTACCTCTATCCCATGTGAGTGATTTATATAATTCGCTTGGTAACTTTTGGGCTTGTTTAATTAGCGCAGCAATAACTGTAGATGACTTGCTATCTTCCACTTTGGCGAGCAACACATAACGAGAGTGGCGTTCAACAAGAGTTGCGATATAGCTGTTCTTTGAACCGCATATCAGGCCCCCTTCCCAATGCCCAGGTACAGCGCTATCCTCAACGGAAGCTGGGCGCTCACTGATAGATAAAGCATCTGGAATTTGGCCTAAGCCTTGGCCTTTTAGCGTTGATGAACGAGACTTTCGGACGGCTCTTTTCGTTCTCAAGCACTGTTGCAGCTCTTTCTTCAACGCTCCTCGCGTCTAAATGAACAGTGTTTTATAGATGGTTTCGTGGGACACGTACATTTCCTGATTATCGGGATATTGTCGCTTTAACCAACCCGCAATTTGTTGTGGTGACCATGCTCTTTTAAGCTTAACAGCTATCAGTTTACACAACTCTGGCGAGCCGATTAACTTACATGGCTTAGGTCTTAATGCTTCGTCCCATGCTCGTTGTTCTGCTTCGACGGCACGGTAGCGCTTCAATCCACCATTTCTCTTTATCTCTCGGCTGATTGTTGATGGCGCTCTAGATAAACGTCTGGCAATTTCTCGAATGGATTGTTTGCTGACTAAGCATGGTGATATCTCTTCTCTTTCATTAAGCGAGAGAGATTGTGGATGTCTTTTTCGTTCTGGTGGCCGATACCCACCAGTTTGATAGATGGTTGGCATAATCGAAGAATGAAAGCGGTCAAACATTCTAGTGATATCATGCAGCGAATCGCCTCGCTTATACCTGTCCCAAATAAGTGTTTTTTGTTCAGGTGAGTAATAGATGCGTTTTCTTTGTTTCATGGCAACGTTCCTCCTTAAATAAGGATAGCGTTGCATTCACCAGTTGAACTCAAGATACACAGGAGACTGTCAGATATGATTCAGCCCTGTTGCTGAATCTGTCAGATCGAGTAACGACTAATCCATCTAAGCTCAATAGGAATATAGGACTGCTATTGCTCTTCGTATAGTTTGTTCCGGTAGCTCCCGAGAAAGTAAAGTAAGAGCGGCCTGCTGAACTTTTTGCGCTAAACCCCAATGGGAGCACAATTACTACGAGAGGATGGGAGATGCAAAAACTAAAAATCATACGCATTTAGTGTTTGCTTGATTTGAAGATAAAGCAGGAGTGGTTAAGGTTTCCTAGATTTGAGTCAACCGCCCTTTTGTCATCTTCAACAAAGCTTTAAGACCGTCCACCCTTTAGTTGTAAATAATAAGAAGTAAGAAGTAAGAAGTAAGAAGTAAGTAATAAATAAGAAGTTTAGCTTATTTTTTAGGCTTCAAAGGCTCCTAACCAATTTGACTAAGCCTAACCTTTAATTTACAACTAGCCACTATTTAACTTTTTACTTTTTACCTTTTTACTTTTTACTTTTTATCTTTTTAGTATTGTGTAATGGCATAGTTAATTTGGCCACTACATTGACCCAGCGGAACTATTAAATGAATAACAATAACGAAGCGCAACTCGAGCTGTCTGACCATATGGCGATGATATTTTCTACTCCTCTCGTTGCTTATAATTGGCCCGACAGTGAGAACCTCAATCGGGAGTTAACCCAGGAAATACTAAAACGGGAGGCTTCGTCTAAAGGAGTACAAAAATCAAATATTGGTGGCTGGCATTCGGAGCCTGATTTTTTTCGATGGAAGGCTCCTTGTATAAATAAGCTGTTTAAACGTGTTAACCAGATTACAGTTAGCTTAACCCAGAGCATTTCACTAAGCGAAGGTAAGCCTCGGCGTTTTAAATTTAAATTTGACGCGTGGGCGAATGTAAACCGGGACCGCGGTTATAATACCCCGCATAATCATCCAAACTGTCTATGGTCAGGAGTTTATTATATTGCACGGGGGAATCCGACAGCTAACGGAGACTCACGCAACGGTAAGTTAGAATTGTTAGATCCTCGAGCGGGCGCGAACATGGCTTATCTAAAAAATACAATCCTGGAATCACGTTATGTTATAGATCCTATACCGGGATTGATGGTTGTATTTCCAAGTTGGCTTACCCATCAGGTACATCCGTTTCACGGCTCCGGTGAACGAATCTCAGTGGCCTTTAATGTGATTGTTGAAGAAGAGTTGTACTAATTCAACGTAGCATAGCCTGGCAGGTCGGTTTGTCAGCTATTTTTACACTAGTAAGTATCCTGATATAAATGTATTAGCGCCTAGCACACCATTGTGTCAGCTATTTTTACACTAGCAAGTGTCCTGATCTTACAAAATTCATGCAAGTTACTGATTTTTGGTAATTGAAAAATATGGTGTGGATCTTGCTAATGATACGCGTCAAGTAAATTCTAATTAATGGAGCCTCTCATGCCTGGAGCGAATAAAAATAATCTGAAGTCGTTATGTATATTACCGGGAGTTACAGCTATTTTAGGTAGCGTTCAGCCTGCCGTAGCTGATGTTATTACCACATCAACTATCTACAATAGCGTGAGTATCTATGACACCCAAAGCGGTCCCAGCTTGGTTGCTGACAGTACAATCGGTTTTAATGGTGCTAGAACGACAACATCGAGCATTGAACAGTTTGATAGCCTTGGCGGAACGCGTATTTTAGAGGGAGTTGAACTGGTTATAAATAACTACCAGGAAGTAGCCGTTAGGGCTTACGCTGAGGCTACTTGTAATAATCGTAGTAGCAGTGGCTATACTTGTAACCTTTCTAGTTCGCCACTCAACGTTCTTTTTTTAGCGCAACTTGATTTTGGCTCTACCACTGAAGACCTCTTTTCAATCGATGCATCACGCTCGCTAAGTGGGTCGTGTGAGTTTACAGAAACTTGTACTGTGGAGGAGAGTGACGGTGGACTTGGGCTAGATCTGCCATCCACTTGGTCTGGAACTATTACAGACTCGGCGTTATTAGCCAAATTTATCGGCACTGGCACTTACGATTTTCAATCCTCTTTATTCACCTCTGGAGGCATTAGCGCATCGAGTTCTGGTGTAGAGGACGTAACAATTACAGATCTTGAAGGAAGCTTGTATGCTCACTGGTATTCGGAGACCACGGTTAACTATACTTTTTCGACTGTGGATGTACCAGAGCCGATGACGTGGCTGTTGTTTGCCAGCGGGCTTACTGGTTTCGGTATGAGTCGCAGAAAGAAAAAATAGAACTTCGTTTGGGGTTGTGGGTAACCGCACCCCAACTACCGTTTCAACACTGACCGTGCGGGCCTGGTTTTTCCCTTATGGCTTAGGTTGACTAAGCGTATAAGTAAACGCCGCCGACGGGAAGATTTCAATCGAAAAAAACTTGTACAAAAATGAACAGAAAGAAACGACGCGCTTCAGGTTAGTATTAAAAAAACCGACAAATCGCTATTTCTTGGCAATAACATCAACCATGTTGCGACATTTGGTATGTTTGTATTTCTACTCTTAAGCGCTACTAGGTCACAGGTGACGCTTTTTGTTACCTTCCCATCTGCGGATCCAGTGCAAATTCAGGCTATTTCTAATTGGCTTGGCCACTTTGCGTCCACTCACCTCCAAATTAAATCAATCTGAAAACATACTGTGACAAAGCTTTTCAACAGAATATTAAAGGGTAGTTGCGTAGGCGGCGTGGGTGGTATATTCAGAAGTATCAAGTATTTTGATGGCGCTTAAAAATAGTTCGGATAATCTGATTGAAGTAATGGCAACCATATGTGTAACGGAAGACGAGAGCAACAATACTACTCTTTTTCAGGCCCTCTATTAGATGTAGTTGAAGTTTCGATTAAGGCTTCTAATAGTATCAATCAAAGCAAAATTTTCTCACCCGCCATCTATCTATTACATCTCACCCTTTTTTAACAACGTATTGCACGATGGGATAACACACGCCATTCGTTAACCCTTACCTGAACGCTCACCAGAAATATACGCAGTAACAGAATATCTAGCAAAGTGTTTTTATTAACTATAGACGGCAATGGTATTGGCATGGATAAAAGCCAAAAAGAAAACGTACCTGGTCCGTTGGAGTCCGTAATTCTGCAAGCAGGTGAAGTGAGAGTGGTGTATTATATGATTTAGTTTCAAGTGGAATTGTATGGAAGAGATATCGGCTTCACACGTAAACCCGTGTCAGCACCCGGTTAGTTATAGAGCTACCTTATATCTAAAGAGAGTCAGATAAATAGTATGCGAAGTTTTCAAGATGTATTGTGTATTGATGACGACGATGAGTATAACTTTCTCACTCAAGAAGCGTTTTACGATTACAACTATACCGGTAAGCTCACTTTTATGAGAAGTGCCGAAGAGGCGCTTGAATATCTAGCGGGTGTGAAATCTTTCCCCGATATCATCATTCTTGATATAAATATGCCCAGATTGAACGGATGGGATTTTCTCGAAAAATATGAGGCCAATGCGTTTCATCACCATTTTGAGTCGTTAATTTTTATGCATTCCTCTTCCGTTTTTGAACCAGATAAAGAGCGCGCGGCTCGGTTTGCATGTGTTAAAGGGTTCATTGATAAGCCGATCCTGCTGGAGGATCTAGAACGTATCACAAAGACCTATTTTAGCTAAGGTTCCATTGGTAAATGAGGTGTCGTGGATATTCGTGCCTAGGTAAAAATTAAAAGTTATTAACATTTGTGTAACCATGAATCCAGCTGCAGGGTTCAAATTTATATTTTCCTTGAAGAGCACGCGCCTAGTTCTTCACAAGCGTAAGAACAAAAAACATCAAATTTTCAGTAGGTTATTTTACAACTTACTTCGCCCTCTTTAAATTTAACAAAAAAAAAACACTTGCATCACAAAAGGGAAAATATTAAATTAAAAAATGTAAGCGTTTACAAAATGTATTCTTACCGTCTGGCTGCATCAAAAAAGTATGTTTAGGCTATGCTTAACATAGTGCCAGGAAACGAAGCTCGAAAAACTTCTCAAATCCGCGTATCGACGATACGCGGATGAGGTTTTTTAAAATATGAAAGCGCATACAAATTGCGATTTTCGCATACGTGTAAATGTTTAATATAGTAGAAGTATTGGCAACTAGATGCAGCGGCATCAGGGGACACACATGAAACGAAACTTATTTAGAAAAACTAGAATTGCTACCAGTATGTCGTTGTTGCTAGGTGCGACGATGCATAGTGCAATAGCGCAAGAAGCGACCGCGGACGCCGACGATAACATGGTTGAAGTAATCGAAGTATCCGGTATTCGGGGCTCGGTGATTCGTTCGATGGATATTAAACGCTCTTCTCAAGGTATTGTCGATGCGATATCTGCAGAGGAAATGGGTAAATTTCCAGATACTAACTTGGCCGAATCATTGCAACGTATCACTGGGGTTTCGATTGATCGCCAGAACGGTGAAGGGAGTAAAGTTACTGTTCGTGGGTTCGGCCCTGATTATAACCTAGTGTTGCTGAATGGCAGACACATGCCAGCTTCGTCATTAGAAGCGACGTCAGCCTCTACTTCTCGTTCGTTTGATTTTGCTAACATTGCTTCTGAAGGGATTGCGGGGGTTGAGCTGTATAAAACAGGCAAAGCGCACGTTCCAACTGGTGGTATGGGCGCAACGATTAATATACTTACCACCAAACCATTAAACTCTCCTGGTTTAAAAGCGACTTTTGGTGTTAAAGGCGTTATCGATGAATCTTCTGACAAAGGTGATTCTATCACACCTGAATTATCTGCTTTGTATAGTAATACGTTCGCAGATGATACTTTTGGTGTGGCTATATCTGGGTCGTATCAAAAGCGTGATAGTGGATATGCACAGGCCAATACGGGCGGGTGGAGAACCTACCCTGGAACGGTGAACGGTTTTGACTGGGCAGGAGGTAATGCAGATTGGGGAGGTTTAATCCCAGACGGTGATGCAGCCACTGCTTACCAAAATTATCCGGATCCAAGTGATATCTATAGCGTTCCACAAAGCGTGGGCTACAATTTCCACGAAATTGAGCGTGTAAGAACAAATGGCCAGTTGACGCTTCAGTATCGTCCGGTCGATGGTTTAACCGCTACGTTAGATTATACGTATGCAAAAAATGATGTGGACGATCGTTACAATGATGTATCCGCATGGTACAACTTTGGCCCTTCGCGCGCAGAATTTACAGATGGACCGGTGGTCGCGCCGATTGTATACACTGAAGCCTTTGGAGAACCAGGTGACTTGGCGATGGGCGCGGGTCAGTTTTCAACGGTTAATGAAAATAAATCACTTGGCTTAAATATTGAGTGGGAAGTGAATGATAATCTTGAACTCGTGTTCGACATTCATGACTCTTCAGCAGATTCTCTGCCCAACAGTCCATACGGCAGCAATAATGTCATTGGTACGGCTACGTGGGTGCGGTCTGTTACCACTACTAACTTTAGTGGGGACTTCCCTGTACTCGATATCACTTATCCAACGGGGCAAGACAGCATTCGCGCTCGTGACGTTCGCGTGACGGGGAGCTCCTTCAGAAACAGCCAGATGCGTAGTGATATTCAACAGGCGCAGTTAAGTGGTAGCTACACGTTCGATAGGGGCGTTATTGAAAGTGTTGATTTTGGTGTAAGTAGTTCAGAAATGAAGAACCGCTCAGCGTTTTCAAATGTACAACAGGATAACTGGGGTGGAATAGGGGAAGCTGGCGATATCGACCCTTCAGCTTTCACAAGAGAAACTATCGGGGATAAGTTTGATGCCGGTGCTAGCGGCGATCCAGCGCTCCAGCATGAATTTTTCACCTGGGACTTTAATACTATTCGCGCGATTGCAGACCAAACCTACGGCGGTCTGGGATCGGTAGGTGATTGTGGCACATCATTCTGTGCTTCTTCCGATATGACGACTGACCGTCGTACAAAAGAAGAAATCAATGCCGCATACGTGCAAATGAATTTGTCTGGTGATTTAGGTGAGATGCCTTATCGTCTTTCGGTTGGCGCTCGTTACGAAGAAACAGATGTTACTTCTAGAGCGTTAGTTCCTACATATAGTAATATTGCGTGGGCAGGTGACAACGAGTTCACCCTAATTGGCACAGGCACCCAAGAATTTACCGAATTAACTGGTAGCTATGATAATTTCTTACCAGCCATAGATTTTAACTTGGACCTTACCGATGATTTGATGCTGCGCGCATCATGGGGTAAAACCATGGCTCGTCCAGGATACGGTGACATACAAGGTGGGCAAACGTTGAACCCACTGGTGAGAATCAATGGCGGGTCAGGCGCCCGTGGTAACCCAGGGCTTGAGCCATTTGAATCGACTAACTTCGATTTGGCATTAGAGTGGTATTACGGGGAAGGAAGTTACGCCTCGGTAGGTTACTTCAAAAAAGAAGGGGTTAACTTTGTAAATACTGGTATTGTTCAAGAGCAAACTTTTGGATTGCCTCACCCAGCGCAAGGGGCACGTTATGATGAAGCAGTTGCCACGTTAGGTTCTGGTGCCACGACAGGGGAAATCAGACAATATATAATTGATAATTACCCAGACACTGTAGATGCGAATGGCTTCATCCTAGGGGTTCCTGGTGAAGATAATGTAGCTACTTTTGATATTTCTATCCCTGTTAACCAAGACGAAGCAAGTACAGATGGGTGGGAACTCGCAGTTCAACACTTATTCGGTGAGTCGGGCTTCGGTATAATCGCGAATGCAACTATAGTTGATTCTGATCTTGAATATGACGTCACACAGTTAGAAGGTCAGGGTGGTCTACTTGGTGTAAGTGATTCCGCTAACTTAATCGGTTTCTACGATAAAGATGGCATCCAAATGAGAATTGCTTATAACTGGCGTGACAAGTTCTTAGCTTCCACCGTAAACGGGCTGGGCCTGCTAAATCCGGTCTTTGTTGAGGAATACGGTCAATGGGACATCAATGCTAGCTATGACTTCAATAAAAATTTAACATTCTTTGTTGAAGCGTTAAATATAACTGATGAAGCCGTGCGTGCTCATGAGCGTTCAGAGCTGCAGTTAGTTAGTTACACTGAAACGGGCCCTCGTTACAACATAGGTGCACGTTATACCTTCTAATTACCCGTTCTGATAATAACGAAGTAGCCATCATCTGATGGCTACTTTTTATCACTGCAACGTTGTAAAGTAGTTTAATGAATACTTCTGTGAAAAAGATTCTCATTGTTGGTGGCGGTTCCGCGGGTTGGTTGACGGCTGGACTACTGGCGGCAGACTATCGTTTTGACAAAAGTGTTCAAATTACCCTAGTTGAATCACCAAATGTGAAGCACATTGGGGTAGGCGAAGGGACTTGGCCTTCGATGCGCAGCACTCTCGAGCGCATCGGCATAAGAGAAACTGATTTTATCCGCAAATGTAACGCTAGCTTTAAGCAAGGCTCCTGGTTTCACGCTTGGCGAGTAAATAATAAAACCGATCACTATCATCACCCCTTTACCGTGCCTGTGGCGGCTTCCGAGTTTGATATAGCGCCTCATTGGTTTTCTCATAGCGCGAACGTCCCCTTCGCACATGCCGTATCGGCACAACCCGCGATGATTGAAGCAGGTCTTGCACCAAAACAGATTACAACTCCTGAATACGCATTCGTAAACAATTACGGCTACCACCTTGATGCAGGTAATTTTGTGACGCTATTACAGCGTCATGCGGTAACTGAATTAGGCGTCGAACACGTTCTCGATGACGTTGTAGGAGTTGAGGGAGAAGTCGAACAGCCGATTAAAGCCATCCACACTAGCAAAAGCAGAAGAATAGAAGCTGACCTCTTTATCGATTGCACGGGATTCGCCTCCTTATTACTTGGCAAGCATTACAATGTTAAATTCCAAGAACAAGGTCATATCTTATTTAACGACGCAGCGTTAGCTGCGCAAGTAAATTACGAGAACAGTGACGCACAAATTGCTTCTGCAACCCTCTCCACCGCCCAGTCGAATGGTTGGATTTGGGATATCGGCCTACAGACACGCAGGGGCATTGGGCATGTTTATTCTTCAGCGCATACTTCCGATGCGGAAGCCGAGCGCGAGTTGCGTGAATATATCGGCAACGACAAGGCTAATGTCGAGATGCGCAAAATCCCTATCCGACCAGGCTACCGAGAATCTTTTTGGAGGCACAATTGTGTGGCAGTAGGTATGGCGGCGGGCTTTATCGAACCACTAGAAGCGTCAGCATTAGTAATGGTCGAACTCGCGGCTAAATATATCAGCGAACAACTTCCCGCTAATACCCAACAAATGGCGATTACAGCTAAGCGATACAACGATACATTTACTTATCGCTGGCAGCGAATTATAGACTTTCTCAAGCTACACTATGTGTTGTCCGAGCGTAACGATTCTCAATATTGGCGTGATAACCGAAACGAAAACTCAATTCCACAATCGCTTAAAGAGATGCTGGAAATGTGGCGACATCACACACCAAGTCGTTATGATGTGCCGGTGGCGGAGGAGCTTTTTCCCGCGGCTAGCTATCAGTACGTGTTATATGGCATGAACAAGCTTCCGTTCGGTGGTATGCGATCGATTAGTCAGCGCTATCAGCACCAAGCTATGCAGCATTTTCAACAAAATGCTGTTCGAAAACAAAAACTTAAAACGGGACTTCCGACAAACCGAGAACTACTTAATCAAATCCAGTCCCATGGAATGCAAACAATTTAGGGTATCATATGTCAACAGTAGAAAGATTAAATAACGTTAGCCATAAAGATTTGAAAATTAACACTGCTCGTAGTGCAGAGTTAGGCGACAACGTAATGTTCTCACTGACTTTTCCACGTGAATTTCGCTCTGCTCAGGCATACTACCCAATTGTTTTTCACAAAGATGCAGATAGTGGCCAGTTTTATCCGGTTATACTGTTTGGGTTTCAACAGCAAGAAAATCTGTTTTTAAATGATGAGGGTTGGGACGCGGATTATGTTCCGATTAATGTTTCACGACAGCCGTTTTCGATTGGCTTACAGGATGGCCAGCGGGTGGTTAACATAGATACTGACAGTCCAAGGGTCAATGCGGATAAAGGCGAAGCGCTTTTCTTAGAGTTTGGTGGTAATGCGCCATATTTAGAAAAAGTCAGCGGTATGCTCGAAGCATTACATCATGGGGTGGAAGAAAATAAAGCATTTGTGGATTGTCTTTTACACCTTAAACTGATCGAGTCCTTCACTTTAGACGTGACATTGAACAATGGTTCACAACATCAGTTAATAGGGTTTTATACCATTAACGAAGACACGCTAGATGCACTCAGTGACGAAGAATGGGCGGAACTAAGAAAGTCGGGTTTTCTAACGCCAATCTATATGATGCTGGCCTCACAATCACAATTTTCTGCACTTGTTAACCGCAAAAATAAGCGTTTGAATATTGCCGAATGATAAATGTGGATAAAAAAGTAGATGAACGTGTTTGGAAAAAGGGGGATCAACCTGATCTGACTACGTTGTTAAGTACCCAGCCAGTAGTATTGCGCGGTATCGCAAATGATTGGCCTTTAGTGAAGGCTGCACGTGCTGGAAACGCAGCTTTTTTATCCCAACTCGACACCTATTACAGCGGGGAACCGATTGTTGTTTATGAAGGCAATGATGCGGCGGATAATCGGGTTTTCTATAACGAAGATATGTCTGGCTTTAACTTTACGCCGGTACAAATCGATTTCCCTTCCTTTTGCAAAAGACTAGAAAAGCAGAAAAAGTTACTCTATATGGGCTCTACAATGGTAGACCGTTGGTTTCCCCATTTTCGCCAGGAGAACATCATGAACCTGGAGGGGATAGACCCGCTAGTAAGTTTGTGGTTGGGTAATCAAAGTCGTATTGCAGCCCATTGCGATTTTCCACAAAACCTGGCGATAGTGGTGGCCGGAAAACGACGCTTCACTTTATTTCCCCCTGATCAGCAGAAAAACCTTTACATTGGCCCATTGGATTTTACACCAGCGGGACAAGCGATAAGTTTGGTAGATTTTCACTCACCCGACTTAACCCGCTTTCCACGTTTTCCGGAAGCATTAAAGCATGCGTACGTTGCTGAGCTAGAACCAGGGGATGGTATAGTCATTCCGAGCATGTGGTGGCACCACGTAGAAGGACTGAGTCAAATCAACGGCTTAGTAAACTACTGGTGGCGGACAAGTCCTGCTTATCTTGGCAATCCCACGCTGGCTTTGAAACATGCCATCTTGTCTATCGCACAGTTACCTGAGGAACAAAAACAGGCGTGGAGGCATCAGTTCTCTCAATACGTGTTTAACGACCGCGAGCAGACCTGCTCACATATTCCTGATAGTAAACGTGGGATTACGGGACAAATCGATGAACTTAAGGCTCGTCAACTGCGTGCCGAATTACTTAACAAACTCAACCGATAACTAAAGTTGGAGATAAATACTCATGCAACCCCAACCAATTAAACGTGTAGTCATTGCTGGAGGTGGCACCGCAGGCTGGATGTGTGCCGCTTCATTGGCCAAGTTAATGGGGAAGAACCTTGAGATCCAGTTAGTTGAGTCTGATGCGATCGGAACGGTAGGCGTGGGTGAAGCAACCATACCTCCCTTACTTACCTTGCATAAGTTACTAGGAATTAATGAACAAGAATTCATGGCTGCTACCCAAGCTACGTTCAAACTCGGAATTGATTTTGAAAACTGGAAGAATGTAGATGAAAGTTACATCCATTCCTTTGGCACGACCGGCCAAGACCATTGGGCCGCGGGCTTTCAGCACTTCTGGCTGAGAGGGCAACAAATGGGGTTAGCAAAAGAGTACGGTGTTTATTGCGCAGAATTTTTAGCTGCGCAGCAAAATAAATTTGCCGTACTTCCGAATATGGGGTTGAACTATGCGTTTCATCTGGATGCAACGCTTTACGCTAAATTTTTGCGGGAAATAGCCCAAAAGCATGGAGCGAACAGAACTGAAGGAAAAATCGATCACGTCGAGTTGTGCAAACATTCAGGATATATCAAAGCATTAAGGCTTGAGTCGGGTCAGGTTATCGAAGGGGATTTGTTCATTGATTGCACGGGTTTTCGCGCATTATTAATAGAAGAAACATTGCATACCGGTTACGACGACTGGACGCATTGGCTTCCATGTGATCGCGCGATTGCAGTACAAACTCAAGCCGTCGAGACACCTCGCCCTTACACCCGTTCAATTGCCCACCCCTCAGGCTGGCAATGGCGCATTCCGTTGCAGCACCGAGTAGGTAACGGCCTGGTTTATTGTAGCCGCTATTTAAATGACGAGGATGCTAAAGAACTGTTGCTGAACAATGTGGAAGGGGAGGTACTTACCGACCCTCGTGTAATCCGCTTCCGAACGGGGCAGCGGCGTTCTCACTGGAATAAAAACTGTATCGCTATCGGGTTATCCAGTGGGTTTATAGAACCTCTGGAGTCTACAAGTATTCACCTTATTCAACGTGGTATTGTTAGATTAATGCAAATGTTCCCCGCAAACGGAATAGTGCAGGCCGACGTGAATGAATTTAATGCGCAAACAGAACATGAAGTTAAAAATATCCGTGACTTCATTATCTTGCACTACCATGTAACTCAGCGCGAGGATTCAGCTTTCTGGCGCTATTGTAAAAATATGCCCATTCCAGATTCACTAAAACATCGGTTAGCGCTTTTTAAACAAACGGGAAGGGTGTTTAAAGTGCCCAATGAACTATTCGGCGAAAACTCCTGGGTACAAGTTATGTTAGGACAGGGTCTTGTACCAGAAAGTCATCATCCTATAGCAGATTTGATGAATGAGAAGGAAATGGAACATTTTCTATCGCAGATAGAGCAGCAGAATGTACGTAAAGTAAGTCAGTTACCCTCTCATTATGAATTTTTACAACATTATTGTCCTTCTCAGTCTCCTAATAATGCAAAGTAATATAAGGTTGTTATACGCTTTCAGGAATAAAGCTGGCTTTTCAGCTTTATGAATATTCATGTGGCTCTTTTTCGGCTTTTGCGGATTTGGTAGCGTTGGATTGGTCGTTCAATTCAGCAAAAATTAAAAACAGTAAGCCAGTTTGTAGACTGTCTTTAAACGAAGAGAGATGATCCGGAAAAAAAATCTGCCAACAGCTATCAAGAAAGAAAAGCGCGGCAGATATTCGAAGTAGAGTTTTAATATTCACGAATTGCATACTTTTTACCTTTTAAAAGAGGCTATCGATGTAGCCTCAACATTACCCTATGGAAGCCGATAATTCATATTGGTATTTCCATATTGGCGATAGATTGAATCGTTAGCGTTTGCTACTTCAGCAAAGAATCTGCCCAAATCGTAAAATAATCCCGCGCCCGTTATTGCGTCTAGCTCACTTGCGTTAAGCTCTTGAACTTCAGATACATTTATAGTTTCCATAAAACTTCCTTATCTTCTGTGAGCAGCATAGCCTTGATAAAATTCGTAGGCTGCCTCTGCTATTGCAATTCCCACAGCCACATGACCCCAGTATCCGCCAGAGATAAGTTCAGTTTCTTTTATAGATAATTCTTGCATACGATAAAACTCCTTTTTCAAATAGTGACCTCATTGGTCGTGAGAAAATTTAGCAAAAAGATACTTATCTCACTACTGTACGACTAGCTAGTTTTTGTAAAAGAAAAAATATGGCAATACAGGGGCTTAGTTTATATTAGAAGGGTATAACAGTTAGCGTTGTGTAAATTTTAATGGGCGGTGTGAAAAGGTTTACGTAGACGAGGCCGAGTTTGTGAATGAGAAATTAAAAGGGCCGTTTAGCGGTTGCAATGGGGCATTAAGTCAACGAGAATACGCTGCAATGCTGGCTCTAGAAGCGAAATCAAGTCACTAATCTACTCCATTCGTACCGTTGGTGTGACGTCTGCAAAGGGGGTGGGGAAGCTGACAAAGGTGCTTGTATCGATGGCGGTTTCAAATGCAACTGTGAGTGATGTCAGTACAGACACCAATGTTGTCGAGGCAGCAGACTTTATAATAAATGGAGCTAATAATAACAAATGTCATGGGTTTCAGTTCTCCCTCCTTTAATTGCTATTGCCGTCGTGTTGTGGAAGAAGGAGGTTATTAGCGCTTTATTCGTTGCGTTAATGGCGTCTGAATTATTGCTCGTCATACAAGATAAAACATCTCTGCTGTTAACCTTTGTGTATACCATTGAGCGTGTGGTTGAAGTGGCGGCCTCACCAGGCAACGCTCGTATTCTCTTATTCAGTTTGGCTATTGGCGCAATATTGTCTTTTATCCGTGATTCAGGTGGCGTGTCGGCGACGGTTTCAAAGCTTATTTCGTCAGGTACGGCCAGTACGCCCAGACGTGCGGGGGGGCTTACCATGTTCACTGGGGTGGCTGTTTTCGTCGAATCTAACCTTAGCGTTTTAACGTCAGGGATACTCGCCAGAGGCTTATTCGATCGCTTCAAAATGAGTCGGGCTAGATTAGCATTTATCATCGATAGTACCTCGGCCCCTATCTGCATACTGATCCTGCTGAATGGGTGGGGCGCCTTTATTTTGGGGTTACTCAGTAATTATGATCTTGCTGAAAGCGGGGCGTCTATTTTATGGGGGTCAACGGTTTTCAATTTTTACGCTATTCTGGTGCTGCTATTGGTCGCAATGACAGTAGTAACAGGCAAAGTTTTTGGACCGATGAAGCAATCGGAAAAAAACTTATTGAGCAACGATGCCAATGTAGAAACCGGCCCTAAGCCCACCAAAGCGCGTTTTATGTTAATACCCTTAGCTACACTGGTGTTTGGCATGGTTGGTTTTATGTTCTGGACTGGCAACGGGGTATTGGCTGAAGGCAGTGGTTCAAAATCTGTTCTGTATGCTACCGTGTTAAGTATTTTCACGTGTTTTATACTTTCAGTTCTCCATCGAAAATACTCTACCAGAGAATTTGTGGGGGTAGCATTCAAAGGCATTGGTGAACTGGTTCCTCTGGTGACTATCGTATTGTTTTCTCTTTGCCTGGGGGCCAGTTTGAAAGAACTTGGTACGGGTGAGTATGTTGCCAATATGGTGGGAAGTCATTTACCTGTATTTGCAATAGCGCCCGTGTTATTTCTAACTGGCGCCATTATTTCGTTTACCACGGGCACATCATGGGGAACATTTGCTATTCTAATCCCCATTGCAGTTCCTTTAATTCATACTACCGGACTACCGCCATCGTTTCTTGTTGCCGCTGTTTTAGGGGGCGGGGTATTCGGTGATCACTGTTCACCCATATCTGATACCACAGCTGTATCGGCGCTGGCGTCGGGCTGTGATTTACTCGAACACGTGAAAACCCAGTTACCCTACGCGTTAACTGCGGGGGCTGGCACACTTATTCTGTATGGTCTAGTTGGCGCTCTTATGTAAGGTTTTACGTATTTCTGTTTTCTAGGTGTCGGCAGGCTTTAATTGAATAAGGGTTTGCTGGCTTGCAGCTAATACGGTTGTTACGAAAAGTTATACAGGACTCTACGCCTTTTTGTCACCGCTAATCAATTAGCGAACGATTTGCAGCATGAATATAAGGGTCAATTGTTTTAGTGGGGCTTTCATACCAAGGACATTTACTGCGCACTGGGTATTGGTTCTGCCCGTTATCAGACTATCAACGCATTCTCTGCTTGATAGGGAAGTACATTTCTATCTTTAAAGAATAAAACCAATCCCTTTAAAGGTGGTAGATTCGTAAATAGGGCATGATTGTCCGCTAATGGTCAAAATGTAACAGTGTTCAGTTGACAAATTACCTTTGCACGGTTCTCTGCCACACCCCGCCTAGCGTGGATGATGTATTTTTTGCAGAATGCACATTCGACTGCAATAGTTACCAAAACTAGTGCAACCAGCGCTTGCAGCATTTACACTCTTGACACAAACCTTGTTTAAAACGAATAGACGTAGAATGCAATGGGTGTTTGCAATAGCACTTCAACGCATAGCGAATAAAGGACTTTTATGTCAGCACTGATAAAGCTTCGTGCCATTCAACCTAATTTGTCGATCAGCGAAACCAAAATAGCCGCGTTTTTACTGGACAACCGAGAAAACGTACGCCAGTTTTCGTCACAAGAATTGGCGCGTCATGTCGGTGTGAGTCAATCCAGTATTGTTAAATTTTCCCAGAAGCTGGGGTACAAAGGCTACCCCGCGCTTAAGTTGGCCATAGTTGATGATTTAAATCGGGAAAACGAACAGTCCCGTTTGACTGGTCAAATATCACTTGATGATAGTATCGTGGCGGTGGCTGAAAAACTGTTAAACAGTAAAATTAACGTATTGAGTGAAACTATTCACCTTAACGAAGCGCCTACCTTGGATTCAGCAATCGATATACTGGTCAAAGCCCGTCGCACGTTGATTGTGGGTGTAGGAGGGTCGGCGCTTGTGGCGAAGGATTTTTCTTATAAAATGCAGAAGTTGGGATTAAATGCTATTGCTGAAACGGATGGTCATGCACAAATGGCGTTGGCTTCTACGTTAACTAACCAGGATGTGGTTGTGGCTATCAGTGAGTCTGGTGCTACGACCGAAATTGTTAAATTGGTAGAAGAAGTGAGCGGCAATAAGGTTAAGGTAATATCCATCACCAAGTACGGCGAAACCTCCGTGTCAGGTTATGCCGATATCAAACTTTATTCGGTGGCAGAAAGGGCGGGAGAAAGGCTTTCATCTATTCTCGCCAGAACCGCGCAAGAAATGGTAATAGATACCTTATTTATAGGTTTGACCCAAGCGTCGTCAGAGGGGCGCGCAATACTTGCCAATACCAATGCAAGAGTGAAGAGATTCAGGCAAGGTTAATTGCCAGCTACGGTTTTTCTACCGCTTTTCTCAAAAATCCGTTGGCGTGTTCTAACTTATTTTTTGCTTCCTTCGCTGTGCATTGGGTCAATAACATAAGAATGGCGACTTTCGCGTTATTGGCTGATTCTGAAAGGGCGTTTTCAGCGTCTTGTTGAGTGCACTGTGTCGCTTGCATTACAATACGCGTCGCTCTAGCAAGTAGCTTTTGATTGGTAGCGTTGACGTCTACCATCAAATTTTCGTAAGCCTTACCCAAGCGAATCATACTCGCGGTGCTGAGCATATTCAGAACCATCTTCTGAGCAGTGCCAGATTTCATCCGGGTGGAGCCAGTCAGACACTCAGGACCCACTTCGATGCAAATACCAATATCGGCAAGGGTGACGACGGGAGTGGCGGGGTTACAACTTAAACCGACCGTTTTCGCGCCTATTGATTTGGCGTATTTCAGCGCACCTATAACATAAGGTGTCCGACCGCTCGCCGCAATGCCTACCAGTACGTCCTTTTCGCTTAGATCAATTTGCTCACAGTCCTGTTCACCTTGTTTGGCATCGTCTTCCGCACCTTCTACCGCATGCTGAATTGCGCGTTCGCCGCCAGCAATAACGCCCTGTACAAGTGTATCGTCTACGCTAAACGTAGGCCGACATTCAACTGCATCAAGAATACCAAGCCTGCCGCTGGTACCCGCACCGATATAAATGAGCCGCCCTTGTTTTGATATGGAAGTAACAATGCAATCAACCGCTTTGGCAATGTTTGCGATCTCTAACTTTATAGCGTTTGCAACCAGTGCATCTTCTGCGTTTATTTTTTCCAATATAGCTTTTGAGTCAAGCATATCGATATCCATCGTATTCGGGTTGCGTCCTTCGGATACGAGTTGGTTTAGCTGTTCGAGTAGGTCTTTGGAAGCCATGCTATTCACCTATTTGGTTTTGATAAGTCTGAGATCATCAAAGTTGTAACTAAAATCAATAAATTCAGATACAGGCGTTAGCCGCATAACAGGCCGTCCAATATTTGTCGACGATATTGAAATAGCGACATCTGCATCCATTGACCTATCGTTCCATCTCACTATCAAATTTTCTGAAATATTTTCTACCCGGGGTGGATGGGATACGTATCCTACAAGCCTTTTCATCTTTACACTACTGACTTTTATTCGTTTTTCTTCCTGTTCAAAATGAATCTCGCCAAACCACGGGTCCCGATACTCTCCTAATAAAGATTTGGCGATATCCGAATCTGCATCTAGCCAGATATCTGAAGCAGGCACCGATAGTTCACGCGCGTTTTTTTCCGATGTCGGCTGAAGAACGGTGAGCCAGTCCGTGGTGGTATCGCCTAAAAAGGGTTTCATAATGGTGTACATCAATGTCCTTCTGGCTGCACTGGATTGTTGATTGGTCAGCACTATAATGCCGAGATTAAGCTCAGGAAAAAGCGTTGTTGCTGAATACATGCCCGCCAAACTTCCGGAATGGTGTACACGTAAATAGCCGTCGACATCATTAAGACGCCAACCTAACCCATACGCAGAGAAGTGTGTCCGATTGTATGTTTTATCGTAATTCGTGACGGGCATAATGGTGTGAGGTCTCGTCAAAGCCATGTACTGGGTTTTGCTGAACAGTGATTCCGATTGGTTAAATTTACCTTTATTGAGCATTAGTGCCAGCCACTTGAGCATGTCTCTGGCACTGCAATTCACGCCGCCAGCGGCCGCTGAAACATGAGGCTTCCCTTGATTTATTTGACGTACTGAATGCACTAATTCGCCATTAACAATGGTATAAGGTTTACTGACTAACGACAGTTGCTTTTTACCTGCTTGGCCGACAAAGCAGTTTTTCATGCTAAGCCGTTCAAATATACGGGTGTGAATGAAGGAATCCCACGATGTTTGTGTAATTGCGGGGACCAGTTCACCGGCAACGATGTACAGCAAGTTATCATAGGCGTAATCGGCTCGAAATTCGCCGTCTTGGCGTAAATAGCGCAAGTTATGGATTATTTCGCCACGACTGAAGCCTGAAGGTTCGGGCCACAGCATTAAATCTCCCGCGCCAAGCCCTAGGCCGCTGCGATGAGTAAGTAAGTCGATAATAGTGAATTCGTTGGTAACGTATTCGTTATATAGCTCGAAGTTAGGAATATGTTCTTTAACTTTATCTGACCACCTGAGTTTGCCTTCATCTACCAGCATAGCGAGCAAAGCGGTGGTCATGGCTTTGGTATTACTGCCTATTTTGAAAATAGTATCTGGGGTAACAGGTTGTTGTGTCTGAATGTCTGCTACACCAAATCCTTGTAACGCCAGAATCTCATTATTTCTAATGACGCCAATGGCAACGCCAGGTACATGATAAGCCGCCATAATGGCTCGAATCTGCTCTTCAGGTAGCGAATAGTCTTCCGCAGAAGGCGCAATTGAACGGGTGCACCCTATTAAAATGATAATGATAATGAAAAAGAGCAGTCTCATAGCTACGCTGGGTGTCCTTATTGCTTGGCGGAAATTGCCTCAATGATCGCATTGATGATAGAAGCTGGCGCAACATTACTTTCAGCCGGACTTTCGCGGAAATAAGCGACGGCAAGATTGCGGTCTGGGTCGATAAATAAAAAGCTACCATTATTTTTGATTAAGCCAAACGACGCCTGACTCGCGAAAAGCCCGAACGTGGCTTTGCGCCAGCCATACCCCCACGTACGAGCATGGCGTTGCGACGTAGTGAGATCGGTAAGAACATAGTCTTTAGACAGGGCGGTCTGTCCATAGCCTCCATGATTCAGTAGGGTTTGCGCTAGAATTTGTATGGTGTTTATTGAAACGCGATGTTCGTAAGGCTCCGCAAGCCCTAGCGGAAGGAAGATATCTTCTAAAATATAGGTTTCAAATTTCATGCCTGAGATATTTTCTACAACGTTCTTGAGAAGCGCGTAATGATAAGAGGAATAGGCTGGGTGTTTAGTCAAGTTAGGGATTATAGGTATATTACTTAAAGGCATTAAAGGAGAAAAGTTTGCGTGAGCTTCGGGTGGAAATCCCGCAGTGTGACCTAACAAATCAGCCACCGTTATTTGTTCTCGTCCTTGTCCTCGAAATGCCCGAATGTATTGAAATACAGCATTCGACAAATCCAACTTGTCTTCAGACACCAGCTTCATGACGGCAAAATTAAGTAATATATCTTCAGTTAGTCCATTCCCACTAAACCTGTGGCTATTTTCTGTCGCGCCAAACGTTTGTTGATAATGAGTTTTTCCCCTGTGTATCACACTGATGGTGGCGGGGAAATTTGTCACATCATAATCAGCCTGAAGTAGGGACCGAACCGCTTCAAATTCAGATCGCTTTGTTTTTGTCTGGGGGGATACTGTCGGGTAGGGAACATGGATACTCAGGTTGCCTTTGTAGGGTTCTACATTAAGAATCTTAATTCGATTCAGGCCATCAATCGTGCGCCGATGAAGTGAATACTCATATGATGTATTAGCCTTCATCGGGTTTGTCAGATTAAGTGTTTCGCCATTTATTGCGATTGTTACGGCTTCAGCATTTTGGTTTTCCACGACGAGCGCGCCCTGCCCCTGATAGCTTTTGAAGGTACCTTGATTGTTTAAAGAGGTGGGTGTCCAAGCGTATTGAGATTGTTTCATTGGTAACGAAGTGACCGTCGAAGTATGCATAGATTGCGCTAAGTAGCGCTGGTATTGCTCATTCAATATTTCGCTTTGTTTTGGAAAATAGCGTTCTAGTAAAGCAAACAACACAGCCGCAGTTTGTGCATCAGCCATTCCCGTTACGTTGTGGGCAAGAAAGTGCATTTGGAATGCAGAAATAACACTGATGGTTTGGGTATCCATTTTGCCAGAATTGGTGATCTCATAACCGTAGGTTTGAAACGCTTTTTGCAGCAAAGTTAATGGTGGCGGTACAGTAGAAAACTGTTGCCAGTAGCGGTCTACGGTTTCATTCTCATACCAGGCACCGATGCCAGCTTTATAAAGTTCGAACCAAGGAAAGCGTGGACCTGGATCATTTTTCCGGGTTGGAGCAATATCTGAATGACCTACCACTTGGGTGGGACCGATATCAGGATTACGTGCGAGGATATCGCGGCTAAGCTCGATTAACAGTTGAATTTGTTTTGGGTCATAATCTGGGAATAAACAAAGACGCCGGGCATCGTGCTCACCAATAGGAGCAGATAAGGGGGCCTGATGAGCCTCAGACTTAAAGCATTGAGGTATATTAACTATTTCTATCCCGATTGAGGTGTCATTCAGCATTCTTCGACCTTGCCAAAAACTTGTACCCGCATGCCACGCTCGCTGTGTTTCATCGACTAATTGGATGATTTCAATATCGCGGGGCGAGTAACTGTCATCGTGGCTTTCTGGGATAAGGTAGTGTGAACTTAAGCCATCGGGACGAGCTAAAACCTGTACAGAATCAGCAAAATCCAGCGCCGTGAAATGCATAACTAAAAGCTTAACGCGCCCATTAAAATTCACTGAAGGCAGTTGTTCATAGTCGGTTTTGCTGTACGTACAGCTAATAAGAAACAATAGCGCGCCAATAAGGCCAAACAGTCTAATGGGTTTCACATTTTGCCCTTATAAAATCATCATGGCTGGGCATTTGGGCCAATGCAGCCTGAATAGCGTGTTTTACACCTGAAAAGTAGCGGCCAACTTCTTGTTCACTGATGGCGTCTACCAGCGGATGATAGTGGGACGGTACAATGCCTTGTCCGTTCAATACGGAAAACCAGCTAATCTCGTTGAATAATTCAGTTTGCTCTCTGAACAATCGACCATGGCTTTTATATAAATCGAGTTTTTCCTGCATCGTATCCGGAATCGGCATGGATTGGCAGTATTGCCAAAACGGAGTATCGTCTCGACTTGAAGCTTTGTAGTGTAAAATGATGAAGTCCCGAATTTGTTCCATTTCCTCACGGCAATAACGATTATAGGTTTGTCTGTCAATGTCACTTATTTGCCGACTGGGAAACAGGCTTATCAAACGCATTATGGCTGATTGAATAAGCTGGAGACCGGTAGATTCCAAAGGTTCCAGAAAACCTGCGCTAAGGCCGATAGCAACGCAGTTATTTTGCCATGGTGAGGAACGATAACCATTGATCCAACGAAGTCGGTTAGGTTCGCCAATTTGAGCTGATGGTAGCCGTTGCTGAAGTAAGTCGATGGCATCAGACTCGCTCATGTAATCACTTGCAAACACATGTCCGTTACCGATTCTGTGCTGTAATGGGATTTGCCACTGCCAGCCAGCTTCCCGGGCTGTCGATACCGTATAGGGTGCGGTATGGGGTAGCCGCTCAGTCGGTATCGCAATAGCGCTATCACACGGAAGATAGTGTCGCCAATCTTCGATACCGACCCCTAATACTTTCTCAATAAGTAGACCTTTGAATCCGCTGCAATCAATGAAAAGATCACCTTCTATGCAACGTTCGTCTTTTAATTGAACATGTTTAATATCCCCACTCGGTTTATGTTGCTCAATATGAATAATCTCACCTTCAATAGCCGTGACGCCTAAAGAAATCGCGAGTTGTTTGAGTGTGGCGGCATAGGCAACGGCGTCGAAGTGAAACGCATACTTGATCCCTACCAACGGATTTTTAGCATTTGCTACAGGACGGGAGAATTTGCCCGCCTTTGCCGCGGTCCATTCTAAACAGAAATCTTTAGGCGAGGATTTTCCGTTACGTTGCCAGTGTTTTAGTAAGTAGTGGTAAAAAGGTACACCTTGCAGCGGCAGTCCATAAGGGCCAAACGGGTGCATATACTGGCTGCCGAGTGTACCCCAATCTTTAAATTCGATACCCAATTTAAAGGTGCCTTTGGTCGCTTTTAAAAACGTATTTTCGTCGAGCCCCAGTAATGCATTAAATTGGCGAATAGCGGGAATGGTAGCTTCACCAACTGAAACGGTACCTATTTGCTTCGATTCAACTAAGGTGATCGTGTAGAGGTGGTTGGGCAAAACTTTTGCAAGTGCTGATGCAGTCATCCACCCTGCCGATCCACCGCCAACGATAACTATGCGATACATGTCGTTGCTTCCCATTACTTCCCGCTTAAATGCAATACTTAAGAAAGGTTGCTGATAGGGCAGGTATACCACATCTAGGCGGTATACCTGAAGGCTGCTTACATTAAAACGTGTAAGCCACTCGAAGTGTGTATGCACGCCCCCTCGGGTCGGCCACTCGTGGGTCGAACGCAGCGCCCGGCGAGAAGTCATTTTGGTGAGCAGTGAACGGTGGATCCCGGTCAAACAAATTTTTAATTCCAAAGGTTAACTCGAGATTTTCTATCCCGCTATAGAACACACTGGCGTTGTAAATAGTGTAACTGCTTACATAAGGGTCCCAGTTTTCAGGGTAGATTGCACCCGACTCTATACCTGGTGGAACTTCATCCTGATAACCGTCGCGGAAAACCTGAGTCAAATTATAGGTCCAATCGTTGAACGTATAGAACATTTGAATAGTGTGTTTCCAGCGCAACGGTATATTACCTCGGGAATGGGTACCTACCAGATTAGGACCGAATTCTGCGTTATCTAATAGCTTCTTCTTATCTTCGATCAAATAGGAGCCATTAAATGAGATGTGCCATTTACCGCCGCCATAGTCACCTTTGATATCAGACATAACCTCAACGCCACTTGTATTTCGTTCACCCGCATTTATGAAGCGTTGGTCCACCGCAACTAAATTACCGCTGCCGTCACGAATAAAGTTGTCCTGAAACAAGGCGTAGTTTTCGATCAAATCGTCTCGTGCTGGTACTTGTATGGTGCCATCAATAATGATTTCCCACCAATCTACACTGATACTGAAGTCTGAAGAAGGAGACCAAACCAACCCTACACTGCTTTGTTCCGACTCTTCAGGACCTAAATCGCGTTGACCGCCCGTAAACGTAACTGGCGTAATGGGCTGACAAGCCGGATTATCGGGTTGTACGATACCGCCCGGACAGCTTTCTGGATCGGCGAAGTCGGTACCGGTATAGGGTACTTCGGTTAGACCATTAAACAACTGGTTGAACGAAGGTACTCTAAAACCAGTGCTGTAGGCTCCTCGGAATAACAATTCGTCGGTTGGCCGATAGGTGAAGCCATATTTAGGGTTAGTGGTGCCCCCAAAACCGCTGTATTCATCATGTCTGACCGCAACGTTCAATTCGAAGGTATCAACAACGGGAATAAGGGTTTCTACAAACACCGCTTCGATGGTTCTATGCACGTCTTCCAATTCATTCGCGTCATCAAACGGTGCACCATAAATATCTGGCCGGTTATCCGCCGCCCGACGGTCACCGTTGAAATGATATTCTTCTCGACGAATATCAACCCCTGCCGCAATCATAATACTGTTGTCAGAGAACAGCGTATAACCTAAGTCCCCCGAAACCGACGCATCAAACTGAGTCATTGTTGTTTCGCCGCCAAATAAGATAACACCTTCTGCTGAAGCAGCCTCCAGGGCAGCTAATCCGGCTGCAGATTGTGACTGGCCAGGTAATAAAAATGGATTAAGGGCGCCTGTTCCGATAGCCTCAGCAAGCCGTTCAGTATAGTGGTAACCCGTTCCTAACTCAGACTCAGCTTCATTTGATGAACGGCTTAAACCTACCTTGTAATCCCAGCCTTCATAGGTACCGTCCAGTCCTAGTTGCAATTTATAGGCGGTGGTAACTGTTTCTATTTCCCGAGGTCCGCAATCAATACATCGCCAACGATACGCAATAGGAGCGCCAATATTTAACTGGTCTGCGCCGTAATAATCGGCCAATGCGTCGACCACATACTGGTAACTGTCACCTGTACTTGGGTACCAGCCCCCGCCAAGCGTTTCCCAGTCACCACTGCCAATTGCCCACGGCGTAATCTGGTTAGGTTCAAACACTTTGTTGGAGGTCACTTCTGAACCTAGAAATTCAATAAAGCCATCCATGTTATCGTTTATTTCATATGTCGCTCGACCGACAAAATCAATACTTTCTACGGGTTGCTGCAATACCGACGCGCGAGGATAGTCCCAAGCACAGCTACGTGTTTCATTCGCTCGATTCCATAGTGCGCCGGTGTCTTCACCCATACCTTCGAATGCGTCACAGCCTGGTTGCCCGGGAAGAGACAGTACATTCAATACATTATTCGCTTCACCAGTCTCAGGGTTGATAAGTCCATTACCAATCAAATTATAATGAATACTGGCCGGATCGTTCGGATCAAGAAAACGATTATTAATAGAAGCAAATGGGGCACCCCGTGTATCCGGAGAAAGGCCTCGGTCAGGTTGAAAAGTGTTGGTAAAATCTCGATCACTGCCGCGCAATATTTCGGCCTTTTTAAACGACAGAGAGCCCATTAGGTTGTATCCGTCATTGTCAAGGTCGCCCGTGCCCGCCAAAATATTCACTTTGTGAATATTGCCGCCACCTTCTTCGGTAATATCAGTAAAGGCTTCCGCCCTGACGCCCTGGTAGTTTTTAACCAAGATGAAATTAATTACACCGCCGATAGCATCGGTACCATAAATAGCTGAGGCGCCATCACGCAGCACTTCAACACGTTCAATCGCCGCAAAGGGGATGGAGTTTAAATCGACCGAACGTCCTTTCAGTCCATGAGTTGCTACCCGGCGGCCGTTTAACAGTACCAATGTAGAACTTGCGCCCTGCTGACGTAGATTTGCGCTGGAGGCGCCGTTGTTGCCACGCTCTTCACCGCCTACAATGCCAGCGTTACTTGCCAAATTATCATTTGAATTAGAGGCGATATTAAGGTTTAGCATTAATTGTTCAGCCGACGTTATGCCTTGGGCATCAATTTCTACTCGACTGATCACTGTGACGGGTAAGTCGCCTTCAAGACTGGTTCTTTTGATGAAGGAACCTGTGACTTCCACCCTTTCGATGGCATCAACGTCATCTACCGCTTCTGCAATAGACTCTGTGCTTTGAGCTAACGCTACTGGTGCCATACCAAAGGCAGCAAACGCTACAGCTATCTTGGATAGGTTCATTATGTGTTCTCCGCTGGTTTATTGCTAATTGCCTTATTTATTTTCACTTCAATTTTTGCTCAACACTGCGGAGCGGATTTGAATACATCGCAAAGGCTTATCTTTTTATTCTTTTATCAACATAGCATAAAAAACAAGCAAGTAAATAAATTATTCCAAAGATGGCTTTGTTTTGAGATAAGATATTCTTTCGGAAGAGTCCACAATGGGCAGTGCGCTTATTGTTTAATCCAATCAAGCATCTCAATATGCCCTAGGCCAGGTTTGTCGTTGACGGTAATGTAAGGAGGAGTAAGTGTAATTCCGAATGTACTCTGCTTTTTTTTATCCAATTTTTGCGCTAAAAACGCGCCATCAAGATCAATAAACGTAATGCAGTCCGAATACGCAATTGCCAGATGCATAGCAGCTGTTACGCCAATTGGGCCTTCGAGCATGCAGCCTATCATACACGGCATATTAACCGTTTTGGCTACCTGACACATTTGTATTGCGGGGCCTATTCCGCCCGTTTTCATCAACTTGATATTGGCGATGTCCGCTGCATTGCGACTATGAAGATCCAGTACGGCTCGCGCGTTGAACGCACTTTCATCGGCCATGATGGGGTAGGGGCTAGCTGCGCAAACTTGCGCCATACCCGCTAAATCGATGTAATGCACTGGTTGTTCGACTAACTCTAAAACCACATGGTGCTGTTTGAGTTTCGCTAAGATGTCCAGAGTTTGTTTAGCCGTCCAAGCTTGGTTTACGTCTAGTCGCAGTAAAGCACGATCGCCGACTTTCTGCGAGATGCAAAGAATGCGATTAAACTCCTCTAAGCCGGCGTTGCCGACCTTCAGCTTTAACTCGGTAAACCCTTGCGAAAGTGCTTTTTCACAGTCGTTAAGCATTACCTCTGTGCTATTCAGACTGATAGTGATGTCCGATTTTAAACGTGGGTTATTCCCGCCCAACAGTTTATAAAGGGGCTGTCCAAGATACTGGCCCCAAAGATCGTGAAGTGCAATATCTACCGCGGCTTTCGCGCTGGTGTTGTTGATCAGGCTTTTAGCTACCATCTGTATTAAAACATTGAATTCATCCAGTGAACGACCGATCAGCATTGGCGCAATAATCTGATCAATGGCCGCTTTAATGGACGCGTGGGTATCGCCCGTAATCAATGGGGTTGAGGGCGCGGCACCAATACCCACTGCATTTCCTTCAGTTGTAATCATTACTATAAGGTCTTTGCAGTGTGTCACCTCGCGTAGTGCGGTCTTAAAAGGGGTGACTAATGGTATCGCTAAGTTCGCGAACTCAATCCCGGTTATTTTCATGCGCAGCACCAAAGCGTTTAATGTGATAGACACGATCTATGTATCGCGTGTCGGCATTCAAATATAGCGGAGTGAGTGGTGTAACCGAAACGCCGTTGAGTGTACTTTCAACGTAGTCCTGTTCGTCCATGTACGCCAACCCTTTCACATCATGGATCATAAAGGGCTCTCCATTTTCATTGCCAATAACTAAGGTAACGTGACCTGGCAAATAAATGATATCGCCTAATGTTAACGAGGAAAGAAGGGCTGTGGTATCCTCAGTCTCAGCAAGACCCTCTGCAAAACGTAAGAAATGAGCATAGTCACTCTTACCTTGTTGTGAGGAGTTTCGAGGCATGATTAGACCAAAAGTTTTAAATACATCACCAAGAAAACCAGTGCAGTCCCGACTGTTGTAATCGTGCCCCCACCCATAACGTTCGCCAAGAAATTTAAATGCTTGCTGCAGAAGGTTCGTGGGGGTAAAGGCTAAATAATCAGTAGACACGTCACGCGCCATCGCAATAAGCGCAGGTTTAAGCACAAGCTCACCGTTTGCATCTCGGGTTGGAAACTCAACAATGTGAGAATACGCAGTATTTTGCGAATATAATTCATTGTCAAAATTCTTATGACTTAAGAGCGGAAGGGAAACCCCCATATCAAGTAGCTGGTTTGAGATATCTGGTTTATCAGGGACAAAAGTAGTGAACACTTTGGCGCCCGTGACGATTAGCCTTTTGGTCGCTTTTGTAAAAGCTCGAATTTTGGCCCTGTCTGCCTTCGCTATAGCTGTTTTTTCTACCCAAGCGGTGTAGTTGTAGTTTCTCACTAACCACCATTTGTTGTCCGCACTACTGTGCAATATGGCTACCGGCTCTCCTGGAAAAACTGCGCTTTCCTGAAACCTATCGATATCAATGTCCATCCCATCGTTAAGAATGCGTTGATTGGTAGGAAAAGTGCGCATGGCTGAACGTTTTATAGCGATCCCAAAAGTGACAGGATTGAATTCAGCAATGGCTTTATTGTTCAGTGTGGCGATGAACTTTGTCCAGTCCTCGTCCGTGACAGCTTCACCAGAAGGATAAAATCGAGGGTAAGAAGAGCGAGGACTGGTTTGCTTTATCATTGCTTTTAGCTTATCACCTGAAAGCGAATCAGGATAAGCCAGAGGGTCGTTCACGTAAGGGTTTTCTCGCAGCATTTTCTGATTAAATGAGATGATAGCCGCCTTATCCATAATGTGTTTATCTGGTGCGGCGTGTTTGTTAATCCAGTACTGCGCGTTCAGATGCTTAGCTTGTATGCCGGGCACATTCGTCTCCCACTCTGCTTGTGCATAGTTGCTGAATAAATAAAGTAAAACGATGGTCACTAGTTTGTAAATGTTCAAAAGCACGCCCCATTGGTGATTAAAACGTTGATAATACTCGCCCTATAGCGAGCCCACCTGCCGTGCCAACAATATACCCCAACATGGCCATCAATACGCCCACCGGAACAAGCGCTCTTGAGTAGGCCGCCGCCAAGATGGGCGCGGATGCAACACCGCCAATATTTGCCAATGAAGCGATACCGCAAGTGAAAAGGTCAAATTTAAGCAACTTAGCAATAATTATCATTAATACGCCATGGACGCCTAAAATGACAAAGCCAATCAATATGTATAGCGGCGCATCGGTAAGTTGATTAAAGTTAGCACGCGAAGCAATAAGGGCAACTACCAGATATAGCAATAGCGTAGCTAGTTTAGGTCCAGCCGCATAGCGGGATAGAGGCGTCATGGCAGCTACAATACCAAACAGTGTGACCAGCATAACAACCCATGCGGATGTACCAAAATAGGCATTAGAAGGCAGTTTAGTTGCCAGTGAAATGGCAATAGACGTGCATAAGAAGCTCCACCCCAGCAAGACAAAAAGGCTTGATGTACTAGTAGGCGTTTGTGTCGCGTTAGCTTGCTGTAAGTTTTCGCCAACCGTTTTGAGTAACGCGGTATCCGCTTTTGTCCATTTGGCGAAATGTGTAGACAAGGGCACCAATGCAAGCAAAAGCATCACCCAAATCGAATAGTTAATGGAGTCAATAAGTAATGTATATCCCATGCGTTCGTTAGGAATTTCCAGCGCCGACTGCACGGCCACCATATTTCCTGTGCCACCCATCCAGCTGCCACTCAGCGCAGCAAAAGTTTTCCAGGCGTCTGACGGTAGCTGCGTATGAAACAGGGCAAACGCTACCACAAAGCCAAAGGCGATTGTCAGCGACGCGCAGAAGAAGGCGATTACCATTTTTAGCCCCAGTTTTTTGATTTGCCGCAGGTCTGCTTGTAGCAACATCAAAAATATCATGGCAGGGAGTAGGGCCCCTCTGAGCTGTTTGTAAGTGCTGTCTATTTCTTCGTTCGATGTCCAAAGGTTGAATGTAGAGGCAAGCATGATAAGAAAATAGACTAAGACTATAGAAGGAACATATTTGAACAACACGACTTTTCGTTGCTCATCCAAATAGCGGAGCACTCCACATATTACTATTAGGGCGGTTACATAACCTAATGCGGACGTAATCATGCGACAGGGCGTCCTATAAATAGCTTTTGCACAGCGGTGTCTAGCGGAGTTTGCTTGCGGCCACTTCCACGGTAAACCAATTCATTACTAGCCGCAGGATAAGCAGCTTGCGACGCCTGAGGAAAACTGACCGTTTTTTCATTTAATGGCGACCAGATGTGTGTTAGCACTACATTTTCTCCCATACCCCAGGTTTCAGAGGGTCTCACCTGTTTTGCTGATCAATGCCCGATTTGCCTATTGGTACTAAAGCGTGCAAGGCGGTAGCTTACCTCAAGTGCAGATAACGTATCGACGCGCGAAGCGCGAGCAAGGGATGTAGAACAAAAAAGAAAAAAGTCTGTAGTTAAAAAAGATAAACGCATAGCGGTGCTTTTTTGAACATGATGGGAATAACTTATTCCACAAAACGAAATTATGCAAAAAAGATTATTCCCTCGGGATGAGGGCGCGTAAATTTTACTGGAAGTGTCATGCGTAGCTATAGCTTATAAGCAGAAGATTGGCGTATCCGTTTACAACAACGTATGTACGCTAAAAACTTTTACACAAAAGGGGCGTTCTTGTTTTGCCGGAATGGCGATGATATTCTTCAACTCAGCTTGATAGTGGAAGGGCTCTTTTGAAAAAGCTTAATGTTGTTTTATTAATCCTGATTATGGGTGCGCAGTTACTGGGCTTGGTAAAGTCGGTGCACGCACGTCATGGGGTGGATGAAGCTTCACATCAGCTATTTCACGTTGTAGGCCAACCCCATAGCCATGCTGACTATAACGCTGAAAAGTTCGAAATCAGTTATAGCGATGAGGCGTTTGAGCACAGTAATTCCTATCAAGACGGTAATACTGTTTTTGTTTTTGACCTGGCACTAATTAATCTTCCCGCACCGTTACCGGGCTCAGTCGTCAGCACTCGGGATAGTGCTTGGGATCCGCCTTACCTATACGATATACCCCCTCCCCCAAAAGTGTAAATTCAAGTTTTTATGTGCGCGTGTTTACTGAGATAGGCAAGTGCTTTCGTTTAATAAAAATCTGGATTTATACACTATGTTTAAGTTGAAGTACCCCCGTTTGGGACTTTCTCATCTATTTATTTGCTTAGTCGCAGCTATCGCATGCACACATTCTGGTATTGTTTTCTCTGCTCCGGGTGCCCATGGCCCTAACGGAGAGCACTTGGATATGGAAAATGAGGAACTGCACACTGACAATCCAAAGTTTGAAAGCTTTACTGAGTCTTTTGAATTACTCGGGGAGGTGTGGCCTGGAAAGGTACAACTTTACTTACATGAGTTTGCCACGAATAGACCGGTAGCGAATGCATCTATTGAGCTTGAATCAGGCGATATCAGTGCGAATGCGGTGTACAGCAATACCCTCAAACACTACCAACTTAATGATAAAACGTTTGTTTCCAAGCTAAATCAACCGGGAGAGCATAACATAATTGTTACTATTCTCACCGAAGAGAGTGGCGATCTCCTCGCCACAACGTTACTTACGCCAGCAATCCCTTCATCTGAATCGAACGACGACAATCATCATCATCATGTATTTTCCTGGACCAGCGCAGGGATCGGCGGGGCGCTGCTTATTGCAGGTATCGGTATCGGATATTTAACGCGGGGGAGACGAGGATGAGAAGATTGATTTCAGGGGCTCCGTTCATTATGACGATTCAGTTAGTACTTGCTGCGCCGGGGGCCCACGGCCCTGATGGAGAACACATTACCCCCGATAATCAAGCGACAGGTCAGCTAGGACGCCAGCCAGACGGATCGGTTATGCTGTCTATGCCCCATCAGTCGATGCTAGCAATCACGACCAGAATTGTAAAAAAAGCGAAGGTTTCAAACACCATTAGCATGGCGGGAGTGGTGAGATCTCATCCGGATGGACACGCGGTAGTCCAGCCCAGTAGTGATGGACGTTTTGAAGCGCCTGAGTCGGGCGTCCTTACTACAGGCACAGCAGTCTCTGCTGGGCAGCTTTTGGGCTATGTGCGGTATCAGGATACCGCCTATGAACTGGCCTCACAAACCAGCGAATTGAAAGTGGTGCGTAACCAAATTGCGCAAACGAAAAGAGATGTTGAGCGTTTAAAATCATTGGCAGAATTGGCCTCTAAACAAGAGTTGGATCAACTACAGACTACCCTTAAAAACCTCATCGAGCAGGAACAAGCCCTGCAACAAGGGCTTGAAAAGCCAGAAGCCCTGGTGGCGTCAATGGATGGAACAATTATCAATAATGGTGTCAGACACGGTCAGTGGATAGAGGCGGGAACTACTCTTTTCGATATTGTCGCCCCCCATTTACGCGTTATTGACGCTACAACATCGGCTGTCTCAAAGCTGGACTCACTAACACAGGCGACACTGCTTGAACACAGCGCCGCCACACTACGCTACATTGGCTATTCTCCGCGTATCGCAGGCGGCCTGGCAAGCGTTCATTTTGAATATAGGGGTAACCAAACTGCTGCTTTCCCTTTATTGCTGGATCAGCCGGTCACCGTTATTGCTGCCATTGAAAAAAATGTGGAAGGCTTAGTTTTGCCCGCCGAGGCGCTGGTTAAAAACAGTGCAAACTTACCGATAGTTTGGATTAAAGTGTCGGCTGAGCGTTTTATGCCACAAATCGTGCGTTATCAAATGCTGGGCAACGGTAAAATTGTCGTGACCGCCGGATTGGGTGCTGATAACCGGGTGGTTATCAGCGGCGCATCGCTACTAAACCAGGCGCGATAGGAGCAGCTATGTTTACTTTGCTTGTACGAAGCAGTTTGCATCATCGCCTGCTAGTCTTAGCTATTGCATTAATAACAATGGCGTATGGATTCTGGCAAAGTAAATATTTGCCGGTAGACGTGTTTCCCGATCTGAACAAACCTGTGGTAACAATATTGACCGAAGCTGGCGGAATGGCGCCTGAAGAAGTTGAGCAACTTGTTACATTCCCGCTCGAAAATATCCTTAATGGCGTAACTGGGGTGAGTCGTATCCGCTCCACATCAGGGATTGGTTTGTCGATAGTGTATGTCGAGTTTGATTGGAATACCGATATTTATCGCAACCGCCAACTTGTGGCAGAACGGCTTGATCAGGCCAGTGCCCAGTTACCCGTGGGTATTACACCGGTGATGGGGCCAGTATCTTCGATTATGGGCGAGATAATGCTAATTGCCCTGCCACTTGAAGAAGCCTCCGGCTCTGGACCCATGCGCGCCAGAGAATACGCAGATTTTGTATTAAGACCCCGGTTGCTGTCGATTTCTGGTATCTCGCAGGTAATTCCCATTGGTGGTGAGGTTCGACAGGTCAGAGTGGCGCCCGACCTCAATAAAATGCGAGCACTTAATATTTCCATAAACCAGCTAAGAAACGCGCTGGAAGATTTTGCCACAAACCAGGGCGGCGGCTTCGTTGATTTAAACAACCGAGAGTACCTGATTCGGCATCAGGGCAGAACGTTAGAACTTGCTGATTTACGCATGCTGGCGATTGACTGGAACAATGGTGTATCTACGCAATTAGGACAGGTAGCCACAGTAACGTTTGCGGCGGCAGTAAAACGAGGCGATGGCGGATATAACGGCCAACCAGCGGTTATCATCAACATACAAAAGCAACCGGGCACGGACACTGTGCACCTTACTAAGGAAATCGAAAACGCACTGAATGAATTACGCTCCGGTCTTCCTGAAGGCGTGGCTGCGCCGGAGGTATTGTTTCGGCAGGCCGATTTTATACAAACGTCGGTGGATAACGTTACCGAAGCATTGCGGGACGGCGCCATTCTGGTCGTCATTATTTTGTTTATGTTCTTGATGTCTGCGCGCACGACGATGATATCACTCATTGCGATCCCGCTTTCCTTGAGTATCACCGTGGTTGTGTTTCAGTTACTGGGGCAGACAATTAATGTCATGACTCTGGGCGGTCTGGCGATCGCCATCGGTGAGCTGGTGGATGACTCAGTGGTAGATGTCGAGAATATATTGCGACGCCTGAAGCAAAATGTCCGTGCGTCCTCTCCTGATTCCGTGTTCAATGTGGTCTGGAAAGCCAGCGTGGAGGTGCGTTCAGGCATTGTTTACGCTACCACAATTGTTGTATTGGTATTTGTTCCTTTATTCGCCCTTCCGGGGATAGAAGGGCGGCTGTTCTCTCCGTTAGGGGTGGCCTATATTGTCGCTATTGTGTCGTCGTTACTTGTATCGATGACGGTCACTCCAGTGCTTTGTTACTACCTTTTACCCGGTATGAAGTTACTAAAACAAGACGACAGTAGATTGGTAACTACGCTGAAAGGGTGGCAGGAAAACTGGCTCCATTGGGCGCTACCGAAACGGCGAATTTTATTGTCGCTTGCCGGTGTGCTGGCACTGCTTAGCGCCCTGATTACGACCCACTTTCCGCGTGCATTCCTACCGTCGTTTAATGAAGGCTCATTGGTAATAGGCGTTATATTTGAACCTGGTACATCACTGGAAGAGTCAGACCGTATGGGGCGTTTGGCCGAATCGTTGTTGCTTTCGGTACCAGAAGTGACAGGCGTCGGGCGGCGTACTGGACGAGCGAGATTGGATGAGCACGCACAAGGAGTGCACTCCTCCGAAATTGACGTTGATCTTAAAGCATCAGAAAGAGCGCGCGAAGCCGTTATAGAAGAGGTTCGGCAAAAGCTTAATGTGTTACCCGCGCAGGTGGCCGTAGGCCAGCCCATTTCCCACCGATTAGATCATTTGCTGTCGGGTGTTAGAGCACAACTGGCTATCAAAGTGTTCGGCAATAATCTGGATGGTCTACGAATTACTGCAGAAGACATTCGTAAACAGTTGGAGACCATCCCTGGGTTAGTGGATATCAACGTAGAAAAGCAGGTTCTGATACCGCAGCTTAGTGTGCGACTAAAGCACGATAGGTTGTCTCAGTACGGTTTGACGCCAGGTCAGGCCCTGCACCGCTTAGCTATGCTTACCGACGGTGAAGAAGTGGTAGATATCATCGATGGGGTAAAGCGATATGCGCTGGTACTACGGTTAGATGATGGGGCACGTACGCCTGCCTCGCTGGCAGATGCTGTGCTTACCACTCCGGCAGGCCCTGTACCCGTATCAGCTATTGCAGATATCAGCCTTGATGACGGCCCCAATCAGGTTTTAAGGGAGAACGGGCGGCGTCGACTGGTTATTTACGCCAACAGTGATGATGTGGATGTTACTGAGCTACTGAAGCAGGTCAGGGAAGTTACGGGTAATACCGAGCTTAACCAGGAAGGGTTCATTTCCATTGAGGGTCAGTTTCTGGCCCAGGAACAAGCGATGCAACTTCTTGTTTGGTTATCATTGGCTTCTTTTGCCCTCATTTACCTGGTGTTGTACATGCGGTATAAGTCATGGGTGCTTGCCAGTATCATCATGTGTAGTCTGCCTATGGCATTGGTTGGGGCAGTGTTCGCAATGTGGATAACGAGTACCCCTTTGTCGGTCGCATTCGTGGTTGGTTTCATTACACTAACCGGCATAGCATCGCGCAATGGCATTCTTAAAGTGAGTCATTATTTGAATCTGATTCGTTTTGAAGGCGAAAGTTTTAATACTGCGCTCATCGTACGCGGGGCGCAGGAACGCCTTTCGCCAGTACTGATGACCTCCATGGTAACGGCCTTTGCGCTTATTCCAATATTGCTGGCAGCAGATGAACCGGGTAAAGAAATTCTGCATCCGGTAGCGGTGGTTATTTTTTCCGGGCTAATCAGTTCAACTATTTTAGATATTTTGCTCACTCCGCTGCTTTACAAAGCGTGGGGCGAAAAAGCGTCAGCGGCGTGGCAGCATCGAAAGTCAAAAGAATTGGTATAAAAGGTTTTACGGTAGTGCCTTATTAAGTCTGCCGTACATTTAGAGAGTTTGATATGAAAAAATCACTATTAATAATGTTAGGTCTTGCTTTCAGTTTAAGTGCCGTTTCCCCAATTGCACTTAGCCACGGTAGTACCGAGCCAGAGCATGGCGGTGTAGTAAAAATTGAGCATGACTTGGCGTTTGAACTGGTTAGAGAAGCGAAAAGCGTCAGCTTGTATATCAAAGATCATGGTGAAGCTTTCGACGCTGAAAGCTTAACTGGCACTATCATGGTGTTGGGCGCTGACGGTAAAGAAGAAAGCGAACTAAGCCCTGCGGGAGGTAACAAGATGACAGCGCCTATCGCTATCAAAGATGGGGCGAAAGTATTGGTTAAGGTAGATTCCGGGGACCATCACGCTGTGACAGTTAGATACAGCTTTTAATTTTACTAGTTATCTGACGCCTGAAAAGGCGTCAGAGCCAGAACCGAATTTCTCGAAAACCACTTGAGTGAAACGCAACAAATAAAATAGGTAACTTTTTCTAGTCAATAATCCATTGTGAAATTGACTCCAAAAAGCCGTCTATAAACCTGTTCTCTAATGTTCCTTGTTCTGATCTATCGCCGTTTTTCGCTTTTTGAAAATAGTGGTTCGCGTTATCGAACGTGACAAATGTATAGTCGGTACCAGATAACAGTAATGCTTTTTCCATAACATCTTTATTTTGGGCAAAGGTGACTTGCCGATCTTTTCCGCCAAAGAGACTAAGCACAGGCACATTTAGTTTTTGGTAATCCTCTGATGTGTCGTGATACAAAAATGAAGTGAGTGAGGGCAGTGCATATATTGTTTTGTACTCTTTTGCACTACTGGCTACCGCTTTACTTAATCGTTGCTTATTGGAGGCTGCTTGATGTTGGTTCTCGGCTTCCAAACTTGCGTAAGTAGCTAATTCAAACTCTTCCATAACAGGGCTTAAATCCTTGGCTTTAGCAATGCTAAACATCAACTTATTATGGGCGGATACCTCTCGTTCTACTATGTGTAACGGAATGAAAGATTCTTCGCGGTCCCGCCTTAACTGATAAAGCACTAGGTCAATCAGGGGGACTGCAGGAGCGCCCATCAAAATTACTTTTCGTATGTCTTTATTATCAATGGCAACCCGAGCGCTAACGATGCCTCCCTGGCTGTGACCCAATAGAATAAAGTCCGAAAACGGGTGTCCGACGTATCGTTTGAAATATTTAATGATAGCGTTCACATCGCTTACATGATGTTGCAATGTCGATGTGGGAAAGTGCCCCGAACTATCTCCAACCCCTCTGTCATCGAACCTAAAGTTAGCGATACCTTGTTGACTTAAATGATCCGATAGATGTTTAAACACTTTAAATCCATCCAATGTTTCATCCCTGTCCTGTGTGTAGTGGCATAGTTAATTTGGCCACCTCATTGGAGCTGCTATTATGGCAGCATAGTAAAATTAGGTGACAAAATGGCAAAGAAGAAAGGCCTTAATTTCAGTCCTTAATTCAGACTTGAGATAGCACAATTAGTTGTTGACCAAGGTTACAGTAATAAAGAAGCATCTGAAGCAATGGGCGTTGGCTATTCCACGATTGGAAAGTGGGTAAAACAATTACGTGAAGAACGTGCAGGAAAGACGCCGCATGCTTCTCCAATGACAGATGAACAACCTTAAAACGTGATTTAAAGAAACAGATCGAACGACTTGAGCAAAAAAAGGATATTTTAAAAAAGGCTTCCGCTCTGTTGATGTGGGACTCCATGAAACACTCGCGTTAATCGAGAGGCTGAGTCAGAGCAGTAAAAACCAACATTCTGTTAGTCGATTGTGTGAGGTACTGAATGTCCACCGAAGCAAATTTACATATTGGCAACAGTTAGACAAGCGCCCATCTCCAGAAGTCATAAAGCTTCGCAGTCTGGTGCGAGAGGCGCATCGCCAGCGTAACGGCTCCGTCGGAGCCAGAACGGTGGCGGATATTGTTACGAACGATGAATCCCATGATATTACGTTGTCTCGTTATCGAGCAGGGCGGTTGATGAAAACTTTGAAACTGGTTAGTTGTCAGCTGCCAAAGCATGCTTATAGAAAAGCTACGCAAGAGCATGTCGCTATTCTGAACCTGCTGGATAGACTATTCGCTGTAACGGCACCGAATAAGGTATGGTGCGGTGATGTAAGCTTTATCTGGACGGGGCATCGCTGGGCTTATCTGGCAGTTGTGATTGATCTGTTTGCTAGTAAGCCAGTTGGTTGGGCAATGAGTTATTCGCCAGATAGCAATTTAACCTGTCAGGCTCTGACGATGGCATATGAATATCGTGGCCAGCCTAGGCGTGTTATGTTTCACGGCGACCAGGGCTGCCACTATACCAGTCATAAGTTCCGGCAACTTATATGGTGCTATAGAATAACCCAAAGCATGAGTCGGCGTGCAAACTGTTGGGATAACAGCCCTATGGAACGGTTCTTTAGGAGCCTAAAAACAGAAAGAGTACCAACAACAGGCTACCGTAACTTTACCGAGGCCAAACAACGGATCGGTGACTATATTTTTGGTTATTACAGTCGGCTGAGGCCGCATTCATATAATGGTGGATTAACATCTAATGAATCGGAAAGGCGGCCCTGGAATAGCTATAAACCCGTGGCCAAAATGATTTAACCAGTACAAATCATCATCGGACTTAGGGTTTTGTTTGACTCTTCATATAGCGATAAAAACCATTGCGCTCCATGTCTAACAATCGACACATCAGATCGATAGGCATGGTCTTTTTCCTTTCGGCGATAAACGAAATCTATATTTCGTTTCGTTGGCGAAGAAGACCGTCGTCACCTCCTTTAAATGCGCTTCTCCATCTCAAGCTGCTTAACCGGCGCTTTCAGCTTTCTGAACTACGCCTGAAGAGGCGTCAAACTGCCGTTGCATCTGAACGTCTGACCATCATTGTCTTCCTGGTATTCCTTTACCCAGCGGTCCGACATCTGAGAGTTGATTTTCAGCAACTTCGCCACATCAGTGCGGGTGTGACCTTGCTCCAATACCAGCCTCACGGGATCTAATTTAAGTTCTTTGGTGTACCGCTTCCTCTCGGTTGTTGGTGTTATAAAAATTTATAAAGTAATCGATGTTTGAAAACGGCTTATTATTTTCTTTTTTGATTTATTTTCTGTTAACGTATTGTTTATAAAAATGTTTTCTTGATTTATGTTTTTGTTATTAACTGACGATTATAAAATAATATGTTTTATAAAAAATTGTAATTGAAAAGCGCCGGGCAGTGTATATAATCTAAAACCTAATAAGGATGCTTGTCGCGTCAAACAAAAACAAAATAACAGCAAACAGGATTAAAAGTAGTGGATGTTATGAATAATAAAGAAGTTGTCGACGTAGACTTGATGAACGAAATTTTTATCGAGGGTTACAAGCAAGGTCGTCAAGATGGATTTGATGGGATGCATATATCTCCGCAGAGTGCATTTAAACAGTTTGTTAAAAGTCTAAGCTGTAACAACTTGAAAATGGCAATGTGGTCCGCAATATCGGGAAAAAAAGTTCACTGATTTGCACCGTGTATTGTTTCTGACTCTGAATTGACTATAATGAAGGTCATTCAGAGCAGACCTATGCGCGGGCAAACGATTGAATACTGTTTCTTTAGCACAAAATTTAGCAGCTGCACTTAACGCTGTAGATGCAGATCGACTATTAATAGAACAACCTTATGATTATAAATCTGTTTTTATAAGCAGAGTTCACCCTGATACTACTAACCCTCGTTTCTTCCCTGCTGTCATGATGTCAGATCTTCATGCTTTACAAATGCTTGAAAGGAAATTGACAAAGCAGCAGCTTATTACACGATATGACGCCAAAGATAAAGTAGTTATCGGAAAAGGATGTATCGTAAATTGCTTTGAATATGGTACTAATGAGTGGAAAAAAGCAAACCAGTCAATTGAGTCGATCACCGAGCTAGCTGCTAATGTGGCAGTGTCAGAAATTATTCAAGTCCCAACTATTTATCCTTTAGAAAGTGGTGATTATCAAATCTTGACGGGGCACCGCCGTTTCTTTGCGCTTGTTTTTGCTAACGGTATAAATAGTGCCGCACATTTTAAGGTCTATGACAAATGCCCGGTACTGCCTAAAACTAAACAGTTTCAAGAAAATGCGAGCAGAGAAGATTTACCTCAGTATGGAAAACTACAAGCGTTTGAAGATGCACTTCTTGAAATTGAAACGTTGAACAACACGCGAAAAAGAATGGGGAACAAGGCGCTGACTGTTAGGCAAACAGCAAGTACTTTAGGGATTTCAATGGGGGCATTTGATAACTACAATGTATTAACCCGTTATCCCGCAGTTGTAAAAGCATACGCTGACGGATGTTCTACTCCATTCATTCAGATGAAAAAGCTCATTCTAAAAATAGAGTCGGACTATAAGCTGGAGTTTGATAAGAACATATTAAATGCTATCGATAAAAAGAATATTAATGAACGTATCACCAAACACCTAAATGGCGAGACTACTAACAACACTCCACCCAAGAAAAAGTCATCATATTTTCAAGTTAAGATTAAGTCAGTAAGCGCTCTTAAAACGCTGTTGACGTCGAATGTAACGGAGTTAGAGACAGGGATTTGCTGGGATGAACTGGATTGGGATGACCATAAAGCTGTTGAAGAAACGTTTAATAAAATAGTCGAATTTTTAAATAAAGTATAGCCTTTAGATAGGTCTCACGCGTGAGACCTATGCATCATTGTAAATACCGCTTAAGTATTTCTTAAAACCTCGTTTAGTTTCATTGTTTAACATCAGTTCGTTTTTCATAAGATACGTTATTGACCCTAAAATAGGGGAGGACGTTATAGGATAGTTGTTTCCATTATGTATCTGGCATTTTGCAAACACATATGCGATGATGAAATTGCAATTCTTCAGGAATATGAAGCCTATTAAGTTCGTAACTACGTTCGTCGACATTTGTTCGTCTTGGATATGAGACACTGTCGTGTTTGACTTGGATTCACTCGTTGCATTTGTGCAGTACTCTCCTGTTGGCGTTGTCATAAACCTATTTTTTATTAAAGAGTTTGGAGTGTTGATCTCGTAGTAGGCATTAACATGATGGATCATCATGCCCAAATCATAATAATCACAAACTAAAGGAAAATTTTCGTGAAAAAGAATTTCATTGCTTATGCCTCATTGTTGGCATTAAGCGGTTGCAGTCAATATCAGATCACATCTGTTAAATCACCAACAAACCAAGAAAAAAAAGTAGCACACAAGCGGGTTGAACGTCACTCAGGGATAATTACAGCCAATATGGATCATAGCGTAAAGCCTGGAGATGACTTCCATGCCTTTGTTAATGGTGCCTGGCTGAAAAGTAATGAAATACCAGCTGACAAATCAAAATTCGGTATCAGCGACAAATTACGTGAAGAGTCTGACGAAAAAGTAAAAGCTATCATTGAAAGTTCAGCATCAGGCAATTTCGCCAAAGGAAGTGATGAACAAAAAGTTGGAGACTTTTACCATTCATACGTTAACTGGGAAAAACGCAATTCACTTGGCATAAAGCCACTGAAGTGGGAGTTTGATAAAATAGACACTATTTCTAATCGAGATGAGCTAGCCGTCCACTTTGCTGCTGTAAACAAGTTAGGATATGGACTGCCTTTTTATCTGCAGCAATCGGTAGACTTTAAAGATCCTAATAGCTATATGATGTTTACATGGCAATCGGGATTGGGGTTACCGGAGCGTGAATTTTATTTTTCTGAAGGTGAACAGCCGGAACTTATACGCACCAAGTATAAAAGGTTCATGAATGAGATGCTTTCATTGGCGGGGATAGAGGAGCCACAGAGAACGGCAGAAGCTCTTTATTTATTGGAAGAAAGAATTGCTCAAGCTCATATGAAAAAAGAGGATACGCGCAATATTGCTGCCTTGTATAACAAAATTCCTACTTCTGAGCTCAATACTATCATGTCTGACTTTGACTGGAGTGGCTATCTAAAAGAAGCAGGGGTACCAAACATCGATAGTGTGGTGATAACTCAATTAGACTATATGAAATCACTGAATGAGATAATTAAAGATACTTCTTTAGATACATGGAAAGATTACTTGAAGTGGGGAGTAGTACGAAATATGGCAGACTTCCTCAGCGAGGAGTTTTCCAATAAGAATTTCGAATTTTATAGCAAAACACTATATGGCGTTGAAGAGCAGTTACCCACATGGCGCAGGGGCGTAAATACTGTCAATAGCAAGTTGGGAGAAATGGTCGGTAAAGTTTTTGTGAAGAAGCATTTTTCGCCCGAAGCAAAACAAGGGATGGAAACCGTAGTCTCTAACTTGCTGAAGGCCTATAAAGCGAGCATTACAGAACTTGATTGGATGTCAGACAAAACGAAAGCTGAAGCGCTTGATAAGCTGTCTAAGTTTACCTATAAAATTGGTTACCCAGATAAGTGGCGTGATTATTCTTCACTTAAAGTAGAACGAGATGATTTGTTTGGCAACATGAGACGTGCAAATTTGATGTCGTATAGTCAGCGAATTGAAAAACTAAACGGTCCTGTAAGAAAACATGAATGGGCTATAACTCCACAAATGGTAGACGCATACTACAACCCTCCATTAAATGAGATAGTGTTTCCTGCCGGAATATTACAACCTCCTTACTACGATATTAATGCTGAAGACGCAGTAAACTATGGCGCGATTGGAGCCATTATCGGCCACGAAATTGGCCATGGGTTTGATGATCTCGGGAGTCGCTTTGATGGAAATGGAGTCATGAGAAATTGGTGGACTGATGAAGACAAAGCAGAGTTCAAAAGGCGAACAAGTGAGTTAGTAGGACAATACAATGCATTCAAACCTTTTGCAGACGTTAATGTTAATGGCGAATACACGTTAGGAGAGAACATCGGCGACTTGGGTGGTTTAAGCATTAGCTTAAAAGCATATAACATGTCTTTAGAAGGGAAAGCGTCACCTGTGATGGATGGTTACACCGGTGTGCAAAGAGTGTTCCTGGGCTATGCTCAGGCATGGTTGAGTAAATCTCGTGACGAAGCCTTACGTCAACAAATCAAAACTGATACTCACTCGCCAGCTATTTATCGAGTCAATGGTGTTGTCCGAAATATTCCCGAGTTCTATAGCGCGTTTAATGTAAAGTCTGGAGATCAGCTATATCTACCTGCAAGCAAACGAGTAAAAATCTGGTAATACGAAAAAGCTGGCAGTAAGAGCTGCAAGTTTATATTTTGGAAGCCTTGGAAAGTGTATTGCTGATCAGGGCTTTTTATTTTTACACCTGATAATTGGCAGATCCTAACTAAGACTGTGTCAGAGCTTGTTGCGCAATATAATGTCCATCCGACCCAGCTCTCCGTCTGGAAGTCTGAATTGATAGAGAATGCTGCCAACCCTTTTTTCCTGTAAAGCCAGTAAGGACAAAGAGAACTCTGAAGAAGTGGACAAGCTTCACTCTAAGATTGGTCTGTCGACCATGGAGAATGATTTTTTAGCCAAAGTGCTCTCTCGTTAACTAGAGAGCACCGGAAATCAAAACTCGACCAGGGACAGATGTTACCCTTTAAAGGCCAGTGCGAACTGCTGGCTATCAGTCGTTCATCTGCTTATTACTCGCCTGTGGGCGAATCCCAAGAGACATTGGATATCATGAGAGCCATTGATGAACTTCACTTTCAATATCCATTTATGGGCAGCAGGCGTATTGTGGGGGATTGGCTGGCAAAGGTTTTACGGTGAATAGAAAGAAAGTACAGTGCCTGATGCGATTAATGGGTCTCTGGGCGTTGTATCCTAAGCCGAAAACCACGCAGGCAAACAAGCAACATAAAGTTTATTGCTTAATAAAGTTTATTGCTTAACGTTGACGTCAAATATGCAGGTCTGGCCTAGTGTACAGACATTTCGTATATCCCGATGGCTAAAGGCTCCTTTACGTGGTTGTTATAATGGATTGGTACAGTCGCAAGGTACTGTGGTGGAGGCTTTCTTATACATTGGATACTCGGTTTTGTCTTGATGCTTTGGACGAAGCACTTAAACATTACGAGAGACCGGATATTTTCAATTCTGAGCAAGGTTGTTGTCATTTCACCAGTGAGGCGTTCACGAGCCATTTGCTGGAAAACAATATCAAGATCAGCATGGATGGAAAAGGCCGCTGGCAGGACAATGTTTTTATTGAGCGTTTATGGCGGAGTCTCAAGTATAAAGAGGTCTATCTCAAAGCATACGAAACAATTAAGCAAGCGAGCTTGAAATCGGGTAGTGTTTAGAAATCTGTGTCATTTCATTAATATATCCAAAACGGAAATGATACAAGACCAAAGACTTCAATATAGACGATGCCATTAAAGCACTTCAGTCAGGACAAAGCCTGACTGGCAATGATGGCGTTTTAA
>NZ_JAPFRE010000040.1 GCF_026183735.1 Alteromonas sp. ASW11-130 | reverse complement strand
TATGCGCATGCAATCTTCCAACTTATATTAAAAATATCCTTGAAATGAACCGGGAGTCCATATATGCAATGACGGTAGCTTTTTTCGGCCTCAGTAAATAGTTAGCCTCAATGGCCGCCCTACGTACACAGGAGACTGTCAGAAATGATTCAGCCCTGTAGCTGAATCTGTCAGATCGAGTAACGACTAATCCAATTCATTGTGTTAACACCAAGCGGTTTTGTCGTATCTTAATTACCAAGCGATTCTGTCGTAATCGCTAATTACCAAGGGAAACTGTCGGTCACTTTTTTACATGTCTGGTAATGTTCTTTTTTTTGAATATTTGAGGCATGATGAGGATGATTGTGATGGATTCTAAAGCTCAACTCACCGTTGATATCATAGCTAAAGTAGCTGAAGAAAAAAATAGAACGCGCCGAGTTAGAAAAGAACATTTGAATCTGCAACCGCTCGGTTGATGTCGGACTCCATGTGCTACTCGCGTAAATCGAGATGCTGAATCAGATCGGAAGCAAACATTTGCTTCGCTAAAGGTTAATAATGTTTATAAACGAAGCAACGGTATTGTGCTGTAATCTAGCCTGCGGCTTCCAACAATTAAAACAATTTTGGTCAGCAAACATTAGATGTTCGCCATGTTCATAGCAAAATACTTAGAAGCTTCGGTCACCTTCCTACTTAATTCTTTATCATCCAAAGTACGCGCTAAAACCATTCCGCCCACACATAGAGCTGACATAGCCAATGCTGTTTCTTGTGGTTTTTTTACCTTTTCAGGGAGATTGTTTGAAAACAGGTTTGTCATTGTCTCAAGTAGCTTCTGATAGGCTTTTTTTACTTCCGGTCTCGCGCGGCCGACGTCTGATGGTAATGCAATCATAGGGCACTGTCGGTCAATTTCTGTGAGATGTTCGACAGATAAGTAGGCTGAAATCATAGCCTTTACTGCAGCACTTCCTCCATTAGTAATCGCTACGTTGGCGCTATTTTGCCATTCTTTTCCAACGCCGAGCAGAAAGCTCGAAATCGCTTCTGCGTAGAGCTCTTCTTTACTGCTAAAGTGATTGTAAAAACCACCTCGAGTTAATCCAGCTTCAGCCATGATGTCGTCGATAGATACTTTTACAAATCCGTGACGATTAAACATGATCCTGGCAGATTCGACGATGCGTGCGCGTGTTTTCAATTTGTGTTCAGAAGAGTAAGGCATAATTTTTCTTTTTGAATTTAATAATTGAAGCCTATCAAAAATTCTATATATGTTATTGAACATATATAGATGTTGGTTACATTGCAATCTCAAACGTTATTTTTAGAACCAAAAAAACAGGAGATGTAATATGAAACTACACAATGGTCTATCACCAAACGGCTTGCGCGTATCGATGTTTCTTTATGAAAAGGGTATTTCTTTGCCCGTGGATGAAGTAAGTATCATACAAGGGGATACCCGTAGGGCTGAATTTCTGGCAAAGAACTCAATTGGTCAGGTGCCGGTACTGGAGCTGGAAAATAGTCGTTTTTTAACTGAAAGTGTTGCTATTTGCCGATATCTGGAAGCAAAGTACCCATCTCCCCCTTTGTTTGGTGATACTGCAGAGCAGCAAGCATTCATTGAGATGTGGAATCGCAGGATGGAGCTGTGGATAATGAGTATCTTTGCCAGCATTGGCGAACATGAAATTCCCTTTTTCCAATACCGGGTTGAACAAAACTCTACTTATGCTGCATCGCAACGGAGACTAGTCATTAAAAGGTTGGAGTGGTTAAATGATGAATTGGCCGATGGACGGGACTATATTGTGGATAGCGAATTTTCTATCGCCGATATCACTGGTGCCGCCTGCTTGATGTTGGCTCAGTTTATAAAACTAAGTATTCCGAAGGATCTTACCCATGTGCGGCGGTGGGCTGCTAACATAATGAATAGAAAAAGTTTTCAAGCATGTTAGCCTCCCGCCATCGATGCGGCTTAAGTAAAGGATCTATAACGTTGCAAAAAGTTGAATGTGATACCTTTTCTCTTGCGGATCTGCGAATTTACGGGTTGGTATTAATCTAAGCTCGTAAAGATAAGCACAATAGAAAGCGTGGGTATAGAGCCGTCGACTTCTTCTGACTCTTTCTTCATTATTTAGGACGGGTCAGGACAAACAAAAAAAGCGCCCAAAGGCGCTTTTTTTAACTGCAAGGTAAAGACCTGCTTAGCTCATCGCTTTGATTTGCGCAGCTAAACGGCTCTTATGACGAGCAGCTTTGTTCTTGTGAATCAAACCTTTGGTAGCCATTCTGTCAAGAATAGGAGTGGCCGCGGCAAAAGCGTTTTGTGCGCTTTCTTTATCGCCACTATTGATAGCCGCTACTACTTTCTTGATGCTGGTACGAGTCATGGAGCGACGGCTGGCATTATGCTGACGACGCTTTTCGGCTTGAATTGCACGTTTCTTAGCAGACTTAATGTTAGCCAAGGTGTAACTCCCAAAATAAATTCATGTCAAAAACGAGGGTGCGGATTATGCTTAGCAACTGAGCAAATGTCAAACTATTTTGCTTTTTTTATCACGCTCTTGTTCACGCGTATTTACTGCGGGGGTAATTTTACTAGAAAAACCCTTTCGTTGTAAGTATATCGCTTTTTCCTGCCACGCCCTTAAGCTATGATGGGCGCCCAGCAGCTAGGCAGTACAAAGTGAATATTTCGTGTCGAGAAAGTTGATAAAATCCGGCCTTATTGTAAGTATCATGACACTGATTTCCCGTGTGATGGGGTTGGTGCGGGATGTGATAGTCGCTCGTTTAATGGGGGACGGGGCGGCGGCTGACGTGTTTTTCTTCGCCAATAAAATTCCCAATTTTCTGCGTAGATTATTTGCCGAAGGAGCGTTTGCGCAAGCATTTATACCTGTTCTTACCGAAGTTCATCATGAAGATGATAAAGCTAAGTTACGTGAATTTGTGGCTAAAGTGTCGGGCACGTTAGGCGCAATTGTATTTACTGTCTCGTTTATCGGTGTTGTTGCTTCCCCTATTCTAGCTGCGCTTTTTGGAACAGGTTGGTTTATTGATTGGTGGCAGGACAGGCCTGATGGGGCCAAGTTCGAGCTCGCTTCACTCATGCTTAAAATCACGTTTCCTTATTTGGCGTTTGTTTCGCTGACCGGCCTTGCCGGGGCCATCCTTAATACCCTCAATAAGTTCGCAGTCGCTGCATTTACTCCAGTGTTGCTGAATATTTCAATTATTCTGTTTGCCATTTTATTAGCACCCAGTCTGGAACAACCCGCCTTTGCATTGGCCTGGGGAGTATTTGCAGGCGGTATTTTACAACTGTTATTCCAGCTGCCCTTTTTGTTCAGAGCGGGGCTGCTGGTTAAACCTAAATGGGGATGGCATGACCCCAATGTAGTAAAAGTACGCAAGTTAATGATCCCAGCACTTTTCGGGGTATCAGTGGGACAAATCAATTTATTATTCGATACCTTTATCGCCAGCTTTCTGATGACCGGTTCTATTAGCTGGTTATACTACTCGGATCGTTTATTAGAATTCCCATTGGGTTTATTCGGTATTGCCATCGCTACGGTTATTTTGCCAGCACTGTCTAAAAACCACGTAGGTAAAGACTTAAAAGGCTTTAGCGCTAATATGGACTGGGCCGTTAGAATGGTATGTTTATTAGGCTTGCCGGCTGCGGTGGGGCTAGGAGTAATGGCTGAAGAGATTCTTACAGTGATATTTCAACGCGGTGCGTTTACCGCAGAAACAGCTAGGATGGCTTCCTATTCGCTAACTGCGTATTCATTCGGACTACTTAGTTTTATGTTAGTTAAAGTGCTAGCACCAGGGTTTTATTCCCGGCAGGATTTAAAAACTCCCGTAAAGTTCGGTATCTGGTGCATGGTGGCCAATATGGTATTTAACCTCATTTTTGCCATCCCCTATGGTTATGTCGGGTTGGCTATCGCCACCAGCATGTCGGCCACGATGAATGCGGGCTTACTTTATTTCACTTTACACCAGCAGGAAGTGTTCAAAATAAGTAAACTCACACGCAATTTTCTTTTACGCATTATTATAGCCAGCTTATGCATGGCTGCAGCTATTGTCTGGTTCGGGGCGGAAGTAAATTTCAATAGACTAGTGTGGGTTGAACAAATCTGGCATGTGGCCCTTACTATTGTATTAGCTCTTGTGACATTTGCTGCTGTGATGCTACTGCTCGGAACACGGATCACGCATTTTCGTTCAGCGAGTTACTAAGCAAAGTGCAATCGATGATTGGTAATGTGCCGCGTCTCGTTTATAATCGCGAGTTTTATTTCATTATTACAAACGGCAGTCAGTAACGCGCAGTGGAACTTATACGGGGATTACATAATATTCGCCCTCAACATCAAGGGTGTGTATTGACCATTGGTAAATTTGATGGGGTACATCGCGGGCATCAGGCGGTATTGTCCAGTGTGATCCGAAAGGCCCGAGAAATGGCGTTACCCGCCACAGTAATGGTGTTTGAACCCCAACCTGAGGAGCTATTTAGCCCACAGCAAGCGCCTGCTCGAATCAGTGTCCTGCGTGATAAATATCAGATGTTAAATGCGTTAGGGGTAGATAGGTTATTGTGCGTAAGGTTTAACCGCGAATTCGCCAGCCAGTCGGCTGAATCTTTTGTACACGATCTATTGGTCGCACGGTTAGGTGTAAAGTTTTTAGTGGTAGGCGATGATTTTCGCTTTGGCAAAGGTCGGCAGGGTGATTTTGCCATGTTACGTGCTGCCGGGGAGCACTCGGGCTTTGACGTCGCCAGCACCCGTAGTTTTCGAATGCACAATTGCCGCATTAGTTCGACCGCAATCCGAGAAGCACTGGACGTGGGCAACTTCGAACTGGCAGAAGAAATGCTTGGAAGACCTTTTGCCGTGCGAGGCAAGGTGGTGCATGGGGATAAGAAAGGACGCACGATTGGCTTCCCCACCGCAAACGTGTTTATGAATCGCTGCAACACACCTGTGCATGGTGTATTTGCTGTGCGCGTTGGAGTAAATAAGCAAATGTATGAGGGAGTTGCCAACGTGGGCCACCGTCCAACCGTTTCTGGCACTCGTACACTGCTAGAGGTACATTTGTTTAATTTTACGGGGTCACTTTACGGCCAACCGATTGTGGTTTATCCGGTTGTTAAGTTAAGAGACGAAAAGAAATTTGCTTCGTTTGAAGCACTAAAAGAACAGATTCAGCAAGACGCCAATGCAGCGCGAATTGCGTTAATTAAATAATTTAGTTCAAGCCACGCAAAGAATAGTGGGAAAGAAAACCTTTATGAGTGATTACAAAGCAACGCTTAATTTACCTGAAACGTCGTTTCCAATGCGCGGAAACCTAGCGCAACGCGAGCCAAAGATGCTTCAGCAGTGGCAGCAGAAAAAGCTGTATCAAGCTATTCGTCAAGCAAAAGCGGGTAAAAAGCCGTTTATTTTACATGATGGCCCTCCTTACGCGAATGGCGACATTCATATAGGTCATGCGGTTAACAAAATTCTTAAAGACATTATTGTTAAGTCAAAAACGCTTGCCGATTTTGATGCACCTTATATTCCAGGGTGGGACTGTCATGGGTTACCTATTGAACTGGTTGTTGAAAAGAAAGTGGGTAAGCCCGGAAAGAAGGTTACGTCAGCTGAGTTTCGTCAAAAGTGTCGCGACTACGCGCAAAAGCAAATTGATGGCCAAATGGCAGACTTCAAACGCCTTGGTGTGTTTGGTGAGTGGGATAACCCATACAAGACCATGGATTTTCAATCTGAAGCCGACATTATTCGCGCGTTAGGAAAAATTGTTGGCTCAGGCCATCTGGAAAAGGGCTTCAAACCTGTCCATTGGTGCACAGATTGTGGCTCGGCTTTGGCTGAAGCAGAAGTTGAGTATAAAGATAAAGTTTCACCCGCTATAGATGTTAAATTTCCGGTAGCAGACAAAGATGCCATTGCCACCGCATTTGGCGTTACTCCTGAGCAATTAGATAAACACAACGCCAGTGTGGTTATCTGGACAACCACGCCATGGACACTGCCAGCAAATCGCGCTATCAGCTTGCATCCAGAACTGACTTATTGCTTAGTTGAGCTTGCGGATTCAGGTGAATGGGTGGTGTTAGCTCATGAACTGATGGAAAGCTCGGTGCAACGTTATGGGGCAAGCGACTTTAAAGAAATAGCAAGCTGTGTAGGTTCATCGCTTGAAAATTGCAAAGTACATCATCCCTTTGCTGGCATCGACGTTCCGCTGATTTTAGGTGAGCATGTTACCACTGAATCTGGCACAGGCTGTGTGCATACGGCACCGGCACATGGTGTCGACGACTTTAACGTCTGCAAACGCTACAATATCGAAGTATATAACCCCGTTGGCAACAATGGCGTTTTCTTAGAAAACACCCCGTTGTTCGGCGGCCAGTTTGTTTTTAAAGCGAATCAGGCCATTATCGATACGCTTGAAGAAAAAGGCTTATTACTGCTTAACATCAAGTATGAGCATAGTTATCCCCACTGCTGGCGACACAAAACGCCGATAATATTCCGTGCTACGCCACAATGGTTTATTAGTATGGATAAGCAAGGGTTACGGGAACAGTCTTTAGCGCAGATCAAGGCTACAGAATGGATTCCAGAGTGGGGGCAAAACCGCATTGAAAAAATGGTGGAGGGGCGTCCTGATTGGTGTATCTCTCGTCAACGTACCTGGGGGGTACCTATCCCATTATTTGTGCATAAACAAACAGGTGAACTGCACCCTCAAACTAATAATATTATCGAGAAAGTCGCAGCTGAAGTTGAGCAAAAAGGTATCCAGGCCTGGTGGGACATAGATGATCAGCAGTTACTTGGAGCTGACGTCGATGCGTACGAAAAAGTATTAGATACCTTGGATGTGTGGTTCGATTCTGGTGTGACTCACTATTTTGTGGTTGACCGTCGTGAAGATATACCAGCTAATGCAGACTTGTACTTAGAAGGTTCCGACCAACATCGTGGCTGGTTCATGTCATCGTTAATGACATCAACTGCAATGCACGGTCACGCACCTTATAAAGAAGTACTTACCCACGGTTTCACAGTGGACGCGCATGGCAAGAAAATGTCCAAGTCTTTGGGCAACGTCATCGCTCCGCAGCAAGTAACTGACAAGTTGGGGGCCGATATCTTGCGTTTGTGGGTGGCATCCACGGACTACCGCGGAGAAATCGCAGTATCTGATGAAATCTTAAAGCGTGCCGCAGACGCGTATCGTCGTCTCAGAAATACAGCGCGCTTCTTACTGGCTAACTTAAATGGGTTTGAACCAACCCAACATGCTCTTCCAGCTGATGAAATGGTGGCGTTGGATAGATGGATTGTTCAGCGTGCGCAGTCACTGCAAAAAGATATTGTTGATGCCTATGAGCGCTATGACCTACTCGTGGTTACCCAAAAACTCATGCACTTTTGTTCAATTGAGCTAGGCAGTTTTTATCTGGATGTTGTGAAAGACCGTCAGTATACAGCTAAGCAAGACAGCGTCGCCAGACGTTCGTGTCAGACCGCGTTATACCATATTGCCGAGGCGTTGGTTCGCTGGCTGGCGCCAGTTACCAGTTTTACCGCACAGGAAATTTGGCAAGAAATGCCGGGTAAACGTGATGAGTTTGTGTTTACGCAAACTTGGTATGAAGGGTTTGAAGCTGATAGTGATGAAACCAAGCTGAATGACGATTATTGGCATCAGATCTTAAAAGTGAAAGATGCAGTAAATCAGGCTATGGAGAAAGAACGGAAAGAAGGACGGTTGGGCGGTTCTTTGGAAGCTGAAATCCATTTATTTGCACGTGAAGAGTTAAAAGAAAAGCTACTGCAACTTGAAGACGAAATGCGTTTTGTTTTGATTACATCTAAAGCTTATGTGTCTGGCGAAGCAGATAAAACAAAAGAAGCTGAGCAATCTGACGTAGAGGGCTTATGGGTTGAAGTTCGAAAAGCACCGGGAACTAAGTGTGCGCGGTGCTGGCATGTGAGAGAAGATGTGGGTACACATGATGATCATCCAGATCTATGCGGCCGCTGCATCACAAACGTAGATGGTGATGGGGAAGTGCGTCAGTATGCTTAAAAGTATCACGCAAACTGGGTTGCGTTTTTTATGGATCAGTATGATTGTACTCATCCTCGATCAATGGACCAAAATAACCGTTATTGATTCGATGAATTTGTATCAATCGATCCAGGTCTTACCCTTCTTTAATTTTACTTATGTGCATAATTACGGTGCTGCCTTTTCTTTTTTGGGTGATGCCGGAGGTTGGCAGCGTTGGTTTTTCACGGGTATTGCTTTGGCGGTAAGTATCGCCATTCTCTGGTGGTTGAAACAGTCACCTAAACAGCAAAGGCTATTACCGATTGCGTTCGCGCTCATCTTGGGTGGGGCATTGGGCAATGTTTATGACCGGCTTGCCTATGGGTATGTTGTAGATTTCCTCGACTTTTATGTAGGCCAATGGCACTGGCCAGCATTTAACATTGCTGATAGCGCCATTTTTATAGGGGCCGCTCTGTTAATTATTGATATGATCATCAACAAAGATGAACATGACAACAAGACTTCTAAAGCCGCTACAAACGGGGTAAAGCATGACTGACGTTGTACCAACAGTTGAAGAGAACTGCGAAGTGATCGTGCACTTCGACTTGAAACTCGAAGATGGTTCTGCTGCTGACAGTACCCGGGTAAATAATAAGCCTGCGAAATTGGTATTAGGAGATGGCAGTCTGACACCTAATTTTGAAGCCTGTGTAAAAGGGTTGAACAAAGGGCAACGTAAATCCTTCACCTTAGCTGCTGAGGATGCGTTTGGCCAGCCAAACCCCGACAACATTCACCATATGGATCGTTCACGCTTTGCCAGTGATATGAAGCTAGAAGAGGGCATGATTATGGTTTTTGCCCAACCAAACGGTTCAGAAGTGCCAGGTATTATACGTAGTGTGGCAGGGGATTCGGTTACGGTCGATTTTAATCATCCTTTAGCCGGACAAACGGTTATATTTGACGTAGAAATTATTGATATAATCCCATTGGGAAATCAACACTAAGGGCAGTCAGCATGCAGATTCATTTAGCTAATCCTCGGGGGTTTTGTGCCGGCGTGGACCGTGCTATCACCATTGTCGAACGCGCATTGGAAATGTTTAAACCCCCCATCTACGTACGTCACGAGGTGGTACATAACCGCTTCGTAGTGGACGGCCTAAAAGAACGTGGCGCAGTCTTTGTCGATGAGTTAAATGAAGTGCCTGATGACAGTATTGTTATATTTTCTGCCCATGGTGTTTCCCAGGCGGTCAGAAATAAAGCAGCAGAGCGTGGATTAAAAGTTTTTGATGCTACATGTCCCCTCGTTACCAAAGTACATATGGAAGTCACCCGAGCAAGTAAATCTGGTACCGAATGCATTTTAATTGGGCATGCAGGTCACCCTGAAGTTGAAGGCACTATGGGCCAGTATAATAATGCTGGGGGGGGGATCTATCTGGTAGAATCCATTGCAGATGTCGCTAAACTGACGGTTAAAAATCCTCAAAAGCTTTATTACTGTAGCCAGACTACATTGTCAGTTGATGATACCGCAGATGTAATCGATGCACTTCGCAAGCGCTTCCCATCTATCCAAGGGCCGCGTAAAGATGATATCTGTTACGCGACACAAAATCGTCAGGATGCGGTGCGAGCATTAGCTGAAGATTGCGAAGTTTTACTTGTTGTTGGCGCTCAAAATAGTTCTAATTCCAATCGCTTACGTGAATTAGCTGAAAAAGTAGGAGCGCAAGCGCATTTGATTGCCGATAAGAATTGTATTCAGCGCGAATGGCTAGATAATGTAAAACACGTTGGTGTTACCGCGGGCGCTTCTGCACCTGAAGTATTAGTGAAAGGTGTGGTAGACCATTTGCTAAGCTGGGGAGCTACCAAAGCTACGGAACGCGAAGGACGTGAAGAAAACGTGGAATTCGCAGTGCCAAAAGAGTTACGAATCCGTCAAGTTAGTTAACTTGTCACTCAGCTCTACAAATATAGCGAATCGAATTCGATACGCACATTTACCTGTTGATACTTTATAAAACGCCATCCTGATATAGGATTGATATGTGTAAATAGTATATCAGGTAGGTGCGAATGACGCGCAGTGTCAGACAATCAGGCGTTGGCTTAATCGAAATCCTTATCACGTTGGTGATATTGGCTATTGGTTTGCTTGGTGTGGCATCATTGCAGTTTGTAGGTTCTTTTGCCAACAAAGATGCAATCAGTCGAACACAGTCTGAGCTAGTCGCTCAACAAGTCGCAGAACGATTACGTGCGGCAACACGGGCCCCAGTTGTTGGCGATGGGCTGGTGGTGCACAACAATTATTTTTCCACTGATACTTACAATTTCTCTACCTTAAGCTGCGCCAGCGGTAGCCATCCTTATAAATGCTTTTGCTTAACCCGTCCCACTGATGTTCCCAATTGCGAGGATGGTGAATGTAATGAAGCAGAAATGGCAGAATATGACGGTTGGGCTCTTTCTTGTTCAGCCGTACAAACGAATCCTCAAACCCGTTTATCGGTTTCTTGCACTGATAATAAAGTTGGCGACGTCGATGTATGTAGTGCAGGCTCGCGGATACAAATTATGCTGCAATGGCCTGTGAGTAGCTCTGCCAATAGACAATACACACTTAATAGTCGTTGCAATCCAGTTTCAGGGGATAGTTTTGCTTGCGTATTTAAGGATATCACCCTATGAATCAGCGTGGATTTTCACTTATCGAACTTATGATATCCCTAGTTCTTGGGTTGGTGATTTCAGGTGCAATTATCCAGTCTCTGGTAAGCAGCAAAGTCACCAACTCACTAAATGATGCGATTGCGCAGGTGCAGGAATCGGGGCGGTTTATTATGCAACGACTTTCCAGAGAATTGATTCAAGCTGGACGTTATGATCAAGTGGCGGCCCAAATCGATAATGGAACAGATTTGGTGGTTGAAGCTGGCTGGATTCAGAATCGACCGATTGGTTTAGCGGGCGACTATGTAAATAATGCTGCATTAGGATCCACCCAAGGGTTAGCGGGTGCGAACGATGAAGTGGTCACCAACCTGCTAGGCAGTGAAGACTGCACAGGTAATCGTCATGGATACGCAGCTGGCGATGAATTCCACGTAGTCAATCACTATTACATCGCTAATAGTCAGCTTAAGTGCACGGGCTATGATGGTCGAGTATTAAGAGGTTTGAAAATGGCTGTAACTACTCCCGTTTCGGTTGTGTTATTGGATAACGTAGAGAGCTTTCAAGTTCAATATGGTATCAGTGCACCAAGCGAATCCTCTGAAGGGCAGGCGATTAGGTACACAACCGCTGATCAATTAGCGGGCTTGCGTGCAGCTAATCAACAGGTTATGGCCATTCGACTAGGCTTGTTATTACGCAGCGATGATGCACAGGCACAACTCACTGTAGCCCCGCAATATGCTGTTTTGAATGAGAAAGCAGTCACCGTGGATAAAGCGCATTACTTTCAGGTGTTTTCTAAAACTTTGACATTACGAAATATGAAAAACTTTGTGAGGAACGCGCAATGAAACAGCAGGGTGTCGTTCTAGTATTTGCTCTATTGATTTTACTTACCTTAACTATTCTCGGCGTAAGCGCTGTGTCCAGCAGCTTGTCTCAATCTAAAATGGCCATCTCGATGCAGCAAACCGGATTGGCGTTTGATGCTGCCGAAGCGGCGATTGCCGGGGTATTTTTCGAATCAGAAGACGAAGTTCTATTAGCTGATGTGACCGCATTAGACCCACTTTCGGAGGCTCGGCAGGGCAATACCTTTGATCCACAGGTCGATGCATTGAGCTGCTTTAATGAAAAAGATTGGATTAACCGTCATATGACTACTGCGGGACTAACTACCGGAACGCGTCACGTAGCAACGGGTAATTATCAAACCCAGCCAGTTACGCAAAGCTGGTCGCGTACGGCCTTTGTTCGCGAGCAAGCATGTCGCGGTTCCAGTAACGTTATTGGCGGCAGTAATATTAACTGTCACGTATTTATTATCAGGGGTTGCGGTAGGGTTGCAGAAAAATCCACCGTAGTGGCTAATTCATTAGCAGCGGCTGTTCTAGCCCCCGCTTCGCAGTAATTTGGAGAAAGTGATGAAGCACTTAACCCGTCTTATATTTTCCGTCTCTCTTTGGGGGTGTATTGGGTGGTCGGCAATGGCAGATGACTTAGATATTTATCTGGGCACGTCTTCTAACGCGGTAACCTATAATCCAAATGTGCTTTTTATCATGGACACTTCCGGCAGTATGAGAGGTATGGACGGCGGTGATGAATCCCGTATGCTTCGTGTACAAAACGCTTTGAAACTAGCGTTGGGATCAGCCACGAATATAAACGCAGGATTAATGCGCTTTTCAGATTATGGGGGCCCAGTTCTTTTTCCTATTAGAAGTATTGATGAGGCTGTTAGTCCTGAAATCATCACTTCCACAGCAAGTGGGAACGATGATGCGCATGAAATTGGAGGCGTGGTATCACTCTCTGCGGACAATATAAAGTTAAGTGATGGTACAGGAGAAGTCTTATCTGGCATGCGCTTTTCGGATTTGGATATTCCGCAGGGAGCGACTATCACTAGTGCCTATATCAGGCTTACTTCTGGTGGTACGAACTTTCCCGCTACCACATTTTCAATTCGCGGAGAGTTAACCCCTGATAGCACCTCTTTTACAAATACGACCAATAACTTATCGTCACGGACCAAAACCGCTAATGAAGTAATCTGGGACAGTGACAATGCGTTTCCACTCACTGAGGAAATAATCACTACGCCTGATTTGGGTAGTATCGTTCAGGAAGTAGTGGATCAGGCCGATTGGTGTGGCGGTCGGGCCATGAGCATCCTCATAACAGGGAATAGCTCTGATACTGGTAGTAATCGACGAGTAAAATCTTACGATCAAGGCGAAGGCGGATCGCCCCAGCTCGTGGTAACTTATGATGAAAGCACGGCCACGGGTTGTATAGCCGGAGAATCGATTTATCAGGTAGATTCGACCAAGGATAATGTAGAGGAAAAGCCAAATGGGTACGACGCTACAGGGAGTGAATTAACCTTTAATTCTAACTACAACGACTATATAGGAATTCGTTTTGAGAATGTAAATATTCCGCAGGGGGCTGAAATTACTGAAGCCTATCTCGAATTTACCGCATACGATACAGATCGGTGGAATAGTGCCTCTATGCGAATACGGGGCGTTGCCGATGATAACGCATCAGATTTCCATCCGCATAAACGTTTCATGGTGAGAAATTTACCAAAGACCTCGGGTATTACCTGGTCTATGCCCTATTTTTATCGGAATCGAGATTATCAAACGCCTGAATTGAAGGCTATTGTTCAACAAGTTGTAGATCGTATTGGCTGGGTTCCGGGCAATGCAATGGCGTTCGTCTTCGATAATTTCAACGGCGTACGAGGGGCTTATTCTTACAAAGGTAAGCCATCGGGTGCACCTCGCCTAGTCGTTAAGTTCAATGGTAACGCAACCCCAGGAACGTCAGCGACGGTACGCGACCATTTAATAAGTAAGGTAGATGAGTTAAGCGCAAATGGGTTAACCCCAATCGTTGACACGCTGTACGAAGCCACTAATTATTTTGGCGGTTTGGACGTTGATTATGGTTTAACTCGAGGCCGTTCAGACGTTTCCAGTTCTGTGAGAAGAAGTACGCGGGTGAGTCATCGTGCTTCTTATGTGGGTCTAGATCCTGTGCGAGATGCCAGATGTCTTGACGATAATTTAAGTGATAGTGCATGTATAACAGAATATATACCGAGTGGGGCAACCTACATTTCTCCCGTTACCGATATGCAATGTCAAACAAATAACCATATCGTACTACTGTCAGATGGTGAGGCTAACAATAACCACAGTGTCTCTAAAATAGAGTCATTGCTGGCAAAAAACTGTACGGGTAGCGGGGGCGAGAAATGCGGTATTGATCTGGTAAGTAACTTAAGTAAGGCGGAATCTTCTGTTATAGACCGCCGAATCATAACGCATACCATCGGATTTGCGGCAAACGCTACCGCAAACAACTTTCTGAACCAATTAGCGGTGCAAAGTGGTGGCGGTTTCTACAAGGCTGATAATAGTACTGAACTATTATCAGCCTTCGAAACTATTCTACGCTCGGTTAAAGATATTAACGCCACATTCGTTTCGCCGGGTGTAGCGGTTAACCAGTTGAACCGTCTTACTCACCGGGATGAATTGTACTTCGCGCTATTTAAGCCTGCCGAAGGAACGATTTGGCCAGGAAACTTGAAAAAATACAAAATCGACGGTGATAAAATTCTGGATAAAAACGGTCTAGAAGCCGTTGACAGCGTCACTGGCTTCTTTGCTGATGGTTCGCATAGCTACTGGTCTGTATTAGAAGATGGTAATGATGTTCGGGAAGGGGGCGCAGCGAGCTTACTTAACAGCTCTCGTCAGATGTATTTCTTTAGCGGCGCAGGTACCATTGCGAGTGCGGCAAATGCAGTTCACGAATCTAATACTTCTATTACCACCGATGATTTGGCTATCTCTGCTGAGCCCGATGCGACAACATTGCGTGAAACGATTCTAAAATGGGCTCGAGGAGTTGATGTACGCGATGTCGACGGTGATGGTGATACGACAGATGTAAGATTGCAAATGGGCGACCCTATCCATTCTCAACCTGTTATCGTCAATTATGGGCTGAACGACTCCGCCATTTTCGTTGCCACTAACCATGGATTCCTGCATTCTTTTGACGCTTACACCGGTGAAGAAAACTTTTCGGTTATTCCAAAAGAATTAATGACTAACCTTTACGATTTCTATAAAGATAACTCCAGCTTTAATCACATTTATGGCCTCGATGGCGATATGGTTTTACGCACCGTAGGGAACAAAACCTATCTTTATATTGGCATGCGTCGGGGTGGACGAAATTATTACGTGTTTGATGTTTCGAGTAAACTTTCGCCAAAACTTGTGTTTAGTGTAAAAGGTGGTACGCCGGGACTGGAGAAAATGGGACAAACCTGGTCCCGTCCTACAATTACCAAGGTGCGTATGGGTGACACGGTTAAAAATGTCATGATTGTAGGGGGAGGCTACGATGATGAACAAGATAGTAAAGTCGTTCGCGCCTCAGATAACACAGGGAATGCACTCTATATTCTAGACGCAGACACGGGGTCATTGTTATGGCATGCAAGTAACGCCGGCGCTGATCTGAATTTGACCGATATGCAGTATAGCGTTCCAGGCCGTATTTCCGTTATTGATAGAGATAATGACGGCTTTGCTGATCACATGTATATGGCGGATATGGGGGGGCAGTTATTTAGATTTGATATCTATAACGGTAAATTTGGAACTGATTTCATTAAAGGTGCCAAAATTGCTGATCTAGCTGGGGATGATGAACAGAACAATCGACATTTCTATTATGGTGCGGATGTAACTGAAGTTGCGCTGGCGGATGAACATTACTATGGGGTAGCTATCGGAAGTGGTTGGCGCGCTTCTCCTCTTGATACTGTAGTGGATGATCGTTTTTATCTGTTAAAAGATAAGGGGGTATTCCAACGAGATGCAGACGGTTTGTACGTGTTTAATACGGGTATTACCGAATCTTCGTTGTATGATGCTACGGACCATCTACTAAGCAGCTCTGACGAATCGGAAAGAGCCATTGCGGCGAGTCAGTTTGCTTCTAAGGAAGGGTGGTTTATTCGATTAACTACGGATGGTGAGAAAGTGCTGTCATCGCCTCTGATAATTGACTACAAAGTCTTTTTTACCACCTACGTCCCTGCAAGTAGCAGCTTGAGTGCTTGCGCCCCGCCCACGGGCAACAGTCGTGCATATTTGGTCAATATGTTCAATGGCAATGCGGTAGATGATCTCAATCAAAACAGTAACCTGGACTCCGGAGACCGCTATGCCCAACTTAAACAAACAGGTATTGCGCCAGAGACGAAAATTTTGATAGAAGAAATCGTAAAACCTGTTGTATGTCTTGGAACAGAGTGTGTTTCTGCGGTAATCAGCGAAGATGAAGATGGCAATGAGGAAGCGTGTTTGTCAGATTTCGCCTGTTTGGCCCGCAATATATACGGTAAATTTGAGCGTATCCAGCGAGGGAGCTGGAAAACAGAAACTGAAAGAGAATAAAATATGAGTCATCGCGCACGTCAAAATCAGGCCGGTTTTACATTAATTGAGTTAATGATAGTGGTTGCTATTGTTGGCATTATTGCCGCTATTGCATATCCGTCATACCAGTCGGTCATGGCAAGTAGTTACAGAAGTTCAGCTCAAGCAGATCTCATGTCATTGGCAACAGCGATGGAGCGTCATCACGGAGGGACCTTTAGCTACGAAGGCGCCGCTAATGGGGGAGCGAACACAGGTGCGCCCGCCATCTTTGCTACCCATTCTCCCGCCAGTGAACCGGTAGCGAATAAGCGATATAATTTAACTATTGAACAAGCAAATAGCACCTCTTTTCAACTTAAAGCGACGCCCGTAATAAATTCTGTCTCAGATAAAGACGGTGCGCTTTTTTATTTCAGCGATGGACGTAAAGCCTGGGATAAAGATAACAATGGGGCAATTGGGGCTACCGAATATTGTTGGTCGTGCTGAAGCGCGCGTGTTAACGCATTACTGTTCAGGTTTAGGCGCTAAATTTATTAGTTGACTAGACTCAATTGATAAAGGTGGAGGGGGAAGAGTATTAAATTTAATCGTGTGCTTTATTTTAAAGTCTTTGCCCTGCTGACTGCTCGATATCGTTATTTCGAGCAGCTTACTTTGTTTACTTTTGCTATGTTTTGTAAGCTCAGATGGTTTTATGTTTCTGAAAGTGGTTACGTCCTCTATTGAAGTAAACGTATCTGAATCATGCATTGTATCTACTAATTTTGTGATTGTTTGCGCGCGCACCTGATCCACTATTAGCAACTCCTGAACGGAAGTTGTCAAACTTGCTATCAATGACAACAGCCCAAGCGCGGAAATTGAAAAAATCGCACTGGTAATCGACAGCTCAATATAACTAAATCCCGTTTGTTTCACGTTAAAAGTCTCTCCAGGATCCGGGAATGCGATATAAACGCTGCATCTTAGAGTTATCGCGAAGCGCGTTTAAAATAGACTGACTGAATCGCACTCTAATATAGGAATGTTTACTGATTGTGCAATTTGCCATCAGCGCGCCAAAGATCGAGGCGCTAGCGTGCATTTTTATGTCATAAGACAGAGCCGAGTCGATACATAAAGAAACGAGCAACCCAAAAAATTTAACATCTGGTTCTAACTGAACGTTACTATTTATGCTAATTAGTAAAACTGGGGCTGTGGGAGTACCAATAACTTTTTTAACCGGAAAGGTGCAATCACTGTCAATAATGTACATACCGCTACTTTCTTCGTTTAATTCCTTGCACGTTGATATTGATTCGGCACTGTATTGACTGAGCGCGTCTAGGAACTTACTTTGAAGTCCAAATAAAAATAAAATTAAATCAGATGGGAAGTCGGTATCTCCAATATAAAAATCAGGTCCATAAGACTGACTTGACGAAAGTACACGTAGCAAACATTCGCCGTTATTGAAGTGGCTCGCCCGACAACTGACTTGATGTTTCGCCGTTATGGCAGGTACGCCTCGACTCCATAGACTAAAGTAACTGTTTAAATCAACAAATTTATCGGGTATTCCTAGTTCAAAAATGGTTTGCCTCGGAATGGAGCCCAGTACGGATAGTGGCGCGGTAGGTAAGTTAAGCAGGATAGGCGCTTTAATTACTGCTTCGGTAATGGTACGTTCACTGCGATGAATTGTGGTATGGGCGGAAAGAGTATACGTTGGCAATTCAAGACCGTTTATATCTATTTTCTGCTCAGCATGGATGGTTTGGCCGCTGAGTAGAGGGGGGGGAGTCGCGTCAGCATTTAATAGTGTTGCTTTCAAATGCTCTATCCGTGATTGAGCATCACGCTGTGCTCTTTCAGCAAAATGCGTCTCGGTCTTCATAGCGTATACAGTGAGTAAAGTGTTATTGCATATCAATAACGCAGTTACTACCAGCGAGAGTAATAAAGTGACAGGAGCAAGCATGGCCATGCCTTTATTAAACGCCTGTTCATCCATTTTCGAGCCTCACATAAAGATGCTTTTCACGTTGAAGTTGCGTGAATTTCGCGTGGTGGGCCTTAATGTTGATCTGCAAAAAGTTCGGTGCATTGGGTGAGGTTAGTTTGTTTAATATAAACGCAGTAACTTTTACTGTACGAGGATCGGTCAGATCGTGCCAGCCTCCTTTGTCGCAAGGGGCCCCATCTCGCCTGATTTCAATCGCTTGATTATTAAGTTTAAACCCAAAGCGTTCGTCAGGCGTCTCTGTATCAAGCATGCCATTTTGATTCTTGTCATAGCTAAACAGAATGCAGTTGGTTACACCTTCGTCTTCAGTTGAAAACAACGCTATGGGAGGAGTGAAAGGAGAGGATGATTTAGCAGAAAACATTGCAATGGCATGTTGATTAAAGCCCGCCCTGCGAATTTCATCTGTCATAATCTGACCTACTAAACTCAGCTCATTTTCTAAAGCCAAATTGGCGGTAATTTGTCGTTGAGAAACCAGCAGCTGAGTTATCAAAGAGATAACCCCAGCAAACAACGTAATACTCACTGTCATGGTAATTAGTAATTCCATAAGGCTAAAACCTCGGTTTCGTTTTAGCATCGCTGGATACCCACTGATGAGAATTCTTCTGCACAAATCCTGACTCGACCTAAGTTGTTTATAATGACTTTACCTATGCCAATAGAATGAGCAAAAGACAGTGTATTGGCCGAGCCGTAAGCGGTGCCATAATTACCATCAAAAACGATTTTAGCCTTGCTTTGTTTACGTGAATCAGCAAGTTGAATGCTTTTGGAACCTGCACTTATTCGCATCGGTTTATCGTTAACTACACAATCTGTCGGTAGATGACAATTGCACGTACTATCAGTTGTCGCGCCTAAACACCACATCCTCCCGGTTTGCACCACGACATTAACGGTTTGTCTCTGAAGAATGGCTAATTGTCTGGCTTCGTTAAACATTCGCAGCGATTGATTGAGGATCTGACGCAAATGCTGACGATGTTGGAAGTCAGCAAATGAGGGCATACCAGTGGTTAAGAGTATACTTAGTATGCTTACTCCCACCATTAGTTGCACAAGTGTAAAGCCATGCGTGGTCATCTTATTTCCTGTTCCTTTGGCTAGCTGCTCATATACGTAAAGTGGCGTAAAGTACCACCATAGTACATATTCAGTCCGTCAAATTTAGCTGTACCAAAGCAAGGAATTAGCTGTGAAGAAAAATCAGCAAACAGGCTACTCTTTAATAGAAACGGTTGTTGTCATGGCGATAACTGCTATTTTGGCTGGGGTCGCTGTACCTAGTTATCAGACTTATTGGGAGCGTAACAATATCAGGCAAGTTCAGTTACAATTGGTGGCATTGCAAACCCTGCAGGAGCGTTTTAGATTAATAAACGGTACCTACGCAAGTGGCGAAGAATTGAATGTGAGCGAAATAAAAGGGTTTAAAGTGTCAGCAACCAACGTGGGGGATTTTACTTATACTTTGGTTGCGGAAAGTGAAAATAATAAAGGTGTACGCTGCTCGAAATTAACTATAGATCATGCATCTCAGCGCACTCCGGCCCATTGTTGGGATTAAGGGCAGGTGAGGGCGCTCCCAGTATGATCCTCTTTAACGCCGTTACCATCATTATCTTTAGCGGTGGTTACCCGACCGTACAGCGTGACAATTAAAGCAGACGCCAACGACGCGTCGCCGCTATCAGGGCATATAGTAACCGTTGTATTCAAGTCAGTCCCACCACTGGCTGAAAATAGGACAGAACCGATGGCCCCGCTGATGGTATTTTGTGCGCTTACAGGATCGGTGCTAATGACGATAGGCTCTTCATTGTCCCGTTGTCCATTATTATTACTGTCAATAAATACCATTTTAGCTTGCGCCCAGCTGGTGGTGCAGGTTGAGTAATTGGTAGTAGGGCACAAGGTAACGTCGGTTTGCTCATTTACCGCAGTGAAGCGTGCATGTTTTATGGCAGCGCTCAAATTGTTAATGTCTGCTACAATACGATTCTGTACCAAAATGGTTTGAACATTCGGTGAAACTACTGTTATCAAAATGGCCATGACGGCGAGCGCAATCATCATTTCAACCAGTGTCAGCCCTTTTTGATACCCAATCACTTACTTCGACTCCTCATACGTAGTATTAATAATCGTAAACTATCCTCGACAAAAATGGGTATAATTATTCCGCTTATAGAGTGGCAGAGCATAACCATGTTTTTTAATATGATTAAGTCAACTATTTGGTTGTTTTATTAGCAGGTTAACTCCACTCTATCCGAATAACGTCTTTGTCCAAAAAACATAAACTATCACAGGTATTGAGTCGCGAAGAATGATGCAAAAAGATGCGGTAATTAAGGAAATGCGAGTGCAACCCACAATCGATGTTAACTTTGAAGTGACTCGCAGGGTCGGATTTATCAAAGAACAGCTTAGAAAATCAGGGTTGAGTTCGCTGGTATTAGGAATTAGTGGTGGCATTGATTCTTGTACGTTAGGACGACTTGCCCAATTGGCAGTAAACGAGTTGAACAATGAGAGTCAGCAGGATTATCAATTTATTGCCGTGCGTTTACCTTATAATATGCAAGCGGACGAAGACGATGCGATGGCCTCTATTGAATTTATCCAGCCTACAAAAACGGTGAATGTGAATGTTCAACCGGGCGTGGATGCATTGCACCAGGAAACAATGAACGCTTTGCAAGGACAAACTTTGCTGCCGGATTCTGAGAGTAAAATAGATTTCGTTAAGGGCAACGTGAAGGCACGCGCTCGTATGGTTATTCAATACGAAATTGCTGGCATGGTTGACGGGCTTGTACTGGGCTCTGATCATTCTGCAGAGAATCTCACTGGTTTCTATACCAAATATGGTGATGGGGCATGTGATCTGGCCCCGTTATTTGGACTTAATAAACGCCAGGTACGTCAGCTTGCGACTCATCTTGGCGCGCCCAAACGTATTATTGAGAAAGCGCCGACTGCCGATTTAGAATCGCTAGCGCCACAAAAAACCGACGAAGACGCGTTGGGAATAAGCTATGACGAAATCGATAACTTTTTGGAAAGTAAAATGGTCGCTCCTGAGGTTGTAGACAAACTACTTTATATTTATGAGCGTACCCAACATAAGCGCAATCCTATTCCTACCGTTTACGACGAGTAATATTAAATGAAAAAAGTAGAAGCAATTATTAAACCCTTTAAGATGGATGATGTTCGTGAGGCATTGGGTGAAGTAGGTATCGCCGGCATGACTGTTACCGAAGTAAAAGGCTTTGGGCGTCAAAAAGGGCACACCGAGCTCTATCGTGGTGCAGAGTATCAAGTAGATTTTTTACCCAAGATAAAAATTGAAATGGTGTTACCGGATGACTTGGTTGAGCGGGCTGTAGAAGCCATTGAACAATCAGCTAAAACCGGCAAAATCGGTGATGGCAAGATCTTTGTCTATAACCTTGATAGTGCCATTCGTATTCGTACTGGAGAGCAAAACGAAGAGGCCATCTAAAATTGTATACCGCTCGCTCGACAGAGCGAGCGGTACGCAAATTAATGCGAGTGACCGCATCCACCTTCACCATGAGCATGTCCGTGCTCTTTTTCTTCATCTGTAGCTTCGCGAACTTTGATGACTTCAACTTCAAAATTAAGAGGAACATCAGCCAACGGGTGATTTCCATCTACAACAGCGTAATCGTCACCTTTTTCAACTATCATAACTGATTGCTCACCCTGGTCAGTGGTGGCGCGGAATGACATCCCCACTTCTACTTCTACACCTTCGAACATATTTAGAGGAACTTTTTGGACAAGCTGATCGGACCGGTTGCCGTAACCTTTCTCTGGCTCCACATGCACCTTAAATTTGTCACCTTCAGTTTTACCCATCAAAGCTTCTTCAAGCCCTTCAATTAAAAAGCGTTGTCCTAGCAATACTGTAAGCGGGTTTTTATCCTTGGACGAGTCCAGTACCGTACCATCATCAGAAGAGACCTGATAGTGAAGGGTGACTACGTTTCCAGAGGCAATTGTCATAATATTTCCTGTTATTTAATGAATTTGAAAGGGGTAAAGAATAAATCTCTAGCGTTTAACTATTTTATCACTGTCTTCAGCAATGGGATATGGTATTTCTTGTGGCGAAAATGTTACCTGAGGCGTGCCACTTAATCTGAAAGTGGCCGATAACTCAGTATCGTTTGCGACTACCGCCAGTACCCAGGTTTCATCCCTCAATGAAGCGTTTCTCACGACAACCCCGCCCTTACGCCAGTTTTCGCCTAACTGTAATTCAATAGTGTCGGCAGGATTGACAAGGTGAGAACCTTCAAGTCTAAATATCATTGCCGCGCGCTTGTTTTTACCCAGGTAGCGGGTACGGGCAATGACTTCCTGCCCCATATAGCATCCTTTTTTGAAATCAATAGCATCCAAAGCCTGGAGGTTAATCATCTGCGGAATAAATTGTCCAACGTTCTCAGAGGTTATCCATGGAATACCATGTTGAATAGCCATCGCCTCGTATACATCGGATGAATAGCTAGCTAAGCCACTTTTTTCCAGAAATTGAGACCATTGTGCTGAACCCTCATCCGTTAAGCAAAGGTGGAGTAAGTCGGGAATAAAGGGCGAGCGCACAACTAAGCCCAGCGCACTTTCAACTACTTCTCCCTTTTCAACTGGGACGCTACCAAAGTGAGTGAATACGAACTCGTCGATAGATTTACCGCGGCCAACATACTGCGTGAAAGTAGTGCTGGCGTCAGCAATGTCGACCTTAGAAAATACGCCGTATTTTTTCAATTCAGCGAGACTTGTTGGCAGTGCAGAAGCTGCGATACTCATCAATACACTATCACCGAAACGAAAAACCTGCATTACTGACCACGCTTTTCCCTTGGCATCGCAGTGAGCGCAGGGGCGGCTTATTCCGTTAGGAAACTGTTTTAGGTCAATTGTTAATTGGCTATGAAGATAATCATTACGTTGTTCTCCACTGACACTAATCATCCCAAGTTGCGGTAAAGGAATGGCAAACTCATTCGTTAAATCATTTAGTGAGGCAAGTAGAGTGTGATTATTTTCGGTCATTAATGGTCCTACAAAGCAACAATTGTATTATTTAACAATGGGGGGGATAACCTAATTAGCAAGGGAAAATTGATAAAAAGTCTGAAAGGACAGTCAACAGTCTAGGCACTGCGTGGTATAGTCCTGCTTAAATTAAATAAATTTTGAATGTTGGTGTATGTTGGAAGCTAAACGCGTAGCACGCATGCGGTGGGCTTGCCGCCGAGGGATGCTGGAACTAGATGTATTGCTGTTGCCTTTTATGGACGAAGCTTTTGAAGATTTGACTGATGAGCAAAAGATTACTTTCGAACGCCTGTTGACCAGTGATGATCCCGATTTGTTTGCTTGGTTCATGGGGCATCAGAAGTGCGACGATCCTGAATTAGCGGAAATGGTGTCGATCATTGTCAACCGCGTTAAAGTACAGGGTTGAAATAACGCCATCAAGATGGCGCAATTATCAATGGATATTCCCTTCGCTGATTATATGGGGGGGATTGCACTCTCTGTCAGATAATACTTACTCGTGGGTGGCCATTGAGTACTTCAGTTTTATAGCGTGCGTCTCGACACTCTTTTTCTATTGGCAGCACTTGCAACAGGCAGCACTATTACCTGAAACTTATTTGCTAGGTGATGATGGTAGCTGGCAACAAACCATGTCAGGTATCATCTCTGTAGAAGGCTCCAGAGAGGTGTTAAGTGGTAAGTCACGCGTCACACCTTTTGCTGTCTTTCTGTGTTTCAGTACACAGTCACCTCCACGCTGGATATTAAAAGGAGAGTGTGACGAGCAAAACTACCGAAGGCTGTGTAGAATCGTTTTACAGCGGGCTAACCTCGCTCAGGATGAACCATGATATTAGACCTTTTAAGTGCACTAATGAGAGGCGCAGATAAACAGCGCCTTACTCAATTCAAACCCCCATCATTGGTTGATGTTACGGCTACAAAAAATCTGCTAATCAACTTCGAACACTATCAAAGTTACTGTGCATTAGTGGATTGGGAAAAGGTATCCAGATTGCATCCTCTCTATTTGCAAGTTCAGTCTTTGAGCCTGCAAATGCTATGTCTGGCGGATAAACATAACCCTTTCCCTCTACTGGGTTTGGTACACATTTCTAACCATGTTTGGCAAAGTGCCGACGCGGACCCTCACGTAAGTTTCAGTCTCAGAGCAGAATTGGGAGAGTTAAAAGCCCATGCTAAGGGATGGGTAGTTGATGTCATTGTGAATGGGGACCAACAGGGAAAGTTTGTCTACCGAGCAGTAGGCAAATACCTGATTCGAATTAACGCCCCCCATGTCGCTAGAAAGAAGCGTAAAGACCAGGAGCAACGCCAACCTTTTTGGGAAAATTATCAACAGGTGGCTCAGTGGCGTATCCCCGACAATATAGGCCGTAAATACGCGAAGGTTTCTCACGACTACAACCCCATTCATTTATCCGCCATTAGCGCAAAGTTGTTTGGTTTTAAAAAAGCGATTGCCCATGGGATGTGGAGTTTGGCTAAGTGTTATAGCCAGTTAGCTACTGACAAACAGTTTAGCGGTGATATTCAGCTGGCTTGTGAGTTTCTTAAGCCAATATTGTTGCCAGCGGAGGTAGTGGTATTGAAAGATAGCGAGGGCGAGGGAGATCAGTTTACCCTCTTAAATGGAGATCTGAGCCAGCCCCATATCCGTGGAAGTTTTTAGCGTCAGGTCGCTGCGAGAAACAAAACAATTAGTTAAGCCCATCTCAGGAACATATGATGATCACTGGATTAAACCACATCACTATCGCAGTATCTGATGTCAAAAGGTCAGTTGAGTTTTATACGGCTGTTTTGGGTTTTAACGGACATGCAATGTGGGAACAAGGAGCCTATCTATCATGCGATAATGTATGGCTTTGTTTATCAAGGGACCTTCCTGAACCAGCACGCGACTATACGCATATTGCATGGTCTGTTTCGCAAGTGGATTTTTTGAAGCTAAGCCAAAAGATTATTTCCTCCCGCGCTACGCTATGGAAAGTAAATAAGAGCGAAGGCGAATCGCTTTACTTTTTAGACCCTGACGGACACAAATTAGAAATTCATGTTGGCGACCTTAAACAAAGGCTAGCAAGTTTAAAAGACAAGCCATATACGGGCTTAATGTGGCTATAGAATACTGCGTTTGATAAAAAACTGGACTATTGGCCAACGGTAAAATTATTCAGTAAGCCCCATTACACCTTTTCAATCATTAATCAAGTTGGACTAAAATTCTGCCTTGCATACGTTTTCAATGTGATCGTGCTTGCTTTTCAAGTCGCAATAGGGGGGAATAAGCATCAATCGCACTGACATTTGTTTAACAATGGAAATGATGAGCGCATGATAAAAAATATTTCTAAAAGAGCATCAACACTGATGTTATCAATACTGATGGTCTCTTGTTCACAGCAAATTACCTCTACACCACCAAGCACTCTTACCCCTGAGGGCGAAGTTGCTTATGAATCCATACGCATTGATAATGACGATCCTAGCTGGTGGGATAATGCAATTTTTTACGAAATTTGGCCGCGTTCATTTTATGATGCAGACGGGGATGGCAGCGGGGACTTTGACGGCATGACGTCAAAACTTCCCTACTTGCAAGAGCTAGGCGTAAATGGAATTTGGTTGACACCGGTATTTGAAGCACCCTCCTATCATGGCTATGATTTTCAAGACTTTTACAGCGTCGAGTCTGACTACGGCACGATGGAAGATTTTGAAGAATTCGTTAGCGCCGCTCATGAGCATGGTATCAAGGTCATTTTAGACCTGGTAATTAATCACATTTCTGACGGCCATGAGTGGTTCCAAAAGTCCGCTGCACAAGAGCCAGGTTATGAAGACTATTTTATCTGGAAAAAAGAAATACCTAAGCATTGGGGGAAAGCTTGGGCAGATAAAGAAGATAATTCTCAAGCTGTGTGGCACTGGAATGAGCAACGCGGTGAATTCTATTATGGTGCATTTGGCCCCACCCAACCCGATGTGAACCTACGTAATCCCAAAGTGGTTGACGAAATGAATAAGCTAGCCACTTTTTGGCTGGAAAAGGGGGTAGACGGTTTTCGTCTCGACGCAGTCAGATACGCAATTGAAGATGAGACCGTCGACGGACAGGATGCAGATCAAGCTGATACTGATGCCACTATCATCTACTGGACCCAGTTCAGCCAGCATGTAAAATCGATTAATCCTGGAGCTATGCTTGTAGCTGAGGCATGGGCTGATATGCCCACAATAGGTAAGTACTATGACGATGGTAACGGACTAGATTCGGCGTTCGATTTTGATTTTGGTTATGTAGTCAGTGGTATTTTGAATGCGGGTGGGGAACGAAGCGCAGATTTCGGTACGGTTAAAGACGGGGAGGAAGATAATACGCGCCAAGCATTGTGGGCAAATTTAAAGAGTCGTAAGGCGACCGCCCCCATTTCATTCTTTTCTCCCTTTCTAACGAACCACGATCAAAATCGTATTATGCATACATTAGGTGAAGATTGGAGTAAAGCTAAGTTAGCCGCTACATTGTTGATGACCACTCCTGGCACGCTGTATATGTATTATGGGGAAGAAATTGGATTGTCGCAGTACGCTACTGGCGATGATCAGTATCGTCGCGCTATTATGCAGTGGGAGGATAACGATGCTGCCGGCTTCAATGATACGGGGGAATTCTGGCTGGATCAAAGCAAGTGGTTCCCCTGGATAAAAGAACACAAACCATGGTGGGAAGGGTACTGGCAGTCACAACGCGCGAATAAAAATGCATCAGTTGATGCGCAGGCAGCGAACCCGGATTCTTTGTTAAACCATTACAAAAAGTTACTGCAAATACGTAACGACCACGTTGCATTGCAATTTCCAAATGAAATTCGTTATTACCCGGTTGATAACATGAATGCGTGGGTGGTCCAGAACATTAAGGATGAACAAAAACGTTTGACTCTGGTAAATCTAAACCCTGAAGCTGAGGCTAGATTCCCTGTGCCGAAAAGTCTCAGAGGGGAATACATAGATTTATTGTCGGGCAATAAAATTACGCTTGCAGAAGAATTTACATTGGAAGCGGGTCAATCACTTATTCTGTAGTGTTCAAAGAAAGCGCAGCGCCTGCTGTGCTTTCTATTGATACTTAAGATATTTTCGCACAGTACTTGTGGTTGCGTCTTAAGTACTCAAAGTGCCAGGCTCTTCTTCAATCAAACTTTTTAAGGGCGTTAAAATTGTTGGAGCAGATTGTTCAAGGGTTTCAGGATAATCTACATTAAAATGCAAACCACGGCTTTCTTTTCTTTGTATGGCGCAGCGTACAATTAGCTCTGCCACCATCACTAGATTACGAAGTTCCAGCAGGTTATTACTTACCTTAAAGTGCGCATAATACTCGTGGATTTCCTGTTCCAACAAACGAATTCTGCGTAATGCTCGTTCCAAACGCTTGTTAGTTCTTACGATGCCAACGTAATCCCACATAAAAAGACGTAGTTCGTGCCAGTTGTGCTGAATGATTACTTCTTCATCCGAATTGCTGACCTGACTTTCATCCCATGGGGCGATGAGTTCATCTGTCGTTTTATCGGCCAGTCTTGAAAGAATATGGGTTGCCGCAGCTTTGGCGAAAACTACGCATTCAAGTAGTGAATTGGACGCCATACGATTTGCGCCATGTAAACCTGTATAGGCAACTTCACCTATGGCGTAAACATTGTCCAGATCGGTCCGCGCATTTAGGTCTGTTATGACGCCCCCGCAGCTATAGTGAGCGGCTGGGACAACCGGTATAGGTTGGCGAGTAATATCAATGCCTAATGAGCGACACTTACGATAAATATTGGGAAAATGTTTAACAATAAAATCGGCACTTTTATGGCTAATATCCAGGTACATGCAATCTGCACCAAGTCGTTTCATCTCAAAATCGATAGCCCGAGCAACGATATCCCGTGGTGCCAAATCACCACGTTTGTCGAAATTGTGCATAAAGCGCGTACCATCAGCGTGACATAGCTGCGCCCCTTCTCCACGCAAGGCTTCTGAAATAAGGAAGTTACGTGCTTGTGGATGATAGAGGCAGGTGGGATGAAATTGATTAAATTCCATATTAGCAACGCGACATCCTGCTCGCCACGCCATTGCTATACCATCACCACTTGATACATCAGGATTGGAAGTATATTGATAAACTTTGCTGCCACCACCCGTTGCCAAGGTAATAAAACGGCTGCGAATCACTTCAACCTGTTCTCGTTTGCGGTTCCAAACGTATACACCTTTACAATGTTTAGGCGTATTTTCTGACGCAATTAAATCAATAGCATTGTAGCGCTCGAAGAAATGGATATTGGGGTGCGCTGCTACAGCATCGTTCAACGTGTTTTGTATAGCTTCTCCAGTAGCATCCGCAGCATGTAAAATACGACGGTGACTATGGCCTCCCTCACGCGTAAGGTGATACTTCTTTTCACCGCTGTGGCTTTCTTCCGTATCGAATGGTACGCCAAAATTTATTAACCACTCCAGCGCTGCTTTAGCCTCTTTCGCGGTGTAGATAACCACTTGTTCATCGCACAATCCTGCACCCGCATCTAGCGTATCGGCGACATGTGACTCTATTGAATCGTCTTCATCAAAGACCGCAGCAATACCCCCTTGCGCATACCGCGTAGAACCTTCATTTCGATCGCTTTTACTCAGCACGATGACCTGGCAGTGGTCTGCTAGTTTCAAAGCCAGACTCAGACCAGCGGCACCACTACCGATAATCAACACGTCACATCGGTGTTCTATCGCTTGATTTAAAGAAGGTGGTGAAGAAGTTGTTGAATTCATGTATTTTAACGGTGCTGAGATACCCAAAGTTCGGCAAGTCTAATGGATGAAGCGTAAAAAACAATGGGCAAATCCACGTTCTCGTGCAAAATTTGGAACAAAAATTAAAAAAGTTGCGAACTTTTCCGTATTCACAAAGTCTACTTGAGTGCTTGCATGAGCTGTAAAGAAGTAGATGTTAAGGAGAAATGGCTCGAATGAGCGAGCAAATAACCGATCAACAATTAGTTGAAAAGGTTCAACGCGGAGATAAAAACGCGTTTAATCTTTTAGTAACCAGATACCAGCATAAGGTTATGCATTTGGTCTCTCGGTATGTGAAGAATACCGGTGACGTGGCGGATGTTACTCAGGACGCGTTTATCAAAGCCTACAAGGCGTTGCCTAATTTTCGTGGAGAAAGTGCTTTTTATACTTGGCTTTACCGTATTGCTGTTAATAGCGCGAAGAATTACTTAGTTGCGCAGGGGCGTAAGCCGCCAGCGAGTGATGTAGATGCGGATGAAGCGGATTACTACGAAGGTAGCGATGCGTTAAAAGAGCAATCCACACCTGAACGTAGTTTACTATCTGACGAGATAGAAACCACCTTATTTGGGGTGGTTGAAAAACTGCCGGATGATTTACGTATGGCGATTACCTTACGGGAAATTGAAGGCTTGAGTTATGAAGAGATAGCAGGCGTCATGGAATGTCCGGTTGGGACAGTTCGCTCAAGGATTTTTAGGGCAAGGGAAGCAATTGATAAAGTTATACAGCCTTTGTTAGAAAATTGAACTTTTTTAAAGTTCGGTAACCTAACCTCTGTGTAAACGTGGTAATTGATCAACTTTGATCAGGAATAATGTATGACCAAACAACAAGAAAATTTATCTGCTTTTATGGATGGAGAACTCAGTCAGACTGAGATCATCGATGCCATTAAGCAGGATCCAGTGCTTCAGGCCAAATGGCAGCGTTACCATGTGATTCGTAGCGGTTTGCGTAAAGAGGCTACAGTTGCGCCGCAACTGGATATCACAGCACGGGTAGCAGAGGCTCTAACGAATGAACCGACAGTGATGGCTCCTCGTTCACGCTGGGAATCAATTCCATTATTGGGTAATGTGATCCCATTCGCAAAGCAAGCTGGCCAGTTTGCTGTTGCCGCTTCAGTAGCTGCGGCAGTGATAGTAGGCGTACAATATAGTAATCAGCCTTCTCACACAGAACCGTTCTCTACATTTACCACGGTGGGTCCTCAAGGGGGCTTGGCCCCAGTGAGTCTGGAGCAAACCAGAACGCTACCACGCAATGATATGGCGATGATGCTAGAGAAAAAAAGAAAGATTAATGCGCTGATTGCTGACCATGAGCAGCAGGTTAAGCTTAAGCAGGCTGAAGAACAAAGTGCTGCTGCCGAAGAACAGCAGGGATCGGAAAACTAACGATAGTATTCAATTGGATGAACAGATTAAGTAGTATTAACAGGCCAGCTCCACGTAAGCTGGCTGTTTTATTTAAGCGTGCCACCTTAATTTCAATTTTTAGTGTGTCTATGCTGCGGGCTGAAGTGTCAGCGCAACAAAGCAATACGTCTGCTGTTGAAGCCGAACATTCAACTAGCCAAAGCAGTGATATTTCTGACAATACTAGTGTTACCCAAAATATAGAAAACGTCGAAGAAAATGAGCGTGATTTTTTAACTGCCAAGCAATGGTTAGCCCGATTAACGGAGGCCACTCAGAGTTTGAACTACCAGGTCTCATTTATTCAAAGTCGAGCGGGTAGTGAAACCATTCCGTATCTATGGCGTCACGGCGTTTTAGAAGATGGTACAACGGTTGAACAACTAAATTTACAAAATGGCCCGGGACGCGAATTAATACGGGTCGGAAATGTGGTTAGTGTATTTGAACCTGATGTACCGCCTTACAGCCTATATTCCGCGTCGATTAACGGTCCCATTCCAAGCCAATTACTATATAATCCGCGGGCGCTTACCAAGTCTTACAAATTTATTAAAGTAGGTCGGGCGAGAGTCTCTGGTAGATCCGCTCAACACATACGTATCGTAAGTTTAGATAATAGTCGTTTTAGTTATCAATTATGGTTAGACGAAGCTAGCGGCATGTTATTAAAATTCAACATGTTGGATTTGAATGGAAATTTACTTGAACAAATTCAGGTGACATCACTCAGCATTCAAAAAGAACCCCATCCGTATTTTGCGAGAGTCAACCAGGCTACCTTACCCCAACCCATGGTGATAACGCCCTCGCAACCCAGAAAACACCATTGGGAAGTGGATTATTTGCCGCGAGGAATGAAAGAAGTAAAGCGCGATATAAGACGTTTAGCGCTAACGGGACAGATCGTGGAATATAAAATGTTCAGTGACGGTTTAGTCGATGTCTCGGTATATGTTCAGATGGCTGATGACGCGATCGGTGCAGATATGGTATTACGTCATGATGTTAATACGTTTCTAACCTTAACAGACGGGCAAGCTCAGGTTACAGTAGTAGGCGAAATACCACTAAATACAGCCAATGCAATAGCTACCTCACTTAGTATGCACCGCCCTGATAGCAATGGATGACGTAATAAAATGATAGTTGAACGCGCTACAGTAATATGTGTACAAGGCGACACAGTCACAGTAGAAGCCGCAATTAAGACCACGTGCAATGCATGTCAGGTAAATCAGGATTGCGGTACCGGCGTGGTGTCAAGAGCGCTGGCTCCTCGGACTCAGCAACTTACGTTTAAGACACCTGTGCCAACAAAGATAGGTGATGTGGTGAAAGTAGGGGTGCCCGAAGCGGGTATTCTTTCGGCTTCAGCATGGTTATATTTAGCTCCTTTGATCGTATTTCTGATAAGTGCATTGGTGTTTAATAACATGTTGCCCTCGCTTGGATTATATAGCGAACTGTGGGTAGTGCTGGGCAGCGGCATTGTCACCTTTTTAGGAGGGGTGTTAACCTCACGTTATTTAAAATCGAAAGATACAGCCAAATTCCAGCCCGTTATCCTGTCAGCGACCGATCCTAGTGTAAAACTGCGTAAATAATTTTTCCTGTAAGTAATACCTATCGAGTGATATTACATTAATTCGCTTTTCGACTAATAAATAGGTAAAATCCGCAGACTTTTTTTCATGGATGTCATCGTCGAATTATTCACGATGGTGCCATCATCCTTTGATCACGGTTTGCCTCTTCTGAGTAAAAAGTGAAAGGATAGATTTCAATAATTTTTGCAGGTAATTTCTAGCTATATGCAACAGTCGCACATTCGTAATTTCAGTATCATTGCCCACATTGATCATGGTAAATCAACGCTATCGGATCGCTTAATCCAGCATTGTGGTGGTTTATCAGAAAGGGAGATGGCTGAGCAGGTGCTCGATTCAATGGATTTAGAGCGCGAGCGTGGTATTACCATTAAAGCGCAAAGCGTTACATTGAATTATACCGCAAAAGATGGTGAAACCTATCAGTTAAATTTCATCGATACTCCGGGACACGTTGATTTTACCTATGAAGTGTCTCGTTCGTTGGCAGCGTGTGAAGGCGCACTTTTAGTAGTAGATGCCGGCCAGGGTGTTGAGGCGCAAACACTGGCTAACTGCTATACAGCGATTGATATGGACATGGAAGTGGTGCCAATCTTAAATAAAATTGATTTACCGCAAGCTGAACCAGAGAGGGTCGCCGAGGAAATTGAAGACATTGTTGGTATTGACGCTGTAGATGCAGTGCGCTGTTCAGCGAAAACGGGGGTGGGTATTGAAGACGTACTTGAAGTCATTGTACAAAAGATACCTCCTCCAGTGGGAGAGCGTGAAAAGCCATTGCGTGCACTTATTGTTGATTCATGGTTTGATAATTACCAAGGCGTAGTATCGCTAGTGCGTATCGTGGAAGGCCAGCTGAATGTTAAAGACCGCATCCAAATTATGTCTAACGGGCAGGTTCATCAAGTCGACAAAGTGGGCGTGTTTACGCCTAAAGCGCTGGATACCGGTATCCTACGCGCGGGCGAAGTAGGCTTTGTTATTGCAGGTATCAAAGATATCCTTGGCGCACCGGTAGGCGATACCATAACTACTGCACGTCAGCCAGCTGAAAAAATGCTACCCGGTTTTAAAAAGGTAAAACCGCAGGTTTATGCAGGTGTATTTCCGATAAGCTCAGATGATTATGAAGATTTCCGCGACGCGTTGCAAAAGTTAAGTCTCAACGACGCTTCGTTGTTTTATGAACCCGAAAGTTCAGCCGCATTGGGTTTTGGCTTCCGTATTGGCTTCCTAGGTATGTTACATATGGAAATCATTCAGGAGCGACTAGAGCGAGAATACGACCTTGACTTGATTACTACTGCTCCGACGGTAATATACCAAGTGGTTACTACGAAGGGTGAAACAGTACAGGTAGACAACCCGTCAAAGTTACCCGCGGTAAACGATATTGAAGAAATTCACGAGCCAATCGTAGAAGCGCACATTCTGGTACCACAAGATTATCTAGGTAATGTCATCACATTGTGTGTCGAAAAGCGCGGCGTTCAAACCAATATGACCTATCACGGCAAACAGGTTGCGGTAACCTATGAATTACCCATGGCTGAAGTGGTACTGGATTTCTTTGACCGATTAAAGTCAACCAGCCGAGGTTTTGCCTCACTCGATTATAACTTCAAAAAATTCCAGTCCTCAGATATGGTACGGGTCGACATTCTCATTAATGGGGAACGGGTAGATGCGTTGGCACTTATCACGCACCGTGAGAATTCACAATCGCGCGGGCGTGATATGGTGGAAAAACTGCGTGAGTTAATCCCTAGACAAATGTTTGATATCGCCATTCAAGCCGCAATTGGTAACCATGTTATCGCGCGTAGTACGGTAAAACAGTTGCGGAAGAATGTTATCGCAAAATGTTATGGGGGCGATGTAAGTCGTAAGAAAAAACTGCTACAAAAGCAAAAAGAAGGGAAGAAGCGTATGAAGCAGGTTGGAAATGTTGAATTACCCCAGGATGCATTCCTTGCGGTATTGAAGGTGAAAAAATAATGGCGAATTACTTTTCCTTATTTCTGGTTTTTCTAACAGTTGCATCCGGCTTGATTTGGTTGTTAGATTCATTATTTTTTGCCAGTAAGCGCAAAGCCAAAGCCGCCACATCTGGTGGTACAATCGGAAGCGCAGAAGCTGACGCACAGGAAAAGACCGAACTGCCCTATATTGTAGATACTGCGCAACAAATTTTTCCCATTATCGCCTTTGTGTTGGTATTACGCTCATTTCTTTATGAACCCTTTCAGATACCGTCAGGCTCTATGATGCCTACGTTATTGGTAGGTGACTTTATACTGGTAGAGAAATATGCATACGGTATAAAGGACCCGGTTTTTCGGGAGAAAATAATTGAGACTGGGGCGCCGGATCGGGGCGACATTGTGGTTTTTAAGTATCCTGAAGAACCAAATATTGACTACATTAAAAGAGTAGTTGGCTTACCTGGGGACACCGTAGTTTATCGCAACAAACAAATTTATATAAAGCCTGCTTGCGCAAGCGATGAGGTGGAAAGCTGTGGTAAATTGCAACCTGTAGACGTTGAGTTTAAGTCGCGCGGCGATTTTGTGCAGGATATGGCCCCGCTTCTTCGTTATACCGAACAACTTGGCGATACGCCCCACGATATTCTTCGCCATCCCATGCGTGAAGTACACCCTTCGCACTTTTACACCCAGCCGGGTACGCGAAGTAATGAATGGCGTGTTCCTGAAGGTCAATACTTTGTGTTAGGTGACAATCGTGACAATAGCCGAGATAGTCGCTTCTGGGGTTTTGTTCCGGATGAAAATCTGGTGGGCGAAGCGGTTGCTATCTGGATAAGTTTTGAATTTGAACGCGCCTCCGATAGCTGGCTCCCTTCTTGGATCCCAACGGGTGTCCGCTTTAGTCGCGTGGGCGGTATTGATTAATGCAGGGCATTGATAAATATGCTTATATTAGCAAAGTGTTGGGTTATACATTCCAAGACGTTGCTATGTTGGATCTGGCGCTCACTCACCGAAGCGCAGCGAAAGTGCATAATGAGCGCCTTGAGTTTTTAGGGGATGCAGTACTCGGAATGGTCATCGGTGAAGCGCTATTTAAGAAATTCCCGAATGTGCCGGAAGGTAAACTCACTCGAATGCGTTCGACCTTGGTAAAAGGGGACACCTTGGCTGAGCTAGCGCGTGAAGCCAAAATGGGAGACCTGATAAAACTGGGGCCGGGTGAAATGAAGAGTGGCGGTTCCAGAAGAGGCTCGATATTAGCCGATGCTGTGGAAGCAGTATTAGGTGCCATTTATCTAGAAGCCGGTATGGAAACGGTTAAAGAGGTGATTTTAAAATTGTGGCAAGAACGTATTGCCCAATTAGACCCTAATGCCCACCCCAAGGATAATAAAACACGCCTCCAAGAATACCTGCAATCCCGCCGGTTACCGCTACCAACATACGAAGTAATCAATATTACAGGTAAAGATCACGCGCAGACGTTTGAAGTGAGTTGTCTCGCGGCTGGCTTACATCAACCTGTTGTGGCGCTGGGGGAAAGTAGGCGCAAAGCGGAACAACAGGCCGCTAAAATTACGCTAGAGAAATTAATCAATGACGCCTGAAGATATAACCACCTACTGCGGACTCGTAGCGATTGTTGGCCGTCCTAATGTGGGCAAATCTACTTTACTGAATCACTTGCTGGGGCAGAAAATAAGTATTACGTCTCGCAAGCCTCAAACTACTCGTCATCGAATTTTAGGTATTGATACCGAAGGTGATTTTCAAACTGTATATGTTGATACACCGGGACTTCATAACGATGAAAAGAAAGCAATAAACCGTTACATGAATCGTGCGGCCACATCCTCGTTGGCTGAGGTGGGGTTAGTATTGATGGTTGTGGAAGGAACGCGCTGGACCGATGAAGACACTATGGTGCTTAAGAAGGTTCAGCAGTCAGGCTTACCCAGCTTTTTAGTGGTAAATAAAACTGACAAAGTTAAAGAAAAGTCAGAGTTGATGGAACAACTGCAAATTCTCGCGAAGAAACATCATTTCGATAATATTGTACCCGTGAGCGCTAAACTGGGAAAACAGGTTAATGTGTTACGTGAGTTAGTTCAGAAAACGCTACCGCCGAGTGAGTTTTATTTTCCTGAAGATTACATTACAGATCGATCCAGTCGCTTTATGGCTGCAGAGATCATTCGCGAAAAATTAATGCGCTTTACCGGCGACGAATTACCGTATTCAACAACAGTTGAGATTGAACAGTTTAAGTTGGCCGACAATGGCGTTTTCCGTATTAATGGTCTTATATTAGTTGAGCGCGAATCGCAGAAACGAATGGTGATAGGTAAAGGAGGACAACACATTAAAACCATCGGTGAACAGGCGCGTAAAGATATGGAAAACCTCTTTGATTCCAAAGTGTTTTTAGAGCTTTGGGTGAAAGTGAAACAAGGATGGGCTGATGATGAACGTGCGCTTCGTTCGTTAGGCTATGGTAACGACGATTAACCAAACTAATAAGACATGCGTTTTCTGGGAGCGTGAATGGCAATTTCAGACTTACGACGACAATACAGTTTACGCTCCCTGGATGAGTCAGAATTAACCACAAATCCAATAAGCCTTTTCGAACGCTGGTTAAACGATGTTATAGAAGCTGGCGTACCAGACCCCACGGCTATGACAGTAGCGACCGTAGCAAAAGATGGTCAGCCTTCTCAACGTATAGTGCTGCTAAAAGATGTTGGGCCTCAAGGGTTTGTTTTTTATACCAATTACGGTAGTAGGAAAGCCCGGGAACTGACAGAAAATCCGAAAGTATCGTTACATTTTCCGTGGTTTTTTATGGAGCGACAGGTACGAGTATGCGGTACTGCGCATAAAATGTCTGTTGCCGAGAATGCTCGCTATTTTCTTTCCCGTCCTAAAGACAGCCAACTTGCGGCCATCGCATCACGTCAAAGTAGACCCATCGCCAAGCGAGAACTATTGATGACCCAGTTCAGTCAACTCAAGCAAAAATTTGCACAGGGAGAGATACCTGTACCCGACTTTTGGGGAGGCTTTCGCGTCGAACCTCATCAAATAGAGTTTTGGCAAGGTGGCGAAAATCGTCTTCATGATCGCTTTGAATATAATTTGTCAGAGTCTGGTGAGTGGCATACACAACGATTGATGCCCTAAGGGAAGCGTGATGATAGATAGTCACTGTCATCTCGATTTACCAGAATTTAAAACCGATCTGAAAACTGTGCTTAAACAAAGTTCAGAAGCAGGCGTAACGCGCTTCCTTATTCCAGGCACTACTCAAGAGGGATGGCAGCGGCAGCTTACGATCCAAAATAATTTTCCGCAATGCGATATAGCGTTTGGCTTGCATCCCTATTTTTTAACTGACGAAGACGATTCACTTTCGCAGCTTCAATGTTGGGTAGAAAAGCATCGCCACATATGTGTAGCTATTGGTGAAATAGGGCTTGATGCCACAGTCAATACACCCCTTAAAAAGCAGCAGGAGCTATTTTTAGGACAGCTTGAACTTGCACAACAATTTGAACTTCCCGTTATTATGCACCATCGAAAAACCCATCACCTTTTAATAGAAGGGGTGAAGAAGGTTAATTTCAAATACGGAGGTGTTATCCACGCATTTTCAGGAAGCGAGGAGGTAGCACGCCAATATATTGATAGAGGATTTTTACTAGGTATAGGTGGCACCATTACTTATCCTAGGGCGAGTAAGACCCGGCAAACGGTTTCTGTAATTCCTCTGGAATATTTGCTGTTAGAAACTGATGCGCCTGATATGCCAATGCAGGGAAGGCAAGGGCAGCGAAATTCGCCCGCTTTTATCAGCGATGTAGCCAAATCATTAGCTGAACTAAAAAATCTTGAGAAGAAAAGCGTGATCTCTCAAACCACAGAGAACTATTGGCGCTTGTTTAATGTCGACGGATAAGCAGCGCTAGCATCGTCAGACAATATACGACGTTTCAATACGGGTCTAAATTTATAAAAGCTTCTAGCCAGGTAAACCCCGAGTAAAAAAGTAAGTATCATTAATACATAAACCATCTCCACCTTACGCTTTTCAAAATCAAGCGAGGGGGCCAGAAGCCGCTTAGCATTAAAAACCAAACGTAAATAGCCAATAGTTTGCTCACTGTCATTACGAATGTCTTCTATATGAACAACCCAGTTTCTTGATTTATCTGAAAGGTGTTTTAAGAGCAAGAGGTGGTTTTCGGCAGAGCTAAGTAATACGCCTCGGGAATCGTATACGGCAGCGTTAACTAAGGCCGGATGATGATTGAGCGTGGCTACCATTTTCTCCAGTTCCTCGTCGTTTCCCTTGGTAACGACGGGCGCAAGCAATAAAGCATACTGATGAACCAATAATGTTCCTGTTTGACCTGCTTCAAATTCCGCCCACTGGCGGGAGTGCTGCTGATAAAGATAAAAAAAATAAATGAGTAACGCTATGGTCACGCATAGACTGAAGGTATGAACAATTCGCTTGATAGCTTTGTAGCCACTATGTTGAACCGTGGGCATATTACGCCGATCAGCGGCGTCGACGCTTGAGGTCAGTGTATGCCCAGGAGATGATTGACCTGAGATATCCATACTCATACTATTAAATGTCCACTAAGAACTAAATTAACTGGCATATTACAATTAATTTAACAGTAAATGCCAGATGTGAGTTTTCTGACGCTTAACCTTTAGGTAGGATTAGCTCCCCATGTATTCATGTTGACAGGTGTAAAGTTGTCTTTAACGCAACATAGTTATTCATCATTATTGACGCTTAAAAAAGGTTTCCCGAGTGGTTGGACATTTGATAATCACTGCACGAAAGTGATGGATGTAACAACCAGAAGTGATGAGTGTGAAACACTGACAATTATAGGGCCAGCATTAACGCTGAATATTCTTTTTAGTGTAGAAAAAAAGTTAGCCACTTTCTTAGAGGTTGAATCATTCCATTTTCATCCGTTGTCAGAATGCTACGGAGAATGCGTGGTTTTGGCGCGAGTTAAACTTACCAAAGCGAATAAGATCGATGTAGCGCTGAAACAGGTAGCAGAAGCATATCGGATAGAAATAGTTTTGCAAAACCAGCAGCCTGAATTGAAAGAGCCAGGTTTATTAGTGATGGACATGGACAGTACGGTAATCCAAATAGAGTGTATTGATGAAATCGCCAAGTTGGCAGGAGTGGGTGAAAAAGTGTCGGTTGTCACTGAACAAGCTATGCGAGGCGAACTCGACTTTAAGGCCTCACTACTCGCGCGGGTTGCCTGTCTTAAAGATGCGAAGGAAAGTAATTTAGAGGTGATCCGCAATTGTATTCCTTTGATGCCTGGATTAACTCATTTGCTTCACGTTTTGAAAGAGAATGGATGGAAAGTAATTATCGCTTCAGGCGGTTTTACTTATTTCGCAGATTATCTACAACAGCGATTAGATCTAGATGGAGCTCGAGCAAACGTACTGGCGATTGAGAACAATCGGCTAACTGGTCACATCTCGGGTGACATTATTGATGCGAAAGCTAAAGCAGAAGCCGTAACGGATTTTGCGGAGAAGTGGCAAATAAGGCACTCGCAGACTATTGCGATGGGCGACGGCGCCAATGACTTACTTATGATGCAAACAGCGTCGCTAGGGGTGGCTTTCCATGCTAAACCAATAGTCGAGCAACAGGCTGACGTTGCGATTCGATACGGCGGATTACACACATTGTTGTATTTTTTAAAGTTTGAAATAAGTTGTGTTCAATAAAATGACGGGGGAACCCTAACGCTATACACAACCCATCGTCATTGCTGCGTAAGCAGCAATCTGCAATAAATCCATCTCGTCATTGCTTATATGGACTCCCGGTTCATTTCAAGGATATTTTTAATATAAGTTGGAAGATTGCATGCGCATATTCGGGCTCTTAT
>NZ_JAPFRE010000039.1:15331-44257 GCF_026183735.1 Alteromonas sp. ASW11-130 | reverse complement strand
TGCAATCTTCCAACTTATATTAAAAATATCCTTGAAATGAACCGGGAGTCCATATATGCAATGACGTTAGCTTTTTTTGGGCCTCAGTAAATAGTTAGCCTCAATGGCCGCCCTACGTTCACAGAAGACTGTCAGAAATGATTCAGCCCTGTAGCTGAATCTGTCAGATCGAGTAACGACTAATCCAGTTAATAGTGGATAGTGGGGTGCTAATTGTCTCTTTCGCTACTTAAATTCAGCGAACGTATTTCCCTATCAGTCTGAGACTTTAAACCCTCTAGGGTTTTCCCATGAGGTACAGGTTGACGGGTCACTGGATCGACTTTGACGAAAACAATATCGTCAGCCAAACAAATCGTCTTTTTGGTCGCTTTGTTCCTTACTAAGCAACTTACCCGAATGGACGTTTTCCCAACCGATTTCGTTTCCAGACCAAATTCCACAATATCTCCCTGCATAGCCGGAGATTCAAAGTTTATTTCACCAATATGTTTAGTCACAAGACAATTTGTTTCCAATTGACAAATTGCATAAATTGCAGACTCTTCGTCAATCCACTCCAGTGCCCTCCCTCCAAATAATGAATTCGCATAATTTAAATCATTTGGCATGACTAAGCGGCGAGATAAAAAACGCATTCGAAATCCTCTGGTTATCCCGTTAAAATCTATGCTTAGTATACGTTATTAAGGTAGATATGGCTTTAAATAAGGTTATTGAATGGCTTTTTGGTAGGAATATTGATGAGAATGTAAATACCTACCACCGACAAATGTTAGTCATCGCTATGGAGAAAAGCGCAGGGTTGTTACGTGCGCAGGAACTTATCGATAGCGCTCCTATTGCTAGCAAAACCTGTGCTTTAAGTAACCGCGATATCCGAACAGACCATTCCAAACCAATAGCGTTATATAAGCACCTACTGGGTCAATCCTATAACATCGCCATTTACGATGCGGTCGATGAATTTAGGCCCTCGGCGCTGCTAGCTCTAGCTGGCTGTGTTACGTTTCAGGGTTGTTTAGTTGTCATTACGCCCCCGTTAAATGAATGGCCAAAGCTTGCCGTAGAATCCCCGCCTTTTTATTTAACCTATGGCTTTAATCTGAACGTGAGTCGATATATCCAGCAACTCGCAAAGGAGTTTGCTAATAATCAACAGATTGCAATTTGGCAACATGATGAATTAAGACTTCCTCAAAAGCTGGTATTTAGCCAATCTCTTGTCCAGGCATCGCCGTTCTGGAGCAGTGATCAAAAGCGGGCATTTGACGCGCTTAGAATCTTTTTCAATAGTGACGATAAATATGCGGTGGTAAAAGCTAAACGGGGAAGAGGTAAAAGCTCTTTGCTAGGCTTGCTCAGCGCGTCATTGTTAGGCCAAGGTATTAAAATATTAGTAAGTTCAACAGCTAAGAAATCTATTGAAGGCCTGTTTGATATATGCACAAACAATATCTCAAGGTTTACTTCCTCAATAGATTCACTTACTACTACAGCCAATAGGCGTGAACTGAAATGGGTGGCCCCGGATTCGCCACTATTGTTAGACAATAGCTACGACTTGTTAATAATCGATGAAGCCGCCTCTTTCCCTGCCCCGTTATTGATGACAATTTGTCGCGCTAATAGAAAAATCATCTTAAGCACTACAACTGAGGGATATGAAGGGAGTGCAAAAGGGTTTGAACAAAAGGTCATCACTGAACTCGAAAAACACGTTACGGTTAGTCACATCACGTTATCAGAACCCCTCAGATGGTTTAAGAATGATCCTCTCGAACTTTTTCTTTCAGATACTTTACTTTACAAAAAATCTACAGGTAGGACAGCGAAAGTAGAATCCACTAATGATCCGTTGTTCACCTTCACGCACACCTCCAATCTAAGCATTGGAGAGTTAACGCAAGTCCTAAATCTACTCAACGGCGCGCATTACCAAACAACGCCCGATGATCTAATGCGATTAACTGATTCACCCGATATATATTATGCATTGCTACGTAATAATCAGGATGAAATTATAGCTGCTGCGGCAATTAATGTTGAAGGCGGGAGAAGCCTATCTCCTATAGCAAGCGAAATATGCAGTGGGAACCGAAGAGTAAAAGGACACTTAAGTGCACAAGGTTTAGCTTATTTTTGTGCACAAGAAGCAGTAACAACGCAATCGTATTGGCGTATCAATAGAATCGCCGTTTGGCCGAACCTACAAGGTAATGGCCTAGGTTCTCGCTTATTAACTTATGTTTCCAGAGAAGCTGATAAGCAATATGTTGATGCATTGACGAGTTCGTTTGGTGCGACTGTTACGCTAATAGACTTTTGGAAAAATAATGGCTTTATGCTTTTAAAAGTGGGTAAAAAGAGAAATAAAGCCAGCGCTTTATCCAGCGCTCTTGTTGTTTCCCCTATGAATGAGGAATTTAGTCGATTGGCAAGTACACTTAGTATGCTGGGCTTCAACGATGCTCGGTTCGATGGAATTGAAGCAGCCACACTAAGTAAATTCGCCATTATTGATAGTGAGCAAACCTGCCTGGACGTATATTACCAAAGCAGGTGGAGACAATTTTGTTATAGACAACGTAACCTAATGTCGCTGTCGTCTGCTATGCCGTGGTTACTCCACCAGATTCGCGGTGGCGCTATACACGTATCCACTGCGGTACAAGATGAACTTATCACTCTACTGACTACTTTAGCGCAAAAACACAACGTTAATACGATTGATAAAGAAAATCTTAAAAAATGGCTTACGCCTCTTTTTAAACCCTATTAAAGCGTATTGTTTACGTTTTATTGCGTAATTGCGTAGCGCTGTTCACCAATAAGCGGAAATAACTTAAACCCAAAAAGAATGTATCTAATCGAAGCAAATTGGTAGAGGAAAACAATAACATTCAAATCAATGATACTCGTGGTAAATATATTTTCGCTCATCTTAGGGGGCGATTCGCGATTTTGCGCGGCACCTGCCTTACTTATTTAAGACTCCGTTACGCTTACCCGAATTAGCGAATAAACAACGGGATTCACTCAGGGTGAGAGAGCATAGATTAGCAACGCTAGTTACTCATGTAAAACTCTGGGACCAAACCTAGATCAAATGGCATAATTTTGGAGCGCTACGTCGTTTATAGCATGCCAGCCGATGACTGATTGCCAGCATATTTCGTTGAGGGAGGCGATATATTTCGATGGTAGAAGGACAGTTAAACATTTAAACAATAGTACGAATAAGTGCTAGCGTGAAAACCTATATGCACAAGATTAAGGATAATACTTATTTAGGGCGGGTCAACCATTTTGATTCGGTCTACGACTGCCAATTTAAAAGCGGTAGAATAATCTCGCGGTGTTCTTTTATTATTTGATTTCATTACACTCTCCAAATTAAATTGGAAAAGCGTCAAGGCTATTTAGGATGGGTCAACTGATATAAAAAAAGGCCAAATATAGAATCTGGCCTTTTTAAAATAGTTAGAAGAATTTTAGATTAAGCTAACGCTAAATAGTAATTCCACGGTTTTTCGCTTTTTCCTTTATATAGGGAACCCACGCGTTGGCATTTCTTCTAATAGAAGAATCTTTCTTCGCCATTTCAGCATATTCATATGCTTTCTTGAAGTTCCCTAAGTAGAAATGCGCTTCCATTAATGAGAAATGGATTTTGCCCACATCTTTTGCACCACGTTCCAAAGCATTCTCTAATGCTACCACAGCATTTTTATAGTCTTCCGCAACTATAAGAAGAGTGCCTTGTTTTTTATAATGGTCAGGATCTGAACTTTTTGCTGCTGCTTTGCCATAGAAGTTCGCCGCAGTATCATAGTTTTTCGCCTGATGAAACGAATTCGCCACCGCAGCCAAATTAGTAGCACTATCTTCTACTAATCCTTCTTTAAGATGCTTTTCCATTAACCTAGCCGCTTTATAAGGAATACCATTTGAAGCATATAACTGTGCCAGCTGCTTAATCTGGTTTTCCTTGGTAAGCCAACCGTTATTGTAAGCTATTTCAAAGATCCCAAGCGACTTCTTATATTCTTCAATAAGAATGTAGAACAGCCCGAGTTGTGTCCACCACTTAGGTTCTTCAGGAAATAAAGATACAAGTTCTTCTGCAACTTTAACCGTCTCTGGGTACATCTTACGTTCATAAAATGAAGTCATCTTAAGAACATATGGATTTTTGTTCGGCTCGTCATATAGCGCAATTGCTTTGTCAGCAGGCTCTATTATTTTGGCGATTTGTTTAGCTTCGTAATAGGCCTGCGCCAAACGCGTATAAACGTCCGGATCTTCCTTACAAGTAAAATCCATCCATTTGTTGTACCATTTAATGGCTTCTGAATACTTCTCTTCTTGCATACTCAAGTCTCCGATTAATTTCAGAGTTTGAGCATGCTCCAGATCATTCAATACCTTTGGTTCGACAGCACTAGTAAGCCGATTGAGAGCTCGGTTTCCTTCACCCTCTCTCGCAGCTAAAAGGTTACCTACAAAACGATTAACATAAGCCTTATCAAATTCATCCGATGACTCAATATCCATCAAAATTTGTAAAGCTTCGTCAACTCTATCTTCGTTATACGCTTCAAAGGCTCTTTGAACTTTTTTACCGGTTCTTTCGCCAACCAGCTGCGTAGTACCTTTTTCATACCCCGGACAAACAACTGGAGCATTAGATTTCTGCGCAACAGCTGTGTGACTGAATGAAATTGCAGAAACCCCAAGCATCAGTGCTGCAATAGGTGTATTAAACGTTAATTTCTTCATGTTATTGATCCAGTTTAAAGTCTAGCTGAACAAACATGTTGGGTTGTTTAACGGCTTTGCCATCAACAATTTTTGGACGATACTTCCACTTTCTTAATGCTCTTCTGGCTTCTCTATCAAAGAGTCGCTTAGGATCGGCATCGATAACTTCAATATCTTCAACACCACCTACTTCATTAATCGTAAATGAAAGTCTTACCCAACCTTCTCTGCCATCTCTAGCTGCTTCCGGAGGATAACGCGGGTCAATCCTAACCACTGGCGTCGCTTCACCGTCACTTTGCATAGCGCCCACTGCACCAATATTTATGCCTACTCCGCCTGTATCAATTTGCGGCATAGCCATGCTGAACCCATCGACATCAGGCTCATCAGACTCTGGTTCGACCGGCTCGATCTTTGGTGGCTCTTTTGGTGGTGGCGGTGGAGGAGGAGGTACTCTTTTTCTTGTTTGAGTATCCTCTTCAGGCTTAGCCATAACGATATCAATAACAGGCGCATCTGGAATTTCGTCTGCCGGCCTGGCTGAATTTTCAATCAACTTTGCCATTAAAACAAATATACCAAACGCAAACGCTGCTCCTATTAAAATAGAAACGATAATTCTTCCCATCTTAACCCCTCGCTGCAACCGAAACGCGATTTACACCAGCCGCTTTTACCTGGTCCATAATTTCAACCACTAAACCATGCTTAGCCTTAACGTCGGCTTGAATAATCACATAATCTGTAGGTTGCTCGGTAAGCAATCGTTCTATGTTTGCACGAACGCTATCAGGAGATACTTCACGTTTATCTAACCATACATTTCCATCTTCTGTAACAGCAATAAAAATGTTTGCATTTTTGTGCAGTACCGCCTGGCTCGCGTCGGGCTTGTTTACATCAATACCGGCTTCTTTTACGAAAACGGTAGTAACTATGAAGAAGATTAGCATGATAAAGACAATATCCAACATTGGAGTCATGTCGATTTGTGCATCTTCTTCCTCAGTTCTGACTTTACGAGCCATAATTTCTCTCTCTAATGATGTGGCAGGCTATCAACAAGCCCTTCTTTCGCCAACTTCACTTTGGCCTCTAGACGTGAGCTGATAAACAAACCAGACAATGCTGCGACCATTCCTGCCATAGTAGGTATGGTTGCCATCGAAATTCCAGATGCCATCAATCTCGCGTTACTAGTACCTTGAGTCGCCATGGTTTCAAATACACCAATCATTCCCGTAACTGTGCCTAGTAATCCAATCAATGGACACATAGCAATTAACGTTCGTATGATTAACATTCTGGCATCTAACTCATCAGAAGCCTGAGAAATCCATGTATCACGGATTCTATGCGCATACCAGGACGTTGTGTCGGTTCTAGCTTCCCATTTTTGGATAATATCTTTCTTAACCTTTGGAAAAACTGACACTAAGTACCAATAGCGCTCTATCATTAATACCCACATAAGAAAGAGCGCTAATGCGACGAAGTAAAGAACATCGCCGCCAGTTGCGATAAATTCCCTGACTGATTCCCATAATCCAATCAGGCCAAACATATTAAACTCTCTCTGCTTCAGTGTGAGCTGCTACAATTCCAGCAGTTTGCTCATCAAGAATGTGGACAATTGATTTACTGCGAGAGGCAACAATGCTGTGCATCAGGATTAGCGGTAGTGCGGCAATGATACCTTGAGCAGTTGTCACAAGTGCCATTGAAATACTTCCAGCCATGATACGAGGGTCACCGGTACCAAACAATGTGATGGTTTGGAAAGTTTCAATCATACCTAAAACTGTACCCAATAGACCTAACAGAGGCGCGATTGCGGCAAAAATTTTGATAATGTTAATTCCACTCTCAATCGAAGGAAGTTCACGAAGAATCGCTTCATCTAATTTCAATTCTAAGTTTTCAGCGTCTGCGCCCTTGTTCTCTTTATAAACTGTAAGCACACGACCTAATGGGTTTCCTGTAGAAGGGTTACCAGGATTTTTAAGCTGTGAATTAATCTTACCTTTAGCGATAGATAAGGTTACAAGCTTATAAATTCCAATCAACAGACCAATGACCAACATGATGGTGATAGTGTAACCCACTGGACCACCGGCATGATAACGCTCTTCCCAGGTAGCTTTACGCTTTAATAGGCCAAGGATTGCGCCCTGTGATGGGTCAGCATAAAATGGCACTACGCCCGTTGTTGTCGACACTAGTTCTTCTGCAGAATCAACAATATATCCGTCAGGTTGACGACCTAATGGCTGCACTACATTGTTTTCAGTATCGTAAGTAAGATAACCTTCGTCACTTACCAAGTTAAATGTGCCCACACGAACAACTTCTTGCTCCGTTGAGCCGCCATCTAAATTTACAACTTCAGTATTGAAGCGAACAACCTGGCCACCCGCAGTCATTTCGGTTTGAAGTGCGAACCATAAGTCTTCAAGCTCCTTCATGTTTGGAAGGCCTTTAGACTCTTCAGACATTTCCGCCAGAAACTCTGAACGGCCAGGGTATTGAGCACTTACAATAGACGTTGAAATACGACCGTTGGCTTCAGAAGCGGCTTGACGCACAACGCCAAACATTTCACCTAACTGCCCTGTTGCTTGATCTAGCTCCGCAGCTTTCTCGTTTAATGTTTCGTCGTTTTCAGCAAATTGTTTCTGAAGACGGTCACCACGATCCTGCTCTGCTTTTAATTCACTTTGCGCTTTTCTTAAAAGTGCTTGTTTATCAGCTCGCTCAGAACGGAATTCTGCTTCGCGTTGATCATTAATACGCGCTTCAGAAACACGGTTTTTCTTAACCTGTTCTAATAAGCCTTCAAGACTAGTGGCATCTTGAGCCTGCACTGAAGAAGCCAATACCGCTAAAGACGCAGCGGCGAAAAAAGATTTAATTACTGGTTTCATTAACAATTACTCCGCTGCACTAATTGGTAATTTAATGATATCTGCAGGAGCGGCATTGTTTGCTATTTTCACTGCTTCAATCACTGAGTCAAGATAGTCGTCTGACAACCCTTCCCATGCACGGGCTTCTTTGTTCCAGACATACGCTTTGCTCTGATCAAGAGTTAGTGCAACTAGTGCAGTACGGCCTAAGTTAAAAAAGTCTACCGTTACTTGCTTTCCGTCAACCTCAATCGCACCCTGATAGGAGTCGATCTTCGTTCCGTACTCTACTTCAACGAGGTACGCTTCAATTACCTGACGAAATTGCTCAGAAATTGTGACATTCGAATTTGCAAGGACATCGCGCAAACGCTCAATACGAGCTTGACGCTCTGCTAAATGAACTGGAATATCAAGACTGATAAATCTTTCAAGGCTATCAATCATACGAACCATTAGAGGTACTATGCCTTGCTTTGTTTCTTCGATGCTATCAATCTGACGCTGAAGAGACTCTATGCTGCGCTGCTGATCTTCAACAAGACTCGCAATATAATCATTATAAACTTTCAAATTTTCAGTTTGATCAACAGTACCGCGATATTCGATTAGCAGTTCCTGAGATTGTTCGAAAAGTGAGTTAATTTTTTCTTGTGACTTCGCTGCCGCCGCGTGGATTTTAGCCTCTTCTTGCTGCAGAGCATCAAGGCTATTTGCAGAGACGGCTGCGCTACCTGCAAGCGCAAAGGCACCCATCAAGGCAGAAGCAATAAGAGTTCTCTTGCTCATTTTGGACATAGTTCCCAACCAATTTCTTGTTTAAATCCTCGCTTAGATAAAAGCAAGGGGCGTATTAACCATTAACATCTAGTATGGTAGTAGATGCCGTAAACACGCAAATACTACGAAAGAGTAATAGTCACATGGAACTAGAAGACGAGTCAAGTCGCAGTCCATTCCATTGTAACTTATATGTTAGAAATCGTTCACATTTCCACCACAGCAGTCAAAATATAATCGACTCTTAACTATTTACAGCATTTTTGTCAGTTCAGTAAGCAGTATAGTAGCAATTTTATTCTTTGGTTATTCCCTACTCTGTAACATACGAATAAAAAGCCTAAAATGGCTATTTTTTATTCCGACATCGGCGAATAATAAATCGATTTTTCTCATATAAGCAACTTTTTTTACACTGCTTTTATCTAATATGACGAAGTTTATTCTTCGTCATCACTTAAATAAAAACCGAGATATCGTTTAATTGCTGGTGGTAACTCTGGAAGCATGTCTTTTGGTAGTAAAAACGTTGCCATATTAAAAAAGTCTAAAAAAATTCGATTCGATTCGGTTGTTTTCTTTAGATAATGATGCCCTGAGGACCCACCTGTACCGATTTTTGTTCCCAACATACGCTGCACCATCATCGCATGTCGATACCGCCATATGGTTAATTTTTCATCAACTTCCGTTAATGCAGTAATTAATTGAAAGGGTAGATTAAAAATCGGCTCTTCTGAATATTGTTTAATAAACAAGGCCGAGAGCATTGCATTGTGACTTAGTCGGAACTTCCCCTCTCCTCTTAATTGAAGATATTTTTTCTCGTCAAATAATGCATCAAAGTTTTGACGGGTCGACTCCCAGTCTTTTAATTCTTGCTTGCGCTCTTTTTCTGACAGGGTGTTATTTTTTTCTATTGTTTGTCTATCAGCTTGTAATAATTCGTTTGTGGCTTTCTCGTAATGACGTAAAAAGTCAAAATTATCCTTTTTCAATAAGGGCATTCTTGCCAGCCACTGATCAACCACGTCAAATAAGCTGGGTTTGTTTTCTAGACCTTCCAGCAATTCCCTGTCTTTATCTTCTAGCCGACTATAAAAACTTTGTTTATCAAAATCTATCCTAAATTCACGCTTTAGGCCTAGTGAAATTTCAAGTCGTTTGAATTGAATACTTTGGAAGCCAGAAGCTGGCACCAGATAATCTCTGAAAGAAAGGAACTGCTGCGGTGTCATCGTTTCCATTACACTGATCTGGTCATTCATAAGTTGTTGTATCTGAATAACTCTATGCAATCTGTGTACGACTGTGATCAGTTCTTGATCTTTGACTTCTGACTGTGAAAACGTATCTATAATAGAGTTGAGTTCATGCAATACTTGTTTGAACCAAAGTTCATAAACTTGATGAACAATGATAAACAATGTTTCCTCGTGCGCAGCATCGCCATATTTTTCACTTTGCAAATGTTGTGCACCAAGAATTTTATCTAATTGTAAATAATCCCCGTAGTAACAAGGTTCGATATTTTTTTTCATGATGATTTCGATTAAGCTTGTTAATTATTTGCTAAATTCTACCACCGCAAACTCGACATCGACAGTAAACCAGCTATAAGAAGAGAGATGTGGCGTAAACTTTTAAGGAAGTCCAGATGAAGTTAGATGATGATATCCATAATTACTATGAACACCTCGTATTGGAACATATTAAAAAGCTGGGGTTAGATGAAAGTAAATCGGACGATTATTTAGCCGACCTATGCTGCCTGACGTTAAATCAGATCCCTCCTCGCTATATCCGTTTTGAAGTAGATATGGCTTTTTACTTACCGCAAAGTGAAAAGCAGCAAATGGAAATGAATGTAGAATATGCTGTGGAAAAAGCCATCAACTATTTAAATCAGGCTGAGAATAAAAAGCGCGAGGCATAACATAAAAGATAAGAATTTGGGTGGCAAGCTCCCAGCCACATCCCGGCACATGAGTCGTCTGCTGCGGCTGCTCCCTTCCGGGCCTGACCGAGTTCACAGAGTATCATTGCGGGAGGACCAGGAACCTACCATTGAACTGTTTTTGAGTAGCGCCGCTTGTTAAGGATGCCTCTCAAGAGCGGCGCATTATGACGACTTGAATGACAATTTTCAAGCTTTGATTGTAAAGCGTTCCTGCGCAATAACATTCGCCACACGATTCGTCGCCTTTTCTTCCTGCTCAGCGCGTTCAAAAATTTCTTTCAGTGTTACGCCAATTTCTTCAATATGATTGCGCATCGCCTCATTCGACGAATGTTCCATGCGCTGATGATAAATATCAATCACCCCACCAGCATTAATTACATAGTCCGGCGCGTACAGTATTCCGCGTTTACGCAACAATTCGCCCATTTCTTCACGGGCCAGCTGGTTATTTGCTGCACCAGCAATTACTTTAGCTTTAATATCAGGTAGAGTCTCATCATTTATTGACGCGCCCATAGCACACGGAGCAATAACGTCGACATCCAAGCCGTAAATATCTTCGGGAGCAATGGCTGTAGCGCCAAGTTCCTGAACAGCACGTTCAATACCATCAGGATAAATATCAGTCACAAAAAGTTCAGCGCCGGCATCATGCAAATGTTTGGCTAGGCGATAGCCCACATGTCCCATTCCTTGAATCGCTACCTTAACGCCCTTTAAATCTGAATTAAACGCGTATTCAACTGTACTGCGTAATCCTACAAACACCCCATAGGCTGTGGAAGGAGCAGGATTTCCATCAGGCGTTTCACCTGCATAATGATATTTTGCACTGGTTCCAGCAATAAACTTAGATTGGGTTGCCATTTCCTGTAAGTCTGAAACGGCTATTCCAGAATCTTCCGCCGTAAAATATTTACCACCCAGGGAATCCACGAATTTGCCCATAGCACGCATCATGGCGGGGGTTTTCATTTTTCTTGGATCACCAATAATAACTGATTTCCCCCCACCTAATTTCAAATTGGCCATGGCCGCTTTATAAGTCATTCCTTTAGACAAACGAAGAACATCATTCAACGCTTCCGCGCTATTAATGTAGGGCCACATTCGGCAGCCACCAAGCGCTGGGCCAAGGTTAGTGTTGTGCACCGCGATGATAGCTTTTAGCCCCGCTTCTTCATCATGGTAAAATGCAACGTGCTCGTGCTTATCAAACTCAGGATGATCAAATACAGACATAACAAATTCGTGTTAAAGTAAGATGACGTCATTCTACTAAAAATAGTAGAGGACATGCCTTGCTAATAGTTATTAAGAAAATTAACATCCCGCAATGCAAAGTTTAAGTTCATTTTCTTATCAGGATAGTTATCCTATAAATGCTACTTATCAATAATAGATATCATACATGCGACGGATCCACCTTACATGAAATTAGATAAATTTGATCGCGAGATACTTCGGGTTCTACAACAAGACGCAACCGTTTCAATGGCTGATCTAAGCCAAAAGGTTGGTTTGTCCCACACACCATGCTGGAGGCGCGTTAAGCGGATGGAAGCCGATGGCATTATTTTAGGTAAAGTCACCTTATTAAATGCTAAAAAGCTTAACCTTGGTGTGTCCGTATTTATTTTCATAACGTTGAAAAATCACGATGGAGATTCCTTAACAGATTTTGAAAAAGCCGTGGAATCGATTGATGAAATCGTTGAGTGTCATACTACTAGCGGTGATAAGGACTATTTGCTGAAAGTGGTAGTTGAAAGTATTGAAGAGTACGAGCATTTGCTAAAATCGAAACTAACCCACCTCCCCTTAGTGGATCACCTTAGTTCCACATTTGCTTTAAAGCAGGTGAAAAACACAACTGAATTACCAATTAAGAGTCAGTAGTAACCGGTAATAAAAAGTAGAAAAAGCGCGGATATAAAAAGACCCCCTGTAATTGGATTATCCAACTATTGGAGGTCTTTTCCACATTGTTCTTTTTACTTTTTACTTTTTACTTTTTGCCTCTTAATTTTTATTTATTATTTATTATTTATTATTTATTATTTATTACTGTTGGGCATCAGGTTGATTTTCAGGTCTAGCCCGTTGAAACGCTTCCATTTCTTCGCAATTTTCACCGATTTTCTTTATTAATGGAAATTCAGCTAAATCTACATTAAATCGTTTGGCATTATAAATTTGCGGAACCAGACATACATCAGCCACCGTTATATCGAAACCAAAGCAATACTTGCCTGCTTGCGTTTGCAAACGTTTTTCTATCGTAGCAAAGCCCCGTTTTGTCCAATCCGCTGCCCACGCCACAACTTGCTCCTGTGACGCATCGAACTGAGACTTCAAAGCATTCAACACACGCAAGTTAGCGATAGGTTGTACGTCACAAGCAAGGTCCATTGCTAACGCTCTCACCCGTGCTCTTTCTAATGGGTGACTGGGCAATAATGACGTCGAATCCGGGTATTTCTCATCCAAATATTCGATGATACTCATTGATTGACTGAGAATAATGTCTTCGTCGTCATCCACTAGCGTCGGCACAAGTTGAGATGGATTCAACCTAATATAATCTTCTTTATTTTGCTCCCCGCCATCTTTAACTAAGTGGACTGGAATATAGTCATACGCCAGTCCTTTTAGGTTTAAAGCGATTCGAACGCGATAAGTAGCAGAAGAGCGCCAATAACCGTATAGTTTTAAAGCCATACTTAATCGCCTTTTTTAATTCAGCTTTTTAATAGTTTGGCTAATTTCACCAAAAATACTATTGCCGCCAGCATCTCGCATTTCCATATGAATGGTGTCACCAAATCGCATAAATTCGGTACTTGGCTTGCCGTCGCGTATAGTTTCGATCATACGCACTTCAGCGATGCAGGAGTACCCTACTCCACCTTCACTTATGGCTGAGCCATGCTCGGTACCTTGCTTGTTAGAAACAGTACCTGAACCAATAATTGCGCCTGCCCCCAAATTTCTTGATTTGGCCGCATGCGCAATAAGTTGTCCAAAGTCAAAGGTCATGTCTTCCCCTGCTTCTGGCTTACCGAACAATTCGCCATTGTAAGTAGAAAGCAGTGGTAAGTGTACTTTGCTATCCTGCCACTTATCGCCAAGTTCATCGGGTGTTACCGCTACGGGTGAAAATGCTGAAGCGGGTTTAGACTGGAAAAAACCAAAGCCTTTGGCTAATTCGCCGGGAATGAGTCCACGTAACGATACGTCATTCACAAGCATTAGAAGACGGATTTTGCTGGCCGCAGTTTCAGGAGAGCAGGCCATAGGCACGTCATCCGTAACCACCGCAATTTCCCCTTCGAAATCGATTCCCCACTCATCGCTGGGTAAAATCACGTCATCGCGCGGGCCTATAAAATCATCAGAACCGCCCTGATACATCAGCGGATCCGTCCAAAAACTTTCTGGCATAGTTGCACCCCGAGCTTTTCTTACCAGCTCCACGTGATTAACGTACGCACTTCCGTCAGCCCACTGATACGCCCGGGGTAAAGGAGACTCACACTTAGTTTGGTCGAACGCTTCACTTTCAATATTGCCACTATTTAATTGATCATAGCGTTCTTGCAGCTGGGATTCGACTTCCGACCAATTATCTAAAGCAGTTTGCATCGTAGCGGCAATATCGCCGGCAGAACATGTTTGCTTTAAATCACGACTTACCACCATCAGCGTACCGTCGCGTGTATCGTTTTTATACGTTGCCAGTTTCATTCTTATGTATTCTCCTTTGCTATGCGGTCCGAAGCTTCATATTTACTTTCACTGTATAGGAAAATTGTATCTATCTAAATCCAAATAAATTTCCCTTTACACAATTGCAAGTTGGCGAAGCTGATCACCGCTGAAAACCTTCATATTTTAATTGTTGCTTATGGTAGAACATAATAATACCAGTTTCATCGTTGTATGGATGAAACTGGTACATTGCAATGGAGGAGATTGGGTGTAAACGTAAATTAATTACAACGTTACGTAATTAAACTTTTACAGTACCTTTATTTATCCCGTATTCGCGCAGCTTGTTAGCGATGGCGGTATGACTTAGACCCAATTTTTTGGCGAGCTGACGGGTACTTGGATAAGAGGGATACAGTCGCTTTAATAAATCTTTTTCAAACTTTTTGACTTCTTCGTCCAACGTACCGTCAAAATTTTCATCAATGTATGTGGAGGCCGGGGCACAATTGGGTACCTGGACATCTTCTTTATTAATTTCATTTCCATTTAGCAGTGACAATGCTCTGTATAATGCATTTTGCATTTGACGAACATTACCGGGCCAGGGATATTGTTGGAGAAAGTCTGCACACGGTTTAGATAGCTTAGCGGGTCGCCTGCCTAATTTTCCGCTGTGTTGCAAAATAAAAAGTTCAGCTAAGGGGAGAATATCTGCACGTCGTTCCTTTAGCGATGGTACCACTAAACTTAGTACATTTAGTCGATAGTAAAGCTCTTTCCTGAAACGGCCTTCTTCCACAAGCTGCCCTAAATCTTGGCAAGTAGTACTGATTATTCTTACATCCACTGAGACAGGTTCATCGCCGCCCACGCGTCTAAATTCGCCGTCTTCTAAAACGCGTAATAGCTTAACCTGGAGTTGCGATGACATATCCGCAATCTCGTCTAGCAATAATGTTCCACCTTGGGCAAGTTCTAATAAGCCCACTTTTCCATTAGGCTGATTATATGCCCCAGGTGCACAACCAAACATTTCTGTTTCAGCGACCTCATCGGGTAACGATGCACAATTTAAAGCAAGAAACGCTCCTTCGCTTCGACGACTAGCTTGATGACACGCCTTGGCAATCATTTCTTTTCCGGTGCCGGTTTCACCAAATATCAAGATAGGTGCATCAAGATCAGCGACCTGCTTGGCCTCTTTCACTGCTTTACGCATAGCGGCGGAGTCAGTGACAAAATGGTCAAAACTGTCTGAATCTGGTTGATGAAAAGCGCTAAATTGTTGTCCTAAACGAATTTCTGATTTAAGCATCACGACTGCCCCAGCCAAAATTGGCGTATTTTCATCATCTGGAACCGTGATTGGTAGAATATCGGCTAGAAAGTCCTCTTGTACAAATTTCACCTTGGCTGTCTGATGTTTGGTTTCTTTGCCTTCCATCCAGCGCATGAAATTAAAGCCTTTAACCAGTTCGCTAATTTCTAGGCCCTTAATGGCGGCAGCATTCATACCAAGATCAGCCATCACAGCTTCATTACACATGACGACTTGACCGCGAGTGTCGATGGAAAATACAGGATCAGGTAAGGTTCTAAGCACAGCTGATAATTGGTTTCGTTCCCTTTCACCAGGCATAAAAGGTGTGGTTTTCACATCATCAATACCATCTATCCTTCTTATCTGTGGCATAAGATGTTGAAAATCGGCGAATTCAATATTGGGGAAATTTAGGAAGATTTTGCCGCTCTGCTCAATTTCGATGCCGCGTAAATCAATTTCATGAGTAACAAGAATGTCCAAAACGTCCTGAGTAATACCAAGACGGTCCTGACAAGAGATTTCTAAACGCATACCTAACTTGTTTTTTGTAAACTAAGTTTTACAGAATATCACAATTTATGATCATGACCACAAAAAACTTTTTAACATAAGGGGAGGTGTAAGGAGGAAGAAATAAAGCGGAAGTCATCCTTCCGCTTCTATATTTAACTAGCTTTTTTCTCTTTTGGTGGAAATAAAGGTTCAAATAACCCTTTTGATTTTGCCACTTCTACGAGGGCCATGATGTCCATTTCAGAAATTGAAAACAGATCATCAAACTTATCTAATACGTAGTACAGAGGTTGCATAATATCGATTCGATAAGGGGTGCGTAATGCATCCACAGGATCTAAAGGCTTACGAATTGGTTTATCACTTTCAAGCGCATAAACGGTTTCACCAGGCGAAGAGAGAATACCTCCACCATAAATACGAAGTCCATCTTCTGTATTCATCAAACCAAATTCAACGGTGAACCAGTAAAGCCGCGCAAGATATACGCGATCTTCTTTGCTGGCCGCCAGACCAAGCTTTCCGTAAGTGTGCGTGAAGTGAGCAAACGCCGGGTTAGTCAGAAGCGGGCAGTGACCAAATATTTCATGAAAAATGTCAGGCTCTTGTAAATAATCGAATTCTTCTCGAGTGCGAATGAACGTTGCTACGGGGAACTCTTTATTCGCTAACAGCCTAAAAAACTCTGTAAAATTAATTAGCGCGGGTACTTCCGTCGTTTTCCAGCCTGTGGTTTCAAGCAATACTTTATTGATCTCTGGTAACTGAGGAATGGATTGTTCAGTTAATCCAATTAATTTCAGACCATCTAAATACTGTTGGCAAGCTCTACCCTGGATAAGTTCCATTTGTCGGTGATATAGCTCCGACCAGATTTGGTTTTCTTCGTCAGTCCAGGCAATGTAACCATTCTCATCTGAAGGTTTCGATTTGTACGTTGTGCCTTTCATAAAAATTCCGCATAAGCTTTCTCAAATTTGTACGCTAGTCTAATCAAATTTAGGTTGTCCTAAAGAGTCAGGGCGCAGAATGGTTGTAGTAAATCTGTAACAGTAAATTTACAACTGTCTGTAGCTAGCTGCATTAAAACGAAAAAAAGCAGCCAACGCTGCTTTTATGAGTCTATTCAATTCAACATACTTAGAGTCGGCTTATTTCTCTATTCAATTGAAATTCCTTCGAGGTTACGTATTTTTCAATTCGTCTTAGCCTTGCTTCTGACTCTGCGAACTGTTTACTGATATCGAAAAAAGCCTGCTTTGGTGGCTCGCCTGCTTGCCAAACCTTTGTCTTTACTGAGACTTTATCTCCATCGGTAACTTTGTTACGCCACCCTTTACCACTATGTTGAAATATGCTCTCAAGTGGGGCTGTTGTAGAACCTATGGGCTTTTTATCTAAAATAAACCAGCCTGCAATATAGGCAACTAACATAAATGGGCCTGCGAGTAAGAAAAAGCTCGTGACGAAAAGAATTCTTACTAGCCACCGCTCGATACCAAAGTAGTTCGCAACACCGGCACACACTCCCGCAATTCTTGCATGTTCGGTATCACGATACAGTTGTTTGCGCGTGCTCATGCCCTATTCCTCCACTGCGGCGACTCACTGTCTAATATCGCTTCAAGTGTCTGGATACGTTCAGACATTTTTTCAGCAGATTCGGCCAGCTCCTGCAACGTGGTATATTCTTCTGCACTTAAACCCTGATTTACCTGTTTTTTACTACGGTAGTGCAGAATCAGCCATATCGGTGCCACAAAGATCATAAATATTATGATCGGCGCGACAATCAATCCAATAATTCCCTCTGACATACATCACCTCCTAATTAATCTATATTTATACGCGCTTCGCTATGCAAAGCGCACTTATATTTTACTCACTTTTCGACGTGTTCGCTGGCTTTGATGACTTCTGAACCTTCGCTTTAAGTGCAGCTAATTCTTCATCAATTTTGTCATCCGTGGCCAATTCAGCAAACTCATCCTGCAACGTTTTCTTGCCTAAGTCGTAAGCTTCAACCTGTGACTCAAGATCATCTATTTTACGCTCATATTGCTCAAAGCGCCCCATGGCGGCATCAACTTTATTACTATCCAGCGTTTTTTTCACGTTTAGACGCGAGCTAGCCGTTTTCTGACGCAGAATAATCGCTTTTTGACGACCTTTGGCATCAGCAAGTTTCTCTTGTAACTGGCCAATTTCGTCTTGCAGTTTATTTATTTGCTCATCAACGATCCCCAACTCTCTTTCTAACGTGTCGGATGCTTCATTACACTTTTTCTTCTCTTGAAGCGCGGCACGAGCTAAATCTTCACGATCTTTACTCAATGCAAGTTCTGCTTTTGCCCCCCAATCTTCTGATTCAGATTGGTATTTATCAATTTGTGCAGTAATTTCTTTTTTACTTGCTAACGTTTTCGCGGACGTAGAACGTACCTCAACTAATGTATCTTCCATCTCTTGAATGATGAGACGAACCATTTTCTCTGGATCTTCAGCTTTATCCAGCAAAGCATTAATATTTGAATTCACTATATCAGTGAAACGCGAGAAGATACCCATAATAATTACCTCAATCTCGTATCAATGGAATGCGTTTCCGCATTAGTTTATTTACCTTTGCTGTTGATGTATTCAATATGCTTGCCAATTAGCTCAGCAAAATAAGTCAATGAATTTACGAGACTTTTCTCCATGAAAATAATATTCGTTATACCGTGAGTTTTAAAGTACACTACTAATTGGTCGATTTCGCTAATAATTGAGGAAGTTAATGAGCCGCTATCGTCAACAAGATAATTTGCTAGGCCAGGCGAACAGTTTTTTAGAAGTACTGGAACAAATTTCACAAATTGCCCCCTTAAATAAACCAGTATTAGTTATCGGAGAACGAGGTACAGGTAAAGAGCTGATCGCTGCTCGTTTGCACTATCTATCTCAACGTTGGGATCAGAACTATATTAAGCTTAACTGTGCGGCGCTAAACGAAAACCTGTTGGAAAGCGAATTATTTGGTTACGAATCAGGTGCATTTACGGGTGCAGCAAAACGTAGAGAGGGAAGATTCGAAGTAGCGCACAATGGCACCTTATTCCTTGATGAGCTGGCAAACACCTCGGGGTTGGTCCAGGAAAAACTTCTACGCGTTATTGAATACGGAGAATTCGAACGGGTTGGTGGTTCGAAAACGATTAAGACTGATGTCAGATTAATTGCGGCTACCAACGAAGACCTACCGGCATTAGCGGAAGCTGGGGAGTTTCGTGCTGACTTGCTTGACCGTTTAGCTTTTGATGTCGTTACCATCCCCCCTCTGCGCGAGCGTCGCGAAGATATCATGTTGCTGGCCGAAAACTTTGCGATCAATATGGCACGGGAGTTAGAAATGGAGTTGTTTAGTGGGTTCACCGAAAAAGCGAAGCAGACGCTATTGAATTATGATTGGCCAGGAAACATTCGTGAACTTAAAAATGTAGTAGAAAGAGCTGTTTACCGGTGCAATAACCCACATCTTCCCGTTCATCAAATTGTATTGGATCCGTTCGAATCAGCATTTCGTCCCTCGTCTCGTATAAAAACGGTTGATCGCATCGCTTCATCAGGAGCAAACGAAAGAGAATGTGTAAATGAAGGGGTGTTAAATGACGAAGTCGCTACAAAAGTTGAAACCCGTACACCAGACAGAATAGACTACCCCATCAACTTAAAAGATCGCTCTCAACAATTTGAAATTGATATGATTAAGCAAGCCCTGGCAGATAGTCAGTTTAACCAAAGGCGGACGGCGGAAAAGCTTAGCCTCACCTATCATCAATTGCGCGGTTATCTTAAAAAGTACAATTTGCTCGATTCTACGCAAGAGGCGGTCGAGTAATTTATGCTACGCGTCAGTCGGCTACTAACTGCTATTATCGCTTGGACTACAGCAATTGTTTTGGGTGGATGCTCACAGGGTAAACCGGAAGATTTTTATCGTTCAGGTATTATCTATTGTTCTGAAAGCAACCCTATAAATTTTAATCCTCAGTTAGATACCTCCGGCACCACGTCTGATGCGTCCTCTCATCAAATCTATGGGAGACTATTGGATTTCAATCCGGATTCTGGACGGATAGAAGCCAGTTTAGCGAATAGCTGGCAGGTTTCTGAAGACGGTTTAACGTATGAATTCCAGCTACGAAAAGGCGTAACCTTTCATACCACTGATTATTTTACGCCTACCCGAACATTTAACGCAGATGATGTCATTTTTAGCATTGATCGCTGGCGCTTGCCTTCACATCCCTATCATAACGTATCGGGAGGCCGCTATGCATATTTCGAAAGTTTAGGCATCGCTGACAATATTCAAGAAGTAGCGCGATTAAACAGCTACCGGGTGCGAATTAAGCTCATTAACCGTGACAGTTCCTTTTTGGCAAATTTAGCCACTGATTTTTCGGTTATTCTTTCCGAAGAGTATGCTAAACAATTAATGCAGAAAGGCGTACCGGAACGAATTGACCATTATCCAGTAGGTACAGGCCCTTTTAAATTCCAAAGTTATCGAAAAGATCATTATATTCGCTTTAAACGTCACGAGAATTACTGGCGTGACACCCCTCGTAGCGAACGGCTAATTTACGACATTACGCCCAAAAGCTCATTGCGACTTGCCAAATTGATAACAGGGGAATGTGACGCAATTGCCTTCCCATCTCAAGCTGAAGTCGAGGTGATTAGGCAACGGGACCAACTAGAACTTGCGGAAAAGCCAGGGTTAAATATTGGGTTCTGGGCGTTCAATACCCAGAAAAGTCCCTTTAATAACCCAGACGTGCGCCGCGCTCTGGCTTTCGCGATCGATAAAAATACACTGCTCGAAACAGTTTATTTTGATAGCGCAGTTCGCGCCAAAACTTTACTCCCTCCAGCAAGTTGGGCATATCAGCGTGATGCTGATGATACTGCATACAATCCGGTACTTGCACGCAAGCTTCTTAATGATGCCGGCGTACCCGAAGGATTTCGTATGACAATTTGGGCGATGCCAGTCGAGCGAGCGTACAATCCTAATGCGGCAAAAATGGCTGAGTTGATGCAACGCTACTTGGCTGAGGTAGGTATAAAAGCCGACATTATTTCTTACGATTGGACAACCTTTCGTCGGCACCTGCGCGATGGTGCGCATGATTCTGTTTTGATTGGTTGGTCCGCAGATAGCGGTGATCCTGATAATTTCTATCGTCCGCTGTTGAGTTGCGGGGCAATACCATCTGGCACCAATCGCGCTATGTGGTGCAACAGTAACTACGATAGGCTAATTAACGCCGCGCTCAAAACAGAAAATATCGAACAACGTAAACGAATTTATCAGCAAGTTAATCGACTTCTTTATGAGCAATTACCCCTTGTTCCTCTCGCTCATGCTTACCGGTATCAGGCATACCGCTCAGGGTTGTCTGGTATGTCGATCAACCCATATGGGGGAATTAACTTTGCAGGAGTAGAGAAAAAACTGTGATCAACGCTCTGTCTCGATACACGATATTATTTACCCTTACGCTGCTCGTGTTGGCGTTACTTTCGTTTTCGTTGATTTATATGTTTCCCGGTGACCCCCTCATCAATCTTACTGGTTTGGTGCCACAGAATGATATTCAACGTGAGGCGTTAATTAAACAATTCAAACTTGATCAACCCTACCCAATTCAATTTTACCATTACCTACAGCAACTATTTAGTGGCAACTGGGGTTATAGTTTTATATCTGGCGAGTCTCTGCGCGACGAAATTGGTATTGCCATGCCCGCTACGTTTGAATTAAGTACCTATGCAATGGTCATAGCAGTGATAATCGGTGTTCCTGTGGGTTGTTACGCTGGATTGAGGAGCTATACCGCTTCTGACTATGCTATTAATACGGCTAGCATTTTCAGTTATTCTTTTCCCGTTTTCTGGTTGGCCTTGATATTTATTTTATTTTTTAGCTTAGATGCGGGAATGGTTCCACTATCAGGACGTATTAGTTTATTGTTTGAAGTGCCAAACAAAACTGGATTCATACTAATCGATATATTATTAGCTGAAGATATCAACCATAGCCTCGCGTTGAAAGATGCCATCAAGCACCTGATTTTACCCACAATAACAATTGGTTTGATAAGTACGGCGGCCATGATTCGGATTACCCGTCGCTCAGTAATAGATGTGGTGAACAGCCCTTACATTACTGCGGCACGGTCCAGAGGACTAAGTAAACGCCAAATATTCATGCGTCATATTTTACGCAACGCCTTGCTCCCTATTTTACCTTTGATGGCTATCCAGGTAACGACGCTCATTACCAACGCGATGATCGTCGAGACTTTATTCTCTTGGCCTGGTATCGGTAACTGGCTAATAAATGCTATAAACCAACGAGACTATCCTGCATTACGTATTGGGATGCTCGCGGTTTCTACCATGGTGATTACGTTGACCATCTTAATTGATTTCTTTAATAGACTTATCGATCCAAGCAGGGAAAAATTCGAACGTGGCACAATTTAGTCTCTATCAAGAAGAATTCCACCCATCCCCCTGGCAGAAGACGTGGCGGGAGTTTCGTTCAAGCCATATAGCATCGCTAGGATTAATGATATTGTTATTTTTTCTTGTGTTCTCGCTATTTGCGCCAATCATTGCCCCCTACGATCCCTTACAACAAAATGTTAACGCACTTTTTATACCGCCTAGCTGGAACGTTAACGGGACTATATCGCATTTGTTTGGCACGGATGCGCTAGGTAGAGATCTCTTTTCGAGAATAGTGTATGGCTGTCGCGTTACACTAGGTAGTAGCATTTTGTTAGTGTTGGTCGCAATGGTTGTAGGTGTGACGATTGGTACAATTGCGGGCATGCTAGAGGGTGTGCGCTCCAGCGTAATTAACCACCTTCTTGATGCGCTTATGGCAATTCCTACCTTGCTCATAGCAATAATTATTGTTGCTGTACTGGGTACAGGTTTAGTTAACAGTATGTGGGCTATCACGCTGGCTCTTACCCCCCAGTTTGTTCACCACACACGTTCCTTTGTACGCACCGAAATGAAAAAAGAATATGTATTAGCCTCCAAGTTGGATGGAGCAAATCATCTTCAGCTTTTCTTTTATTCGATTCTACCTAATATGATTGAAATGCTTGTCGTCCAGGGCACCATCGCATTGTCTATTGCAGTTATCGATATTTCTGCTTTAGGTTTTCTTAATCTAGGTGCGCGCCCCCCGGTCCCTGAACTAGGAGCAATGTTAGCTGACGGAATGGACGTTGCTTATGTCGCACCTTGGACTGTCGCGTTGCCAGGTTTAACTATATTTTTAATAGTATTGGCAATTAATGTAGTCGGTGACGGTTTGCGCTCTGCCCTTAGAAAGAGGTTAACTCAATAATGCCAATGCTGGATATTAAAAATTTGACCTTAGAAATGGAGACAGGCGGTGTTCGGGTTAAGGCGCTGGATCGCGTTAATCTGGCTATCAACAGCGGTGAAATTAGAGCCTTGGTTGGAGAGTCAGGCTCAGGAAAAAGTTTGATCGTTTCGGCAATCTCAGGTGCTTTGCCTCCACAATGGCATGTTACAGCAGATAGAATGACCTGGAAGGGAGAAAACTTGTTGTCGATGCGTTCAGAAGAGCGCCGGGAAATCATGCGGCGAGACATTGCTGTAGTGTTTCAGAATCCCATTTCGGCGATGGACCCGTCAACCACATTAGGTGAACAACTTGAAGAAAGCATACCTAAAGAACTTGTAGAAGGTAAATTATTCTGGCAACGCAAGCAATCTCGTAAACGCACTGCTATAGGACTCGTGCATAAGGTCGGTATCAAAAATCACGAACATTACTTAAATGCTTTTCCTCACCAAATCTCTACCGATATTGGACAAAAATTCATGATCGCCATGGCGTTAGTTTCGCAACCAGATTTGCTGATTGCTGACGATCCTACCCGGGGAATGGAAACCACCACCAAAACTAAAGTTCTAAAACTGTTAGCAAGACTAAACCAGACGAAATCACTTTCAATTTTATTTGTCAGCCATGACTTATTGGCCATTGCTAGCATGGCCCATACTATGACCGTGTTATATTGCGGACAGACTGTTGAATCAGGGCATATGAAACACATCAGAAAACGCCCTCTTCACCCATATACTAAAGCGCTATTAGACAGCGCCCCTAGTTTTCGGAATGATTTGCCACCCAAGTCATATTTACCCACTTTAGACGGTACTATCCCAACGCTTCAACATGTACCTATTGGGTGCCGCCTGGGCCCACGATGCCCTCGCGCACAAAAGCAATGTGTCGTTACGCCTGCTGTCCGAAAGGTTCATGATCATACCTATAGCTGCCACTTCCCTTTGCATATGGATAAGCGATGAGTGAAATATTAAAAGTTAACCAACTTTATTTTAAACACTGTAATAAAAAAAGCTGGTTGAAGAAACCTGAAGTGTTTGAATTGGGGCCTATAGATCTGGATGTGCGTCGGGGCGAAACCATTGCAATAATTGGTGAGAATCGGGCCGGAAAATCTTTGTTAGCTAAACTGTTAGTGGGTGCATTAAAAGCCGATAGCGGCGAAATTACCCTTAACAGTCACTTTGCGCATCATGCTTATCAGCCATCGCATATCAGCCACGATGTACGAATGATTTTTCAGTTCAGTGGTGAGGCCATGAATCCTGGTTTGCCGGTAGGTAAAATACTTGATGAACCTTTACGGCTGAATACAAAATATAATGAAATTGAACGCCGAAAATTAGTTGAAGAGGTCCTGATAAAGGTTGGTCTTCTTCGTGAACATATATACTTTTATCGTCACATGCTATCAGATGGCCAGCAGCAACGGGTCGCTCTTGCGCGTGCGCTCATACTTCAACCCAAGATATTAGTGGCAGATGAACCCTTTGCGGCTCTTGATCCCTCTGTGCGCTCACAAACGGTTAATTTGATCCTGAAGCTACAAAGCGAGATGGGCCTTGCATTTATCTTCATCTCGCATAATCTCGGTATCGTCAGACACTTAGCCGATAAAATTATCGTGATGGAAAATGGTCAAATTGTCGAGTCAGGTAAAACGGAGACCATCTTTCGGTGGCCGCAGCACGATACGACTAAAAAGCTAATTTTGGCTTATCAATCGTTGGTACCACAGCAAACACTTCGCTAACCCACCAACGCAAGCAGCACGCCCGCGGCCACCGCTGACCCAAGCACACCGGCGACATTCGGCCCCATAGCATGCATTAATAAAAAATTATGCGGGTTTGCTTCAAGTCCAACCTTATTCACCACTCTAGCCGCCATAGGGACAGCCGAAACGCCCGCAGCACCAATCAAAGGGTTAATTTTTTTGCTGCTTAAGCGACTCATCAACTTTGCCATTAACACCCCTGTGGCCGTACCAATCCCAAATGCCACCGCTCCTAGTGCTAAAATCCCAAGTGTTTCAACGGTTAAAAATTTCTCTGCGGATAGTTTAGAACCAACGGCTAAACCTAGAAATATAGTAACAATATTGATTAGTTCATTCTGTGCCGTTTTGTTCAAGCGTTCTACCACACCACTTTCGCGCATCAGGTTACCAAGACAAAACATTCCTACTAAAGGCGTGGCAGCAGGTAAAAAGAGAATAGTTAATAACAACACCGCTATGGGAAAGACTATTTTTTCTCGTTGGCTTACTTCTCTGAGCTGCTCCATTTCTATTTCTCGCTCGGCGGGCGTGGTTAACGCTCTCATGATGGGCGGCTGAATAATCGGAACCAGGGCCATATAAGAATACGCAGCAACCGCGATAGCACCGAGTAACTCTGGCGCCAGCCTTGAGGCAAGAAAAATGGCTGTTGGACCATCAGCACCGCCAATAATGGCTATCGCGCTCGCATCTTGCAAGGAAAACGAAAAACCCGGAAGCCAATTCAGCGCAATCGCGCCAAACAAGGTCGCAAAAATACCGAACTGAGCAGCAGCACCAAGCAACAGCATGCGGGGATTAGCAATAAGCGCTCCAAAATCCGTCATTGCTCCTACCCCCATAAATATCAGGAGCGGAAATACCCCTGTATCAATGCCTACATTATAGATGTAGTAGAGAATCCCTCCTGCCTCTGAAAACCCCGCCAGAGGGATGTTGGTCAGCAATGCTCCAAAGCCAATGGGAAGTAAAAGCAAAGGCTCAAATTTTTTCACTATCGCCAAATACAGCAATGATAGACCCACCAGCATCATCACAAGTTGGCCAGCAGAGAAATGGGCCAAAGCAGTGCTTTGCCACAAAACGTTGAATTTCTCCATTTGCTAGCCCAGCTCTACTAGTTGTTGACCACTCTTCACCGAGTCTCCTTCTGATACCATAATATTGGTAACGTCGCCTGAATGAGCAGAACGTATTTCCGTTTCCATTTTCATTGCTTCTAAGATAATGATCACTTCACCTTCAGAAACATGCTGACCTGTTCTTACCAGTACTTTAAATACATTGCCAGAAAGCGGAGCATTTATAGCAATTGTCTCAACTGAACCTGAGGCTGGTTTGCTTTCTTGTGACGAATTTTGTTGAGGTTTAGCCACCGCTGACTTCACGGTACCAGCTGGACTTACTTGTACTTGATACGCTTTACCGTCGACTACGACATCATACTGTTCTGTCGAAGCTTCCTGTGCTTTAGAGTCAACCGGTTCAGGGGGGGCCGCTTCGGTTTGCGTCTCTTGATTCGTCGGCGCGGGCTCAAAGGCATCAGCATTGCCACGATGTTGTAAAAACTTTAAACCAATCTGAGGGAACAAAGCATAAGTAAGTACGTCGTCTACCTTGTTGTCCGCAAGTGAAAACGACTTTTCCTCAGCTAACTGAATTAACTCTTCAGTTAGCGAATTCATTTCAGGTTTTAATAAATCAGCTGGTCTGCATGTTATTGGGTCATGTCCATCTAGTACACGCTCTTGCAGAGATTTATTTACGGGTGCTGCTGATGCGCCATACTCGCCTTTCAAAACCCCTGCGGTTTCTTTAGATATGCTTTTGTAACGCTCACCAGTCAACACATTAATAACTGCCTGCGTTCCGACAATTTGCGAGGTAGGGGTAACCAACGGAATATAGCCTAAGTCTTCACGTACTTGTGGGATTTCTTTTAGAACCTCGGCAAACCTGTCCAAGGCATTCTGTTCTTTGAGTTGACTTTCCATATTCGTTAACATCCCACCTGGCACCTGCGCCGTTAAAATTCGCGCATCGACACCTTTTAGACTGCCCTCAAACTGGCTGTATTTTTTCCGAATATCTCTGAAATAGTCTGCAATAGGTTCGAGCTGATTTAACTTTATTCCCGTCGCGCGCTCTGTGTCTTCCACGATAGAAACAATTGTTTCGGTAGCAGTATGGCCATACGTCATGCTCATCGGTGAAATCGCTGTATCGAGCATATCTATACCGGCATCGATTGCCTTTTGGTAAGTAGCCGTACTTAGGCCAGTTGTAGCATGGCACTGCATTGCAATGGGCACCGAAACTGTTTCTTTCAACCCACTGATTAACGCTTCACATGTGTATGGATTCAACAAGCCAGCCATGTCCTTGATGCATATTGAATGTACGCCTAAATCTTCCAACTTTTTGGCCATGGTCAACCAGCTATCAAGATTATGTACAGGGCTGACGGTGTAAGCGAGTGTGCCCTGAGCATGCGCGCCACAATCTAATGTCGCTCTAATCGCCGTGGCTAAATTTCTCACGTCATTCATTGCATCGAAAATGCGAAATATATCGACACCATTTTCGTGAGCTCGTTGAACAAACTTTTCCACCACATCATCAGCATAATGACGATATCCGAGTAAATTCTGACCTCTTAGTAACATTTGCTGGGGTGTATTAGGCATGGCTTTTTTTATCGCTCTGATCCGCTCCCACGGATCTTCTCCCAAATACCGGATGCACGCATCAAAGGTTGCGCCTCCCCACGATTCAACAGACCAATAACCCACTTCATCTAATTGCTGAGCAATAGAGAGCATATCTTCAAGACGTAAACGCGTGGCCAATAATGATTGATGCGCGTCTCTTAAAACGAGTTCGGTGATGCCAAGCGGCTTAGACATGTTTAATCCTTAACGTTTAATCGATGCTTTTTTCGATATTGATGAACCGCAGCCCCTATTACTGCCATGGTTTTTGCGTCTGGTTGATCATCGGTATTTGGCAGGGGGGCCTGCGGGAGTGTTGTTTTAGGGTCTGTATGGAAATGACCGGGAAATTTTCGGCAAAATGCAGCAATAAGGTTAATTGCCGCTATCAAAAGGGTGAGAAACAGGAAAACGAATGTCATACCGATAACCAATAATGTTGACGCTTCAAAAAGCAGAGTGGAAATTGCTTCTGAGTTCATTACCCTATTTACCCGTATGCGGTCACCAATTAACTATAAGTATCACGTGGTTACTTTAAACTCAATAGAACGGATGGGGTATAAACCAGCAAATTTTCGCCCTCAATAAATCGATATTGGTTCGGATATGTGTGCTTACACAGCCTAAGAGTTTTCCCCTTATTGATAAGTTTATTGCCGTATGGTTTCAAAAGATAAAAGTAAGCGAAGTTAGTACAATTAAAAATTGAAGAACTCTAGGTCGCTGCGTGGGTAAGGAAACGTACATTCTTTTCGCTTTTATCTAACCGGTTACCAAGTTTGAGCCAATAGGATTTCGCTTACCACTGCGCAAGCTGTTTAAATAACTTAGCTTGCGCTGCCTGAACGACTCTCGCTCTGCGAGAGGCTGGCAATCCAACACACTAAAAAACAAAAAACCCACCGTGAGGTGGGTTTATAAAATGGCGCGTGTGGAAGGGTGAAGGCGGATTTGAGCAAGCCAACAATTTGGCTTGCGCTGCCTGAACGACTCTCGCTCTGCGAGAGGCTGGTCA
>NZ_JAPFRE010000039.1:0-15241 GCF_026183735.1 Alteromonas sp. ASW11-130 | reverse complement strand
CGTGTGGAAGGGTGAAGGCGGATTTGAGCAAGCCAACAATTTGGCTTGCGCTGCCTGAACGACTCTCGCTCTGCGAGAGGCTGTCAATCCAACACACTAAAAACAAAAAACCCACCGTGAGGTGGGTTTATAAAATGGCGCGTGTGGAAGGGTGAAGGCGGATTTGAGCAAGCCAACAATTTGGCTTGCACTGCCTGAACGACTCTCGCTCTGCGAGAGGCTGGCAATCCAACACACTAAAAACAAAAAACCCACCGTGAGGTGGGTTTATAAAATGGCGCGTGTGGAAGGATTCGAACCTCCGACCGCCTGGTTCGTAGCCAGGTACTCTATCCAGCTGAGCTACACACGCATAAATTTTCGTTTCAATTTTTATTTTTAAAATGTGAAACGTTGGCATTTTTATAAGTGGCGCGTGCGGAAGGATTCGAACCTCCGACCGCCTGGTTCGTAGCCAGGTACTCTATCCAGCTGAGCTACGCACGCGCAAAACTTGTGTTGTTGCCAATCCAACCAAAATCGCAATGGCGGAGAGGGAGGGATTCGAACCCTCGATACCAGTAATAGGTATGGTTCCTTAGCAGGGAACTGGTTTCAGCCACTCACCCACCTCTCCGTAATGTGGGGCTGAAGTTTAATGATTCGCTGATGGAAGTCAAACCTTTTTTGCACACAATTGAACAGCTTGCTGGCATTTTAATCAACCTTTACAAAATTTGGTCTACTGGTGCAGATTCGCCCTAATAGAAATACGTTTTCCAGGCAAATTAAAAAAGGCTGGAGTAAATCCAGCCTTATACATTATACCGAGCGATTAATCAGAATCGGGAGTACCGGGCTGACCACTCTTTTCGGCCTGTATGCGCATGTAAATTTCTTCACGATGCACTGAGACTTCTTTGGGTGCGTTTACACCAATACGTACCTGGTTTCCTTTAACGCCTAGGACAGTAACGGTTACATCATCACCGACCATCAACGTTTCCCCTACACGACGAGTTAATATAAGCATTCGTTTGCTCCTGTTCCTTAACTTTCTACTTTTCCCTAATGGCTTACTATTACAGGCACGACCCCGCGATAGTATCAGTGCTTCCATGTTTTTGTGTCACCTCAAAAACTCACTGATCTTACATTGTAAACTGGATTATAGCTTATCCGCTAACCATGAGTGAACAGAGTCTAACGCTTTTGCCAGGTTTTCTGGCTGATCACCGCCTGCTTGAGCCATGTCGGGGCGACCACCACCCTTACCACCTACTTGACCGGCTACCACGTTAATTAATTCTCCCGCTTTAACTTTAGCAGTTAAATTTTTAGTTACACCAGCAATTAGATTAACTTTTTTATCAGTGCTCACACCAAGTACTACGATACCTTCGCCCATTCGGTTTTTAAGATCGTCAACCATCGTTCTTAATGCTTTGGCTTCGACACCTTCCAGGGCAGTAACCAAAACACTTACGCCATTTATTTTTTCGACCTTGCTTAAAATATCGGCACCTTGCTGAGAAGCCAGTTTTCCTTTAGCAGCTTGCAACGCTTTCTCTAACTCTTTGTTTTGAGCTTGGAGAGCAGACAATTTTTCGGTGACGTTGCTCACGTCTGTTTTTAATGACGACGCTAAATGCTGTATTTTCGTTTCGAGTTGTTGGACGTATTCCAGCGCTGTATGTCCTGTGATAGCTTCAATTCGGCGTACTCCTGACGCTATACCGCTTTCACTGACGATTTTAAACAGTCCGATATCACCAGTGCGCGATACGTGGGTGCCTCCGCATAGCTCTACTGAGAATGGCCCCATCGTTACGACTCGTACTTTTTCATCGTACTTCTCGCCGAACAAGGCCATGGCGCCTGAAGCTTTCGCTTCTTCCAAATCCATCAATTTTGTAGTGAGCGAATGATTTGCTCGGATTTCTTCATTAACTCGCGCTTCAATTTGAGCAAGCTGATTTGATGTAACCGACTCAAAATGAGAAAAATCAAAACGAAAACGCGCAGCTTCAACTAAAGAGCCTTTCTGCGTAACATGTTCACCTAACACTTCTCGTAAAGCTGCATGAAGTAAGTGGGTAGCACTATGATTTTTCTTTATTGATTCCCGGCTGTCTACATCTATTTTCGCCGCAGCCGTCTCACCTTTCTTTATCTCCCCTACCGCTTTGCCACGATGAGCGAACGCGTTACCCAATTTTTGCGTGGAGGTAACAATAAACTCACCGTTAGCGACTGTTAATACGCCTTGATCGCCAGTTTGTCCCCCTGCTTCAGCATAAAAGGGCGTTTTATCAAGTACTACAATACCTTCTTGCCCATCACTCATTTGCTCGCACAGTTGGTTATTTACGATTAGCTCAAGCACCGTGGCTTCGCCTTCTACTTCTTCGTAACCAGTAAAGTGAGTTTCATGCTCAACTTTTACGGAACTGTTGTAGTCGGCACCAAATTGACTAGCTTGCTGCGCTCGTTCACGCTGTTGCTGCATTGCTTTTTTAAAGCCTTCTTCATCAATTTCGACATCATGTTCGCGTGCAATGTCGTTCGTCAAATCGGTAGGAAATCCATAGGTGTCATATAGCTTGAACACCACATCACCTGGAATAGTTTTGCCATCAAGATTAGCGATGGTGTCCTGCAACATAGCCATTCCGCGAGCTAACGTTTTGCTAAATTGCTCTTCTTCGACCTTTAATACCTTTTCTATTACCGGTTGTTGATCCGCAAGTTCAGAATAAGCCTGTCCCATTTCTTCAACCAGTGCGGCCACTAATTTATAGAAAAAGATGTCTTTTGCACCCAGTTGGTAACCATGACGAACTGCGCGTCGAATAATACGGCGAAGTACATAACCTCTACCTTCATTGCCAGGCATGACACCATCACAAATCAGGAAGCTACAACTACGGATATGATCTGCAATAACACGCAACGATTTATTGGACAGGTCTTCGGCACCCACCACTTTTGCCGCTGCATTAATTAAGTTAGCAAATAAATCAATTTCGTAATTGGAATGTACGTTTTGTAAGATTGCTGAAATCCGTTCTAATCCCATGCCTGTATCGATCGAAGGTTTCGGTAACGGCTCCATAGTTCCGTCAGCCTGACGGTTGTACTGCATGAAAACTAGATTCCAGATCTCGATAAATCGATCGCCGTCTTCTTCAGGGGTTCCCGGCGGCCCCCCCCAAATATGCTCCCCGTGGTCATAAAATATTTCTGAGCAAGGCCCGCAGGGACCAGTATCGCCCATTGACCAGAAGTTATCAGAGGTACTGATACGGATAATTTTCTCTTTAGGTACACCAATATGATGCTCCCAAATACCAAAGGCTTCTTCATCTTCTGAGTATACCGTGACCAGTAATTTTTCTTTCGGTAGTTGCAATTCTTCAGTAAGGAAGTTCCATGCAAACTCAATCGCTTCTTTCTTAAAATAATCACCAAAACTGAAATTACCCAACATTTCGAAGAATGTGTGGTGACGAGCTGTGTAACCCACATTTTCAAGATCGTTGTGCTTCCCGCCAGCCCGAACGCACCGTTGAGAAGAAACTGCTCGGGTATAACTGCGTTTTTCGGCACCTAAGAAAACGTCTTTAAACTGGTTCATTCCCGCATTAGTAAATAACAATGTTGGGTCATCAGCTGGCACCAGAGACGAACTGGCTACATGTTGGTGGCCGCGTTGCGAAAAGTAATCAAAGAATTTTTGGCGAATATCTGCAGTAGAAAATGTCATTAACGTATGCGATTCCTGGTTAACCTATGGATTACCCAATACCTTTGTATTGAGTCCGAAGTATCCGCTTAGCGCTTCGGATGAACGCGCAAAGATACCACGGAAAGTGCGGTATTGTTAAGCTTCCACACTAAATTTACGCGTTTTCAATAGCGTATTGGATTTGCTCGAAAGTAAAGCCTCTATATTGCAAAAACTGCCGCTGCTTTTGCTGTTCTTTAAAAGAATCTGAGATATCTCCCTTATATTTTTTTGCGTGAACTGTTTTCGCTAGTTCAAACCAATCAATCTCAGCCTCTTTAAACGCTTCGAAGACCAACGTTTCATCAATTTTATGCTGCGACAATTCAGTCTTCACTCGGTTTGGACCGATACCTTTGTTGGCGGCATGACGCACGCGAGATTCGGCAAATCGACGGTCGGACTGAATATCAGCTTGTTTAAACTCCTCAACCACCGAATAGATAGAATCAAGTTCAAACCCTTTCGATGCTAATTTTTGCACTAACTCCGTGACACTGTGTTCTCTGCGGGCAAGTAGCCTGGTAGTGGATTCAATAAGTTTTTTTCTAATTTCATTAGTCATGGTAGGGTGACACTTACAAAACCTGGTCTAATTGAGCACCCCCATTTTATGGCATTGGATGTAAAATTTCATACTCAATTTTCAGCCTTTGACCGCACCCACTGGAACACCTTGAAGGGAACTGAATCTCCCTTTTTACGTTCCGAATTTTTAATTGCGCTGGAAGACGCAAATTGCGTGGGTGAAGGGACAGGCTGGAAGCCCTTCCATATAGGCTTCTATGAGAATTCGCAGTTGATAGCTGCAATGCCCGGCTACCTTAAAAAGCACAGCTATGGGGAATATGTATTTGATCATGCGTGGGCTAATGCTTATGTTCAACATCGGCTAAACTACTATCCCAAATGGGTTAGCGCCGTCCCCTTCACTCCGGTACCGGGAGGGCGCTTGTTGATGCGTGCTGATGTAAATAGAACCGAGGTACTAGATGCATTTAAACAGGCCCTCGATCTTCTTGCCCATAACGACATCTCATCGGCCCATATTCTTTTCCCTGATGAAAGCAATCGAATGGTGTTATCTGACACAGAACTTTTGCAAAGAGATAACGTGCAGTTTCACTGGCACAACTATGGCTACCACGTTTTTGAAGACTTTATCGAAGGGCTTACCGCTAGGAAACGTAAGTCAATACGCAAGAGCAGGCAACGTTTACTAAACCACGGCGTATCGATTTCTCGCCTGCAAGGTCAAGCTATTTGTCATGCGAATATTATCTTTTTCTATCAGTGTTATCGTGATACTTATTTGAAAAAAAGTGGACACGAGGGGTATTTAACTCTGACTTTTTTTGAGCAATTATTCGCTTCGATGCAAGAACAGATGCTTATTGTCGAAGCTGAATACGCTGGTAAAAAGGTTGCCAGTTGCCTGTTCTTTTTCGATCATTCAAATTTATATGGTCGCTATTGGGGATGCCTTGAAGATATTGAAGAGCTTCATTTCGAATGCTGTTATTTTCAGGGGATTGAATTTGCAATTGAGCATGGTTTGCAAACATTTAATCCCGGCACACAAGGTGAGCATAAAATTTTGAGAGGTTTTGAACCTACTTTTTGTTACTCATTCCATAAACTCTTTCAGCCAGAATTTAATACCGCAGTGGCCCATTTTTTAAATCGTGAATCCCCTGCAATTAAACATTATTTTGAACAAGCAAAAACCGTATTGCCTTTCAACGAACACATGTCACAAAAACTCATTTGTAATAAGTGAACTAAAAGCAGTCAGCTACACTAAACAATAAGTAAGCGTAGTATTTGCCGCGCTGAATGAGACAATTTACACTCACTGATATGGAGCGAGACTAATGAAAAATAAAATTTTAGGTTTTTTAACTGTTTTTACATTTGTATTTGGTTTGACTGCATGTAACACCATGCAGGGCGCAGGTGAAGACGTTGAAGATGCCGGCGAAGCCGTTCAAGACGCTGCTGACGGCGAATAAATTGGAGTGGCGTGATTACCTGGGATTGCCAACAGTCTAATCACCCCCGGACTTCGATGTAATTAGTCCGATAGGTATAAACTGATAACAGGTCATCGCCTGCCACGACTTGAGCATCTTCTATTCTCGGTGATGAAGATGTTCGGTAATACGTGAATAATAGACTGAAAATTATAGGCTATACTGACACGAGACAGTAAGCCTATGATTTTGTGTGCTTATTACAGTGACAAGTATAATAAAGCACCATTATTGCTTCATCAATTTCGCCTTCGTCCACAATTTAGAAGCCCAACCGCCCGCGCCCGAAAATCCTCTTCATTTCGTTATGCCCCTTTATGTAATCAAAAGAAACTGAATGGATGCGTATTAGATGCTTACTTTTTCTAAAATAAGTTTTGTCGCTTCCCCCCTAACTTCAAGCTTCATAAGCGTTTAAGAGACCAAATTTATTAGCTGCATTATTCACTTTGTGGATTAATCGTTTACTTATTAAGTCGCACTAGAAAACAAAATAGTTGTTTACCTATATCGGGGCAAAATCACATTCAGTCAAGTTGGGCTAGGCTCAACTTTATCTAGCACCTTCCTAAATTAAGTCTGAGTAAAAATACTGTCTGCGCTGTGCCCGCAGTGATCGTTCATGGCATGCGTAATGACAGATGAGCTTACTGGAAAGCAGGCGCTCGAAATTATAGAAATCACACCCAAAATTTAAAAAATTCAGCTAGCAGCTTATTAAGCGCGGACGTTAATCCGCCACCTTCTTACAGTATTGAAGTTTCCACTGATGTAGCTATCTGCAAAGGGTTTAAGGTTGTAGATACAGAGCATATTAAAATGCTTGAAGTTGAATACCCTAAGGTAATAAATGGCGAATTCACGCCCACTTCACTTTTCGTAGATTATTATAAAAATGATGAATTACTTGTTACTTGTTACTTGTTACTTTTTACTTTTTACTTTTTACGCAACATACTAAGTGATTTCTACTAGCCACCCTATTTATGTCATTTTTCACGCTGGTTTAACCGATAATGACGCTTCTATTTCTGGTGGATACCTTTGTAATAAGTGAAGTAGCAAACAATCTTATGTTGATACAGTAGAGTCTATAAGTTATTTATATAAAGAATATAAAAAAGAAAGCTCTTGCCATTGAGTAGCATCATAAAAAGCGCCTCAACTCCGACAAGGTTTTGTTGTCATGGTTTTGGTAAACAACGCAAAAAGCTATACCTACACATTGCGGGGTAGGCAGGTGTTATACACGAAAACTTTTGGAGTCACGGATGAGTTCTAGTCATATATTATTGCCCGTTCTGGCACAGGTCCTACTTACCTTGGTGATGTTTATACTGCTTGGCGGAAGGAAAGCCAGCGCAGTGAAAGCCGGCAAGGTTAATCGAAAGCAAGCGGCCCTGGATAACCGAGTGTGGCCGGAAGATGTCGTCAAAGTTTCCAACGACATTGCTAATCAGTTTGAGATTCCGTTTATTTTCTACGTTCTTTGCTTTGTTCTATTCAGTATCCACGCTGCCGGAACTGTCGCTGTGGTTCTGGCGTGATTCTTCGTCGTGAGCCGATACGCCCACGCATACGTGCATGTGACTTCAAACTATATACCACTGAGACTTCCGCTCTTCGTGACCGGCGTCTTGATCTTGTTGGCAATGCTGATTGTAGCGGTCTGGAATTCTGCCGCATGACGCAATATTGCATAACTGTCACCTGCGACCGAATTCGATCTAGCCCCTTGGCTATCCCTGGACGCCCTTATGGAGAGACTGTTTGTTACTGGTGTTATACGCCCTTACTTTTTCGAACTCAGGAGTTAATGTGAACCGAACGATGAATCAGTTTAAGTCTATTCTATTCTTGCTTACATCAATGATCGCTTTGGCGTCTTGCACTAGTTTTGATGCTACTAAATTCGAGTCAAATACGAAATCTGCAATCATTGACTTTCTTAATGAAAATATCGGGCAGGTGGTCTCAATTTCTATTGTGGTTGAAGAAGATATTTACCAATATCATTTAGGGACGTTAAGTAATGGAGATAGTCCTAATAACCAAACAATATACGAAATTGGCTCTATAACCAAAACTTATACAGGCTTAGTTGTTGCTAAAGCCATTCTAGACGGGAAAGTTGAACTTGATAAAGATATTCGCCATTACCTCAAAAATAACGAATACGAAAATTTAGAGCTCTCTAATCAATATATTACTTTACGACACCTTATTACTCATACCAGTGGGCTCCCAGAAGATTTTGCGTACAGTCCAGAAGATATTGCGCAAGGCAACTATATTGAAAAAATAGCAAAATATTCCCGAGACAATTACTTTGATGATCTTAGAAAAGTGAAACTTAACTCTATACCTGGCGAGGAATATCAATACTCAAACGCAGGTACTAATTTAGTTGCGTATATCCTGGAATCTGTTTACGAAAAGCCTTTTGAATTACTTGTATCTGAAATCATAACAACCAAGTCTGGAGAGAAGCTTACCAAGTTTAGAGGAACTACTTATGAGCCAGGTGAAATTACTCAGGGGACAGACGGATATGGTAAACAGATGCCTTTAGCCAGTGCATATTGGTATGCAGATGGAGGGCTAACGTCAAGCGTCGAATCTGTCACTCGTTATATTCAGTATCAACTCTCATTAGAACCTGAAGTGGCTATTTCTCATCAACTTCTGAATGAGAGCTGGACTGGTCATGGTACAGCATTTTATTGGAACACATATAAATATGATTCGAACGAACAAATGCTATACCAAGGCGGCGGTTCAATGGGTACGTCTTGTTGGCTTACAATTTACCCGAAGAAAAACATGGGTATCTTCATCGTTACAAACGTCGCAAGTAGAAATACCCAGGAAGAGTTAGAAGCCATTTCAAATAAAGTTATTGATTATTTAATAGCATACAAGGCAATAAAGCCAGGCTCGTAGCAGTTGCTCTGTTCAACTTAGTTTCACGTTTTAATAAACTGTTATTTTCCGCGTTAAACAGCGTTAGCTTTAGCGCTACATTACAGCTCTTTAGTGATACTTGTGCAGGGTAAATGATTAAAATGAAAAAGGCTTACTTTTGCCAGACTAATAATAAATTGTTAGCCGGCATAGGGTTAATAGCGAGTAATTTCAAGGGCTCTGCCCAAAGCGTTAACTCGCTGATATCTCGATAACCGCCATAGCCACTTTCTATCAATTGCTGATGAAACTCCCGATTACTTTGGCTACTAAACACTCCATCTTGGGTAAAAGGGCCATACTGACAAAACATGCCACCTTCAGGAAGGTGTTGGGACACCTGCTCCATCATTAGTTTTGTTTCGTGCTTTTGCATTATGTGTGCTGTATTGGCTGTAAACATTCCATCGTAAGTATGCGTTGGCCACGCAGATTCGCCAACGGTTAAAGAAAGCGGAGGCTTTAGGTTGGAAGATGGGGATTCACTTATCCATTCAAGTATGCCTGCATGATATTGCGGCTGGTCGCTGGTTTGCCAAATCAAATGGGGCAAGCGAGGCGCAAAAAACACAGCATGCTGACCTGTCCCACTGCCAATTTCCAACACCCGCCGACTATGCGCAAAGGCACTTTTCAAAATCTGTAAAATGGGAACTTTGTTGTTTTCACACGCCTGACTAAAAGGTTTATTCATTAATATTCGGTGCCAACCATTTATTTGCTGTAGTTATATCCCATTGTTTGCGCTGTGCATAGTCAGCCACCTGATCCTGCTGAATTTTTGCCACGGCGAAATAGCGTGCCTGAGGATGGCCAAAGTACCATCCAGAAACCGAGGCTCCTGGCCACATAGCGAAGCTATCTGTTAATGTCATACCTGTATGTGCTTCAACGTCAAGTAAATTCCAAATTAGTTGTTTCTCAGTATGCTCTGGACATGCAGCGTAGCCTGGTGCAGGACGTATTCCCTGATACTTCTCTCGGATTAATGCATCATTATCAAAATGTTCATCCGCAGCGTAACCCCAAATATCTTTTCGCACTCGCTCATGTAGATATTCTGCAAAGGCTTCAGCCAAACGATCTGCCACTGCTTTTACCATAATCGCGTTGTAGTCATCCCCTTCGCTACGGTATTTATCCGCAATTTGATCTTCTCCAATTCCCGCGGTTACAGCGAAGGCGCCTATGTAGTCATTTACACCAGAGGATTTAGGTGCGACAAAATCTGCCAGACAGTAATTAGGAAAATCGGTTTTTAGGGTTTGTTGTCTTAAGTGATGGGCAACGCCTATCACTTGAGTACGAGTGTTGTCTGCATAAATTTCAATATCATCACCAATATTGTTTGCTGCGAACAACCCACAAACGCCTTTGGCTTTTAACATGTCAGCATGAGCTAACATGTCCAACATTGCATTCGCATCGTCAAACAGTGATTGAGCCTGTTCGCCCACCACGTCGTCATTGAAAATACGAGGGTATTTTCCGGCCAATGACCATGTTAGAAAAAAAGGCGTCCAGTCGATGTAATTTCTTAATAAATTGATATCTGCCGTTACAGGATAAATACCTAATTGTTTTGGAGCTGTCGGTAAAAGAGATAAATTCAATTTACATGCATTGTCTCGAGCATCTTGCAATGACACAGGTTTTGAACGCGGCTTTTTCCGTGCATGCTGCACGCGTACTTTTTCGTACTCTTGATCCAATTCTTCGGCAAACTTTTCTCTGCTGTGCTTATTCAGTAGCTTTTGACACACCCCTACGGCGCGACTCGCATTTGGTACATACACCACGGGGGCATCATAATTTTGTTCAATTTTAACTGCCGTGTGCGCCTTAGATGTCGTCGCGCCACCGATCAAAAGAGGAAGGGAGAATTGCTGGCGCTGCATTTCTTTCGCCACGTGCACCATCTCGTCAAGCGATGGCGTTATTAATCCTGACAGCCCAATCATATCCACATTTTCTTCCTTGGCAGTATGCAAAATGGTTTCGCAGGGTACCATCACGCCTAAGTCGATAACTTCGAAGTTATTGCATTGCAGCACGACGCCTACGATATTTTTGCCGATATCGTGTACATCACCTTTCACTGTGGCCAGCAGAATTTTTCCATTACTTTTTGTATCGCCTGATTTTTCAGCTTCAATAAAAGGCTGTAAATGTGCCACCGCTTTTTTCATAACCCGTGCAGATTTAACTACTTGGGGTAAAAACATTTTTCCTTCACCAAACAAATCTCCCACTACGTTCATTCCATCCATGAGTGGGCCTTCAATAACGTGTAATGGCTTGTCAGCTTGTTGTCGTGCTTCTTCCGTGTCTTCAATAATGTAGTCGGTGATACCTTTCACCAGCGCGTGTTCCAGACGTTTATGAACAGTAGCTTCACGCCAGCTTAAGTCTTCTTTTTGCGCCGCCTTGCCCTCACCTTGGTATTGCGGTGCTAAGTCAAGCAAGCGTTCTGTAGCATTGGTTCTGCGATTTAAAATAACGTCCTCAACGGCTTCGCGCAGTTCAACAGGAATTTCATCATAGACTTCCAATTGACCTGCATTCACTATCGCCATGTCCATCCCTGCTCGGGTGGCATGGTATAAAAACACCGAGTGCATGGCTTCACGGACTGTGTTGTTACCCCTAAACGAGAACGATATATTGGATAATCCGCCAGATACATGCGCATGAGGACAGGTGCTGCGAATAACGCGGGTGGCTTCGATAAAATCAACGGCGTAATTGTCGTGTTCTTCTATGCCTGTAGCAACCGCAAAAATATTGGGGTCAAAGATGATATCTTCGGGTGGAAAGTGGGCCTTTTCCGTCAACAACCGATAGCTACGTTGACAAATTTCGACTTTCCGCTGTTGCGTGTCTGCTTGCCCTTTCTCGTCGAAAGCCATTACCACCGTGGCCGCACCATAGCGTTTAATCAACTTTGCTTGGGTTAAAAAGATATCTTCGCCTTCTTTCAGGCTAATGGAGTTGACAATAGACTTGCCCTGCACGCACTTTAAGCCGGCTTCTATCACTTCCCATTTGGATGAGTCTATCATTATAGGAACACGGGAGATATCTGGCTCAGATGCAATTAAATTTAAGAAAGTTTGCATTGCTTGCACCGAGTCCAACATGGCTTCATCCATATTGATATCAATTATCTGGGCGCCGTTTTCTACTTGCTGACGAGCGACGTCTAATGCAGCTTCGTAATCACCGTCCAGAATAAGGCGCTTGAATTTTGCCGATCCGGTAACGTTGGTGCGTTCACCTATATTGATGAAAGTTGAAAATTGTTGGGACACTTAACCTCCTAGTGAACAAACGGCTCAAGACCTGACAAGCGCATTTTTACAGTCTGCGTGGGAATTATTCGCGGTGATAGGGCCTCAGTCACTTTAGCCATTTCAGCGATATGTTCAGGGGTTGTACCGCAACAGCCTCCCACGATATTGACTAATCCAGACTCAGCCCATTCCTGAATATGCTCCGCCATATCTTGTGGTGACAGATCGTACTCACCAAACTCATTCGGTAAGCCAGCATTCGGGTGGGCTGATACTGGACACGTTGCTATTTGCGCGATTTCATCTACGTATTGGCGCAACAGGTCTGGACCTAAAGCACAGTTTAGGCCGAAGGAAAAAGGCTCGACATGGCGAAGAGAATAATAAAAAGCTTCCGCTGTCTGCCCCGATAATGTTCGCCCTGATGCATCAGTAATGGTACCGGAGATCATAACAGGCACGCGTAACTGCAAACGTTCGAAGACAGATTCAACAGCAAATACCGCAGCTTTTGCATTCAGCGTATCGAAAATAGTTTCAATCAAAATTAAATCTGCTCCCCCTTCTATTAAGCCTTCGCAGGATTCTTCATAAGCTTCGACGAGCTGGTCAAAGGTTACATTGCGTTTGCCAGGGTCATTTACATCAGGGGAAATAGAAGCTGTGCGGTTGGTCGGTCCCAATACACCCGCGACAAAACGTGGCTTTGCCGGATTTCGGGCGGTGATAGTTTGCGCTGCTCGTTTAGCCAGCCGAGCCGCTTCAATGTTTATCTTCTTCGATAGCGACTGCATGTCATAGTCCGCCATTGCTATCGTAGTGGCATTGAAGGTATTGGTTTCGATGATATCAGCGCCCGCTTGTAAATATTGGCAATGAATAGCGTAAATAATATCGGGCTGAGTGAGCACCAAAAGGTCGTTATTACCTTTGATATCTTTGTGCCAGTGCTTAAATTCGTCCCCCCGGTAGTGTTTTTCTTCAAACTTATGGCGCTGTATCATGGTACCCATGGCACCATCCAAAATAAGGATCCGGTTTGCCGCAGCTGTATATATAGGATGGTTCTTAATGCTGTTCACTTGGGATCCTTCTTTACTTTTTCATTTTCAGCCAATTCATTCAAATTAAAAGGTGTAGTTTGATAAACGAAATAGTTTAACCAATTGGTGAACAATAAACTTCCATGGGCCCGCCAACTCAGTCTAGGATTATTTTGCGGATTATTGTGGGGGTAGTAATTTTCCGGGATGGCAGGTGATAGACCTGCATCACAATCGCGGCAGTACTCTTCATGTAATGTTTGTTCTTCATATTCTGGATGACCGGTAACAAATACCATGCGTTTGTCTTCCGATGCGGCAATATACACTCCTGAATCCTCACCTTGAGCAAGCACCTCAAGTTCGGGAATACTTTTCCATAAGTCGATATCTATATGACCATAGCGGGAATGTGGTGCGTAAAAACGAGGGTCGAAACCTCTCAGTAATTCATTGTTGGGAGCGAGCACTTTATGTTCGAACACGCCACAGATCTTATCTTCCAATAATGTGCGGCTTATTCCATAAAAGTGATAAATAGCGGCATGTGCTGCCCAGCATAAATATAAGGTGGATTGTACATGTCTATTCGCCCAGTCAAGAATGCTGGTCATACGGTCCCAGTACTTCACCTCTTCGTATTGAAGATGAGCAAGAGGCGCACCGGTAATGATCAAACCATCATATTTTTTGCTCGCCACATCTGAGAACTGGTGATAAAACGCTTCCATATGACTTTGCGGAGTATTCTTAGATGCCACATCGTCAATGCGAATAAAATCTACATTAATTTGTAATGGCGTATTAGAAAGTAACCTGAGCAACTGTACTTCTGTTTCAATTTTGTTCGGCATCAGATTAAGTATCCCTAATTCCAACGGACGAATGTCCTGTTGGGCCGCACGACGGGTGTTCATAGCGAAAATATTTTCGGCTAATAGTACATCCTGCGCAGGCAGATACTCTGGAATTCGAATGGGCATAATCACTCTCTTCAGATACTCAATGCGAATCATTGTGGCGTATCGACAGAGACGCGTCAACATCTTTACGTCTGGACGTCTAAATCATGTTTACATAATTTTTTACTGAATAAGTAAATTTTTTGACACTCTGAGAAAGCAAGCCAGGTAAGATTCAAGTAGACCAGATTTGAACAGCGTCGGATGTGGTAAAAAGGGTTAATGCCCGTACCAGACTCGATATAAGGCAATGGATGTATTTTAATCGTATTACTAATTATTGGAATTTAGTTTAGGTCACCTTCGGTGCATGCTTATCAGTAATTCTGCCTCAGCGCGCGGAATATCACAGGATTGAATAATTTCTTCAAGGCTAGCGCCTTGTTTCACTAACTCTGTTGCCCGGTGATAAAGGCGTAAAGAAGGATCTTGTTGCTTGAGTTCACGAAGCTGGTTCTCTAAATTAGTCAGTGTTTCTTGTAGTGTGGTTTGATGCTTACCCAATACTACCTGACGCTCTCTGTCTTCGTTAATTTGATGACCGAGGGATTTGATACTGGCGTGAACGGTGGCATCAGTAGCCTGACTTACCTCTTCTAATGCATTGAGTTTTCTTTTTATTGCGGAAATTTGTCGCACGCTATAAAGACCAATACTTAAAATCATGATCAACAACAAAGCTATCGCTGCAGCAACTAAGTACTTTTCGTCCATTATATTTTTATAATTATTTAACCTTTAACCCAGTGTACGTGAAAATCTCCGTTTCTGGTAGTGACGGCAAGCGATTGAGGCGCGCCCTGTCATTGAGCGATCTTGTTCACTGACCAGCCCATATAAAATATTGAACAATAACGACAGGATTGAGAAAAATGACCGATGATAATGACAATCCCATAGCGAATATGGAAGGAATGCAGTCTGCTATCGTCAATGGGGAAGCTGAACGCCTCAAAGAACTATTGGCTAATCAAAAACTGGATGAGTTGCAAAAAGATTATTTAATTGAGCTGGCCGCATTAAATCCTAATACGGAAATTATGAAAACGCTGAAAAATGCGCCTACAAAATAACAAGCTAGTTAGAGCCTTTTGGAGATTGCAGCTTTCGCCGATGTATGGACTCCCTCCCCATGGGGGAGTAACGTAATAAGTGCCTAAACTTTTACTAAGAGTCCATA
>NZ_JAPFRE010000038.1 GCF_026183735.1 Alteromonas sp. ASW11-130 | reverse complement strand
GACAGGGCATTCATGGCGTTTAACCTTCACTTTTTTTTGGCGAAAGATCTGATCACCAAACGTCATGAATGTTCCCTCCTTTTTTATCTCACTGATTTACCGTAATTATTTGTGGGGATACCTCAGGGTCAGAGTCAGTTATCAAAATGACTCTGACCCCTTTTCCCTTTTCCCTTTTCCTCTTTCCACCATTTCAATCGAAATTAATTGTTGCCCTATCCATTCATTTTAGTAGACTAAAGTCTAACATCAGATAAGGATATCAGCCTGCTTGCATACAGGCCGACAATAAAGTGCAGACTGTAGTCTCTGCCGATAACAAACTGATGAGGTTTCTCTATGCAAACTATTATGATCGAAGATCCGTTTATTTCACGCGCCGCCTTATTCAGTGCCAGAAACTTTGCTCTCGCAGGTTGTTTTTCTCCCTACTCGGGTCATGCGTTTATCAACCACCCTAAAGCCGTAGCAACGAAGCTCGCGCAATTTTCTCATAGTAAAAATCTATTAGCCTGCGCGTGGTTACATGCACAGATGGCGTTTCAATTAACTGACGCACTCGAGCTTGAAGAAAAGTTCGGCCGGGACATCACGCGATTAATTACGCAACTGACCCAACTTCGAGTACCTTTTTCTGCAGATAATGAGGTGTTAATGCGTTTAAATTTAGCGGGTGTTCGGCGCGCTAGTGCGGAAATTCAGACACTGGTGCTAATAGAACTTTTGGTTTTAGGAGAAACGGTTAGTGTATTCCGACCGAGCCAGCTGAAACATTTTTCGGATTGGTTAACCCGCTCATTGGATGAGTTTTCGATGGCGGATCCTGAGTTATTCCGACAAGCCCAAATGCTAACCAGGGAATTCTCTACAAAAGGATTAAGAGTTCATTAGAGGGGCCAATGAGAAATTTATATAGAAACCTCATATCAGTTTTTCGATATAGAGCCAGAGTGTTTTACTACTAGACTAAAAATATACACTCTTAATCATAATTCTACAAAGCAGTAAATTAAATGTAACCTCTAATGGATTTCTCGCACGCTATCCACTTTCAAAAATGATTTTATTCCCCTCATTATAGACGCATAAATTAACTATCTTCCTCAAATAACGAAGCACTGTAATAGTGCACTTAATGCGATACGTGTTAACTAGATGTCAGCGCATTTTGAGAAATCTTCTGAAACTAACTTAAGCAATAATAAGGGCAGAAGAAAGCGCAAAGGGCCGGTCCCGAAGAAATTGCACGAAACCAAGCTGCGTCGAGCCGTCTAGCGCAAAAGTTGTGGCCCGATTTCATTGATAGCGTTAGCTTTGAGACATCCCATTTTATCATCCAATTGATACATGATTACGGGTGAGAATGAATCGAAAAATAGATCACTAAAATTGCATTAAGCATTATTAATGTTAGATCCAGTTTCGTGATCGATACTGTATATTTGATACCGAAAATTGAATGGGAATAATATGGGATTAAAACTTTTCCATGTAGCTAATTTATTCGCCCTCGCTTTTACCAGTCACTATGCTCTCTCTCACTCCTTTGAGGAACCCACTGTTTCAGAGCGTTCTTTAGTGGTAATAGACAGCGCCAGTCCAGAGTCTACCAAACTTTATGAACAAGCAGAGGCCCAAGGACACCATGTGATGGTGATTGACGCGAATTCCTCCGGTATCAGCCAGCTTCGCGAGTATTTAGCGTCACAACCGTATAAGATTAATGAGTTGCATTTAATCTCACACGGTGCAGATGGTCGCGTATTTTTAGGAACTGACACCCTTGACGCAAACAAACATTCCCTCTCTCAAGTCCAACAATTGGCTCCTTTTTTTACTGAAGGTGCAGACCTCAAAATATATGGTTGCGATGTAGCAAAAACAGAAATAGGAAAGAACTTCGTCACTAAACTAGCAGAGACGCTACAAGTAGATGTCGCCGCCTCTTCTGATTTAACCGGTGGCGATCAATTTTCTGCAAACTGGCAGCTTGAATTTACCGTGGGCAATATTGAGCAAGGTTTATTTGCCTCGCTTAAAGAACTATCTGACTATAACGGTTATTTGTCCCACTTTAGAGGCGGCGGTATCAAGTGGATTCCGGTTGATGCAGATAACGACGGCCAGGTCGATGATGTTCGTTTGTTCATGAATACTGCATGGCGGGTAGGCGCGTCAACTTTAAGTGGCCGAGCATCGTTAACCAGTACTCCAGCTTTTCCTATTACTGAAATTGAGAGTCAAGCAGTATTGCAAACGATAAACGATTCGGATCCAAACAGTACTTACGATTTATTTACTCAAGTATTTGAAATGTATGATGTAGATCCCTCGGTGACCTACAAAGTTAATTACGCCGGGGCCGCGCGTATAGCCGGACTGCAAAATAACTCAGAGGGTAATTGGAATATTCAAACACTGGTTTTCACCGGTGCTGGTAATAAACAGCCAGGGCTAGATCTACCTATTATTTTTGAGGTGCCACAACAGAATGGAGATGGCTCCACCTTAACCAATTGGACTTATCAAACTAATGTTGTTGATCCCAATGGGGACGAAATTAATTACCGTCTTGCCAACCTTGAAGAACTAGGGGGTGGAACCTCAACTAACGCACCAGGCGTGAGTATTGATAGCCAAGGTGTTATTACCTGGAGTGGATCTGGTACCCGAACTCCTGGGTTGTACTCAGCCGGATTTGTCGCCGAAGATTTAAACTCTTCAGGGGCGGTGAAGTCCAAGTCGCACTTCGATGTCATTCTCTATCTGATAAATGGTCCAGCTACTGAGAAGTTTGAATTTTCCAACGAAATTCCCGAGACCACCAAAACGGCAATTGTTTCGCCTGACACCCCTTTCATATTTTCTATTGATGAAGTTGATGGTTCAACAATTACAAGCACCAATTTGGGGAATGTAAGAGACGAAAATGGAAACCTTGCGCTTACTGTTTTAAATGCCACACAATATCAATTTGACTCACAAGCTCTAACGTCTGGCACCTATCCCATCACTTTTCAGATCGAAGAAAACGGAAAAGTTAAGGCGTACCAAACTATAAACTTCGTGGTTCCGGATCCATTAGGACCGCAACTCACTTACTACCCAGGTGACGGCGCTTATTCGCTGGATGGTGTAAAAGTGTTTGTTGATGTGGGTCAGGATGCTTTATTAAGTGACGCTGATTCGGTTGACCTGCAAGGAGGAAAGTTACGCATTGATTCTACGCGTATAGACGGCGTGGATGAAATTCTTTCGATCGAAAACACGGGTACAGGTCCAGGCCAAATTAGTTATAACAGCGGCACCGGTGCTGTTTCTTACGAAGGCATCCAATTTGCAGCTGTAAGCGCCTCACAAACCGGTGTGGGAGAAGCGCTGGTCATAGATTTTACCGCCCCTACCAGTATTGATGCAGCCCAGGCCCTGGTGCGAAACTTAACATACGAAAATACTGCGGTCTCTCCTACTGATGGAACGCGAACCTTATCATTGGTGATAAGTGACAACGACTTACGTAGCAATCTTTTTAATACTACGGCAACGGTGGGTTCTATCGCGAACGACGCACCGGTAGCTAATGGAACGCTTTCTAATCAAACCTTTTTGGAGAATGAGCCCTTCAACTTCGCCATTCCGGCAAATTTCTTTACTGACGCCGATGGCGATCCAATCACCTACTCGGCAAGCGGAATGCCAGCAGGCGTGACCTTTAACCCTGCCGACCAAACCTTTAGCGGCCCCACCAGCGTAGTGGGCCAACATACCATATTGGTCAGTGCAGAAGATGATAAAGGGGGGACAGCCACCGCTCAATTTACACTTTTTATTAATGCTAATACGGCCCCAAATATCGACAATACTATACCGAACACCAGTATTAATGAAGATGAAGTGATGTCGGCAATAGATCTGAATAATGTATTCAGTGATCCCGAAGGGCGGCCACTGACAGTCTCAGTCACAGGTTTACCCGCAGGCGTCAGCTTTAACAGTTCCAGTTTATTGATTACAGGTACACCCATAACGCCAGGAAATTACCCTGTGACCCTTACTGCTACCGATACCTCTGGTGAAAGTGCGTCAACTGGATTTACATTGACAGTGGTGAACACCAATGATGCCCCCGTAGCGAACGTAGCCATGGTAGATCAGGTGGTTGATATTGTAACCAGTCCAGATACGTACCAGTTCGCTGCGAATACGTTCACCGACGAAGACATTACTCAGGGACAGCCCGATTCACTCACTTACACTGCTGAATTAGCAGACGGTTCTCCCCTGCCAGATTTTATTTCACTTAATTCAGCTACGCGCACCTTTACTTACTTACAGGACTGGTATGATCGAGGCACATATACTATTCGTGTAATTGCCACCGATACTGCCGGCGAGAATGACTCGCAGGTGTATTCGCTTACTGTGACAGGCACTAATACCGATCCTTTTCGTCATCATTATGATGGTTTAGATGTTGCTGAAGGAGGCGCTGTATTCTTTACCCATGATGCTTTGCATTATCAGGATGCTGAACAAATTGCGAGTGACATAGTATTTACCATTACGCAATTACCCTCCGTAGGTGCAATCTATAAAAATAATCTATTACTCGGCGTGGGCGATACGTTTACGCAGCAAGAAGTGGACGATATGAATGTTGTAGAATATCGACATAATGGCTCCGAGACCTTCAGTGATTCTTTCGTATTTTCGGTAAACGATAGCTTTGGCGGTATAATTCCAGCCGTTAATGATTTCGCTATACGCGTAGCGCCGGTCAACGATGCTCCTCTCATCGACCAGGGTATCGCAGACCAAAACGCTGTTGAAAACGTTGCGTTTACTTTTACGGTTCCCAGTGACGCTTTCACAGATATAGAAGGTGATGCCTTAAGCTTCTCGGTTGCCTCTGCATTACCGCCGTGGCTAACCTTTAACGGAGCAACTTTCTCTGGCACACCGAGCAATAGCGATGTGGGCGGCGTTAGCGTGACCGTTCGCGCTACCGATACCGGCGGCGCCACCGCTGATGAGTCGTTTGCGTTATTTATACTACGAGACTCCGACGGCGACGGTGATCCCGACGACCGCGACCCGGATACAGATGGGGATGGTTTCGAAAACTCGCAGGATGTATTTCCTCTTGACCCAAATGAGTGGTTGGATACTGACTTAGATGGTATCGGCAACAACGCAGACCCAGACGATGATAATGACAACATTCCGGATATATCTGACGCTTTCCCACTGGATCCACTTGAATCGGTCGACACTGATGCTGACGGCATAGGAAACAATGCGGATGAAGATGATGATGGGGATGGAATGCCCGATGGTTATGAAATCGAACAAGGGTTTGATCCTCTTAATCCCACTGACGGAGCAGCTGATGCAGACGGAGACGGATTATCCAATAGTGAAGAGTACCTTGCTGGTAGCGACCCCTTTACAGATGAACGAGGTCCCGTTTTCGAAGGTGTGACAGCCGTCGTTTTAGACGCTACGGGTACCTTTACACGGGTAACACCTACCCTAATCGAACAAAATACGACTATTTCAGTTTCCAGTGCTTTGGATGACCAATGCTGTGAAATAGCGCTTACAGATCTCGAAGAAGAAGGGCGCCTTTTACGCCCTGGCAGACATACCTTTACCTGGCAAGCGACCGATGCAACCGGTAGTACCTCAGAGATTAAGCAAATTGTCGATATTTGGCCTACTGCCTCGCTTAGCCGCGATGTTAGAGCGAAAGAAGGAACTGAAGTTGAAATATCGCTTATTCTGAACGGTGATTTACCCCAGTACCCTGCTTCCTACGACATAAATGTGGAGGGTTCAGCAGATGACACAGACTATGATTTATCCTCTCAACGTTTCACCGTTACCGAGGGCACTATTGCTACCATTGTTGTAAATATCAGTGATGATGGCAGCGGCGAAGCAGATGAGACGCTCGTTTTACGCTTGGACGATCGCCATAATCTGGGCGTAAAACCCACTCATACACTAACGATTACTGAGGGTAATATTGCGCCCGATTTACAATTATCTGCGGTTGTTGATGGGAAGGCTTCCGCGATAGTCACACCAAAAGATGGAATACTTATTGTAGAACTAGATATTAAAGATCCGGGCGATAATCATACTATCGTGTGGGAAAGTGCTGACGATATCCCCTTTACCGAATTAGAAGGTGGAAGAAAAATAGGTGTGGAGGCTTTAAATTTACCCATAGGCCCTGTCGATTTAACTGTGACGGTAACCGATGACGGTTCTCCCTCGTTAGAAAATGTAGCAAATATTATTGTGCCGGTAGTCAGTGAACGTCCAACGCTTAGCGATACAGAGGACGCCGATGGTGATGGTATCAGTGATGCGCAGGAAGGCTTAGTTGATACTGATGATGATGGCGTTCCAGATTACCTAGATAACAACGAGGTCCCCTATTTATTGCCTGAACGGGGGATTGTAAGAGACGCGTATATTGTTGAAGGCGATGTGGGGTTAAAGATGAAATTAGGGCGAGTATCATCTTACAGTTCTTTCACCGGGGCGCAAGTTACTGAAAAGGATTTTGATAAGCTAGGCATCGAGGCCGATACAATTGAAAATGTAGGCGGATATTTCGACTTTATTGCGGAAGATTTACCGGATGATATAAATACTATAAATGTTGTTCTCCCACAGCGAGCTGCCATTCCGCCCGAAGCGGTATATAGGAAATATATACCCAATGCAGGCTGGCAAAATTTTATTGAAAATGGCAATAATATTTTATGGTCAGCACCGGGCGAACCCGGTTATTGCCCTGAGCCCGGCGCGCAGGAATATTCCACTGGACTAACTGAAGGCTATTGGTGCGTACAACTAACGATCGAAGATGGCGGACCTAACGATGCCGATGGCGAACAAAATGGAATTGTGCGCGATCCTGGAGGCGTGGGTAAACCACAAATATTTGAAAGTAAAGTGGTGGTAAAATCTGAGTCGGGCGGAAGCGTGAGCCTACTCTCTTTCTTGGGTGTAATGTTAATGCTGATGTTACGCAATGGAAGATGGTTAATTGCTGTAGCTACCTTATTTGCATCAAGCGGCCTCTATGCTGACGAAAAATATCAAGTATACGTCTCCGGGGGATACGGAAATTCAAACTTTTATTTTGACGAGAACGATATTCGAGAGCAAATTTCAACGTTATCAGACACGGCCGTTCTTCAAACTATCCGAGAAGATAGCAGTTCTTATTGGTACGATCTGGGCTATCAATTTTCACCTCATTGGTCGCTCGAGGTCGGCGGTATTGAATTAGGAGAAACGGAAATTGCGTTTACTGACACCCTTACCGAATTTGAAGTGGATGGTTACCTTGATGGGCTTAATTTCACTTTCCCTAGTGCGGCCTCAGGACACGGTATCGCTATTACGTATGGTAGAAAAATTAACGAAAAATTAAATTGGAAAATTCGGCTGGGGCATCTTTGGTACGAGGCTGATTATGACTATAGCTTCATTCTTAATGGTCAAGACGTTGCTTCCCAGAGAAGAGTGTCGTCGGAAAACGACTTCTATTTTGGGGGAAACATACAATGGCAAATTACTGAACAAATTTCAGTGGGTTTCTCTGCCCGTCGCTACGAAATCGCTGATAATTTCGTTCGCTTAATAGGCGTCAATGTACACTATCGGTTCATAGAAAAGTAACGCGCTTAAAATAAATCAAAAACATTGGGTTGAGAAAAGAGAGTAACCTAGGCGGACGCTATACATATTGGTTATACCTTGCAAAGCTCTGTCGGGTAAGGATGAGGTTAAGATTGTAATATTAATCTCATCCTCGCTTTTGCGATCTAATCTTGGGCGGCTTCAACCTTCAACTGCGTAAAGGGGTATTCAACCGCTACGCGAATACAGTGAATATACCAATGTCTTACATACTTTTGGAGGATTTTATTTTAGCTGTAGCCGCCACAATTGCAGGCTTCATAATACGGCCCTTCCAGCAATACTGAATGCTTTGTCAGCAAGAGAACTTTGCGATGGTTGAAACGCCATTTGCGGAAACGATAACTGGTTTTATAAACTACCTCTTCATACGCATAGCACGCCGCTTAATACGATGAGGAAACACTACCGTTTTTCCTTCCTGCAATAAAATAGAGAACAGTTCCTATTAAAACAAAGCCAAGAAGTGTCTGCCATTGCATTGCATTGGTGTGTGTCGTCGCCCAAATACTGAGTAGTATGGCAATTGGCCCAGCTAGAATGATCGGTACGTTGAGCGCAGGCTTACCGGCTTGAAGCCGTAGCACCGGCAGTGCCAAAATCGAAGCGATATAAGCCAACAGGCGCGCCAATGTACTCACTGCGGCAAGCGCTAGAAAATCATCCCATAACGAAAACATAATTGCTCCCCCCCCGAAAAAAACAATTGAATTAGCAGGCGTGCCCCATTTCGACACCTTACCAAACCACAACGGTAGCAGCCCATCTTCAGCTAACGCTGGGGGCATACGACTCGCTGAAGTATGACCTGCAGTCAGATTGGCAAGCACACTCATGACGATGGTCGCGGCAATTAACCATGCGCCAATATCGCCGCCATACTCCCCTGCTAAAGCAGTTAAGGGTGCCGAAGGACCTGTACCGGCAATCACGCTATGACTATAAGCCCACTGTAATCCAAAATAGAGCAGCGTCACTAGCGCAAGTCCCAGCATTAGTGCTCGTGGCATCGAGTGCTTTGGGTTCTTCGTTTCGCCCGCCGGAATAGTGGCATTTTCAAACCCAACAAAGGCGTAAAGCGCTGCCAAAGCAATACCTTCCACCGCGGTAAATTGCGGTAATGTTACTTCTCCCGAATCCAGCGCCGCGCCGATGCCTACCAACATGAGCACAACTAGCGGTAAAAGCTTAAACAGGGTCATAGCGCCTAGTACGGCCACCACCCGTTTTATGCCAACTACATTAATAATGGTCAGTCCCCCAAGTACGCTGGCAATCAAGACGACCTTAGCCGTACCCTCACCTACCGCGGGCCACAGGGCTGCCGCATAGGCTACCAGCACCAGCACATTCGCCCCTTGGCTGATCAGCCGCGCGGCAAAGAAAGTCCACCCCACCACAAACCCTGGGTAGGCACCAAATGCATCGCCCACAAAGCGTTGTGGTCCACCTGAACGTTCAGTTAACTTGGTCAATTCAGCAAAGCAAATGACAATCGTCATTACTAACAGTCCACCAATGAGCAATAGCCATGGCGCAAAAGTGCCGACAGCCGTATGAAGCGCTTCGGGGAGTCCAAAAATACCTGCACCAATTAGTCCGTTCACGACAATAAAAAGAACCCCCAGTGTTCCCATGTCACGGCGATATTTAAAGCTTTCGGTGGTCATTCAGCCTTCCTAAAGTGAGTATCTGAATAGTTAAATTCATAATTGCAGTGTAAGAGAATGGAACTTGGTAGCATTTTATTGAGTCAGGTTCAACTTCATCTGGTACTTTGCGTGCTAGGGTGCGACTAAAATTGGACGTCTGTACCATGCCATTTGCGGTCAAAAAGTTCCTCCGCAAAATCACTACGAAGCATAGTTATTGCGGCGGGCGCCGCAACCTCCCTAACAGGCTGATTAATTAAAACAGCACTTTTGCGCCGTAGAATAAACTTTAACACTACAGGAAAAAAGCTTTAATCCGGCTTCTCTTTTTGAACATTCCACCTGTCTATATCAATACTACTTTGCACAACGCAACGCTTTGGTAAGACCCCAACAATCTAGACCCCTTTAGCTGCTGATAGTACTGCCTTTCATATTTTACTGGAGACAATCCTCCATTTGTATCATGGTTTCTTCTAGGATTATAGAAGCCTTCAATGTAGTCGAAGAGCTCTGCGCGTGAATCGCCCCTGACTTCCCCGGCACCTCGTCGTTAGATACACTCACTAAACTTTATTGATGACCAGTTATCTTTCCCAATAGACTTCCCAGTTTTGTACTAGCTAACAAATATTTACTTACAATGTTTGCTTTTCATCCAATTTTTAACCCTCTACTATCTCGTATATCTTTAGCTATTAGTTTTTTTAACTGGAATGGAAGCATGTTCAAAATTATTGGTTCACTATTACTCTTTGCGCTTAGTTCATTTCATTTTGCCACCGCTAGTGAATTAATTATTGAAAATGTGACCGTCATTTCCTCCCATTTAGATAAACCACAAGAAAACCAATTTGTGCGTGTTGTCGATGGACGTATATCTGCGGTATCCGACAAAGAAATTTCACCTGTTTCTTCAGATGCGTTAAAAATTGATGGAAAAGGGAAATATTTAACTTATGGCTTGATGGATAGTCATGTCCATGTAAATAGTGTTCCTGGAATTGGGTTTATCAAATCTGATAAAGCTAAGCAGTACCCTCAGCTCATATCGGCTTACCTCCACCAACAACCTAAAAGCTTTTTATACTACGGTGTTACTCAGGTACTGAATTTGGGCGCTAACGATGGTGAAAAAATATTTACGAAAGGTGAAATTCATCCTGAATACTTTAGCTGTAAGCCTATACCTATTGTGGGCGGCTATCCTGATTTAGATGCAAAGCACACGCTAACTCATTCCGACTTTTTTATCGTTGAGCCTGGAATTACTAAGTCTATCCCTGCCTCCAAATCTCATAGTGAACAAACACCTGAAAAAGTCGTTGCGAGAATCGCTGAAACAGGAGCGCCTTGTATAAAACTTTATTTTGAAAATGGGTTTAGTGATGCGTCTGACTGGCCTATGTTACTCGATGAGACAGTGGCTAAAATTAGAACTGAAGCGACGAAACATGGCTTACAATTGGTAGCGCATGCGAATGCTATTGATATGTATCACCATGCGTTAGCGAATGATGTTGATATTTTTGCTCATGGCTTATGGAACTGGAATTGGCCGAAAGACAAAGGCGCGCCACCCGTCGCTGACACACTTGATCGATTAATGGCAGGCAACGTTGGTTATATGCCAACCATACACGTTATGCAGGCACTGAAAGATATGTTTGCAGATAAATTAGTATCAGATAAAGAGCGGAAACTCGTACTACCCAAATCGCTTTTAACATGGTTTGAAACGGATGAGGGCCAATGGTTTAGAAATGAGCTTAAAGGCGATTTTCCGCCCGATATGCAAGAAGCGCAAATTTATGAGATGTTTAATTACGGGTTTAAGCGCGCTTTGCAGTCGACCAAGTACCTGGCGGACCATGATTATCCGATGATACTCGCTTCTGACTTTCCTTCTAGCCCGTCATTTGCTGCCGCTCCTGGTCTTTCTACCTATCATGAACTGCTTAACATGCATGATGCGGGAGTGTCATTAAAGGCGATTTTGGATGCAGCAACCGTTAATGGTCCCATACAATTTGAAATCGCGACAGATTACGGCACAGTCGAACGAGGTAAAATCGCCAATATGCTGTTGCTTAATTCAGATCCCTTAATAAACATTCAGGCTTGGCAGGATATCGAAACCATTATTATCAGAGGAAATGTTGTCTCTCGGGATTCCCTGACGGTCAGGTAGGGCCTACTGAGGGTCGATGACATATTTGCCAGTGATTTTACTCCGACCCTTTTTACTTTTTACTCTTTTACTTTTTTACTTTTTATTTTTTACCGTGGTGGGTCTACTCTGTCTGCAACCGAAGCGTTTACCCTGAACCATCCTGCGACTGAGTAGCGATCACGGTGTGCCGGTAAAACTTCATGGGGGAATTCTTCGCTCAAGAAAATTGCCAGTGTACCCATTAATGGAACGACACGAATACCTTCTTGGTCGGTATTATCTTGATACAACACCAACTCTCCGCCGTCGGTGTTAGACCAATTAGAGTTGAGGTAAGTTACCAACGATATAATTCGATTGGTATTGCCTTTGAACGAATCTAGATGACGTTTGTAAAACGCTCCCGGCGGGTAAAGAGCGAAATGGCTCTCGAACGAAAACAGACCAAGAAACAACCGTTGATTGAGATAATTTTTTAGCTCATTTGCCCACTCAAGCCACAGTCTCCCTGCATCTGTGCTGCCTGTGATCCAGCAAATTGCATCTGTTCTGACAAAACTGTTATTAATACGCGCGTCACCCCGCCCGATACCTGCTCCTTGATACTTCGCATTATTCAAACGTAATTGCTGGTGAAGCAAAGCGTCAGCTATATGAGGAGGTAAGGCACCGGGACGAATACTGAACCCCTGCGTTTCTATATCCTTAGCAACCTGCTCAAACAATAGTAAGTTGTCGGATGGCGCAGTAAGGCTAGGAAAATCTGAGAGGACGTGTGCCAAGATATTTTTCCAAAAACAAATTAAGCATAATTTTGCTTTCAGAGGGAATCTTAGATCTACTCGGAAAACGGTGTATTCTATCTAAGTCCCTATAAAAAGCGAATAGTTTTTACGCAGCATTTATAATTTAATGACGCTTATTACGCCGTGAAAAATGTGCGAATTGCTATCCCTTAATACGAGAGAAAATTCTGTTAAAGGCTTATTTTTTTGACAATCTAAATACGTAACAAGCTGGCATGAAGCGACTATTTGCACAGAGAATTGTCGATGAACAATAACCACATTATCACTTGTTTCTAAGAGAGCTTTTATGGCGATAATACAGAAGGGTTATCGCATTATGAGTAGGTAAAAAAATGCCCGATTTTAAATCGGGCATTAGGTCATTTATGGCATGCTGTATTCATAGGATGCCTGGATACCCAGCGGTATACCTAAGGTCCAGTAAAGCATCAGGAAGATAGTCCATACCACCAGGAAGCTCACCGAGAACGGCAGCATAATAGAAGTAAGGGTGCCGATGCCTGTGTTGGTAACATACCGTTGGCAAAATACCACTACTAGGGGGAAATATGGCATCAATGGGGTAATGATGTTGGTACTGGAATCACCAATGCGGTAAGCGGCTTGCGCTAAATCAGGTGAAATACCTAATTGCATCAACATAGGGATAAAAATGGGGGCTAGTAGTGCCCACTTCGCTGACGCAGAACCTACAAACAAATTGATCAAGCCTGTCAGCAAAATAATTCCTGTAATAGTGATACCGGCTGGAAGTTGCATTGCCTGAAGAAAATCAGCACCTTTTACCGCTAAAAGAATTCCCAGGTTGGATTGTCCAAACGCATAAATAAACTGCGCAATACAGAACATGATAACCAGATAGTATCCCATACCTTGCATTGCTTTGGTCATGCCTTCAACAAATTGCTTTGAATTTCTTATTGAGCCAATAATCAGGCCATAGACCAAGCCGGGAATAAGGAATAAAAGAAAGATAAGCGGCACGATAGACTTCATCAAAGGAGCAGAGAAAGAAGTTAACGTGCCATCGTCACCACGCCAGGGTGATGTATCAAAAGAGGCACTTACTGCAAGTAAAATAATACCTAATACAACGGCAACTAAAGACCAGCGTAGTGCTGTACGTTCATCTTCTTTCAAGGGCTCCATGCTCGGTAAATCGGACATATCGCCGTCAACGGGATTATTTTTCAGCTTGGGCTCCACCAACTTGTCAGTAATAAACCAGCCCAGTAATGTAACGATAATCGCGGACGCAGCTGTAAAATAGTAATTGTTCAGCGGGTTGAGAATCACGCTCGGATCCAGTAGTTGCGCACCAGCTTGAGAGATACCTTGAAGCATAGGATCTAAAGCAGAGGGGACAAAGTTAGCCGAAAAGCCGCCCGATACACCCGCAAATGCCGCTGCAATACCTGCCAAGGGATGGCGCCCTGCCGCATAAAAAATTACCCCACCTAATGGAATAACCAACACGTACCCGGCGTCAACAGCAGAATGGCTCACAATGCCGATAAGAATGATCATCGGTGTCAATAACCATTTCGCAGTGACCGACAGTAAGGCGCGCAGGCCCGCATTAATAAAACCTGAATATTCAGCAATACCAATGCCGAGCATGGCCACCAGCACCACACCTACCGGATGAAAATGCGCAAAGTTAGTCACCATAGATGACATAAATTGTGTTAATGCATCACCGGAAAACTGGTTGCTGATGTACAATGGCTCGCCGTTACGCGGATCGACCACGTTAAAATCCACACCAGACAGCGCCCAAGACAGCGCCCACACAGTAGCTAACAGGATGATAAATAGCACCGCGGGGTCAGGTAGTTTATTTCCCCAAATTTCAACTTTATTAAGAATTCGCTGAACCAGCGACGAATTAGTTTGTTCCATAGAGAATGCTCATTATTATTTATAATTTTTTTAACACACTTCCAATCGGTTAAATCACGTTAAAGCTCACGTGTTTATGTATGCGTTAGTTAGAAACACGATGGAAAGGACTTTTTTCAGCAGCTAAATTACTCGAAATCAAACCAAATATACAGAACAATGTTTACTTTAAATTAACACGACGGTTAGCTTAGAGCCGTGCCCCCTATGAATCAATATTCAAAGGGGGGAGGCGTATCTTAAGTTCTACAGCTTCGATTTAACAACGCAGTTTTTCTATTTAATAGGGCTACAAGCATCAGTAGATACCACATATAACCTGCAGACCCGCCCCCTCCACTTGAAGAACCATTACCTGTGGGATTTTGATTATTAACGGGCGGATTATCTTCCGGCTGCTGGGTAACGGGATCGTCCTGCGTATTATCAGGAACATCTAGCAGCGAAACGCTTAACGTCGCTGTATGGCTGTAATACCCATCACTCACTGTCACCTTAAACTGCATCGATGAGTCGCTTGGCACGTCAGGGGCAGACAGTGTAATTACCGATGACGTTTGGCCACCAATCGATACATCTGGACCATCTAGCTGTTCCCAAGTAAAGCTTAACTCCTCGCCGTCTGGATCGTAGCTTCTACTCGCATCTAACTCGAAGCTAGTACCTTCATCAACGGCCTCCGGACCGGCTAAAACTGCGTTGGGTGAGGTACTCGCTACCGCCGCGACATACACGGGATCTTCAATTTGTCCGTTTTGTAACCCATCAGCATCATTCGGCCCGCCATCTTCGATTCGTAGCATCAAACATTCTGCCCCCACGGACAATCCGTCTACATATTGATATGAACCAATAGTCGGACAATTACCTTCATCATCCAGATTTGTCGACAATATTTCATTACGAGAATCTTCAACAAAATTGTACCAGCCTAATTCGGTGCTGAATTTACGCACCTCCATACTTGATGTAATTGGCTTATCCAGAGGAATGACAATTTGTGCAGATTCACCATTCTCCGCTAAACCGGAAACTTTGAAGTTAACTGGCTGTAATGCCGCACTCGCGTCAGTAGAACCATACGGTGGGATTGATGAATCGGCGTCAAAGGATAAATCCTCAATCTGGATTCCCCCGTTGGCCGCATTTATTCCATAGCTATTGAGAACCAAACTACCTAAAGACAAGCGTAGTCCGGGAGCGGCTACTATATCTCGCATTCCTGAAGCGGTAGGAAGCCGGTTGGGAACGTTGTTGATATCCAAATAATTTGGTATGCCATCTAAGTCATCGTCATACGCGCCCTCGTCGACATCTGAAATGCCGTCATTGTCGCTATCTGTATCACCGAGTAGCGGCAACGAAGCAATCACTGATAACTCAATAGTAGAAGTGACGGCATATTTTTCACTCGTATTTGTTTCGACAATACTAAACTCAGCTTTGAGGTTTTCTTGAAGATCAGAGGGGTCTAGGACAAACTTGGCAGAAGACGTGGTTACATCACCTTGACTCACTTCAGTATTGACGGAATGACTGTACACTTCAATTTGATCACTGCTATTTACATCTTTCCACGTAACTTCGAGTGTTACGTTTCCAGCTGATTTATCAATAACTGTTACAGCTCTACCATTCTGATAAGCCTGCAACTGTATCTGAGGAGGTCGATTATCTTCTATTATTTCTATCGTCATTTGGGATAAAGAGCTATCAATTCCTGCATTATTACCCCAGGAAAGGTAAAGCTTCATTTGGTCACCGGCAGACATCGTTTCAGGGATCCAAATTTTCGACTTAATAAGTTGTCCTTCTTCTATCGATTCATAGTAGTAACCACTATCTCCGTATATGCCAAACGAAAGCTCTACTGGATAAAAGGGAGGCGCCCCAGAAAGAGGAAATTCTACCTCAAGAAAGCTACCCGGCTCAGCATACATTTTTTTCGCCACTTGAATCGAAGGGTATATATAAACATTTACTGGTTGAGTAGCGATATTGCCGCTTGCATCTTCTGACGATACATCGACAGTGTGGAAGCCTGTTCTCAGCACTGATCCTGACGCGAAAAACAGTTCTCTTGCACCGTCAACATGATCATATGCGTATCCAGCTAAATCATCTGAGATATCCTTTGTAGAATGTACGGTGTAAAAAGAGTACTCGTTGCTTATGTCTATTTCAGGTGGCGTCGTGTCAACAACCCGGAATGTTTGCGTAGCGCTACTAGTATTGCCCACGAAATCCGTAGCTTCCCATGTAGCAATATATTCACCTAAAGCATATGTGCCGCTTACATCGGAACGAATGCTTACGTTAGGATCAACATCAAAGACTTCAGGCTGAGGCAATGTTACTCTTGTTAAAGTACCTGTTGCTTCAATTTCTATCGGTGACAATTCACCAAAAACAGGCGCTATACCTTCGCCTACCGATCCATCCAACGGCGCATCGTCTTCGCTATCTATAATACCGTCTGAATCAGTATCAGCAACTAAGCGATTTGTGCCTCGTACATATTCCCAATAATTATTTAGTCCATCACCATCTTCGTCACTTAATGAATCAGCGGCATAGCTATAATCCAGACCATTAGCTATTTCAAATTCGTCTGGAATTCCGTCCTGATCAGAATCATTAACTACTGCACCTGGTACTGAAATATGAAGCTGATAAATTGCCCCTGAGTCTATATAACTATCGGAATACCGCTCTACCGAAACATAGTAGGTATCTGCTGAGGCCAATGTATATTCTAGGTACGAGTCAAGATTACTTTCACTTCCTCTTTGGCCATCTTCGATATTGGAATCATCATTCATGGCTATTTGCTGTAAATTGCTATCGTACAGCCTGATGATAGTATCAAAGGTTGCATTATCGACATCTATAATAATTTCCTGGTTTGATTCATTGGAACTAAAGGAATAGTAATCGTAAGCATTACTACCAATGCCAACCACGCTTACATAAGGAGTTGATTCAGAGGTATTTTCTCGTCTATTGCCCACATTTGGAGAATATAGCTGAGTAAAGTTAGTATTTAAATTCCGTGCAGTTTCAAAGCTACTATTATCTTCAGTATGATCAATATTACTGAAATTAGCAGGTGTACCTAATTGGAATTCCAAATAATTATTCAGACCATCGTTATCGAAATCTTCTCGCGAATCGTATTCGAGTAAATTAAGCCCAAAGCGGTGCTCATATCCATCGGAAATACCATCAGAATCTGTATCAACAGTGAGAGGATCTGACTGTTCTAATATTTCAATGTTATCTTCTAGCCCATCCTCATCTGTATCCTTCATAGCAGGATTCGTAAGATAAGTATTCACTTCATCAGCATCCGACAACCCGTCATCATCGGTGTCTATAAGCAACGGCGAAGAACCTGCAAAATATTCTTCTAGGTTAGTCAGATGATCGTTATCAGCATCTAAATTAGCATCCGACAAGTCTTCAGGGTCGAGTCCATATTGAAGCTCCCACCAGTCGGACATGCCGTCTAAGTCAGTGTCTTGTACTCTTTGAATGCCTAGTGACTCAAAGCCATACGGAATAGATATGGAATCTAGCAACTCCCATGAGTTATTCTCTAGCCGATAGACTGTACCCTCCTCGTCCAACAACCAAAGATTTCCGAACTGATCTGCCGACAACCCTGTTTGAGCGCCAGATAAACTTAATGGCAGCTCAGATACATACGTGGCTGAAGCGTCGGTAATAGATATTTCGAACAAACTCATCGGCTGACCTAAAGCAGGAATGATATAGAGCTTTGAGTTTGTGTAAGCGATATTATCAACATAACCTAAACCGTGAGATCCTATTAATCTGCTTTCACCAGTTTCGATATCGACTTGATAGAGATCGGTATGATCAATGAGATATAAATTTCCTTCATCATCAAACGTCATCCCCTTTTCGCTTACATGGACGTTAAGATAACCAACAAATGATGCGGCGCCAGTATTAGGATCAATCTTGTACAATCCTTGATTCGAATTTTCAGCAGCATAAATACCGCCATCAGGGTGGATGGCTATTGCTTTGAAATCATACTCTACTCCCAACGACCCAATTACAGAATATGTGCCGACTGTTAAGTTGAATTGATATAAAGAACCATAATCATCTATTGAATACCCAATTATATCGATAGGATGTGAAGCTGGGTCAGTAGGATCGGTTCCGCCCAAAAACTCTTCTAAATTTGAGTATTCATCGCGATCATAATCGTCTTCAGCATCATTAATTAACGGATTTAAACCAAAGTCGATTTCCCAACCATCAGCCATCCCATCAGATTCGGTATCTTCCATAATTGGGTCAGTAGAGTAAATGTTGATTTCATTCGAATCTGATAAACCATCACCATCCGTATCACTGTTACTGGGGTTGGTGCCTAACTCAATTTCTTCCAGATTAGTGAGCGTATCATTATCACTATCCAAGGTATTGTGTGATTCGAATAATGACGGATTAAATCCGTATTCAGCTTCCGCTCCATCATTCATCCCATCAGCATCAGTGTCGCTCATGAGCGGATCGGATAAGTAAGCGTTAACTTCCTCTCCATCACTTAACCCATCATTGTCTGAATCGTCATTGAGTAAATCGGTAGCATAGAGGTTAACTTCATCACCATCGGCTAAGCCATCCGAATCTGTGTCGTTCGAAATAGGGTTCGAACGGTAAACGTTTAGTTCATCACCATCGGTTAGCCCATCAGAATCTGAATCCATTTCCAGAGGGTTGGTGTCTGCAATGAACTCTTCAAGGTTCGTCAAACCATCTCTGTCGTTGTCATTGGCTGCATCAGTCGGATTACCGGGATCTAAGCCAAAATGTTGCTCCCAAAAATCAGACATACCATCGCCATCTGCATCTATTAAAGCGCTCTCTAAGGACACATGCAACGTGTAATCTTTCCCCGCCACCACTGGGGACCGACTCCAAGTAGAAACGCGGATAATATAAACGCCAGCGGTGTCGAATTCATAAGTAAAGAAAGAATCCAAGCCACTTTCACTGCCACTTCCGCCGTAATCAGGATCGGCGTCGTCGGAATATACTACTTGAGCGCCGTCTTCTTGATACAGTGTTAGATCCGAATCCATTGCAGTTTGCGAGTTATGTTCAAAGCCATAATCGATGTCAAAAATCGCTTTTGAAGGGGCATTGGTAACAGTAAATTTGTAGTAGTCATAGCTATCGTCACCACGGCCAAGAATAGTAACATGGGGGATGGTTTCGGATGTATTTGAATATTCATCCCCTATGTCTGCTGAGTAGTTAACACTGAAGTAACCATCCACTGACTGTGCATTATCAACCGTATCGTTAGGCTCTGTATCTATCACTTCGGGTGTAAACGGATTCGTGCCGTCCAAATACTCCTGATAATTTGAACGCTGGTCGTAGTCAGGGTCATTATTTGCATCATTAAATAGAGGATCAAGGTTAAAGCGTACTTCATAACCATCGGGGATTTGATCGCTATCTGTATCGTGCATATTTGGATTAGTTGAATAATGTATGAGCTCATCATAGTCAGATAAATCATCGTCGTCTGAATCTACATTGTTTGGATCAGTCGCGTACACGTTGACTTCTTCTGCGTCATTCAACCCATCAGAATCAGTGTCTGACATCAAAGGATTGGAACCAGTTAAAAATTCATTCAGGTTACTCAGTCCATCCGAATCAGCATCTTCGTGTTGCTCTCCACTGTTGCTTAACGGATCAAATCCAAATTGAATTTCGAAACCATCCCCCAAGCCATCACTATCACTATCATCACTCGTAGGATCGGTACCGTAGCTATAGACCTCTCGACCGTCATTAAGACCATCTGAATCAGAGTCCCTTTTTAAAGGGTCAGTACTGTAAGTATTTACTTCTTCACCATCAGATAAGCCATCTTGATCAGAGTCAGCACTTGTGGGATTCGTTGAATAGCTGTTTACCTCCTCGCTATCGGTTAAGCCATCATTATCGGTATCGCTTTGGTCTGGGGAGGTGTGGTAGGTAAACTCTTCTAAGTTAGTTAAGCCATCGTTATCATTATCATCATTGGCATCGTTCGGGTCGTTGCTATTTAGCGCGTATTTCTCTTCCCACCAATCAGGCATACCATCTTCATCAGTATCAATACCGAAAAGGTCTAGTTTTGCTTGCTTGCCAGTAACTGTTTTACCGCTAAGAGAACTTAAATCTGCACTATTTGCGTATAACAATTCAATCAGTTCGGATGAACTAAGGTGAGGCCTATCCGCCGCCATTAATGCCAAGGTACCTGCAACATGGGGCGCAGCCATGGACGTACCGCTAAGTTGATCATAACCGTTATGTGGAATTGTACTTAAAATATTAACGCCTGGCGCACCAATATCTACTGTTGTTTCTCCATAATTACTAAAGTCAGCAAGCTCCCCAAACCTGTCTATGGCCGCTACAGAAACAATATTTTCTGTGCCATAACTTGAGGGGTAAGAAGGATATAAATCGTTATCGGATGCGTCATTGCCGGCCGCAGCTACAAAAATGATTCCTGCATCTCGATGCAATGCTATGGCTGCTTCCAAGGCTGGGGAAGCTCCGCCCCCTCCCCAGGAGTTATTACTGAGTATTATATTGATCCCATGATTGACTTTCAGATCGTACAAATAATCCAGGCATTCAATTGCGTCCGACGTGCTACCTGATCCGCCAGCACTTAAAAATTTACAGGCGATAATACTGGTTCGCCAATTAACACCTACAACGCCTATTCCATTATTTCCTTCTGCGCCGATGGTACCCGCCACATGTGTGCCATGATAATGATCATCCATAGGGTCAGAATCATCGTTGACCGTATCGATACCATAAATGTCGTCAATATACCCATTGTTGTCATCATCAATACCGTTACCCGCCACTTCATTGGGATTAATCCACATATTATTGACAAGGTCTTCATGGGTATAATCAACCCCCGTATCAATTACTGCAACAACGACCTCGCTCTCCCCCCTTAATCGGTCCCATGCTTCGAATGCATTCACATCAATATCCGCTACACCGCCGCTCTGACCGGTATTGTGTAATCCCCACAGTTCTGCATATTGAGGGTCGTTTGGCGTGGTTTGGGTATAATAAATCATGTCGCGTTCAACAGATTTTACGAATTTGCTAGCTTTAAGTGTGATCTGGGTATCTACTACTGATGACCCTTCTTGTAACTTGAGCAAATATATACCAGCAGACTCGGATATCTTTGAAATTGATTCGAACGCAACACCTTTTATAACGCTATCGATTTGCTCAGTAGTGACATCTTTAGAAAACGTTAATAGAACCTGATCCCGCACATACTCAATTGACGCTTTTTTAGCATCATTTTTTACTATTGTACTGGATTTAGCAGACTTAGAAGGATTAGCTTTGGGGGATAAATTTAAATTTAAATCATCCGATTTGTTATTTGCTAATGATTTGGAGACACCGCCACTCAGACCATCATTTTCATTCCATAGGATAAATAAACATATTGATATACAAAGGCCTATAACAGACCCTTTAAGTAAGTTCCTTTTCATTACTACTCCAACAACTGACAGCTATTACGACGACGCACATAGCAATACAAATGACTGATTTATATTTTACTTTGCGCGTATATTTTTTCAACACATTAATGCATTACGCACACTGACTTTAAATTTTAATTCCTGAAGAGGTCTAATGGCATAGATGAACCCTCTCCGTTTGCCAGGTATGGCTTTAGCGAATTAAGCAGAGGTAGGTACTTGCCAATCAACAATTATTTTATGACTTTGGTCCGAGCATAGCCACACTCGCGCTGTTACGTCGGCTTTAATTTGTTGAGGAGAATCTTCAAGCAAGCTCCAATTATGAGGAGTTAAAGCCTTACCATTCATATAGTAATGGCGTTCAAGCTCATTTATATCTTTGTAAGACAATGCTACGTTTTCGGTGGTTCCAGCAAAGGTTTTTATCGTAAACTTAGTCTTATTCTTACCGCGTAAATACGTCGTTACTTTACCGGTCAACGAGGTCAAATTATTACGCTCGCAAGGGACAAACTCGGGTACTCTAAGGCGTTCCTGTGCTGATATAACCGAAGACATACCTAGAAAAATCGCTAAGAGTAAGCTAATAATGGAGCTAATCATAGTATGCATACTGGTGTGTGGAGCGGCTACACCCCACATCTCATTTTAATCATAGATTACGATAAACAAAACTCTGTTCATCAGCTCTAACAGACTGCCCAAGGGTAAATTCATCCATACACGAATCATCGGTATAGTCCATAAAATTGAAAATAGGATCTAACCCATCCGCATTTTTACCTTTGGTACAGGAGTCCCGTCCTACTGGGCATCCATATGCAGGACTCTTTTCAGCTGGGGTATCGGCCACATAGTCACCACTGCCGTTACAACCGCCCTGAAATGTATGGTATAAACCCAGCCAGTGGCCGACTTCATGCGTGCCCGTATCTCCCTCGTTATAAGGAGCGGCGCTACCACCAGGAAACGACTCGTTAAGCATCACGACGCCATCGTCCAACGGGTCAGATGAGTAACTGCTCGGAAATGTTGCCCATCCTAATAACCCATCGCCTATGTTTGCTGCATAGATATTAAGATCTGACGCATCACCTTGTCTAAGCGCAGCTTTCATTTCACGCTCAGCTGCACTGTTATAACCCACGTTGTACCAGGCGTTATTCGCCACGTAATTCGTGTAAACTAGATTGAATTTAAACGGTGTATTGCGATAGGCATCGTTAAGAACCGATATTTGAGCGTTGATTTCGCCAGTGGATAACGCACCACTTCCATTAGTATCGGTTATTACATGCATGTAAACGTCTATGGTGACTGAACCATTTGGTCGAGGTTGATATTCATTGCCGCCGCCAGGTTTACCTTTTTTGCTCATGCGTAAGCTTTTAAAATGTTCTTCCCGCAACAAGGCTTCTTTTGCAGAGGGATGCGGCGTAGCGCAACGCAATATTTTTGCATTTGCGTTTGCGTTTTCTAAAGCTTTTTCGTTCACCGCATTTGCGGTGTTGGGCATAACTATCACCCCAACAGCTATGGGGGCGCATAGTTTAAGTGTACGCAGGTTCATATATTTTCCTTTCATTTTTACACGAACAGTAAAATACGAACCTTTCTTTTAAATTATCAATACTACATATAATCAACCACTTAAAGATTTTACTATGCGCGATTTTCGAGTTGAGAGTTATAAGTTGTATCGCATTTGAATACAAATTGAGCATAGATGTGAAATATAAATAGCGCAAAAAAAATAACTGAAATGTATTAAAAACGGTTACCAACTTAACGTTTTCTCTTTTAAAAGGTTTGCACTTTTTTGCTTACAATTCCAAACCTTTTTAAAAAAGAAAAGATAGGTGAAATGGGTTTGGGGATAATTTTATAGCTGTTCAAAAACGGTATGTGTGCACTGTTTTGGGGTCACGCATGGTTTCATACAGATTGTTTACCAGACCACAACAGAACATCGATCAACATGTAAACGAGAGGTGATTTGCGTAAGAACAAAGCGTTACGATGATAACGGGTCTGTGGTACGTATTATAGCTCGTTTTATCTTTACACGCCTAGCGGCTTGAAACCGTATAATTTCATTTCAAAAATCAGCGACAGCTATGCGATAGTAACGTGTAAGTAAATGGGGAGCGTTCTATACAGGTGAAGGCGCGTAGCTAACAGCTGTGAAGAGGGTTTGCTAAGTGCTTCGTTGATGCACGAACACAATTTGTTTCGTTCCGCGAAAGCTTATTAATGTCATTTATTTATTTTTAGGGTAATGAACGAGAGCAGTTTCCGAATTGCCCTCGTTCAGTACAAGCTTTACAGCTTTTTGCACAATGGTTTTACACTCTAATCATCCACCATCTGCTCATTTAACCATTCGTTGAGTGACTTCATATCGTGGGGTACAGCCATTTGTAACTCTTCCACCCAGTCATGCACGTTCTGCCACCAGGCCGGATGGTCGCCTTGCTGAATCTGGTTGGCAATGCGTTGTACGCGAGCCAAGCCGACAGAGCCAGCGGCGCCCTTAATTTTGTGCGCTTGCGCGCAAACCTCATCTTTTTCATCCGCACTTAAATTAGACTGCAATATGTCCATGTATTCAGGCATCTTGTCCTGAAATACTTTTACACTCGCGCGGATCATGTCCTCGCCGATGGTATCGACCAGCATTTGCAGTAAATCCATGTCGAGAATATTATTTAATGATTTCGCTGATTCGCGCTTGGACTCGTTACTATCACTGACTCTCAGTGTCATAGGGTCAGCGAATAAAGAATTGAATACTTCTATCACCCGACTTTTCTTTATTGGCTTTGCAATGATGTCATCCATACCATTTTGTAAATACTCTTCGCGCTTTTTGATTACATTCGCTGTGAGCGCAACGATCGGAGTTTGCATCACCAGATCTTCTTCATGAAGCGTACTGGCTACATCAAAGCCACTCATATCAGGTAGTTGGATATCCAGTAATATAAGGTCATATTGGCTTTTTCTGACCTTGTCGATTGCCTCGCCTCCGGTCATCGCAACATCTACCCGTTGACCTAATTTCTCCAGTAACGCTTTAGCTACCATTACGTTTAATTCAATATCTTCAACCAATAGAATGTTGAGGTCGGTCACTTGTAGCTTGGCTACTTGCATTGGCCGTTTCGAAATGTGTAACGGCAATTCGATTTCAAAACGTGTGCCTTTACCTACTTCGCTGGTCACTTTAATCTCTCCCTTCATCAGCTCAACCATTTGTTTACAAATAGCCAAACCAATTCCGGTACCTGTCGCAGATTGGTGATCAGGATGATCCACCTGGTAATACATAGCAAAAATTTTATCCAATTCCTCTTCGGGAATACCCACCCCTGTGTCTTCGATTACATAAGTCACTAGCGAAATATCGTTGACTGGTTTGGTGGCAGAAACCGTTAAATTTACCTGGCCTTTCTGGGTGAATTTCACAGCATTAAATAAAATGTTCCATAAGATTTGACGTAAACGTGTTCCATCTACCTCCACCAGTTGGGGCAACGGTTCATTAATCGTGGTGATCAGATTGAGCGACTTATCTGCCGCCAGTAATCGAATAATGCTACTAAGCTCTTCGGTAAAGTCCTTAAGTGACACTGTTTTGAGGCTTAACTCCAACTTGTCTCGATCCAACTTATCCAAATCTATGATGTCATTGAAGATATTACCTAAGGTAATAGCGCTGGCATAAATGGTACTAACCCAACTAAATTGTTCTTCATTTAAGTCGGTATCTCGTAACATCCGGCTTAGGCCGACAATCCCATTTAAAGGAGTACGTAACTCATGACTAATAGTGGCGATAAATCGCGTCTTATCCGTACTCGCTTTAGCAGCGGCATTTTCGGCAATTTTGCGTTCTGTCATATCGCGACCAAATGCCAACAACCCTAAACGTTTTCCATCGGCATCGAAAAAGGGAACTTTACGCATTTCAAAATAACGTCGTCGGCCGTCAGCAAAGCGTAGCCACAGTTCTTCGGTAATACTGGCATTGGTTTCTAAAACCTCGTGATCGCTTGTCACCACTTGACGGGCCAAGTCTTCCTCATAGACGTCATGGGGTGTCAGACCAAGCAACTCTTTTTCAGATTTGCCCGTCATCATTTCTGCCACACGATTACACCCCGCAAAACGCCCTTCTTCGTTACGGTAGTAAATCAAATCTGGCGAGGCATCAATGATTGAACGCAGTAAGGTGGACAAACGACGAGCCTGCTCTTCCTGTTCAGACTTATCTTGAATTTCCTTTTCTAAATCTTTAAACACTGCTTCACGCTCTTCTTGTGCTGAGCGCCGTTGTTCAATTTCATAGTTTAGCTGGCGAATATTGTTTTGTAGCTCACGGTTAAGAAATACATCTTCTTCACGCAATTTTTCCAGCTGCGCGACCACCTCTTTCAGATTGGTACGAGAGCTTTCCAATTGCTTAACCAGCTCACTAAAGAAAAACAAAACCCAAGGCGCGGAAAGCATGGTTAGAATCACCGCGCTGATAAAATCATCGGGGTCTACTTCGCTGCCTAGACCCACTCGGATCATATATGAGCCACCCAGAGTGACAACCAGCGTCAGTAAGACAAAAACAAAACTAAGTTTCAGCGTACCAAAGCGCTGCACAAACTGAGCAAAGCGAATTGCCCACGAATCTTTTGGTGAATCTTGATGCATCTAAAATCTATTAAGAAAACTCAGGTGGGCCTATCCTAGCAGGTGTTGAACGATTTCGTCTAAGATTGAAAGCATTTATCGAAATTAGAAACTTTCGAAGTATCCATCAAACGACCTGATGTTAAATTATTGTGAATAATTTATACATAATTATTCATAACTCACAAAGCAACAAGCTGGCGAAATTTAGGATATCCATCCTATTTAGAGGCTAAGCAACAACTGTCGGCCTGCAAAGTAAATTGAATTAACTACTTGATAAAAATATAATTATATAAAAATCAAGAAAAATCCACTGCTGCTATCCGTGTTATGGATTGATTTTATTTCCTAAAATAGCTATGTTGTACGGCCGCTGACAAAAAATGAATAATAATGCGGACAGGCGATTCATCCCTAACGATGACAACGACAAACGGCAGCAAGCGTGAGGAAGTAGTGTGTTGTTTTGATAGTGTCAGGACTATCAATAATAAAGAACCGCTTTTCACTTGGAACTACGCATAATAAAAACTGATTGCCGCCACCTTGCACCTCGTACTTTTTAACGATTCTGTGCAGCGTTGTACCCTACCCATGCATGGTTTAAGGAGCAGATAATGAGTTTATATAATCCCAACGACTCACGGGACAATTGTGGTTTCGGGTTAATCGCCCATATTAATGGCGAAGCCAGCCATGAACTGGTAACCACCGCAATTCACGGGCTTGATAGGATGCAACACCGTGGGGGCATCGCTGCTGACGGTAAAACTGGCGATGGTTGTGGCTTATTGTTACAAAAGCCGGATGCTTTTTTTCAGTCTATCGCGCAAGAAAATGGCTGGAAATTGAGTAAAAAATATGGCGTGGGGATGATTTTCCTTAGCCAGAATGCTGAAAAAGCGCAAGTAGCCCGAACCATCCTTAATGAAGAGTTGGAGAAAGAAACTCTTAGCGTTGTAGGGTGGCGAAAAGTGCCCGTTAATCACGATGTTTTAGGCGAATTAGCATTAACAGGCGTGCCGCAGATAGAGCAAGTATTTGTAAATGCTCCTCCAGGCTGGCGCAAGAAAGATTTGGAGCGGCGACTTTTCATGATCAGAAGGCGAGCCGAAAAACGGCTTGAAGCTGACGAAGATTTTTATGTCGCGTGTCTATCTGGTCTGGTGACAGTATACAAAGGCCTGATCATGCCTAAAGACCTGCCTGCATTCTATTCGGACTTAGCTGACGAACGCATGCAAAGCGCAATTTGTATTTTCCATCAACGTTTCTCCACCAACACGCTACCCCGCTGGCCTTTAGCCCAGCCGTTCAGATTTCTTGCCCACAACGGTGAAATCAACACCATCAAAGGCAATCGAGATTGGGCCAAGGCCCGTACAGGAAAATTTGCAACGCCATTGATTCCCGACTTAAAAGACGCCGCTCCGTTTGTAAACACGCACGGCTCTGATTCATCGTCACTGGATAATATGTTGGAGTTATTCCTGGCCGGTGGAATGGATTTATTCCGCGCGATGCGTTTATTGGTCCCCCCTGCGTACCAGAATAACCAAATCATGGACGCTGATTTACGCGCCTTTTATGAATTTAACTCCATGCATATGGAACCATGGGACGGGCCTGCGGGCATCGTCTTAACAAATGGTCGCCACGTTGCCTGTAATCTCGATCGTAATGGCTTGCGTCCTGCTCGCTATGTGGTTACCGATAATGGGTTTATTACGTTAGCCTCTGAGATAGGTATTTGGGATTACTCGCAACAGAATGTAGTCGAGAAAGGCCGTGTTGGCCCAGGCGAAATGTTGGCGGTAGATACTTACACGGGCAAAATCTGGCGATCTAATGAAATAGATGATGATTTAAAAGACCGCCACCCCTACGCAGAATGGTTGCAACAACATATCCGCCACCTAACACCTATTGAACAAATGGATGCCTCGGCAATTGGGCAACGTGTATTTAATGACGAGACGATGGCGGTATACCACAAACTATTTAACTATAGCTACGAAGAGATACAGCAAATTATCAAAGTATTGGCTAAGGACGGCCAGGAAGCTGTTGGTTCGATGGGTGATGACACGCCTATGGCTGTGTTGTCATCAAAACACCGCACGTTGTTTGATTATTTCCGCCAGCAGTTTGCTCAGGTGACCAACCCCCCCATTGATCCATTACGTGAAAACCATGTGATGTCTTTGGCTACCTGCATTGGACGTGAGCAGAATGTCTTCAACGAAACCTCAGGTTACGCCGACAGAGTGCTGTTTAATTCGCCTGTATTGATGTACACGGATTTAAAACAATTAAGAGAATTCAATCCTGAAAATTACTACTCGGAAAGGATCGATTTACAATTTACCGCGCAAGAAGGATTGAAAAAAGCTGTTGAGCGCGTCTGTGACGAAGTTGAATATTTGGTCAAGAAAAAGCGTGCGGCGTTCGTGGTATTGTCTGACCGTCACATTAAGAAAAATACGCTGCCTATCCCTCCCGCAATGGCGGTTGGCGCGGTTCAGCGCCGTTTGGTAGAGAAAGCGCTACGGTGTGATGCCAATATCGTAGTAGAAACGGCCGCTGCTCGCGATCCTCACCATTTTGCGGTGCTGATTGGTTTGGGTGCCACTGCTATTTATCCCTTCCTTGCTTATGAAACCATTGAGCAGTTATGTGAAAAAGGCGAATTAGATATACCTGTCATGCAGGCCACGCTGAATTATCGTCAGGGTATCAACAAAGGTCTCTACAAGATCATGTCGAAGATGGGTATCAGCACTGTCGCCAGTTATCGTAGTGCGAAATTGTTCGAAGCAGTTGGCATTAACCATGATGTAATGGATGTATGCTTTTCAGGTATCCCTTCGCGAATTCAGGGCGCGGGATTTGAAGATTTTGAACAGGATCAAGTCAACCTTGCTCGAATTGCCTGGCTAAAACGCAAAACCATTTCACATGGGGGACTGTTAAAGTACGTTCATGACGGTGAATATCACGCTTACAATCCAGATGTTGTAACCTCGTTACAAAAAGCAGTCGTAAGCGGTAACTATGATGATTACAAGGTATTCTCACAGCTGGTCAATGAACGCCCTCCTGCACATCTTAGGGATTTGCTGGAAATAGGTTCCGCCAATGACCCTATCGACATCAGTGAGGTCGAACCCGCTGAAAACCTATTCCCTCGCTTTGATACCGCGGCCATGTCGATTGGCGCGTTAAGCCCCGAAGCCCACGAGGCATTGGCTATTGCGATGAATCGGTTGGGCGGGCAGTCAAACTCGGGTGAAGGTGGCGAACACCCCTCACGCTTTGGTACCGAGAAGAACTCCAAAATTAAGCAGGTTGCATCTGGGCGTTTTGGTGTAACACCACATTATTTAATTAATGCAAATGTTATTCAGATTAAAGTGGCACAAGGCGCGAAGCCAGGTGAAGGTGGACAACTTCCCGGTGATAAAGTTAATAAGTATATCGCGCAGCTTCGTTTTTCTGTGCCCGGTGTAACATTAATCTCCCCCCCTCCTCACCATGACATCTATTCCATTGAAGATTTGGCGCAGCTGATTTTTGACTTAAAGCAGGTGAACCCCACCGCGTTAATTTCGGTAAAGTTAGTCTCAGAACCAGGTGTAGGAACTATCGCTACAGGTGTAGCTAAAGCTTATGCTGACCTTATTACAATCTCTGGGTACGACGGCGGTACCGGCGCAAGCCCCCTTACATCGGTCAAATATGCGGGCAGCCCTTTTGAACTGGGCCTCGCTGAGTCACAACAAGCGCTTATAGAAAACGGCCTTCGCCACAAAGTACGGGTGCAAACTGATGGCGGGCTCAAAACCGGATTAGATGTAATCAAGGCCGCTATGTTAGGCGCAGAAAGTTTTGGGTTTGGCACAGGGCCCATGGTGGCATTAGGCTGCAAATATCTGCGTATTTGCCATCTAAATAATTGTGCAACTGGCGTAGCGACACAAGATCAGAAGCTTCGCGATGAATATTTTATTGGCTTACCCGAAATGGTAATGAACTACTTCAAATTTGTCGCCCAAGAAGTAAGAGAAATAATGGCTGAGTTAGGCATTCGTCGTTTTGATGAATTGGTGGGCCGAACAGAGTTGCTCAAGAGTAAACAAGGCATTACCGCTAAGCAAAATAAACTCGATTTGGCGCCGTTACTTGTTACCCCTAAAGCGGGCGAACATACGCGTTTTTTCTCAGCTCAAACGACTAACCAACCTATGGATAAGGGAGAGTTAAACGCCAAGCTAATTGACGATGCGCGTAATGCGGTTGAAACCTCATCAGGCATGCAACTAACCTATCCTATTCGCAATACCGATCGTTCTGTAGGTGCCATGCTTTCGGGGTTTATAGCGCGCCACCACGGTAATGTTGGTATGGAAGATGCCCCCGTCTGTGTGCAATTTACGGGTACCGCTGGGCAAAGTTTCGGCGTATGGAATGCTGGCGGTCTCCATATGCGCCTCGAGGGTGATGCCAATGATTACGTAGGTAAAGGTATGACGGGCGGTAAACTGGTTATCTGCCCCCCCGCCAACGTCAAGTTCGACCCACATAACAGTGCAATAATGGGTAATACCTGTTTGTACGGGGCGACAGGGGGGAAACTTTTTGCAGCGGGTCGCGCTGGCGAACGCTTCGGGGTGCGCAACTCAGGGGCTATAGCGGTAGTCGAAGGTATGGGTGATAACGGCTGTGAATACATGACAGGTGGTATCGTCGCTGTACTTGGCAGTATAGGGGTGAACTTTGGTGCTGGCATGACCGGCGGCTTTGCCTATATATATGATGATAATGATGATTTAGATAATCGAGTCAATTATGCGCTTGTAGAAGTGTTATCAATTGAAGACAAAGTTATTTTGGCAGAACATCTGCGCGGTTTGATTAATCAACATTACGAAGAAACCGGTAGTGAATTTGCGTTATCTCTGCTTACCCATTTTGCGCAATCATTGAAAAAATTTAAGCTGGTAAAACCGAAAACCAGTGACGTGAAAAACCTGCTAGGCCACATTAGTCGCTCTAGTGCAGAACTAAGAGTTGAGGCGCAGTAACAGGAGGACTTATGGCTAAAAATGTTTATCAATTTGTGGACGTAGAACGAATCGATCCACCTAAAAAGCCAATTACGATTAGAAAGTCAGAATTTGGGGAGATCTATCAACCGCTTAGCCAGTCTCAAACTGAAGGTCAGGCGGACCGTTGCCTGGATTGTGGTAACCCTTATTGTGAATGGAAGTGTCCGGTGCACAATTATATTCCCCAATGGTTGCACCTGGCCAATGAGGGCCGAATTCTAGAAGCAGCAGAGCTGTCCCACAAAACGAATAGTCTTCCTGAGGTATGCGGCCGGGTTTGTCCCCAAGATAGGCTTTGCGAAGGTGCGTGCACCCTCAATGACGATTTTGGTGCCGTAACCATCGGAAGTATTGAAAAATATATTACCGATACCGCATTTAAAATGGGTTGGCGGCCTGATATGTCAGCCGTGGAATGGACCGATAAAAAGGTTGCGATTGTGGGGGCGGGTCCCGCTGGCCTGGCCTGCGCCGACATTTTGGTGCGTAATGGTGTTAAACCTGTTGTGTTTGACCGCTATGAAGAAATCGGCGGTCTACTTACGTTTGGTATCCCATCGTTCAAGCTTGAAAAAGAGGTAATCCAACTCCGTCGCGAAATATTCACGGAGATGGGAGTGGAATTTAGACTCAATACAGAAATTGGAAAAGATGTCCCCTTCCAAACTTTGATAGACCAATACGATGCCGTATTTCTGGGAATGGGAACCTATACTTCCATGCAGGGTGGATTTGCAAATGAAAATGCCAAAGGTGTGGTTGATGCCTTGCCCTTTTTAATCGCGAATACTAATCGCGTAATGGGTTTGGAAAAAGATTCGGCAGACTTCATTGATATGAAAGACAAAAACGTCGTTGTGCTAGGCGGCGGTGATACGACCATGGATTGTGTTCGCACCTCGATTCGACAAGGAGCAAAACGTGTTATCTGTGCTTATCGTCGTGATGAGGAGAGTATGCCGGGCTCCCGAAGAGAAGTGGTTAATGCGAAAGAAGAAGGGGTCGAATTTATGTTTAACCTGCAACCACTTGATATTGACACTAACGAACAAGGCGAAACGATAGGCGTCAGGCTAGTAAAAACAACTATGGGCCCCCCGGATGTGCAGGGTCGGCGCCGTCCTATCGAAGTAGCAAATTCGGAACATGTACTTAAAGCTGACGCAGTTATCATCGCCTTCGGCTTTCAGCCAAGTCCAGCAGGCTGGTTCGGAGATTACGGGATTATTCTAGATGAAAAGGGGCGCGTACGAGCACCTGCAAACGGAAAGTTTGCCTATCAAACCTCCAACCCGCAAATATTTGCGGGTGGCGACATGGTCAGAGGAAGTGACCTTGTAGTTACCGCTATTGACGAAGGGCGCAAAGCGGCAGACGGTATTTTAGAGTACCTGAACGTTTAGAATACCCACCCCTTGGTTTACATACCTAAAGGGGCGCTTCCTCAATTGCGCCTCTTCTCGCCAGGCATTATAGTAAAGAGAACAGTAGTATGTAGGTCTGCCAATATGAGTAAATTCTTTCGCCACAGCGTGGTAGCACTTGGTATAGTGTTTTCCCAAGCCGGTTATGCTGCCGACGATAGCGCTACGCAACCAGAAATACAAACCTGTCCCAGCTCATTTTTTTCAATTCACTTGCCGGCAAGTGCGAAACAATGTCAGCTGTTTGACGGAGATACTCCTGCGTCAATGATATTTTTCTCACCTGAGAATAAAGATGCATTGATAAAACATTTCCAATCCACCGTTCCCTCATTGAAAATTACCTCGACTTTCAATGGCTATACATTGTTGACCGGTGAACACGATACCCTACGCATTATTGTATCAACTGATGGCAAAGGCTCTCAGGTAGACGTTTTAGTCATTCCAAACAGTGAACTAGCAAAAAACCTTTAGCGTTTACTGCTTCCCAGGTCACTTATTGCGTTCCTATTCAACTATACAAGACCACATAAATACATAAGTAGCATTCAATAACGCGTGGTTGTGGGTACCAAATCGCAATAGCGTTTACTTACATGGGGGAAATTTTTCGCTTTGTGACTAACCGATTTGGAAAATTCCTTAAGACTGATTAAACCCCAGTGGGAACCATGTGAACGCAGTAAAAGCGTCGCTCGAACCGGAAAATAGGAATGCCTGGGCGCTATATTGCCTTGATCTGAAAGACTATGGCATTGTTTTTACCAATCATTCTTTCTATAACCCCCAAATATCGCGAACTGATATGACATAAATATTCATTAATAAAGTTAACGTGTTTGCTTGTAACAGCCCATATCCTCTAGTATAACGGGCTATCTTTGATAAAAGACGGCCCTTAACATCACGTTCGTCGGTGCTTTTCATACAGTAAAAGTGAATAAGCGAACAATTGTTGAGGGGACCGAAAACCAAATCACAACAATAATATTTCTACGGAACATGATGTAAACAATGAAAAATTCTAACGACACTAGCTTCTTTGGGCACCCTGGGGGGCTCCAAACGTTATTCTTTACCGAGATGTGGGAACGAATGAGTTACTACGGCATGCGTGCTCTTCTCGTGCTTTTCATGACGGCCAGTTTGCAAGAAGAAGGGCTGGCATTTACCGTGGCCACGGCTACTGCAATCTACGGATTATATACCGGGGCGGTATATTTTATGGGTTTACCTGGCGGCTGGATTGCTGACAGATTAATCGGTGGACAAAAAGCGGTATGGTATGGCGGCATCATTATAATGACCGGTCATATTGTTTTAGCAATTCCTTCTGAAAGCTCCTTTTTTATCGGCCTTATTTTAGTTGTACTTGGTACCGGTTTACTTAAACCCAATATTGGCGCCATCGTCGGACAGTTATACTCAGAAAGCGATACCCGCAGAGATAGTGGCTATACCATTTATTACATGGGTATCAATATCGGCTCCGTAATTGGTTATCTCGTGTGTGGCTGGTTACAGGTTAACCAAGGTTACCATTGGGCATTTGGTGCCGCAGCAGTCGGTATGGCTATTGGTTTAATTCAATACAAAATGACTCAGCACAAGCTTGAGGGAGAATCCAGTGAACCCACTGTTTCGATTTCTCCAACCGCCAGAAAATTAAGCTGGGCTGGTATCATTATTTTTCTCGCTGCATTGGCAATTACCACCTATCTTGTTTTTCAAGGTATGGTCACAATCAATCCTGTCACACTTGCTGAACAAGTAGCGGTTGTATTTACTGTAACGTTTCTGCTTTACTTTGGTGGTATTTTCTTTTTTGGCGAACTTAATTACGTCGAAAAAAGACGGATGGGAGCACTGTTTTTAATTTGTGTGGCCTCAGCTTGCTTCTGGGCTGGTTTCGAACAGGCTGGCTCCTCGTTAAACTTATTCGGTCGAGATTATACAGACAGAATGCTGGGCGACTTTGAAATTCCAGCGCCTTGGTTCCAGTCGGCGAATTCTTTTTTCATTATTCTACTTTCGCCTTTCTTTGCTGCGCTATGGATCAACTTAGGCAAACGTATGATCGACCCATCATACGGTGCTAAATGTGCAATCGGCTTAATCATTATGGCAACGGGTTTCATTGTCATGTTCTTTGCGGCCCAGTTAGCCGCCAGCGGTTTAAAGGTAGCTCCTTACTGGTTGGTAATGACCTATTTCTTGCACACCGTTGGTGAACTATGTTTAAGTCCAGTCGCGCTAAGTGCAGTCAGTAAACTTTCGCCCAAGCGATTTGCTGGTCAGATGATGGGTGTATTTGTTTTAACCTATTCAATTGGTAACGTGATTGCAGGTTTGTTAGCAGGTAACTTCAACCCAGAACGATTGGACCAAATGCCCAACCTATTTATTCAAATAAGTTTATTTAGCATTGCCATTGGTATCGTCGTACTGCTGCTAACACTAAAAACGCGGAAGTGGGAAAAGCTAGCTCAAAAAGATCATCTGGCAGAACCGCATCCTGTTGCTCAACAAGGCTAAGTTCTTTCGATCCAATTAGTTAGCTAAATCATATAAACCGCTGAGCATGAAGATGTCTCAGCGGTTTTTTTTAAGAGATATACATGGCATTTTACTTTACGACAAAGCATATCCCCGCCCTTCAAGGGTTGTCGCTATCAGAGCGTATGGCGAGACTCGAAGTAGCGGCAAAATCATTAACTGTTCCCGAAAAAACGCTGTTAAATGTTCTGAAATTGCTGGTCATCTGTCCGGCTTTTGCGTTGGTTTTGAGAACAGCACAGGATTGGACATCCTTGCTATGGGCAGCGGCAATTATTTTACTTTATCCTCTGTTGGTAAAGCCTATACAATATTCGTTAAGTGCAAAATACTTAATCACTAACCCCAGCACAAAGGAGTCACAATGAAGTCTGTACTAGTCACGGGGGGAGCAGGATATATTGGTAGCCATACTACCCTTCAATTATTAGAGCAGGACTACCCCGTTATTGTTTTAGATAATCTAGCCAATTCAAGTATAGAATCCCTGCGGCGGGTAGAGGAAATCACTGGTAAGTCACTGAAGTTTATTGAAGGCGACATCCGCGATGAAAAAAAATTGGAATCAGTTTTTGCTCAAAATGATATTGGTTCGGTTATTCATTTCGCTGGGTTGAAAGCCGTAGGTGAATCCGTAGAAAAGCCCATGCAGTACTATGAAAATAATGTCTATGGCACCCTTACGCTATGTAAAGCGATGCAGCGACATAACGTTAAGAACATGGTATTCAGTTCTTCTGCTACCGTCTACGGTGATCCTGTGTCACTGCCGTTAAGAGAGAATATGTCTACTGGTCACCCTACCAATCCTTATGGCATGTCCAAGCTAATGGTTGAGCACATCCTAACCGACCTGTACCACTCTGACAACGCGTGGAACATAGTCCTACTGCGCTATTTTAATCCAGTTGGTGCGCATCCCTCTGGACGTATCGGCGAAGATCCAAACGGTATTCCGAATAACCTGATGCCTTATATTTCACAGGTAGCCACGGGTAAATTAGAACAACTCAGTGTGTTCGGGGACGATTACGACACCAAAGATGGCACTGGTGTAAGAGACTACATCCACGTTGAAGATCTCGCGAATGGCCATTTAAAGGCTCTGGATCGTTTGGCTTTAAATATGGGATTAGATATTTACAACCTAGGCACAGGGCAAGGCTATTCAGTACTCGAAATGATTAAAGCCTTTGAAAAAGCGTCAGGAAAACAGATCCCTTATACCATAGCACCAAGAAGAAACGGTGATGTGGCCTCTTGTTACGCTGATCCAACTCTTGCCGCCAAAGAGCTTAATTGGCACGCTGAAAAAGATCTTGAAGCGATGTGTCAGGATATTTGGCGTTGGCAGTCTGACAACCCAAATGGATTTCAAAAATAAACCAGTTGGTTGATGGGCCCCTTGCTATTATTAGCGGGCTCGCGCTTTTTTTTTACCTACCAAATACTAATGCGTAATAAAATGTCCCGCCTTATCGAGCGGACTTTTAAGAGACTTTAAGAAGCCCATAACGGGAAGTTGATGCGGCTGATTGCGCGAAGTTAGGGTAATTTAAGATACAAAAGTCGCCCGAAGGAAAAAAAACCGATGCCAGTTAAGCATCGGTTTTGTCGAACGGTGGGCTGGCTAGCCGCCAACGCTAGCGTTTTGCTATTGCTGACTACTCAATTGACACAGGTGGAGCGTCAGATTTGGTTAATGTGGCCAATGAGTTCGTTTCAATATCAGGCTCTAATGGAGAACGATTTAACCAGTTAAAATAACGTTTATTGGTTACCATAATCTCATTGCCTTCCTCAGCAATTTTACGCCAGGTACGCACTTCATAAATTTTGCACCCTGTAGCCGGATCTTCAGCACGACAAGAAGGGTCTGTCGCTAAATTATCCAAGGTGAAGGTCGAAAATTTAAGTGAGCCATCGCTTTCAATATTCCAGGTGCCATACAAATGCGTGACTTCGGTAGACTTATTATTAGTCTCGACTAATTTTCCATCTTCGTTCCCATCTGTTGTGTAATAAACGTCAGCGTGGCCATTCTCCTTTAATTCAACAAAAAACGAATCTAACGGGCGACTACTAACCGCTCTAAAGTTACCGATATAATACCCCGGCGCATTTTCTGTCGTCCACGCACTTTCTGTGGCATTTAACACTGCGGCACCAGTTGCAATTGAGATTGGTTCTGATGCGCCTGCTTTCTTAACAGTCGCACTGGTCACTTGATGGGTCTTTCTTTGACTAACAACGTTATAAGTGATCGTATCTTCTGGAGAGTAGAAGTTCACATCGTTATCGTAGTAACTTAACCCTGAGATCGATAACGTATCGCCGTTTTTGCTCCAAGTAATATCCGCGCCGGTAAATATTGCGCTTCCGCTGCCATCTGCGTTCAGTTTAATCTCTTCATATTGAGTCGCCTTCCCGTACGCATTGGTATTTTCAAGAATATACTGCGAACTGAATTTTTCTCTGGGCAAGGGTACGTAAACGGTCTCACTTAACTTAGGCATAGTGGTTGTTTCTAAAGAGGCATTCAACAGGTTTACCTCAGAGCCTGTAACTGTAGGGGCACTTTCCCCAACGATTTGTTCACTTTCGGTGAAAGCAATAAAGTGAGCTCTACCTTCTACTGGTTGGTCAATTAAAATTAACTGCATTTTTGAAAGACCACTTAAGGTTTTCGTACCGGTATCGGCATCTGTGGTTACCAAGTGGCCCTCGTCATCAAACGCTATGTTGATAGCTGCGTTATTGACACCTTGCACTGGTGCAACTCCCCACTCAAGATTGTACTTATCAATTTTGCCTGTGCCATCGTCATTTAATATCAGACTATGGGTTAGGCCATTCATAGGAAATAACGAAAAGTTAAGGCCATCTTTAGGGTTAAAGTACAGCGTGAGAGGTACTGTAAGGCTTCCTAACGTGTTGTAGTATGCGCTGTTGAAAAACAACTCTGACTTGGCTGTTTTAAACTCTTCTGTATAAAACACATTTTCCAAATAAGTGGTAACCGCGTCTGAAGATTCGACTAACTCAAGGGTATTGTCGATATTCGCGGGCAGCGCTAATGTACCAGAAGTATCGCCATCGGCAACAGCAACCAGCACCGCAGACGCCCAGTTTTGCAAAGCGATGGTACCTAAAGAAGACATGCCTGTTTCTACAGCTGACATAGAGTGCACACTCGTTGCCCCGTTGTGCTGTTTTATCAGACCATACTTTGCAGTAGTTATGCTGGATAGGTTAACAGAAAAATTCTCATCACTAGTTAAAGTCTCATCACCTTCTTTGTTACCTTGGGCCTGCTCTATCAGGTCATTAACCTTACCCACAAGGGAAAGCATAGCCACGTGGGAACTGGCACCTTCACCCGAGCCCTTTATACTTAAATATCGTTCGCGCTCCGCCCCTTCTACTGTAATTGACGCCAAATACGTTGTTGAACTAAGCATTTCAACGTCAGCAGGGAATTCTTCACCGTTAAGTAGTACAGTGATTTCGGCAATATCAGCGCTGTCCAGCACTTTTCCTTGCAGACTAAGCGTAGCTTCGCTGGTTGGAGGGGGTGGCGTTCCCTTCGCGTAAACAATAACCGTCACATTACCCGAGGCTTTAGCACCGTCGTCATCAGTAACTGTAAGCTTTAGCGTCACCTCTTCGGTGTTATTTACATCGGGCGTTGTAAAAGTTACAGAGTCAGTATCTTCACCTGACAACGCAATAGTATGTGAACTGGTAACTTCCCAAAGGTATGCGTCAATTTGGCCATCGCTATCATTGGCAGTAGCTGTAATAGTAATTTCAGAGTTTCCAGCCACGATAAACTCAGATTCGACCGAGACGGTTGGGGCCACATTGGCTGGAGGGTTTCCACCGCCGCCGCCGCCATTGCCTCCTCCGGCTCCACCGCCGTCGCCACCGCCACCACCGCCGCACGCGGTCAAGAAGGATGACACCATAAGAATTGTAATGAGTTTGGCGTACTTCATGATATGTCCTTGCAACTTTAAGTATTATAATGACGCTGACATATCCCAAAAGCGGGTAAATCCAGCGTGTCAATAGGTCCATTAATCGGAGAACGTTCTGAGTTCACTTCTCGATTTCTATATCAAAATGGAAGACCTTTCTATCTATAAACACAGATATAGGTATATTTTTTTATATCAGTTAAATATTAAATTTATTTAACAATAAGAGGACCTGACTAAATTAAGCTATTTTTGTGCCAAGCGGTCGAAATTCATTTCGGCCGCTGACCTAGAATCTTTTTTAGACGGGTAATTAGAAAGTTACAATTATTAAATTTATTTCAGAATTAGAGCTCTGCGTCAATTTCATAATCTTCCAACAAAGATTCAAACTCTTCAAAGTCTTCCAAGTCCTCTTCGTCGAGATTATTTTCACCGCTTTTGCCGTCGGTGACCTTAAATTGCAAATTTTCGAAGTACGCATTTTTCACAAAGGCATAATCATCAACCGCCTGCCTTAATTGCTCTTCCTGTGGAATAAGAGACGCTCTCGCTTCAATCGCTTTTATTAAGAACCGAGCTATTGCCAGATTAGTATCCAAAATCGTGAGCGGATAGTACATTCCATCAACAATTGTTCCCGTCAAACTTCTTACATCGCTAGGACCTCTTGCCGGTATCATCAGATAGGGCCCCGTATCCAGCCCCCAGACACCAAGTACTTCACCAAAGTTTTCTTCCTGTCGCTTAACACCCATTTTTTCAGCGACATCAATGGTACCCAACAATCCCACTGTAGAATTAAGGATGAAACGTAATAAGCTATCCATTCCCGGGGCGAATTTCCCCTGAAGCATGTTATTAAAAAAGTTTCCGGGCTCTTCTAAGTTTTCTGCGGCATTGGAAAGACCGGTTCTGGCAAATTGGGGCATTACTTCTACATAGCCAACCGTAACTGGCCTGAGAACATATGCGTCCAACACCTCCCAGTTAAATTCCCAAATTTCTCTATTCACCGATTCGAAGGGATCTTTTGGGTCTGTATATTCTTGTGCCGCTTCATTTCCTTCCGCATTTCTGTTTTCGTTAGGTGCTGTCGCGCAACCAGACACACCGGATATAACTAAAAAAAGTAATGCTAAAAAAGACTTACCTTGAGGATTCACTGCAATTCCTTGTCGATTATAATTGAATGATTAACTACTGAACCCTTGGCGACGTGGGTTGTTACTTGGCCTTCAAGTTCTCCCGCTTTAGGCATGACATCTTCGTCTGTCGAAATACGTGCGACCAACTTTACGTTCTGCAAATGGCTTAACGTATAATCAGGCATCATAGCATTATCGTTAGTGAGGGCCAGTTGTCGAGGGAAATTTTGTAACGGTACTTTAATAACGGCAGCGGGTATCCTGTTATTGGAATCCGCATCTTGTGCGAAAACAATTAAATAGCCGTCAGCGGGGAGTTTTTCTTTCATATTCGAAGCAATATCAACTGTAATTTCAAAGCCCGTGTTAGTAGTGCTTTGCGGTTGATTACCGTTCGTTCGGTTTTTCTCCAACTCTCCGATACGCATAGATAGTTCATTATATATGTTACTTTCTGGCGACAATTTCGCTTTGACCTTTTCAAAATAACGTTTTGCTACGGACAAATCGCCAAGTTGTGCTGAAGCGACGGATAGTAGTAAAGCAAAATTGTCATTCTCAGGAAATTTTTCAATTAGTTGAAATAATATTCGTTGTGCTTTGCGAAGACTTACCGTTTCACCTGTGGCTGTTAACATCTGCGCTAATGTTACGCTTACCATTACATTCTCAGGCGCTATGCGACTGGCCTTTTCGAGGGAATCAATCGCTTGTTGTTGTTGGCCCGCTGCCATCCACAATCGACCTAAATATACCCAACCCTGGACGTCTGTAGGATCGATGCGAAGCCTTTGTCTGATGGCTAGCGTTAATGATGTCACATCACGGGGGGTAAAATCGCTGGCTGAGCCATCAGCTAATTTCTCACTCAAGCTAGGCAAAGCATTGATAGCATCAGTAGCAACCTTAACCTGAGACAACTGGTTGGCTGAAAGGTAAACCATACCACCAATCACCAGCGCAACGCTTGCGCCAATGCTTAATACTCCAAAGCTAGAAGACGATGTAGGGGGGTGTTGCTTTGTTTCGTCCACCAATGCAATTTTCAGTTCTTTTACAGCCTGTTCTTTATCTTCCTCAGAGATTAGCCCCTGCTCTACTTCCCCTTCAATTTCCGCCAAACGCTGTTTTACAATTTTTGTATTGACCGATTCAGTGCCTTTCACAACACTCGATCTCCACCATGGCAAGCTGATGAAAAAAATTAATAAAGCCACCAGCAACACACTCACTAGTGTAAAAGTCAGCCAGCTCATAATTTATCCTGTTCCAATATACGTTCCGCTTGGGCTAATTTCTCAGTACTATCGTTGATGCTTCGTTGTTTCTTTTGAAAAAACACGACCAGCAGTGCGATAATTGCAAAAGCAGCGGGGAGTAACCATAACCAAATAGTGCCGATAGTAACGGGAGGTTGGTAGTAAATAAAATCGCCATAACGCGCTTTCATAAAGGAAATAACTTCTTCCTCCGATTTACCCTCCTGCAACAGGCGGAAAACTTTTCGCCGCATGTCTTGTGCAATCATCGCATCTGAATCAGCAATGTTCTGGTTTTGGCACATTGGGCAGCGAAGCTCAGCTGTTAGTTTCAGAAACAGCTCTCTTTGCGAAGGGTCATCAAATTCGTACCTGTCTTTCGCAGCATACGCTTCAATGCAAGGTAGCAAAGTAAAGAGAATAAAAATCGCCGTAAGAAACCTATTGCTCACTTCCAAACCTCCTGTTGGGCTCTTGGAGTAACGTGCGATAAACTGGCGCAATTTTATTCTTCCAGACTCTTTCATTAATATCGCCAATATGATGCATACGCACCGTTCCACTTTTATCAATTAAAAAGTGTTCGGGCGCGCCGGTCACGCCGAGATCTAACGCCGTTTCTCTGGCTATATCAAAAATATTAAATTCATAGGGATTTCCATATTTGCCTAACATGGTTTTTACTTCCTGCTGAATCTGTGGAAGCGATTTTTCACCAAAATCAGGATCAAGGTCTTGGTCATAATACAATCCCACAAAACGAACGTTTTCAGACTGCTTTAGATGGGTTAAATAAGGAAGTTCAACTGCACAGGTAATGCACCATACCCCCCACACATTTAAAATAGTGACCTGATTTTTAAAGACTTCTGGCGTGTAGGTCACGTTACCATCTAATAAATCTGGCAGTGAAAACTCGGGCACCGGCCTATTACGAATTTGAGAGTCCAATGATCGGGGATCGGTAAATAAACCTTTATACAAAAAAACAATAAGTAAACAAAACCCTATGAGAGGAAGCGAAAGTAACATTACTTTTTTCAAGAGCCTTCTCCTACTGCTGAGTGACGTAGCTTATTGACCAACCTCTTCGTTGCGGCAACTTTAGCCACTCTGTAACGTTTATCAGTAATTGATACAAAACCACCAATAGCCATAATGAAAGCTCCAGCCCATATCCAGGCAACGAAGGGCTTTATATAAATTCTTACCGCCCAGGCATCGCCTTCTAACGGCTCACCCAATGCGATAAACACGTCGCCCGCTAAACTAGAATGAATAGCGGCTTCGGTCATCGGCATTTGATTTTTAAAGTAATGACGCTTTTCAGGCGCAAGGTGCACGACTTTTTCATCGGACAAAAAGACATCAAACGATCCCGCTTGTGCTTCATAGTTAGGACCAGTTATTGTTTTTACATTATTAAAACGAAAACTATACTTACCTAGTTCTACCTTATCCCCAGGCAACATTCGTATGTCTTTTTCCATGTCATAGTTGGATACCAGCGTAATGCCAATCAAAGCAACTGCAAATCCCAAGTGACCCAGCACCATTCCCCAATGACTGCGGGGTAACTTTATCAGCCTCGTGATTAAGGAGTGTTTATCATCCATGGATGAAGTACGTTGGAGGACTTCCTGTACACTGGTAATAAAGATCCAAAACGATAATACCAAACCAAATGCGGCAAAGTATGAGGGCGAATTATAGGCAACAGCATTAATTAGTACGGCCGCGGTGATACTTAAACCGATAGCAAACAGCATTTGGTTTCGAAGCGCATTCACTGGCTGCCGCTTCCAACGACTGATCGGCCCTAAGCCCAAAAACGCTACAAAAGGAACTATTAGCAGGGTAAACATTTGATTGAAAAAAGGTGCGCCGACCGATATGGAACCTAAGCCCATTTCTTTATGTACTAACGGTAAAAGGGTTCCCAGAAACACGACTAACGTTGCAGCTAAAAGAAAAATGTTGTTGCCCATCAGCAGCGTTTCTTTGGAAAACCATTCATACCGTCCTTGACTACTTAGCTGCGTAGATCGCAAAGCAAAAAGTACTAACGCCAGGCCGGACAAAATAATTAAGATGGTTAGAATGAACAACCCTCTCGCTGGATCGCTGGCAAATGAATGGACTGAAACAATCACTCCCGAGCGGACTAAAAACGTTCCGAGTAAACTTAAAGAAAAAGCGGCAATGGCCAATAACACAGTCCAGGATTTGAATACTTTGCGCTTTTCAGTTACCGCTAACGAATGCATTAATGCAGTACCGACTAACCATGGCATAAATGAGGCATTCTCTACCGGGTCCCAGAACCACCAGCCGCCCCAGCCTAATTCGTAATAAGCCCACCAACTGCCTAACGCCATACCGACAGTAAGAAAACACCAGGCGGAAATGACCCACGGGCGCGCCCAACGGGCCCAGGTTGAGTCCAGCTGACCCGAAATGAGTGCCGATACAGCGAATGCAAAAGCGACAGCAAACCCAACATATCCCATATATAGCATCGGCGGATGAATTATCATGCCGAAATCCTGTAGCAATGGATTAAGATCTTCACCATCAACAGGAAAGAAAGGCAGTAAACTATCGAAAGGGTTAGATGTCAGCAATATAAACAGATAGAAGCCGATACTAACCCACCCCAACACTGCGAGCACTCTGGCCACCATGGCAGGTGGAATACCTTTACTAAAGATAGAAACGGCTAATGTCCACGAAGCAAGCATTAATACCCAAAGTAGGAATGACCCTTCATGACCGCCCCAGACAGCAGTATATTTGTAATATATTGGTAACGCTGCACTCGAGTGGTTTGCGACATATGCCACGCTAAAGTCATCTGTTACAAATGAATAGGTTAATGCGATGTATGATAAAAACGTAAACAGAAACATTGCCGAGGCCAATGGGCGCGCCGTAGCTATCAACGCATCATGCTGTTTAAATGTTCCCCATAAGGGATAAATCGCCAGTAAAATAGATGATACTAACGCCAGTACCAGTGCGAAGTTACCTAACTCTGGGATCACAGGCTACCAGCTCCCTGTCCAGGCTTAACATGCTTAATACCTTTCATCTTCTCAGCCAATTCAGGCGGCATGTATTCTTCGTCGTGTTTTGCCAACACTTCTTCTGCCTCAATGATCGTATTGTCGATAAGTACACCTGTAGCGACTATCCCCTGCCCTTCTCTGAAAAGATCGGGCAAAATGCCATTATATTTGACTGTCACTTTAGGACCGGTGTCAACCAGATCAAACGAGACCATCAGCGAAGTGGCATCCCTTACCACAGAGCCAGGTACAACCAATCCACCTATGCGGAGTCGTTGGCCTATCTGAGGAGGCTGACCCGATTTCCCTTCTATCACTTCAGACGGGGTGTAAAATAAATCAATGCTATCGGTCAAAGCGTACAGCATCAAACCTATAGCACCTGCAATTAAGCCGCCTACGGCAGCCACCACTATTAAACGAGATTTTCTTCTTGGATTCATCTTTAACGTCTCTTATGAATCAGATTTCATATTTGAATATGCAGGCTTTTTCTGCCTTGCCAGTTTGATACGCTGGCGTCGCTGCTGCTCTTTTAGAACCTTCTGTAACAATACTTTGCTCTCTACCTTCGTTTGCAGCGCCAACACTCCCATGCTTAAAAAGGTGACCCCGAACGATAACCATACATACAGCGCATACCCCCCCATATTGAGAAAGGCATTGAGGGATTCAAACTGCATCGTTGTGCTCCAAATTTGCGTCTAATTTACTGCAAGCTAGTTGTTGTACCCACGGCCGATGTAGCTCACGGCGAACAATTTCATTTTGCAACCTAACTACCGTAACAGCACCGATGAACAAAGCAAAACCCAGTAAATTGATTAACAATGGCCACAGCATCTCTGGTGCAATTGAGGGTTTGTCGAATTTACTGATAGTGGCGCCCTGATGCAGCGTATTCCACCACTCGACTGAGTAATGAATAATGGGAATATTTACTACCCCAACCAGCGCCATCACGCCCGCGGCTTTTCCAGCTTGCTGCTTATCGTCAAACGCGCTGTAAAGCGCCATCACGCCAAAATAAAGAAATAACAAAATTAATTCTGAGGTCAAGCGAGCATCCCATACCCACCAGGCTCCCCACATAGGTTTTCCCCATGCAGCCCCAGTGAATAAGGCAATAAAAGTCATGAGCGCGCCCACTGGGGCCAGAGCAATCATCGACATGAAAGCTGTACGCCATTGCCAGACAATCCCCACAAGTGCAGCGACTGCCATCGCTACGTAAGTACTCATGGATAGAATAGCGGCAGGTACGTGAATATAAATAATCCGAAAAGAATCACCTTGTTGATAATCTGAAGGAGCAAAAGCTAATCCCCAGACCGTCCCAATAAGCAAACATATTATTGCCCCTGTCCAAAACCAGGGCGATAAGCTACTGCAAAGCTGATAGGCCTTTTCTGTTTTAGCGTAAGGATGTAACCATTTCCACATTAGTTCTGACTAACCTTTAAAGCATACGACACGGCGAAAGGTGATAACGCAAGCGCCAGCAACATGATAGCGGCTATGATAGCAATTTGTGGCCCATAAGGTAATTGCATAGCCGCAGATTCCACTGCTGAGGTGGCAAAAATAAGTAAGGGAATAAAGACTGGAATCAATAGTAGTGCTAGCAGCAGACTACCCCGTTGCAATCCGGTGGTTAATCCTACAGCAATAGCCCCAATTAATGAAATAATTGGCGTTCCCAGCAACAGCGTAACGATCAGCGCCAGATACATCGATAGCGTTAAATTTAGAAATAGTGCTAATAAAGGCGATAGCATTAGCAAAGGCATAAAACTGATCAGCCAATGGGTGACAATTTTGCATAACGCAATCTGATAAAGTGGTAAACCACTTAGTTGCATTTGTTCTAAAGAGCCATCAGCAAAATCGTCTCGAAACAACCGTTCCATTCCCAGCAAAGAAGACAATATTGCCGCAATCCAGATCACGCCCGGCCCGATACGCTGTAACGTATCGGGACCAGGCCCAATTCCTAATGGAAATAACGTAACCACAATTAATAGAAACATGAGGGGTTGCATCAACTCAGACTTTTGCCGAAATGCCAGTTTCAAATCTCGTTTGATAATGCCGTTATATAATTCGCTCACAACTGATAATCCAATTGTTCTGTACGGTAGGGGCCTGCGCGTCCAGATAGTGATTGATGGGAAGTAATTATCACTGCACCGTTATTACTAACGTGATTAGCAAGTGCTACTTCCATCATGGCTATACCGTCCGTGTCGAGTGAAGTAAAAGGCTCGTCTAATATCCAATAGGTAGCAGGTTTGAGCGATAGCCTGGCGAGTGCAACTCGTCGTTGTTGACCTGCTGATAAGTATTTTATGGGAACTGCTTCCAATCCAACTAAATTCATCATTTCGAGAGTATTATGAATTGTTTTACCGGTAACATTCAGACCGTGCTGGGCGCACCAATAAGTAAGATTTTCTTCAGCACTTAGTAAACCGTTTAAGCCCGCTTTGTGACCAATGAACAGTATATTTTTTGCAAAAGCAGGGTCTGTCGTATACATACCATCACACTTCACGTTTCCGCGATCTGGCGTAGATAATCCGACAAGAATTCTTATTAACGAGCTTTTCCCGGCACCATTTGGACCTGTCAAATGAACCAATTCTCCAGGCTGTAACCGGATGCTGAGGTTTTGAAATAAACATCTGTCCTGTTTGTAACAGGTTAAATTATTTCCGACCAGACCTGACAACCTTTGCTCCGTACCATGAGAATGAAAATTCGGCAGGCATTCTACCATATCAGAAGGTAATACCAATCTACATTGGCACTGTTGCGCCTAATTCGTGATCAGTTCAGAATTTTATGATTAACTGAATTACACTACATATGAGATGTTTATAAATTAGGTAAGCGCGTAAATGAATTTAAACATTCCCCTGGACGGCAGCAGCTTCCCCAAAGGCCCTGATACAGGTACGGCTAATAGCGTTACAAACAATGCTGCACAATTACAGGCGAAAGTTGCTTTGGCCCGCCTGCCCGACCAAGTAATGAGATTGCAACCTCAGTCAACCAACATTTCAGATGCATTTCATGTCAAGGTACCCTCATCATTTTCCTTTAAAGATGGGGCGCAACACCAGTTAGCACGAACATCTAGTTCGATTAACCCTAAACCAGTATTGATTGAACACACATCGTTGACCCATAGAGCGGCAGTTAGCCCTGAACAAGCAAATAAAATTGCCGAAGCGGTAAGTAGGGCTATCCCTGTGAACACATCTCTATCTACAGGAACCATTCAAGCAACAGTCGTTCATGCACCTGGTAGTCAAATTTCATTAAGACTAGCCTTACCCGGCAGTCCTATCGTCAACGTATCTCTTAGTCAATCAGTTAACTTAACCCAAGGCGACAAAATTCAACTCTCCCTGAGTCAACCTACCGCGAATGAACTCCGCGTTAGCATCAACTCACCCGCCCCTAAAAATACGCTAATCACGGAAATTAAATTAAGCCCAAATCATATTTTGGCGCAACAATTTACCAAAATGCAGCTGACAGGGGGGGTAAGTATCTCGCCGCAATTATTAAAAGGGATAGTAGATAAAGTAGGGTTAGCATCTATAAATTCATCCGGCTCATCACCGATCACGCTTACGTTAAAAAATAATCAAGTTGCTGTTACCACTTTTCATAGCCAGGCAATAGCCAAGCTGGCGCTCTCAAAAGAGGTTACGCGTACACTCCCCATACTATCGGGATCTGAGAATATTAAGTCATTACCACAACTCGTACCCTTTGACCCTCTTCCATCCAAACTCGGTGAAACAAATATAAGCAAATCCCAAGGAATTTCTGCACAGAGCATAGAGTCCATGACAAAGTCGCAAGTACATGACGCTATCGTGCAATTATCCCGGCGTTTGCTAAATGAGACTGGTTCCACCAGAGAAGCCCTTAATCAGCTAATTACAACTTTGAATTCACCAAATTCTAGTACATCTGCCAACACTATCGCTTTAATGAAAGGGTTGTCTCAGCAATTGACTCAAGGATTAGTGGCGGAGGAAAGTGGTGCGTTGAAAGTGAGTTCACCTTCAAACGCAGCAGACACACCCGCAAAACCGCCCTCGTTGCAATCACTGCAAGCACTGTTTTCAAGCCCTTCGTTACCGCTCTCCAACCAGGCTTTAATTTCACCAGTGACACAATCCAATTTTGTTAGCGGACTGGTAGCAGTTTTACAGATGACATTTGCCGGCCGGGCCATCCGTAACCAGCCCCAATTGGGCGCATTGGCAGATAAAGAGGGCTCGTTTTTGAGTAAAAGCTTAGCTCAGTTAGGAACAGCAGGCCCAGCGTCAAAAGTCAGTCAAGAGTTTTCAAGACTCGATGGCCAGCGACAAATGTTGGAAAATATCAAAACGCTGCTGGCGAATCATCGACAACATAAGCTAACAAATGTCGACCATCGATTACAGGGTCAGGAAAGTTTTTATTACGTCCTACCTGTCAATAGCCAAAATCAGGCGCCCCCAGAAGTATTGTTAAAGCGTGAAGATCACCATAACAATAATGAAAATAGCACTGATGTGGGGAGTAAAGTGTGGAATTTCACCATGAAACTTGACATAGACGAACTTGGAAAACTGCTAGTAAAAAGCAAAGTGTCATCTACCACCCTGAATTTACATTTATATACCTCATCTGACGCGCTCTTAAGTAAAATAAAAGAAACTCTGCCGATGCTGCTTAAACGTTTATCTGAGCTGGGACTGACAATCGAACATTCAAGTTATCAACGTGGAAAAATTCCTGAAACGCTAGGCGAAAGTCCCTACCAACTTTTTGAGACGCACGCATGAAAGACAAAAACAAGCGCGCGATTGGTTTAAAGTACGGTAACACCGGGGATAAGCAGGCGCCATTGGTGATAGCTAAAGGCTTTGGTGACCTGGCAGACGAAATCATTGCCCTTGCAGAAAAAAGTGGGGTCCTTATACATGAGGATCCTCACTTAAGCGAAGCATTGGCCACATTAGATTTAGGTCAGGAAATTCCTGAAGCACTTTATTTTGTTATTGCCGAACTCATTGCTTACTCGTACGTACTTCAGGGCAAAATGCCTAAAGGTTGGCAGGATACTAACCCTTCATTTAATCAGACTGTTTAGAAAGGATAAAAGCGCCTTATTTAAGTTAAATAGGCGCTTAGAGTAGTGGGTAAGAAGTATTACAAAATTAAACGTACAGGGATCATTTATCCCAGTATTTTATGAAACTTCGTCAGATTCGCCTACGGTCTCTTCAGCTTTTTCATTTTTAGCTAATAACAGCTCAGCGCGAATTTTCGTTTCGATTTCTGAAGCAATGTGAGGGTTTTCTTTTAAGAACTTCATCACATTAGCTTTACCCTGACCAATGCGATCACCCTTATAGCTATACCAGGCACCTGCTTTATCCACTAGCTTCTGTTTGACACCTAAATCGATTAACTCAGCTTCTTTGCTGATCCCTTCTCCATAACGGATCATAAACTCAGCTTGTTTAAAGGGAGGAGCTACTTTGTTTTTCACTACTTTAACGCGGGTTTCGTTCCCTACAACTTCGTCGCCTTCTTTCACGGCACCGATACGGCGAATATCTAAACGAACGGAAGAGTAGAACTTAAGTGCATTACCGCCCGTAGTCGTTTCCGGGTTACCAAACATCACACCAATCTTCATACGGATTTGGTTGATGAAAATACAAAGGGTATTAGAGCGTTTGATATTTGCGGTCAGCTTACGCAATGCCTGCGACATCAATCGTGCTTGTAAACCCACGTGAGAATCACCCATCTCACCTTCGATTTCCGCTTTTGGCGTTAAGGCTGCCACCGAGTCAACAATCACCACGTCAACCGCTCCAGAACGCACTAACATGTCGCAAATTTCTAATGCTTGCTCACCAGTATCCGGCTGAGAAACCAGTAGGTCATCAATGTTTACACCCAGCTTTTCTGCGTAAACAGGGTCAAGTGCGTGTTCAGCATCAACGAACGCACAGGTCTTACCGTTTTTCTGTGCTTCAGCTATTACCTGTAAGGTTAACGTCGTTTTACCCGATGATTCCGGACCATAAATTTCAACTACACGACCACAAGGTAAACCACCTATTCCTAATGCAATATCAATGGTAAGAGAGCCCGTAGAAATGGCTTCAATATCCATTGCCTGATTATCACCAAGACGCATGATCGCGCCTTTACCGAACTGCTTTTCAATCTGGCCAACAGCGGCGCTAAGTGCCTTTTGTTTATTGTCGTTCACGATAGCATCCTCATGAATGTATTCTATCCGGCTCAAGTTAACGGGTGGCCAGAAAAGGTATATAGGAAATTGCTGACAATACTATACTGTATAATTATACAGCTCAAGTATTATTTACATCTGAATGCAATAAATTGTAAAGCTTTAGTTTGGATGATCAACCAGCCATTGGTGCAGAAATTCGATACAAAATGCAATTGCCTGATTACGCACAGCATTTCGATCGCCATCAAAAACGTGGTGAGTTTGAAGTGTTTTTCCATCCAGCCAGAATCCAAACCAAACTGTACCAGTGGGTTTTTCTACGCTCCCCCCTCCTGGACCAGCGATTCCGCTAATGGAGATAGCAATATTAGCATTGGCATGTCGCGCACAACCCGCTGCCATTTCCTGCACGGTTTGCTCTGATACCGCGCCAAACTTTAGCAATGTGTCGGACTTGACGCCTAGTAGCGTCTGTTTAGCTTCATTAGAATACGTTACCCAACTTTGCTTGAACCAATCTGAACTTCCCGCTACAGAAGTTAAGTAATAAGCCACGCCCCCCCCGGTACAGGACTCTGCGCAACTCACCTGCCACGACCGCGATACCAGCATCTTACCAATGGCTAAAATTTTATCGGTACTGGACTCTTGCACAGAAAGGCTTGAAAATAGCTCGCTCATATTAATAATACGTTATTCGCCGACTTAAGCTGATTGTGACACTTTTCGTTTTTCAGTGCGAGCAGGTCGGTGGCAACATCTGATAAACCTTATTAAAGTATCGAGGCATTCTTTGGAATCACATACGCCGATGATGCGCCAATATTTAACTATTAAGGCGCAACACCCTAATATTCTGCTGTTTTATCGTATGGGCGATTTTTACGAACTTTTTTACGATGACGCAAAACGTGCAGCCCATTTGCTCGATATTTCATTAACCGCTAGGGGAAAGTCAGGCGGAGATCCCATTCCGATGGCTGGCGTACCTTATCACGCAGTTGAAGGTTATCTGGCCCGATTGGTCAAGCTGGGTGAGTCTGTAGCGATTTGCGAGCAAGTAGGCGACCCTGCAACCTCAAAGGGACCGGTGGAAAGACAAGTTCAGCGTATTGTTACTCCCGGCACAGTGACTGACGAGGCTCTTTTGGAAGAGAGGCGAGATAACGTTTTAGCCGCAATTTGCCATCATCAGGGGCGCTATGGGTTATCAACTTTAGACATCACCAGCGGTCGTTTTTTAGTTTGTGAATGCGCGAGCGATGAACAACTATTAGCTGAACTACAACGGGTCAATCCAGCTGAGTTACTCTATCCAGAAGGTTTCACTAGCTTACCCTTAATTGAACAGCGAAAAGGTTTACGTCGTCGGCCTGAATGGGAGTTTGACGTCGATACTGCTGTTACTCAGCTGAATGAGCAATTTCAAACTCGCGAACTAGGTGGATTTGGTGTTGAAGAATTAACGTTGGGGCTGGGTGCTGCAGGCTGTGTACTTCAGTATGTTAAAGATACCCAACGCACGGCTCTCCCTCACATTCGTAGCCTGCATAAGTTACAGCAAAACAGTTTGGTGCAGCTTGATGCTGCCACACGCCGCAACTTAGAGTTAACCCATAACTTGTCCGGCGGGCAAGATAATACCCTGTTTAGCGTGCTGGATACGACTGCGACGGCTATGGGTAGCCGTTTGCTACAACGTTTTATTCATGCGCCTATTACTTCCCGAGACGAACTCATAGCTCGCCAAGATGTGGTCCAGGCGTTTGTAGATAAGCCTCATCAAGAAATTCCGGAAAGCTTGAAAAACATTGGTGATATCGAGCGAATTATGGCTAGGCTTGCGCTGCGTTCTGCGCGCCCTCGCGATTTTGCGCGCTTACGCAATGCGTTTAATCTTTTACCGTTATTGCAACAAGAATTAGCTGTATTTTCATCGCCATTAATTTCACGAATCAAAGATCAAATCAATACATACCCTGAATTTCAGTCTCTCTTAAACAGCGCAATTGTCGATAACCCTCCCGTTGTTATCCGCGATGGTGGGGTAATTGCGCCGGGCTACAATGCCGAATTAGACGAATTACGTGATTTATCGCAAGGGGCAACCGATTACCTGAATCAAATGGAGCTGCGTGAACGGGAACGCACAGGTATTGCTACGTTGAAAGTAGGTTATAACAAAGTGCATGGCTTTTTTATTGAAACTAGTCGCGCTTCCAGCAATCAGGTGCCAGCTGACTATATACGTCGCCAGACGTTAAAGAACACTGAACGTTACATTACCCCTGAGCTAAAAGAGCATGAAGATAAAGTGCTGACTAGCCAGGGACGGGCGCTGGCATTGGAAAAACAACTTTACGATCAGTTATTTGACAAGCTGTTACCTCAGCTTTCAGAACTTATCGATACCGCTGCGGCTTTAGCCGAATTAGATGTTCTCTACTGTTTTGCAGAACGCGCCACCTCATTACAGTTACACCGCCCTGAGCTTACGGACGAAGATGTAGTGCAATATGAAGCCGGGCGACACTTAGTGGTTGAGCACGTCATGTCAGATCCCTTCATTGCTAATCCTTTGTCACTGGATGAAAAGCAGCGCATGATGGTCATAACTGGGCCAAATATGGGGGGTAAATCTACCTATATGCGCCAGACTGCGCTGATTGTGTTAATGGCCTATATTGGCTGCTTTGTACCTGCAGAGCAGGCTAAAATTGGCCCCATCGACCGTATTTTTACGCGAATAGGCGCGTCCGATGATTTAGCTTCCGGTCGCTCAACCTTTATGGTGGAAATGACCGAGACCGCTAATATTTTACACAACGCCACCGCGCATTCGCTGGTACTCATGGATGAAATTGGTCGAGGCACCAGCACATACGATGGCCTTTCTCTTGCTTGGGCCTGTGCAAGCTATCTCGCCAAGTCGCTTAATGCTTATACTCTATTTGCTACTCATTATTTCGAATTAACTCAATTGGCGGAGGTACACACCCAAGTCATTAATGTTCATCTAGACGCAATGGAACATGAGGATGTCATCCGGTTTATGCACAAAGTGGAAACCGGGGCCGCGAGCAAAAGTTACGGTTTGCAGGTAGCCCAATTAGCGGGCGTCCCTAAACCGGTTATTGCTGCGGCACGGCGTAAGTTACACGAATTAGAGAGCAGCCAACAGCAGCATACTTCCACGCCGGTAGCGACGCCTGTTGCTCAGTCGGCGCAGCTGGATTTTGATTTGCCCCAGCCTGATTCAGCGCTGCACAAGGCAGTGGCCGATATCAGCCCGGATGAGCTCAGTCCGCGTCAGGCACTGGATCTACTGTATACCCTAAAGCGCTTGAGTGAGGCATAAATTTATCGCAAAGCGAAAAATCAACTATCTCTTGCAGGCAAATGGATTGTTTGCCTGCTACTCTTTCGGTATACTATTGCGCCGTCTAAGTGCTAATTATTTCGCACAAATTAGTACGTTACCCAACTCCAACGCCTTAGGTTTTGCATGACAAATTATATTTTCGTCACAGGTGGTGTTGTTTCATCGCTTGGTAAAGGTATTGCTGCTGCTTCACTTGCAGCCATTTTGGAAGCACGGGGGCTAACTGTCACCATGCTCAAACTCGACCCTTATATCAACGTTGATCCAGGTACCATGAGTCCCATTCAACATGGTGAAGTATTTGTGACCGACGATGGCGCAGAAACTGACCTTGACTTAGGGCATTATGAGCGATTTATCCGCACCCACATGACGAAGCGTAACAACTTCACCACCGGACGGGTGTACGAAGAAGTATTAAAACGTGAACGTCGTGGTGATTATTTAGGCGCGACTATTCAGGTTATCCCCCATATCACCAATGAAATTAAGCGCCGCGTTATTGATGGTGCCCAAGGCCATGATATCGCTATTGTCGAGATAGGCGGCACGGTAGGTGACATCGAATCCCAGCCGTTTCTTGAAGCTATTCGTCAGTTAGGTACTGAGTTAGGTCGCGATAAAGCTATGTATATGCATTTAACATTAGTGCCTTACATGCCAGCGTCAGGTGAAGTGAAAACCAAACCCACCCAGCACTCGGTAAAAGAATTACGGTCAATCGGTATCCAACCTGATATTCTGGTTTGTCGCTCAGTAGGCTCGCTACCAGCAACCGAACGCTCAAAAATTGCTTTGTTTACCAATGTGGCAGAAAAAGCAGTTATCTCCTTAAAAGACGTAGACAGCATTTACCGTATCCCTGCGGCATTAAAAGCCCAGGGAATGGATGAATTAGTAGTTGACCGCTTTAGATTAGAGTGTCCTGAAGCCGATCTTACCGAATGGGAACAAGTCCTGTACGCAGAATCAAATCCTACCGGTGAGGTGAACATAGGTATGATTGGTAAGTACGTGGAGCTTCCTGATGCGTATAAATCGGTTAATGAAGCCCTAAAACATGCCGGATTAAAAAACCGACTGACAGTAAATATTCACCATATCGACTCGCAAGACGTGTTAAGCAAAGGCGAGCATATACTAGAAAAACTGGATGCTATTTTGGTGCCTGGTGGTTTTGGCGAACGCGGTATTGAAGGTAAAATAGCAGCCGTTAAATATGCTCGAGAAAACAATGTACCTTATTTAGGAATTTGTTTGGGAATGCAGGTAGCACTTATTGAATTTGCCCGAAACGTAGCGAGTATGGAAAACGCCAATAGTACTGAATTTAACCCCGACACTCCCTATCCGGTGGTAGGTTTGATAACAGAGTGGCTAGACGCAGATGGCAATACCGCTTTACGCGATGAATCATCCGATCTTGGCGGCACCATGCGATTAGGTAGCCAACTTTGTCATTTAATTCCTGGCACCAAAGTTCATGATATTTATGGCAATGCGGAAATCTACGAGCGCCATCGCCACCGCTACGAAGTAAACAACAATCTTCGTGACCAAATTGAAAAAGCGGGCTTAAAGGTGAGTGGTTTGTCCACCGACAAAAAACTTGTAGAAGTTATCGAATTGCCAGACCATCCATGGTTTGTGGCTGGTCAGTTCCACCCTGAATTTACATCGACGCCCCGAGATGGGCATCCTTTGTTTACTGGGTTCGTTGCCGCAGCTGGCAAATATCAAAAAGCGAATCATTAATCTGAATTGGGCTAAAGGTCGTCCTCCGGTCGACCTCCCCCATTATTTGTTGAGGAAAAAGTAGCATGGCGAAGATCACTCGTATCGTTGGACGCGAAATTATGGACTCACGTGGTAACCCCACCGTGGAAGCTGACGTGTATTTAGACACAGGTGCGATGGGACGTGCCGCTGCACCATCTGGCGCCTCTACGGGTTCACGAGAAGCGTTGGAATTACGCGACAAAGACACAACACGCTATTTGGGTAAGGGTGTACTTAAAGCGGTTCAAGCTATCAACGACATGATTGCTCCGGCCTTGATAGGAATGGACGCCAGCGCACAGGCTGAACTAGACGGCAAAATGATTAAGCTGGACGGTACCGAGAACAAAGAGACCTTGGGCGCCAATGCGATTTTGGCCGTTTCATTAGCGGCGGCTAAAGCAGCCGCAGCCGACAAAGGTGTAGCTTTATACGAGCACATCGCTGACCTAAATGGCACGCCTGGCCAATATTCCATGCCCGTTCCAATGATGAACATTATCAATGGCGGCGAACATGCTGACAACAATGTAGATATTCAAGAATTCATGGTTCAGCCAGTGGGCGCGAGCTCTTTCAGGGAAGCGCTACGTATGGGCGCTGAAATTTTTCATAGCCTGAAAAAAGTATTAAGCGCTAAAGGGCTAAGTACAGCGGTAGGAGATGAAGGCGGATTTGCGCCTAATTTAAGCTCAAACGAAGAAGCCCTGAGCGTTATTGTTGAAGCGGTTGAAAAAGCTGGCTATAAGATGAATGACGACATTACTTTAGCACTGGATTGCGCATCGTCAGAGTTCTACTCGGATAAAAAATACAATTTGTCTGGTGAAGGTAAAAGCTTCGACAACGAAGGTTTTGCTGACTACTTAGCCGAACTTACCACCCGCTACCCAATTGTTTCTATCGAAGATGGAATGGACGAAAGCGACTGGGAGGGATGGAGCAGTCTAACAAAGAAAATTGGCGACAAAGTTCAGCTCGTTGGTGATGATTTGTTCGTAACCAATACTAAAATCCTTAAACGCGGTATTGATGAGAATATTGGCAACTCGATACTCATCAAGTTCAACCAGATAGGTTCGTTAACTGAAACGTTAGAAGCCATTCAAATGGCTAAGAATGCTGGCTTTACCGCTGTAATCTCCCACCGTAGCGGTGAAACAGAAGACGCAACTATCGCTGATTTAGCAGTCGGTACTGCTGCCGGCCAGATTAAGACAGGTTCACTCTGCCGATCTGATCGTGTGGCCAAGTACAACCAACTACTTCGTATAGAAGAAGCGTTAGGTTCAAGTGCGGTGTACAAGGGTCGCTCCGAGATCAAAGGTCAATAATTGATTCTGATTAGTAAAAAGTAAAAAGTAAAAAGTAAAAAGTAAAAAGGGACTTGCCGATAGCGTTAGCTATCGGCATACTCTTCTTGTTTACATCCAATCACGCTGTTTGCCTATGTCGTCAGATCACGACCAGTCCACACCTCAATCTGATTTTTTTTCGCATAGTCGCGAACAACACTCTCTTCATCCCGAGTTCAATGAGATCTGTAATGCATTGTACGAGCGAGAGTTAGTCAACCTCGCCCATCGCGGACCCACCAATATTAGCTTATTGAAAAGGCGCTTAGGGGGTTTATCCCATCACGTTCGACGCGTAGCATACTACCTTTCAAATAATCAAACACCATTAGGTATAGACAGCCATAATGGTACCTGGCAGGCAAAACAAGCGGGTAAATGCCCAGGCCAAATCGTTGATGGCGAAAAATCTATCGCGTGGTTTTCTAAATTTGCATTGCATGGTCTTGTGGTTGGCGTACGCGTCGTTTCATTGAATAATCAACATATTGAATTAGATTCAGTCGATAAAGTGCAGCGTGAAAATAATACGCTTCATTTAAATAAGCATGGTTGGTTTACCTATGAGGGTGATCCTCTCGATCCTGTCAGCAAGAAAATAACTACCCTCCATATGCTTAAACCGACAAAACCTATCATGCAGGCAGCATGCTGCGGACATAGTTGGAATCACCGTGGAAAAATTTCACCACGCGTGCTGTCTTTACGAGAAATGTTGCTTTCTACAGAAATAAACTGGACAAATTTTCGTTTGCGGAAGAAGCCATAAAACACAACCAAAGCCTTACGTCAATATTTCTTGCTAACTTATACGTTCTAGCTATATGCCAACTTGTAAACAAAGGTTGACTTACTTCTTTTCACTGGTTACATTGAAGACGAGTCTAGTTAATATAAAATTGCATGAAAACACTAAACCTCCTCACTCTACTCATTACGGCAGCAAGACTGCACGGGTAGATTGCGACTAGCAACCAAGTTTCACAAAAACCCGTGCCTCGCACGGGTTTTTTTATATCTTAAAAAATAAAGGGTGGAGAAGATGACAACGAATAAGGATAAAGTACTGTTTTTTGATACCACCTTACGCGACGGTGAGCAGGCACTCCCTGCTAGTCTAAGTACGAAAGAAAAGTTGCAAATCGCCCTTGCGCTGGAAAGGCTAGGTGTGGATATCATAGAAGCAGGATTCCCTGTCTCCTCCCCCGGTGATTTTGCATCGGTTAGAAAAATAGCGCAGTCATTAAAATATGCAATCCCTTGTGGGTTAGCACGAGCCCTTCCTTCTGATATTGACGCGTGCGGTGAAGCGCTAAACGTCGCTTCGCACTTTCGAATTCACACCTTTATCGCCACTTCGGATATTCATGTGAACGCTAAATTACGTAAATCACAGGATGAAGTGGTACAAATGGCGGTAGCTGCAGTGAAGCATGCGCGACATTATACTGATGACGTAGAGTTTTCCTGCGAAGACGCTGGGCGAACCCCTATCGATTATTTATGCCGTATGGTTGAGGCCGCTATACAGGCTGGCGCAAGCACGGTAAACATTCCTGACACGGTGGGTTACACCACGCCAACAGAGTTTGGCGGAATCATTGAAACCCTATTCAATCGCGTACCAAATATAGACAAAGCCGTGATATCTGTGCACTGCCACAATGATTTGGGGCTCGCGGTAGCCAATTCGTTGGCTGCCATAGAAAAAGGAGCCAGACAGGTGGAATGCACTATCAATGGAATTGGGGAAAGAGCGGGTAATTCTGCCTTAGAAGAAATAGCCATGATCCTGAAAACCCGTCAGGCCCATTTTGACCTTGAAACCAACATCCGCTCTAACGAAATTTACCGTACCTCCAAACTCGTTAGTCAACTTTGCAATATGCCAGTGCAGGCTAACAAAGCTATAGTGGGAGCCAACGCATTTAGTCATTCTTCCGGTATTCACCAAGACGGTGTTTTAAAGTCACAAAACACGTATGAAATTATGACCCCGGAAAGCGTGGGGATTAATAAAAACTCGCTGAATCTTACTTCACGCTCGGGTCGCCACGTGATCAAACATCGTTTGACAGAGTTAGGTTATAAGAGCACTGAATATGACTTAGAGACGATATACCAAGCATTTTTGCACTTAGCAGACAAAAAGGGTCAAGTGTATGACTATGATCTGGAGGCATTACTTTTCTTTGACCAACAAAAACACGAACAGGCTTACTACCAGCTACTTTATTTACAAGCGAGTTCTGGCCGTGAAGTGGTACCAAGCGCCACTGTCACTCTTAGAATTGGTGAACAAGAAAAATCTGGCGCAGCGATAGGTAATGGCCCGGTTGATGCCGCCTTCAACGCCATTATTACCATGCTAGGCAATATTGAAGTAGAAGTGGTCGATTTTAAATTGGACTCCAAAGGACAAGGTGCCGATGCTCTCGCTCAGGTAAGTGTCATCCTATCCTATAAAGCCCGCCGTTTTCATGGTATTGGCTTGGCCACTGACATAGTCGAGGCTGGTGTTAAGGCGCTAATTTACGTACTGAACAATACTCATGTAGCGGACCAAATTGACCAGCATAAAATTCAACAAGAACGGGCAGCAGGAGTATAAATGCAGGACGCCAATATAGCAGTATTAGCAGGTGATGGGATTGGGCCGGAAGTAATGGATGAAGCAATTAAAGTGCTAAAAGCCGTTGCCGACTTGTTTCACGTTCGCTTCGAGATTAATCCGTATTTAGTTGGGGGCGTTGCCATTGATAAAACAGGTACTGCACTTCCAGAGGAAACGTTAACGGGGTGTGAACGTGCTGATGCAGTATTGTTCGGCTCGATAGGGGGGCCGAAATGGGATTCACTTCCGCCAGAACAACGTCCTGAGAGAGCTGCTTTACTTACTTTACGCCGTCACTTTGATTTGTTCAGTAACTTACGTCCCGCCAAAATCTATGCGGGATTAGAACGTTTATCTCCGCTAAGAAGCGATATCGCAGCCAGTGGTGTAGATCTGGTTGTGGTTCGGGAACTGACCAGCGGCATCTACTTTGGACAACCGAAAGGTGTTAGTGGTGAAGGCGAGGAGCAGTTTGCATTCGATACGATGCGCTATTCAAAACGTGAGATCCGGCGAATAGCCACTGCCGCTTTCGAAGCAGCCACCAAGCGAAATAAGAAAGTCACCTCGATAGACAAAGCTAATGTACTAACGACTAGTCGTCTGTGGCGCGAAGTCACTGAAGATGTCGCCAGGCATTATCCTGAGGTGACTCTCGAACACATGTACATTGACAATGCCACTATGCAAGTCATGAGTAATCCTGCGCAGTTCGACGTACTCCTTTGTTCAAACTTATTTGGTGACATTCTATCGGACGAATGCGCCATGATGACAGGATCTATGGGCCTACTGCCTTCCGCCAGTATGAACGAGGCAGGTTTTGGTCTTTATGAACCGGCGGGTGGATCGGCGCCAGATATTGCAGGAAAAGGCGTAGCCAATCCGATAGCACAAATTCTTTCTACCGCATTAATGCTACGTCATAGCTTAAACATGCAAGATGCGGCTCAGGCTATAGAAGACGCCGTGATTAATACCATGGCAGCCGGTGTGTTAACCCGGGAATTATGCCCAGCAGATACATGCCATACCGCTGCATCAACCTCTCAGGTGGGAGATACCATCGTAAAATATTTAGCAGAAGGACACCATTCTAATGGGCAAAACGCTATACGATAAGATCTGGGACGCACACTATATTTGTAATGTAGGGGAAGATGCACTGTTATATATCGACAGACACCTTATTCATGAAGTGACCTCTCCCCAAGCTTTTGCGGGACTAGACGAAAAAAAACGTACAGTACGTTGTCCCGATCGCACTATTGCGACTATGGATCACAGTATTTCCACCCGCTCTTTAGCATTGGATGCCTGCGGACCTGCCAATAAACGTCAATTAACGACATTGGCGGATAATTGTGCTAAACACGGCATCACTTTGTACTCAGTGGGACATCAAAATCAAGGCATTGTTCATGTGATGGCACCAGAGCAAGGATATATCTTGCCCGGGTTTACTGTTGTGTGTGGTGATTCGCATACTGCTACACATGGTGCATTCGGTGCTCTGGCATTTGGTATTGGGACATCTGAAGTTGAGCACGTACTGGCCACGCAATCATTAAAACAAAATCGTGCTAAAAACATGCGTATCACTGTCAATGGCACCCTTGGTACAGGCACTACTGCGAAAGATATTGTGCTAGCGATTATAGGCAAGATTGGCCATGCAGGCGCGACCGGATATGTCATAGAATACGCAGGCAGTGCCATTAGCGCTCTTTCAATGGAGGAGCGTATGACTATTTGTAACATGTCTATTGAAGCGGGTGCCAAGGCGGGGTTGATTGCGCCTGATGAGGTAACCTTCACCTATCTGAAAAATAGGCCCAACGCGCCCAGTGGAGATAATTGGGAACGTGCTATAGCCCAGTGGCAAAAACTTTATACGGATCCTGATGCCACATTTGATTCGGAAGTCGTGCTTGACGCCAACGATATTGCCCCCCAGGTTACCTGGGGAACCAATCCCGGTCAGGTAATACCTATCACCGCTTCTATTCCTGCATACTGTGATTTTGCTACTGAGGTAGAGCGGAACAGTGCGGAACAGGCATACAAATATATGGACCTCACTCCTGGTAGCAAATTAACCGATTTACACGTAAGCCATGTGTTTATTGGTTCGTGTACCAATAGTCGTATAGAAGACCTCCGGGCCGCAGCACAGGTGGCAGGCAAGGGTCGAGTCCATGACAAGGTCACAGCTATCGTTGTACCTGGTTCCGCAGCGGTTAAACGGCAGGCTGAGGCGGAAGGGCTGGATAAGGTTTTCATCAATGCTGGCTTTGAATGGCGGTTACCTGGTTGCTCTATGTGTCTAGGGATGAACGATGACATTCTTCAGTCCGGCGATCGGTGCGCATCTACGTCCAACAGAAATTTCGAAGGTCGACAGGGAAGAGGGGCTCGAACGCACTTAGTCAGTCCCGCAATGGCGGCTGGCGCTGCATTAGCCGGAAAATTTATCGACGTAAGGGAGATGTAATTGATGACAAATATAAATGGTTTTACCATACATTCTGGTAACGCATGTCCATTAGATAAAGCCAATGTGGATACAGACCAACTTATTCCGAAACAATTTTTAACTGGCGTAACACGAACTGGATATGGAAAACATCTGTTCCACGACTGGCGTTATATCAAAGGAAATCTCAGTCAGCCAAACCCTGATTTCATACTGAATAAACCTGAATATGCTGATGCCAGCATTCTACTGGCCCGCGAAAATTTTGGCTGCGGCTCAAGCCGGGAACATGCGCCATGGGCATTGGCAGATTACGGATTTAAAGTCATCATCGCCACTAGTTTTGCTGATATCTTTTATAACAACTGTATCAACAATCAGATTTTGCCTATCACGCTTACCCAAGACGCATTAGATAAACTATTTGAATGCGCTGCTACTAAGCCTGTTTCGCTCTTCACAATAGATTTGCCCGCTCAAACAATCACCTCTGAAACACTCACAATAGGGTTTGAAATACCCGTTCCGGCAAAAACGAGGCTATTGAAAGGGCTGGACGCGATAGGACAAACACTGGAACATACTTTAGAAATTTCGGAGTTTGAACGCCGCTTGCCCGCTTGGAGTTAATTCACCAGTAATCTTTAATTGGTATACACTGTATTTAAAAGAAAAGGATCTATTCCATTTGAACCAATCATTATTTTTAAAACTACTATACAAATAACAGCTGCAGCTTATAAAAGGACAATCAATGCAAGTAAACATCGATGATCTCAAACCCGGTATGTATGTAACCCAGGTTGTTAAACAGTCAGGGGCCATGGCAATTCGCTCTAGAGGACTGGTGAAGAGTGAAGCCATCATCGATCAGTTACGCACAAAAGGTATCGAAGTCGTCGAAATTGATGTTCGTAAAAGTAAAATTGAAACAGCGGTAACAGTTCTACCAGAAGAAGAAAAGTCTGAATCACCAAAAGCTAAGTCAATTAGCAGTGCATCCATCACCACTGCAAATGATTTATATGGTCAGGCGTTAACTATACATAGTCAGTTAATTAAAGCGTTGCAATCGGGTGCGCCGAAAGATTTTACCCCCGTTTCAGAGTTATCTACCAGCATCATCAATTCTGTGTTTGAAAATCAAAATGCGCTTTTGTGTCTCACAATGATTAAAGACGCTGATGAATACCTACTCGAACATTCTATCAATTGCAGTATTTTGATGGCGATGTTCGCCAGCCATTTAGGCATGAGCCAGGAGGAAATTGACCATGCTTGTATGGGTGCCATGTTGATGGATATAGGAATGGCGCAAATTCCGGAAGAGCTTCGAACCAGTAAAGGCGAACTGACAGAAGAACAATGGGAGGTAATACGCTCTCACGTCAAGCTAGGTAAGGATCTCGTTGAACAATTTGAAGGTATCCCTGAAAGTGTGTTGACCATTATTGAACAACATCATGAACGCAACGATGGCAGTGGTTATCCTAAAGGTCTTAAAGATGATGAAATTTCTCAGCTTGCTCGTATGGCTGCCATTATTGACTCGTATGATGCCATGATTTCTGACCGTCCTTTTCAGGAAGCGGTATCGCCTGCTGTGGCGCTAAAGCGCTTGAATCAACAAGATAATCTCGACAAGGATTTAATCAAAAAGTTTATCCAATGCGTAGGCGTGCATCCAGTAGGCTCACTTGTTAAATTAAAAAGCGGTAAGCTTGGTATAGTCGCGCAACTAGGTAAAAAGGATTTGATGAAGCCTGTAGTCATGACGTTCTATAATATTAATTCTGGACACTACAGCGAGATAAAACGGATGGATTTAAGCCAGGTACACGATGAGATAGTAAGTGGTGTTACACCGGGTGATGTTAATTTAAACCTCCCAAAATTTTTCCACGAGGTTTTTGTAGGTCAAATACCTGAACGATAATCTTATGATACTGACTGTTTTACCACAGCATTGTGGGCTGGAAGATAACTATCTATATTGTTGTAATTATTTGCACACCCACAATCGGCTAGCACGGGTGGGATAAGTAAGGTACCTGAGCTTCGACTGATAAAAGGTCAATTCAGTTAACTCCATCTGTAAGAGATTGATCTCTAGAATATTTATTGATATGAGAAAAAAGCGATGCTCATTTCAGAGAATGCAGCTTGATTAAAATACGCGTATTGACGATGGCATACTATAGCCGCTCACCTCAATGTAGCAAAAGGTAAATGTCTTCCGCTTCCGGGGGGTAAATATAATATATTACCTTTTAAAGACCTCTCATCTTGCTCGACTTCTTTGCTGGGCCGCTTCCCCCCTATGGTCTGTCAACGTTCAGCCACTGTCGCACTAAGTGTGTGGGTTTTATTCTACCAATCCGTCAACGCAGCCATGCTAAATAATTCATTTTCGAAGTTAAGTATAACTCGCTGCCCTTCAATATTAACTATTTGCACGCGATCAGATATCCAGTCTCCTTCACCTAACTGCTTACCATTTACTCTGACCCAACGGTCTTGCGAATTAGACGCATACATGTGAGCGCTGAATTTCATGCTTGGTAGTCGTGTTAAAATTCTAACCGGCAACTGATCAACCCGTTGCACATCGGAATGTACTTTCACATTAGACTTTGGCGCTTCTGTTTGATTTTCTTTTTCTAAGGCCAAGGACTCCACCGCTTCATTAAACTTCGCCATCAATTCAGGCGACACATCTACCTTATTTGTAACAGGCTCGTTCAATACTTTGCCTTCATAAGCAGGCTCAGATTTCGTTATCGGGATCATGGGCTCGGCTTCATTTTCTGCCACCTCTGCGGAGGGTGTTGGCACAGCGAGAGCTTCATCGGTTTTATCTTTCGTCGCTATTGAGTCGGACGGCTGAGTCGCATTATCACTCGTATTTTTTGCCACAGAGTCTTCTATAATATCAGCGCTCACGACTTCGGAGTTCATTGCCTCTTTATCTTTAGCTGCGGTGCTTACCGAGTCGGGTGTTGAAAATGAAGAAGCTAAATTTGGCCACCAGCGCTCGGCACTGCCAGCACTGAATCCAATCCCCAATCCGCTTAAAATAATAAGCAGAAACAAAGCTATTTCTTTCGCGTACACCTGCCACACCGATGGAATAGATTGTACAGTAGGTAAGAACAAACTACGGTTAAATTGATCCGACATAGCACTATCCATCGTAGCAACTGACCGTGCAGCCGTATCATGTTGTCCTCGGAGCAACGCTTGGGTTTGGGTCTGATGACTCACCACCTTGGGTGCAAGCTCGACAGTCAAATCGGGGTCAATCTCTACTTCTTGTACGCCCATTTCAGCCAACCCCTGAACCATAGAGTCGCTTGACACCAAACCAGACTTTTGAATAGCGACAGGCCCATTTTGTTGGGTCACACGAGTAATCACCATGCCCGGGTGAAGCTTTTCGATCAATACGCGTTCAGACATACCAGCCCCCCATGAAATAACCTATGATCAATGCGGATGTGAAAGCGAGGCCAAGCCATAAGGTATGCTCATGACGTAAACGCTGCCCAACGACGTCGTCACCTAATATCTGTTTTGCTGCCGCGAGAAAAATAGACTTTCTGACCACCGGTTTTTGTTTGGTATACGATAACATCAGAGCTCTATCACACAGTAAATTGATGACTCGCGGTATCCCTGCCGTTATCCGATGAATCGCTTTTAAGGTAGATTTACTGAACAAACTAATGTCACCTTGCGCTACGCCAAGGCGATGCTCTACGTAAGCACTCACTTCGCCTGAATTAAGCGGAAGTAGATGATACCGCGCGGTAATGCGTTGAGAAAGCTGACGTAGTTCTGGCCGCTTCAACAATTGTTGCAGTTCGGGTTGACCAATCAATACAACCTTGAGAAGTTTCTCGCGGTTGGTTTCCAAATTAGTTAACAGACGGAGTTGTTCTAATACTTCCGGTAACAAATGTTGCGCTTCGTCAATCATCAGCACGGTATTAATTCCGGCGTGATGATTATTGGCTAACTTAGCCAAAATGCGATCGGTAAAGTATTTCAGGCTGGCTTTATCAGATTCACACTCAATTCCCAACTCATCACACACTGTAGCGAGCAGTTCAATAGCTGATAAGGTGGGGTTGAGAATCATGGCAACTTGCGTATTATCCGGTAACTGCTGCAATAGCTTTCGCGATACGGTTGTTTTACCTGTCCCCACCTCACCGGTTAACATCACAAAGCCACCGCTTTCACGTAAACCAAAAGTTAAATGTGCCAACGCTTCTTTATGCCGTGGGCTCATGTAAAGATAATCTGGATTCGGTGCAATCGAAAACGGGTTATCGTTCAAGCCAAAATAATTAAGATACATATCTTGTAACAGTGCCTAAAATACATCGCGAACTAAACTAACCACAGCGTTTGCAGAAGTCAAAAGATAACGTGACTATTCTCACTTTTTTCACTCGCGCTGACTAGGGCGTGTTAATCTCTGCTATACGAAATTTGTGCATTCAGCGTATTTTAAGACCTGGTATTGAAGATAGCGAGTAAATTAAGGGTCCGCCGGGTAATATTCTCAGCATATGTAAGAAGCGAAGCTGCTTGCGTTTAGCGCACAATTGGGCTTCGTTATAAACTGTTTATCTGGCTTATTGAATATCGCGGTCAATGGCATGTAATGGTGTACAACCTTTCGCTGCAATATTGAATCGCAGCAGCCAACACGTACTTGCGCTGATAAAAACTAACGTAGGTGAGAAATGCAGATTTATCTGGTCGGGGGCGCAGTTCGCGATGAACTGTTAAACCGTAAAGTAACAGAAAAGGATTATGTGGTTGTAGGTGCCACCCCTCAACAAATGCTTGATAAGGGTTTTACTCAGGTAGGTAAAGACTTTCCTGTTTTCTTACATCCCAAAACCAAAGAAGAATACGCGCTTGCGCGAACCGAACGAAAATCGGGCAGGGGTTATACCGGGTTTGTGTGTGATGCCAGTGCAAGTGTTACCCTTAAAGAAGACCTGCTGCGACGGGATCTGACTATCAACGCTATGGCTAAAGATGCCGACGGCCATATTACCGACCCTTTTAATGGCCAGCAGGATCTAACAGACCGCTTATTACGGCATGTTTCAGATGCATTTGTGGAAGACCCCCTACGCGTATTTCGCGTGGCAAGGTTTGCCGCTCGTTATGCTCACTTGGGCTTTTCAGTCGCAGAGGAAACCATGCGGTTAATGCGAGAGGTCGCAAAGCAAGATGAACTTGCTCATCTGTCAGCAGAACGCGTGTGGAGCGAGACCCAGCGAAGTTTAATGGAAAGGGATCCGCAGGTGTACTTCGATACACTTCAGCAAGCTGATGCCCTCTTCCCATGGTTAAGCGAATTAGCTGCATTGAATACACCCACTTGGGCCGCGTTGAAGCTATCGGCAGAGCGATCGCTTAAAGGTGAAATACGTTTCGCTGTGTTAGCCTGTAGTTTGTCAACTGAGCAAGCTTCCTCACTGGGTACGCGACTAAAAGCGCCCAATTCTTTTTGTGAGCTAGCCGTGCTTGCCGCAAACTTTGCTTCTGAATTAACACAACCAGTGTCAGCCAATCGATTGCTCGATATATTCAATCAGGCGGATGGCTGGCGTAAAGCTGACCGTTTCCGCGATTTACTGGATGTTTCGGCTTGTATGGATAATTGCCCTGCCCTACAGCCATCCGTTATATTACACGCACTAAATGCGGCAAAAAGTGTTGATACTCAACCTATTATTCAAGCTGGCTTTAAAGGGGCGGCGATCAAAAGCCAGTTAAACAAACAGCGAATGCAAGTAATTACACAAATTCTTGCAGACAAAGGCGGCACAGCTTAATAACAATGTTACAATAACGCAATTTACCAGGCGACCTGCATTTATATGACTTTTGAAGATTTAGATCTGGATTCAGACTTGTGTCACGCGTTGGCAGATATGAAGTTTACCGGTCCCACCAGCATTCAGGAATTGGTTATCCCTCCCGCAATGGAAGGCAAAGATGTGTTAGCTTCTGCGCCTACTGGCACGGGGAAAACTGCTGCGTTTTTATTGCCTGCATGCCAGTATTTATTAGACTTTCCTCGTAAGGAGCCTGGGGCCACGCGCGTGTTAATCCTCACCCCTACCCGAGAATTAGCACTACAAGTGTATGAACAAGCAAAAGCCATAACCCAGTATACAGAACTGGTTTGCGGGGTCATTACGGGCGGCATTAATTACGGCACCGACAATGAAACGTTAAGCAAAAATTTGGATATTCTAGTGGCGACACCCGGCCGCCTGTTCGAGCATATCAACAACGAACACGCAGACTGTCGGAATATTGAGTGTCTTATCCTGGATGAAGCGGACCGTATGTTAGACATGGGGTTCGGCGGCATTGTCGGGCAAATAGCAGGAGAAGCACGCTGGCGCAAACAAAACATGTTATTTTCAGCTACGCTGGAAGGTGCTGGTGTTAAGCGTTTTGCCGCAGATATTTTAGATGAGCCAGTAGAGGTAACCGCCTACCCTTCTCGTAAAGAAAAAGCAAAAACTCATCAGTGGTACCATCTTGCTGATGATCTCGCTCATAAAGATGCGTTACTCGTCCATATTCTGTCGCACCAAATTGAAAACGCGATTGTGTTTGTTAAAACACGCGATCGCTTAGATATGTTAAAAAGTAAATTAATGTCTAACGGCTTGCATGTCAGTTGGCTACAAGGCGAGATGCCCCAAGATAAGCGCAACGCGGCATTAGCCTCATTTAAAGAAGGTAAAGTTAAAATTTTGCTGGCGACAGATGTAGCCGCCAGAGGAATTGACGTTCCGAATGTTAGCCACGTCATCAATTATGATATGCCGCGTACAGCTGACATTTATGTCCATCGCGTTGGTCGCACGGGCCGCGCTGGCGCTAAGGGTACCGCAATATCTTTAGTTGAAGCGCATGATTTTGAAATGGTAGGTAAGGTCGCTCGTTACACGAATGAACCATTCAAAGCCCGGGTAATAAACGAATTACGTCCAAAACATAAAGCGCCGTCCACCACGCGTAAAAAGAAGAAGTCAAAAACTAAAGCTAAGGGGAAAAAGTGATAGCCTTTCCCAAAAAAATTGTATTAGCCTCTGGTAACAAAGGTAAGCTTCGGGAATTTGAAAATTTATTCGCTGAACTGGGCGTAGAAATTGTTCCCCAAAGCGTTTTAGGCGTAAGTGATGTGCCAGAAACCGGTACAACGTTTGTCGAAAATGCCATTATCAAAGCCCGCCATGCAGCAAGAGAAACCGGCCTGCCGGCTATCGCTGATGATTCGGGTATTGTAGTTGAGGCATTAGGTGGCGCACCCGGAATCTACTCAGCGCGGTTTGCTGGTGAAAACGCTTCTGATCAAGACAATATCGATTTGCTATTGGAACGGCTAGAAGGCGAATCGAACCGTAATGCGTATTTCTTCTGTCTGTTGGTAATGATGCGTGATGGCGACGATCCCGTGCCTCTAATCAGCGAGGGAAAATGGCATGGCTCAATTACTCAACGCCAAGAGGGTGACGCAGGTTTTGGTTATGATCCGGTTTTTTATGTTGAACAACATACATGTACCGCTGCCCAGTTAGATAAAACCGAGAAAAATCACATTAGTCATCGCGGGCAAGCATTGAATGCACTGATGAAACAGATGAGGCAATTGTTTGCGTAATCCCCCCCTTAGCCTATATGTGCATATTCCATGGTGTGTACAAAAATGTCCCTATTGTGACTTTAATTCTCACGGGGTTAAGTCGGCTATTCCTGAAAAAGAATACATTCAGCACTTACTTGATGACTTAGCCCGTGATGCTGAACTAATTGGTAATCGGGTAATAGAAACTATTTTTATTGGTGGGGGTACCCCCAGCCTTTTCTCAGAACAAGGCATAGCCGACCTACTTCTCGGTATAAAGCAAAGAGTTGAAGTAAAGCCAGATGCAGAAATTACGATGGAAGCCAACCCCGGCACCATGGAATCAGCGCGCTTTGACGGATATGTGCAGGCAGGAATTAATCGATTATCAGTAGGCGTACAGAGTTTTCAGTCACACCATCTAAGCGTGCTTGGTCGTATCCACGATGCAGAACAAGCAAAACGAGCGATAAAAATTACCCAAGGGTCACAACTTAACAGTTTTAACTTAGACTTGATGCATGGTTTACCCGAACAATCTATCGAAAATGCATTATCCGATTTGCACACAGCTATTCAGTTAGCACCGCCTCATTTGTCGTGGTACCAGCTGACGATAGAGCCTAACACTCCTTTCTATTCAAAGCCGCCCGAATTACCTGACGATGATGTGTTGTGGGACATTCAGGCTAAGGGTCATGACTTATTAAAGCAGCATGGTTTTCAGCAATACGAAATCTCCGCCTATAGCCTACCGGGAAGGCAATGCCAACATAATTTGAATTACTGGCGCTTTGGCGATTATTTGGGTATTGGGTGCGGCGCACATGGCAAAATAACCCATGCTGAACAACGGAAAATTCAGCGTACGGTAAAAGTAAAGCACCCTAGAGGCTACATGGACCTAGCGCGCCCCTATCTGGATCAAACGATTGACGTTAAACAAGATGACCTTGCGTTTGAGTTTTTTATGAACCGTTTTCGCTTAGTGGAACCCTGTCCCGTTGAAGATTTTGAAGCGCTAACCGGCACCCAGCTCAGTGCAGGGCAGACGGCTGAACTAAACAAGGCACAAGAAGATGGGTTGATCGAGATTACGGATAGTCACTGGAAGGTGACGCCTAAGGGACACCGATACTTAAATTCTCTGCTTAGTGCATTAGTTTGATTAAGTAAAAATTATAAAAAAATCCCGGTTGCTTAGACGGGATTTTAGTTTGCGAAACATCAAAAAGCTTACTGCCACTTCCAATACGAGGCAAAAAAAGGGCGTAATACCAAATATAAAACCTTTGCGGCGATTAGTCTTTTCGCTTGTCGGCGGTAATTACGTCAATGGGTTTGAGGGCTGGAATCTGTCGTCTAAGTTTTTCTTCAACTTTATTTAAATCTGTCAACGTATCACAAAACCACTTCGCCTTGTTCTTGAGCTTCGAAGCGCGAGGGCCGACATCTTTTTCTATCTGCTCGCCCATTTCCTCTAACTGGCGAGAAATTTGTTCAACCTTATCACTAGATAACTCTGGATCGGTTGTGTTGATGCCCCCAATGGCCGATAAGATTCCGCCGATTGACGTGGAAATCGCCTCTTCCAATTGTGCTTCAATTTCACTATCTACAAACTCATCCACACTTTCTAACGAGCCAGGGCCGATGGTGTAATACGGGCCGGTTTGGCGAAATTTGTCTTTAACTTTCTGCTGTACACGCTCCATTGCCCGTCGTATTTTTTCGTAGCTTTCATGATCACTTCCCACCAAACCCAGATAGACATGGTCAATTGTTTCGATTGCTAGTTCTACCCCTTCGGTAGCCAGAATAATCATTTTAGGAATGACGTAATGTAAGCCTGACGCATACTCGTGAAGCAGTTTCGTATTTTCTTTTTCTAGCTGGATCCAACGTCCACCGACAAATAACTGCGACTGGTGGTTGATTTGCATAATGGTGCGTGTTTCGTCCATCACACGTAATTGGTCTTCTGAAACCAGGATTCCGTAAGCGAAATCGATATCACAGGTAAATTCGGCACGCACCGGCTTTATCAGCTCTACCAAGCACAGCGATGCAAGCAGAATAAATGTGAGGTGGGTTTTGATCATCATGAAATAATAATGCATTCCGCTTTCTGAAATGAAAAGAAGGTTGAGGTTAATTCGCTAATATTCAAGTCGAAAACAGCATTGAGCCAGCTTCCACTTATTGCTTGCCCTATCGCGCTAACGTCGGGCTGTCCGTTCAGCGGCTTCGCTTTCACTCACCTGCAAGGCTTCAAGCTGTTTTTTGCCACTGGCGATATCGGTCATGTCGTAAATCATCATACTAATAAAATCCACTGTTCCAGTTGTGGACGTTAACGGTGACAACGCAATATTCTGATACATGAAAGGTTCACTACCCGTAATAGGTCGGTAATTAGGAAACTTAAACAAGTAAGGCCGTTGTTCCCAGGTCATGAATGCCCGGGTTTTTAGTTCAAAAACAGGCTTGGCTTTTTGGGCGAACCATTCTCCATCAATATGGTTGAATAAATCGAATAAGCATTTTTGTTGCACTTCACTTGGCAGCAAACCGCTATGGCTTTCCATAAAGCCATTCCATACTTGTACTTTAAACTGTTTATCTAATACTACAATTCCCACATCCACCGAATGCAGCATATCTGCCATCCAGTGAAATTCTCTTAACTCATCTAACGCATCATTGGCCACTACTCATCCTCCAACAGATGTGAAAGCTTTTTATTCATAGTAATCATGGAATCTTCTGTAAACAATAATATGAGATCACACTGAACATTATAACCCTCAAGGCCATAACTCAACTCAATCGCGAGCGTGCGTCGCCAGTTAACCCTATTCATACTGATGATGTCTGTTATAACGCGGTGTTGCCCTAACACTACGGGATGACCTTGACTAAAATTTACATCCATTTGCTCGGCCAGCCCAGCTAGACAGGTCCCGATGAGTAAGCTGGCAGCGTCCATCAATAGCTCTAACTGGATTTGATCATCGACCTCCTGCTTTATATCAAGAATTTTGGCTACGTCTTCAAAACTTGAATCGCTTAGAATGCACAAAGCCTCGCCACGAATGCCAGGCCCTAAAAAGCCCTGACAAACCGCGGTTACCTGTTCATGCTGTTCAATATCAGACAACATCATATGTAACTCAGAGACCTCTATCAGGTTTACATTCGGGATCGGTAAGCGCACAAATACGTTCATTATGCGGGCCAAATGATCACCAGCCTGTCCCATGGCGATATTCGTGATTTCCTGATAACAGTCCCGCACTTCGGGATCAAGCGAGCCTTCACTATCAGCTAATTCGTCATTAGCTAAAATATTGTGTTTGATTAAGACTTCTCGCAGCTTATCTGCTTTTACCGGTTTTTGGATAAAATCTATCGCGCCTAATTTGGTCACACGCTCGTGCGCTTCGGGCTGAATATCACCCGATATCACTACCACTTTAGTCGATATATTGAGCTGCTGAATTGACTCAAGCGTTTGATAGCCATCTTTAACTGGCATATTGAGATCGAGCAACAACAACTGCCCTTTCCCTTGTTGCAGGGCTTCAATAGCCTCTCCACCATGCTTTGCAAAGTGGACTGCCACTTCCCAATCCTGCGGCAAGCATTTTGCGGCCTGTTTACGGGCCACTAACGAATCATCACAAACTAAAACTGAAAACATTGAGATTTACTACCATCCTTAACGATGAAGGTTACTGTCTGGTATTACTTTTTGGGTGGTACGGGTCAATGTGGGAGGCGTTACAATATGATAACTCTCACACTAAGTTACTGTACTAACAAATAGCATTTATCGGCAAAAAGTCCATTATTCTAAAGTCGAAATTAATATTGGAATAATAAAAGCTGTCATAATGCCGTTCAACGACAACGAAATAGCGGCAACTGCCCCAGTCACTTCTGAATATTGTAACGCCTTGGCGGTTCCGATTGCGTGAGCCACCGTACCTAATGCTACACCTTGTGCTTCTGCACTATCATCTCCCAACAAACGGAATATCCAGGAGCAAACCATCGCCCCTACTACGCCAGTGGTGATAACAAAGACTGCTGCGATGGCGGGTATACCGCCAGTTATTGCAGTTGTTTCCATAGCTAAAGGCGTAGTAATTGATTTAACTAACATGGTTAATGATAGCGCGACAGGCGCATCCATTACGTAAAGTATTCCCCACGCAAGTGTCGGGGCAAACACGCCACTGATAACTATAGCCAGCCAAAGACGCCATCCCAGCTTCGCTATGCGTTGGTATTGGTAATATAGCGGCACCGCCAATGCCACTGTTACAGGCCCCAATAACCAATGGATTAAACTGGTCGCTTCTTGATAGTCACGTACCTTCACGTCAGTCAAGGCGAGAACGCCCCCTACTACTAACGCTGTAATCACCATTGGCAACGTAAAAGGATGGCGATTGCTCAGTACGTGTAAGCCGGTTGACAAAACATAAACAATAAACGTGAGCACAATCCAGCTTATAGCGGTAAAAGAAGCAGTATTCGTCAATACAACGATTAACTGACCTACAATCTCGTTCATGTTTCTTCTAAGACTGTTCTAGACGACAGTAACTTCTTACTTATCCAATAACTCACGCCCAAACTCAGTATCGTTGACCCCACTATGGCTATGGTGATAGAAACAATATTGTCCTGCAGAGTCGACCAATAGATAGCGATACCCATTACCGCTGGAATAAAGAAAAATGCCATATTGCCCAGCAACGGCTTCGCCGCGACACTAATGCTGTTTGTCAGCGAAGAGGAAAACACCATTAGACCAAACAATAGTGCCAATCCTATTAATGCACCCGGCAAGGGTATAGAAAAACGCAAAACTAAGTACTCGCCACAAAGATAGCTAAGCACTATACATATCCCGCCAACAACGTAGTGATTGATAGCTGTTCACAACCTAAACTAGTGAATGATAATCCCATGATATCGCAAAGTTACTTGCTGTGAATAGCGATTACCTAGATATTCCTTATCAATGCAGCCTATTCCGATATTGCTTAAACCACTTGGCCGAAAATTTTGCGACTGAGTTGTCTTTAAACATGACATAGTGGTTCATTTGGTTATCGCTAAATACCTTTTCCACATGTATCAAATTCACCGCTATCGAACGGCTAATTCTAATCAAATGAGCGTTATTAAGCTTTTTCAGCAGTGCAGCCAAAGAACTTCTGATAACTAATTGCTCGTTGGCGGTTGTTACTTCCATGTAGTCTCCTTCAGCTTCGATCTTTACGATATTTTGCCACGCTAAAAATACGGTATCAGTGAGTGTTTTTAGCACCAGAGTATTCTCATCATCATTGTCGCGAAAACGCAGTATACGCGCCGAAACCGCAGTTTCTGAAATGCCAAGCTGCTGACTTAAGCCGTGTTGAATAGTTCGCCAATGGGAAACAATTTCGTCATTGTATTGATGCTGCTTTAAGCGCACACATACATTTTCTAATTGTTCATCAACCAGGGGGGTAGTCAAAAAACTAAACGCGTTATAGGCAAAAGCCTGCAAGGCGTCATGATTGTTTGTTCCGAGTAAAACTAAACGTTCGATACGCTGAGGTAGAACGGAGGTTTGTTGCCAGGTAAACATATCGCAGAAAAGCGTGAGGTGCCCTTCTTCGAAGACGGGCATAGTTGACGCTAACACTAAACAAACTTCGTCAAAAACACGCAGTCGTTCAAGGCGTTGCCGTAATTGAACACCCACCGGTTGTGACTGCACTGCGATTAAGCAAATTTGAGAGATACCGTTTACCATAGTGGCTTAGTCTCGGCTGCCTCTGAGGGCAGATTCAGAGGCAGTATCGAAGTACTCATCGTTTTGCGGTTAATGTCCGTTTTTTAGCGCCCGTCCTACGCTCAACTAAGGCGTACATGGATGGCGAATTATAATTTCCTGCAAAGCTTAGCATATCCTGTCCATTGCACAGCAGCCCCCTGTTCAACGCTCTGATACTAATTCGACTATCCTTAACCGCCCGATTAAATTTAAATTTTTTCCCTGATGCGATGGCATAACATATCTGTTTCAATTCAGCTTCATAAGGAATACTTTTGGCACTAACCGAGGCGCTCGACAATGTGAGTCCCCCAGCTGCAAATAATGTAGTGATAAAGGCAATATGTTGTTTTTTCATGACGCTTTCCTTTCTTCATTCCTTTTCCATTGGCGAAAAAGGTAATTCAAAAAATAGGAAATCTTAGTGACAAACGCCTATGAAAAACGTTTAACTGCAATTCGTTGCGATGTTGCGATTAATGGGCAATTGGCGGGGACTAACTATCGGCCTGGAAGGTAATTCGACGTATGCTAAACACACTTTGTTACCATGTCGATAGGCTTCAACCGTTAAAAAAGAATTTAATGGGTCGCTGAAAAGTTGAATGTATGCGTTACTATTGGGGGAATTATCTGAGGGTAAAGTGATTCCCCTTTTTATTTACCGAAGGGCAATACCTCGGCTAAAATTAACGAGTAAAGGGGACCGTGTTTTTGCTAAAACCGACACCTAGGTACAATGGGAATGAGGGGCAAATAGTAATTTACGTTGCCCCGCTAACCGCCAGTTTTTCAAGTTTAATTAAAACGTACTGTCCTGATGGATTTTGATAAACATACTGGTATCCGATTTGCTGTAATCGATTTTATATTCTTTACCATTAAGTGTTTGAATAAAAAGTAATGTTTTTTCATCGCCAAATACGTCACTAGCAGTAACATCTACTAATTCCAAATCCATCATTTTAGCGTCACGTTTATTGTCAGGAATCTTACCTTCGTAACGTTTGATCCCTTTGTATGTCACTATAATAGGAGGATCGTCTTCACCATTTACAACCAAAAGATCAAGCTTTCTCACTTTGTGAATTATGGTGTTGCGACCACTTGTTATAAAGGGTCTTTCTGTCATTCTTATCTCCGTACTGGCTTGGAATATCTGTTAGCAGGCAAAAAGATATCAAAGAAATTTAAATAATGCACTTACTACATGCGGGATTACGTTAACATTTTCGTCTACATAGTTTGATTTAAGAGTGGCCCATGCTTAGGATTTGTCAAAAAGGCATGGTCTGTCAAACTTTCTAAAAATGCCTTCAACGCTGCTTTTTCATCTTCATTTATATTGAAACCTTTTACAAAAGGACTTTTGTAAGGGTTAGACTTCCCCTTTCCGCGCCCCCCTTGGGCATAAAATTCGATAACTTCCTCAAGGGTCGCAATACTGCCATCATGCATGTAAGGGGCACTCGCCGCGATATTTCGCAACGTGGGGGCTCTGAACTTTCCCATATCCTTTTGGTTGAAGGTTATCCGCAACAACCCCTGGTCACGCTCAGGATAAGCTCCTTTGCCATCTTCATTGTACAAGCCTGTATTATGAAACGGCTGCAATACCAGACTTTGCGCGGCATGGGTGCTGGACTGACTAAAGTTCACGCCGCCGTGACAATGAAAACATTCGGTGCGTTCAGAAAAGAAAAGATTCATTCCCTCAATTTGTCGCTTGGTTAGAGCAGTATCATCTCCCTCATAAGCGTATTGGTCAAAAGGACTGTTAAATGAGGTAAGAGATCGTACAAAACTCGCCAATGCCTTGACGATTAAATCAAAACTGGGTTGTTCGGTGGCAAAAGCTGACTTGAACAATGCCTGATACTCAGCTGATGTGAACCTTTTCAGTATTTCCTTTTCATTGCCAGTAACCCCCAGTTCTACCGGAGACTCATTGAAAAGTGGGATCAATAATTGTTCTTCAATATGAGTAAACCCATTGTGCGCCCAGGTAAACGCACTGTTATAGCCTACATTAACCAAAGCCATCGAATTACGAGGCACCACCTCCCCCGTTGCGCCAGTAGCATGTTGAGTTGGCTCAGCGAAAGCGAATTGTTGCTGATGACAAGTTGCACATGATTGCGAGCGATTGACGCTTAACCCGGTGTCATAAAATAACATACGCCCCAGGGTAACCTTCTCTAACGTAATAGGGTTTTCTGCTGGCACCGCAGGCGGGGGGATAGTGTCGGGTAAAGCAAAGACATAGGGGGTACTTTGTGGCTGACAAGCTGCAACCAGCCAGCTACCAAAAAAAAGTAACGCGTATCTTAATCCCAACTTATCCATGGGCGACTCTGCAAGTTTTTCATTAGGCGACCACATACACCGGAATCAGGTGACTCAAATTTGCAGCCATTTGACTCGACCAGGTCGGTTTGCATAATGAGATGTGGCAATGACACCTCTAGCGCCAGATCATAATCTAACTGTGTCATGCGTAATATCACATTGACCCGATTTGAAAACGTACATGCCTTTTCTGGGGGACGTACTGCCGAATCAGATACACACCCTATACTGCCTAAATGATACGAAAAAGTATGATCTAGGTTTTGCTTTTGGCGCAAATCCATACGCAAAAATTTATGTCCATCCTGCCATGACCAGAACATAGAACTATCATTCAAAGGAGAGGGCTGGGTAAGCGGATTGGCGTGATTTTCAGCAAAGGGCAATCCAAGGGTAAACCGAAAAGCCGTAGACAATTTCATTAATTGTTTAGAAGCGTCAAGTCGTAAACGTGTATTTGTTACATTTGGCCCCTGACAGTTAGCATGAAATTTAACCAATGCCGTGTCAGGTGTTTGCCATTCCGATTCTTTAAATTTTAAGCGTTGCCACTTACCATCAATTCGAACTTCAGGATCACTTACGTAAAACCCAAGATACTCAATTTGCCAACGTTCACCGGCAAGCTGAATTTCGTAAGGGCATTGTTCCTTATTAATCCCTTTTATGGAAATTGGTATTTCGCCCGCCTCTTGCTTAAAAAAAGGCATGTCCTCACAACCTGCCAGCAGCAGACTTGAGAGAACAAAAAAAAGGTGAAAACATGTTTGTTTCAAAAACTGCACAATTAGTAACCGCTCTGCTAAGTTTTAATAGGTAGATGTCAATGAAATAAGGGAGAAGTATTTGAACACTCTCAAAATGAAACCTTACCTTTGTTGTTTAATTGTGGTGCTAAGTATCACGTTCAGTCAAGAAATTAACGCACACAGCGAAGGTGAGACGGTTCGCTTTGTAGCCCCCAATGGTAGCGACACGGGAAACTGTAACAACCGGTTTCGCCCCTGCAAAACAATTAGCTATGCTGCCTCTTATGCTAACAAAGGGGATAGTATCCGCGTTTCCAAGGGGTACTACGCTATTGAAGACGAACAAACATTGTTTCATTTAGTAGGTGAATTGGTTCCTGTACTGGGAGGGTTTAACCAGGCTGACCACTACCAAATTCAAAATCCTTCAGCCTACGATACGGTTCTTGCAGGTGTTCCTGTTGAATTTGCCAAACAATTATCAAACCAAGGGTTTAATGTGATTGCAGATGGCAAAAATAGTATCGCTTCGTCCGTATCGAAACAGATAACGCAAACCATTACCCAACTTGCCACCCGTCATGGTGCCGCCGATTGTATCGACGGTTTAGCGGCTAATTTTTCGTGTCGAAACGTCGCGCTCATCGCTCATGTACCGATATCAGAACTGCACGCAGATTCTAGTTCTGCGAATGACATCTGGGGCCATGTCGACCTTAATACCATGCGCGAATATGCCATTATGGGCTTACGCAATGGCGTGGTAGTGGTGGATGTGAGCACGCCGGATTCGCCCCAAGTTGTTGGTTCAATAAGCGGAGCGCCGACCACCTGGCGCGATATTAAGGTCTATCAATATTTCAATCGCGCTACCCATAGCTGGCAAGCATACGCTTATGTGAGTGCTGACAATGCAGATGAAGGATTACGGATTATCAATTTAAATCAACTCCCGGATAGCATAAGTGAAATAGCGCCGTTACAGGATGACGTTAGAGCGCACAATATTTATATTTCGCACACCGATCCGGGCTTAAATATTTCGCTTCCCGGCAGCTCTTCACAATTACACGTCGCCGGTTCAGAAAATTTTAACGGCGCGTGGCGCAGCTTTATGTTGACGTCGCCCGACAAACCCAGCGTAGCCTATAACCCTGAAACAGCTACTAGAACAGATTATTCGCATGACATTGCGGGCTTTTTTGTTACTGATGGCCGCGCTCAGGAAGATTGTAAAGGCGACAGTTCCATTTCCTGTAGTGTTATCTTAGATTTTAATGAACAAAGCGTGCGATTGTGGGATACCAGTAATCCTAAAGTTCCATGGGAAGTTAGCGAAATAACCTACCCTAATATTACCTATACCCATAGCGGCTGGACGAGCGAAGATAATCGGTATTTGTTCGTGCACGATGAGGGCGATGAATCTTCGTTAAGCGTGAATACTGCGGTAAATGTTTTTGATATAAGTGATTTAACTATGCCCACCTTAGTCACCACCTGGGAAGGTAGCACGCGCGCTATCGATCACAACGGGTTTGCCAAAGGTAATCGCTACTATATGTCAAATTATGAAAGGGGCTTAACCATTTTAGACATCAGCGATCCCACAGCCCCTGAAGAAATTGGCTATTTCGATACGTTCCCCTCTTCTAACAACGCGTCGTTTAACGGAGCATGGGGTGTATACCCCTTTCTACCTAGCGGTATTATTTTGGTGAGTGATATTCAAGGTGGACTTTATATTCTTCGCGATGACACCACCGCCAGCAGCGACACTCAAGTACGCTTCACTGCACCAACCCTTACCGTGCAGCCAGGCGAATCGGCGCGTATTCCTGTACAGAGAGAAGGCTCTAGCAATATAGATGTGGAATATCGCATTATTTATGGGTCGGCGGATAACACCGACATCACTGCCAGTAATGGGATTTTGACTTGGAACGCCCCAGAAGATCCGGACCAGATCATTGATATCAGTATTAACCAAAATGACGACACTGAATTTACTGAAAGCTTCTTTATTAAATTAGTTAATCCCTCCACTGGAAATGTAGATCACACCGCAGGACTATTAGCTGTGCACATTGACAGTGCCCGCGGCAACCAAGGGGTCGCTAACTTCACCCATGAAAGGTTCGAAGTGGCTGAAAATATTAGCTTGTATAATATAAACGTATCACGTGTAGGCGGCACGCAAGGCACGCTGCGCGTGGCTTTTGAAGTGAGTGCAGGTACCGCCGGCGCTGAAGATTTTGAGCCTCAAACCGGAGAACTTGTGTGGGAAAACGGTGATAATCAGGACAAGGCAATTTCGATAACTCTATACGACGATGAAATAGACGAACAAGCTGAAACCGTTATCATTACCTTGATTGGCACAGACGAAAATGGAGTCGGCGACATGTCCTCCAGTATCCTTACCATAAAAGACGACGAAACCAACCAGCCTCCACAGGTTAATGCGGGCCCAGATCAGACGGTTAGCGTTGGCGCTCGCGTACAGTTAAACGCCAGTGCCAGTGACCCGGAAAAAGATAACCTGACTTACGCCTGGCAACAAACTGAAGGCGCAGCGGTAACGCTCTCGAGTTCCAATAGCCTGAACGCGTCTTTTACCGCCCCCCAATCAGCAACCACTATTACTATGAGCCTTACCGCCACCGATGAATTGGGCGTCAGCGCCACCGACAGTGTGCGCATTACGGTTAACGACAGTAATGATACGGGAGGGGACAATGATGATAGCGGCAGCGACGAAGGCACTGATACTGATTCAGGCTCTAGTGGAGGTGGTGGTTCGTTGGGGGCAGCACTACTACTGTTGCTACTAAGTCAACTGCTGATAAAACACTATGCTGCCCACTATCAATGCCAGGATAACCCAAAAGAGAACGAATAAGCAAAATCAAACTGGTTCACTTTTTAACCAAACAGACAAATCAAGCCATAAAACTCCCCTTAGGTGGGGTGACAAGCGCAAAAAAAGTGCTTATACTTCGCCCCGCTTCGAAGATCTGTGTAGGTAATTCGAGCACGTCAAACATGGCCCCCTTAGCTCAGTTGGTTAGAGCACCCGACTCATAATCGGTAGGTCCCCTGTTCAAGTCAGGGAGGGGGCACCATTCCACTAAACACGTGAAATTGGTGCTAAGCATTCACAGCTCTACCCCATAAACGTTTTATCAGCAACCAGCATCCCCTATAGTTTTGTAAGAAGATAAGAGTTGGGAGGCGAAAAATGGATATCCGGGGAGCGTGACCAACGAATTTGTATAGCAATATGAAAATTTCAATGCTAACTAAAGCAGTAACTTTAAAACGTTTCGTTATTCTCTTCTGTGCTATGTATAGCAGTGCCTTACTCGTCACAAAACAACACAAATTCCATACGCAACTTCGAGAGTGAAAAAGGTGCTGACGCATTTTATTGTGAAATCATTGATAAATGTGAAGATAAACAAAATAAACCTAATAATAATCTAAATATCTTTCGAAATATCAATGTGACCCGTGGTCATATAAATATTTTCTTCTGTGAGATTATCAATAAGTGTGAAACAGAGAAGCCAAATGGTGGCAAACACTTTTCAGAAGGCAGAAACCATTCTGCAAATTTCGCCGCGTTTTCACTTAGCTAAAAGGAAGCTGGCTATGATAAACAAAAGCTTCTTACCTACCCACTCAAAAAGCGCGCAGCGGTTTCTGCCATCACAAACACAAATAGAAATTGCAGCGCTGGAAGGTATTGTTGTTAAAAAATGCAATTATGCTATTGAGCATTTTGACAATGATTTCTTTCCCGAGATGCGAATTGACTTTCCCGAGCAACTATACAATGCCGAAAACAAACGTAAAGCTGAATTTCTTGCTGGTCGCTATATTGCACATAATACACTGGCGGAGCTTAATGTAAGTGCACGGAAAATTCCTATTGGCAGTGATAGGCAATCGTTATGGCCTGCAGGAGTTTTAGCAACAATTTCATATTCCGATTCAATTGCGATATGTGCTGCGTCTACCAATGAGCATTATGACTATTTAGGGATAGATGTTGAAAACTGGATAGCACATGATACAGCGCATGAAATTGCTTCAACAGTTATCAATGAAAGTGAAGATACGTAGTTAAAATCACTGAAATACCCCTTTTATAGACTTGTTACCCTCGTCTTTTCGGCAAAAGAGAGCCTATATAAAGCAATTCACAAATACATAGGGGCTTTATTTGGATTTGAGGCTGCAGAAGTGACACATATCGACTTGGAGAAAGGGTTTCTGGAACTGGCTTTGACTCAAACCCTCTGCGCAAGTGCTCAAAAGGGTATGACTTTCGATTGTTGCTTTGATTTACAAGAGTCTTATCCATTCACATTGCTCGCTGGGCACTTGTAGCTAAAGCAGCTGTGTGGACACAATCAAAGGTGCATGTTCGCAATCCACGAAATGCATGAATTAGGCTCTCACACATAGATGTCCGATATATATTTAAGAATAATTTTTAGGGGGAGAACATTTGGCCAAACCTATTTTACTTAATGAGTTTATTGCAGCAATTAATAATAAAAGCACAGAAGCTGCGCTGTAGGACGAGCAAATATCCTATAGGGTGATGTTCGCTAACAACATCATTCCAGATGATACTAACGCTAGGTACTTGACTGAAAAGACAATGACCGATCGAGATGCGGAACTGTTCGTTAATCGAAAAGTATCGAGGGTACAACTTGCCCGGAAATACCAAGCCGAAAACTATATTTTAGTTGGTAAGTCTTATGTTTTAAACTGTTTAAAGTTTGATTCAGACGAATGTAAACTTGCCAACAAAAACATTGAGTCGCTCATGGAACTTTCGGAAAATATTAAAATGTCCGAAGTAATACAAGCTCCAACCATTTACCCCATCCAAAAGGGGAAGGCGGTACAGAAGCTTTAAAACGACAAGAAACGCCTAACCTACGGCACAAAAACTGTGTGGATATGGCTATCGAGAAAGCAGTAGTTCAGTTCTCCATTGAGCATCCACTCGTCGGACAACAGAAAGTTGCGATGAAGCTTACAGAAGCACTCGGTGTTGATATCAGCGCTGACGAAGTACGCAGCAAGTGGCTATGAAATGATTTGAATACACCAGTATTGAGAGTGGAAAGATCTCAGGCATTGAAAGAGTCGGCATGAATTATAGCCAGTTTAACAACTGGCTGATAGGTAGTGTTTAGAAATCTGTGTCATTTCATTAATATATCCAAAACGGAAATGATACAAGACCAAAGACTTCAATATA
>NZ_JAPFRE010000037.1 GCF_026183735.1 Alteromonas sp. ASW11-130 | reverse complement strand
AATTCTCTTTTAGAACTTACGATAACAGTTAAGGAGGTCGTGACCTCCGTCACGATGACGACTCTGCGTAGATGCACTTGTTACGACCGCTCCTTGTCTACAGGAGCCAATCAATACCGGTCACAGGTCAGTTGTGTGCGTTTTTCGTACTGTGGACCCACATCCTTTCGAGGTTTCATTTGGGCGATAGCGGAGATCGGTGATAACTCATTATTGAGCATATATGAGCTAGAGAGCGCTAGCTCGTTTCAGATAAACAATTGTTTTTATAGGTTACTTCTAAAACTTTCTAAGGATTTAAACCTTTTTAGGTTTTGTTGCGTCCAAGTCCACATAAAACGTATTATCAACGAGTACCTAGTTAATAAGAAATTAAAATATTAAGGAAAATACGGTGAAGCATTTGCTTTTACGATTAATTACCAGCATCACGCTAGCTTTTTCGTATTCAATCTCCGCATCCGATACTTTACAGTGTGTTTCTGATAGATACATCTCTCCTGTATCACAAACAAGTGGCCTCTCAAATCCAGCAGAAATAGGTAAATATAAATACGATGTGATTACTTATGGAGAAAAACCATATTTATTTTCTATCAATAAACCAGATCTAGTATCTCGTAACGTCACGCTACCTGACTTTCTTACCGCCTATTCAAAAAGCCAAGACTACAAATATGATGCATACCATAGATTTGATAGCGAAAATTTACCTCTGGAAGCTAAAGTTTGGCTGCCACAAACTTCAGAAAAGAAGCCCGTCATTCTCATAGTTCATGGTAACTCAGCTCCGGGTTTTGATTATTTAGGAGAGATGTTTTCCAGCCGTGGCTTTGTCGTTGTTCAAGTAGATCAGACTTATCTAAATGGCTTGTGGGGAGAGAATGGTGCTCGTGGTTGGATTCTATTAGAACACCTAAAGCTACTTAGCTCGTGGAATAACCAACAGGATCATACTTTTTATAACAAGCTGGATTTAGAAAACGTTGCACTAATAGGCATGTCTAGAGGCGGAGAAGCCGTCGCCTTAGCTTCGACATTCAACAGTTGGAAAACTTTACCAAACAGTGACAAATCCACAGAGTTTGGATTTGGAATTAAATCGGTAGTGGCGTTAGCGCCTATGGACGGACAATATCAACACTCATATGGTAAAAACACCCTAAAAAACACTAATTATCTTGTATTGCAGGGTGGGCATGACGCCGACGTTTACCAATTCCTTGGGAGCCAACAGTGGCAGAGAGTTGAATATGACGACGGCAAAAATTACGTAAATCATTTAATTTATGTATATAAAGCGAATCACATAAATTTCAATCAAGACATGTCTGATGCTATTCATTGGGGAGGCAGCAAAAGGTTTTATAAAAAGCTCTTAACGGCTAAACAGCAAGAGCACCTGACCAAAGTATTTGTGTCAGCTTTTATTGAGTTAACCTTGTCCGGAAAGATAGAATATCGAGATATATTAAGAAATCCTTTAGGTACAGAGTTTGGTCTCCCCGAAGATATCTATGTATCTCGGTTCAGTACTTCAGAATTTAGGTCTATTGAAAACTTTGAAAGTTTAAAACCAGAAAACCAAAACTTTCAAGTTTGGGTTGCCAGCCAAGAAAACCTAGTTCCATTTTCAATTGAAAAGGAACGGTTAAGAGGCGGGGTGGATATACCAAATAATGTACTAAAACTGAAACTCGAGGAAAAAGTTGGAACGACTCTACAACTCGAGTTACCGACAATCGATGTTCTATCTTACGATACACAACATCTAACTTTCTCTATCGCGATATTGACTTCTGAAGAGCATGAAGCGTGCAGACCATATAACTTAGCCTCTGACATCAAAATAGAAATTCTTGATAAGCGTGGCGTGGTGATTAATAAAACGGTGAAATCTAAAGGCAGTATTCCTCCGTTACTTACATCTGACTACTCAGAGTTAGAAAATGGAGAGGTAAAATTTGCACCTACGGAACCAACGTTGCAAACAGTTGTTTTTCCAATTGAATTTTTAACTGAAATTAAACAAGAAGATAGTTTGGTCCTCAGGATAACATTCATTCCTAGCCATGATATGTCAGTCATTTTGGATGACATTGGAATTATTCGTTAAAGTTGGTACGCGCTTAAAACATGTCTTTCTGACTTGCAAAGGGGCAAAAACAAGTCAGCGGCAATGTTCGCTTCACACAGAAAGCTGTTGTCCAATTCTGGCTAGACTAATGACCGCTGCCTGTCGATATAAATCGAAACCTCCGTTCAAAAGTATTAACGCAATTTAGAACGAGGCATACGATTTATGAGAACCTTGTCCACGCGAAAGTTAGTTTAGTTGTACTCGTTCTGACCATCACCCACGCAAATTATACCGACTTATTTTGTCCACTAACGCTCTACGGGAAACGCCTAACTGTCTGGCGGTGAAACTTTGGTTCCCATGATTCTCTTTCAGCTTAGATTTGATCACCGTTGCTTCATAGTGACCCACCATGTCTTTTAAAGAAGAACTATTCATTGTGATGGCATCCCCCTCCCCCCCAGGTTCGACTTTTTCTTTTAGTTCCTGAGGCAAAATATCGTAGGAAAAAACATTGCCCTCACCCATCAAAATAACCGCCCGTTCTACAATATTTTGTAATTCTCTGACATTGCCGGGAAAGGAATAAGTTTGAAATGTATCGAGAACCTTTGGCTCTAGCTGTTTAATTTTTTTTCCATACTGCTTAGCATATTTATCAATAAAATAATGCGTTAATGCAGGTATGTCATGTTTTCTTTCTCGTAAACTGGGTAACGCAATAGGAAACACATTTAACCTATAATATAAGTCTTCTCTGAAGGTGCCTTCTTTCACCATATCAACAAGAGAACGATTGGTAGCGGCGATTATCCTCACCTGTACTTTTATGGTCTGGTTGCTGCCCAAGGGCCGCACTTCTCCTTCCTGTAACACGCGAAGGACTTTCGATTGTAATGGCAAAGGCATTTCGCCAATTTCGTCAAGGAACAAGGTGCCTAGGTGTGCTTCTTCCACCAGCCCTTTCTTATCAGTATTGGCACCGCTAAACGCACCTTTTTTATAGCCAAACATCTCGCTTTCGAGCAGGTCTGGTGGGAACGCGGCACAATTTTGTGCCACGAACTTACCTTCACGGACAGGGCTATTTTCATGGATGGTTGCTGCAAATAACTCTTTTCCGGTGCCTGTTTCACCGGTTAAAAAAATGGTGGCTGTTGATGATGCAACTTTATCAATTAGACCAAAAACTTTTTCCATTGCCGGGCCCCTACCTATGATTTTGTCTAACTGTAGGGTTTTGTAAATTCTTCCCTTAAGCTGCTGGTTCTCCACAATAAGAGAGGCATTTAGCTCTTCCTGCTGTTTAAGCAGCAGTTGTTTTTCGTTAAATAAAAGCGAGTTAGAAATAGAAATAGCAGCAATAGCGGCGACGCCACGCATCAAATTTTCCAAATCAAGTGGAAAACCTTTTATGCCATCTTTTTCGTGCAACTTATGGTTGAATAAGGTAAGGACCCCCGCACATCCGCCTTCTCTATCTGCTAACGGTAGTGCAAGTAAAGATTGGGTGCGTAAACCAGTGATCTGATCATTTAGATAAAACTCCTGAAAATTAAAACCGGTGTATTTGTAAATGTTTTCCACGTTTACCAGTTGTCCAGTAATGGCACAATACACCACTATTTCGACTAAATCAGTGGCTTTTATATTCGTGACAGAAATATTGGCTAAGTTTATTTTAGAATGATCAATGAGTTCACCTATTCGGGTGGCAGGCACAAGGAACCGGTGCGTTTTATCGAGCAAATAAACACAGCATGCCTCCGCCGAAGCCATTTTACGTGCAGCCTGAGCAATGATACTAAGCTGTTTTGTCAGCTCTCGCTCACGCGCAATAGCTTGCGTGACATCTAATACGTCATTTAAGGCAACGAGCGGGTTATCTAATTCAGTCATAAATTTCTCCCTGAAAGGCAACGCATTTTGCCGCTACAATTCATCAGGAAAACTGTGTTTCAAAGTTACCTTGTTCATCAATCTTCAAATCCAGCCTTGATATCTCGTTTTCTTCACTAAGCTTTTCTAATATTTCAGTGGCTATTTTCGGTAACATGGAACCGTTGATGATGTGATCGACATTACGTGCTCCAGAATCTACATCTGTGCATCTTGCAGTAATGGTTTTCACTACATCTTCTGAGTAATGCATATCCAGCTTTTGATTATCACGCAGCCTACTTTTTACTTTATCGAGTTTTAAACGAACAATATTGGCTATGACATCCGGTGAAAGTGTGATGAATGGGATTATTTGCATCCGCGCCAATAAGGCGGGTTTAAAGTGTGCGCTTAATGTAGGCCTTATAGCTTCGGTTACGTCTTCGATAGTGGGCGGATTTTCACTATTGCTGTACATGTCTGTAATTATATCGGTAGCTAAATTGCTAGTTAAAAACATGACTGTGTTCTTAAAATCAACCAGCTGACCTTCCCCATCGGATAACACGCCTTTATCGAACACTTGGTAGAAGAGATTTAACACTTCCAGGTCTGCCTTTTCCACTTCATCCAGTAACACCACAGAATAAGGTTTCTGGCGAATAGCTTCGGTTAACAAACCTCCTTCACCATAACCAACATAACCAGGAGGCGAACCGATCAAGCGAGACACTGAGTGCTTTTCTTGAAACTCCGACATATTCACAGAAGTGAGATACCGCTCTCCGCCAAACAACAAATCTGCGACACCTATACATGTTTCCGTTTTTCCCACTCCACTTGGTCCCACAAGAAGAAATACCCCCATGGGAGAATCAGGGTTGTTGATACCTGCTTTCGCCGTGCGTAAACCGCGATCAATGGCTTCGATCGCGTGATCTTGACCTTTGATGCGCTGCTTAAGCTCAGAACTGAAATGTAAAATCGCAGAAGCCTGATTTTTGACCATTTTGCCCACTGGGATCCCTGTCCAATTCGAAATAACTTCGCCAATTACTTGAGGGGTTACTTCGTAATGTACTAGAGGGTCATCCCCTTGCAGTTGCGCTAACTCCGCTTTTAATTCGCTAATTTGGGATTTTCGTGAGGAAACATCATCCGCTTCTTCAGTGGTATCAGACGAAGATTGTTTTAACGCAATCAATCTTTCAACAACCGCCTTTTCCTTTTGCCATCTATCGGTTAGCTGTGTCTGCTGTTCTTTCAATTCTTCCTGTTTACCTTCAAGCTCTTGAACTTGATTATCATCGGTTTTGATATCCGCCGAGATATCGCGATTGATCGAATTAAGTGCGCGTGCAATGGTAGATAGCTCTCTTTCTACATCGTCAATGCTGTCTGGTTTAGAGCTAATGCTAATTTTTACTCTTGCCGCAGCGGTGTCTAACACATCCACAGCTTTATCCGGTAACTGTCTACCATTGATGTAACGAGCTGACATCATTGCAGCGGCTTGGACGGCATCGTCCCGAATGTAAACGCCGTGTGTCTTTTCATAAATTTCGCTTAGGCCACGAATAATGGTTACTGCTTGTTCGGGGGTCGGTTCATCAAGTTTTACTAACTGGAAGCGGCGGGCCAAAGCAGGATCTTTCTCAAAATACTTTTTATATTCAGTCCAGGTTGTTGCCGCGATGGTGCGTAATTCACCTCTTGCCAAAGCAGGTTTTAATAAATTAGCTGCGTCCCCACTCCCAGCGGCGCCACCCGCGCCAATTAACGTATGGGCCTCATCAATGAATAGAATAATAGGTTTAGCCGACTGCTTCACCCCATCTATCACATTCTTAAGTCTTTTCTCAAACTCGCCTTTTACCGAGGCGCCAGCTTGCAACAGGTTCAAATCCAGGCCTAAGATTTCCACTCCTTTGAGTACTGAAGGCACATCGTCTTCCACTACCCTCAATGCAAGCCCCTCTACCACAGAGGTTTTGCCTACACCCGCTTCACCCACACAAATGGGGTTGTTTTTTCTCCTGCGCGCTAAAATATCGATCATCTGGCGAATTTCGCTGTCACGACAAAATACTGGATCTATTTTTCCGTCCCTTGCTTGCTGTGTAAAGTTGTTACAGAATTGCTCAAGTGCTGCGCTAGCTTCGCTACTTTGCGTAACTGTACCTTTGGAAAGGTTATCAGATGTATCCGACGCGGTTTGCGTTTCAGTTGAATCAGATACTATCTCTTCAAATTTACGTTTAAGTTCGTCATAGGAGATCTCACCTAACTCATCTATATATGGAGAAAGCCCATGTCTGCGAGGATTGGCAAGTATCGCTAATAAGATAGTACCTGACCGCACGTTATCTACTTTTTGTTCGAGTGAGGCTATTAACCACGCATCTTCAAGCAGGCCAATTAACGTTTTTGAAAAAACCGGTTTTTGTTTATTCCCCCGCTTTTCATTTTCTACAGCGGATTGTAATAACTTAATAAACTTTAGAATGTTGACATCGTAGTGGGCGAGTATCTGGGCCACATCGCCGGCTTGCTCGAGTAACTTTAGCAAGAAATGTTCTACACCTATTTCATAATTAGCATTATTAACAGCGAACCCTGCGGCTCCTTCCAAAGCTTGCGTGCAGAACGTGTTCAACCTGTCCACAAAGGATTTGAGTTTTATTTTGTCCATAATAGTTCTCTCGTCTTATTAATAGGTCAAATAACGACATGACGCGATTGAGTTGAAGATGGGTTTAGCCAGCTCGAATACCCTAAAAGACACGGGCTTTTTTGTTGAAGAGTAAAACCTAGCTGACTTGGCAGCCTGAGGTGTAGTGCTATTTCTACGGTTAGATTATCGGGTTTGAGAAACTCAATAATTTCTCGCAATGGTTTCAAAAGGTAAGGCTTGGATTCGAATGGATTATTAGGAAGTAAAGATTTAAATGCCTTCTCGTTGAGATTAAATAGGTTAAGGCGAAATTTTCCAGTCGTGTCAGAAATATGGGCCCCTATTGAAAAGTCGTATGCTAAACGAGCATTTTTGTTTCCTAATCGATTTTGCTGCGTGATTTCTATTTTACTTTGTCGGTGCACATGATGCTCAAGTGTGACGTCGCTTAATTTAAAGCAAAAGTATCCTGATACCACTTTGCATAAAATTTCTGCGTTGCCTCTATTAGCAGTAATCAGGCCACAGAATTGGAGCATTTTCACCCAGTTTACCGCCGATCTATTTCTTAGCGATTTACTAGGGGCACCAATAAGACTGAATAAATGTTCTATGAAATAGTCGTGTTTAACCAGCTGTTTTCGATAAGCATGATACTTACATGAAACGCCTAGATAGAGACTGATTAACCTGTGATTAAACACATCTAAAAAATCACGTTGGTTGGTTGAAGGCTTTTGGAGCAGGAAAATAACAACGTTCTTATCATGTAATTTTTTAAGTTGTTCCGCGTCCAAGACTTCCTCATAACTCTGACCTGCTTTCAACTGAGCATATTGACTAGAGGTAATAGTAAGCTTGGTGGATTCATTGTTATTTGGCTCACTGTGTCTGTATTCAGGTAGCTTTCTTAACGCTGCTAAATCTGTTCTTCCTTCAATCAGCCTGCGTAACTCAGATTCTGAATGTAAGCGAACTAAGTGATGGTCTTCTGCCTCCACCCTTATCGCTTCATCTATTATCGCCTGTGTAAAATAGTCAGGCAGAGGTGAACTCGGACCATATAAACCTAAAAAATTTACGGTAAGCTCACTTTGTTCGGATTCAGTGTATTCCAGTTTGTGAATATCAGCTGCGGGAAATCCGAACGACGGGTTCGCTCTGAATAAAATAGACTCGTCACGTGGATTAGCAAGCACTGAAAGACAGTGCTCTGTGCTTCGATTAAGTAACTCTACCATTTTCAAAAATGAATATGAGGATGGTCTTCCCGGTAATTTCTCCATTACTCGTAGTCCTCCGTAAAGAACTTATCTCCCCATCGATATTTTTCTCCGGACTCTATTGCGAGTACTTCTAAATTGTGAAAACTGTTGATACTGGCCTGCCGTGAAAGGTATTGATAAAGAACGCTGGCGAATAAATACATATTTGCTTCTCCACTGACACCTTTGGCGCCAAATTTACTCTCGCGCACATTAATAGTGGTGATAAGGCCAGCTATAGGCATCCCTTTAACTAACCGGGTTGAGTGGCGGGTCTCCAGCCGTTCGATCCCCTCCCTTATAAGCAAATTGAGTCTTTCTTTTCTTCTATCGCTCTTAGCTGGAAGGTCAAATACCTTAATTAAATTTCGAATAGCGTGAAGCGAACTGAGCGGATTATAGTTTGCCGACAATCTTGAAAGCATCGCCCACCCCTGAAAATCATTGGAAGGTGGCGCTAAGCTATAGGTGGCGCTTTCAATATTTGAAAATGTGACGAAATCAGGAGAGTTTCCCGAGTCAAAAGCGATTTGTCCTGATCGCAACTTATTTGGAAGGGACCCGTTAGTGCAGGTAAGCTGGGTGGTTACTACTTCATTTTCAAGTCCATTATCATAACCCTCGACCTGGCTATCGAAATAAAGAAAATGGTCGTATCCATCATAAATTACCGATGAACCTCGTCTATGTTTATAGAAGCTGGTAGTGTCATGTTCAAGCATTTCATCATAATGCTGGAATGTTTCGTACGGATAGTAAATTTTGTGTTGGCGTTTGCTTTTAACCCGACCCTGGACATGGTTAATTGAGAATATATCATAATGCCCTACATTGGCAGCTTCAGGTCGCAGTAGGTATTCAATCTTTTTATTATCAATACGTATCGGCTTACCTTCATTTTCAAATAAGTTAACGATAGGTGTGCAATACAATTTAAAATTGTCCTTATTTACAGAATCTACCAGTAGTTTGGAAAATTTAAAAATAAGCGTAATGTCGCTAATTTCCGTGTGGGCAAAGACTTGTTCGAATCCGCCAATTTCAATAAAGCGAAACTTTTGCTGAAATTGAAAATATTCTTGTAACAATCGATTACCCGAATATTCATAATTCGCTTCAGGCAGCAAGCTCTCCTCGTCGCCAAAGCCTGCTCGTCTGACTAAGTCGGATGGCCGATCGTTTAACACAATCGTTTGACCATCTTGCATAGTGAGATTGACATCAAAGCAATCTAAATAACGGAAAAAACAGAGATACAAGGTGTTCGAAACTTCTATTTTTTGTTCGTCATGCAAGTAGAAGCGCAAAGCACCAAGTGATATGTTTTCGCTGGCGATCCCCGCATCGAGCTTTAAACTAATCGCCAGATGGGTACGTTTTGCTTTGTTAAATATGTCTACCGATTCTACCGATAACGGGGCGACGTCTACGTTATAGCAGGTTCTAAAACGACAAGGTGTGCCGTCTACATCAACCGATTGTACTTCGGTGCCTCTTTCAATCCGCTGTTCTTCAGTAAGAACGTGTAATCGCGGGGTAAACTGTAAAATAGTCATTGCGGGTACGGGTCTTAAATAATTAGGCCACACCATATCCAATAAGGAATGCGTGAGTTCTGGACTTTCATGGTCTAATTTTTCTCGAATTCGACCGGTTAAGAATGCTACGCCTTCTAACAGTCGTTCGACGTCAGGATCATCGCCCTCTTCACCCAAAAACTTCGCCAAATTTGGATTACGGTTGGCAAACTCAGCCCCTAGCTCCCGCAGGTAGTTAAGTTCGTCCTCAAAATACCTGTTGCTTGCCATACCTACATCACCTCAACTATCCCAAGACTTGATTTCTTCGTCTGGAATTTAATTCGTTCATTTCTACCGTTTAAATAAACCTGACCCACAATTTCAAATTTCAACTCCAGTGGATTACGTTCATCCTCAATATAATTCACCCTCACCCGCTTTAAGCCAGGTTGGAAGTGCTCTATATTTAATTTTATGGATCTTATAATTTCTCTTACCGCCGTGGTAAAACCGTACTTCATATCGAGGTCGTTAAAGTCGGGTAAGCCAAAATCAGGATTTGATGCTGCATTTCCCTGACGCGTATTGAAAATAATTTGAAGGTGCTGAAGTAATGTTTGCCGATAGGCATGGCGGTCAAACACGTTACTTACCGTTCGACCTTCAGCACCTAACCTTACTCTTTCCATAAGGTAGTTTTCATTAATTGTATGTTTCATGGCGAGCTCTATTTATCGAGCTTACCCACTAATGAAAGCGTGAAATCGGCCCCCATGTATTTGAAATGCGGTCGCACTTGCATACCTACTCTATAAAACCCAGGTTCACCTTCAACATCATCCACTGTTATAGCTGCGTGTCGCAATGGTCTTCTCGCTCTTACATCAGCGCTCGCACCATCCTGATCTGCTACATACTGCTTGATCCAAGTGTTTAGCTGATTCTGAATGTCTAGCCGTTCCATTGTTGTTCCTACGTTTTCGCGCTGCAAAACTTTAATATAGTGAGCGAGGCGATTGACTACATACATGTAGGGCAATTGCGTTCCTAACTTGTAATTTGTTTCGGCTTCTTTACCTTCTTTGCTAATACCAAAGTACTTTGGCTTTTGAATTGAGTTTGCAGAGAAGAAAGACGCGTTATCACTACCTCGCCGATAGGTAAGTGGAATAAAGCCTGCCTCAGCTAGTTCAAACTCACGGCGGTCAGAAACGAGAACTTCAGTGGGAATTTTAGTTTCGATTTGCCCCATCGTTTCATATTGGTGTAAGGGTAAGTCTTCCATTGCGCCGCCGCTTTGCGGTCCTATGATATTCGGGCACCAACGATATTTTTCGAAACTATCGTTAAGCCGTGTAGCTAACGCAAAAGCGGTATTCCCCCAGCAATATTTATTATGATCTTCGTCGATGGATTCATCGTAATTGAATGATTTTACGGGATTTTCTTTGCTGTCGTAAGGCAAGCGCAACAAAAACCGCGGTAGCGTAAGCCCAATATAACGAGCATCTTCAGACTCACGCAGTGAACGCCATTTAGCATATTGCGGTCCTTCAAATATCGATGCAATATCATTTAACTTTGGCAAATCCTGAATATCGTTACAACCAAACATTTTAGGGCTCGCAGCCGCTAGAACTGGTGCATGGGCCATTGCGCCAACGCTGGCAAGTGATTGCAGCAATTTGACATCGGGGGATGAATGATCAAATTCATAGTTAGCAATAATGCTACTATAGGGTTCACCACCAAACGTTCCATATTCTTTGGTGTAGACATTTTTATAAAACCCGGACTCTGAAATTTCAGCTGCATCATCAAAATCTAAAGCTAAATCTTCTTTTGACGCGTTGAGAATATGGATTTTATTGTTTTCTCTGAAATTCGTTCGTTTACATAAAAAGTCCAAGCTCCTCCAGGCTGATTCCATTTTCTGAAACGACTCATTATGTAAGATTTCGTCAAGCTGGGTACCTAATTTTTTGTCAACTTCAGCTATCATTTCATCAATTATCGACTTCCTGACACGCTCATCTTTGTTCTCCCCTTTTAGCATTTCTATGATAAATGCCTGAACCCCTTTTTCAGCCACATCGTAAGATTCGTCTGTACGGGGAATGTTTGCTTGATTCATTATCTGGTCTAATAACGAACCACTTTCCTCCACCTCTTCTGGTGCGGCAACTTCTTGCTTTTCTAATTCTGTCATGACACTTTCCTATTTGTTCTCAATACCCAGTTCAGCCATTAGCTTGGCTCTGGCATCATCATCGCCGAGTAATCTTTCCAACTGTTTTTTAAAGGCTGGAATATTGCCTAATGGTCCTTTTAGAAACGTTAAGGCTTCTCTTAATTCAAGAAGGTTATTTAGTTCAGGTACATTTTTGGCCACATTATCTGGCTCAAAGTCATTTAGCTTTTTAAATTCAAGTGACACCGGAATTTCAGAATCGTCATCGGCAAGTTTATTATCAACAACCATATCCAGTTTTAAATTTTGCTTTTCCATGACCTCGTTGAAGTTTGTTTTATTGACCTCAATAGGATCTCTATCTTGAATATCCTCGTCCTCTTCCCGCATAGTGAAATCTCCTACTACCATCAATTTGTTTGGCAATTCGACGTCTACTGATGCATCGCCAACATGGGCTTTGTAAGTGATATTTACACGTTCTTTCGGAGCGATTGAACTTTCTCTAGCCATTTTTCTTTCCTTTCTCTATTTGCCAAACTCAGAATATTGAATCGCATCAGACGGCGAAATATTGATGAGTTCGCGCTTTAAACCTCTAATTTCGTTTAACATTTCATTGTCATAATTTTGTTTTGCTGACATTGTGCTATGTGCATCTAAATTAAGTTTTAAAACCTCCTTATAAAAAACGGGTTCCCACACATCGACTTTATGCTGTTGAAGTTCTTTTTTAAGGGTTTCTAAATTGAGAAGAGCCATGTCGATGTAACCTGTTTTAAACAGGATTTTCGCCAACTCAAAACGCCAGTACGCCAGGTCACGCATGCACTCTGCATCTCCCGAAAGACCTTCAATAAGTTTGATCGCATCGACGGTTTTTCCCTCCACCAGCATTGTGTTGGCTTCGTCTATGGCATTCTTCCACTTATTATTTTCAGCTTGAGTACGTTCTTTAGTAGTCTGTTCTTCAGCCTTGGTGGAGGAGGATTCGAGCCACAGCAGGGTTTTTGGCCCGACAAACGGAGTATCATTCGAAAATGTCAGATGAATAATGTTGGGGAAGCGGGAAACAAAATTTCGGGTCGTCGAAAGCACAACTTCTGCGGCTGCATTTTGATTGGTAGCCTTTAACGCGTTAAATACCTGTCGATGTAAATCCAGATAAAATATTGCCCCCTTTTGAAACAATTCCTCGGCAAGATTTAACAGTTCTAAGTGATTTGCGTTTTGTTCAAGCGAATCAAGATTAGATATTGATTCTTGGCTAGGTTGTTGAGGCAGCACTCCTTTTTCTGGTAACTCAGTCACCAATATCCATTTAGCTAATCGGTTAAAGTAGTAAAATTCTGCATTGCCAGTTGACTGTCGATGTACAAAGTCTGCCACATGGTTTAAAGATTTACATACCGCATTCAGCACCTTAGTCACATCTTCACTAGACGTAATATCCTGCGGATGAGTAGCTGTTACGGGAGAATGGGTAGCGGTTGGCTGAACAGTCTCGGATGTATTTATTTCCTGGGACGGTACGTCTTTTTTAGCTTGCGCGGCTGCCTCTTTCTCAGCGTGTGCTTCTTTTACTCTTTTGGCTTCTTCGGCAAAGCGTTTGAGCGATTCATTAAGTTCTGGAGACAACGGCGTTTCGCGGACCAAGTACTCATTCAGTTTTTGGTTAAGAAGCTGAAAGTTTTCAAATGCCTCATCAGCGTACAGAAGATCACTAGGCCCTTCATAGGTTTTAAGGGCAAAGTGTTTATCAAGTTTGGTTGAAAGCCAGGCAAATGGGGCAGCACGGGCCTTTTCTTGTCTTTTTTTTCTTATTGGGAAGAGGTTATCAGAATAGTCGCTGGTCACTAATCCATTTAGCAATCTGAAGCCGTTAGATAGCCCTTGAAACTGATGATTTATAAACCATGCATACGTCAGGTAATTTGCAGTACGTAGGTCTTTTGAAAACTTTGTTAAAATTTCATAAGACGTATCGATGACCGTATGCCAGTCTATGGAGACTTTGTTAAGGCCGTCCAGACTATTGATTACGTCTACTAAACGCTCATACGACTCAATAGATTGAGGATCACAACCGGCGGGTTCATCTCCCACTGGTCGCAATAGTTCATCAAGAGCCGCATCCATAAATACATTCCTTTTTTCTCTGCCACTAACTGCGTTAGTTATTAGCTAAAAAACTCACTGCATTTATCGAATTAGCTTCAATCTTAACTTTTTATTTACATACAAAGTGTAGTCGCAATTTCACAATGTAGGTATTGTAATCATGTGTCTGACACATGAACTAAAATGCGAACTACCCGTGGGTAAACACGTTCTACCACTTGTTGTTACTACGCCTCTCTAATCTGCTTTATTAGCTTATGTGCATTGGGAAGGTAGGTGTCTAATATGGCAAACCATTACTTTTCGTTTCAATGAGCACGTCAATGCAACATCCCTATGCCGCCAAGAAGGAGGATAATTATTGCATCTCCCAAATCGCTTTCGCTTCTGATTGTGAAATGTATTACTTATTACTTATTACTTATTACTTATTACTTATTACTCGTTACGGCGGTAGTTATTCTACCTATTTACACAATCTCCACCTTCGCTCTGATTATTCTGTTAGTTTTGGTGTTTGTTAATTATTAAATAAACCACATATGCTCATTTTTTCAACAATTTGTTAGATTATTTTTTTTCATGCTGGTGCTAATAGTGTAAACCACTGGGCTTTTATGGTGTGTAACTGGACTTAAAGTAACGCCTAATACCAAATGGACTAATTCTTCCATTAGGTCGCCGCACAATCTGGATCCGCATTTTTATCCAAATTTTCTAATTATTGTGCACATAACAGAGCGCTCACTCCTGTGATTCCTACGGCTCGGTGGGCAACCTAAGTCGGTTATATTTGAACGAATAAAGGGAAATGGCGAAGCCATTTGGTTACAAGCGACCTACTTTTCTGTTATTGATAGTGCAGGTATTGTTGAAAAAGTCGTAAAATAGCTTCTGATGTAACCGCTGAAAACCTCATTAAAGATGAAACGAAAGCGATATATGATGCTGTAGATCGGAGCATAGCAATTATACGTTCTAAACCCGACGGGCATATTATTAGTGCTAATAAAGACTTTTAGATACTGTCGATTATTCCTTGAATGAAATTGTAGGTCGGCATCATAAAATGTACTGTTATAACAGCTTTTAGCAGGATACCCCTCAGTTCTGGAAGCAATTTGCAGACGCTAACTTTTCCTCAGACCAATTTCATCGCAAAGATAAGAATGACCGAGACCTCTATTTAGAATCTACCTATAACCCTATTTTTGATGATACTTGAAAAGTGATTGAAGTAATTAAACTGACTACAGATATCACGCGCAAAGTAGATCATTCGTCAAAAGTGAGTGAGGTTTCTAAGAAAGCTGCCCAGTCTTCGCAAATCACATCACACAAAATATCGTATTGTGAAGAGTTGCTTGCAACGACGATGAAAGCAACGCAAGACTCAGTGAAACAGATTGAAGAGGTTAAAGCTTTATCCACTTCACTTAGCCAACAGTCCACCGTTATTGGCGATATCGTCACCACCATTAAAGCGTAGCCGACCAAACGAACCTTCTTGCGTTAAATGCGGCCACTGAGGCTGCACGTGCTGGTGTCCATGGTAGAGGCCTTGCGGTAGTAGCCGAACAAGTAAGAGACTTATCTAAACGCACATCCCAGGCAACCGGTGAAATTAAGTCTCTCGTTTCGACCACGCAAAAAATCACCGGTGATATAGCTCAAGTAATTAAAGAAGTGGAATCGTCCAGTGTACGCTCGAACGAAGATATCAGCCGAAGAGGTACAATTTTTTCAGAGCTTAAATCTGGCGCAAATAACACTGTTCAACTTATTGAAAAAGTACTAACTAAAGAAAATTGAACATTGCTGAGTTGGACTTGCGTAGGCCGAGTCTAAGCGAGAAGTCATTAATACCATCCCGCAGCGTCAAAGCTGGCTTAACAAGAGCATTGTCATTTTTGACAGAACAAATTTTGAAAACCAACAAGAAGACGAAATGAAGCGGAATGGAAACAGTTCGAAAGTGGATAAAGGGGTGGCCGGAGGAAAAAATTCATGTTGTGATCCGGTGACGGGATGAGTGAAAATTGCAACGAAAAACACATATTGAATGGTCAACATTGATTCGCAAAAACCGCCGCTAATGCGGCGATTTTTTTGCCAGACTGACGCATCCGCTATCGTTTATACAGCTAGCGACCTTTGTGTTTCCATTCCCATCGCCAGGAGAAACGGGTCAGACTGCTGTCTTTGAATAAAATCTCCTTTGCTGTTCATACCTTGCCACTTATGCTTAACCAGGCACTGGCCAATAGCGCCTCCTAATGTAGTTCCCGGGCCTGTAACGATTATCTTATCCGGAGCAAACTCTTTAATTGCCACTTCAATCGCCTTAGAAAAATCGTAAGGGGCTACCACTTGTGTCCCAAGGGTGTAGTCCCAAAGTGCCTGCGTATCTGTGGAAAATGGCTGCCAAACCCGTCCTTCGCCGTCGATTAAAGGCAATGAGGGCTTTACAAACATAGTAGACGGAAGCGCTTGTTTCGCTCTTATAGAAATATCATTCAATAGCGGTGTATGAAACGCTGCATGGTTATACAATCTCATTGGGTAGGTATCATCAACTCTGGGTAGACGGTTTTGGGCTAATGCGAGGCCTTCTTCATTTCCACCTAATACCACATAACCTCCCAATGCAATGGACAAATAAAGCGCTCCCTCCCCGCCTTCTGCACTGGCTTCTTCTAATAGTGCGCAAACCAGCTGTGCCTTTTCGCTATCATATTGCCAGTTCTCATCAGTCACCGGATAGATTAGCTGTCCGCCAATGAGACCACTTCTCATCATGGACCCCATGGTATTAATTAACGTTGCGGAGTCTGGAGCTTTGAGCGCCTGAGCAACAGCAAGTGCGATATACCAGCCCATTGAGTTGCCTGTTACCGCTACGATGTCGTACTGGTCACGATTGATGTCAGCAAAATCACAGGCTGCACACGCGTATATCAAAGACGAGGCATTTTCTCCCGCAGTATGTTTTTGCAAATTGTACCTATCCATACTATCTAGCTGCGTGATGGTCGGTTGGCCTTTTTCACGACGCTGGCCATCAATAACATCAATAATTCCCTTTTTATCTGAATGGTATCGCTTAAGGTAGCCAAGTTCCGCCTTATTGTAAGTACCACGCCCTGGGCATACGACCACAGCAGTTTGCTTAGTTTGATTCACTGATGACTACTCCTATCCTACCGAACGCAACGCTGGCGCTTTCCCTATCATTTCTAATCCACGCTCGACGATATGTTCTACCTTCGGTAATACTTCGTAACAAGCAGTACCTAAAGGAATGAAACAATCTTCTGCGGTAATCCGTTGTATATTGGGTAAAGTATCACTTGTGGATTGTGCCTCAATGATCAGGGTGGTCAGCGCTTCACTTATTGAGCCTGTTTTACGACACTCGTCTACAATTAAAATATGTTTATAGCTTTGTATTTCACTCAGAATCGCTTCTTCGTTTAAAGGCGCTAACCAGCGCAAATCAATAATTTTTATGTTCACGCCCTTTTCAGCCAAAATTTTCTCGGCTTGACGACTTAGATAATATCCATTGCCATAAGTGAGAATACAAAGATCCGTTCCATGGCCATACACGCCAAGTTCTCCCAATTCCATAGGGGTAGACTGGGCGGGCGGCACATACTCGAACGACCATAAATTATCCCCCTCCGTATGCAAATCTTTCTTCATATAAAGCGCAATAGGTTCTAAGAAAATGACTAACCGTTGCTGTTCCTGCGCAAGCCGAACCGCTGTGCGCATCATTTCTACCGCATCGGCCCCATTGGAAGGACACGCTAAGATCACGCCGGGAATATCCCTAAATACAGCAAACGAGTTGTCATTATGAAAGTGTCCGCCAAACCCTTTTTGATAGGCTAGCCCTGCGATGCGTATCACCATAGGGTTGGTGTACTGGCCGTTTGAAAAGAACGGTAACGTAGCAGCTTCACCACGGATCTGGTCTTCTGCGTTATGTACGTAAGCTAGAAACTGAATTTCCGGAATAGGAAGAAACCCATTGTGGGCTAGACCAATAGCCATTCCCAATATGGATTGCTCGTCTAATAAGGTATCAATGACTCTTCTAGGCCCAAACTTATCTAATAGCTTAGTGGTGACATTGTATACCCCCCCTTTTCGAGCAACATCTTCCCCAAATAAAACCGTATTTTCATAGCTGGCCATAATGTCCAACAGGGCCCAGTTCAACAATTTGGCCATATGTTGTTTTTTTAACAGGTTATGCTTGTCATGGGAAAACAACCCTTTACGTTGCGCATCCTTCACTTGGATTGCTGAGCTTGGTAACTTTTCGTGCGGAATGATGCTATGTTTAACCTTCGCCGCATTAGAAAGACGAGGTCTTTTTGCTGCGTCATTACTTACCCGTTCTATTCGTTTTGCTATATCTTTATACAACGAAACGATCTCTTCAGAAGTGAGGGCTTCGGCTTCTCTTAGCAGACGTGCAGTGTGTAACAACGGGTCCTGGGCTTCAATTTCACTAATGCGTTCTTCACTACGATAAACGAATTCGGCGTCTGAGCCTGCATGACCTAACAATCTGACGGTTCGCATATGTAAAAATACGGGTTTATGGTGTTTACGGGCAATATGCATCGCCCTAGCTGCTTTTTGATAGGTATCCAGTACGTTCAAACCGTCACATTGAATGTATTCCAGGCCAGGACGACCTTCAAAATTAGCTTGTATCCAACCTTTTGGTGTAGCCGTTGAAATTCCGATGCCATTGTCTTCACATAGAAAAACAATGGGCAACGGTACAGACTGAAACGCCGCCCAACTTGCTGCATTAAATGCGCCCTGAGCGGTAGAGTGATTAGCAGAAGCGTCGCCGAAATTACATATCACTACACCGTCTTGGGGAATAGTATAGAGAGCGGGAACCTTGCGCGATAGCGTTACAGAGAATGCTGCACCCACAGCCTTTGGCAGATGAGAAGCGATGGTACTTGTTTGAGGCGGAATAAATAAGTCTTTACTACCCAGCACCTTATGCCGTCCCCCCGAGACCGGATCTTCTGCGGAAGCACTAAAACTAAGTAGCATATCGTATAAAGGCGTCTGCCCAGACTTTTGCTTACTTCGCTGAATAACAAATGCGCCACTTCTGTAGTGCAAAAACGCCATGTCGCTTGGTCTAGCCGCCAATGCTACTGCGGCATTTCCTTCATGCCCGGCACTGCCGATGGTATAGAAACTGTTCCCTTCTTTTTGCATCAGCCTGGAGCGTAAGTCCAGATGACGGCTCATAGCCTGTGTTTCAAACAAATCTATCAACCTTTCTTTGGATAAACCAACCCCTTGGGAGGTTAACTGAATATTTGAGGGTGGAAATGTTTCCTTGGTAACAGCTTCAATGAATTGTTGATCAAGCCGAGCATTGCGATCTTGCATAGCTATATCCTTACAACAGTGAAAAATATGCAGGCAGCTTACGCCCGAGGGGAAAGGGCGTAAGCCTTCAGGTAATTAACCTGAAAATGCCTGCAATCCGGTTTGAGCGCGACCCAAAATTAATGCGTGCACATCATGTGTGCCTTCATACGTATTGACCGCCTCCAAATTCATAACATGTCGTATTACGTGAAACTCGTCAGCTATGCCGTTACCGCCATGCATATCTCGCGCTATTCGGGCTATCTCCAGTGCCTTACCACACGAGTTACGTTTGATTAGGCTGATCGCTTCTGGCGCGAGGCGGTTTTCATCCATCATTCGACCTGCTTGCACGCACGCCATTAAACCTATGGTGATTTCTGTTTGCATGTCCGCCAGCTTTTTCTGTATAAGCTGAGTTGCCGCTAGAGGCCTGCCAAATTGTTTGCGATCCAAACAATACTGACGTGCTGCGTGCCAACAAAATTCTGCGGCCCCTAATGATCCCCATGCGATGCCATAACGGGCCTTGTTCAGACAGCCAAAAGGCCCCCTCAAACCCGTTACCTCAGGAAACATGTTCTCTTCGGGCACAAACACATTGTCCATGACAATCTCACCTGTGATGGAAGCTCGCAAAGAAAACTTACCTTCAATTTTCGGTGCACTTAGGCCGTCCATTCCTTTTTCAAGTACAAAGCCACGGATAACGCCATCAAGCTTCGCCCACACTACAAATACATCTGCAATGGGTGAATTGGTGATCCACATTTTGGAGCCAGTGATTTTATAGCCTCCATCCACTTTAGTGGCGCGTGTGGACATACTCGCTGGGTCCGAGCCTGAATCAGGTTCGGTTAAGCCAAAACATCCCACCCATTCTCCGGTAGCTAGCTTGGGCAAGTATCGCTCGCGCTGTTCTTCGGTACCGTATGTGAATATGGGATACATAACGAGTGAAGATTGAACACTCATAGCACTGCGGTACCCACTGTCCACACGCTCAACTTCACGCGCAATCAGCCCATAGGCAACGTTATTGACTTCAGCGCAACCGTATTTGGCCGGAAGCGTACACCCCAGCAACCCCAGCTCACCCATCTCGTTCATAATTTCGCGGTCAAAACGTTCGTGACGGTTAGCTTCAAGCACACGCGTCATCAGTCTTTCCTGGCAGAATTGGTGCGCGCTGTCGCGCATCATTCTCTCATCTTCGGTCAACATGGAGTCCATTGACAACGGGTCTTGCCAATTAAATGCGGGTTTTGCTGATGCCATACTATTACCTATTGAAAAACCAGTTATTAATATGTTTTAACACGTTTTAAATGTTAAAAAAATGATAATAGCGATTATAATGCTAGAGGAATAATATTAATTAACTTTAGATGTTATAGTTTTTATCTATGGATTTACGCAATCTCAGATACTTTGTTTCTGTTTACGAAACGGGCAGCTTCAGTGCCGCCTCAAAGCGTCAATATATCGCTCAACCTTCTATTTCAGCAGCGATAAAACTACTGGAAGCAAGCTTGTCCAAACCGCTGTTCGTTCGTTATCCGCGAGGGGTGAAACCTACACAAGCGGGCCATCAACTCTACCCTTTAGCCCAACAATTGCTTGGTCAAGCCGCAGCCATAAAGTACCTGCTAAAGGAAGAAAACCCCAAACAACCATTCCGGCTGGGACTTGTTAAAGGGCTTGGGGTCGCGCGCATAAGTGATGTTCTAAAACGTTTTACCTCCCAAGTGAATGCATTGGAACTTACCTTGGTTCCTCCAGAGGAGAAGTGTGATGCAAGAATTATCAATTATGAGCTATTAAAGACCCATGAAGACTTTGTATCCATGTGGCAAGACGATTTCCAATGGGTAATGCCAATGGACCACCCTCTGAGCCTAAAAGAAGAGATAGATATATCCGATTTAGCCAACGTGGCTTTTATTCAGCGAGAGCCGTGTGAAGGATGGAACTTACTCAGAGAAGCACTTAGCCAGGCCCATATACTTCCCGACATACGCGCTCGCATCCAAACGATAGATTACGCCATTGGTTTAGTTAAAGCCGGTGTGGGCTGCGCCTTTATACCTGTAGCTGAAAATGCTGATTATCTTAATGATATTGTCTGTCGTCCAGTGAAGGGGGTGTGTTTGACACGGCATATTGGAGTGGCGTTTGAAAACCGGACGTCTGTGGTGGAAATATTAGTCCAGTTAGTTAGCGGTAGTTAAGTGAATTTATTCATCAGCTTCATATTTGGAATTCATGGTAATCCATAAATAAACCGTTCTACCGCTCGGCTTAGTTATTTCACCGAAGTTCAAGCTTCACCACATAACGATTACCATCATCGGGACGACGACTTGGAGTTTCGGGATGACGACTTGGAGTGTTGCAACGAATGTTTGGAAAATACCGTCATCGTGATGAAAATCACGATCTCCTTCGTTATACATAAAAGCTAAAAATTAACCTGCGAGTTAACGCAACCTAAGGTTTTTTTTTCGCTTTCTACAACAGTTAAGGAGGTCCCGATTGTCATCGGGATGACGATGTGGTGTTTCGGGGTGACGACCTGGTGTTTCGGGGTGACGACTTGGAGTGTTACAACGAACTTTTGGAAAATACCGTCATCGTGATGAAAATCACGATCTCCTTCGTTATACATAAAAGCTAAAAATTAACCTGCGAGTCGAAGCTACCTAATGTGTTTTCGCTTTCTACAACAGTTAAGGAGGTCCCGATTGTCATCGGGATGACGACCTGGTGTTTCGGGGTGACGACTTGGAGTGTTGCAACGAACGTTTGAAAAATCCCGTCATCGTGATGAAAATCACGATCTCCTTCGTTATACACTAAAGGTAGAAATTATCCTATGAGTCGAAGTCACCTAGGGTGTCTGCGCTTTCTACAACAGTTAAGGAGGTCCCGATTGTCATGGGGATGACGATGTGGTGTTTCGGGATGACGATGTGGTGTTTCGGGATGACGACCTGGTGTTTCGGGGTGACGACTTGGTGTTTCGGGATGGCGGCCTGGTGCATGCTTTTGTTGAAAGTTCGCTAGCATTATTTCCCAGGGGTCTCGGAACTTGCGTTTTTAAACCTGGTGGAATTTTTCAGTATCAGGGGCAATAACGTTAGCAGCGCGGTTAAAAGGCCTAGGACCGGTTCAATTGCCTCAGTAGCGCTATAGATCATCACTCCCGCCAGCACGATAATGAAAGTAAAAATCGGTATACGGGCATAGCGCCAGATACTTTCTTCAGATTCCAATAACCAACGTTTGAAAATTTCATTGCTTTCCGCAGTAAGAATGAAATTTTTAAAACTTTCACTGCCGATGCGCCATATAGCTCGTTTTATGATGTATCCTCGCCTGATTAGGTGCGATAGTGGCCCATACCCCAGCGGGTTAGCTAAGTGGTCAGTTGCCAAATTATACAGCAACATGCGTTCGTGCTTGGTACATTGTTCCCAACGATACCGGAAAATAGCGCCAGCGTGTTCGCATAAAAAATTATACAACTGTTGGGCTGACCAGTAGTGTTCTACTGATTCTTTGAACGCTGTGACCTGATAAAACGCCAACGTTTTTTCCTTCTTTTTACTTTCTTCCACCTGCTGATTGACACGTTGTTGCTCTTCAGAGCTTAAGCGTTGAGTGTAATGATACTCATAAAATTCAAATGCAATTCGCCCCATTTCCGGCCAACAGGACGTTTCATTTTCCAATATTGTCAAAATATTTGGCGATAACTTAATAGTTTGCTCTTGTGTTGGGTTCCAGTCGTAGTATTTACTGAAACGGGAAAAAATGTTTGACCACAGAATACGCTCTCCTTGCGAGGCTATTTGACCATCGACTATATTTGGATAAGCATATTGTTGGGTAAGTTTATATAAAGGCGAAACGTCAGCAAGAATGATAATACTTAAAGATGGCTGAGCCATAGCAAACTCAATAAATTGCAACGCTCGTTTTCTAAACTCTGCGTTAAAGGCTATTGCACCCAAATTTTTCAACACCAGAACATCGTGTTGGTGCACGTTATTTTGTAATCCTGTTTTAAGCCGCACTATGCTGTGTGGCTCAGAGCTCGCCCCTCCCTGCAATGCCTTTGTATCGTCACCGTTTTCGCTACTCAGGCAAAGAGAGTCATTCATCAACAAGGCATGTAAGTCGAGTACTTTTTGTTTAAATAGTCTGGGTGCTACCGAATTAAGCAACGAAGCTATGTGCTTACGTGTAGGTCGCAAAATTAACGCATGTTGGACGCCACTTCGGGGCTCAGAAAGCTTCTTTATTAAACGTTGAATGTCTGACTGTTGTTCGTAATGATACTGCCGAGAACGGAAATCATCTGACAAATCCACGCCTAAAAACCTTCGCCCGATCATTTCACGACAAATATAATAGAAAACAGCTAAAAAACTAAAGATGAACAAAAATAAGGAAATACCAGCGCTATTTAGTGAATGTTTCAATAGCGTATGTGTTGGAATTGTTATACCGGCTAACGGTGTAGCGCCCCCCTGCTCTCTAAGATAGTTAAGTACTTTTAGCTGCAAGGTATAATCTATTGCGGCGACAGCAAAATCAAATATTTCCCATTCCAGATACGCGCTTCCCTTACGCATGTTCTCCTGTCCGCCTTCCCAAAACACTGGCCACCTATCGGAAGTATCTAAATTTGGATGCAGGCACGTTTTGTCTGTCTCATTACTGTTAAAATCCTTAAATGCATTAACCACAAACTCGCATTTATTCGCAAAACCTGGGTGACCGATGTAATTAAAATATTCGTTTAGGTTTTGCAATCGTTGCTGGCTACGATGGTTCAATTCAAATTGTTCCAGGCGCGCCAGTTGTTGATAGAGGTAGTTATAATTGGTCGTAATAAAAAGCACTGCTGGCACAAAGCTAATTGCTAAGAGCAGCGCTAATATATGAAACGCATAACCTCGAATATTTTGCTTAATGTCGCGTCGTCTTGCCCGCGCCAATGATTTTTTATATTTATGGTGAAACCAGCAGAACCCGCCCCCCGTACTCAAAAGCATCAAGCATAGCGATATCCATTCCGCCTCGCTTACGCCTACCAAATAAGCTGAATCAGTTAAACGCCAAACTGCGTAGGGAATGATAACCAGCGTCGATAACACTATACCGAGACCGGTTACGCGTTTTAATCTGCGGTTAGGAAACAAATATAAACTTGCCATGCGAAGAATAATCAACAGGCTTAATAGCCCTAGGAATATATGAAGAATTAAGTCCTGAACATAAAAAATGATTACCAATTGAACGATAATCATAAGTACCACCAGCAGACTGAAGGGAAAATAAACATAGGTTTTAGTTTTACGGTATAGCAGCATACTCTGCCAAGGCATCCAGTTGAAAGTAACTCTTATCACCACAAAGGCCACTAGCATAAGTAACGTCAACAGCACCATTGCAAATAAAATCGCGATCATTGAAATGTACTGAAGCTCTTGTTTTTCATGAATAATTACCAACGTCCATGGAAGTTCATTCATGAGTTTACCTACATAATAATCAACCTCGCGGCCATGATAACTCCCTGACACTTTAAATGGGTAGGATCCCCCCCGTGAGACGTCTCGGTATTCGCTTATTGTAGTATGACCATTCCGATTACTTACAAGGAATTGTCTCAATAATGGAGAGTTGTCAGAAGCGATATAAAAGTTTTCAACTAAACTATCGGTGTCATTACTGCTATATAGCACTTCTCCCGACGGGGTGTCGAAGACCACAAATTTCATATTCCGTGGCAGTAATGGCGTTTTGAGAGATTGCAAATTAACGGAACCGCTTAACACTTTAACCTGGTTGTTCCCATTATCGAATTCATTTGGCAGGCTCCATCCAAATTGAGATGATTTACGACTATCGGCAATATTAAAAATACGCTGAATGAAAAACTGTTCGTCTTTTCTTTGTGTTTGCCCCATGTTTGGTAAGTGCCACGCTTTTTGTTCATTAATGGCCTTGAAATACTCGCGATGGGCAATATTGGGGCGGGTATTTCGCGCGAATTTCTCATGGGTCCGATAAATCAAATTAGAGATATCACCTTTCTCATTGGCCTTAAATAAGCTCTCGAGATTGGGTACGATAGGGCTGGTGGCTTGCGGACAGGGTTTGGTAAAAATCCTGTTGGTGGCAGCACTTATGTCTTTATAGTTTATGCATTTAGCATAATCACGGGCTTGCTTTGTCACTGCGATAACTTCTGTCTTGAAGTTATTTTTAATGTGCTGAAAACCAATAGCCGCGTTGTTATCTACTCGCATTGTCATTTCACGCTGAATGATTAAACTAACACCGTAGATGGCGCTAAAGCCTACCAGTAACAACAACCCAAGACTGATAAGCTGAGCGTCGGATTTTTTAAAACAGTATTTATGAGAAACAAACCGTAACTTAATTAAAGGCAACGCGACAATGACAAGCATTAAACCTACTATGATTGCAGTGGCTACCTGAGGCGGAACATATAATTTTGCGACGGAAATTTCTTGATAGGGTCGAATTCCGACTAAGTACAATTTCCCATCTACTATCTCTTCATCCTCAAGCTTAGGTGGGACATTCACAGGGGTAAAGTAAACGCGGTAGCGTACCCCTCCTATTGGGTGTTCAATAAAGGTAGAGTAGCCTTTAGTTGTAGCGACTGGCGATACCGTTTCTGTATCCTGTGCCGAGCTAGATAGGTCTTCTTTATCCGCTTCTAGCAATGGCTGCAAAAGGGCGGCGATATTATTGAACGACAGGCTATGCTGATAAGTGTCCTCTTGATTACGAAATGTACTTAACACCTGGCCACGTCTACCTACCAGCGCGACTAACGATAAGTGATTAAGTTTGGTACTGATAAAATCGTGTAAGGGTACTTTGAAGCTTAAACATCTGAACGAAGACAAAAATTGGTAACGGTTATCAGAACGGTTTTGCGTGCCTTCTGCTTTTATCAAGGAATAGCTCACTGAATCGGAGTCTATTTTTTCATTTCCTTGCTGGCAGTATCGCTCAGTCTGGATATGTCTTAAGGTAGGGCTTTCCTGCGAGATAAGGGCGAGGCCTTTGGTCTGGGCGTCAATCTGCTCCTCACAAACTTTGCGGTTTGCTTGTTGCTCCTCTGACGTATAGGTATCTAACTCGATAGGACAATTCTCTAGCAAGATTTTGTGATTCAAATCAGTCAGAGTCTGAATCTGGCTAAAGGCATTTAAAATATCGTTACTTAACAGCCCAAGCTCAGAAAAATGAAGTTGATTTTGTACAAGCTCATTCTGCTGGGTTTTAAAGTAATAGAGCGTCATCCCGATCCCTAGTGAAACAGAAATACTCACAAGAATCGCAATAAGGCCTGTGTAATTCCGTTTGGGTTGTTGCATCGGCCAACACCCCCTATTCCGTCGCTATCATAAAAAATGTAGTCGATCCTCACGCCACTGCAAATGTTTATTTATTGTGCAGGCCGCTAAACTTAACTATTGCTACATGCGCGGTTAAAAATATATGGCTCCTCCCCCTCGGTCACTACGCTTACGATATTGTCAAAAGCACTAGGTTTGTATTGTTTAGCGTCGACGTAATCCATCCCAATACGAATGCATCTCTAACGACTCGGGCACCATCGGCAAACGCCCTAACTGCATTCGGTGTCTCACAACATTGTTTTCTATGATTTCGATGACCTGATGGGCGGTAGTGTGTTCTGTTACCCCTTGTGAGGCTAACAGTTGAATTCGTTTTTTTAATACGGCGTGAAGCGTTTTTAAGCCAATAGGTTCTTCTTTAACCATACGGTTTACAAAAGTGGGATCAAAAATAAAGCGATTAGTATCGGTGGCAGCTAACTGGTTTTCAATAATCTGGGAAAAAGGTTCTGGCACCAGTTGCTGCGCGTATTCTGGGGTATACTCTTCAGGTTCAAATACGACCAGCTGATGCAGTTTGGTCGATTTGCTTCCCCGGCGTATGCCATCGAGGCTGAACTCTGGCACATAATTGTCAACGTCGTTATTAAACATGTTAATTAATTCTGCTCGAATAGTGGTTACCTCTTGCGGGGTAATCCCCTTCTTCAACAGCACAGCATGATCTAGCGCTTCTATTTTAGCCAATATTCGAGCGAAATATTTAACATCAAAACGGTGACCCACCACGATCTTATCGCGGGTTAACCAAACTGATTCATAGGTTTTACCTATTCTTCTTAGGGCTTTAGCGTGTTGGGTTGGTAATACGTGGTCGAAGTCTCTTTCAGTTATATAGACGCGATAAAGGCGTTCGCCGTTTGTGCCCCACTTTGCCCTTGGCGGCGACGATGTTGCCCAATAATGAAATTGCGTTTCAGCTTTTGGGGTTTTAAAGCCTAATTGAGTTCTCATTGATCGCTTAAACTTTACGTCAGGGGCTAGGTTTTGAAATAATCCCCGAAATCCAGAATGGCTGAAAGTAGTTGACCTTCCGGCTTCTGTTCCGCTATACCGAACCCATTGGTTGTCGCGTGTATCAGGTTCAAAGTACAAGCGCTGTTCGTGGGCATTGGTTGGAACATGGATATGTTTATACTTGTTATAGCGTTCCAATTCACGATTTTCACTATGAGACCTTACCGGCTTATTGTCCAAAGCTGAAAAGTATTTGTGAGCATCGTCTGCGTCCTTAAACTTCGACATTTTTTTGAAATGAAGCCAGAACTGGTATATATCACTGTTACTTTTAATAAGTGCTTTTAACTCTTCTTCCCGAATATGTGTATTTTGAAACTGTTTGTCGCTTTTCTTAATATTCTTGATAAAGGTATTTCTGTTAAGCGGAAAAAACTGGGAGCCTGAAGACTGATACCACTCTAAGAATTCATGCTCTGCTTCACCGGTTGACGGTATGTCTTGAGTCACATGCCGGTTTTCCTTGAGGGTCTCAGTGTTATTGCGCACTGATTTGGTAGAAAACCGCTCTGTGCGGTTAAGTGCAGAAGCTGCGACAGTTCGGGTGTGGCGCTTCAATAAATTCACGATTGAATAACTCCCACCAACCATCGTTAAACCCACCGATGCAAGTAACATTGCAATATCAATAAAGTTATTTTCAGCTTTGTCTAAGCGTTCGAGTGAAGGATGGATTACACTATAAGCTTCTTCGGCATCGCCAATACGATTAAGTTGAATAAATCTTGTCACATCATTTTTTAATTGATTTAGCTCGAATAGCCCTTGCACTTCAAGCATAACCCCGCCAATCCACACTAAACCTGCGGCGGGGGTTCCTACAAAAGGGACGGCCACAATACTCAACAGGACAACCCCCGTTAGCACCGCGTTATAGTCAATACTCTGGTCTATATTCGGCTCGTGCTTCAACCGTAAACGGTTTATCGAGAAATTAATTAGTGGACTAAGATCGGTGGCGGTTAAATTATGTTTAACCACTTTTGTCGCGTGTAACAAAATTGGCGCAGCTCGACTGAATTGACCGGTATCCATAAAAATTGCTTTCCCATCTACAGGCATTGTATCGACAATACGCAGACGGTTATAGATCGTGCGCCATAAGCATAATCCCGCTTGTGCAAACGTTTTACCATCGTTATGCAATAATTCCCAGACCTCACGAGGTGTCTTAAATAAGTGCTCTAGCCCCGCCAACATGGGATGCTTTCGGGTAATATAGCGAAGCCATAACGTGTTAAGCGATATCGCTGGTTGAGGTTGAGCGATGTTAAAGTAGTTTACTATTGGATTGTACTGTTTGGCGGGAACTTGTATAGGCGCCAGACCGTGCCATTCTCGTAAATGCTGAACCAGTGCAGAAGGCTCACTATTATATTCGCTAGGAATATGTGATAGCTGGGGTATTAGCTCATCTTTTTTCGCCAATTCATACCTGAAATTTTCTACCGAATATGCTAACGCCCCAAGTACACTTTGGGCGCTGTTAGGGTGTGTAAGCCAACCGCCACCGTGAATCGATGCCATCGTGCGAAGCGTTGGATTGGGCGTGTTAATACGCACTAATTCAGGAGGTATAGGATGAGTTGGAGGACGCGGGAATCGGCCCGACTCCATCACACCTTCGTTTTGTAATTGAAAAGGAGAGTCACTCCGTAAAGCAATATAAATGGCACAACACACGGCTAAATCAGCTTGCTCCACCGGATCTGAATAACGCTGACTTTGTTCTAATAACCAATTATGTCTTAGCTTCTCGACCTGTTTAAGTTCAACTTCAAGTTGAAATAAAATGTGTTCATCTAAAGCAAGTAGATCCAGTTCTAATAAGTCACGCGCACTTTGTTTTAATGTAGAACATTCCCGGAAGCCGACGTGCTCGGGATATACATATTCTATCGCATTATCAAGCGCTTCAATGGCGGCTGAATAGGTGGTGGCTGGCCACATGGAAACAAAGGAAGTGTGGGGGGGTGAGTAGTCGAAATCGTCTTCCAATAACCCGAGTCTTTTTTCCCATAGCGTTATATTCGTTAATAATTCAGATAGCGTAAGTGGTGTACTGTTCAGCACTTCAAAACATGCACACAATACGTTTAAACGTTTTACCGCTGCATGACGCGATAGCGCATCACTGATCAGTTTTTCGGGTTCCTTGGGAGTGCTCATACAGTCAATCTGTATTGACGTCGAGATTGGCATTTCCACCTTCAATTTTAATGGACTTATCAATGTCAGGGTCAGACATATCACCATCAATCAGGCGTTTTGCACGTCGTAACATCTCAAGCTCATTAATGCTGACGTTTACTTTGGCGTTGGCAGCGTCGTAGGCACGATGCTGTAACTTGTAATCTTCCATCACAGGATGAGAGCCAGGTAGTGATTCTATAAACAGTTCGCTGGTGGGTAACGTAATAATCTGACTGACTTGATTGGACGTACGTAACGCTTCCACGAGCCATTCAGCAACGTCGTCTTTTTCCTGTTCAGTAATCCCTTCTTGCAACCATTTGCATCGCGCAATTTTAAGCGCTTCTTCCGCTGTGGGAATATGATCGGATAAATCGGGATCAGTCAAACCAAAATAGTCGTCTAAAAAGTCTTGTAGCATATAGTGAGTAAAAGTGTTGGGTTCTTTAAGACGGTAAACGGCATAGTTGCCACGAAACCCTAATACCTTCGATAGATCTGCGACTTCATGCAACCAACGTGTTTCGTCGAAGTTTGGAACATCAACCTTCAGCTGGCCTAACAAATCAGGTAATTTGTCCTCCAAAAACTGCGTTGTTGGGTCAAGTCTCGCTTGTTTGTTTGCCCCAGGTGCAATTAAATTTCCTTCCACTTCGCTGGGCCAATCAATTTCCACATCGTATAAGCGTAAATAGCGCTTATCAGGATGCTCTTTTCGCCAGATAGCTTGCATGTAATGTAATATATTTTCTTTTATGTGCAGTATAAAATGATCAAGCTTAGTTCGACGATTTAAGCGCTTCACCACAGCGGCTGTATATTCTCGGGTTGCGCGCTCAAGGGCAGAAATACTACGTTCAAGGCCGGCTTGGGCGTTACGTAAGTCTAGTTCTACCCACTCTAAGGCCTGCTTTGCTTCTTCCTCTTCCTGCGAATCACCTAACAAATATTTAGCCAGCTCTTTACCTATCTCTTTAGGCTTGCCGGTGAAATCAGGTATGTCCGCCAGTTCTTCTGCCGCTTCTGCTAATGCTAAACGCGCTTGCTCGCGTAACATTGTATGTGCCGAAAATTGATCACGTAATTCTTCAACAATACGAAGTTGTGTGATCCACTGTTGTTCCAGTATTTCCACTGCCACTTCGTCACCGGTGAACGTGTTCGCTAACATTTGTAAAGTAGCATGAAATTGCTGATCCAATAATGCCTCTTTTAAGATCCAATCATGAGCTAATATCCAAGCCTCGTTGATTACATCAGGAGAAGGCACTGCATTAGCGACCATAATAACCGGGGTGATGTCATGTAGTCGTTCTGATACTTCAAAACGCCGTTGTAGTTCATAAAATAAATACGTTACTGAAATTTCTTCGTTGGGATTGGTTATTGTTCGCTCTTCTTCAAATGAAGTTTCGTCGGTACGTTTAGTTGATATCTCTACTTGGCGCTCTTCTTTTAATTCCTGCGCCATTTTTCGGGTGGTCTCGCGCAGGTCTTTTTTGATCTGGGTAGACGAATTACTTAAGTCGGAACCGAAATCTCCGGAGGCGGCAAAACTCCCTCCCAATATTTTCACTCCTATATTCACATTAGCGCTAATATTGGTACCAGAACGCATTGACGTATCCACCCGTTCATTAATTTCGCCCTCTAATCTCGCGGTGCTTGTCGATTCGTCGGTAAACGCCATGCTCGCTTGGGTTGATTCACTTCGGGAGTGTTCCACCTTACTGGACTTACGCACAGTAAAACGACGTGACTCGGCAGGTGCTAAAGGAATGGTGCCCACCAGGTTTCCTGCCTGATAAGCAAGCGGGGTCCACTTTTGGCGGTAATTAGTGACCAACCCAAAGTTATAACTGTTGGCGGCAAATACATCAAATTGATAAGGCGTGTCCGATCGTCGCTGCAGGGAGTTAATTAACTGTTCTGCCCGCCCTAACGAATTCACCGCTCCCCCATCTGAGGTAACCGCGTTATCTAAAATAGACTGCGCGAGTGCTTGAGCCAGATCATCTGTATGGATATCGTAAATAGAACGTTCTATTAAGTATTGGGAATCAATATGGGATAACGCCTCGATGTCCTTCGGCAAAGCCACATTTATTTCTTCCCTTCGCCAAACTACAAAAGCCGCGCCTGGTTTTTTTGCTGGGTTAAAACCATGGGGATATCGACGCAAATTTTCTAGCGCGAGCGCTAACCAATCACTCATTGGCGGCACTTCCTCTACCACATTTTCATCTATACAAACTTCTCCCCAGGTATAGACATCACTGCTATCTAATTCCGAAAATTTTTGGCTTTCGGAGTACGCCATTTGAATTTCGTTGCTGCTTAACACATAGTGTTGACGGGCATATACCATCAGTTCATAAAGGGCAGTAATATGCGCAAGATCGTCAAACGACAAAAACCGCCATTTCTCCTGAATACCATCTAGATCCCAATTGAGTATATCGGCATCCGGTTGCATCACGGCATCAGCTGACGTTATAACGCCGCTAAGCGTATTGAGCAGATGTTGAAGCTCACTTACTTCCGCGACATCGTTTTGCCCTTTTTCCTTAAGATATTCAGGCGGCACTATATCCACAACCTGATTGTAAAGCGCCTGCACATCTTTTTTCAGCGCACCATCCAATACCGCCTCCCAGGTATCCCGCCAAGCAATATGTAATACTGGGAAATCGAAAAATGCCGGAGAATCAGCTGGCCCGGAAGCGACTGGAGGTTGAAGATTTGCTTCGATATCTTTTAAGGTGGGACGCAAAGAAGGAGTTGAAGACGTGCCCATTTGTTTTACTAAGCGGGCAATTAGTTCATCAATTGATTCACTATCAACGGCTGAGGCTTCGTGAGATCTAAACTGCGCCTCGGCATTAACTTGCTGTAAGGTCACATTAGCACGTGCTTTATGGTAGCACTCATCTTCATGCCGATTGGGTACATCATAGGTTTGCCCGTGTCGGTAAGAAGACAATAAAGAATTTAGTGTATCGGCGGGAATTTTTCCCAGTTTTAGATCGTTAGTTTGTCTTAGCGTAATCCCTTTACGCAAAGGTGATTTTCGTAGTTTATCCAAACTCTCTTGCCGATTTTGTTTCGCTACATCGTCTCGTTTAGCTGAGGAAGTAACAAAGTGGGAACTTGCCGCTTTATTAATGGGTCGATTGCCTAACCAATCATTGGCAAAACGCCCAGCTTGTTCACCACGCGTGAGTACTGATTGAAGAGATTGGCGTGCTCTGTCAGCAAAGCGCTCCACCATTGTATTTCGACGGTTAAATCCGTGAATGGTTCGCTCACCAAAGGTTAAGACGTTATCTATTCCTGTAGGAGCGGTTGGGGTCTCATCATCCGATGCATTATCGTCGCCTAACTGCACACGTTCTGGTATAGAGTTTAGTGATGCATATACTTTTGAGTAAAATACAGAAGGTTCTGACTGCACTACTCTAACGACGCACAGTGCAACTTTTCCTTTTATATCAAGATCAACTTCCAGTGTAGCGCGACCTTGTTCTGAAAAGCTCGACTCGACTAACGCCTTGCTGTTAAGCATCACTTTTGGAGAAGGGTTATCATTAGTAACTTTAATAAGTCTGATGCGTAGCTCGGTTATTGAAACATCTTGAAGTAGCCGAGTATTTAATTTTATTTGTACGATCTTCATCGAAACATCCGTTTACAGATAACCCAGAGAGTTATCAAAAAATAGTCAATTGTACAAATTTTATCCAGACCGAATTTGTATACTGATTATCTTCTGCCTAGCAGATATAGCGAAAATTTCGACAACGTAAAGCTATCTAGCTCAGGCTAGCAAGTTTTTGCGTAACAATGTGTGGGTGTAGAACTCAGTGATTTGAACCCAAGTTATTTAAACTGTACGTATTCCTTCAGCACTGCCATATAAGGTAGTAGTTAGGTCTACATACCTCTAGAACTGACATGTTGAAACATGGCAATCGTTGTGCAGTATTGTCGTCACGTCCTCTTTTTCTTTAGATGGAATAACGGCATAACCGAAGGCATTAACGACAAAATAGAAATGATATGAAAAAAAGCGCTGGGCTTTTGAAACTTCGATTGCTATTGAATAAGACTAATGACCCATATCGCTAGGGAAAGGGTAATTGATCGTTGAATAGGAATACGTGCCCACCATTTATGGCGGAAGAACCAACGATTGGGGTAAATCATTGAAAAGGAGAGATTGGTCGGTGTGAGAGGATTTGAACCTCCGACCCCTGACACCCCATGACAGTGCGCTACCAGGCTGCGCTACACACCGACCGAAAGAGCGGACAAGTGTACTTATTTTTTATTACATTGCAACGAGATTTGTTACATTGGTGCCATAACCGCTTATTTGCTGAGCAAATAAGCGGTTTTTAGTTTGTTTTACAGGGTTACATAACAGACTAAGGTGGTGATACAAGCCACAATTATATTTAGCACGATACCTTCCCGCGCCATCGTTTTGATGGTGAACTTTTCAGTAGCAAAAGCAATCGCGTTGGGGGCGGTGGCTACAGGTAGCATAAAAGCACAACTGGCACTAATGGCCGCCGGGATCATTAACAATTTCGGATCGACATTTACCGCCAATGCTGCTGCGGCTAAAATAGGCATAAGTAAGGTTGCCGTTGCCGTATTGGAGGTAATTTCAGTAAGAAAGGTCACAAACAGACAAATTGAAAGAATAAGAAAAAGTATCGGCAATGTGGAAAGCCCTGTTAGCCATTCACCCATCAAAACACTTAGCCCTGAAGCTTTAAATGCTTTGGCTATACAGATTCCACCAGCAAACAATAATAACATGCCCCATGGAATGTCATTCGCCGTTTTCCAGTCGAGTAACCTGCCCTGCTTTTCTTCTCCGTTGTGAATAAGAAACATTGCTACCACGCCTGCAATAGCAATGGTACTGTCACTTACCGTGGTAAGCGCTAGCCAATTGGTCCAAAATGGACGAAAAACCCAGGCAAGCGCTACGGTACCAAACACCATTAGTACCCGTTTTTCCGCTTTGCTCCATGTGCCCGGTTTAGGTAAATCAATTTCACCTACCGACGATAATCCTCTGGATAACCATAGGGCCATAAATGGTAAGGCTAACAATACGATGGGCACTCCGGTTTTCATCCATTCAATAAAGCTGAATTGCGTGCCTTGAGTTTCCTCATAAACACTCATGAATATGATATTCGGAGGTGTCCCAATGGGGGTTCCTATTCCACCTACACTAGCTGCATACGCCACGCCTAAAATCAGTGCAATACCAAAACGTTTACTTTTCATTGCTTCAATAATGGCTAGGGCCATGGGCAATATCATCAACACGGTGGCTGTGTTGCTTATCCACATACTTAACAAAGCTGTGGTGAGCATGAACCCCATTAGCAATTTAAATGCGCTGCCGGAACCAGTTAGCCGCAGCATATAGACGGCAAAACGCTGGTGAAGATGGGCTTTTTCCAACGCCTTAGACAGCATAAACGCGCCCATCAATAAAATAATGACATGGCTCCCTAAGGAAGAGGCTGCCTCAGAATGGGTTAAAACCCCGGTTAACGGAAACGCGGCAAAGGGAATTAAGGATGTTGCAGGTATGGGTAACGCTTCTGTAATCCATAGAATAGCAACGAATAAAGTAATCGCCGCGGTGAGTGCGATATCTTTTGGTTGTTGAGCTAAAAACAAGCCTGCACCACCCCCTATCGATACCAACAGAGCAACGACAACAATACTACTTTTGCTCATATTCCATTCCCATTGTTATTATTATTTTTGTTCGTCAGATGAAATACGGCTCGCATCCGCGCCAGCTTGCCCTTTGTATTTAGCATCTAGGCGAGCGTTGTAAGGCTTTTCAGCTGGGTTGGACAGCACTTCGAAGCTTAGTGCCCCAATTTTCATTAGAGGACGTAAGGCTAGAGGAAGCTTACCACTATTGTAGAATTCCAACACAATATTGCCAGACCAACCCGGATCGATTCGATGGGCAGTAACGTGAACCATTAACCCCAACCGAGCTAAAGACGAACGACCATCCAGCCAGCCGACGATATTATCTGGTAAGGTAACTGATTCATGAGTGATAGCCAGTGCAAGTTCACCGGGATGTAAAAAGAATGCTTTTCCGTCAGCGAGCTCGATTTCGTCACTCATAACAGAGTTAAGCGCTTCTTGCACTTCAGCTTTGGGGCCACTTAAATCAATATAGGGAGCCTGGTGATCTTCAAAAACGCGAAATTTATTTCCAAGGCGGATATCTACTGTCACGCCGCTGATCTGCGAATAATCAGGAGTTGGATTGATGGCGATTTTCCCCACCTGCAAATATTCAAAAATATCTCTGTCTGACAAACGCATTATGGCTTCCTGCATAAAAGTGAGGGCTCATTATAAGGACAATATCCATCCAATCAATATGTGAGCTGACTGCTAGTCTCGTTATTTAAGTAAAAACCACCTTTAAAGCAAAATACGTAATGCAAAAACAGTGCATTTCGGCTAGTATTTGCAGCCATTTTTAACGTATTAATTTGCTTTTGTCATATGTCTGAAAACACAACGCAATCCAGTGCAGTTGCGAACCAGCGCCGAATTCTGGTTACCAGCGCACTTCCCTATGCTAATGGTTCAATTCATTTGGGTCATCTTCTCGAACATATCCAGACTGATATCTGGGTACGTTTTCAACGTCTAATTGGGAATGAATGCTATAGCGTTTGTGCGGATGATGCTCATGGTACCCCGGTGATGCTAAAAGCACAGGAGCTGGGTATTACACCCGAGCAGATGGTGGAACAAACGCGAGCAGAGCACCATCAGGATCTGAAAGATTTTAACATTCATTATGATAACTACTATGTCACCCACTCGCCTGAAAACAAAGAGCTGTGTGAAACTATCTATAAGCGATTGGATGAAGCAGGTTACATCAGCAAACGCACAATTAATCAATTGTTCGACCCCGAAAAAGCAATGTTTTTACCGGATCGTTTTGTTAAAGGCACGTGCCCAAGCTGTAAAGCAGAAGATCAAAACGGCGATAGCTGTGATGTATGTGGAGCGACGTACAGTCCCACTGAGGTTATTAATCCTCGCAGTGTTGTGTCCGGTGCAACGCCAATATTAAAAGAATCAGAACATTACTTTTTTGACTTACCACAGTTTGAAAGCATGTTAAAAACTTGGATCCGTTCGGGTGCATTGCAGGAAGAAATGGCGAACAAGCTTCAGGAGTGGTTTGAAGCTGGCCTGCAACAATGGGATATCAGCCGTGACGCGCCTTACTTTGGCTTTGAAATACCCGGCACCGACAATAAGTTTTTCTATGTATGGGTAGACGCGCCAGTAGGCTATATGGCTTCATTCAAACATTATTGTGATGAACACGATATAGCGTTTGACGACTTCTGGAACCCGGGTCATGATACAGAGCTTTACCACTTTATCGGTAAAGACATTACTTACTTCCACTGCCTATTCTGGCCGGCCATGCTAGAAGGGGCAGGATATCGTAAGCCTACTGGGGTGAACATCCACGGGTTTGTTACGGTAAATGGTGCGAAGATGTCTAAATCTCGCGGAACATTCATCAAGGGCCGCACTTATCTTGAACATTTAAATCCTGAATATTTACGCTACTACTTTGCGTCCAAGTTAAGTGATGGCGTAACTGACATCGATTTAAACTTTGAAGACTTCGCACAAAAAGTTAACGCTGACTTGGTCGGTAAGGTAGTGAATATTGCCAGCCGTTGTGCCAGCTTTATCACCAAGCGCTTTGACGGAAAGCTGTCTGATACCGTGTTGGAGCCAGCATTATTCGCTGAATTCAGTCAGGCTGCCGACAAGATTGCCTTGCATTACGAGAAGCGTAAATACCATCAGGCTGTACGTGAAATAATGGCGTTGGCAGATAAAGCTAATCAATATATTGATGCGAATGCGCCGTGGGTAACCATTAAAGACGAAAGCAAGCAACAATTTACTCATGATGTGTGCTCACTGGGTATCAATATGTTCCGCGTGTTAGTCACTTATTTACAACCTATCGTGCCCGCACTGGCCACTGACGCAGAAGCTTTTTTGAACGATAGATTGACCTGGGCTGGTACGCAAACGCCTCTTAAAGGTCATCCGATTAACAAATTTAAGGCGCTAATGCAGCGCGTAGATAAGGATAAAATTGACGCTATGGTTGAAGCATCAAAAGAAAATTTAAAAGCGACATCCACTCCTAAAGTTGACCCTGAGAGCCCGTTAGCCAAAGATCCTATCAGCGAAGAAATTACCTTTGATGATTTTGCCAAAGTTGATTTTCGTATCGCCCTCATTGCGCACGCTGAACATGTCGAAAAAGCCGATAAGCTGTTACGCCTTGAATTGGATCTGGGTGGCGAAACCCGTCAAGTTTTTGCCGGAATCAAGTCTGCATATGCGCCTGAAGATTTAATTGGCAAGCATACGGTGATGGTGGCCAATCTTGCACCTAGAAAGATGCGTTTTGGGATGTCAGAGGGTATGGTTCTAGCGGCTGGTCCAGGTGGGAAAGACTTATATATTCTAGAGCCTCACGAAGGCGCACGCCCTGGTATGCGAGTGAAATAGCCAGACTAAGGTGGCTGGCATTATGCCCGCTACCTTTTCTCAGCTAATACCTCTTTTTCCGCGTCTTCTGATTCTTCATCACCAAATTGCCATTCCTGTAACGCAGAGAAGTCTATTTTGGCCCCTTTGGCAAACGGCATCTTGTACCGGTGAATAGTGGTAAGGTCGTAACTATTCAAATGTTCATACTCAAACAGATGGCCGTAATTTTTCGGTGAAGTGGTGACTACTACCTTTCTTACATCTACATCACGTAAATCGTAGTGATAGATATAATAAACTTTCGTCGCGAACTCACTACCTTTAACCTCTTTGCTATGGGGTAACTCAACCCATTCACCGTCTTTTAAAATTAATAGTTGCGGTAAAAAAAAGCTTTTTACCTTAAGGGATAAGTTAGGATGGGACCAGATAGAAATTTGCTGCGTTCCTTGTGGAAGGTAGATCAGCTGGTAAAATTGCTTAATCCCCCTCCGCTTAATACAATTAGACTGTATCGAACCAATGTCATAGTCATAGCGGTAACCTGGCCCGACATATGAGCGATGATTTTTCTCAAACTTATCAGTACAGTACTGAGCAAGTTCATAATTCTTTTGATAATCTCGGCCTGTGCAGCCCGATAAGATTATTATCCATATTAATAGTAGTAGTCCTTTAAGATTGGTGAAGCTACGCAATCGTTTTACCTACCCTATGGTTTCAATTGTATACGCGTAAAAATACTAACATGTAAAATGAAGAAATTAAGTGAAAACGTATTCATTCTCGAGTTAGTCGCACTCTGGTTTTACTACGGAAGAAAAAGAACCTTCACGCATACTTGCCCCAACAGGATTGAATTGCGGCTGTAATTTCCATTTCGGTCTGATTGTAGTCATTGGATAAACACGCTTTTTCGCCAGAATAATATATACCGAGCTACACCATGGGCAATAATCACTTAACCACTTTTGTAACTTTGACGGATGCTTTCGACTGTAGTTAAAAAACAGCATGGAAAACAGCACTTGTCTTTGTTCTATAATTTCAAAACCCAAAAGTTGTAGCCAATCTTTGATACGTGAACTGGTAAAAAAGCGAGCATCGTGCAGTATATTCCCTCGTTTGAACGGCAAATATTTTCCAATTCCTGTAAGACTTAACGGGTTGAAGCCACTAATAATGACATACCCGCTCTGCGTAATAACCCTGTCGACTTCACGTAAAATTTGATGCGGATCCTGGGCAAAATCAAGCTCATTAGCTAACAAGAAACCATCTACACTGTTTTCAGAGTAAGGTAACTGGTGAGACTTTCCGACTAGCCCAGACCAGGAGTACGAGCTTGCGGTTTGATTAATCTGGTGGGAAATAGGGCATTTAGACAATGTTATCTGCGAACTTAGATTGCCTAGCTTAACAAAATGATAGCCAAATATTCGTTGACCATAGTCATCGCAAACATCTTGTACAGCTTGCTTGATTATATCCCCTGCTGGAAGTAACTCCCATCTTTCAGGATAGCGAGGTTCTCGCTTTTGAAAAGCTGATTTCATTAAAATAGTGGCTGATCCATTCTATTGCACTGCGGCTATGAACTTCCTATAGTATCTTATAATTTTGTTTTCTCAAGCGGGGGCTTATGTCCACAACAAGTTTACCTAGCAATGTCAGCGTTACACCTATTCCCGCTTTTACAGATAACTATATCTGGTGCTTACGTAATACCACGGATGCAGTGGTGGTAGACCCAGGAGATGCTGAGCCTGTTCTGGCGTATCTGAAAGACCACAATCTGAAGTTGGCGGGAATTTTAATTACCCATCATCACCATGATCATACCGGAGGCATTACTCGGTTAACCTCTACCCGCCCGGACATACCTGTTATTGGCCCCAGAGGTAATCATATACGGGGTATCACTAAAAGCGTTACGCAAGGTGATGCCGTACATTTGCCGATCATCAATTGCGACTTCACTGTATTAGAAATACCCGGCCATACGCTTGATCACATAGCATTTTATGGCCATGACGCTATTTTCTGTGGCGATACGCTGTTTGCAGCTGGTTGTGGAAGGCTATTTGAAGGTTCTCCAGCCCAAATGGTGCATTCGTTAAGCAAGTTAAAACGTTTACCTGACCATACCAAAGTATATTGTGGGCACGAATACACGTTAGCAAATATTTCGTTTGCTAAGGGCGTTGAGCCAAATAATCAGGCTTTACAGGAGTATGAAAATTGGGCCAAGCAACAACGCCAACAAGATAAAACCACCTTACCTTCTGATATTGCTACACAAAAAGCGGTAAATCCGTTTTTACGTTGCCACCATGAAGAAGTCCGCTCGTCTGTACAAGCAAATAGTGAGCACAAATTACGTGATGAAGTAGATGTGTTTGCCTCTTTACGCCAATGGAAAGATAAGTTTTGATGCAATTTTGGGCGCTAATACGTACAATACCTCCTCTGCAGTATCAGTACGGGGCGTTATTGTCATGTTGAAAAGCCAGTTCACCCTACTCTCAGCGTTAGTTTCTACATTATTGTTAGGAGCTTGCGCATCAACAGAAGTAGTGGAAACTCACCCGATCAAAAACGATCATCAAACCAGGCTTGCGGCCTGTGAAGTAGCCAATACCTCTATTTCTGAAGCGGAAGATTGCGCCGTAGCAAATGACGGCGTTATCGAGGTTATTCACCCTCAACAAGAGATTGCGCTGGAAATTAAGACAACTAGCCAGCCTGAAGCAAAATCCGCGGAGCCAGAGGCAGTAGTGGTAACCGACGTGTGGCAGCGCATAGGTAACCAATTAACGTTTGCGATACCAGAAAATAAGCGGGTTAAGGTTCAGCGCAATTGGTATTTAAAACATCCTGAATATATGTCACGTGTAACGAATCGTGCGCGCCCATTTCTTTACTTTATTGCGCAGGAAATTGAAAGTCGCAATATGCCGCTAGAGCTGGCGTTACTTCCAATCGTGGAGAGCGCATTCGACCCTTTCGCTTACAGCCATGGCAGAGCGGCAGGTATGTGGCAGTTTATTCCCAGTACAGCAAAACGCTTCGGAATTCATCAATCATGGTGGTATGACGGGCGTCGGGATGTTATCGCCTCTACCCAAGGCGCCCTGGACTACTTGGAATATTTACACAATTTGTTTGATGGCAACTGGTTACATGCTTTAGCGGCTTATAACAGCGGGGAAGGCCGAGTCAAGCGCGCCATTAAACGTAATATTAAAGCGGGCAAACCTACTGATTTCTGGTCACTAAACTTACCGCGAGAAACCCGTGCATATGTACCTAAGCTGCTCGCCCTTGCAGATATACTTAAAAAGAAAGATAAGTACGATTTCACCTGGCCTAAAGTCGAAAATGTAGCGGTAATTGATGTAGTAGAAATTGGGTCCCAGGTCGATTTAGCATTTGCGGCGGATTTGGCCGAAATGGATTTAGAAGCATTACAGGCGTTAAATCCCGGCTTCAACCGTTGGGCGACCGACCCTGATGGTCCCCACTACCTTGTATTGCCGTTGGAAATTGCAGACAGCTTTTCGCAGAAACTGGATGCAATTGACCAAACTGAACGTCTTAATTGGGTTCGTCATCGCGTAGAAAGAGGCGATAGCTTACTCAAACTGGCTCATCAATATCACACCACCGCGCAGATTATTAAACAAGTAAATAATTTATCTTCCAATATTATCCGTTCAGGTGATCACTTACTGGTGCCTGTAGCGCTGAAAGAGTTATCAGCCTATACGCTCTCTAATGAGCAACGTCTGGCCACCACGCAAAATAGAAAGCGTGCGGATCGCAAGTTCACCTATACGGTGCAGTCAGGTGACACCTTATGGGATATTGGGCGTAAATATAAAGTCAGTCCCCAAAAGCTAGCCAAATGGAATGGTATGGCCCCAATCGACACCTTGCGTCCCGGCATGTCGCTCGCTATTTGGCTTGATGATGACGGCTCGCAAAGCGATGCAATAATGAAAAAGCTTACCTACACCGTCAGAAAGGGTGACTCGCTTTCGCGTATCGCATCAAAATTTAATATTAAAATAAATGACATTCGCAAATGGAACGATTTACAAAAAAGTCGTTATTTGCAACCTGGTCAAAAGCTAACGTTGCATGTCGATGTAACCCGATTAAAAAATGTAAGCTAGGAGCACAATGCTAAGGATAAACTGGGCCAACTTACGGAATAGTCACGAAACACCTTGGTTTATCCTCGACTTTGTCATGCTCGGGTTGTTAACGATCAACCTGATATGGTTGCTGTTTGATGGGCTTTACGGAACAGAGTTTGTTAATCAGCAACTAGAGAACTTTTTCCCCGGATTCGAGGCCGCTTACGCGCCAGTTCACCGCAACTTTATTCTGGTGGACTTAGTTTTTATCAGCATTTTTTTTGTTGAGTTTTGTTTTCGCTGGATAGTGTCGGTGGTTCGTAAGGAGCACTTGCGTTGGTACTTTTACCCCTTTTTACATTGGTATGATCTGGTCGGGCTTATTCCATTTGGTGCCACCCGTATATTCCGTTTTCTGCGAATTTTTTCTATTTTACACAGGTTGCATAAGTACGAAATTATCGACTTAAATCATACCGCTATCTTTCGGTTTTTTACATTTTACTATGATGTGTTTGTGGAAGAGCTTTCTGACCGCATCGTAGTGAAAGTACTTACAGATGCACAAAAAGATATTGCCGCTGGCTCGCCATTGGTAGAAGACATTGGCAGACACGTGCTTGCCCCACGCCGCCCTGTTTTAACCCAATGGTTAGCGGGTGTATTAAATCATTTAGGCAATACTATTCAACATGGACACAATGGTGAGGCAATTCGCCAACACGTTAGTAAAAGCGTAGGTAAAGCAGTAAAAACAAACCCTCAGGTCAGTACACTCACATACGTTCCGGTGGTAGGCAAAACGATTGAGAAAACCTTGGAACAAGCTGTAACTGATATCGTTACCCAATCACTGGTTAACTTGTTATCAGATTTGGATGCAGAACGCGTAGATGGCTTTATCAACGCCGGACTGGAAGAATATACCCCCACCGCCGATGAATTGGACAAAGAAGTCCTACTTATAATCAATGAATGTATCGAGCTGGTTAAAACCCACGTCGCTCAGCAGCGGTGGAAATCGGAATTAATTAAGAAAGAACAGACAGTACCTGATCCCAAAGGCTAGTTAATATGTTTATTTAACCTTATTTCATTCAGAAGAATTTTCATAAAATACGTCATACCATCATCTCGCAACTATCTCTCGTCATACCATATATGGACTCCCGGTTCATTTCAAGGATATTTTTAATATAAGTTGGAAGATTGCATGCGCATATTCGGGCTCTT
>NZ_JAPFRE010000036.1 GCF_026183735.1 Alteromonas sp. ASW11-130 | reverse complement strand
ATCACCAAACGTCATGAATGTTCCCTTCTTTTTTATCTCACTGATTTACCGTAATTATTTGTGGGGATACCTCAGACTCTGACCCCTTTTTTACTTTTTAGACTGCCCTGGCTAAAAAACCTAAAAACAACAAGAGCACCAGCACTGCGGTCATGCGTTTAGTTAATTGTGAAATTAAATAACTGCTGGACGACTTGTTGTTGGGTAGTTTTGCATACCAGCTTGAAGATAATTCAACCGAACGCGCTTTAAGTGAACTGAGTTTAGTCATAATCCCCACGCTTACTGACGGTAACGCTTTGCGGTAAAACCAGTCCACGTCCAGATTCACAGAACGTAATTCAGGTGGATATAATCCTTGTTTATTTAACCACACAAACGCTAATGCCGAGAAGAAAAGCAACTGCAACTGAGTGAGCGTATGGGTAATATCGTACGGCATATAATCATGCTCCCACGGGAGCAGGGAATACAATATGTCGGGATAGCTGCCTATAACGATACAAAGAACCGCCGCAATGAACATGGCGGCCAGCATGTTGGCTGGCGCTTCTTTAGGCCGCAATCCAGAATCGTGAGCAAAAAACGCAAAAAATGGTATTTTGATCCCAGCATGGTGAAACACGCCCGCCGAGGCAAATAGTAGCATCAACCAAAGGTATTCGTGTCCAGCTTCGATCATAGCGGCCATAACCATGCTTTTTGAAACGAATCCACTGAAAAGAGGAAATGCTGATATTGAAGCTGCACCAATGATACAAAACCAAGTTGTTTTAGGCATGGTCTTATATAGACCGCCCAGATCTGAGCCGTTTACATGCCCTACACGATGAAGTACAGCACCCATCGTCATAAATAACAGCCCTTTGAAGATAACGTCGTTAAACGCGTGAGCAACAGCGCCATTCAGGGCTAACGCAGTACCAATACCGATACCGCACACCATAAAGCCGAGCTGGTTAATTAAACTGTAAGCTAATACCCGGCGTAAGTCGTTTTCTATTACTGCATAGAAGATTGGAAAGCACGTCATGGCTGCACCAATGTACACAAGTAGTTCGGTCCCCGGGAAGCAGCGGGCCAGGGCAAATACAGCCATTTTTGTGGTAAATGCCGATAGGAACACAGTACCCGTTGGGGTGGCTTCTGGATAGGCGTCTGTCAGCCAGGTATGCAAAAACGGGAAGGCGCATTTTATGCCAAATGCAAAAAACAGCAACCAGGACGCCAGCCCATCTAAACCGATATAGTCGAATGCAAGACTTTGTGTTTGATGATAATGAAGGGCGGTGCCTGCTAGCAATAGTACACCGGACAAAACTTGATAAATGAGATACCTTAATCCGGCTGAGGATGCTTCAGGCGTACGTCTGGCCCATATCAACCAAACTGAGGTCAGCGCAAGCATCTCCCAAAACAAAAAGAGGGTAATTAAATCACCCGCAAAACATGCCCCTAACGCACTGCCGGCATAGACCAAACCAGAAGTCTGTTGCAGTAGATCTTTGACATGAAGGCAAAATAATAAGGCGATGAATGCTGCAATATGAAATAGATAACCAAACATCAAACTTAGGCGGTCAATGCGCATCAGCTCAAGTTCAAATTCCATAAAGGTTATTTGAACAGCTTGTAAACTTTCACTGTTCACATAGAGGTTTATGCCGCTTAAAACGGGCACGAGCAATACTAGCCAGCGTGTTTTTGCGGGCAGTAGTGGCAACAATAATGCGGCCAAATAAAATGCAATAAAGGGCGGGAGTTCTGTCATCCACATCAATGTTCACTCTCCGAATTAAGAGGCGCTGTCGAATCAGGTTGAGAAGCGTCTGAAAAATAATTTTCATCACGCATTAATACTTTCCGCATCAGTTTGGCAATCAGCACCAAAACGACGCAAGCTACGAAGCCATATAGCGCATAGAAGGTAGGAATAGATTCGAAATAGACATAAATGTGTCGATGCACAAAGAAATCCAAAAGAAACAATACGACACAAAGAAAATAGAATATGCGCAATATTAAGCGCACATTTTCAGGCTTGTCAAAAAAGTAGACTTTCTCGTCTGACTTAGCTGGTGTGACTTTATTCATTAATTTTGCACTCCACTAGTCCCTGCTTCTGCCCCTATCTGGGCTAGGCTGTAAAACGGCTCGGGGTGAAAAAATAGATATATACATAGGGCAGCGGGTATGGCTAACCCTACTAAGCACGGGAGAGGGGCCTCCTTAATGCCTGCACTGGGTTGCGTTTTCGGTGACGTGCCAAAATAGCCTTTAAGAGGAATAATACCTAAATAGTAAATATTCAACAGCGAGCTTAGGAGTAACGTAATAACGATGGACCAACGGATAAACTCTGCGCCTGTAAACTCAATGCCGCCCATGATCAGATACCATTTGCTCCAGAAGCCTGCTAAGGGAGGTAGACCGATTATGCTCAAGGTGCCGATCAAGAATACACCAAATGTGAATGGCATTTGTCTACCTAGACCAGCAAGCTCACTGATCTTAGTCTTGTGCGCGGTTATTAAAATTGCGCCCGCAGCAAAAAATAAGCTTATTTTTGCGAAAGCATGCATGGCAATGTGTAAAGCTCCCCCAAACATACCAGCAGAATTCACCATCATTATTCCTAGCACGATATAGCTAAGTTGGCTGATGGTTGAATAGGCCAGACGTTCTTTTAAGTTATCACGGGTTAACGCCACCAGTGACGCAACTAAAATGGTGATTAGTGGGAAAAATATCAGCCATTGATACCAGAAAGAGCCCTGTAAAAGTTCAGGACCAAAAATAAATAAGGTCACTTTCAGCAACGCAAATACGCCTGCTTTTACTACCGCAACAGCATGTAGAAGCGCACTTACGGGGGTAGGCGCAACCATTGCGGCAGGTAACCAACGATGAATTGGCATCACCGCAGCTTTGCCTATACCAAATAAAAACAATAGGTATAGCCCTGCCACCCACCCTGAGGAAATATGCCCTTGAAGAATGCCACCTTCTGTAAACGTGAGCGTGCCGGTGATTTGCCAAACAATTAACATGCCGAACAAGAAAAGACCAATTGACGTGCCCATTAATATACCGAGATAAATCCGCCCACTGCGTCTGGATTTTTCGTCTCCCTTGTGTGTCACCAATGGGTAAGTGGAAAGCGTTAATGCTTCATAAAATAAGAACAGCGTAAACAAGTTATCTGAGAAGGCAATGGCCATCACTGCCGCTATGGCAATGGCGAACATGGTATAAAAACGGGTCTGATTTTGTTCCTGATGACTGCGCATATAACCTATGGCATAAATAGAGGTTACCAACCACAAGCTGCTGGCAATAAGGGCGAACATTAGCCCTAGTCGGTTTATGGCAAATGTTATACTTAAACCTTCGACAGGTTGTGCAAGCGTCCATGCGGTAATGTCAGAATTCTCAAAGTTTAAATAAAGATTTAAAACCACAATAAATAAACTTGTTGCTGTAGCAATAGTGACTAATTCCCGTACGTTGGGATGTTTATCCAGTCGTGAAATTACAATCGCACCGAAGAAGGGAATAATGAATGTCAGTAACATCAATACCTGAGCCGTCATTGAGTTACTCCTTGTGCAGCGAACAATGCATCCACCGCTTTTTGTGCGCCTTGCAATGTCACGTCAGTATTAAAGCCAAAATAGATACATAAAACAGCCAGACTCCACAGCCCAATTATCATACCAACCGGCATCCTCGCAACGCTGTCGCCCCCTTGTTCTACTTTGCCTATTCGTGACTTCGTTGCGGGCTGAAAGTAGAGTACTTCGATTAATTTCCAGCAATAAATTACTGCCATAAGCGACCCCACCAGTAAAGCAACAACTACTAACCATTGCTGTTGCGCCAGTGCGGCCTGGGCCAAATTCCATTTACTGATGAATCCGACGGTACCTGGCACACCAATAAGACTTAAAGCACCAATTATCAGTGCACCGAACGTGATGGGCATACGTTTACCCATACCACTAATAGAGCGATAATCTGTACTGTTTAGGCGGTAAACTAAAATTCCCGCTACCATAAACAGCATGCCTTTCATTAATGCGTGATTAAATATATGCAGTAAGCTGGCGCGCAAACCTGCATCGCTAAGTAAACCGATACCAATAACAATGTAACCAATTTGCGCGACACTGGAATAGGCCAGCATTTTTTTAACTTCGCGCTGACCAATAGCGAGCCAGGAGCCGTAAATGACAGCGACTGTTCCAATCAGTAACAGTGACTGAGGCAGCCAGCTATTGAGCATATACTCAAATGAAAATACGTCATAAAGGCAACGAATTAGCGCATATAGCGCTACCTTTGTTGAGGTAGCAGAAAGGAAAATGCTAACCGTGCTGGGCGCATAGGTATAGGCGTTTGGTAACCACAAGTGCATCGGGAATATGGCGGCTTTCAAAGCCATACCCACCACAATAAGCGCAAACGCAGTATGTAATAAAGGGCGATTTTCAATTGCAGGAAGTAAATTTGCTAAATCCTGCATATTCAGTGTGCCAGTGGCAGCGAGCAGCATACCTATGCCCAATAGGAAAAATGTCGCGCCCAGCGTTCCCAAAATTAAATAGTGGAAGGAAGCTGTTAGCGCCCGGCGATTTTTTCCTAACCCAATAAGCGCATATGAGGCAAGCGAGGATATTTCCAAAAAAACAAACATATTGAAAATGTCGCCTGTTAAGCACATGCCTACAAGACCTAAAAAGCATAATAAAAACGCGGCGTAAAAAAGCGGGATTTGATGCGTTTCTATCTCTCGTTCAACACTTTTAGGGGCAAATACCATTGTGGCTAATGCAATCAAACAAACAATAAAGGCTACCAGCGCATTAAGGGGGTCAATAATATATTCGATACCCCAAGGCGGCGCCCAGCCCCCCATTGCATAATGAATTTCGTTTCCTTGTTGTACATCGGCTAGCAGTTCAAAAGACAAATAAGCACATGCAATAGTGACAAGTAAACTTATGATCCAACTTAGTTTGGCGTGATTGCTTAAAACCAGAATGGGTGCAGCAATCAGCGGAATAATAATTAATAGTACGCTGATATGTTCAGTCATCCAGGCGATCCATGTTATCTAATTCATCTTCTTCTATCGATTTATATGCTTCCCGTATCCTAACGATAAGGGCGAAGCCGAGTGCGCTAGTTGCTACACCGACCACAATCGCTGTCAGCATCAGTACTTGAGGAAGGGGATTAGAATAGCTTTCATACCCTTCTGCAATAATTGGGACCGTGCCTCCCGTTACTTTGCCAAGACTGACATAAAATAAAATTGCACCCGTTTGGAAAACGTTTAGACCCGCTATTTTCTTAATTAAATTGCTGCAACTCATAAGTGTGTAGAGGCCAACCATCATAAGACAGATGAGTAACCAGTAAATCAAGTGACCTTCAATAAAACTCATCAACGGCTCACCACTCTACGTGCAAAACTAAAAAAGATGAGTAACATAGTTGACGCCACCGTCAAACCTACTCCCAATTCAATAACGATAATGCCTATGTGCTGCCCTGTTAGTGGATTGGATGCCAATGCACTGTAATTCAAGTATTCGCCACCTAACAGCATGGAAACGACTCCCGTACCAGCATAAAGAAGTAGGCCACCGGCAGAGAGAGCAATAAGTAACTTATCTGTCATAACATCCGCAGCCCTGTCCATTCCGAATACTAACGCATATAGCAAAATAGCGGTGCTGAAGATAACGCCAGCCTGAAAGCCGCCGCCAGGACTAAAGTCGCCATGAAACTGTACATAAAAAGCGTAAATTAGAATAACGGGGATAAGTACTTTCGCCATCACCCGCAATATCAGGTTATCCTGCATCTGCGTTCCTCCTGATTTTCGGTTTATAACGGCGTCTGAGAAGCAGCAGTACGCCTACCCCAGCCGTAAATACCACTGTAACTTCACCCAAGGTATCAAAACCACGATAGCTGGCTAGTACGGCCGTTACTAAGTTAGGCACGCCCGTTTCGGCTTGCCCCTGTTGTATAAATCTATCTGCCATTTGTGTATGTATGGGAGCTTCAGGATCGCCAAATTTAGGCAGACCGGTTGTTCCATAAAGCAACAATGCCCCCGTAAAAATCGAAATCGTCAGCGCACTTTTCGATAATTTCTTTCTTGGTTTTTCTTTGCTTTCTTTCGTCGCGGCTAACGTTGCCAGCATTAGCACCGTAGCGATCCCGGTTCCTACTGCGGCTTCGGTAAAGGCAACATCGGGCGCATCAAGTAAGATAAATAAACTCGCGACAAGTAAACTGTAAAGGCCAAAAAGCATCGCCATCGCAAATAGCTGATGGGTAAACAAAATGCCTACTGCACTGGCAATTAAAAAAACTAACAGAAAGATATCTACGGTAAGTGCCAACATAATTATTCTGTTACCTTAATTTTAACAGTAGGTGCATGTTCTTTGACCCCTTTAGGATTTAAGCCCCATTTCCACGCGTTGTGGCCTAAAGAGAACGAAGACGTGGGGCTGGTAAAGAATAAAAAGAGAAAAATAAAAAACAGTTTGGCGCTGACAAGTGACAGGCCAGCCTGAAAAGATAAACCGCACAAAATTAAGAAACTACACAAGGTGTCAGTGACGCCAACGGCATGCAAACGGCAATAAAAGTCGGGCATTCGATGTAAGCCAATTCCGCCAATAATGCTAAGAAATGCACCTAAAGCCAGAAATGCGCCACTTATCCAATCTACTATCATGGCTTTTCTCCTGGTTTTACTTCTACCCTGGGGCGCACAGAAGCATAAAACTTACCCCTTTCTACTAACCGTAAAGCCGCTACAACGCCGACAAAATTGAGTAACGAGTAAAGTAGCGCAATATCTAATACATCGGCTCGCCCCGAGATAAAGGCAACCACAGCAACGAGTAATACCGCCTTAGTACCGAACATATTGACTGCTAAAATCCGGTCGAACACCGAAGGTCCGGCTAACGCCCTAGCCAATGCCAGTGCCATGGTTACTAAGATAGAAAAACTAATTACATAGAGAAACTCGTTCATGATTGTTTCCCGTTGTGTTCATCTTGCTGAATGGGAAATATATCGGCCAGCTCTCCTTCAATTAACGCCTGCGCACCCTCTTTACTGATAGTGTGCACCAGCACAGAATCGGGATAAATTTCGATGCTGGCAGAGCCTGGCGTAAGGGTAATGGAGTTAGCGTATATGACCTTACTCAGATCATCCTGTTGAGGAAAAGGTATTCGGATAAGCTGAGGTTCAATAGGCCGTACGCCAATGATACGCAATACCACATCAATATTGGCCTGAAATATTTTATAAACTAATACGGCCCAGTATTTAAACAGGTCGCCCGTTAGGTGAACAGGGTGACTTTCTTCATCAATAACTCTCATACGATGTGATAAGAGTAGTGTGATGAGCACTGAAACCACGCCGAAACCAATCATCAGCGGGTTATAGTGACCTGAAAGCAATAACCAGAGAATCATTAATAGGCTGGCTAAACTAAAATAATGCATCATTCGTTGGCTAACTCCAGCTTGGTCACCTTTGATTATTCTAAATTAATTTCGTATCTACCATAGATGAGTTGTTTAGGTCTTGGCAAGAGAAACCGAATCTAAGTGCTCAAAAATAGTACAAACCTAGTGGGGTTCGGTTAAATAGTGGTTAGCTTCTGGGAATTGTGCGCCCAGAAAGCGCATTATTTTGAGACTATTTCGCATTGAGCATGCACGAGGCGATAAAAGAATACATGGATCGTACAAAGGAAGCCGTCGATCCATGCAGGATAAGGTCAAATCACGAGGCCTTTATTCTACTACACTGGTGACACCAGGGGCAGAAACTAATATAACATAATAGACCCACTTCCCTGGGAGCCAGAAAAATAAAGTCTGGTACGGACGATGTACTCTCGGCCTCTGTGCAGATGTGCTTTAATCTTTGAATTAAAGTCGAACCCACTGTCATCATCACCATCTATAAATTCCTCAATCCCATCTCTTAACTCAAAAAGCACCATCACTGTGTCCATGCGACCAAACGTTTGTAGGGTATATTTACGCGAGAGGGTTGGCTTAATGATAAAGTCTATTTGTTCGCCAGGATCGATACTGAACCGTTGTGATTCGTACTCAAATAGCGTGGGAGTGCTGGGGGGCAGGGGAGGGTAAAGCGTTTGAATGGTTTGAATGTCAACGGACGATAGCCCTGAAGCAGGAATGAGTGGCTCATTTTGATACTCAGGCGGATTTACTATTAATCCTGCTTCAAATTGATAATGCATAATCGAGTCTTTGTCCCAGTCCGACCCATCCACCGTATTGGCAGGAATTTTTCTGATTATATTCCAGTGAGTTTGTTCTCTTGACCAGTAATTGGGATAACCGCCAAGACTCTCATAAACCTTCTCTTCGTCCCATACTATGCCAGCCTTAGGATTCTGGTGTTCGTGTGGGAATCCCAATACATGGCCAATTTCGTGTAAAGCCGTATCCCTCCCGTAACTGGTAGTTAAATCCCAGCCGTAATTAGTGGTTCGCTGGGCAGGATTATTTGCATAGTCGATACAATCTCGTCCCACATACGACCAGGAGCCATCCGATTGGTCAAACCCAATACGAATGGTGGCTTCCTCGGGGGCATCCACTTCTCTAAATGTGAGCCCAATCCCCAGATCTTTCCAGGTTGAAAAGGCATCTCTTACCGCTTGTTCTTGTTCGCTACCTCCGCGCCACTGAGCCGGCTGCTTGAAAAAATAGTAGGTTAACTGTGTTCCGTTTACCCACATTCGGTCTAATTTGGCAATTAGCCTGAGTCGATATCTATCGATGATATGACTTAAATCTCTGCCTTGTACTTCCGGCATTGAACAATATTGACTTGGATTACGCTCTTTTTTAGTCGATTTTTTAGCCTTAGCCATAGTTAATCTCCCTAATTTATAAGTTGTTAATTACATTCGCATACTCCTGAACTAATTAAGTGGTGATTCTAATTTGAGTGTGTTGACCGTGGCCGCCCACTTGAACAGCGCTGGGCAACGCGCGCTGTCTGTTTTGAATATAATTTAATCAGTGTCATTCCGCTAGGAAAGGCTGAAGGTTTAATGTTTTGCGGGCAAAATAAGAAGCGAACTGCTTGGAAATGATTCTGGGTGAGAAGAGTATCCAGTGAGATAAATGCTTATAAAAAAGGGAGCAGAATGCTCCCTATAATAAATAGTAAATTTATCGGCTACGCCTTACCAATACGACGTTCGATTTCCTGTAGACTGGTGTGACGTACATCCGTTCCTTTTACGAGGAAAATCACATGCTCGGCAATATTTCGTGCATGATCACCAATACGTTCGATAGCGCGTAGGGTCCACAAAATATTCATAGAACGTGTGATGGAGCGGGGGTCCTCCATCATATACGTGACTATTTCACGCATGGCAGATTTGTATTCGCGATCCACTTCTTTGTCGGTGCGCGCTACTTCCAAGGCCTGATCTACATCAAAACGTGCAAATGCATCTAACACCGTGTTTACCATTTTCTGTACCAGTGCACCAATATGGCGAGCCTCTTCGTAACCTTTCGAACCAGAATCCTGCATAGCGATAGCCATTTTTGCTACCTTCTGGGCTTCATCGCCCATACGCTCAAGATCTCGTGTCATTTTGGTTATTGCCAGGACCATACGAAGATCGGACGCGGCGGGTTGGCGACAGGCTAATACGCTTGTACATGCTTCATCTAATTCCACTTCTTTTAAGTCGACATCATCTTCGACCCGAATGACCTTTTCTGCCAAATCACTATCGGCGGTTTCTACGGCTTTTACCGCATCAACGATTTGTTGTTCTACTACACCACCCATCTTAAGCACCATATTTTTAATTTGCTCAAGATCTTCATCAAATTTATGAGAAATATGCCTTTCCATACTTTTTTTATCCATTGCTTACCTCCGCAATTAACCGAATCTACCTGTAATGTAAGCTTCTGTAAGCTCATGTTCAGGATTGGTAAATACTCTCTTAGTATCGTTTACTTCAACCAGCTTGCCCATATGGAAATAGGCGGTTCGATGTGAAACTCGCGCGGCCTGTTGCATGGAGTGAGTAACGATAGCGATGGTGAATTTTTCGCTTAATTCTGTAATCAGCTCTTCTATTTTTGCCGTGGCAATCGGGTCGAGAGCAGAACAGGGCTCGTCCATCAGAATGACTTCAGGGCTTACGGCAATCGTTCTGGCAATACATAAACGCTGTTGCTGCCCCCCTGAAAGACCAGTCCCCGGAGCGTGTAAACGATCTTTCACCTCTTCCCATAAACTTGCGCGACGTAAGCTTTTTTCGACAATTTCATCTAAGTCTGTCTTGCGCTCTACCAGACCATGGATTCGTGGTCCATAGGCCACGTTATCATAGATAGACTTTGGAAACGGATTAGGTTTCTGAAAGACAATCCCTACACGAGCTCGCAGAGGCACGACATCCTGCTTGGGGTGATAAACATCCATCTCTTCAAGTTTAATCTCACCTTTCACCTGACAAATTTCAATGGTGTCATTCATGCGATTAAGGCATCGTAAGAACGTGGACTTACCACATCCTGAAGGCCCAATCATTGCCACCACTTCGTTTTTGCCAATGTCCAGGCTAACATCATGGATAGCTTGCTTGTCTCCATAAAACACATCCACGTTGCGCATGGTCATTTTAGGATTTGTAGCAAACGGCTTTCCAACTGTCTTACCTACTTTAGCTGCACTGTTGTTCATCTCATCAGTGCTGGTTTTCTTTTGGTCAGTACCGTTAGTATTGGCGTTCAATTTTTCATTCTTTTGAATGGGCGTATTTACTGCTTGCATATCTTTACTCCTATTAGCTTACCAGCGACGCTCTAAACGTCGACGGAGCCAAATGGCGAGGGTATTCATTGAAATTAACACGGCCAATAGCACCATAATGGCCGCTGAAGTTCGTTCCACGAACGCGCGTTCAGGGCTATCTGACCATAAAAAGATTTGTACTGGTAATGCGGTAGATGGGTCGGTGATGGCGCCGGGAATATCTACCACAAAGGCCACCATACCAATCATCAGAAGTGGAGCGGTTTCGCCTAATGCCTGAGCAAACCCGATAATCGCACCTGTTAACATTCCAGGCATTGCCAACGGGATGACATGGTGTAACACCATCTGCATCTTAGACGCGCCTAACCCAAGCGCGGCATCACGCACCGAGGGGGGAACCGCCTTTATAGCCGCTCGGCTAGAAATAATAATTGTCGGTAATGTCATGAGTGTTAACACTAACCCACCTACTAGTGGCAAGGAGCGCTGCATTTCAAAAAAGCCGATAAATATTGCTAAACCTAATAGACCAAAAATAATGGAAGGGACGGCAGCCAAATTATTAATATTCACTTCGATGAAGTCGGTAAATTTGTTTTGCGGCGCGTATTCCTCAAGGTAAACCGCGGCTGCTACACCTATAGGAAATGAGAGTAAAATAGTTACAAACAGCGTAAGTAACGATCCCATTAGTGCACCTAAAATTCCCGCTTGCTCTGGCTCTCTGGAATCACCCGAGCTGAAAAACGTGGTATTGAAACGACTTTCAATTTGATTGTTTTCAATCAGCGTGTTTACCCAACCCATCTGCTTTTCGCTGATGCGACCTGCAAAGGTCTCGCCGTCAGCATCTTCACGGTTTTTAACATAGGTATCTATGTCATCATCTGCCAGCATCCAGACGGACACTGTTTGGTTAAGTAGTGCAGGGTCATCTTTAAGCTGTTCCCGTAGCGTGAAAGAAGCACCGTTACTGACAATCGCATATAATGCACGTCGATCCCGGCGGCCTGACGCTTCAGGAAACTGCTCTTTAAGTGCGTTTCTGATGATACTATCAAAGTCCGCCATGGCCAGCTGTTTGGTATCGCTAGGGTCGTCTAGTCCCATTTCCACAGGGTCAAAGGTAATTTCCAACTTCACATAGGTTTGGAAAAATGCACTGTGGCCTTTTGAAATAATATCGGTGAACAATACCACCAGACACAAAAGACCGAATGCAATCGCACCAATCCCATACGCTTTAAAGCGTTTTTCAGCACGATAGCGCTTTTGCAAACTTTGATTCACTTTCTCTGCCGTTGACAGAGCTTGATTCGAATTTGTCACTGTATTTCTTCCCATTACGCTTATTCGTACTGTTCGCGATACTTTTTCACTACCAGTAGTGCGATGTAATTAAGCACTAATGTGATTGTGAATAGCATTAAGCCCAATGCAAACGCGGACAATGTTTTAGGACTATTGAATTCCTGATCACCGACTAACAAGGTTACAATTTGTACCGTTACGGTGGTGACAGATTCTAAAGGGTTAGCAGTAAGATTAGCAGCGAGGCCCGCCGCCATTACCACTATCATGGTTTCACCTATGGCGCGCGAGACTGCTAACAAAATACCCCCTACAATACCTGGCAGTGCGGCTGGGATAACAACCTGCTTGATGGTTTCAGAGCGGGTTGCGCCTAATCCGTAGGCACCGTCGCGTAATGACTGGGGTACTGCGTTGATAACGTCATCGGACAATGAGGACACAAATGGTATAATCATTATCCCCATAACCAACCCCGCGGCTAGAGCACTTTCAGACGACACGCTTAAACCGATAAGCCCACCCGTATCCCGAATAAACGGAGCAACAGTTAAGGCGGCGAAAAATCCGTATACTACGGTAGGAATACCCGCCAAAACTTCGAGCAATGGCTTAACCGTGCTACGGACAGCAGGGCGAGCGTATTCCGATAAGTATATGGCTGCCATCAAACCCGCAGGAACCGCAATTACCATGGCAATCAACGAGATTAATAGTGTGCCAGCAAACAAGGGCACTGCACCAAATGCACCGCTTCCGCCTACTTGGTCGGAACGAATAGCCATTTGTGGACTCCATTCCAAACCAAATAAAAATTCTGTAATAGGTACAGATTGAAAGAACCGAATAGACTCAAATAAAACAGAGAAAACAATACCAGCGGTGGTGAAGATGGCGATAGAGGCGCAAATCAGCAAAACCCATTTAAAGCCGCCTTCCACATGAGTACGCGCGCGAGTTTGCGCCGACATTCTCGCCCATACAGTGGCAAGAATAAGTAAAAACATCGACGCTAAACAGGCGATAAGTGTTAATTGGCTTGTTTCACGTAAACTTTGCAACCTGTCGGCTGCACTTATCATGTAAGGCTCAGAACCGGCCGTAGCGCCATTTTCCGCGATATTACTGACCATGTTAAATATCAGGCCACGCTCACTTGCGGGGAGTTCCAGTACAGCTTGTGGAAGTTCCTGCATAATTGCCTGACTGATGATGACATCGTCAAACATCATCCATAGTGCAAACAAGATCAAACAAGGTATACCACACCACATGGCCATCAATGAACCATAATAAGTGGGCAACGAATTAAGTGACTTTCTTCCGCCTACCGTCTGTCCGAGCTTTAACGCACGAAATCGGCCCAGAAAAAATGTCATGGCAATTGTCGCAGCCATCACCATAAATATCTGCGAAAAGTCCATAGTACCTCAAATATCTAGTATTTTTAAAAAACAGACGCCGTCATTTTTGACAGCGTTTCTTCGCATTCAGCGTGCAAAAGCCAGCTTGCTTAAACTGGCTTTTACTATCACACAATCGAAAGCGTAGCTTTATAAGTAAGCTCGCTTCAACTAATTACAGAGTGGTTAATGATTCGACCTTCTCTCTAACTGCGTTTAGTTTAACAGAGTTCAGCGGAATCATACCTTTTTCTGTTAAATAACCTTCTTCGCCAGCTGCCTTTTTACTGGTAAATTCAGCTAAGTACTCACGAATACCAGGGATCATGTCCACATGTGCCTTTTTAACATAAAAGTAAAGTGGGCGTGAAACTGGGTAAGACCCATCTGCGATAGATTCGAACGTCGGATCTTGTCCGTCAATAGCCGAACCTTGAATCTGGTCAATATTCTGGTCTAGGAAACTGAAACCGAAGATTCCAAGCGCATTAGGATTGGCATTTAGTTTTTGAACAATAAGATTGTCATTCTCACCTGCTTCAACAAATGCACCATCTTCACGAACGGTGTGGCAAATGCTTTTGAATTTGTTCTTAAGCTTTTTAGATTTCGCTTTATCACTTTCCGCTTTAGATTGCTTTTTAATGTCTGCAATCCAGTCAATTTCCTTACATCCTTCTTCCATCACAAGCTCAACGAAAGCGTCACGTGTACCAGAAGTTGGAGGCGGACCTAATACTTCAATTTTAGTGTTAGGAAGTGAGGGGTTGACGTCGCTCCATACTTTGTATGGGTTTTCTACTAGTTTTTCACTACCTTGAGGGTCGGGCACTTCTTTAGCCAACGCCAAGAATAAATCTTTACGGCTTAAATCCAATTGCTTGGCACGGGATGAATTACCTATAACAATGCCGTCATATCCAATTAAAACTTCAACGATGCCTGTTACCCCGTTTTCTTTACACATTTCAACTTCACTTGATTTAATGGCACGAGAAGCATTAGTGATATCGGGAAACTGTACCCCTACGCCTTGACAGAAAAGCTTGATACCACCACCAGAACCGGTAGATTCTACTTTAGGCGTTTTAAACTGAGTTGCTTTACCGAAACGCTCTGCAACTACTGTTGAGAAGGGATACACGGTGGACGAGCCTACGATATTGATGTAGTCCCGACTTTGGGCTTGAGCCTGCATACTGATGGCAGAAGTTGCTGCAATCATAGCAACAGTGGTAATCAATTTTTTCATAACGTCCTCACAAATTCATTTGCAGTAACTTTAAGTGATGCGCGGAGTATAGATGTCGAATGTGACACTTTTATGACAAATATGACAGTGAAGTGTAGTACAGGTTACAAAGAAGGGAAATTCAAGCTGACACGTTTGTCAGCTTGAATTGCTGGCAGTGAATTAAGCGCCGAAAGCAGCTTTAATGCTATAGAAGAAAATTATGGAAAGACCCGCCCCAGCTGGAAGGGTTATCACCCACGATACGACTATATTGCGTACCACGCCTAAATTAAGGGCTGCAATGCCGCGCGCCATACCTACACCCAATACAGCACCTACTAACGTTTGTGTAGTGGAAATAGGTAAACCAGTACCCGAGGCTATTACCACCGTGCTGGCTGCTGCAAGCTCTGCAGCAAAACCACGGCTAGGGGTTAAGTGGGTTATACCTTTACCGATAGTTCTAATAACGCGGTGACCAAACAAGGCCAGCCCCGCTACAATGCCTAAGCCACCTAACGGCAATATCCACCAAACCAGTGCTGCCTTAGCGCCAATTTCACCGCCACTAGAGACTATGCTCACTACTGCAGCTAAGGGGCCAATAGCATTAGCAACATCGTTTGAACCATGAGCAAACGCCATACAGCACGCTGTTACTACCATTAATACAGCAAACACTTTTTCAACATTGGCGAATTGCGTACCTTTATCAGCGTTTACTTCAAATTTAATGCGTCTGATAGCAAAATAGCCAATGACACCAATTAAGACCGCGATAGCGATAGATACTAAGTAGCCTTGATTAACAGGCAAATCTAAGCCTACATGCTTCAAGCCCTTTTTAATGGTGACCAATGCCATAACGAAACCGGCAAATGCCATATAGAAAGGAACATATTTCTTAGCATTTTCAAAAGGTCTGTCGGTATCGAAGATAAGTTTCTGCGCACTTTGGAATATGAGGTAGGCAATAAAACCAGATATAGCAGGGGTAACAATCCAGCTTCCTACTATACCACCTACTTTACCCCAGGATACCGCGTCAACACTAACGCCCACAGCAGCGAAGCCCACTATCGCACCGATGATGGAGTGGGTAGTAGAAACTGGCCAACCCAAATAAGACGCCGCGGCCAGCCAGATACCCGCTGCCAATAGGGCAGAAATCATGCCAAACACCAGCAGCTCAGGCGTGTCAACAAAGTAACCAGAATCAATAATGCCTTTACGGATGGTTGAAGTCACCTCACCGCCCGCTAGGTAAGCACCGGCAAACTCAAAAACCATTGCAATTAAAATAGCTTGTTTAATGGTCAGTGCTTTTGAACCTACTGAGGTTCCCATAGCATTGGCAACGTCATTCGCGCCAATACCCCACGCCATCAAAAAGCCTACACCGGCAGCTATTATTATTAGTATCGTGCCGTAACTCGTTAATATATCCATCAGCTATTACTCTTTAATTCGCTAACATTAATTCGAGACGCGAACCAACGCGCTCTGAGGTGTCGGCCAGGCCACCCACCCATTCAATTATGCTGTACAGGAAAACCACATCGACAGGATTTAGTTCAGCTTCAATTGCACGAAGCTTACGTCGAATGGCTACCTGCATACCGTCAGTTTCATCTTCGATCCGATCAAGATGCTCGATCATGTCTTCTACCAGACGCACTTCACGGCCTTTAAAACCCGTTTCTAAAAGATCATCAAGTTCGTTTATGACTTTCTGCGCTTGGCCCGTGGCATCGAGGCAGCGGACTAGATACGTCATAAAGTCTTCCTGAAGCTGCGAAGGAATGGGGAGTTCGCGCCCGATTACTCGCCCAGATATATCTTTCGCTTTATTGGCAATCTTGTCCTGTTGGGTAAGTAAGTCCAGTAAATCCTGCCGTTGAATTGGCATGAAGATGCCACTTGGCAAGCTAGTGCGCAGTTCACGTTTGATCACGTCTGCTTTTTTTTCTAACTGAGAGATGGACTTCTGTAGCCTCTCAGCTTCTTGCCAGTCTTCTTTAAAAACGGCTTCAAAAAACGGTAACAATTGCTGGCTACAATCATGTACCACATTAATGTGGTCTTCGAGCGGCTTAAGGGGAGATTTAGCAAACACCCCTAAAAATGAATTTCCAGGCATAATGTCATTCACTTTTGTTAGTTAAATTTAGCTGACAGGATAATCGCATAACCCGACTCTCTGGTTAAACTCACCCTATCTGAACCACAGGTTTATGCGGTCATTCCATCGAAACGGCGCGCATCATACACCAAGGTTGCACGGTTTCGAAGTATTGAGTGCGAATCAGTAGATTGAAAAATAAACTATCCGCTTTTTGACGATAAAACGCAAACCTTAACTGTAGATAAAATCTCACTTTTTTCCAGGGAGGGACAAGTCTGAACTATACTTTCATGCGTAAACCTTTTTGCGTGACTGGTTGTTTTTTGCGCTGTGCGCGTCCCTGCATAGGCACGTTAATTCAAAAATAGGAATGAAACGATGTTTAGAGTGCTTACAATTTTTTTATTTATGTGTAACGGGGTGTTAGCAAGTGAGACATTTAACGGGAAATGGCAAGGTGAACTTTATATAAACAAACAATTAACCTTACCTTTGGTTTTTCATCTCAATACACTCAGTGATACTCCTTCCGCATCTATCGATAGTCCGCAGCAGCGAGCATATGGAATTCCCGTTTCGCGGGTAGAAATTAAAGGAAATACAATTTTTCTTGATATGGCTGCGATAGGTGCAACCTTCGATGGCACACTGGAGCAAACGTCACTGAAAGGCACATTCTCGCAAATGGGACGGGAATTTAATTTAGAAATGTCCCGTTTAAATGATAACCAACTTCATGAGTACACAATCAGTCAACGAAGACCACAAGAACCTGTAGCCCCTTTTCCTTATTTGGTAGAAGAGGTGATATTTGACCATCCCACCGAATCGTTCAGGCTAGCAGGGACTTTAACCAGGCCAAAAGGGAAGGGCGTCTACCCGGCAGTATTGTTGATCAGTGGGTCAGGTCCACAAGATCGTGATGAAACCTTGTTTGGCCATAAACCTTTTATGGTCATAGCCGATCATTTGACGAAGCAGGGTTACGCCGTGTTGCGGGTAGATGACCGAGGGGTAGGCCAGTCCCAAGGTGTGTATGGCGATACCACACTTGAAGAGTTTACAACTGACATAGCGGCGGGGATGCATTATCTCGTATCGAGAAGTGATATCGCAGAATCGGCAATCGGGTTGGCTGGGCATAGTGAAGGTGCTATGACGGGGGCCATGTATATCGCGCAGCAGGTGCAGCGGGCGAAACTACCACCTGCTGCGTTTTTAATCATGCTGGCAGGTGTGGGAGTAACGGGTAAACAGCTTTGGCTGGATCAGCAATTTGCTGCGGTAGAATACCTTCCCCATGCGATGCGCAACAAGGTGCATAAGGCCCTGGCAGATGCGGTAAAAATGGCTGAACAAGGGCGGAAGGCAGAAAAGATTGAACGCTATTTAATTGAAAAGGACGTAGGCAAAGAACAGGCGGTGTTAAACGCTCGGTATTTATCCTCGCGTTGGGGACGGTCATTCTTAAGTTATGATCCTCATGCAATAGTAACGCATATCAGTGTTCCCGTTTTAGTCCTACATGGCAGTTTGGATAAACAGGTTGATGCAGCTCGCAACCTTCAAGGATTAAAAATTGCGTTTGAAAGAGCCAACAATCCGCAGGTAACGTTTAAGCAAATACAAGGGGTTAATCACTTACTGCAACCAGCTAAAACGGGTATGCCTGATGAGTACGCAAGGATCGACGAAACGGTAAGTCTTCACGTTCTCAGTAATTTGTCCAAGTGGTTGAATGCGCAGCAAAATACCAGTATCGAAAATGAAACGAAGTATTCTGAATAACCACATTTATCATCGTATTAAAGCTTATTTAAACCAGCAGTGAATACGTCAATCATGCAATATTGCGTGACGAAGAAGCAGTGCAAGTAGGTATTAGCGATACATGGCAAATTCTACTTACACTTTCACTCAAAAGGTTTAATCCCTAACTACCGGTAATACTACTAAGTATTGCTGACAATTCTTGTATATCTACGGGTTTAACCAGATGATAATCAAATCCGGCCAATTTTGAGCGCTTAATGTCTTCGCATTGTCCGTAGCCGGTGAGCGCAATCAGTGTTACCTCAGCAGCTTCGGGTAAGGCGCGGATACGTTGTGCCAATTCATAACCATCCATTTCGGGCATACCGATGTCAATTACCATCACTTGCGGCATCACGTCTTCGAGTTGTTTTAGTGCCTTCAAGCCTCTATATTCAACACGTAGGCGATGTCCCTGCAAATCTAATAACATGGCTAGCATCTGCGCCGCATCTGCATTGTCATCGACAATTAAAATATCCAGTAAGTGGTCGGTTGACTGCTGTTTCGTTGTCTTCACATCTGTTTTTTGGGCGGTCGAAGCGCGCGGTAGCCGCACCGTGAATAAACTTCCTCTACCCAGGCCATCACTTTTTGCGGTAACGCTACCGTGGTGTAGCTTGACCAAACTTTTCACTAATGCCAAACCTAAGCCCAAGCCTCCTTGTGCCCTGTCGGGTGATCGCTCTGCTTGGGTAAAATAGTCGAAGATATGCGGCATCAGCTGAGCGTCAATACCGATACCATCATCTTTTATGGTGATTTCAATATCTTTGGCATCCATAGCAAGGTGCAATTGGATGTGTCCTTCCATAGGTGTGTAGCGACTTGCGTTATTAAGAATATTCGCGATCACCTGGGTCAGGCGGGTACGGTCGCCTTCCACCATGCATTGATTATTGCCCGTCAATACCGTTAGACGTTGCTGTTTTTGCTCGATCATCGTTCTGACCTGCTCAACTGCATCATCGATGACGTTTGCGATATCCACCGACTCCATATGTAAGGAAACTAAGCCGCGAGTTACGCGGGATACGTCAAGAAGGTCATCAACCAATCCCGTCATATGTCCCACCTGACGTGAGATAATATCGCTGGCGTGTTTGACAAGAGAGGGTTTGGTCGAGTCTTGTATAAGTAATTCTGCCGCAGTGCTGATGGGGGCCAGCGGGTTGCGTAGCTCATGCGCAAGCATGGCGAGAAATTCATCTTTACGACGATTGGCTCTTTTGAGCTCTTCTTGCACCATCTCTATTTCATGGATATCAGTATTGGTGCCGAGCCATTGCAATATATTACCGGCATCGTCTCGTAGCGGGGTGGCGCGGGTAAAGAAACTTCGATACTCACCCGTAGCTGAGCGCAACGGGAACGTCATCTCAAATGGCTCGCCAGACTGAAGAGAGCGCTTATAGTTTGACAGCACCATTGGCAAATGTTTAGGGTCGTGAAGTTCTTGCCATTTCCACCCACTGACTTGCTCTAACTCGGTACCCGTATATTCATACCAACGATCGTTAAACCAGGTAATCTGCCCATCGGGTTTCGCGAGCCAGGCAAGATGGGGAATAGTGTTGGCTAATTGCCGAAGGTGTTTTTCGCTTTCGCGCAAAGCTTGCGTAGCCTTAACTGCTTCGGTTACGTCACTGCCTTCAATAAATATACCCGATACCTCGCCATTTGTATCGCGTATTGGCTGGTAAACAAAGTCAACATAAAACTGTTCCAGTGTGTCGCTATCTGGCTGACGCAGTTTTACCGAAATTCCACGGCCGACATAGGGTTCCCCTGATTGATAAACCGAATCAAGCAACTCCAGGAAACCTTGCCCTTCGACTTCGGGCAACGCTTCTCGTACTGTCTTTCCCACTAACTCCCGATTACCTACCAGCTTCTGGTAAGCCTCGTTAGCTAATTCAAAAACGTGTTCTTTATCGCGTAGCACCGCCATGATACCTGGTGCTTGCTGAAACAATTGGAGAAGATGTTCATTTTCGTTTTTGCGCCGACGCGTGGCCAACACTTCTTGGGTGGTTTCGGTGCACGCGCAATACATACCACCGACGTTACCGATCTCATCATAGATTGGAGAATAGGAAAACGTAAACCATGTCGACTCTTCGTAGCCCTTGCGTGTCATCGTTAACGGCATATCTTTATGATAGGTAGACTGCCCTGCCATAGCCTGTTCGACAATGGGAGTAATATCCTCCCATATATCTGCCCAAACCTCGTGAAACGGACGGCCCAATGACGCAGGGTGCTTATTGGCCAAAAGGTTTACATAAGCGTCATTGTACAATAGCGCCAACTGCGGTCCCCACGCTAAAAACATCGGAAACTTTGAATTTAGTATTAGACTGGTTACAGTGCGTAAAACTTGTGGCCAAGTGTCCGGATGCCCTAATGGCGAAGTACTCCAGTCGTGAGTACGCATTAAAGCATCAACAGCATTATCGTTAAATTTGTCGGTAACTAAAAAGGGTGAGGTCGACATGTATTCTTACCATTAAGAATGTGTGAAACTGATGCAAGCATATTCGTTAGAAGGTTAAGCTTATCGTCTATAACTTGCGACTAAACGCTATATTTTAATGGCCGTCAATAGGGTGGGCGCACTAGACTAAAGTAGTAAAATAACACAAATAGGATCTACTTTGATATATAAACTGTTCAATATAAAAAGAACGATGGATCCGGTTTGTAACCTGTCCATTCCGAAACAAACCTATTTAGCCGGAAATACCTCTGGTACTACCGGGTGGCTATATGGCACGAAGTGCGCAGGGTGATATGAAGATGCTAAGGCATTGGCGACGGATTATCTAAAGTCATTCACGAGTGTCCCACACGTTAGTGGAAGTTCCCCATCCATAGTGGAGAGGGGGGAAAGATGAGCATAATTTTATTTAGCAGCATTTTGCAGTTCCAGTGTGTATGGTATGCGTTATCAAAGGGCTGCCATCACGTCATTGCTTAACTGACCAAAGACGTTAAGGTCTCGTTAGTTTACGTATAGATTCGCAATAGCCTTTGTCGCTGACTAAATGCCAAGAGACAAAGCAATTTAAAATTTACGTCCCTATTCTGAGTAGCGGCATTTACCCTCGTCTTTTGGAGTCAATCTGAACAATAACGAATACATTACAGGTACCACACCCAAAGTGAGTAGTGTTCCTATCGCTAATCCAAACGCTATGGCTGCCGCCATTCCATAAAACAGTACGTCACCGCTTAGCATGAGGGGGACAAGCCCTAATATTGTTGTGAAGGCCGACATAAGAATGGGTCGTAACCGTCTAACGCTCGCCGATACGATGGATTCCGACTCGGGAATTTTCTTATTTTCGGCCAAGAGAAATTCGTTTCTTTCCGTATCAATCCGTTCGATCAACACAATACCATTGTTAACGATAATTCCAGCCAGCGCGTATAAGCCTAAAATCACCATAAAACCTAAGTCGGCTTGCATCACCAGTAACCCAAGTGCCGCGCCAATAATAATGAGTGGAATGGTGAGTACAATGATCAAGGTTTTTCTATATGAACGAAATTGGGCGATTAACAACAAAACGATAAGCCCTAAACAAAGCGGCAAATATTTATTGAGTGATTCCTGGGAATTAATCGATTCTTCAATTACGCCGTCATATTCAATTTCATAGCCATACGGCAAACTGGCACGTAATTCATTGATTTGGTCAGACAAAATTGGTTTTAGCTCTTCGGCATTATGGACATGACTTTTTGCTTCCACCGTGATGGTGCGAAATAAATTCTCCCGCGCTATACGTGCAAAACCTGTTTCAAAGCGAATATCGGCTACCTGCGTTAGCGGTACACTCACTTTGCGTGACTGTGAGTAAACATTGACACTCTTTATCCGCGACAAATTATAGCGTTCATCATCAGCGGCCTGTACCACAATGGGCAATATGTCATCCCCTTCCAGATATTGCGTTATCATCCTCCCTGAGAAATAGGTGTTTAATGTTTGCGCTATATCACTTGAGCTGACGCCCGCCCGTCTGGCTTTTTGTTGGTTAATATCCAACTTGATTTGGGTAACCCGGTTTTCCCAGTCGTTTTTGATGTCATAAGACCCTGGCTGGCTTGCGAGCATCGCCTCAATTTTTTGAGCGGTTGCAAATAACAAATCTTTATCAGGACCTTTAACTTGGATATCGATTTTGCTGGAATCTGATGGGCCTAAAAACATTTTCGATACGCGAGCAAATATTCTCGGAAAATCATCCGCAAACATTCTGCGTAATTCATCAATGGTAGGGTCTGTATGTTCTCGATCCCCTACATCAATCATTAAAAAACCTTTCGATGGTTCAGGATCAACAGGGGTTAGCGACAACACAAAACGCGGCCCTCCGAAGCCTCCATAGCCAACATGCTTTTTTATGTGAGGAAACTGGTCTTTATCATCAAGCCGTTTAAAAATCCTTTGCATCGCGGCTTCAGTGTCGCGTATTGAACTGCCAGCAGGCATGTCCAGATAAATAAGAATTTGCGAGCGGTCAGAATCAGGAAAAAATTTCGTTGGAACCTGTGTCATTGCAAACACACCTAACGCGAAAAGGCCCATCATCCCAAACATAAATACGCCACGAATATGTAATACCTTGCGTAAAAACGATTCGTAAAAAGGGTTCAAGCGATTAAACATGCGGCTAAAATTAAATCGTTCTGTTTGTTCATCGTTTTTCACCGTGTCAGGGATAAAGTGGTAACAAAGAAACGGCGTGATTGTTTGGGAAAGTATCCATGAAATTATTAACGAGATAAGGATGATCAGTGAAACCGAGCGGGTGTATTCTCCTGATGGACTTTGTGCCAGCATAAGTGGCAAGAAAACCAAAATCGTTGTCAGCGAAGAGGTGAGAAGAGGGAACGCCAGTTCACGACTACAATCGTGCATGGCTTGATCACGGGTTTCACCCAATTCTAAACGACGTTTGAAGTCTTCCGCCACAACAATACCATTATCAACCAAAATACCCAGCGAAATAATCAGGGTTGCCAGTGACATTCTTTCTAATGCCATACCGGTAAGCGCCATTACCGCAATGGTGAGTAAAATCACGCCAGGTACTATCGCCCCCACAATTAGTCCAGCACGCACGCCTAAAAACAAAATAACGACAGTACAGACAATAGCCAGGGTTTCCAGTACGTTAATACTTACTCCGTTTACGGCTTGCTCAACCACATCTGCCTGTCGTGTCACCGTTTCAAGGGCAATGCCGGCGGGCAAGGTATCGTTAAGTTCTGCCATAGTTTGTTCCATGGCGGGCGTAAACTTAAGCACATCGGTATTATCGTTTTTCGCTATCGCAAAAATGATCGCACGTTCGCCTTTGTAGAATGCGGTACGACTGGGAGGGTCAACTAATTTTCGACTAATAGTGGCAATATCTTTTAGCGGGACGGTTTCTTCCTGACCTGGCACCGCTACCAGCGCGTCGGCTACAGCATCTACCGACTCAAAATATCCAGAAGGCTGAATGGTAAAATTCGTGCCATTGGCATCTACCGTGCCTCCTGGCTGGATGATATTTTGCTGTTGTAGGTTATCGACTATTTGTGCTGGCGATAACCCCATTTGCGCCAGCTTGCCACCATTGAATTCGATGGTGATCTGTTCGGGAATGACGCCGAGTAAATCGATGCGTTTAACGCCTTCTACCTTAAATAAGGTGTCACGAATATGTTGAGCGATGTCAAACCGTTCACCAAGTGGATAACTTTGGTCTGCCATCAGCGCTACGGTTAATACGGCAACGTCGCCAAAATTATCATTCACCAGCGGCGTGGAGGTTCCTTCAGGAAGTTGATTTCTAACTTGTTCTAATTCGTCCCTTAAGTCATCCCAAATTTGTTCCAACTCAAAAAACCTGTCCTGAATCTGTACATGCAATATAGATTGCCCGGTCATGGAAACGGACCTTATTTCTTTCACTTCCGGTAATTTTCGAGCCGCTTCCTCTAGGGTTTTGGTGATCAATAGTTCGACTTTATCGGCTGGCAAACCTGGATATTGCGTCGTTACCACGGCTTCGCGGATAGTGACACTGGGGTCTTCCTGGGCGGGTAAATTAAAGTAACTGAATAAGCCGAAAAACATCATGGATACAACCACTGCCAGCATTAATCGATTGTGAGTCAGGCTAAGCTCTGATAATGATTTCATCGCTTAGTTCCTTATTCGTTAAATAAACGTGGTTTGCCAGAGTCGACGTTAACCCTTTGGTTTTCTTTTAAAAATTCCACTCCTGCTCTTACCACTTCAAGGCCCGCTCGAAGGTCACCCTGGACAAGCGCTGTCGACTTGTTTAACTCAAGTAAGGTGACGTGCTTACGCTTTACAATTTGCTGATCATTACTGTTTTGAACGGTCCAAACAAAGTGGGTATCTTTATCTCCCGCACCTAAAGCTGTTAAGGGAATAAGGAAAGCGTTTTCAGGCGTGGTGTCATCACCGTAAGAAAAAGTAACTTCGGCGCTCATACCGGGTTGTAACGCATCATTCTGGCTATTTAACCTGACCGTCACAGGGAATGCATTTGCGCTTTGTGCCTGACTACCTATCTCAAATATGGTGCCGGTGATATCACTCTCTGTCGCCGCGAAAACTTTAACGCGGGTGGTGTCGCCAGTATGTAATTGATTCACCAGGTTTTCGGGTACCAAAACAGACACTTCTATACCCTCCGCCCCCTGTATCGTGAAAATAGGTTGGGATGGAGTAACCCGTTGAGACGGCTCGATATGGCGTTCGGCAATTTTTCCCGCGTAAGGGGCGATTAATTGCGTGTCGGCTAAATCTTCTTGAGCCAGCTCCAGTTGTGCCTTGGCAATTTCCACCTGATCCTTTAACGAGTTAACCTGAGTTTTTGCCACATCTAACGTGGCTTGCGAGACCGAACCAGACGATTTTAATTGTGTCTTTCGGCTAAGATCCGTCTGTGCCTCTTTTAAGCGCGCCTGTACTTCGGATAACTGACCCTTGCGTTGTTTCACGGCAAGCTGAAATACTTTAGGTTCAATCGTGGCTAAGACATCTCCTTTTTGGAAGCGGTCTCCTAAATTTACTTTAACGCTGTCAATTACTCCCGGAATTTCGAAACTCAATTGACTGGTTTCTGCTGCTTGCGTAACGCCAGATAAGACGTGCTGATAGGTTCCATCAAAGGGCTCTACCGGCGCGGTAACTACGGTTCTGATTAATTCAGGCTTTTGTACCTGCTTTTGGCAACCGAAGGTAAGAAGAAAAAAACAGCAAACAAGGCTGACAGCGCCGTAATTAGGCATACGTTTATTCATCCTGAAAAAAAGTGGTTTCAGTGCTGTTACGACTGTTGACCCTGTTTGGTTTGTTGAAAAGTGTTACTTATAGGACCGAGTAAAGTCACAAATTCGTCTTTCTTAGTCAATGGTAACGTAAGGGCTAAGGACACCGTATCGGAATATTCCACTTTGCTGATCAGACCTTTATTTTGCGTAAGCCAGTGGCGAATATATTGTTCATTCGCAAAATCGGTTGTTACGGTGAATTCACACATAGGAACTTCACGCTTAATTTCAAGCTCGTCTATTCCTGTTTGTGCAGCAGCAGAATAGGCTCTGACTAAGCCGCCAGCGCCTAGCTTAATACCGCCGAAATAGCGTATCACTATCAACATAATATTACCGATTTGCTTGTGTTGCAGTACATTCAATATTGGTTTTCCCGCCGTACCACTGGGTTCACCGTCATCTGACATAGCCGCGGTTTTTGGTGAATCTGGCGCACCGATCACGTAAGCCCAACAATGATGGCGTGCATCCGGATAATCCACTTTGGCCTGCTGTAGCATAGCCATCGCTGCTGTTCGAGAAGACACGAATCCAACTCGAGTAATAAATCTGCTTTTCTTTATTTCGATTTCGGTTTGAACAGAATTGGCTGGTATAGAAAACGTCATAATAACAAATGAAGGTTCGAACATTTATCCATGGTAACAGGCATAAATTTATTTCCCAAAGGATTGCACTTACGACTACGCCGTTTAAAAGTCAGTCAATAGAGGTGAATTTACCTGACATAAATAGTGACTTGCTGGTGGCGCGAACCTAACCAAAATAGGTTCTGACGGTAGATTTCGGTGGATTTAATTCTCTTACGTACTATAAAAGTACTACACGTTTCGGTAAACATTAAGCAGAAAACCGTCAAAGGTTTTGGTTCGTATTTTTATCTGTATGTATGCTAGTTTCGTTGCCCGCACACCAAACTAATCAGCATTTAGCCCATCACTTTAGGCAGTGAATAGTCAAAAAATAGTGCATAACAGCTACGGGGCTGAGACTTTATCGCGCACTCTGTCTACAACATAGCGGCGTGTTAGCTTATGGAAAAAGATAAGTAAGAATAAGTTAAAGAGTAATATAGTTTAACTATATGAGGTTGGTGGTGTAACGGGATACTTGACGCGAATCTAATGGAACATACAACTGAATTAACCCAAAGGTAGCGCAGAATAGGTCTGCGTAAGATGTATCAGGGGTAGGGAATGAAAACAAAAGAATGCTCAGCCTATTTGAAGGCCAATAAAGAAGCCATTTTTTCCGAATGGGAGAAAATTGCGAATGAGAAGGTGCATGCCGCATCACAAACGCCGGATCTGGTCGTAAGAAATTATTTGCCCTACTTTATGGATAATCTCATTAATACCCTGCATAACTATGAGGGACCGCAATCCGAGCAAGAATTTGTCGGTATGAATTTCAATGCAAAATATAGTCATGAACATGGCCGTTCCAGAGCATCAGTTAATCGCTATGACTTACGTCAAGTTATTCACGAATATTCATTACTTCGACAGGTACTACGTAATAGACTGCTGGAAAATAATATCTTGTGCTTTACCTCATTAGAAATCATTGACCGGTTCGTAGAAGCAAGCAGTAAGGAGGCAGGTCAGCACTTTATGGACTCTATCCAAGAGGTCCAAGATAAACTCACAGGCATAATCGCACATGATCTGCGTAATCCTATTTCCGTTTCGTTATCTTACATAGAAGTTGGTGAATTAGGCCTTCTCCCACCCGAAAGCGTCTACTCTGCGCTTAAGCGCAGCTTAAATCGCAGCCTATTTCTTATTCAGGACTTACTCGACACTGCGCAAGTCAAAGCAGGAAGTGGCATGACCTTCCGCTTTGAATGCACCGATATTATCAAACAAGTGCGTACGGCCGTGCGAGACGCTGGAGAGATTTATGAAAACCCTATTTCATTTAATGGCCGAATAAAAAATGCGGAAGGTATCTACGACCATACTGCTGTGCAGCGTGCAGTAGAAAATTTAATTTCTAATGCAATCAAATACGGAAAAGTAAAGGGGCCTATTACAGTAGGCATGAGAGGAAACAAAGAACGTGTCGTATTAAGTGTTCACAACGAAGGTTCGTTTGTAGAGAAGGAACAGCAGGAGTTAATTTTTAACTATCTAGCCCGTGACGCAGATAAAGCCAACAGACAAAAAGTCGGCTGGGGACTGGGTTTATATCTAGTTAAAATGGTAGCGAAAGCCCATAAGGGAAAAGCTTGGGTCGAGAGTGATAAAGAAAAGGGGACTACGTTTTTTATTGAGCTGAGCAGGTTTTCTCAGGATGAAAACACCTCATTTTCACAAATGATGTGGTAGCTGCGTTAGTGGCGTAAAATTGGCTAATTGCGCACATAAAAAATCATGTCGATTTTTATAGCAAGCGCTATTTTAACAGCCACTCGGTCAGGCAAAACGCGGTTACAATAAAAGTCATATTCACTACTGCCCAAGTCCCCCATGGTTTATTCGCGTAGTTAATTTGTAGAATTTCTGTCAGCACAACAAACGAGCCAATTACCATAAACCACGGTGTGAAAAAGAATAGTTATGTTTGTTGATATGCCGAGACAGCCAAGTCGCGCAATGCGCCGCTGACGGCAAATGTGGCCACAATAGCTAATCCAGCCGGTAACAACCTATTGGCAGGACGCATTACAAAACGCGCTAGCTAGTACCCCCTGATGGGATTCCAATAGCGCCAAAACTCAGCAAAAGTGTTAGCTCCTAGGGCGCGCGTGAGCATATTGCGCATGGAATGACTGGCGCCCAAAGGGACACCGTTTCTACTATAAACGTATTGTCTTAGTGCGACTTTCATTTTGAGTTATTTTTTTAGCATCAGTAACAGAGTACCTTTTTAACAGAAGCATTGTAACTGCCGGATTGTATTGAGCCAAATGGCACGGGGGTCAGCTATCAACTTTTCTAGCGAGTCTTTAAAATAATCATATTCGTACACCCATGTACAGGTAGCCGTGCCGCAGAGGCGCGCGGCTTAAAGAAATGTAGATATTGGTTATGCATATCAGGTATCTCTCAATAAACCTATAAATAAAAGAGAGTTTTTGGATGTCGGCGGCCCGACCGCAGAGATGATTATCCCCTTCTTATCTAGTGAAGGCCTGAATTCGAAGGTAATTAACATGGGGGATATGTCAGCCGTCGATTTTAACGTATATCAACATGCAAAACAGCTGCTGTTTAGTGTTGGATAGAATACCCCTAAGCCGTACAAACCTGAAAGAGACAGCACATGCACCACTATAGCCATTAATTACAAAAGACCTTATAAATTCGCACATTAATTTTATTGCTATTTAAATTAAATCGTATCGCTAGATTTGCGTTTTAAACGCAATATTCTATATTTTGGTGAAAAGTCATTGGACTTATATCTAAATGACTCCAGCCAAAAAAAGAGTTTCTTCAATAATTACACTAACCACACTCGTGTTGGTTTCGGCGGGGGTATTTTTTGCTTTTTACTATTTCCACGTAAACGAAAATAAAGATTATCAAAATAGACTCCATTTTAGAGAGTTAAACCGTGTATCTAATTCAATAAAAAATACTTTTGATCAAGTTACCGCGCTGTATAAAAACCCCATTCAAAATACCTATTCTTTAACAAAAGATCGTATGTCACAAGAATCTAAAATGTGTACTGACTTTTTGAGCCGCGCTAAAAAAACAGAACGCTTTAGCAAATTAAGTTTCATAGACACCTCGCGTGTTAATAAATCTGATAATCCACAAAGTAAAGAGGCGGAGAAAAGCGCTGATACCAAAGAAGATCCATTGAAATTCAGGTTCAATATAAATGGGTTTACCCAATTTAATTACCCTGAATGTAAAGAAAGATTTCAATTTCCAACGGCGGATATTTTACCCCAAAAACTCAATTTATTTCCGCTAATCTTTTTTACCAAAAAAAGTGGCGAAATATTAGCGAGAAAAAATTATACCAATAGCGAGGTTGATTTAACTGATATATCGGTAAGCTCGTTGGATTTTTTATTGTGCAAAGCAAAGCTAGCGCATAAAAAGGGTATCGTGGAAGAAGAGTTGGCTAACTGTTTGAAAGAAGACAACAAAGGGCCAGGAATTAGCTCAATGCTGACTACTGATATCAGAGGAAGCCTGTTTCAAGTTTATATCCAACCAATAAAAATCCTGACAGATAATGCTAACGAGGGGAAGTATGTTATTGGCATTATTCCGGCTGTAGAAGCCAATATGGATCGCTTAGCAGTTTCGCCGTCTTCGATCCGAATTCTGGTGATTATGTTTGTCATTCTCATTGCTCTGATTCCGCTTTTAAAAATAAGGTTTGTTAACAATCGTTACGGGTTTAGAACGCGCGATATCAGCCAAGTGGGTTTTGGGCTCTTGATTGCCGTAGGTATGATTACTATCGGTATTTATGATCAGTTGTTTTATAGCTATTTTTTGCAGGATAAGGCGAAACAGGCGAAGGCCATTCATACAGAAATTAAACAAGACTTTAATAGTGAAGTGGGTCAGCTTTTAAACACGGCCAAACGTTTTCAGCGCGCTATAATAGCGACGCCCGAGGAACAAAGCGAGCTTGAAGCGTTAATAGAGTGCCTAGATGGTAAAGATAAAAGAACCTTTAAATCGCTACACGAGGAAGCTGAGTTAATAGAAGAGGGCAGTAAAGCATCGGAACACGTTATTCCGTGTTTAATGAATCGCGACGCGTTATATCCTGCCACTAATAAACCTAAGCCAGCCTATATTGAAAGCTTTTCAGTATTAAATGAAAAGGGCCTTATTTCTACCCAATACCCATTAGTCTTTTTAACCAGCAGCAGCATCTACAACAAGCGTTTTGATTTGTCTCATCGAGAGTACTTTAAAGCGGCTATCGCTTGCCAGGTTTGGCACATGAAGAATGGCGATTGCTCCAGTGGGTTTTATATCCAAAGTATTCGAAATGTCGAAGATGGTATGAAGTCAACTCAGTTTTCGCTACCGTTGTTTAAGGATAAACATGGGTCGTTCACCCCTCCTTCATCTAAGGACAGGTCTACTGGAAAAAACATCCTTATATTCAATACATTGATGACCTCGCTGACCCATCAGATACTGCCTCGTAATTTCGGCTATGCGGTGATAAACCGAAACGGTGACGTACTTTATCACAGTAATAGCGATAAAAGTTTGGCGGAAAACTTTTTCGTCGAAACCGACGGGGTGAAAGACATTTTGCTACAAACCGAGTTTTCAGATATTAACCGAAAGCCGATTAAAATGCGCAGCAAATATGAGGGCACTAAATACACCATGCTTATAGGGCCAATCGGAGGAGAAACCTACCAAAATATACCCTGGAATTTGGTTGTGTTTTATGATGAACATGAAGCCGATATAAACAATATGCTGCTTATTTTCGTGGCGTCAATCATCTTTATCTTTTTTGTTGCACCGCTTTATCTCTTTGGTCGGTACGTTGTAAAACAGCGTTTTTGGGCTGAAATTTTATACTATGACGAGCAAAAACGGCACATGTATCCCTACTTAGCAGGGATAATGATTGTCACCTGTTTCTTGTCTTTGTTCAGTATCAACTTTCTGGAATACCTGTCTTTTCGGTTTGCTTTCTGGTTAGCTATTATGGCGTTTGTTTGTAGGTTAATACAGCGCTGTTTTGAAGTAGATACTTCCATGTATGCTAAATACAAAACGCCAGCCTATGCATGCATTGTATTTTCGGGTGTATCTTTACTTGTTGCTATTTTATCGCCTGATAAGTTTCAAATGCCTTTCTACCTTAACTACTTGTCATTTTCCGTTTTCCTGATGGCTTTCTTTATTATGGCAATAGTAACGCTTCGTAAAGTTCACATGCCACCGACTTTCGTGACGTTACCAGCAAAAGAATGTGACCATAAGCGATATCCATTCTCCTATGTACTTTACAGTTTTGGCACCCTGTGTGTGGTCGCCATTGGGTTGGCAGCGTTTGTTACCAATAGTGCTAACAGCTACTTACTTCAGCGGCATGCCGAGCTTGAATCTTATGCCTGGAATGATTCTCTACAAAGCATGAGAACGCAACAAGGTGCTTATCTTGCTAATGTGGGAGTGAATCCGCAGCAACAGCATTACAACCTTGATGTAAAAAAACTTATTGAGGAGCGCTTTCCGTCGGCAGAACTCTCCGGCAGGCCTCAGCAATGTGGTGACAATATATTTAAGTTTCTTATTGCGACTAAAGTTGAAAATACATCCCAAATTGGCGGAGCAACGCGTTTCACTGACGAAGTATTCGACCACATTTTTAGCGCGCTAAAATTAGACGAACCGTTTAGCGCGCGGCTTGGTTTTCTGGCAAGAATGGAACTAGAGAAAGAAGAGGATGATAATGTTTTAAACAAAGTTCAAACTCCTTCTAATAATGGAATATTTGATTTTCATTATCGGCCCGATAAATTCCTTTTTTCAGCAATAAAAAGCTTCTTTTGGGAGGTGGTTTTTGTACTGACTATTGCGGTCTTTCTGTTTTTACTCGCTTTCGAGCGGCTAGTTATTCAACGTCTATTGGGTGAACATATCATCGAACAATTTATGGGCTCTAAGATGGGGCAGCACCCCAGAGTAGAGACTGTCATGGCACCGTCAGATACTGCATTGGGGCGGCGAAAATTACTGATGAACTTTTCCCGAGAAGACATTAAGCAACACATTACGCAAAGTGAGCGCTGGTTTGCCAACCGCATTATTCACGTTCAAGAATGTATTGAAGAACGCGGAGACAAATTTTTACTTCCTATGTCGCTGTTGGAAGAGGAAAAAACCAGGGTTACAGCCATCGTTATTGAAGGGTTCGACGAAGTTTCAATGAACAAACTTCAGCGAGTAAAGGTCCTCAACGCAGTGCGACAATTGTGTAGCTTCAATTGGTTAGATATTTATATTTTGAGTGACACTGCACCGGTTTATCGCTTGATCAAGATGAATGAATATTCGCTTTCTTCCGAAGAACACATTGATACCGATGAACAAATTGGCTGGTCAAAATTATTTGCTCAATTCGAAAAGGTGTACGGTTGGAATAATGTCCAAAAAGAAGGGGTTCTCAACGCACGTGACATTGGTGAAGTAGTCAATTTTGAAGGCAGTGGATGGCGTGAATTGGAGAAAGTGAAAGCGCAATTTTACCGCTTTAATAACATCGATCCGAGTTCGTCTGAAGATAAATCACGTTTGGCCGCGGAATGGGAACCAGAACAGGTAGTAGAATTTTTCCTGGCGCAAGCGGGGGCGTTCTATCGTAAACAATGGGAGCTATGCACATTAGGAGAAAAGCTGGCGTTGTATCAATTAGCTGATGGCGCAAAAATCAATCCTGAACGAGATGATTTGATAGAACATCTTGAACGCCGTGGATATATTTATCGTGACAAAGGCTGGCACCTCGTCAATGATAGTTTTAAAAAATTCATTCTCCATGCCGAATCAGAAAAAGTATTTTCAGAGTGGACTCGCCAAGTCCAGTCCAGTGTATGGCAATACTTGCGAGTACCTCTGTTCACTGTGCTGTTTGTTCTTGGCGGTATTGTGATTTATTCGAGCGGACAAGCCATTGACTCGGTACTTGCAATTCTGACGGCGACGCTTAGCCTTATTCCCTTGTTATTGAAGAATCTTCATCTTTTCAAATCGGGTTACTCTGGCGGTACAGAATAACACTCATCCATAATAATATGTGGTCAGCTTAACGCTAAGACGCAACTCGCTAATTAGGAAATATTAGCAAAGAAGCAACATGGTTTAGCAGATGAATGCCACGTTACCTCGCTGTCATCTTCTTTCTGTCGTTCGGCGGGGCTTTGTAACTTTTCAGCAGCTTGAAAGTTGTAGGGTTTTGCCTACGTAGCCTTCGAGAAACCAGTCAATCTACACGCGGAATACTTACACAATGAGGGTTCACATTATAGCGAGCAGATGTGAACCCTGAGATATATCAATCAGTGACTAATGGTGAATAATCGCATTATTCATGGATGCATCAGTAACCGATTTGTTATTATCTGATGTATGTACTTCTGGTGGTAGCAACGTACTAAACTCATAGGCTCTACGTTCTTCCTCAGTAGGTAAACGTAAGACATGAATCGTTGATGTCTGGAAATCATCATTAATCAAGCCTAGGTCAGCGAAACGGGAAAGCACATCACGGCAAGGGTAGTGCCCCCACTTTTGATGGAATAGCTCCGCATTGCGGACAAAATCGACTAAGTGGTTAATCGGGCATTGGTAGTGTTCTCGGTTAGGAATAAATGTGATGGTATCCACTTTTTCCATAACTAAACCCGCTTTCAAACAGGTTTGGTAAAAATCCTCATCGTTGATCCCAAACCCGCTGTAGTTTTCGTCAAAGCCACCTATTGAATCGACGTCGCGTTTGGCAATAAAGAACATCGAAGGGTTGTTATTCACGCTAAACGTTTTGTGTTCACCGATACAGCCTACACGGTGGTAATTCGCCTCAATTTCTGCAAACGGAGAATCCAATAGCGTTTTTTCCACACAAAAAACTTTGGTTGTTAGCACACAACGCTCTGTCCAGGTTTTCGCGAATTGTTCAAGTAATAACGGGGAGATAACGCTTTCAACATTCAAATAGAGACAATGTGAACTGGTAGCAGCGGAAAGCCCTTTATTTCGTGCACGGGCTATTTCAAGCCCACCCGTAGACTCAAATTTATGCACAATGGGAAAATGCTCGCTCTTTAGCAATGAAAAATCGGAGGGAGAACTCATCCACACTACCACCAATTCATTGGGGGGGAGTGAACTCTCTTCAAATTGCTTAATTAACCTTACAAGCTGTTGCGTTCTGGTTTTAACTATCACCACTACACTGATAGATAGCTCGTTTTTCATCTACTCACTCCGGTACGCATATATTATCCTGATCACGAAATTGAAGAGCAAGAATAGATCCAATTTGATTGAACACTGAAATTCATTTTTTCACAAGATAATCAGCAGCTTAAATAACTCCCAATAATGTTGCGGATAGGTCGATGAGTAGGTTCTACACAACGAAGATAGAAAATACATTTAGCAATATTGAGGGGGAAGTTGCCATACGTTGAGGAACGCCCCCAAATAACATCTCAGTATTATTTACACTTTCCTCAGCGGAGTATCTTTAATTTTGAATAAGGCTTTGAATATATTGAAAAAAACAATTGATCAATAGTTGCCTGAGGCGTTAACAACAACATGCTCTTAAATAATCATCTTGGTACATAAATATTGAAAAATAAAGTAGCCCTCTTATTTATTGTCGCTATGACATTCTTTTCCGTGTCCTCCCATTCCGCGGTAATTAAGTGGTACTTAAATGCTGAGTTCAACGATGGTTCCTCTATATCAGGTTCCTATCAATATAATGCTGATTTAAATACATTTAGCAATATTGATGTGATGTCTTCTAATGGAAGTGCTTATACTCAGGTAAATCCAGATAGCTCTGGGAATGAAAGTTTTTTGGGATTTATTGGCGATATATTTGCAGTGAATGAGCCTTCTTTTACTGCACGGCTTGTTGAAAATGTGACCAATTCCGGCGGGGCGATTGATATCATGCCGGGGTATATTTTTTCAGGAGGTTCTGGATGTAGCTTCGAAGGGTTTTGCTACCGTGATGGAGGCCGCGATTGTGGAATGATTAGCGTTTATAGGGATATAACGAGAGGATACGTTACATCACAAGTTAATGAACCAAGCCTGCTGGCTATACTATTACTGGCTGGCATAGGGTTGGCATTATCGCGGAAGCAGCCCGCTACCACTCAAATAGTTTAAGTCCCTATAGAGAAAGGGGGTGAAGGCAAAGAAAATGGTAAAGTGGTGGTGTAATTTCATCTCAGGCTCACCACTATACCAGTGTCACGAATCTACATTCGTCATATAAATAACATTGATGGTTCAACGATATCCCAAGAACGCCGATTTGCTTTAATTGGATTTGTAGAAAGTGAGCTATGGTTGATTCTCTGCTAAAGTAGAAAAGTGCGTTTGCATTATCATATCAGCCAAAATAGAAGCCCCATGAACTGACGGGTGGTTATCATCTAAGTAAAGAGATTTGCCAGCGTCAACTGCATAGCAGTCTTCGCGGCTACAAAAAGCATCACGAGAATTAATAAACGCGACGTTGGCTGGATAATTCGCTTGCTCAAAATGCGCTAAAATCACTTTGTTTCGGCGCTGATAGTAATCGGTATCCGTGCCCTTGACCTGGGTAATTTCGGCGTTAGTGGCGTGAGCCTGGGTTATCAATGTGCGCAATTCCCTACGAATTTCTGGTACGGGCAGCATGACATAAACATTCTGCTTGTTCTTGGCAAGTTGGATAATAGCGGCGTCCAGTGAGTCGAGAATGCGCTGAACCCGCTCCATATTCTCTTGCGGCGGCACATCGGGGTAGGACTCGGCATGGTCGCCAAATAATGTCCATGAAAATCGATGACTAATAACGACGTGTTTAATCTTGTCATCCTGCTGGATATCTTCAAATGCTTCCTGATACCAGCGCGTACATTTACTCATGCCTATTTCCTGTAACAACGATGGCGGGCAACCTGAAAAACTATATTGACGTAAACCCTCATTTCGTTCCTTCAAGCGTCTGGCCAGCGCATAGGACAATTCCACCGAATGACTATCACCTAACACCGCCCACTTTGCGTTTTTATCCACATAATCACACGCTGAATTGGCGGGAGGTTTGTATTCATGTAAATGACATTGGTCTCTGAACGGGCTATGTTTCGCCGTTTTGAGGGTGTTAACCGTTGTCTCGTCAAAACGGTTCATTAGCCCATTTTGTGTCAACACTATTAGCCCCACCGCACACAGAGAGGCGGCAATCCATAGCGGTTTTGCTTTCCAGGCGTTTTTTAATTGACTGATGGAGGGCCAGTTAAATTGTTCTACATATCGATAGCTAAGCCAGCCCAAAATAATGGATAAAGGTATGCCTATCGCCCACCAATAGGCTATTTCGTATTGGTATCCTAAGACAGCAATCGGCCAGTGCCACAAGTAGATTGAGTAAGACCACCTACCTAACGCTTGAAACACACTATTATTGGTCACCATGTTAGACTGCACATTAGCCAGTATCACCATCAACGTCCCCCCCACTGGTAGCAACGCTGCATACCCGGGCCAGGGTGTTTTGTTATCGATGATGACATACGCAAGGGCAATGAACGCTAAACCGGTGAAATTGATTAATCGGGCAAAAGACTTTGACAAAGACATACTATAAAGGGCGGCCACTCCCCCGATAGTCAGTTCCCATGCCCTTGCCGAAAGTAAAAAATAGGAGGCATTAGGCCAATGGATAGACGAATAGACACTGAATGCAAAGAAGGCCGCGGTAAGCAGAATGATAACTTGTTTTAGCTGTGCAAAAGATGCAAGTGGCTTTAACCCTAATAAAATAAGCGGGTAAAGGATATAGAATTGCCATTCCACCGCCAAAGACCAAGTATGCAACAACCACTTTGAATGAGAAGCGCTATCGAAGTAGCCCGATTCAAGCCAATACATGAAATTCGATATAAAGGTCACGCTGCCAGCAGCGTGTTTACCTAATGCAGTGTAGGCAGTTGGCAACAAATAGAACCAACCAAAAATCATTACAACACCACACAGTAATGCCAGTGCAGGGATAATCCGGTTTGCTCTGGCAATGTAGAATTTGGTCAAGCTGAATGTATCTTTTTCCATTCCGCGAAAAATGATACTGGTCATTAAAAAGCCTGATATTACAAAGAACACATCGACGCCAGCAAAACCGCCGGGTAATAAAGACGGGGCGAAATGGAAGATTACTACGGCAATTACAGCGATGGCGCGTAAGCCGTTTATGTCATACCTGAAATTCACTGCATTCACTTTGCTCATTGAATCGCAATGATATAAGCAATAAGCGCACCCTTTGTAGTGAGGTTTACATTAATATTGATTCGCAACCAAGGGTGGCCAGCGTCTAGAAAAAGGAATGTCACTCAATTAGGTGCGTTGAGAAATGCATGTGGTGGCGGTAAAGAATGAAATGTGGGATGCACCTGAATAAGTAACATCCCAACCGTGGTAGTTAAAGCGCAGGGGAAGAAACAAACGGTGTTACACCAATTGCCTGGTAAATTTCTTCAGGCTTAAATACTTGTTCACCTTTGATAACCAAGGTAGCGTTACGCAAGGTACGGATATCGTCAAGCGGGTTTCCTTCGACCAAAACCAGATCAGCCACCTTACCTTCTTCAATTGAACCCGTTTTATGCGCCACGCCCATAAGCTTTGCACTATCAATTGAGGCCATGTTCAGAACATCTGCTGCAGGAATACCCGCATCGACGTAAAGTGCTAACTCTCTTATTAACGTAAAGCCAGCAATATTATCTGTTCCCGGAACAATCGGAACGCCAGCATCATATAATTTCTTGAGCATTTTCTGCATGGCTTCGCCTGATTTTTGATAGCTGGTTTTAAAGTTTTCTTCCACATGCATCTGAGCGCCTTTTAACCCCCGAGTAAAGTTAACCGGCATATTAGGTGCGATATCTTCAAATTCACGATCAACTTTTTGATTTTCTGCCATCAACAAGCTTCTAAATGTAGAAATTGTTGGGTCAACTACAATATTCTCATCGGCAAGAAGTTTGATGAATTCGTTCATTTCTGGACTGTCCATCGGCAAGGCTGCTGCTTGCTCACCCATTAATGAAAAACGCTGTTTAGTGCGGGTATCAACTTCTTCTCCGGCTAAGAAATTAAGAAAGAGCATGTTGATATGTTGGATTTCATCGTATCCATTTTTTACTGCTTGCTCAGCAGTCATGAAGGCTGGAACGTGACCACTTAAGCGCAACCCGCGACTGTGCGCACGTTCTGCAATCGGCTTTACCCATTTCGGATCGATAGAGGAGTAAAGCTTTACTTGGACATAGCCATTGTCGGCAAAAAAGTCCACCGTTTTTAAAGCTTCTTCCAGCGATTTGACACTTAAGCCCGCGGAGTTTTCACTGTATTGGTCCATAAAACCAGCTCGATAAACGCGCGTTCCCAGCACTTTGTTGGTATCATACAGCGTCTCAATTTCTAGAATATTCTCATGTTTATTGCCCATGTCGCGAACACTGGTTACCCCATTAGCGATATTTAAAATGCCATTGTTCTTGGACAGATGGCCGTGCATATCCCAGAGGCCAGGGATAAGCGTTTTATTTTTCCCATCGACTATTTTATGGCTGACTTTATTGTCAATTTGTTTGGCAACCTCGACAATTTTGCCATTCTTGATTAACACGTCATGATTTTCGAGCAACTTCTTGTTTTTACTGTCAAAAACGGCCACGTTTTGTATAAGGAGTGACTCGGGGGTATGTGTTAGCTTTTTCGCCAGGTTTTCCAGAAACGCTTGCTCAGCGTCTTCCTGTATCTTTTTAAGTTCGTCAAATTGCGCTTTGCTGAAACCATCTCTAATAACGTACATAGGGCCAAAGCTTTTGGCAAAAAAGTTACCTTTGTCATCATACCACGCAAAGTTGGGGGTTAATCCTAACCCGCTGGCTGCAACCAAATGAACAGTTTGATCGTTCAGTTGTCGCGTTGCCAACTTCTCAATTAACATTTTACCTTGCGGATAAACGTCGAGCTCGTATTGGTTATTTTCAAACGCATAACGCATGGTAGCGTTATCCATGGCCAGGTTGATGGAAGACGGAGAATAGAAATCGACAGTGTCATCCGCCTTTTTACCAGACTCGTTTAGGCTTTCCCACTTTGCCACACCATTATTGTATTTAAACATTTCGTCAATCGGTGCGCCAAAAGGGGAGGTTCCTTTAAGCGTCAGCTTTACAGGCACCCCATCGGCATTTAACGTAAGGTTTTCGTCAATTAAAACGCGCCGGTTGTTCCAACCAAACTCTATTTTGGCCGTGAAATTTTGCTCATCAACTTTTTCTTGTACGAGCGTACCAGCTAGTCCCTTTTCAGAATAAACGTTATTGGTAATTGTTTGAGCCCATAGGGTATAGGATTGTAAGCCGAACGCGCCCAATACCAGCGCCGACTTAATTACATTTTGCATTTTCATTATATAGTCTTCCATTTGTGCAAATTCAGTTTTGATATTACAGCAATTTACTTGTTTACGAAGTAACAGCCCTTGCTTTACAGGAATAACTTTGTTTCAAAGTGTGTGCTTTAAGATAATGTACGTATTAGACAAAAGTATAAGAAAAATATTCAGCCGCAGAAATAAGCAAGGTATACTAGACATTCTATTCATATGCGAAGTAACTATCAGTGAAGCTCGTAACGTTTTCAGTCATCTTGATTAGTCTGGTAACTGCACCCGCAGGAGCCGATGAATGCACAGCTATACTGGATATCTACATTGAAGAGCTGAAAGCAAGTCTTGATGAACGCGTTGATTATTCGCAGCCTCAAATTGTTTCGAATACTGTAATAGAGTTAGAGTTTATTCAGAGGAACCGCAACATCGTCCCCGATTGCGAATTGAGGGAGAGCATCCTTATCATTGATCCTTCCGATATTGACGACGAGAACTAAGCAAATCACTGACGTGGTGTACGAAACATTTCCTTTTTACTTTTTACTTTTTACTTTTCACTTTTCACTTCTCCTACTTACTCATCCATAGTTAACATATTCCGTACAAAAGGCTATGACTTTCCTTGTATTAATGGAGCTACGGAATGAATAGCAGAGGCGTCAGGCGTAATCGCACTGAGTACGATCAGGTAATCCAAGATATTGCAGACTATGTCGTCAATTACGAAGTAACCTCGCCAGAAGCGCTTGATACAGCGCGAAACTGCCTGATGGATACGATAGGTTGCGGTCTACTTGCACTTCGATTCCCCGAATGTACTAAACACCTCGGCCCGCTGGTAGCAGGAACAATAGTTCCGCACGGAGCACGAGTTCCAGGTACGCAATTTTGTCTCGATCCGGTTAAAGCTGCATGGGATATTGGCTGTATCATTCGCTGGTTAGATTTTAACGATACCTGGTTAGCGGCAGAGTGGGGCCATCCTTCTGATAACCTGGGTGGAATTCTAGCTGTGGCTGATCATCTTTCTCAATTGCGATTGTCAAAAACCGAACTTCCTTTGACCATGCATGATGTATTAGTGGCGATGGTTAAAGCGCATGAAATCCAAGGCGTAATTGCATTAGAAAATAGCTTTAACCGCGTAGGGTTATGCCACGTCTTACTTGTACGTATTGCATCCGCTGCGGTGGTAACACATATGATGGGGGGAAATCGTGAACAGATCATGGTGGCACTGTCCCATGCGTGGCTAGATGGCTCAGCGCTGAGAACCTATAGACATGCACCCAATACCGGTTCGCGTAAATCGTGGGCAGCGGGTGATGCGACTTCTCGGGCGGTGCGCTTAGCAGACATAGCAATGCGAGGCGAAATGGGCATTCCCAGTGTACTGACTACACCGCAATGGGGGTTTTACGACGTTGCGTTTAGCCATTCCAATAAGGACCTTACCGTTAAACCTGAAACCCAGCGTAAATTTTCGTTTAAGCAGGATTACGGCACCTATGTGATGGAAAATATCCTATTCAAATTAAGCTTTCCTGCAGAATTTCACGCTCAAACAGCCTGCGAAGCGGCAGTGAAACTGCATCCTCAGGTAAAAAATCGTATTGATGACATTGAGCGAATTGAAATTACTACACATGAGTCAGCGATTCGAATTATTTCTAAACAGGGTGAACTGGTGAATCCCGCGGACCGCGATCATTGCTTGCAATATATGATTGCTGTCCCTTTGTTGTTAGGTAAACTTGAAGCAGAACATTACGAGGATAGTTTCCATGCAAGCCATCCTCAAATCGACGTTTTGCGCCAAAAAATGGAGGTAATGGAAGATAAGTGCTACAGCGCAGAGTATCTTGAACCGGACAAGCGTTCCATCGCCAACGCTGTGCAGGTGTTTTTCAGTGATGGCACACGTACCGATAAAGTCGAGATAAAGTATCCCATTGGCCACCGACGTCGGCGCAAAGAAGGGATACCACTTCTAGAACAAAAATTTAAACGCAACCTAGAGACGCGTTTTCCTGCCAGTAGATGCCAGCGGATACTTGAATTGTGTAGTGATCAAAAAGCGCTTGAGGCTACGCCTGTTAATAAATTTATGGATCTATTAACAATCTGAGTAAGTACACTCACGCCATTTTTTCATGAAACACCTTATGAAAGTCAATGCTTAACTGACTATCTTTAACCTGGCGAACAATTTTAATACTTTCAGATTTTGCTAGGTCAATTTCTTTCACCGCTAAGTAATGTTTCGATTTTATGGAGTAGAAGGGTTTTACTACCGGACGTAGAGGTGCATCCTTGTTTTCCTTAAACACCATAGCAACATGACCGTTAGATAACTCTACTAATGTGCCCTCAGGAAATATTCCATTGCATTTAATAAAGTGCTGCACCAAGGTGGTATCAAGTCTTGTCTGACTTTCAGAAAGTAAGATTTTAAGTGCTTGTTGGTGGGTCATCCCTGCTCTATAAGGTCGGTCAGCTGTTACGGCATCATAAACGTCGGCAATGGCAATCATACGGCCGAATTGACATATTTCATCGCCAGAAAGTTTCTTAGGGTAGCCTGAGCCATCCAGTCTTTCATGATGCTGGCCTACAATTTTAATAATTTTTTCCGGATAACCTTGCTGTTGCAAGTATTCCTCGCCTAGCTTGACATGACCCTTTATGACCTCCATTTCTTTTTTTGTTACCTTGCCTGGCTTAAAAAGTATCTCATCGGGTATGCGAATTTTTCCTACATCAATTAGAAAACCAGCAAGGCCCACATCTTGGACATCGCTAGCGGAGAGTTTCATGTGTTGGGCTAATTGAATTAGATGAACGGAAACATTTAGTGAGTGTTCCAGCAAATAGCTATCTTTTTTTCGTATACGCGTAGCACATCCCATCGCTGTGGGGTTAGACTCTATAAAGTCGACTACTAAATCTGTAAATTCCGCGGCGTAGGTGGCACTAAATGGTCTATTTTTCTTAATACTTTCATGAATAAGTTTTTGCAGCGACACACCTCTACTGTGTAGTCGCAGGGCTTTAGATACATCATTGCCAGAGGGTTTTGTTACTTTTGCAGAAGCGTTGACCGTTTCTAACGTGGTGCCTTCTTTTTCTGTTTTAGATTTCGACCGACTGGGATCGATAATTATCCGTTTTACGCCATTTTTGTTCAATAACTCAATCGTCGCCGCGGAATGGATGAAGCCACTATTTTTAATCGCAAGGTCGCCGTCCTGACGCACAAATTCGATAACGTACATGCCTACCTGTAAGTCATCAATATCAATTGTTTGGAACTGAGTCATACTGATTTCCGTATTTCACGAGTTTAGATCCTACAAATATGCGCGCTTGTGTCGAGTATTTCTGACCAAAAAAATATACTTTTAGGGAGGCAGAAATCACGAAGCAATATTTTCTAAAATCTCGCAGTTAATGGGTTTGTTTTTTTTAACATTGTTTGACTTTACAACAGAATATGCCGTTAGCCTGCAATCAAATCCATTTGCGCTTTAACAATAGTATAGTCGTCAGCTTTACTAGTGGGTTGAAGTACTGAAAGTTTACCTGCTAAGTTCAGTGTAACCTTCATAAAAATATTGAAGGTCGTACTGATAAAATATTCTGGAATGCTAAAGTGCTTTAAAGTAAAGACCGCATCTCCATGTCATTCAGGTAGGAAACTTTCGTTAAGATAAACACGCTTGAAGGTATCTTTGCTACAGGGGGTGAGCAATAAATCATGCTTCTTAACAGTATCTTCAACGATTTCCAGCATCATCTTATTCTAGTAAGAATGAAGAAGGTTACTTCTGCCGAAGTCGATTCCCTCATTATATTCCAATGTGCAGCCCGAGGATAGGAACTCTTGAGTTTAGGGTTGATTGAAGCGATAGATACCTGAAACTTGTTAGCGTCTAAAGTCGATAACTTGCAAAGATTAACTTGGTACCCATACGAAGGCTGTACTACTGGGGGGGCATTTTTGCTTTAGCCTTTATATTCCTAAGGTGTTTTGCTTCTTGATGCCAGAGCCGCCCGCTATTGCTAGGGTTATGGGCTCACTTCAATACGCGCAAGCTTTGGGTGCCTCGCCCTTGAGTAACAGGTATTTGGCAACTAGGAATAAGCATTTCTTATTTCCAAACGGGTCTAAGTAAGTAAAAGTCGAGGTTACGCCGCTCAGCGTAACTAAAAAAGTAATTGGATAAACGATGAAATAAAAAGGCTAGTTCGCATTTTAAGTGTAGACAATATCATCTGATTAAGGAATCTGATTTAATTAGGTGTTATAGATGAGTCGTTGCTGATGCAGATGATACGAAGAGGTTTATGGAAACATGTTCCGTATTTTAAAACACAAACTTGTTGCAAGTAAATTTAAACGGCATGGGTTAGGTATAATTGAGGATATTGCTGCTGAAAATTTTACCCGAATCGTTGAGTATCATAAATCGCGGGGATGGGAATTCTGTGGTTCTCCAAACCAGTTTAATTGGTCTAAAACGTGGACGGTGAAATTAAGAAAAGGAACCAGTGAGCTGAAACTTACGTGGCAGCCCCAATTTCAAGGCAATATTATCGGAATTAAGCGTATTTTAAATGGGGTAGCATCCCACTTCGGCTTGCATGTTCTCGATTGTCCAACTCATCGTTAAACCATGCGCCACCCATTCATATGAGAGGATTAATCTTTAACTGTGGTCAGGTTACGATTTACCATCGGCACTAATGCGTACTCGCTGGTGACGAAAAATTGCAGCATTATTCATAAGTTAGTTTGGGAGGGCTCCAATTAATAACAATTGAAGCCGTTCTAATCGTCACAATACCTAGTCTGCATGGGTTAATGAAATGTGCCTATTTCACTTCTCAATTGAGTTGATTACTCATAATGGCTCACGGGTATTCTCTGACAGAGAATGTTTAGCGTGGTAGAGTTTAAAAAGTAACGCTATAGACTCTTCGCGCGCTTTCCAAAAGTCTTTCGGGTCAGTGTTGGTTGCGTAGGCTAGTGCCGCGCGGTATTCGGGGATAATTACAATAAACGCTGTCGACGCTTTATGAGTAATACCGCCATGATGTATGACAGTAACTTTTTTGTTTTCAATGATTGGATCTTCAATCTGCTTAACCCGCCAACCTATGCTATACCCTTGCGGATTAATCTCACCATTATTCATTTTCACTGGTGTAAGGAGTAAAGACTGGGTATCTTCCGATATAAAATGGCTACCTGAAAACGCTTTCGCCATTTTCACTAAGTCACTTGGTGAAGAAATATAACCACCCCCGCCGAACAAGAAGCTACGATCACGCTTTGACACGGCAAGTTCAAACGTGCTCTCATCAATTTTTTTACTGTAATAAGTTGCCTCGCTTTGTTTCCCTGCCGAAGAGTCGTCCAATACTGTTGAGTGCATGCCCAACGGCGCGAAAACCTGTTTGGTCATATAATCGGTATAGGGTTGTTGGGCGGTTGTTTCAATCACTGCTGACAAAACCACATAACCCATCGACGTATACTGAAAACTAGTACCCGGAGTAAATTTAAGTGGCTTATCACTCACCAGTCCAATAGATTCAAATGGGCTGGCATGATCTCGCGGAGATTCGAACTCTCTATTATTACGTTCTTCCCAAGGACGCGAGATCCCAGCTGTATGGGATGCAAGTTGCTTAATACTTATCTGGTTATATTGGGGATAGTCGGTAAGGTAGTCAGCAACACTGTTATCTATGTGGAGTTTGTTGCTGTCTATCAAACGTGCCACGGCAAGGCCTGTCATAGGTTTAGCAAGACTACCAACCGAGTATTGCGTCTGAACTGACGCTTTCTTTTTCGATTCGATATCAGCAAAACCTACGGCGTCGGCAAATACTACTTTATCATCCAGTGATATTGCTAACGATAAGGAAGGAAGCTGGTATTGCTGTTGCCATTGTTTCATTTGGGATTTAATTTCGCTCGCAGCAGGTTGCGCTAATGAACCAGCCTGTAGCGGTGAAATAAATGCGGTCAGGCATAATAGCGCCCATAATGCGAAGGTGGGATGTATGAAAGATGTTTTTTTCATTATGTCTTTGCTCCTTGACGGATAAGATAGCTTTTGATCTCTTGTGTGTTTGCTTTACTTAAAGGGGAACGCCACTCTCTCTGTGTAAATTTGTTAGCAAAAACGCCTAAATTGACATCGGCACCGTGTTCAACAAGAAGCTTCACCATTTCTTCATGACCCTTCCACGAGGCTTGTATTAAGGGTGTTTCATCTCCCTTTACTAAGGCATTCACGTTTGCGCCATTGTTTAACAGTAGTTTTGCGATTTGCTGGTGATTACGTTTTGCAGCGATAATAAGTGGGTTGCCATCACCATAAGAGGGCTGGTCTACGTCCGCTCCCATGCGAATGAGTGCTTTAACCATATTGATATTATTTTGACGTGTGGCAATCATCAGCGCGGTGCCATCACCCGTTAGCGGTACGTTAATATCGGTTCCACGGTTAATTAGAAATTCCACCAGTTCCTCATCATTTTGGGCCACTGCATGAATGAGCGTTTGACTTTCCCCGTTATCCAGTCTCGCGAATTGCTTGGCATCTCGCGCAACGTCGGCGGCATTGACTTCTGGTATCAGGTTAATAACAGCTAGACCGGTGGTAACACATAATGTTAAACAGCCTGCGACAATTGAATACAATCGGGTCTGTTTCGCAGCTTTATGTTCAAGTACGCTAGTCACGCGGTAGGCTAAGTCTTTTTTCTTACTAAAAAGTCCCATAGACAAAATATTCTCCTGAGTCGAAAGCATCAATTTGGCGCTGTCTACTAAAGACTGAGCATAATGCTTTGAATTTTTTAAATTGCGAACTGCTCGAATGTCGCATGACAGTTCACGGTAGATGTGAATCTTATGGTTGAGGGAGCGTACAACCGGGCTCCACCAAAAAATGAGGGCTAGTACTTCCTGCAGCGCACCCACCCACAAATCGCCGCGTTGGATATGCGCTTTTTCATGCAACAGGATGGGCATCAACTGCTGTGAAACCATGTGTTTTATAAATTTATCTGGCAATACGATTACTGGGTTGAATATCCCAATTGCCATCGGGGAAGACGCGTTGGGGGAGCACACCACCGGGATATCGTTAAATTTTTCTATCGACGTGGGTGAAGCTGACTTTTTGAGTCTGATTGCGCGAACATAAGCCCGACCAACCTGGCAAGCCCTCCATAAAATACCGACTAGCCATAGTGCGCCCAGCAGCAAAATTGCATTCGAAAGGGAGTAAGCTAATTCAGCCGGTAAATGCCAATTTGTATCATCACTAAGTTGAGGTAGGCCAGCTGAAAACGCACCAGGGTCAGCTTCTAACTTACTTTCGTAACCTTGTAAGGTTGGATTTTGTTGTGGTTTGCTCGATATAGATAAGGATGTAAAAGGTAACAGTATCGCCAGTAGAAAGGCGGTTAACCATAACCAACTTTTTGTCTCAGCTGAGAGCTCAAATAGTTTTGAGACTAATAGCAATAGTACTATCAGAACGGATCCAATTCCTAAATGATATACCCCTAAGGTAAGTAGAACGGTCGATTCAGCAATCATACACCCACCTAATCTTTCGATTTATCAATTTGCGTTTGAAGCGACTCCAGATCTTCTAATTTAATATCGGTGTCTTTAATCAGGTGCTGGGCTAGGAGTTCGGGTGAATTGCCAAAAAACTTAGAAAGAAGCGTGCTAAGCGCACCTTTGCGCGCATCGGACTGCGAAATTTTTGCCTTGTACAAAAACGCCCGACCTTCTTTACGAAATTCTGCATAATCTTTATCGACCAATATCCTACAGAGAGTTTGGGCGGTGGTGTAAGCTGTAGGACGCTTTTCGGATAAACAGGCTGCGATTTCTTTAACCGACATTTCGTTATGTTCCCACAATAATTGCATTATTTCTTGTTCTGCGTCGGTGAGTTGCTGTGATTTTTTTCTGGCCATGACCCATTCCTACTAATTAATTAGTATTTAATCTAGTAACAATTCAGGAAATTATCAACTAATTAATTAGTTTTTTAGCAAAAAAACACCTTATGGTGTGAGGGTAATCCTATGTTGTTGAATCTAAGGCTAAAATTTCTGTGTTTAGAGGGGGGGAGCAAAAGGCTTGAGGACATGCCCAAGCCTTTTAAGTTAATGCCGACCACCGTCGGCATAATGGAATCCTTAATTTACTTAAGGTTGATAAGACGTATTTAACGTTAGTCCTGAGAACGAACTGTAAGCACGAATACCTATGTGCCATGTACCCGCTTGCGGGTTGTTAAACGAACACGTTTCTTCGTTTCCTGTTTCAAAAGGACGGCAATCATAGGTAGATGTTGTGGGTTGGCTGCCGCGACGAATGTATAAGTCTGCGTCACCTGAACCACCTGTAATTGAAAAGTCTAACGTGGCCATACCAGTGGGCACTTCTAACGTGTAGTACTTCCAGTTATTTGTGGTAGCTGAAATATTGGTCACTTGCCCAGTTGCACCTTGATTTCCAGTGCCAGCAGTATCGTAATCAGCCACTAACTGAGCGCCAGAAAATGCCGAATATCCGATAACTTTTACATAGTAAGTGCCGGTAGAGGGTGAGGTGAAATTACAGTTTTCTGTATTACCAGACTCCCAAGAACGACAGTTATAGGAAGACGTAGTTGGGGCGCTGCCAAATCTTACATACAAATCGGCATCTCCAGAACCGCCAGACATCGCAAAGGAAAGGTTAGAGGCACCCGAGGGCACAGAAATGGTAAACTCTAGTTCCTGGTCTTTCGAACCAGAAAGGTTAGTTTTCGCTACACCTTTTACTAACGTTTCGGGGCCAGAACCACAATTTGTAGCCATGTAGTCAGAGGCCGCTTTAGTTTGCACCATGCCGTAACCGGTGCGGTTGTCACGCCCAGCCACGTCTAAGTCATCGGCAGTAGCAGAAAGCGCGGTGCGCACTTCTGCTGCGGTACAACTTGGGTTTTTACTCCACGCTAGCGCCGCTACGCCTGCGACGTGGGGAGTAGCCATTGATGTACCGTTGTAATACGCATAATCGGTATTACCTGCTACTTGCAACGTTGCCGTGGTCCCCGCTGCAGCTGTGAGTTGCTGACCTAACGTACGGTTAACCGACACGGTAGGCATGTCCACCATGCCCGTGTCATCCACTAAGAATGGGTTTTGTAACCCGGGACGCGCAGCGTTACTATAAACTACCACACCTGCCGCGCCAGCATCAGCACACGCTTTTGCAGGATCAACTTCTGGATAGGAGCTTCCTACCTGATTAGCGTGACGTTCAGCTACACAGATTTTACCACTCATATTGCCACAGCTATAGCTGGTACCAGAGCGAGAACAGGCACCGATAACACCGGAAACCGTACCGTTGACGTTAGTTACTGTATAATCCGGACCACTTTGAATATAGCGGGTCTGCGGTAAGACACGATCGTCACCAGTGGTGCTGCCACTAAAAGTGATAAAACCCTGTCTGCCGTCGTTTACGCCGACTGGGGAAAGAATTGCTTCACCAGGACCTGCTACTTCAACTTGGTTAGTAAACTGAGAAAATTCTGCATGCTGACCCGATTCATCAACCGCCGCAACCGAAATAACTGAGTCATACGATGCTGGATAGGAGTGAGTCGAGTCTCCTGCGTTCCCCGCAGCGGCGACAAGTAAAATGCCATTGTCGTAGAAGTTTTGCAGTGCGTTTTGTTCAGTGGTAGAAGAATTTGGACCACCTAACGACATATTCACTACTTTGGCGCCCGCGTTATCGCACTTCTGAATAGCCGAAACTAAGTCACTACTATAGCCCCAACCCGATTCGTTAAACACTTTGATGATATGAAGATTAACTGTCTGGTTCGGTAGTACCCCAACAACACCCTGGGTGTTGTTGATTGCAGCGATGGTTCCAGCAACGTGAGTACCATGAGAGCCGCCTGGAGTTGACCATGCTCCCGTGCCACTGTCACTCGTGCCGCTTACCATGTTTCCACTTAAATCAGGGTTGTTTATGTCATAGCCTGAGTCAATGATACAAACCGTCATATTTGATGCTTCATTGTCTGAAACCTGATCAGCCTGTACGGCGCTAATGCCCCACGGTTGAGTTTCAGCCATTAAATAGCGAAGAGGATCGATTTCAGCAAACTTAACTTTTTTGTTCTTACGCAGTTTTGCCACAATAGCTTTGGCAGCTTTGTGATCCATCTTTCTATCAAGCTTTAAGGTTAGCTTTGTTTTGCCAAGCGCTTTGCCCACGCGAAGTTTTTTACCTGAGCTCATTTCTAATTCAGCAAGGACTGAACGGGACTTGCCAAGTCTTCTTTTAGCTGGATCCGCTCCATTTGTTTCTGCCTTTAAATTGCCAGCATCTACCGAGGCGCGAAGTGCCTCAGTAGCTATTGATTCATTAGCAAACTCTACGATGATTTGATCGGTTACAGCAGCATGCGCACGTTGTTTTTTCGATTTATACCACGTGGCGAAATCAGGGCTAACATTACTGGCTTTTTGCGATTTTTGAGCCTTCACTTCTTTGATTTGTGAAGTCTCTGCAGAAGAGACACTGGACAAACAGGCGAGTGCAATCGCACTGGCACATGCAGTGAATTTGAATTTCATATTATTTTATTCCTTCTAAAACAACTACCTTCGTTGGATTTATATCCAATCTTTTTAGGTGATAGTCTTGTTTATTTACACTTGTTGAGTTGAGTGCTGAGCTCGTATGAACTCCATACTACGGAGCGGAGTGTCATTAACGATTAACAACGGAAAAAGTTGCTTACACAGTACCGATTAATATTAGAAAAACCTTATCTGACATCTTATCCTTGAGGAGAGAAAAACATTTTTCAGGACGATTTTTAACCGTCGCTTCATACTATTGCGTGAATGAAATTAAAATGCAATATTATTTAACGTTATAGTGATAGTTGTAATTTTCGCTCAATTTATAGACGAAATACTTCAGCGGCAACCTCAGAGGCAACAAAAATATCTCTGCCTTAAGCGTGTAAAGGATGAAAGTGGAAAAACTAAGCGCGCGTTGGCGGGTTAAACTAACTTCAAACTACGTAAATATTTTTTGCGGTTAGGCTACCCCGCTAATAGAGGTAACATGATGTAAAAAATATTCATTAATATTTATGTATTTTTTTATCACTATTATGCGGTAGTCGCGATAAGAAAAATCAACGTAGCGTTGAGTGCGAGCAAAGATGTGGTGTATTAACCTGCTAAGCACTCAAGCCATGCAAAATTAACATTCCGTCAATCGAGACGTGCTAGTTATTTTATTATTCTTTTCTCCATTTAAAATCTTTGAAAGCGTCATCTAACGGTGTTTGTGCGAGATTATTGATGTAATTGCTCATGATTTTCTGACACATTACACACACAATTTCTAACAGATGTTGATGTGTATAGCCTGCTAGATAAAAACGTTCGCGTTCATTATCAGAAATATTTGAACGGTTACGCAGTATTGAAAGCGTGGTATCGCGTAGTGTTTCTAACTTGTTGTCCGGAAGGGGCTTCTCTTCACGCAAAGCTGAGATAATTTTATCATCCACTTCCATTTTCTTCCCGATAGCAGTATGGGCTGGCACGCAGTATCCACAGCCATGTTCAACGCTAACACTTAGCCAAACTACCGTCAGCTCGTCTTTGGTAAAAGATGTTTGCTGGGCAAGATTGTGCAGTGTTTGATAGGCTTCGAGTGTTGCCGGTGACTCGGCCATAATGCCGTGAAGATTAGGTACCATACCCATTTCTTGTTCTGACTTTTTAAGCAAAGGCTGAGAATCCGCGGGTGCTGAATCCTTAGTATGTATGGTGAAAGTAGTCATAGATACACCTTTTATGTTTACGTTAAAAATGTTGTTAAGTGTAGACATAAACTGAGCCTTCGCAATGACCCGGTCTGGAATATTAACGCTATGAGGGTATTGGCAAACTCTGTGTCCGCCCTATTAAGAGCTGTCCGGGAGCATACGTTTAGGCAAAATAAAGCTTAAAGGGGCGCGTGTAACGAGGCGAAGATTACGCTTTTGTAAAGTTCCTCTTCGCCAATAAATCACCATCTCTTCTGAACGTTACTCTGCTCCCCACGCGGCTGGTGGTGTCTCAGTGGGTTTCGTTAAGTCAAAGTCTACACGAAACTCTCGGCCTTCCCGTACGAGTTGATAGCTAAAAATATCTGGGTAAACAAACATCTTCCAAATGTTATGAATAGATTGTGGTAACCCTTTTTCAGCGAACATCCATTTCGTATAAGCATCAGCAGGGAAGGCCTGTACCTGGTTAAAGCCAGGTTCAGTTGTTACGCCGCCATACATTGTTAGTGGATCCTCGCTACCATCTTCGTGACGGTGGTCATGCTTTAAACGTAAACCACTACCGGTACGGGTAATAATCCAGGTGCGGGAATGGTCTTCGCCGACATGAAAGGGAATATTAATTTGTTTGTCATCGCACTTACTTACGTGCATAACAAGCGACTTATTTTTGAATGTATCTGAATTAGTGGTATCGGCTACCACTTTACCGGTGAAGGCCTGCCCACATAAGGCGGTTAAAGCATCAAAAAATGCTTGATGAGACGGATGTGAAGTTAGTGAGGGTTTGGTAGCCGATGCTTGTAACGATGCAAGGGTTAAAATAGTCAGTAGTACAGCGCTTTTCATTTCTGTTCGCCTTTGTTATTAGATTTGCGCGTTACTATAGCGTAAACCGGCGACGATATCGGCTGCTTTCTTCTGATAGAAGTGTACCGATTTAAACGGGGGAAGTACGCCGTGTCCATTAAGCCTCACTAGGCTTCTGTATAAACGCTTAAATTCATATTTGAGCATTTTGTATGACTGGCTAGATGGCTGAAAACTATCGGCTACGTTCTTATAGTTTATTTAATAATGTTCAACACATCTCTAAAATATTCGTTTTTACTACTTTTCATGACTTCAAACATCGCCATTTCTAAAGTCGTAATATTAGCGCCAACTCGTCGCATATTTTCGATGGCTAACTGGATACATGGCTGGTGCCTTGAGGAAATACAATCGGCGACTACCTCAACACTGAAACCTTCACCTAGTAACCCTTTAACCGTTTGATACACACATATATGCGCTTCGATGCCCGCTACCAACCAGTTTTGCTTATTAAGCGTCTGAATACGAGACTTTATGTGTTCTTCGTCTAGCGCATTAAAGCTATGTTTCTCGATAGGGTTGAAAGACTGTACGCTATTTTTTATCGCAGGTGCGGTTGGACCTAAGCCATGCGGATTTTGTTCAAGTATGACTATCGGGATAGACAAAATCTCACAACTTTTTACCAACTTAGAGATATTCGTCATCATGCTTTGGCTATTGGACACCAGTTCAGCCAGTTTGCCTTGAACATCTATTATCAGTAAGCCGCTGGTTTCAGCAGTAATCACTTTTGACACTCCTATCGAATCGCAAATATCGCCCAATTTTTTCTTGCTGCCTTATATGTATATTTCTATAGTCTAGACGTTTTGGGGTGTTCGTTATTTGGTTTTTACCATTAAAAGACTCCCACATACAGCGCGCACGCCTTGCATCTACTCTACGATTGTCGGCAACTATAATATCGTTGTTGATAATTGGGTCATTAATGGGGACGTGGACACTTTCGCAGTTAGTAAAATGGAGCTATCTAATCAGGAAAAAGAGAGGAATTTATTCAAACAAGCGCTGCCATCGGCTTAACTGGCAGTGATACGTACCACAGTTTCGTATGTTGCTTTAACCAACATTAACATAGATAGCATTCGCGTATCAGTTGGGGATAGAACTAAAGCAATGACATCAGGAACTACTTTTTGGCAGTAGCGCGATTACAGAAGTAATAGATGTGTCCTCAGCAGAGGCGTTCGGGTTTCATGTACACGCTTCGCATAAACCCTTTAAACGTCCAAAGGTTTACTGCACCTTTAGACGTAACCTCTAGTGGTAATTAGCTTTTCGCTTGAGGCCCTTTAGATTCGTCATCCCCCGAGCTTTCGCCTATGTACTCCCCTGGATAAAACTTATACAACCAGGCTTCAGCGAGCTGCCGCGACGTAAGAGGTTTTAAAAAGAAGTTTATTGGTACTCCGCAATCTCCTTCTATAGCTTTTGTGACATAGTCATCTAAAGCGGTCATCATCGAATTCGTGTCTATAACCTTGTTGTTGTCATTATCGTACTCGCCTAAACTCGATACCACACTCGTGATATAGGAGTTGTCGAGTTGCATAAATGATTCACCCGTTTTCGCTTGTGAAGCTTGCGACCCCATCGTATTTACCGAACCATCATTTGATCCCTGAATAGCCGAAAGTTGATTCATCACGTCTGTGGGATCGGGTTTAAGCGTCTGCACCGTGGTTTTAATGGTGTTAGACTTTATAGAGGGGATAATTCCCATCGTCACAAAACTGGCATGGGACTGTAAGTTTGACGTACTCAACAGATTTTTTAGACTGTTCGCAAACGAAGAGTCTAAGCCAAATTTTCCGGAGCTATTTGCCAAAAATAAATGCTCCTCAATTGAAGCGGACATTGACCCTGCAACAGAAGAAGAACTTTGTGATGAATCGCTTTTTTCATCCTGAAGAATGTGCACCATCCCTACAAAACTTGACCCATAGGTTGCCCCCGACAATAAATACATGCCTGCAGAATCCGAACCTTTACCGGCAATGACTTTTTGCATTGATTTAGGATCAGTTGTATCAATTTTTTTTCCTGGTACATACACGTTCCAGGCTCGAATCGCCTTTTCAGGATCCAATACAAACGGCGCAAACACGTCTGCTACTTTGTGGGTGCAGTTGGCGGTTATTACCAGCGTCCCCTCAATCTTATGACTAGAGTGCTGTGATTCCATCACCTTTTTAGCAGAAGCGCCTACCTGGGCTGCATAGGTTGGTGATAGAAAGGAAGACACCTGCGATGACACATAGCTTGCAACCGAACTGGAGTGGGCATCGGTGGAATCGGAATTAGATTCAAAACGAAAATATTGAGCGTCCATTACCATCGAGTCAGATGAAATGGGCATTTTTTTGATAGCCGATTTGTTGTAGTCCATGGGGCTTTCAACAGAAGAGCTTATTTGTTTTTGGGACATAGATTCACGCGCTGCTCGAATTTCAGGTAGCGCCTTAACAGTCTCCTGGGCGAGTGTGATCGCTGCTTTAGACATTTCTGATTTAACCGAATCAATCTCTTTTACAAGATTGTTCAGGTCGTCTTGGGCAACGTTCATATTGATCATTTCCTGCAATGTCATGTCCAAACTTCGTTTCGACAGAATGTAGGAATTTAATGCCTGCTGGGCTGCATCAACAGGTTTTTGAAGCTCTGCTATTTTAGTTAAATCATCGATTTTTGATTGGTCCACTACATTACCAAGAACCAGCGACGGATCGAACGGAATTGTCGATGGCATCGTTATTTTCTCCATTATTTGATTGGGGTAAATGTTTCCTAACAGCTTACAAAGCGTAGTAGAATTTTTTTAAAGGAAAGGTGAAACTTTTAAAGTCGGGTATAGTGCAGAATCTGGCTGGTCGCTAAGGCATTAAAACTAAATAGTATTTCAGACAATTAAAATTATATCGTGACGGGATAAAACAAACCTCTCCAATTTCGAAGAACGAAGAACAATGTAAAGCAACAAAGCGTGTCGCTTGATGCATCGGGTCACTATTGGGGTCGGTGTTATAATGCCATTAGTCTTTCCATAATTTTTAGTTTAAAACGCAGAACGTTGTGGGTAGAGAATATCGGCAAACCCATTTGCAGGGAATGCTATTGCCGACTATTCTTCGGGTTAATTACGCCAAGGAGGTAGCAGGGATGGCCCGGGAACAATACTTCAATTATTTATTTGTGCTGTCTGTATCGTTATCAGTGACTGGATGTACAACAATTGATCAAAGCCTTGAGGGGTTGGAGACGCTTTGCGCGCAATCGTCATTAAAGGTTACCACCGACAGGGTTTACGGCACGAGACACGATTTATGTGAACCTGAAACAGGGGACTGCACGAGTCTGGCGCAAGCACTCACTACCGCAACGCTTTGCGAGAGTGATCAACCTGTCCTCTTACTCGCGAATGCAACGTATCTAATGGATCGTCCTATGCCAATGCACCCAAGCATTCGGCGTCGACAAGTTAATTCTGAGAACGAATTTGGTGCCACCGGTCTTCCGGTAGTGGCAAACAATATAATTATTGAAGGTAACGGTGCGAGTATACGACGAGAAGTGGACGAATCCCCTGAGCTTGGCGCCCTCGCGAACCCTTTTAGATTCTTTCATGTCATGGATGGAGGCTTTTTAAGTATTCGTGATCTTACTTTAGAGAATGGGCTTTTTTATAAGGTTATTCCTAGCGCGGGTGAGGATATAAGGCAGTTAGGGGGAGGAGCTATTTTTAATCAAGGCACCTTGCGCTTATTCAATACCCACTTTGTAGGTAATAGCACGCGTCGCCCACCTTCTCACCATCCAGAACCAGGCTTACAATACGTTACTTTTCGGGGAGCTGCTTTGTTTAATCTAGGTGATCTGCGAATGGTCGGAGGGAGAATAGATAAAAGCTTTGCTGCGGGGCCGTTGCGTTCCGGGGTATGGAATGAAAGGTTAGCCACGTTTGATTATGTATTATTTGAAGGTAGTGTATCTCCTTACGCAATTATAGTTAATGCTGGCGGCGAGATGCGGATTACACGAAGTAGTGTTCACGCAACTAATTTGATAGATAATTATTCGGGTGACCTTGACATATCGCAGAGTCAAAGTGATGGGTTTGTTACTGGGGCCGGTGGCTCAGTAACCATTACAAATTCAACGCTTGGGGGGGCAGGACACGAAGGAGTCATTTGCGGCCCTGCTGATTCGTCTGGCTCGCCAACACTGTATATGGAAAACGTTACCATTGCTCGCGCTCGAGTAAGCCCGCGCTTCCCTGAGAGCACAGGATTTGGCCTAGTAGTTAGAGCAACTTGCAGCGCAGAGGTGAAAAACAGCGTCATAGCGGAAAATGGAAGACAAGATTGTGTTGTGTATGCCGGCGGGTCGCTAATTTCTTCAGGCGTCAACATGGACTCGGACAACAGCTGCACTGGTTTCATTACAGTATCTCCTCGCATTGGCGAGCTTCGTGACAATGGAGGCCCCACACGAACCTATATGCCCCTGTCTGGAAGCCCGCTCATTGATGCTGGTGGAACCTCATGCCCGCCAATTGATCAAAGAGGTTTTCCCAGAGATGATGGCGCTTGCGATGTGGGAGCAACAGAACGATGATGGCAGTATAACGAAAGCTACCCAGTGCTGGTATCCAAAACGCGCTTACCCTAAGCGCGCGTAATCGCTATGACCTATCATTCTTACGCGGATGTTAATAGTACCTGTTCAGTAAATGGTGATAAAAAGAGATAGACCATACTTATGCATCAATAGCAATGAAAACGAGCTTTATAGTACAACGCATTGTCAACAAACTTTACACGAGAAAATTGGGCATAAGGAACACATATTTTTAACGTGTATTTCGCCGCCGACTTATTGATACGCCTTTGCTCAGCCACAAAATACGGGACAGCCTCAAGCGAAGACTATGTGCAGGCGATTCGCTGTTCTCCCTCTCAGGTTGGTTAAAAATTGTCCGGTATTTTTACAGTATATTTAGAATACTGTCATTGGCGCTTTATAACCCACTGATTAATAATCTGAATTTTATAATGGTTCGAATAATGCTTAGATTTGCTCGAAAAATAAACAGCTCAGCTAAGGAACAAACAATGAAACCATGGTTGTCACGCAAGCTCCCTTTGCCTTTCATAGGGCTACTCACCTTTTTTACCGCTAACGCGATATCAGCACCCATACCAACGGATCTTACGATTGATGGCACCGTTGCATTTAATACCTCACTATCTTTACCTGCCTCGGGAAGCGCCACTCAAGGCGGGGATATGACAGCCTACATCGGAGGAGTCAATACAATTAGTGTTGTAGATAATGTTACAGTTACCGGAGATAACCCTCTAGGGGGCGTATTTGTCGATTTTGACGATGGCGTTGAAATAAACGCTGGCGGTTCCGGCGATGCAAATTCAGCGGTAGGAGATTTAATTTTTGATATTGCATTCGATTTGACAAATTCATCGCTTACCAGTGACTATCAAATTTTCTTTGAAGTGGAATACTTTAATTTTGTTAACGCTGATGGTACAGACGCCTATATTGATGCGGAAATTAACTTATTCGATAATGGTTTAAACGAGTTTTTCGCATCTGATCTTACGTCAGATACTGTCTTCGGCGACAGTGTAAATGGAACGGATCTGCCTACAAGTGGTGATTCTCAATTAGATGCGGGAATCTTTGAGTTTGACATTACGCTGACAGCGGGTACATCAGACTTTTTTACCGGCTTAGTAAAAATTGACGGTGAAGATTTTGGGGGGGACGGTTCCTTCTTCGGGAACGCTGAAGTGTGGATTACGGTGGTTGATGCGGTAGAGCTTAACGCAGATGTTCCCGAACCTTCTGTATTCACTATTTTATTAAGTGGGTTGTTACTATTGTCATTCCGCCACCGTTTAACTTCATTCACTAACGCCAAGGACTAATCTCATGCGAACTTCAATTAAAATGATGTTATGTGGCTTATTCGCTACTGTAACCAGCACGCTTTTCTCCGGCGTGGCAATGGCGTGTAGTTCATCACCCTATGTTGGCGGCATGTGTTTGTTTGCAGGAAATTTTGCCATAAGAGACTGGGCCAGGGCGGAAGGACAACTACTCCCAATTGATGATAACACAGCATTGTTTTCGCTTGTAGGAACCACCTATGGGGGAGATGGTCGTACAACTTTCGGATTGCCAGATTTAAGAGGGAGAACGCCGATTGGTGTGGGGAGTGGTCCAGGATTGAATAATATTACTTGGGGCCAGAAAGGGGGGCAAGAGGCCATAACGTTAACCCTATCCAATCTGCCGTCTCACACTCATGGCGCAACTACGACAGTTGCTATCGAGAACGATACCAGCACGAGTAATGCCGTGTTAAAAGCGCTCGCGGCACCCGCAGACACCAATGACCCTACAGGCAACGTACTTGCCGATAGTCCAGCGCGTGAAAATATTTATAACACGGGTTTACCTACCGTGGATATGAGTCCCAACGCCATTGTTCTGGATGTGCAGGTTACATCCACTGCTACTGCAACCACTACCGTCACAAATACAGGCGGAAGTTCTGAATTTAATATTCGTAATCCCTATTTGGGCATGACATGGCTGATTGCGTTGACTGGCGTGTACCCTTCTCGTTCTTAATGAAGATGTGGAATAAATACAGCCTCGTAATGGGGCTGCTTTCTATAATTATATACTTTCAGCGCCCTGTTTTTGCCTCCGATTGGGAGCAAACGCTGGAGCCTGCATTGGCGCATATGGGAGCAGGGGCTTTCGATAAAGCATTACCATTACTCGAAGAACAGGCTAACAATGGAAACGGATTGGCACAGTTCAACCTAGCGCTATTTTTTAAATTGGGTTGGGTCGGGGAGCCTGATCATAACAAAGCTTGCGTATGGTTTGAAAAAGCGGCACACAATGATATACCGGTCGCGCAATATGAATATGCGCAATGTTTAAGTAATAATGAGAGTAAAGTTAAGGTAGCCATCAAGTGGTATAAACGCGCTTATGAGAGGCAGGTGATTAATGCCGGTTGTGAAGCTGGACAGCTGTTAATTAAGCACAGCACGGATGAAGCCGAATTGAGGCAAGGTGTTACGTTATGCATCGAGGCTGCGGAAAGAGGGAGTATTGAAGCTGCTTTAAAGGTAGCGGGTTGGTACCAGAATGGAAAATATTTACAACAAAATTATACCAGCGCAATGCGGTATTATACGTTGGCAGCCCCCGATAAACAGCCACTAGCCGCTTTCGAGCTAGGTAAACTTTTGGATGCTGGGTTGGGAGTTCAGGCAGATAGTCGTCAAGCCGCGTATTGGTACGAAGTGGCAGCAAGTCAAGGGTATGCAGCTGCCTATTTACCGGTCGCCGCGTTGTATTGGAAGTTAGCCCAAGAAGCCCAGACTAATCAGCCGCATCTTTTAGCCAAAGCATATCTTTGGGGAAGCACCGCAAAACGCCAACGTTTATCCGCTACGCCTGAGGTTGTCGAACAGTTACACGAACGTATAAGCGCAACTGTGCCCGATACGTGGAAAGAAAATTTAGATAAAAAGATTCTAGATCACATTCGACGTTTCCATTAGCTTTTTACTTAGCCAAAGATTCTATCCTGTGTTTTTGGTAAGTCGCGGGTTGCCAGCTTCCCTGTAGCTGATTATCATCGGCGTTACTCAAATCAATCCAGCTCGCGTTATCAGCGCAAAATAGATACACGACTTTATTAGCACCATCGTTGTACCAGTCAGCATCGTCAACATCAGCAATCTAAGACGAACTTATTGCGGTCGTTTCTAGTGTATTTCGTTTAGGAGCAGCTGTTACTACGCCCACATTATTCACCACAAATTTGCCAATGCTAAACGATAACTTAGTAGAGCGGATAACCCAAACACGCGTTCTTCAATTCGATACTCTACAAAGCTGCTGCTGTTCTACACTGGGTCGTTCAAAGAGAAGCTAACATTATCAAGCGTGAATATAACCGAAACATCTTCACCTATAAATACACTGGGTGCCTAATCTTTTAAACCTGCAAACGTTGTGGACCAGGTCATTTCGACTATTCATAATGACGCTTACTAGGTTTTTCCAGGCGCGGATTACTCGACGATTGGATTGCACCGACTTCACCCAGTTTGGCTCCCCATTCTTTCCAGCATCCGCCAATAAACGGCGAAAAAGCATCTCCCGCGGCTCAGGTACATAAAATTGTAGATGCGAGTAAAGCGATAGTGGGCTGGCGGGTTGGTAGTATTTCATCGCATACCGAATGCCCGAGCAAACCAATAAATCGTAGGAGCGTAGGTTGATTAAGTAGAATTTCAAAACTACGATTTAACCAACATCAAGGAGATACCTTTGCGAAGTAGGAACGTATATTAAATTAAGTTAATATATGTAGGCGAGTGATCTTATAGCGGTTCTAAAGCATTTATTAGTACTGTCAGATAGGATTCTTACGATTATAAAAACAAAAACGGGAATATTCTCGTAGGTTTTACAAAATGATTTGGGAGAGAAAAATGGAAAACTGGACTACCACCCCTTTTGACCCTTGGGCGGGCTTAACGGGGGGCATATTTATAGGTTTAGCAGTGGTTCTGTTGCTACTCACTCTTGGGCGTATCGCAGGCATATCGGGTATCTCTGCTGGTGCGATGATGAAACGCGGTTTTGAGCAACATTGGCGTTTAGCGTTTTTAGCAGGAATAATTTTATCTGCAATACTGTACATACTGTTTGCGGGAGGTTTTCCGGTGCAAACCCAAGTTGGCTCAGGCTGGATGATAATCGCAGGCTTGATGGTGGGGTTCGGCACGCGACTGGGTAGCGGTTGTACTTCAGGCCACGGCGTCGCTGGAATTTCTCGCTTATCCCGGCGTTCGGTGGTAGCGACTTTGATTTTTATGGGCGCCGCGGTGATCACCACTAATCTTATAAGACACCTTTAAAACTTACTGAGGAAAAATTAATGAAAGCACTTGTCGCCTCATTGTTTTGTGGGCTTTTATTTGGTCTAGGTTTGATTATATCGGGAATGAGTAATCCGGCTCGCGTATTGAACTTTCTCGATTGGAGCGCTAATTGGGATCCCACTCTGGCTTTTGTCATGGGAGGAGCTATTGCTATTGCAGGCCCCGGTATCTATTGGGTTCGTAAGCAAGGAAGTCCGCTTTTTTCAGATAAATTCGACATCCCCACAACCACTAAAATTGATGTAAAGCTCATTTTGGGAGCCACGATTTTTGGCATAGGTTGGGGCATTGGGGGGTTTTGTCCAGGACCGGGCGTGGTTGCCGTGGCTACACTACAATCAGATGTAATTTTATTTGTCGTTGCGATGCTTGCGGGCATGCTGGCGCAACACTGGTGGAAGTTAAAGACGTCTAACTCTGACGACTAAAGCTTATTCCGTTAAACAGCATAGGAGACAAAAACGATGGAACTCAAGCGTATTGAAACACCTGGAATCGCGCACTATGCATGGCTACTATCCGAAGGGGGCGAAGCCATGCTCGTCGATCCAGCTCGTCATGTGCAAAACTATATTGAGGCAGCGCGTTCATTAGGCACGCGGATAACCCATATTGTCGAAACCCATCGTCAGGAAGACTTCGTAATGGGGTCGGCGTGGTTAGCTAAGCGAACTGGCGCAAAAGTGTATAATGGTAATTTTGAAACCTTCGGGCATGGCGACGTGCGACTCGAAGATGGCGATACTTTTCGGGTAGGCAAACTACTTATCCGAGCCCTCCATACCCCTGGCCACACCCCTGAAAGTATGTGCTATGCAGTATATGAAGACGAAGACGCTGAAACGGCTTGGGCGATTTTTACTGGCGACACACTGTTTTTCGGCGATACGGGCCGCTCTGATCTTCCAGATGAAGACAAATCAGTAGAAAACGCAGGTAAAATTTATGACTCGGTGCATGAAAAGCTGGCAGGTCTTGGCGATACCGCGTTAGTTTTACCTGCGCACGGCCCAGGATCAGTATGCGGCAGTGGAATGGCCGAGCGATCATGGTCTACATTAGGTGATGAGAAAACCTACAATGATGTATTTACCCTTTCCCGTGATGAATTTGCACAGAAAAAAGGAGGAGAACGCATTCCTCGACCACCCTATTTCCGCAATATGGAAAAAGTCAATTTGGAAGGCGGCTTGCCTCCCACGATAAGAGATGGCGATGTGGCTCTGCATACAGTCGAAGATTTTGCCAAGGCGAGCGAGGGTGAACGAATTTACGACACACGCTTACCTGAAGGGTTCGCAGGCGGGCACATTCCCGATAGTTATAGTATTTGGAAAGGCGGGTTACCGGTTTTCGGGGGGTGGCTGGCCGAATCAGACAGTCCCATTTACCTGGTTACAGATCGGGATGAGGACGTTGACCCCGCAGCGCGTCATTTAAGCAATATCGGGCTGGATAACGTTCGTGGTGCGCTGGCTGGTGGTTTTGAAGCATGGCGTGATGCCGGACAAGAGTGGCAAGCCAGCGGGACTATTTCTCCGCGCGAGCTAAAAGAGATGCAAAACCCGCAAGTTTTAGATGTACGGGAAATTGATGAGTTCGAAAGCGGACACATTCCTGATGCTAAACATTGCTACGTAGGCTATCTGGAAGATAAGCTAGACGAGCTTTCTTTTGATAAAGACCAACCGGTAATTGTAACCTGTGGGGTCGGTCACCGCGCTGGAGTCGGCGTAAGTATTTTGCTTAAGGCAGGCTTTAGGGATGTACGTAATTTACTAGGGGGTATGAAAGCTTGGAAAGCACTGGATTTTCCAACTGAATAATCCTATTTTGCCTGCTATCTGTGAAGACAAACTCGGTAACCGTCGGGTAGATAATTGTCTATTTAACAGATTGCAGGCGACTGGATAAGGAGGTCCCGTTACCTCCATAATCCATCCCTATGGTAGCCTTTTGGAATTATGTGTTTGTAATACCCTAGAAGCGGGCCGAAGCGGGGAGGCGATACGTAGTTGAATTTTATTGCATGTTGTCGCCAATATTCCGCCGGATTTCTTTCATTACCCCCTTCATATTTTAAAAACTCCTTTATGGCCACTTTTTGACGGTGAGACTTTGTTCATCGTTTCCTTGGATGGATATCCCTAAATTAATTAATAACCAAGTAGCCTTGAGTTATTCCAAAATGGTATATATTATTCCTTATATTAACAGGAGGGGTGTTTTGTGGAATATCTTGGTTTTATAGCCGCTATTGTGATGGGGATGGTATTAGGCGCAATCGGTGGCGGTGGTTCAATTCTTACTGTTCCCATTTTAGTTTATTTTTTTGGCCAGGACGCCTCGACAGCAACAGGTTACTCTCTTCTAATAGTGGGCCTTACTGCCACTTATGGCGCAATAAACTACTATCGAAAGGGGTTAATTGAAGTTAAGGCCGCTTTAACTTTTGCTGTGCCATCAATAATAGCGGTTTATCTTACCCGTGCTTATTTGATGCCAGCTATCCCCGAGGTCATCTTCTCTACGCCATTCGTGCTTGAAAAAGATGTGCTGATAATGGTGAGTTTCGCGTTTTTAATGATGCTATCCGCTTATATGATGCTGACTAAAAATACGTCGCAGTCAAAGCAAACAAAAGGAAACCACAACCCGCTCTATATTGTAGTAGAGGGCGCGGTAGTGGGTGTGGCCACCGGCATGCTTGGGGCTGGCGGGGGCTTTTTGATCATACCCGCACTGGTATTGTTAATGGGTATGGAAATGAAAAAAGCCGTTGGCGCTTCGTTACTTATCATTTCCTTGAAGTCTTTAATCGGGTTTACGGGCGACCTTCAGGCGGGCGTTTCCGTAGATTGGTTACTAATCGGTAAGCTAATTATTTTTACAATTTTCGGCATGTGGTTCGGAACGCGAATGGCAAGCAAAATAGACGGTAATAAGCTGCAAAAAGGCTTTGGCGTTTTCACCTTGTTCATCGCTATTTTTATATTGGTAAAAGAGTTAATTTAAAGAAGAGGATTTATGAAAGTAAAAACGTTTTTCGATAATTCAAGCTCCACTTTTACGTATATCGTCATTGATGAAGCCACCAAAAAATGTGCCGTTATCGATTCGGTATTAGACTATGACCATTCGTCAGGACAGGTGAAAACTGATAGTGCAAACCAAGTTATTAACTATGTAAAAGATAATAATCTGTCTAACGAATGGATATTAGAAACTCATATTCACGCTGACCATATAACGGCGTCTAAATATTTACAGACCCATATCGGCGGGAAAACTGCAATTGGGGCGCGCATCAAAGAGGTACTAAAAATTTGGGTACCCATGTTTGACGATACTAACGTTACTCCAATTACGGGTGAACAGTTTGATACCTTATTGAATGAAGGCGATACGATCTCCATCGGTAATATCACGCTGGTCACCTGGTTCACCCCAGGCCACACACCCGCTTGTGCGAGTTATTATTGTGAAGAATTCGATGCAATTTTTGTAGGCGATACCATTTTTTCTCCTAGCATTGGAACCGCTCGTGCTGATTTCCCAGGTGGCTCTGCAACCAGTTTATTTAATTCTATTCAGCGCATCTACACTTTGCCAGATAAGACGACTATTTACCTTTGTCATGACTATCCGGCCGAGGGCAACGAGCCGTTGTCAGCTGTTTCGGTAGGTGAACAAAAAAAGACAAATGTACAAATTCGCCCCGACACTACGCTTGAAGAGTTTGTGGAAAAGCGTAAGGCCAGAGATGCCAGCTTATCAGTGCCTAAATTATTGTTTCCTTCGCTACAAACAAATCTTCGGCTTGGTGACTTCGGCGTAAAATCTGAGTCGGGCTTGCAATACATTAAAATTCCAATCAATGCATTGTGAGGTGACTTGTGAAGCTTAAGAAATTAAGTCCAGATGTGGCAGTATCGCCACAAATCTCTGTCAACGATATCGCCGCCATTAAGAAGCTAGGCTACCGAGTTATCGTGTGTAATCGGCCTGATAATGAAGGCGAGGGGCAAACTAACTTTCAAGAGATAAACAACGCAGCTTGTGCAGTAAACCTTAGCGCAATTTATCAACCAGTGGTCCCCGGAAAAATAGGCCTTAATGATGTTGCGACGTTTAAATCAATACTACGTGAGGCCACAGGCCCTGTCTTAGCTTATTGTCGAACGGGCAATCGAAGTGAAACGTTATGGTCGCAAGCTACGTCCGATGGCAATTTGGCTATATAAATTGAGTGGCTTACTTCCAGCCAAGTAAGCCTCACCGATACTATTGTTGAGTAAAAGACAATCACTGTTTGATACGTTTCATAGGCGTTGTCTTAAAATTTAGTTGTTTATAAACGGCCGTAAGCAGAGCAACTTTATGTATCTTGGCGATCGGTGTGAACGCTTATTACATTGAAGGCGAAGGCGTTTTATCAACAGGAAATAGGATACATACGCTTAACACGTTCTTATTTTCATAAGAGATATCAATTGTTCCGTCTAGTGCGTCTACTAACGCTTTCACTATAGCTAACCCGAGCCCCGTGCCTCGTGCAGAACAAGCTCTCCAAAACCGTTGCGTCATTTTCTCAAGTGTATCATCTGAAACAGTGGCGTAATTTGAAACTTTTATAAAGAACCCATGCGTCTTTTCCTGAATATCTAAAGAAATAGAGGAATCGGTTTCACCGTGCTGAAGCGCGTTTTCTACTAAATTTTTAATAATGATATTAAATGCGAAAGCTGGGATGTGGTTGATTTTCTGTTTGGTATCTACATGCACATCAATTTTGTCACTGCCCACACCTAGCTCCTGCAACACATTGGTTAATTCGTTGTTTACATTCCAGCTTTCAATATTTTGAGAAGCGTATTTGTGGTCTATTCTGGCAAGTAACAGCAAGTTTTCTACTAGGCTCTGAAGGCGAATTGCACTATACAAACTTTGTTTGATCGCATTCTCACGAACCTCGCCATCTGTTACTTTTGCCACTTGCAACTGACTTATTATACCCGTCAACGGTGTTCTTAATTCGTGTGCTGCATTGTCTGTAAAGGATTTTTCGCGTTCGATGACGCTTTCAAGTTTTTTGAAAAGTGTATTTTGACTGTCGATCAGGGGGGTTAATTCGACCAGTTTATGTTTAAGTTGAATAGGCTTTAAATCGTGCGGCGACCTGTCGCTTACCGCCTTTCTAAGCAGTTGAAGCGGTCGAAGTTCCCTGCCTAATGCAAACCAAATGATTATAAAGGATACGAGAATGGCAACGAGAGTGGGTAATGCATTTACCAACACAATTTCGATAAAGATTGAGTGGCGTTCAGATAGCCGTTCAGCGATCGAGATCGCATGGAATTGGGTGTTTAACGTGTAAACACGCCATCTTGTTTCGTCTATAACCACAGAGTCAAAACCAGACGGCAGCAAAGATGTTAATTTCAGCTCATCAGGGTGACTGTTAGCAATAATCTCACCGTTTAACGAGCTGATTTTACAGGCAAGGCCTTTAGTCGATCCGCTATCATTGAAGGGAGTGCCCGCCTTCAGCCCAAAGGTAGTGTTGGGCTGCTCGCTAGACAGAACTAAGTTATTGACCATTCTTGCCGTTGCGAGCAAGCGGTTATCCATAGTCTGGTTAATTTCGTCTTTCAGTTGAGTAATAGAGAAGTAACTGGCAATTAACCACAGTAAAGTAAAAACAGGCGCAATGATTGACAGAAGCTTTACACGAAGGCTCATCATTTTGATTCTTCAAGTGAAGCAAGCCGAAAACCCAGACCCCGTTCTGTTACAATAATATTTTTACCTACCTTTTTTCTTAAATTGAACAAATGAACGTTAAGCGCATTGCTGCTAACGTCTTCATTAATACCATACAAACAGTCTTTCAATTGGCTCTCATCTAGAATACGATTTGGATTGGATAGGAATGCGACAAGAAGTTTTAGTTCTGAAGCAGATAAAGCCAGGCGCTTGTTGCCTATTGTGGCAAGCTTGCTTTTTGCGTCATATTTTAGTTCACCATGTTGCAAGTAACTATTTTGCTGGTGAGTAAATCTCCTGTAGACACTGTTAATTCTTGCCATTAACTCTTCAAAATCGAAGGGTTTGGTTATGTAGTCATCAGCACCATCATTTAACGCTTTTACTTTATCCTCAATAGCATCTTTTGCGGTTAACAAAACTATCGGAAGCGCCAGGTTTTTCTTCTTCACAACTTTTATTAATTCCAGTCCGCTTCCGTCGGGCAAAGCGATGTCCAATAGGCAAATGTCGAACGCGCAGGTAGTCACATAATGTTTGGCTTCACTTAACGTGCTGGCATGTGTAACCTGCATAATCGCGTTTCCCAGATAAACGCATATTGCATCAGCAATAACAGGATCGTCTTCGACAAGTAGTATATTCATAAGCGCTTGCGGTGCTCGGAATTAATTTATTTGTAAGATACCTATTCAATATTAATTTTAAATTAATCTGGGTCAGTTAGATTATTCACAGAATCCACCCAAGAGGCATGAGTGTTGACCAGCATATCGTTAGGCCCATTTGCGTTAATGACCAGTACAGCTTTGCTATTTGCCAGTATATTGCTGTTTTGGTTCTTAGTCAGTTTTTTTACCAAATCGAGTGAATACCAAAAGATTGCGACTGACACGGTGTTTTTTTGTTTGGTCTCGGGCTTTGTGGTCGCCCGGGTAACCTTTGTTATAACAATGTGGGAAATCTATCAAAAAGACTGGATCGCCGCATTCGATATCAGAGACGGTGGTTTCAATCATTATCTAGGTTGGTTCACTGGAATTATGTTGCTGGTTTTTAAAACCCGTCGTCAGCACAAGGTAGCATCTGTTTATTTCAAATCAGCTGTGATTACCGGGTTAGTTATTTTTCCCCTTTTCGTTGTAAACACGTTAATGAAACAACAAATTGCCTTTAATGATATAGAGGTTGCAAATGCTAAAGGTGAATCCCAGTCATTGAGCCTACAGACTGGAAAACCGTTAATCATAAATTTCTGGGCCTCGTGGTGTCCTCCTTGTCGTCGAGAAATGCCCATTCTGGAAAGTGCCCAGCAACAATACAAAAACGTAACGTTTATTTTTGTCAATCAAGGGGAAGCGCCCACGCAAGCACATCAATTTCTCGAGGTGAATAGCATTGAGCTGGACAACGCGTACTTCGACTTTACAGGCAAAACCGCCAAGGAGCTCGGAGCCTATGGTCTTCCCACCACATTGTTTTTTAACTCAGAAGGCAAACTTATAGACAGCCATATGGGCGAGCTTTCAGAGGCAAGTTTGCAGCACTATATGCAGCCCCTTATTGATGACAGTAATCAGATTTAGCAGAGGAAAGTTAATGTTAAAACGAGCGTTTCTATTTTTAGTTTTTTCACATTCAATTCTTGCCGCTGACGGCAAATTACCACAACCACTTCAACTTATAGAGAAGCAGGGAGGGGAAGTGGTGGATTCATTTGACGCACCCTCCGGTATGACAGGTTATATCGTGGACTTCAGGGGCAATGCGCTCACGGTTTATCTTTCTAAAAATAAACACTATTTATTTACCGGGAAAATGCTCGATTCAACAGGACGCGATATGGGCAAAGAAGCGCTCGAGGGATACATCAGCGGCCCACAGAGCGAGAAAAAATGGCAGACCTTGTTATCCTCAAACTGGGTCCTTGATGGTAGTGAAGACGCTGAAAAGGTGATCTATACCTTCACTGATCCTAACTGTCCTTATTGCAAACGATTCTGGGAGGACGCAAGGCCTTGGGTTGAATCCGGTAAGGTGCAAATTAGGCATATACTGGTGGGTATACTAAAAGCGGATAGTTATGGAAAATCAGCAGCTATTTTAAGTGCGAAAGACCCAGCTGAAGCATTACACCAGCATGAAGCGAGTAGTAGCAGACCAATTCGCCCACTGGAATCACCGTCTGAGAAGGTTCGTACACAGCTAAAAGAAAACCATCTTTTGATGCAGTCACTAGGCGTTAGCGCTACCCCCGCCATTTATTACAAAGATAAAACTAACGCAGTACAGCTTCATATGGGGCTTCCTCCCACATCGCAACTAGAACAAATATTGGGCTCGAAGGGAGACTAACTCGAATTCGGATAGTGCGGCTCGCTGTACGCTAGCGAGATACGCTTGGTGCACTCGTATTGTTACTGTGAAGTTTAACGATAAAAGTTATAACCAGCAGCTGAATACTTCGGTTGATCTGATTTCTAAACATATAGACGAATCATTTGGCAGCGTACTGATGGAATCGTGGATTAATAACGAAAATTTAAACCTACCCACTGGATTAAGAGGGGAAGTGCAAATTAGACTTACTTAGTAGTATTTGCGTATTTCTAAGCTTTGTAAATAGTGCGTGATGCTGAATTTCGACGGAAACTAATTATGAAATAATGCAATATATTAAACCAAATTATGGGACCCTCTCGCCTCGCCATTAGATAAATGACTGTTCTGTTCGAATTTCATCGAAATTTCATGCCACCTGAGTATGCGAGCAATTCTAAATTGATTTATGATGCGCATCTCTTGTCGCGCTTACATGCGCTTATTTAAATAACTTCGGTTTTAACATGCCAACACCCTTTAGCTACACGACCAAATACAAGTTAGACCGCAGCCACTTTGCTGAAACCTTCGACGAGTCTTTCGTTGAACAAAATTTTATGCAGCGTTATTTCAAAGCTATCGTATTGCTTTTGATAGGCGCAGCTATGCTTTTATTTACGGAAATCACTGCCTATCTCAGCTGGTTTTTTGTCGCGCTAGGCGCGCTGGAAGCGGTGAGCGTACGGTTCAGAAGACCCTGGTGGTTGACCCGTCAAATGATGAGTAGAGCAGCGAATAGCGAATTGTCCCTGACTATTGATGAAGAAGGTTTGAAAACCACTTCTGCTTACGTTGAATACGTTATTCACTGGCCGGACGTAACTCGTATCGACTCAACCACAAAAGGGTTTGTAATACATCACCAAAAAGGACGCACTTATCTGTCGAACCGTTGCCTGTCAGCCGCAGCACAACAGTTTATATCGAATTTGGCGGTTACGCAGTAGTGCTATCATATTTCAGGCATAGGAAAGCGACAACCGTTGGTTCTATTTCTTTAATAAAAGAAGATCGTACCAGAGGGTGGACGCTTAATAAGGAATGAGACAGGCGCTTTACTACCTTAATTTTTACAGGGGGGCTCATTAAATGGGTTCTCCTTCTAATGGAAGAAAATACGTAAAGAAAGCTTGCTATCATGAGTAGATGTGTAGAGGGTTCAGGTACGAAATGCCCATTAAGAATTGTTCCTCTGCCAGTCCATTAACCGGCGGGCTTAACAGTTCCCAGACACCAACAGTTCCCAACAGTTCCCACAGTTCCCAGACACCCACATTCCACAGTTCCCAGACACCCACATTCTAACCAAAGGTACAGTATCAAGTTAAAATGCTTTGATGCAAAGTTTTAGCATGTACCAACTAATGTGTAATTCCACATGCCAAGGCCTCGTAAAGCGCTAATCTCATTGTCTGAGACACCTTACTACCATTGCGTTTCCCGCTGTGTGCGCAGGGCGTTTTTATGTGGTAAAGACAAATTTACGGGACAAAGCTATGAGCATCGCCGCCAGTGGGTAGAAGACCGATTGCTGAGTCTGGCAGCAGTATTCGCAATAGATGTGTGCGCCTTTGCAGTGATGAGTAATCACACTCACGTTGTACCACAGTTCCCAGACACCCACATTCTAACCAAAGGTACAGTATCAAGTTAAAATGCTTTGATGCAAAGTTTTAGCATGTACCAACTAATGTGTAATTCCACATGCCAAGGCCTCGTAAAGCGCTAATCTCATTGTCTGAGACACCTTACTACCATTGCGTTTCCCGCTGTGTGCGCAGGGCGTTTTTATGTGGTAAAGACAAATTTACCGGACAAAGCTATGAGCATCGCCGCCAGTGGGTAGAAGACCGATTGCTGAGTCTGGCAGCAGTATTCGCAATAGATGTGTGCGCCTTTGCAGTGATGAGTAATCACACTCACGTTGTACTGCATGTAAATAAAGCCGAAGCATTGGCTTGGTCAACTACAGAGGTACTGATACGTTGGCATAGATTACATCAAGGTACGGTATTGACTCGTCGATTTGTTAATGAAGCAGAAAGAGCTGCAATGTCTAACATTGAGCTGAATGCAGTTGAGAAAACAGCAGAAGTTTATCGCGAGCGCCTGCACGATATCAGTTGGTTTATGCGTTCATTGAATGAGCATATAGCGCGGCAAGCCAACAAAGAGGATAAATGCACAGGTCGCTTCTGGGAAGGGCGCTTTAAGTCACAGGCCCTTCTAGACGAAACCTCGCTGGCTGCGTGCATGGCCTACGTGGATTTAAATCCCGTTCGCGCCCACATGGCTAGCACCCCTGAACATTCAAACCATACCAGTATTCAAAAGCGAATCAACGCGGTTAAAAATAACCGCCAGCCCTCCACTCTCTATCCCTTTGCTGGAAACCCAAGCAACAACTTACTTACAGGGTTGCCCTTCAGGCTGGAAGACTACATTCAACTTGTAGAGGAAACGGGGCGGAACTTGCATCCGAAAAAGCGAGGCACGATTATTAGTAATCAGTCGATTCTCGAACGCGCTGGCATAAACTCAGCCGACTGGAGCTGGCTGGTTTCCAGCATTGAAACTGAATTTTCTAACACACTTTGCGTATCGACAATTAAACGAAAGTTGTATAAACGAGATTTTCGAAAAACGGTTAATCTCGGCTAGCTGCTTGAATGTTTCAAAACCTCTAACCATCAATTTAACGCTTTTCAGTGTGAGCACCTGTACCTGAAAAACACCTTTGTAATCCAATCATTCTAAGTATTATTCAAAATGATAAAATCATCACGCACTTAGCGAATAGATTAACAAAATTACCATCGCCTGAGTGCGAAGAATGTATTGGAGATAGCCTACCTTTGGTTTGGTGGGTGTCTTATTTCGATTTTATTTCGATTATTTCGATAAGCTCAGTGAGTACATTGGGGTCGAGATAAGGCAGCGTAAGGAATAGAAGGTGTAGACGGACTATTGTTCCTTTTTCAAACGCGTTGAGCCGCTAGAAATACTTGCAGCTACGGTTCAAGCTAGTCAATCACAGCCGCATTAAGATGAACAACTGTAATGTGAAATCCCCCCAGCATGCATAAACTCATCGGGCCTAAGACGATAATACTTATCTTCAATATCCGAAGACTGCTCATCATACGGACGTGTTAGTACCTGTTGTAGTTCATTAATCAGTGAGGCATCACCTTGCGCAGCTTGCTGGTAGGCAGGCACAATTAACCATTCACGCCACGTGTATTTCGGGTTAACTTGTTTCATTTGTGCTGACACAAATTCAACATCAGCATAGTCCAACGCCTTGCTGCGCCAGGTTGCTAACCACCTATTCCAGTCATTGGAAAGCGGTTCGTCTACTGGCTTATAAAAGCTTTGACTGATGTCGGCGACGCTTTCGGGTATGGAAGATAACTCACGGAAGAACATAGTGTAATCCACCTGCGTTCGCACCATCAGCTGTAGTAATGACACCAATAGCTCACTATCGTAGGTGTCCATTCCAAGTTTCGCAGCCCACATCACATTGACCTCGGCTTCCACTTGTTGTGGAAAGTTGTTGAGGATTGTTTCAAGCGCACTAAGCTGGTCGGGCTCATCGGCCAACAGCGGTGCCAACGCGCGGCAAAACATTTCATAATTTTTAAACGCCGCAGCAGGTTGATTGAAAAACGAAAAATGCTGGCCGCCCCCAGTCCAGGGCTGAAACGCCGGATCAAACTTTTCGCAAAAGCCAAATGGACCGTAATCCAGCGTGAAGCCTCCAGCTGCGCAATTATCACTGTTAAAGTTACCCTGACAATAGCCCACACGGAGCCAGTCAGCTGTCAGCGAAGTCAGTCGCTGACAAAAAGCTTCAGCTAGTTGAAGGATCTGATTGGCAAAAGGTTGTGTGGTATCTACGTCGTTGGGATATTCGCGTTTAATCAGGTGCTGTACAATTGCTGTTAGCTCCGGCATTGCTTCATCGTGCTCGTCACTGCGAGCGCGCCGTCCAAATAACTCCAGTTGTCCCACCCGTAAAAAAGATGATGCAACCCGCGTAGTGATGGCCACCGGATTGGCCATCATAACTTCAGGATTTTCAGACGTTGACCCCTCCAGGTACCAAGGGCGGTCAACCGTATCAGTCTGCGACATAATCAAGCTGAGTGAACGCGATGTGGGCACACCTAGTGCGTGCATATGTTCTTGTGCCAAAAACTCTCTGACACTAGAACGCAAAACCGCCCGGCCATCAGCACCACGACAATACGGCGTGCGACCGCCGCCTTTCAATTGCATTTCCCAGCGTTTGCGATTAGCGACAAGTTCAACCACAGACATAGCCCTGCCATCGCCATATCCGTTGCCCGTCTGGAACGGACATTGCTGTATATACTCAGTGCCGTAAATTGACAGCGCATAGCCAGTCGCCCACCCAACTTTTTTCATCGGTTCGGGCACCCATGACATATCCCCAGAAAACATCTGAATAAATTCATCGGTATGCGCCAGCTCATCGGCAAACCCTAGTTCTTCGAACAGCGTTTTACTGTGTGCAAGGTACACCGGATTATTCAGCGGTGTCGTCTTAATCGGCACATAATGACCAGAGAATACTTGCCTGGGGTTATAGTCCTCTCCAGTGGGTGTGGACTGCGGATCACAAGACAATGAACTGAGCAAAGAGTAGTCTGTGAGTTTGGCAAAATCGACAAGATTGGTTACCTTGGGTGACTTCATTAATGTGTCAGTCATGATTGTCGTAACAGCAAAGCGGTAAATTACTCAACCATAATAAAAAGTACATTTGCTATCAATCTTTCCTGTCAAATATCACACATTATTTAATCTATGCGCGAGCGCTAAAGCTAATATTGTTAGCCGCAAATGCAATTGAATTAGGTAAGCGGAAGTAAATAGAATAAAAAATTTATAAATTAATAACTTAATGAGGCCGCATCGTTCTGCCTCCCACTACGGCTAGTATATTTGTACTAGTTGTAATATTTGACAACCTCAAACTATTCACTACATATCTTGTTGATTTAAGGTCATTTGTGGGTACGAAGTGAAGCTTTGCTAATTCTTTGCATTACTTAGATGCCTTGCCTGGCGAAAAACCCTATAAAATGTTTTGTTTTTCTTTTTTAATTAGATTATTGACAACAATCCTAAGTGAGCTCGTTTATTGCACAACCTTTATGCGACGACAGGCGTGGGCAAGTATTAAATCATCACAAAATGAATTGGCTTCATTCAATAGGAATACTGGACGGCTGTGATTTGGTTAGTCGTGAAGAGACTCACTGGAAATTAAGAAACGAATGCCTGAAACAGCGTTGGGTCAGAGTAATGGGCGAGACAAGATTTGAAGTAGGCCTTCGAGAGCATTTCAATAACAATCGTCCCCATAGTTTATTCAATTATAAAGCTATAACGTGTCTAGTGCGCTAGGTTACTACCAAAAACAAATGCCCCCTTTTTTACTTCCTCAAGACTTTCTCATTTCCTTGGGTGAAAGGCGCGACACGAATTTAGTACGGCGACTTCCTTACCTTAATAAAGCATTCGCCGAGCAGTAATTGTCAAATTTGCACCAGCAAAAAATGCTCAATTTAAAAATCTGTGTTATTTTTCTTACGCGCATCAGTAGCGCGCCACCACACTGCCTATACTGCTTCGTAATTAGGACAGTGTTGCTAAACATCTACGTAAATAGGAGTTCGATGAGTAATGGCGGACATCCAAGTTCCATTTAATGAAGATACTGCACTTGACCACTTGGTTAATATTTGTATTCGCATCAGCTCTGAGTCTAATTCGCACAAACTGCTAGAAGAAATTCTTATCAACAGTATTAAAGTGGCGAGTGCCGATGCCGGTAGTATTTATTCGGTAACCCCTGAAAAAAATTTGCGCTTTGACACCGTTATCAACAAAACGCTAGGTCTACATATGGGCGGCAGCTCGGGAGAAGAAGTCAGCTTTCCTGAAATCCCTATCTACAAAGGTGGTAAACCCAATAAGAAGGCAGTGGTAGCCGATGCTGTGGTGACGGGCAACGTAATAAACATTCGTAATGTCTACGACGAGCTACCATATGACATGAGTGCCGCGCGCAAAATGGATGAGCACACGGGTTACCACACCCAGTCGATGCTAACCATTCCTCTTAAAGATCACACTGGTGACATTATCGGTGTATTGCAGTTGATCAATGCTCAGGAAGATGGTTGCAACGTCCCCTTTACTCGTCCGATTGAAAAGCTGGTACGCTCATTTGCCTCGTTAGGCGCAATTGCTTTAACCAACAAATCACTGGTTTTGGAAATGGAAGCGTTATTTGAGTCGTTTGCCAGAACTATCGCCAAAGCCATCGATGAAAAATCACCACATACGGGCGGACATTGCAAGCGGGTGCCTGAATTGACCCTGATGATAGCCGATGCGGTGCACGAGGCTGATACTGGGCCTTTGGCCGACTTTAAGCTCACTGGTAATGAACGTCACCAATTGATGGTCGCTGGCTGGCTCCACGATTGTGGCAAAGTGGCGACGCCTGAACGAGTGATTGAAAAAGCCACTAAGTTACACACCATCTTCGACCGTATTGCCTATGTCGATGCCAAACTGGAAATTGTCAGTCGCGACATTGATTTAGACATAATGCAGCGCAAATTGGCGATGGTGCAAAACGATGATCTCTCGGCGCTAGCAGCCCTTGAACAGGAGCGCGCCCAACGCCATGCAGAGCTCAATAACGAGCGCGAGATCATCAAAGCCTCAAACATGGGGAGTGAGTATCTGTCAGACGAGGCTGTGGATGTAATCAAAACCGTGGCTAGCAAATATAAAATTAGCGTGAATAATCGCGTACAAGCGGTACTCAGTGATGACGAAGTGAAAAATTTGTGCGTGCGCGCGGGCACGCTAACCTTCGAAGAGCGAGAAATTATTAAGCGGCATATGGAAGTGACAATGGACATTCTAGATTCTTTGCCTTTTCCAAAGCACCTTGATCAAGTAAGTGAATATGCCCTATGTCATCATGAAACACTGGATGGCAAAGGATATCCACGCGGTCTGACTAAAGCTGAAATGTCAGTGCCAGCAAGGGTGATGGCAGTAGCAGATATCTTCGAAGCGCTATCGGCCTCAGACCGCCCATACAAAAAAGCCAAGCCTGTTAGTGAATGTCTGTTTATCATGGGGAAGATGGTCGAAAGTAAAAAAATCGACCCTGATATTTTCCGTATTTTTGTCGAGGCCAAAGTCTACGAAGACTATATTCGCCAGCACGCAGACCCATCACAATTAGATGAAATCGACTTTAGCGCCATACCCGGCCTGAACTAGAGTAAAGAGTAAAGGGGTCAGAGTCTGAGGTATCCCCACAAATAATTACGGTAAATCAGTGAGATAAAAAATAAGGGAACATTCATGACG
>NZ_JAPFRE010000035.1:100723-125022 GCF_026183735.1 Alteromonas sp. ASW11-130 | reverse complement strand
CATCCTACTCTGCGTTGCTTCAGGTTGTCCCCGAAGCGGGATGCGCATTCTACGCGCTTCGTTTTCAGTGTCAACATGTTTTTCAAATTTTCTCAAACTTTCTAAACCGTCTTCACTTCGTTTTAATTTGCCTGTAGGCCCCTCAAAACGTGGAGCGCATTCTACGCATCTAATTCTATCCGTCAACACCTTTTTTATCTTTTTCTAGCTTTTTATGCGATATCTGTCTCAAACCCTTATATTTGTTAAAAACATGATCACTAATAACACTTTTTTGACGATTTTATATAAGAATTGTCGAAAATATAAATACGGGGTACACTATTCATAGCCTCCAAAGATACATTAAAAACACAATAAGGAAGGTTTATGAAAGTAGGCTTTATACAGTGCGCCTTAATCAGCGCCATTTTTGCAATAGCAGGATATCTGGTTTTCTCATCTACAGGCTTCAATGCGAGTCTTCCTGTAACTGTAGCAGTTTCGCTTCTAGTTAGTGGGATAGTCACGCCATGGTTAGCTTCGTTATTCAGCAATTCCAGTTCATCTTCTTCCGTTTCATCATCTAAAGAAACTGCAACGTTATATGTAGGGAATCTTCCTTATAAAGCTAACGAAGAAGCAGTAAAGGAGTATTTTAAAAACTATATTGATGTTCAATCTGTTCGTTTAATGAAGGATCGCAGAACAGGTAAACGTAAAGGATATGGTTTTATTGAAGTGTTAACGAGTGATGTTGACACCGCAATTACCAAACTCAACGACAAAGTTTTTCTAGAGCGCACCCTGAAAGTCAGGGCAGCAAAAGATAAAATTGCCGTAGAATAATCAAATTTTTGATTAATTAAAAAAGCCTGGTTATCACCAGGCTTTTTTATTTTACGCGTTAGCCTCATCTGGAACAGGCGTCGGCATAGCATTCAGTAGGCGTTTATTAAATTCATTAAAGCGGTTGATTGCTGACACTAAGTCAGGAACCTGCACATCTTCCATCTGACTAATCAATCCATTAACCAAGGCACCGTATTCATTTCCACTTTCAAGCTTTTCATCAGCATGATTCAGTAAGTCCATCATTTTATCCATGTACTTAGCAATGGAGTTAATGACATTACCATTACCTAATGACCCCTCTCCCCCTTCCTTGTAATTACGTACATTCTGATAGGCCTGTACGACTTCGGTTTGTTGGGTGTGATTTAGCTGCATAGCAAAACCCGCTAACTCTTCATCGTTGTAGCCCACTTTTAAAGCCTGTTCAAACGCTTTGTCCAAGTCACCGGAAAAGAAAGTATCCGCAAGGTCATGTGCTTGACCAACCAGATCTGCAATTGCCTCCATTTCCTCATCATCTAGCTCGCCTTGTAAAGAAAAGCTGATACCGGTCTTTTCATAAAATGAATATCTTTGAATTTGAGAAAGAGAGCTCGTATTACCCGCGTCTTCACCTTCTGTAAACTTGTCACCAAGCGAAATAATTGACTGTTGGTTGTATTGAAATTCACGCAGGTTTTCGAAGCTTAAGGTTAATTCGTCGCCATCTTTGGTGCGGATTAAGATAGCACCCTCTTTATATTCGCTGGCTCCTACCCCAAGTGCCTGGCTCCCATGTACAGGATTAGCGGTGTTCGTTGCTTCGGTTCCTGTCAAACGCTTTTCCAGTTCGTCAAGTTTATCCGCTAACAAACTACGGCTACGGTCAATACCTTCAGCAATCTCATCATTCATCAGCCCGCCAATTTCTTTTTCTGCCATAGCGAAGCCTTTGGCTACACCTTCACGCGCCTGTCCAATAAGTTCGCCTAATTTTTCAGACGATGCTCCGCTTTTCGCCGCTCCGTTAATGACGTTGCCGACAAACTTCATTACATTCTTAGCGATTTTTTCAAAATCAAATAGAGAGGACTGCGCATTTTTCTCAGCCGCATCTTCAGCTTTATGACTTTTGTCGGGGTTTTTCTTTCCATCCAGAATAATAGAATTATCCAGTGTCTGACTTAGCACTTTCATGCCGATAGTAGTTTGGTTACTACTTACGCTAACTTTCGCTGCCTGCTGTTGTTGAAATTCAGCGGCCTGGCGTAAGCCCTCTTCCTGTAACTGTTTTTTGATAGCTTTATCTGGACTAACAGCCGGGGATTGCTCTCCAAGAAAAGCTTTCATTTGACCTACGTTCATAATTTGATCCTCACTAACCTCAACTAATTATCGGCAGTGATACTCAATAGTTTAGTTTATGTACGATAATAATAGAAAATACGTATGGAGATTGAAGTGAGTTCGAAACTGATTACAATGCGTCACCTGACGTTTATGGGGTAAATATATGACGAACGAGCAATTAAATAGGGAATACACTAAACAATTAGAAGCAAAAGCCGCCCGTTTAACTAAGTTATTGTCGCCTTTTGATGCTCCAAATCCGACCATTTTCGCATCTTCGCCAAAACATTATCGCATGCGCGCTGAATTCAGAGTGTGGCATGAAGGTGAAGATTTGTACCATATTATGTTTGATCAGGAGACCAAACAAAAATACCGCGTAGATCAATTACCGGCAGCATGTAGCACTATCAATAAGGTCATGGCGATACTTATTGATGAAGTTCGTAATATTCCTGTCTTGCGGCGCAAGTTATTTCAAGTTGATTATCTTTGTGGTTTAAGTGAGGAGCTGGTGATCAGCTTGCTTTATCATAAGCAGCTTGAAGATGAATGGGAAGAAGCGGCGCGGGAACTGAAACAAACGCTTTCAAAACGGTTCAATGTTAATCTCATCGGTCGTGCGCGAAAACAAAAGGTAGTCATCGACCAAGATTTTATTGTTGAAACCTTGCCGGTAAATGGTAAGACATTTTTTTTCAAGCATACCGAGAACAGTTTTACCCAGCCCAATGCAGAAGTGAACTGCAGCATGATCGAATGGGCTCTATCCGTTTGCGGGGATACGTCTGCTGATTTACTCGAGCTGTATTGCGGCGCGGGTAATTTCTCCTTACCTTTGGCTCAAAAATTTAGAAAGGTAATCGGCACTGAAATTGCCAAACCGTCGGTTTCAGCAGCCCAATATAGCATCGAACGAAATAATATCGATAATGTCGATATCGTCAGGCTTTCAGCTGAAGAGTTTGTTGAAGCTATGAATGGTAAGCGTGAATTTGAGCGGTTAAAGGGAATTGATCTTAGCTCCTACGATTTTTCCACCGTGTTAGTTGATCCGCCACGAGCGGGTTTGGATCCCGCTTCGACTTCAATGATCCAAGCGTACGACGAGATTGTTTATATTTCATGTAACCCTGAAACATTGGCAAATAATTTAAAGCAGCTTTGTCAAACCCACTTCATAGAAGCCTGTGCACTGTTCGATCAATTTCCTTTTACCCACCATATTGAAGTGGGTGTTAAACTAAAAAGGCGGGCCGAACCTTAGCCTTTATAAATAGATGCACCGAGTTGAACAAACCTCAACTGAGATTTAACCCGGCTACCAATTGCTTTACGTAAGGGGACATCAGCTTCTAAAGCTTCTGCCCCTGCGCTAAATACCAGTCTAACCATTGCTTCTGCCTGTAAACTCGCTAATTGGTGATCCACGCTTTGTCGCTCGATGATATAGTCGGTTAACTCTTCAATAAAATGCTGGATCTCTCGTAAAACAGCCGTACGATAGGCAGCAGAAGTCCCAGTATGCTCTCTTAACAAGAGGCGAAATACATTCGTATTTGCGGTGATAAATTCCATAAAAGTATCGACCGACGTATCAATTACCCCACCACCCGTGGCAATTCGACGGCGAGCTTGACGCATGAGCTGTCGCAGGGCAAGACCCGCCTCATCAACTAGTGTTAAACCAAGTTCGTCTATATCTTTAAAGTGGCGATAAAACGACGTAGGCGCGATACCGGCCGCCCGTGAAACCTCTCGCAAACTAACGGCTGATAAGCTACGATTTTCATCGAGTAAGGTGAACGCTGCATTGATTATATTTTGCCGTGTTTTAAGTTTCTGTTCCTGACGACTCACTTTTCGAAAACCCCTTATCAACTCAGTCCGAATGATAACGTAAAAATATGAATTCGAAAGAGTATTATCTCTCTCCTTCACCTGTTTGGTTAATTTTAATAAATAATTAATGTGTTCGCCTTGCCTTGGACTCGCTAAACCGTTAAATTAGCGTACAGTTGTAAGCTGAGATTTATCCATGCAAAGACCACCTTTAATACTAACCAATGTTATCGTTTTTATTGTTACTGCCACCATTGCCTTCGTTGGTGTACCCCTATGGGCTATCGCGTATGGAGTGGATACAGTTGAGATTGTTGCAGCAGTAATTCTGTTTTTCTTTACTGGCATGTCTATTACTGCCGGCTATCATCGCCTTTGGTCACATAAGACCTACGATGCTAATATTTTCGTCAGGGTGATATTGGCTATTGGTGGTGCAATGGCACTACAGAACAGTATCTTACATTGGGCGTCCGATCATCGTGTGCACCACCGTCATGTTGACGATACAGAACATGACCCCTACTCTGCCAAGCGTGGTTTATGGTTTGCGCATATCGGTTGGATGCTGCGTGAATACCAAACTAACCGTTACTCTGATTATAGTAATTGTCGGGATCTGCAGAGAGATCCTATCGTGATGTGGCAGCATAAATATTATCTACCGATCGTTCTAATGGCTAATTTCGGCATTACCGGATTTCTGGGCTGGTTGAATGGCGATATTTTAGGGATGATGTTAGTGGCTGGAGTACTTAGATTAGTTCTGGTTCACCATGTTACATTTTTCATTAATTCACTTGCACATTTCTGGGGAAAACAGCCTTTTACCGACACTAATACAGCTAAAGACAATGGCATCATTGCGCTATTCACCTTTGGTGAGGGTTATCACAATTTCCACCACATTTTCGAGTATGATTACCGAAATGGCATTAAATGGTGGCAATACGATCCTACGAAATGGCTTATTCGCGGATTATCCTACGTGGGATTAACTAAAAATTTGCGCCGTTGCCCCGAAGAACGCATTGAAAAAGCCAAGCTGCAAATGAAATTAAAATATGCTAACGATAAGCTCTCTCATCTCCCCAATGCAGAAGAGATCTTAACTAAAATACATGAAGAATACGATTTACTCATTGAACGTATGACCGAGTATTACACCACCAAGAAACGTTTGATGGCGATCCAGCAAAAAAGCTTAAAGCGCAGCGTTGAGCGTCTTGAGCTTGATTTTAAATACAAAGAGTTAAAACAATCATTGCAACTTCAAAAGCAGAAGTGGCTTCAGCTGCATGACCTTTCCCTGAGTATTGCGTAGATTCTATTTATTGATAAAGCCCGTCTCTCGTCTTACTTCTCACTTCTCACTCTTCACTATTAGGAAACGGGCTTTATTATTTTCGCGGCAAAAGCACCTAAAAAATTGAGTTACCTCAATAACTTGATACACTTTACTCTGAACTCTATTGTATAAAACTGCGTAAAAACAGGTGCTATTTTAATTGGGTGGGTACGTTATGACTAAAAAGAAAACTACCGCGAAGCCAACGTATGACTATGATGCGATAGTTATTGGTACGGGTCCGGGTGGCGAGGGCGTAGCCATGCAGTTGTCAAAAGCGGGTAAGAACGTGGCCATCATAGAGCGTTATAGATCAGTTGGGGGAGGCTGTACTCACTGGGGTACCATTCCTTCAAAAGCGTTACGACACTCGGTAAATAGGCTTATAGAATATAATACCACTCCGCTGTTTTCAGAGAATCACGTCAATCATAATCTGACCTTTTCAGAAGTCATGCGGCAAGCTAGTGGCGTAATTAAAAATCAAGTACGATTACGTTCATCTTTCTATGACCGTAACCGTGTAAAGCTTTATCATGGCGAGGCCAGCTTCATCGATAAGAATACGCTTAAAATTCTAAGAGAGGATGGTTCAGAAGATACCTTAACAGCGAAACAATTTGCCATAGCAACGGGCTCTCGCCCCTATTGCCCTGACGATATCGATTTCAGTCATCCGCGTATTTATAACTCAGACACTATTTTGTCGTTAGATCACGACCCCAAAACTATCATTATTTACGGAGCGGGGGTTATTGGTTCGGAATACGCCAGTATCTTTCGTGGGATGGGAGTAAAAGTAGATCTAGTCAACATGCGTGAGCGTTTACTTTCATTTTTAGATGCCGAAATTTCAGATGCATTGAGTTATCACTTGTGGAATAACGGTGTAGTGATTCGCCATACGGAAACATACAAATCCGTGGAAGGGCGGGACGATTGCGTGGTGTTAAGTTTAGAATCGGGGAAGAAAATGCGTGCCGATTGCCTACTATTTGCCAATGGACGCACTGGCAATACGGACATGTTAAATTTAGATAGTGTAGGTTTAAAAGCCGACTCTCGTGGTCAGATTAAGGTTAATAAAAATTATCAAACCGATGTGGACAATATTTTTGCCGTAGGCGATGTTATTGGTTACCCCAGTCTAGCTTCGGCCGCATATAACCAGGGAAGATTTGCCGCCGAAGCAATGCTCGATGGCGCTACGGATGATCGTATGGTCGAGGACATTCCCACAGGCATTTATACTATTCCTGAAATTAGTTCTGTGGGTAAAACAGAACAAGAGCTGACCGCACATAAAATACCTTACGAAGTAGGCCGCGCACAATTTAAGCACTTGGCCAGGGCTCAAATTGCCTCAACCAAAGTAGGTAGTCTAAAAATACTATTTCACCGAGAGACCAGAGAGATTCTAGGCATTCATTGTTTTGGGGAGCGTGCATCAGAGATTGTGCATATCGGTCAAGCTATCATGCAACAGAAAAACGGGGGTAATACGTTGGATTATTTCGTCAATACTACGTTTAACTACCCGACTATGGCCGAAGCTTATCGTGTGGCTGCGTTGAATGGTTTAAACCGAATATTTATTGATGAGTAATTATCTGATTTTACCGGCAACACCCCACGCTTAGCCAAGCCGTTGGTTTGTAGCAGCTACTGATTAAATTGCATTGCTGCTATAGCATGTTGATCAAATGATACATTCGCCGCTCATAAATAGTGACTTCGGCTGTCTCAAACTCTTCGTTAGTACCAATAGTATTCGCCACACAGTTAATGTTAATTTCGAGCGACTGTCCTTCTACGCAATCAAACAAGTATTATTAATTTAACCGGCAGCAGCTGAACGACAGTAAAGGCTTATTAAGTTTACTATTAGCCAGCTAGGCATTGTTTGATCTTCTGATTACGACTATTTAGTATTAAATAGCCTAGTTGCAGTATAAACATCCGTCAAAGTTCTATGATCACAATATAATTTCAGTTTTATGGGAATTTAGTTAATTATCTCGATGAAAATAGAAAGTTTCGACAAACTTGTAGAACGCGCCAAGCGTTGTACCGTCTGCGAGGCGCAACTCCCTCAACCCCCGAGGCCGGTATTCACGGCTTCGGAAACGGCAAAAATAGTAATTATCGGACAAGCTCCAGGGATAAAAGCACACGACTCTGCTACGCCATGGAATGATGCCAGTGGCGATCGCTTACGCGCTTGGACGGGGATCCCAAGAGAGGTATTTTATAGTGTCGACACCATTGCTCTTATTCCTATGGGATTCTGCTTTCCAGGTTATAAAAACGGCGCTGATGCTCCTCCCAGAAAAGAATGCGCACCTATTTGGCACAAACAATTAATATCACGGATTGCTCCAGAACTTATCATTTTGGCAGGAAGATACGCTCAACAATATTACTTACCTCATTATAAAACTCTTACCGAAGCAGTCGCTGAGCACAATCTATCGCAAAGTAACATAATGGTATTACCTCACCCGTCCGGACGAAACAATAGATGGCTAACCAAAAATCCGTGGTTTACCGAAACCATACTTCCACGCCTCAAGATGAAAGTTGACGAAGCGCTGGAAACAAAAAAGCCTTCAGATTGAAGACGCTTATATAGCGAATTGCATTAGTTTAGGTAGCTTAGAGATAAAGTAATGGAAAGCAGAGTAAATTTATTCCTTTTTTGCCCTTTAGCATAGTTTTTCTCGCGGTTAAGTGCTCCACCTTCGTTTGCTTTAGTCTACCCAAAGCGTACTCAAATTGGGCTATTAGAAGTCGGGACTCTCGCGTGGAGACAGTGTTCTTTGCTGCGAAGCTATATTATTTAGGTGAAACTATTCTCTGGCCCTTTCATTAAGAAACGGCATCAATTCTGAAAACGGCATGGGGCGAGCAAACAAAAAGCCCTGAGCCTCATCACAGCCGAGTTTAAGCATGTAACTTGCCTGCTCTCTTTTCTCTACCCCTTCCGCGATTGTGAGTAGCCCTAGTTTGTTACCCAAAGTAACGATTGTTTCTGCAATAACCGCACTCTTACCTGGGGTGATATCATTCACGAACGATCGGTCTACTTTTAACCTGTCCAGCGGGAGTTTTTGTAGATAACTCATTGAAGAAAAACCCGTGCCGAAGTCATCAATAGCTATAGCCACGCCATACTCTTTTAACGAACGAAGCGCGTCTATTACTATTTGAGGTTCATCCATTACCACACTTTCGGTAATTTCCAGTTCTAACCTACTGGGATCACACTTGAACCGTTCGATTGCAGCTTTTACTTTGTCTATAAATAGCCTGTCCCTGAATTGAAGAATAGATATATTTACGGCCACCCGTAAGTGTCCAAAACCTGCTTCATTAAGATCTTGAATACGCCTGCATGATTCTTCCAGCACCCATTCGCCAATATCAACTATGAGACCAGAATATTCTGCAAGCGGGACGAATACCGCCGGTGAGATATAACTGCCATCCGTATCGGGCCATCTCAATAGCCCTTCCATACCCACTACATTTTCAGAGACTAAATCCACTTGGGGCTGAAACCAAAGCTCGAGTTTGCGATCGGCAAAGTCATTACGCAAGCGTCTGATCATATTCAGTTGCCACGTAGTTTTTTCTTCAATTTCTGGTGCAAAATATTCAAAATTTTCAGCAATATTTTTCTTCGCACGGTTTAACGCAATATTAATGCGCTTCAGGACTTCGATACCGCTTTGTCGCTCCTTCCCAAGTTTGTACAAACCAATCGTAATATTGATCGGAATAGTGTGATCACCCGCCCTAAAAGAGGAGCGAAACACATCATTTATGCGTCCCGGACTTAACTCTCTTTCATCTCCAATCAAGCCGAAAACGTCACCACCAATTCGACTCTTCTTCACCTTATCGTCAAATTCACTCAATAGGCGTTGGGCAACCGCTTTTAGTAACTCATTACCCGCCTCTTGACCTAGCCCATCGTTAATATCTGAAAAATGATTGATATCCACCAACACTACACAGGCGTTATCTGCTTCATAAAGGTGGGGTTTATCAAGCATATTTATGAATTCGTTACGATTAGGCAGGCGGGTTAACCAGTCGCGAAAAGCTGCATTTCGTAATTCGTGGAAGAGGTACACATTTTCATACCCAACAGAAATACTGGATAAAAATACTTCGAGCAATTGCTTATCAATTTTGCTCAGTTCGCGACTCATGTTGACATATACGGCTGCTTCAAACCCAGAACTATTGATATACAGCACGGAACATGAGGGTTCAAAAATATGGCTTTTAACTCTTAGACAGCGATTTACGTGTTCAACTATGTTTTCATCGTGTATTTCGGTAATAGGCTCATTAATAAAGTTTGCAAAATCTCCTGCTGCACCAAGTACATAAACCCCGTCATCTTCCCTGTCTAAAACAGAACCCGCTCGAGCACAAACCAGCCCTTCTGCATCTAACCCCATTAAAGAGCTGATTTGGGTTACTACTCCTTCGCAAAACCCTTTTACCGAATGCTCTTCAAGTAAATTTGCAGCAGAAGCTATGATCTTCTGCAAGCCAAGTCGACTTTGATTAATAGTGAGGATTTGCTGGTATGAACGAATGGACGATATAATTGCCGTTAACAGTTTCCCGCGGGTGAGTTCAGTTTTGGTTTTATAGTCGTTTATATCGTACGTTTTGATGATATGTTCTTCAGGCGCGTAACCTGGCTGCCCAGTGCGTAAAATAATACGTGGCTCAGATAGCTCCAATTCTTCGCGTAAGTGCTTTACCACGTTGAAACCGGCGTCGTCTGTTTCCATTACCACATCAAGTAAAATAATGGCGATTTCTCGACCATACTCATCGAGTGTTGCTTTCGCCTGTTCGGCCGAATAAGCGTGTAGGAAATTAAGTTTTCTGTCGTGTACGATTAAATCTGAGAGTGCCAAGCGCGTTACAGTGTGAATTTCTTCGTCGTCATCAACAATTAAGACATTCCAAACTTTATAGACTTTGGTATCTAGTTCATCGTGACTATCCTCAGCTAGGAAAACCAACTCGTCATTTTCGTAATCAGTTTGCGACATCGTGTCAGAAGCCCTCATTACCACTGTTCATCCATCCTACTCTTATGGGAGGTAATTGCAAAGTTTATACGCCAATGCGATAGTGTAAGTATTAATCCTTACTTTCACGTTGCTTTCCCGTTTTTTAACTTAGCTCTATGACTTAATATGAAGATTATTAGCAGCCCCCACTCCTCGCCAATAAATCAGGTAACTACTGAAAAAATAGACAAAAACGTCGAAAAGGCAAGTAAACAGCAAGATTCAGTTGTTTCTTCATCGAATGGCGTTCGCGATAAAATGCGAGGGATGTTTGCAAAAGTAGGCATAATGCCTGGTATGGCAATGCATGACGCTAAGAACCGCAAAATTGTAGTAGACCGACGCCGAGATATCATCGCCTCAAATAAAATCGCAAATTTACAAAGTATACTTGATGTTGCTTTGACTACCTCGGTGCCTGAATTTGAGAGCGAAACGCTGGACCCGGACTGGTTTTTCGCTTTCACCCATCTCGCGGAAAATATTTATTCTTCGACTATGCAAGAATTATGGGGACGAATATTTGCGGCAGAAATGGCAAAGCCGGGCAGCTTCTCGTTGCGTAGTCTGGAGACTTTAAAAGCGTTAACGCAAAGAGATGCGCGTTTATTTAGCCGAGCAGTTTCGATAGCAAGTATACGGAGTGGTGATCCAGTTCCGAGGATCTTGGTAGGTTATCATCAGCGCCGAGGTTTAAGTACGTTATTACGAAAGGTTCACCCCCACCAGTTAAATTTGTCTACTTATGGTTTGTCTTACCCCGACCTGCTCGCGCTTGATGACATGAAATTAGTCTACGCAACTGAAATTGAAAGTGGTGAATTACTTCCTGGAAAGCCAGTGAGGTGGCGATGCGGTACTCATAGTTTTTCTCTTACTGCCAATCGAAAGGGGGTGGCCTTGGTTTATTATAAATTTACTGCGGTAGGAGCAGAATTAGCGACACTAATTACCCGACAAGAGCCATCACATTATTTATCGGCTATAAAGCAACTTTTAAAGCCTCACTTCACCGTAACATAGCTTTTTTAACCAACGCCCTTCTTTGCTTGCTCGTTCCTAATCGCATTAAAGCGTACTCAGTTCAGCGCAAATATTATTGCTGTGGGATTTTGAGATAGCTGGCCTGTTTAAATTCCATCACCAAACTCATGCAAACCACATTCTCTTTTTAAACCAAAGAAACGGGTATCCTGCTCTTCCATTCCTTCTTCTATACTGCGAGTGGTATGCCAGTCACCGATAGAAACATATCCTTCTTCCCATAATGGGTGATAAGGCAAATCATGCTCTTTAAGGTAATAATGCAAATCCTTATTGCTCCAATCTATTACTGGATATAGCTTGAATTGACCGTTCACCTTTTGCAATACTGGTAACTTTTCGCGTGAGTCAGACTGGCTTCTACGCAATCCTGCAAACCAGGTCTTAGCATTTAAATCAGCCAGTGCACGTTGCATTGGCTCGACTTTGTTCATTTGATTATATTTTTTAATTCCTTCAACCCCTTGTTCCCATAATCTGCCATAACGGGCCTCTTGCCATGCCGCGGTCATAGGGGCGCGATACACCTGTAGATTTAATTGCAAGCGCTCTGTAAGTTGATCAGCAAACGCATAAGTTTCAGGAAATAAATAACCGGTATCTGTCAACACAACGGGTATATCTGGCATTACCTGCGTGAGCAAGTGTAACATCACAGCAGACTGTGCACCGAAACTGGTAGACAGCACATGATTTGCTGGAAGATTTTCTATCCCCCACTTAACTCGTTGTGGTGCCGATAAGGCTTCCAACTCTTGATTTATTTCCGCTAACTGCTTTGCAGAAATATCCAGAGGGGTTGAAAGCGCAGTCGCTAAATTAACATTACTCATAGAAGTCTCTGGCTGAATCAACTACGGGTTTAATAATATTTTTTCGAATAACAAAATCACCGAATGCTTCACTCGCTTCGCGTTCTTTTGCCCAACGACCGATAAGTTCATCGAGGTTAGCCATAATTTCTTGCTCGCTAATATTCTCACGATACATTCTCGGAATACGCGTACCCTCTCTGTTGCCGCCTAAATGCAAGTTGTATTTACCGGGCCCCTTACCCACTAAGCCTACTTCGGCTAGCATGGCGCGACCACACCCATTTGGACAGCCCGTTACTCGGAAAATAATACTGTCATTGGCCATATCGTGTTTTGCCAGCAAACCTTCCAGCTGGGTAACCGCATCGGGTAAATAACGTTCTGCTTCGGCCATCGCCAATGGACAGGTAGGTAAAGATACACAGGCCATTGAATCTTTGCGTTGGAGCGAAGTCTCAGGCTGGATAAGGCCATATTGCGCCGCAAGCGCCTCAATTTTATCCTTTTGATCAGCGGGTACACCGGCAATAATAAGATTTTGGTTTGCCGTTAAGCGAAAATCCCCTTGATGCACTTTAGCTATTTCGGCGCAGCCGGTTTTTAAAGGTTTATTCGGAAAATCCAATATACGGCCATTTTCGATAAACACAGTTAAGTGAAATTTACCATCTATGCCTTCAACCCACCCAAAGCGATCACCTCGGCCGGTAAACTCATAAGGCCGACTGTCAGCGAAAGAAATACCTGCTCGCTTTTCAACTTCCGCTTTAAACGTTTCAACGCCAACTCGTTCAAGTGTGTACTTCGTCTTGGCGTTCTTACGGTTAACTCGATTACCCCAGTCTCGTTGAGTAGATACCACTGCTTCAGCTACGGCCAATGTATGTTCAAGAGGGATAAATCCGAAATCATCAGCTTTGCGAGGATACGTAGTTGTATCGCCATGAGTCATCGCTAATCCGCCGCCAACCAGTACATTAAAACCTATTAGCTTGCCGTCCTCAGCAATGGCAACAAAATTTAGATCGTTTGCGTGTACGTCAACATCGTTTTGTGGGGGGATGACCACAGTTGTTTTAAACTTACGCGGTAGATAAGTATCCCCTAAAATGGGTTCCTTTTCTTCAGTCGTCTCGACCTTTTCGCCATTTAACCAGATTTCAGCATATGCGCGCGTTTTAGGTAACAAATGTTCACTTATTTTCGCAGCCCATTCAAAGGCTTGCTGGTGTACTTCAGACTCAACCGGATTAGAGGTACATAAAACATTCCGGTTGACATCACCGGCGGTAGCAATTGAATCGATGCCTGTTTTGTTTAACGTTTGGTGCATCAGTTTAATATCGGGTTTTAATACCCCATGAAACTGAAACGTTTGGCGAGTGGTTAACCGTATACTGCCATAAATAGAGTGATCTTCAGCAAATTTATCGATAACCAGCCACTGTTCAGGGGTTATTACTCCCCCGGGCAAACGAGCTCGCAACATGACATTATGTAATGGCTCTAGTTTTTGTTTAGCGCGCTCCGCACGAATATCCCGGTCATCCTGTTGGTACATACCATGAAAACGAATGAGCTGGAAATTATCTCCGCTGAATCCCCCTGTAAGATCGTCTTTCAAATCTTGCTCAATAGTGCCGCGAAGGTGACGACTTTCACGTTTTAGACGTTCGTTGTCAGATAACTTACCTTCAACAACATGTGGAGATTTTTCATTATTCATTAGTAGACATCCTTCTGATATCGTTTCGCTTTACGCAGTGCTAGAACATATTCTTTTGCTTCTTGCTCGGATTTGTTACCGAACTTTTCGACAATATGAAGTAAAGCACCTTCAACATCTTTCGCCATATGCATAGCATCACCACACACATAAAAATGAGCACCGGCTTCGAGCCATTGGAATACTTCTTTTCCTTGCTCCATTAGTCGATGTTGTACATAAACTTTTTCTTTCTGGTCACGAGAAAAAGCGAGCGTGATATTTGTTAGTAAGCCCGACTTTTTGTAACCTTGCCATTCCACCTGATACAAAAAGTCCTGAGTGAAATGCGGATTGCCAAAGAACAACCAATTCTTACCTGATGCACCGCGCGCATCTCTTTCCTGCATAAAGGCTCGAAACGGAGCAATGCCGGTTCCGGGCCCTACCATGATGATTGGCGTATCATCATTTTCAGGTAGTTTAAAGTGGTTATTGTTTTCGACAAACACCTTAACTTCCTGACCTTCTTCCAGACGCTCACTCAAGAAACCTGAAGCCCCGCCCTGGTGACGCTGACCGAAGGCCATATAGTCCACATGGGCCACCGTCAAATGCACTTCTTCTTCCACTTCGGCCTGACTGGATGCGATAGAATACAAGCGGGGGGATAATGGACGTAGAGCATCTACTAATTGTTGTGGCTCTAATGTTCCAGGATGTTCACGTACAACGTCAACTAGCTGACGTTCAGATAAATAGGTTCTGAATGTAGCGGGATCGTCCATTAACGATTGTAACGCAGAGGAATTAACATGCTCTTGATAAGCTTTAACAAAACCGGGATAACTTAGCGTAAGTTCAAGCTTTTCAGACAACGCCTTTCTCAGTGTCATCGACTCACCTTTAACAGAAACCTGGCTGTCTCCATTCAACGATAGTAACGATATAAATTCGTCCACCAGCGCAGGTGCATTCGTAAACCAAACACCTAATGCATCGCCAGGTTGATAAGTCAGACCCGAGTCTTCCAGGCTAATTTCGATATGGCGTATGTCTTTAACCGAGTATCTACCTGTTATTTTTTGAGATTCAATTAAACTGGCAGTAAACGGATTGTTCTTATTAAAATTTGATGCTGTTGAGAGTGTCGACGAAGCCGCTGGCATTGCTGTAGTAGATGGATTTCCATCAATTGTTAACGCTTCTTTCAATGAAGCAATCAACTCATCTGACCAAGTTGATGCTTGTTCTTCATAATCAACATCGCAGTCGGCACGCTCGCAGATTGCGTTTGCTCCTAATGCCGCTAGTCGGCTATCGAAGTCTTTACCCGTTTGACAGAAAAATTCATAACTACTATCGCCTAAACTAAGGACGGCATAGTTCAATGAGGATAGTTTGGGGGCTTTTTTACCGCCTAAAAATTCATGTAGCTCCATCGCGTCGTCCGGCGCATCCCCTTCACCATGAGTACTGACAAATACCACTAAATGAGTTTCACTTTTAATTTGACGAGGCTTAAAGTCAGCCATACTCACTAACTTATTAGTATAACCTGCGGCATCTGCTTTCACTTTAAATTGCTGTGCTAACGCCTTCGCGTTACCAGTTTGAGACCCATATAAGATGGTAAGTGTGGGCGTTGACGAAGATGCAGCCGCGCCTGTGGTACCCGCGATAGGCGCACCTGAAACGGACAGACCCGCTAAATAACCGCTAACCCAGGTTAATTGCTGAGAATTTAACCCAGAGATAGCCTGGGTTATAGCATTAAATTGTTGCTCATTTAAGAGAGACGGCAGTACTGCCTTATTTACTGAATTGTCTGACATAACTCGAAAGCCTTGAACTAATGGCATAAGGCTAACGAGTTTATCTAAATAGAGAAAAGAATAAATCTAACTTTTTTATTACCTAAAGTGATTAAAAAAGTTTTTTACCTTAAAAATGAATCTCTAATCCTGCGAATGCACCGTCATATTCTAGGTCAGCGTACACGTCATCAAGGTCGTCAATATCCACATCCACACGTCTATAGCCAAGCTGGACGGTCATATCAACCGCTAAACTATCGATCACCGCGTAAGTTACTGCCACCTGGAAGTCACTGACTTTATGATCATCAATACTTAAGTACGAACCTTCAGCATACGCGGCAAGACCAGTAAAGGGTAAGCCCACCTGAACACGAGAATATACCATAGGTACAATCCCGCTAAAATCGCGGCTACCTTGTAGAGCATTGGCCTCATCTAATACAGCAAGCTTACCATCAACGTACTTACCATTAAGCCCTACGTCGAAACTCACTAAATCATTATCGAACAGCTCATAGTATAGAATAAGATCTGTAGCTGTAATATCAGATTGGGTTGCTACAGTCGTATTTGAGGCAAAGGTTGTGCCAGCATACGTAAAATCGTTTTGAAGCGCTGTTACCCCTTCACTGTCCAATGTGGTATGGTTTATTTTAACATTTGGTATAAAAGGTAACGGATGTTCGATGGCGACATACATCGCAGTATTCGTTTCATCATCAAAGTTAAAATTGGCCATTGAACTGGTATCAGCAAAACTGCCAGATGTATCTGTTTTCCAACCTTGTCCGCCCACGTAAAGACCAGCTACCGTATCTGCCATAACTGGCATCGAAAACAGGGTGGCAAGTGAGGCGGTGAGTAACACTTTTTTCATTAAATTATCCTTGATTGAGTAATTCTGATAATTCTATCAGGGCTGCATTAGCTCTTGAAATATAATTTGCCATAACTAAGGAGTGATTTGCTAACATCCCAAAGCCTCCTCCATTTAGTATCATGGGGCTCCAGATTGTCTGTTGTGTGGCTTCCAGTTCGCGAATAATCTGACGCAAACTGACTAAGGCATTTTTATTTTGAAGAATATCAGCAAATTCGATTTCAACCGCTTTTAGAAAATGAAGTAATGCCCAGGTTGCACCTCGTGCTTCGTAGAAATTGTCGTCCAACTTCCACCAGCTGGTTTTTGTTTTCTGGTCGCCGACAGCGGTAGATTGCTTCGCCCTTTTATCGCCCGCTAAGTCTGTGTTATAGCGTGATGTCTCAACGCTAGCACTCAATCGCTGCGAAAGGCTTCCCATGCGTTTTTCAACCTGCTTAAGCCATTCACGTAGATTGTCAGCGCGCGTATAGAATTGATGATTACCAGACTCATTTTTTACTAACTCACGACGATAGGATTTGATTAGGTTAATCGCGGCGGCGTATTCTGATTCAGCAGATGGAAACATCCATGCACGGCTATCAATATTCAATTTGGGTTGGGCTTTAACAAGGAAAGAGTTCTCTAGCGACTGTGATTGAGACCGACTGAAATCTTTACGCATGGAGAGTGCTAAGTCTCGTACCATTTCCAGAACACCGAATTCCCACGCGGGCATATTATCAAGCAACACTCCCGGCGGCATAACATCATTGGACAAATAGCCGCCAGGTTTTTTAAGTAAGGTTTCAGAAACGGTGATCATTGTTGTAGTCATGGTGAACCCCGCAACCTGGGTATGGGAAAGCTCGCTGGCTTGTGCTCGGGTATTGGCGCGAACGTCAAACGTATCGGGTTGTATACTCCAATACCAACCGATAAGCCAAAAGATTATAAATAGAACAGCAAGTGCGATAGCAATAGATTTGGCAGTTAAATACTGTCTCATAGCAAATTTTTCTTCCCTTGATAGCAGCAGTTTGCGTGGGCGGCATACAAACCTTTATTGAACAGTTTTACGTGGCGAAAGATAAATCGTTCACCGCCGAATAATTACAATTCTAAACGACTAATGAACTGGCGTACATGAGTGCATCAGGATAATGCACCACTTGTATTATCTTTACGCAGAAAATAAATAAGCGCGACGAGCAATAAAACGGGCCAAAACGCGCTTACTCCCATTGCTAACAAAGCAATCGCCGCTGCACCTAGACCTATCACTATCGCGCCAATCAAACTTACGGCAATTACAAAGCCAATAATGACAAATACGACGCCTACTGCGGTGATGGCCAACACGCTTTCGATCGGTGAAAGTATCTCATCCCCAAACACAATGTTCATCCCCCGCCACTCACTTATTATATCGCCAAACCCATAGGCTAGGATTAACGCGACAACCACTGCAACAAGGAAGTTTTTCATAATTCTCTCCGAGGTAATAAAACAACAGCTGCGATATAAGCAATGACCGACAATCCTGGCATAAAAAATAGTGAGGCCACGGCAGCAGCTCTCACCCAAACAGCATCAACGTCCAGATAGCGAGCCAAACCGGCACACACGCCTGAAATGACTGCGTTATGCATTTGTCTATAAACGCGTTTTGAATTTGAAATTGTTTTCATGAGGTTACCTCAACTATTTAGGTAAATGAGGCCCGTTTTCACGGGCGGGTAAATTTGTCTTATGCCGCATATTTCTGCTTTAAATCAGCAAGCTCTTTATCGATATCGTCACTGGTCGATAATTCACGAAACTGTGCTTTTAAGGACGTGTCGTGCGATTCACTTTTTGCCGTTAGGTCATAAGCTTCTACTTGTGCTTCGAGGTTATCAATACGTTGCTCGTATTGTTCAAAACGTGCCATTGCACTCTCGATCTTGTTACTATGTTCCACCGTTTTTGCTTTTAGACGCACCGTGGCTGATTGTTTTCTGCTGAATAACGTTTTTTGCTTAGTGCGCGCTTCGGTAAGCTTACTTTGCAAGCGAGCAGTATCCTCTTGTAAGTTACCTAGCAGTTCCCCTACCTGGTTGAGTTGCTCATTAACGGCGTTAACTTGGTCGGTATATTTTTGCTTTTCTTGTAAAGCGGCCCGAGCCAAGTCTTCTTTTCCTTTACTCATAGCCAATTCTGCTTTCTTCAACCAGCTATCGGCTTCGCGCTGAAATTTGTCCTGCTGTCGGTGAAACTGTTTTTGCTGCGCAATATACTTGGCGGCTTCAGAACGAATCTCTACCAAGGTCTCTTCCATTTCCTGAATTATGAGACGGATCACTTTTTCGGGGTCCTCTGCTTTATCCAGCATTGCATTAAGGTTTGCTTGTACAATATCGGTCATTCGAGAAAACATGCCCATGATAAATCCTCCAAGAATATGTGTTTTGTGTTTTCATAGAAAAGATTACAATAGCCATGCCAAAGATGTTACATACTGATTTTAAAGTAATTTTTATTTTTTCGCTCACAGAGCGGTTCGTAGGAAGTAGGTATGTTAGTCAAATTCGCCACTTCCAATAACCGTTTTGACCAACTTAATTTGCTATTTGCATAGCAATTACATTTCCGCAAAAAAAAAGCGGATGCACATGGCTATCCGCTTTTTTTGGTTTTCTATATATTTACTTTTTAAACCAATGAACACCAGTCGAAAAAAGTACCGCACAAAGAATAAAGGTGAGCACAGGTAAAATAGTCATGGCGAACACGAACGCTGGCTGAAACATAGTTCAGCCTACTGAGTTCGTTTAACAGTTTTTTCCTTCTTAAGCGGAGAAACTGCAACCAGTTCAGTCACTTCTACTTTCCCTTTCGCATTTTCATTATTTAGAGAGAAATGAAAAGCGGTATTACTGATGGATTGTTGAAGCTTTGCTGACAATTCTGATTTTGTTTTTGTTAACGCTTTTTCTACAAACTGACCTACCGCGCGTTCTACAACCGACTCCTGAGCATGTACAGTTACACTACCAAAAGTTAATGCTGCGGCAACAAAAATAGTGAGGGTTTTCATAGTGGCTTCCTTCGTTACGGTATGTCGAGAGTAAAATTGTTTGTGTAACTAAAAATAGCGAAAGCCATGCCAAAAACCCATCTCATTGATTTTATTATATAAAATTTAGATACACATAGAAACCCCAGGGGTTAGCTTTGAACATTTACGAAGAAATAAGCAAATTAACTAACCCTGTTAGTTAATTTGACCAAACTACTTACTGTTAAATTCTAAAACTTCTTGTTGAGCTTGTTTTACTTTTTGCAATGCATTTGAAAGTAAATCAGGATCGGGATTTTTTCCGGTTCCATTTTGACTGAGGTAGCGGCGCCAAATTTTCCCCCCGGCCTGACCTTGAAAGAGTCCCAGCATATGTCTCGCCGCGTGCCAGGGCTTGAAGCCACACTGATCTTGCCGATCGATGTATTCTTGCATATCGCGCACAATATTTTCCCGAGTAGGAACAGATTGGAGATCATCAAAAATTATCTTATCCACTTTAGACAAAATATAGGGATTTGCGTAAACCTCTCGTCCCATCATCACGCCATCTATTTCTGCCAGGTGAGACTGTGCTTGCTCTAACGTTTTCACCCCACCGTTCAGTGAGATATGTAAACCCGGATGGGATTGTTTAAGTTGATAAACGCGGGGGTAATTCAACGGTGGAATTTCACGGTTCTCTTTAGGACTAAGCCCCTGTAACCACGCTTTTCGGGCATGGACGATGAAAACTTCACAACCGCCTTCAGCAACGATATCAACGAAACGTGCAAAATCTGCAAATTCGTCCATATCATCAATACCTATACGACACTTCACCGTTACAGGGATATCAACTGACTTACGCATTTCGTGAACACACGCTGCAACAGTCTCCGGGTTCGCCATCAAACATGCGCCGAAGCTACCGTTTTTGACTCGATCTGAGGGGCAGCCTACATTGATATTAACTTCATCGTAGCCACGTTCTTGCGCCATGACGGCACATCGAGCCATGTCAGCGGGATTAGAACCTCCAAGCTGCAATGCTACCGGATGTTCTTCCTCGTTAAACGCAAGATAATCTCCCTTTCCATAAATAAGTGCGCCTGTCGTCACCATCTCGGTATAAAGAAGGGTGTGTTTAGAGAGCAAACGCAAAAAATAGCGGCAATGGCGATCGGTCCAATCCAGCATTGGAGCGACTGAGAAACGACGATCTATAGAATCAGGTAGACTTTTCAACTTAAACCTATGATTAGTGTAACTTCAAATATTAGATGCGATAGGAGTGTTATCGCGCCATTCTACGTTTCGAATCTTAACTTTTAGCCTATCCCCGCTCTCGATACTTGTTGTGAGAGAAAATAACCTAAAGCTAAGTTCGAAAAAAACACAGTTTATCATTTCTACGCTTAATAGAAAAAATCAAACTGCTTCTTTTTTATCGCCAATTTTGTCGAGACCTTGCTGAGCCTACTCGAAAGAACACGTCGCATAGAACGGTATTGAATGACAAGCTTGTATTATATTTGGCAAAAACAGTGATGTGTTAGCCTGCCCTTTGTCGCAGACGTAAAAACACCTATAATAGCGTTGTCGACATCAGTGTTATCTGAAGAAGTTAACCGAGCAGTAGAAGCGGGTGTCAATCGACATCTTGCAAAGCCAGTAGATAAAAAAAATATTGATGGAATCACTTATTCAAGTTGATTCAAGTACGTTGTCGTAGCACCTGCAGGCGATTTCAAACATCATGAAGACTAAGCGGCAAAGCTTTATTCTAACGTTATTAAATACTTGGATGAAAACATAAGTTCACCGGAAGAGGTATTATCTCAATAGTTACCCTTTAGAAGAGAAGCGTCAAACCAGTTTTCAATCTGAGGTTCATTACATCCACGATTTTCTACTACTTTCAGCTGCATAGATTAATGCGTTAGCCAGCTTCCATGCCTCAGCTTGCGGTAAGAAAGGGATAGTTATAGAGCCACTTGCCAATAATATTTTTAACGTCGCAACGCATTTGCGTTTCATAAATATACTTTGAACAACAGTAACCTGTTGGACTTTATATTTTTCAAAACACTGATAATCTAGGCCAACCCTCCCGCTTCGAACATATACATAGCGCTCGTCATCAGTGTATCCCCAGCGCCACCAACGCAATACCATAAGCGTGTTCAATACCATTGCCACTATTAAAATGACTACCAGCTCGTGCCATTGCTGAAAATAAACAGCGATGCCGGATAATAAAAAGACAGGGGGCAAAATCCATATCCCTAGCCAGTATGATAAAAACCGCTTACTCACGCTTTTGTAATTGGGGTTATAAATCTTACTGCCAGGCATGGCACCATTTATAAGGGGTTGAACTTCATCAATTGTGATCGAGGGAATAAGCAATTTATTAGGCGACATTAGCTCCGGTTGTTGTGGGGTGCCTGACGTATTCTGTTCAAAATACAGATTAACCCGACCTAACGCTTTGTCCAGCCAGTCCTGCTTAGCCGTGATCATCTGAATCCGAGACCGTTTCATACTGACTTCTTGTTTATTCAATAGTCCGCTTCTACGGATGTACCTGTCCTTGTCGCGGCTTAGCGTATAACCATAAAAAGATAAAAGCGCGCCTCCAACAGAAAGTAGCGCTAATAAGGCCATGATTATTATCAAAGCGGTAAGCGTATATAATCCTAATTGCCACCACGCGGCCGTTTGTTCACCGATGATATGATTAAGGCTTAATCCCTTTGATTCAAGCCAATTGTATACATGGGTTGATGCTCGATCATAAAATGGTGCGGCGGCACCTAATAAAATCCACACGCGATTATTGGTGATCCCGTGAATGATTAAATCTTTTATACTGCGCCGATTGAGTACAACTTCATCCGCTTCTCGATCAAATGAGGCGTGCTCAGGTGAGCCAACAGAAGGGGCCTTCGAAACAGAAGTATCCGCCAAAACTTGTTTTCGTAAGGTTTGTGCATAAATCAGTGGCACGGCCACTATTTTCGCTTCTTCTTCTGAACTACCCGCTGTATCAAACACAACTAATGCGAAATTTAGCGGTCGATAATAAAAGGGCTGCTCTATCTTAAGATTTTGAATACGCCAGAAGGGTAAATTAATATGGCGGCGACTTATTACCCCACATTTAACTTCTACATGTCGATTATGTATGCGGAAGAAATAGAAGAAATAACTTATCAGACCGCTTATCGACATTACTGAAATCAGTCCGACACCCGCCGCAATGGCGTAAGACAATCTATGCATCTCAAATATGTTGGAGCTGATAGCTAATGCTGGAATGACATAAATTAGAAACTGAGCAAATTGTTTAATATTACTCGCAGTAAAATACAAAATAGATATCGGAGCTAAACGTTGCCAGCTATCCCCAGTATCAATACTCTTTTGTTGATGTGTAACTGTGCTAGATGATTGTTCGGTTCGCGTATGATTCATCGGGCATCAAGTTCTTTGTGATCCAGAATAAACTGGCGTAACTGCGCCGCTCTTTCAATAGGTAGTCCTGGAATTTCGAAGGTATGCGCACTACCGCCTGCGGAGAAAACCTGAATTTTTGCTAAGCCAGCAAAACGATCTAATGGGCCACGTTTAAGTTCTATATGCTGCACCCGCAAAATTGGCTGACATGTTACTTTTCGAAAAATAAGCCCTTTGTGTAAAATCAAATCTTGTTGTCTAACCGCATAGCGGATACGTGGGTCAGCCAACCAGTGATAGACAAAGGAACAGCCACTTATAAACCCTACGATACCCAAAGCAATAGGATACACCGCACGCACTGGCTCGGGAAGGGGAAACCACGGCTGAAAGTATACAATGCTAATACCAATACTAATGAGCAAGAATACTACCACCACGGTTGCTAAATTGACGATCCTGTACCTAGGAGATAGGGGATGCGTTTCCACTTCTCTAGCGTCGGGTAACTGAGATAGCACAACCGGTTCGTTACTGAAATCGTCAATTTTCATTTATTACTTCCCAATTTCCCAACTTCCCAGCGAATAAAAAATCCAGAATAGAGTAAAAAGGCAAAAGAGTCACTTTTGTTTCGCCCGCCCCCGACACTTGCGGTTTTTTTATATCCGCTGTTAGGGCTGATTCAGATTTCGCTGAGCCACTTCAAATGCGCCCGCTATGGGGCATGAAAAATACGATCTATTCTCACTCAAATCGATAAGTGAGGAGGTCCCGATTGTCATCGGGATGACGCGAAAGATGATGATAACCTTTACGCTTGCAGCCTTACTACCGTCATCGTGACGAAAGTCACTACCGTCATCGTGACGAAAGTCACGACCTCCTTGAGGACGCAGAAGAGCTCAAAATCACTTATGAATCAAGGTAGTTTTTCATTCGTTGCAACAGCCAGGGAGGTCCCGATTGTCATCGGGATGACGCGAAAGATGATGATAACCTTTACGCTTGCAGCCTTACTACCGTCATCGTGACGAAAGTCACGACCTCCTTGAGGACGCAGAAGAGCTCAAAATCACTTATGAATCAAGGTAGT
>NZ_JAPFRE010000035.1:0-100715 GCF_026183735.1 Alteromonas sp. ASW11-130 | reverse complement strand
TACTACCGTCATCGTGACGAAAGTCACGACCTCCTTGAGGACGCAGAAGAGCTCAAAATCACTTATGAATCAAGGTAGTTTTTCATTCGTTGCAACAGCCAGGGAGGTCCCGATTGTCATCGGGATGACGATACTGTGTAGATAGGGATACCATAATTCAAGTGCCCCCTATCCTATTCAGATTACTAAACCAATCCCAAATGGCTGGCGTGAAATTCAAGATGATTGCGAATAAATGTTGTTATAAAAAAGTAACTATGATCATAGCCTTCATGCATGCTAAGCGTAATCGGGGTGTTACTTTTTTGCGCAGCAGCAAGTAGACGCTCAGGTTTTAATTGCTCATGCAAAAACTGGTCGTTGGTACCCTGCTCTATTAACATAGGAATGCTATGCTGCTTTTGGCTGATAAGCCATGATGCGTCGTATTGTTGCCACTTCGATTCGTCCTTACCCAAATACGCGGCAAACGCTTTTTTACCCCAGGGGCAGTCCATTGGGTTGGCAATTGGGCTGAAGGCTGAGACGGAAACAAATCGAGTAGGTTGGCGCAAGCCAATGACTAATGCGCCATGTCCACCCATAGAATGTCCGCTGATAGCGCGCTCTTTAGTCACTGGTAATTCCGATTCTATCAACGCAGGTAGCTCTTCCGTTGTATAAGAAAACATTTGATAATGTTTTTTCCACGGCGACTCGGTTGCATCGACGTAAAATCCAGCGCCCAAACCAAAATCATAGTCACTGTTATCATCATCGGGCACATCATCCCCACGAGGACTGGTATCCGGTGCAACAATAGCCAAACCTAACTCAGCTGCAAGCGCCATCGCGCCGGCTTTTTGCATGAAATTTTCATCTGTACAAGTTAGCCCTGAGAGCCAGTACAGTACAGGAACGGGCGTTTCTTTACTGGCGAATGGAGGCAGAAACACGGCGAACGTCATCTCGCAATCAGTCACTTCAGAGCGGTGTCGATAACGGATATGCCTGCCACCAAACACTTTATTTTCACTTACTATTTCCATTTTTTATCCTTGCTCAAAGCTCACCACGCTGCGGATACTTTTTCCTTCATGAAGCAAGTCGAAGGCATGATTGATATCCTTTAGCGGCATAGTGTGGGTAATGAATTTTTTCAGCGGAATTTCACCGTTTAGGTACTGCTCAACAATACCAGGTAATTCTGAACGTCCTTTAACGCCACCAAATGCTGACCCTCGCCATACACGCCCTGTGACTAACTGGAAGGGTCTGGTGCTGATTTCTTTACCCGCACCAGCTACTCCGATGATAACCGATTCCCCCCAACCTTTGTGGCAGCACTCAAGCGCCGAACGCATCACATCGACATTGCCAATGCATTCGAACGAATAATCTACCCCTCCTTCGGTCAACTCTACAATCACGTCCTGAATAGGTTTGTCGTAATCTTTGGGGTTAATAACGTCGGTAGCACCTAGTTGTTTAGCCAGTTCAAATTTGTCAGTATTGATATCGATAGCAATTATCTGGCTCGCTTTTGCCATTACTGCACCGATTATGACTGAGAGTCCAATTCCCCCTAAACCGAAAACCGCAATAGTCGCTCCAGCTTCCGCTTTAGCCGTTTTTAATACAGCTCCCATGCCTGTGGTAACTCCGCACCCAAGTAAGCAAACCTCCTCTAACGGCGCGTCTTTGTTAACTTTTGCTAATGATATTTCGGGTAATACTGTGTATTCAGAAAAAGTGGATGTACCCATGTAGTGGTATATAGCCTCTCCATCTTTAGAAAAGCGCGTGGTGCCATCAGGCATCAGACCTTTACCTTGAGTGGCACGAATCTTACCGCACAAATTAGTTTTACCTGATTTGCAGAACTTACATTCACCGCATTCTGGGGTATAGAGCGGAATGACGTGGTCCCCTGGCTTTAGAGATGTGACTCCTTCACCCACCGACTCAACGATACCGCCGCCTTCATGGCCCATAATACAGGGAAATACTCCCTCAGGATCTTCTCCCGATAAGGTAAAGGCATCGGTGTGACATACTCCAGTTGCCAGTATTTTTACTCTAACTTCACCGGTTTTAGGTGCCGCTACTTCAATTTTTTCTATCGACAGCGGTTTGCCCGCTTCCCAAGCCACAGCTGCATTACAGGTAATAGGTTGGCCTTTCATTAAATTCCCCACTTTTTTATTATTAAACTATCAGTAAAGGGTCTATCGGATTTTTGATCAAGTTCGTTTACAATATCCGCGACATTTTTAAGGTAGTCAGCATGATTAAAAATATCGGACACCACATTATTGGTGGATTCTCCACGCTTTTATATATAATTAATACGGTAATATGGACAGCGCCCGTATTTGCTTTGTCCTTTTTCAAACTTATTCCAATCCCACCATGGCGTCGCTTCATCTCTTATATTTTAGACGGATGCGCAACGGCCTGGATTTCCTTTAACAATTTAAATCAGCGCTTAACCAGTGCGACTAAATTGCATGTTAAAGGCACTGAAACGCTCGCTCCCAAAGATTGGTATTTAGTAATTGCGAACCATCAGTCGTGGGTAGATATCTTGGTATTGCAGCGCGTTTTCAACCGCAAAATACCCTTTCTTAAGTTTTTCCTTAAAAAAGAATTAATTTTCGTCCCCTTGTTAGGCCTTGCGTGGTGGGCGTTAGATTTCCCTTTTATGCGTCGGTATAGCAAAAGTTTTTTGGCCAAAAACCCACACATGAAAGGAAAAGACATGGAAACCACACGCAAAGCGTGTGAAAAATTTAAATTTAAGCCGGTTAGCATCATGAACTTTGTGGAAGGCACACGTTTTACCAAACAAAAACATCAAAAGCAGGCGTCTCCGTTTATGCATCTTTTAAAACCCAAAGCCGGGGGAGTTGCGTTTGTGTTAAGCGCAATGGGCGACCAACTACACAAGCTTGTTGATGTTACCATCGACTATCCATCGGGCGTGCCTACATTCTGGGATTTTGTCAGTGGCAAAGTTCGCGATATCCGTGTCAATGTGAGCGTCACGCCGATTAAAGAGATTATGCAAGGTGGCCTGATTTCTGATAATTACTTTGAAGATCCAAAAGAAAGGGTTAAATTTCAAGCTTGGCTGAATGAGCGATGGCAACAAAAAGACGAGCTATTAGCATCCGTTAATGCAACGCAAAAACCATTATGAAAGTCTTAACTTCTCTTTTAACGTTTTTCATTCATACACCGCTACAGGTAGTTAATCTGGCTTTTTGGGGCTGTTTAATTATTTTCTTTGGGCTCATTAAGTTAGCGCTTCCTTTTCCCTATATTCAAAAACTGTTAGCGAGCTTGATGCATAGCTTTCTGTTTGGATTTGGCTCGGTGAGTGTAAGTTTGGTTCGATTATTTAATGAGGTCGATGTTCAGGTTGATATTCATGGTGATCTATCAAAACAGAACTGGTACCTCATCATGGCTAATCATTTAAGTTATCTTGACATTATTTTGCTAATAGAATTTGCTGCCAAACGTATTCCAGCCCCTAAGTTTTTTCTTAAAAAAGAGCTTATTTGGATGCCCTTTGTGGGCTTAGGTGCATGGGCGCTGGAAATGCCTTTCATGCGCCGTTATTCCCAGACGTATCTGCAAAAATATCCGCACAAAAAAGGGCAGGATATTGAGACTACGAAACGCTATTGTCATAAATTTAAAACCATGCCCACTACTGTTATCAATTTTGTGGAAGGCACCCGATATACAGATAGCAAACATAAACTTAAGCAAAGCTGCTATCAGCATTTACTCCCCCCCAAAGCAGGAGGCATTGCTTTTACACTGGCAACCATGGGTGATCTTTTTACCAATATTCTCGATATATCGTTGCTCTATCCCGATAATAAGCGACATCCGATGTATGCTATGTTGAGTGGTCAAATGAAGCGAATAGTGATAGATGTCAATATCATCCCCTTACCTGAAAAGGCCAGCGGTGACTATTTTAGTGATGAGTCTTATCGTCAGCAGTTTCAAGGTTGGTTAAATGAGTGTTGGGCCGCAAAAGATGCCCGCATAGCTAAAATTATGGAGCATTAAGATTGAGCATAGCGTCTTCAGTTAAAAATGAATTTGTGGAACTTTTACAGATTTTTCTTCCCTCATTAACGACTGAGGATACGCTTTACAACGTCATTGCGGTAAGTACCATTTTAACAGTAGCATTTATACTGTTGATGACCTTAAGAGTGGTATTACGCCCCCAGATCGGTAACTGGGTAGAGCGAACCAAGAATACGTGGGATGACGCCCTATACGCGCATGGTTTTTTCCGTCAATTAATGCACCTCATACCCGCGGTTATCATATATATCAGCACCCCGGTACTCATTGATGAGGTCGGTATTTTGCGAGGTTTTTTAATTAAAGCTTCGCAGATATACATGCTGTTTACCGCACTGCTGGCGATATATGCGGTATTAAATACACTGGAAGACAAATATAACGAGTCTCATCTTTCCCAACGCGCGTCCATAACGGGGTTTGTACAGGTGGCGAAGCTTTTCTTCGCTATCTTAGTATTGCTTTTCAGTATTTCGCTTATTATCGACAAAAGTCCATTAATTATCGTATCCGGCCTTACGGCGCTGGCAGCAGTGTTAATCCTTGTATTCAAAGATACTATAATGGGTTTTGTCGCGGGCATTCAGATAGCTGCGAACCGCATGTTCAATACCGGCGACTGGATTCAAATTGACAAGTTCGGTGTGGATGGCGAAATCCTTGAATTAGGATTAACCAATGTCAAAGTACAAAATTGGGATAAAACAATTTCTACCATCCCTTCTTACTCGTTAGTGAATGAAGCTGTAAAGAATTGGCGTGGCATGCAACTTTCGGGTGGACGCCGAATAAAGCGCGCCCTCCATATTGACATGTATTCGGTTAAACTATGCAACGAAGAAATGCTAAAACGATTCAGCCACATTAGATACATTTCCGAGTACGTTGAAGAAAAGATTGATGAGCTAAGGGCTTACCATAAAGATTATTCGATCGATGAGGCTGACCTGTTAAACACTAGGAAGTTAACTAACATTGGTACTTTCCGCGCATACATTGAAGCTTACCTTGCGAAACATCCAAAAATTAATCAGTCTCTTACCGTGATGGTTCGTCAGCTACCCCCTAGTGAATATGGATTACCCTTGGAAGTGTACTGTTTTAGCGCAGAAAAAGCCTGGGTAGATTACGAAAAAATTCAGGCTAATATTTTCGACCATCTGCTCGCGATGATGCCGTTATTTGACTTGCGGGTATTTCAAAGAGATGCTCATTTGCTAACGCATTCGCATTCGGTTACGCCATCTGAACAGATTAAACAAGAAAAAGGCGAACCCGATTAATGATTCGCCTTTCGCTCTATAGAATATGGGTGGAAACGGTATTAAGCCAGTGCATAACCCATTAGCAAACAGATAACCAGACCGGCCACGCCAAAAAAACCGTACTCGATTTTTTCTTGCATACCATGAGCGCCTTTTTTGGAACTCATCATACCCATGATGATACTGCTTAACCCTAACGCAAATGCAATTAAACCCAGACCAAAACCGATCGCGCTAAACCATTCGTTCATCATTAAACCTCTAAGTACGGCAGAATTAAAATGCTGTCTTTTTTCAAATACATTACTGTTTCACTCACCACCGACAACTATAGCACATTCCTCGGCAGGCAAATTTTGCGGCGACATTATGCCCGATACGCAAGTAAAAAGGTATATTCGGCGTATAAAAATTGGAGTGGTTAAATTTACTAAATAATTGCAGAGCAACTAAATAATAGTAGAAATCACTAACCTAGTCGTTTAGCGACAAGGCAACCCGTTGATTTTAAATCGAATATTACATGGCCCAGGCTTTGCTAACTTATTCCCAGCAATCTAACGTATGATTAATTAGAAGAGACCACCAGATGAAATTATTTTTTGCCCTTACGATGACAACCGCGATGTTAACTACACCAGTGTTCGCTCACAACTATGAGGCAGACTGTGATGTTAACCTGGAAGGAAATATCAGCTATAACCGTGGCGTGCTGGAAATCGAAACTGATAACGGAACCGTTTTAACTATAAACCAATCTCATAATCTACTCATTGACGGCAAAGAATTAGAATTGAATGCTAAACAGCAAGGTGCCGTAAGCGATTATTACGAGAACATCAGTGATGCTATCCCCATGACGGTTAACATCGCGACAGAGGGGTTGCAACTGGCCAGTGGCGCTGTCTCTGAAGTATTTGTAGAGTTATTAGGTGATAGCGAAATCGTTCGTGACTTCGACGACTTATTTACTGAGATAAGCACTGAAGTCAAGGCTCGGTTTTACGATACAGACGGTGGCTACCGTGTAGATACGCGTGAATTTAATGATGATGGATGGATGAACTCTACCTGGGAAAATCGTTTTGAAGAGAGGGTGGAATCTTTAGTTGAAGAATCCATAGGCCAAATTCTAATTTCAGTCGGTCAGGAAATGTTATGGGAAAACGGGGACATTGATGCCTTTGTGGAGAAAATGGAACGTTTTGGCGATAACATTGAAGAAAAAGTAGAACGGCAAGCTGAAACGTTAGAGGACAAAGCAGAAGAGTTATGCCATGTATTAAAGAAGGCAGACAAAGCTGAATACGAAATGCAGTCTTCTATTGCTGAACTTGCTTCGTTAAACGTGCTCAATATTGACTAATTATATACCTTAATAAAGCCTCGTTACACTAAAATGCAATGAGGCTTTTTAACGGCGTGAATTCAGTTATGCTTATGTTTTCTAAAATTATGACATGGAATTTAGATGACAGACAAAATCACGCTTTGTGGCTGTGGCTGGTTGGGCAATTACGTTTTACAGGAACTCGTTAGTGAGTATTCGATTTTAGGCACTACCAGAGATGCAAAACGAGCAGGGCTGATAAAAGAAAAAGGAGGTTCAGCATTGTATTTTGAGCTTGGTAACGACCCAAGCGAGCTGTGCCAAAGAAGCAAGAATGCGACCGTAATTCTGAACATCCCTCCGGGTAGAAGAAATCAAAACCTCACCCAATACACCCAGCGTATGTGCGCGTTGATAGATAGTTTCGTAGCACATAATGCGCGTCAAATAATTTTTATCAGTACAACATCTGTGTATGGTGAACACGAGCGGACCGTGACCGAGAATGCAGAACTAATGCCGCAAACAGAATCAGCCAAAGCACACGGCGCGATTGAAACTTATTTACTGCAACGCGCAGGTGATGTGGCTACTGTTGTAAGGCTGGCTGGCTTAGTCGGCCCCGATCGACATCCAGCAAAATCCTTAGCGGGTAAACGCCTTTCCCAAGCCCACCGGGTAGTAAACTTAATACATATTGAAGATATCATTCGCGCGCTAAAAAAATTGATCGGGCTCCCCCCTTCTGGGAAGACGCTGCACTTATGCTGCCTTGACCATCCTGGACGAAAAGAATACTACAGCTTTTGTGCAGAAAAGCTGAATTTACCTTTACCTATATTTGACGATCAGGAGGCGGGATTAAGCGGCAAACAAATTGATGCCACAGCAAGCTGGCAGTATCTGGGCCTAACTCCTCGATATGCGAGCCCTTTTGATATGATAAGCGGTAACTGAGCTATCTGCCCAACTACGCTGAGAACTGTTAGGAGGGGTTTAGCGCTTAGTTGTGAGTGTCAATCCGCTCTCTTGAACAATCGATTCAGCAACCCATAACTAAGGGTTGCTGAAGCTTTGTAACGAACCCGATGGATACCCACAGTTTGCATGCAATTCTGTGGGTATCGCTATTTAATTAGTCAACTAAGCACATAGCTTTCCACTGGGCAGAATACCCCGCTGAATAAAAATGTTTTAGCCAAAGAGACTTACGCCAAAATATTTTACTGCAACGGTGTTTACAAAAATAACCAACAAAATAACCGGAATAAAAGTACCTACCGACATGTCCACATACTTTTCAAAGAAGCTACCTTTATAATTGGGGGCCCCTTCATCTAAAGCTGCGTTAAAATTGTGCTTTTTCCACCTATAAATAACGAATATACAGATTAAAAAGCCGTTCAGGGGCAATATGGTCTCATAAAATATATCAATTACAATATCGAAAAATGACTTATTCGCCCCCGCATATGAGGTGAAAGAAGTAAAAAATTCGCTAATCCCAAACGACATCGCGCCAAAACATGCGAGTATTATTAAGAGTATACCCAGCACGACAAGAGCGGGTTTACGATTGATATCTTTTTCATCCATTAGCGCTGCCACCGGCACTTCAAAAATAGAAACTAGTGACGTTATGGCTGCAAAAAACACGAGTAGAAAGAAAATTCCCGCTACAACTGATGCCCCTACGTACCCAATGGAAGCTTGCAGAGCTAAGAAAATCTTCGGCAAAAATGTAAAAATCATACTTACTGAAGATTCGCTCAAATCTGCTGGGTTCGTTTGAGGATTAAACGAAAAGATAGCTGGCAATATCATTAAGCCCGCAGTAAATGCCACGGCAGTATCTGTAATAGCGACAAGCTTAGCTGAACCTGGCACATCTGCCCTGTTATCTATGTAACTCCCATACGTTATCATTATTCCCATGCCTAATGATAAAGAAAAGAACGCCTGTGATAACGCTCCATTGATAACTTCTGCTGTAATCTTAGAAAAATCTGGAATTAAGTAAAATCGCACTCCAGCCATAGCATTGTCTTGGAATAAAACGAAAATAACCAATGCAAGCAACATAAAAAATAAAGATGGCATCAATAGCTTGGCGGCTTTTTCAATCCCTTCTTTAACCCCACCTTGCAGGATCAAATAGACAATTCCAACCACCCCTGCCATATAAGCAAAAATTGACGAGCTCTGCGTAAACTCCCCGAACATAGCGGGGTTAGCGAGCACATCAAGATTGCCAGTAACGACTTCAATTAAATACCCGAGGATCCAGATGGTAATAACCATGTAAAAGACAGCTATCATAAAAGGGGTAACAATGGATAGCCAGCCAGCTAATTTCCAACCCGCAGAGTTGCCCCCCAAAATTCGGTATGCGCCTAATGGGTCTTTCCTAGCCTTACGTCCTACTGACATCTCGGCCAGCATAACGGGTAAACATATTGCAAAAACAAAAATGGCGTACATTAATAAGAAGGCGCCACCGCCATTTTTCGCCGCACCGACCGGAAACCCGACGAGGTTACCTATTCCCACAGCAGACCCAGCTGCTGCCAAAATGAATCCAATGCGCGATCCGAACTGTTCTCTCGCCCCGCTCATACCCTAACTTCCTCTTAAACTTATTATTGTTGACTTGTTGACCTGATGATTAATTATTTCTTTTTTTATAAGGTGAAAGGTTCTAAGGTAGGCAATACCATGCCTCAAAACTCACATCAGGCTCCGGCATGTTAACAGCAGTGTTATAAAAAGTCTTGAGGTTCAATACAAGTTCTTTCAGTTAGCGATAGTGGTCAGAGGTTCACCATTTTATCGCTTTACCCTGCCAATCTACAAAGTAGCAGTTCGGTGGAGCTTGCAGCTTGGCAGTAACCGTGAGTAGTTGTTTTGCAGCATAATTGGGATTGAACAAGTTTTCTTGTTTAACATTTCCCTGGAAGGGTTTGGACAGGTCTGTATCAACTGTTCCTGGCTGATAGCATACTAATACGGCATTTTTAACTCGACGTGCATATTCGATACTGGCGGTTTTCACTAGCTGATTTAACGCTGCCTTAGACGCACGATAGCCATACCACCCGCCCAATTGGTTGTCGTTTATACTCCCTACTCTAGCGCTTATAAAAGTAATAATAGCGGCATCTGGATGAACTATTCTCACCAAGTATTTCAGCCACAGTGCGGGAATGATTGAATTAACTTTAAAATAGGTATTCAACTGGTATGAGGCAATATCTTCCAACTTCTTTTCTGGGTGTATATCCTCATCATGTAACACACCTATAGTGCAATACACCCGTGTGACACGCATTTCGAGCTTTTCTAAAGATGTTATAAACTGTTTTATCGCCTCCTCGTTTTCGGAATTGACCTTATGCAAGATAACATTATCGAGCCAGTGGGATGGATTATTGAAGGAGCGACTTACCGCAATTAATTTGGTATCCGGCCACTGCTTAGCTAATTCAATGACTAGAGCCTGGCCTATACCACCATTTGCCCCAATCACCATATTCACTGTTTGCATCAGTTTTCTGCGGTAATTCTGTTATGACATAAGTTACGCATTAAAAGTTTAACTGGATGTCTTGAACTTAGTGTAGTTAGTACCCACAGTGATGTTTTGGAATAAAGGTGATGATATTTATGCAAACAATAACCTTGGGTGGTGGCTGCTTTTGGTGCATCGAGTCAGCGTTTAATAAAGTTGAGGGTGTGGTTAAAGCCGAATCAGGCTATTCAAATGGTTCGAAGGAATCGCCTACTTATGAAGAAGTTTGTACGGGTTCTACGGGACACGCAGAAGTAGTCCGGGTCACCTTCGACACCGATAAATTATCGCTTCGGGAAGTATTAGAGATCTTCTTTGCTCTGCATGACCCTACCCAACTTAATCGCCAAGGGAATGATATCGGTAGTCAATATCGCAGTGGGGTGTATTACCACACTCAGGAGCAGAAAGAGGCCGCTGAGAAAATTGTACAGGAAATGACTGAGGAAGAAGTATGGTCGGATCCAATTGTGACAGAAGTCAAGGAAGTGAGTAATTACTATTCTGCTGAGTCTTATCATCAGGGCTACTTTGAAAGCAACCCACAAAATCAATATTGCGCTATGGTAGTCAGTCCAAAACTGGCTAAATTTAAGAAAACATTCGCCAGTAAATTAAAGTAAAACGCATGGGGCAGTTCGGTTTTGTCGCGAACATGCCCCCGCCCTCTTCGATACCCGTCCTATTCTTCGATAGTGAACCAATTGGAATTAATTGGAATAGAAAATAGTAAGGGTGCGTTGGCCTTATAGTTCGCCTCGATCGCAGGGCATTTCACATTTTTCATGTAATTTTTCTTCCAGGGATCGTTAATCATCCATAGTTGATTGTCCATTATCGCTATCCCTTCAATTGACGCATTATCCATTACATCTGTATCTTTGCACGCGTCCCCCGCGTTCTCATTCGGTGCAGTAAAGTAGAGGGGGATTCTTCTAGTGATGGACTTATGGCTCGTATCTATAACCCACAGTTCGTCATCGTTGCGAGCAGCCGCCAATAAAAAACGTTTCTTCGAACTAGGGTCAATATAAAACGCCAAGCCATTAATTGGATGATTACCCGACTCAAACATAGGCAAATCTAATGCTGCGTCTTCTACAGTAGCGAAAGCAGTACTTGACCAAAATTCGTCGTCTATCTTAAGCGTGAATATACGGGGGTTACCGGCCTTGTCTTTTTCTAACGCTAAGAAAAGCTGGCCTTCAGGTGAAATAGCCATGCCCTCAATTCCGTCATTAGGAAAGTCACCCACATTCAACTCAGGAGGGAATTGAATAGGTCTGGCATGCGTTAACTCAATATTACCGTCCTCCTGCATTTCTAATCGCACCAACAGGGTAGGATAATCTGTTGACCCCGTATTCTCGTAGCGTTGCTGGCATTTAGCTGAAAGCGCGCCCGTGCGAGTGGCATCTTCAGTCACAGTGAAAAAAACCTTAGGATTGGAAGGATCAACCACCAGCGCTTCGTAGTCTGGTTCATCCATAAGATAGTTTGCAAAACAGCCTCTTCTAACGTAATAGCCTGTATTAAATACAGACGCTTTCGTCTTCAACTGCGCTGTCGCTGGATTAATAACGTGAAGTCTTCGCCGCTGCTCAGGTATCGCACTACCGTCGGAAATAGTTACTAACTGGCCATTCCAGCTGCCCAGACCTGAAGGCTGAGGGTCCTGCATCAAGGTTCCATCAGCCTCCTTAATCCACTGCCCCTTCACTTCGAGAGACTGAGGAAGCTGGCTGGTTTTATTTGTTGTCTTGCCGCTATCATTTGGTGGCTCAGCACAACCTTGGCAGCCGAGAAATACCAAACTCAGTAACAATGCTCGTAAATTCATTCGATGTTCCTTTTATTCACGCTAGGATGATCGCCTATTCAGTGACGTCAGGCAAGAGCAGCAGCATTTTATCAAATTCAAAATTGTTTACAGTTTCTAAGCAGTAAGCCTCTGTAAACATTCGTTAATATGACTTATAGTTTTGCTTTACTGAAAAAGGAAAAGAGATTATCAGCGAACTAAAAGCGTTACCTATTATCCTCGTCGGCCCCATACTACGCCGTGTCGATGCCGATCGGGTGATCGTTTGGGTGGTTTCATCTAAGGCGTGTGAGGTAAGTATTGGTATAACCCACAAGGGTGCTCGCTTACCCCTGGCTAAGCAACATCACCGTCATTTCAAAGTGGGCGAACATGCGTTCGTCTGGCTTCTGGAAACGACACCTAAGACCCCGTTCACAGAGGGTGAAGTTTATCATTACGATCTCGTTTTTGATAACGAAGATAATGCACGTTTGTGGCGAATAGAGAAGAACAAACTTTTTTATGAAAACGAAGAAAGCTTCAGTTTTCGCTATCAGTACAACTTAACCAATGTGCTGCATGGCTCTTGTCGTAAACCTCACTTTGACGGCGATGATGCACTAGTTCAGGCCGATAAATTGGTAGCTCAAGATATAGCTGGAAATGACACGCGTCCCGATTTATTGCTATTTACAGGCGACCAGATATACGTTGATGACGTGGCCGGTCCAATGTTACAAGCGGTTCAACAAGTTGTTTGTCGTTTAAAGCTCTTCGAAGAACACTTGACCGGCGCGGTGATCCAACACAGTACTGAATTAAAGGGTCACGAGCATAATTTTTATCAACGACAACAAATTCTTCCCCAAATAACCACCAACACAGCTTTATCAAAGTTGTTTTTTGGTGCGGCTAAAAAACCTGTATTTACCTCCGTCAATGCACAAAACCATCTTATTTCATTCGCTGAAGTTATGGCCATGTATATTTTATGTTGGTCAGATGCCATGTGGGAACATGTAAAGTTTGATGATTCAAGTATTAAAGAGGAATACAAATCTCTTTTTACCCAGGAACTAAAAATCATAACAACGTTCTCCCAAAATTTGATACAAGTAAGACGCGTCATTGCACACTTGCCTACCATGATGATTTTTGACGACCACGATGTTACCGATGACTGGAACCTTACCCGAGGATGGGAAGAGGAGGTATACAATCACCCCTTTTCGAGTCGCATGGTAGGTAATGCGCTAATCGCATATTGGTTATGCCAGGGCTGGGGGAACGCACCAGAACATTTTGAAGAGATTGAGTCGTTCGCTCACCGCGTATTTTCAGAAAACCGGCTAAATAGACATGACGAATTTATTGCTTTGTTACATGAGCATGAGCACTGGCATTTCAGTTTAGATACGCAGCCTCCCTTATATGTGATGGACACCCGAACTCGCCGCTGGCGTTCCGAATCAAGCAAGCAAAAGCCATCTGGTTTGATGGACTGGGAAGCATTATGTGAGTTTCAACAGGCTATCATTGGCAAAAGTAGTGTAATAGTAGTCTCTGCCGCGCCTATATATGGTGTTAAAGCAATAGAAGCTATTCAAAAGATTTTTACGTTTTTCGGTAAAGCGTTAACGGTAGATGCAGAAAACTGGATGGCGCATAAAGGCACAGCGAACGTGATTTTAAATGTATTCAGACATATCAAGACACCACCAGAATTTATAATCCTTTCAGGCGATGTACATTACTCGTTTGTCTACGATGTACGATTGCGGTTTAGAGGTAACAGCCCACATATTACACAATTCACCTGTAGTGGGTTGAAAAACGGTTTTCCTCCCCAACTGTTGGCAAATTTAGATAAGCTAAACAGGTGGTTATACGGCCCAGACTCCCCTCTTAATGTTTTCACTCGGCGCCGTAACATGTCAGTGAGTGCTTGCAAACCTAGCCCTCGGACTTCTCAATCGTTACTTAACAAACCAGCGCTAGGTCAGCTTTTGTTAACAAAAAAGCACACCGTAAAACAGTGCAATACTTTGTGTAGCGATGGAGAAAAGGTAGAATTTACTATCACTGACGATGGCACGCGAAAGGAAGTAAACTAGTAATGTCTTCACTCTCAATAGGTTTGTTCTATGGTTCAACGACCTGCTATACCGAAATGGCTGCTGAAAAAATTCAGGCACAAATGAATGCTTTGTTTGATGAACAAGTGGTGAGCTTACACAACATTCAGGAGGTTCCGTTAAAACAGGCTGAACAGTACGACATTATAATTTTCGGTATTTCCACATGGGACTTTGGAGAGTTACAAGAAGACTGGGAATCATGTTGGGACGACGTTTATAAATTAACATTAGACGGCAAAACAGTCGCGCTATTTGGTTTAGGCGATCAAATTGGCTATACCGATTGGTTTCAAGATGCGCTCGGAATGCTTCATGATGCTATATTACCGCTTGATTGCAAGATCATTGGCTATTGGCCAAATCAGGGCTATGAGTTTGCGCAATCAAAAGCGCTCATCGAAGACAAATCCAAATTTGTAGGTTTATCATTAGATGACGAAAACCAATATGATTTAACTGATGAACGCATCCACACTTGGTGCCATCAGTTGTTGGATGAACTTAGCTAGCAACTTATGCAAGGTAATACCAGTCGTCTACATAAAGAATACTTCCGGAACGGCAATTCACACCGCGATGGGGCCGATGTCTCTTTTCAGGATATCAAAAAGTTATTTGAATTTCGTACCATAACGATTGGACGATGGGTAACGGCCGGCGAGCAGCAACTTGCTGCGAATCTGTTTTTTGATGCGTTATACGATCTGGTTGATATTCTCCGGGTTAACGAACAAGTTATATCCTTAAACGGTAGCTTGTCATTGGCGTTTGGTAGTGGCGGACAGAAACATGTCAATGCACATTATCATTCTGGGAAACGGCAACTTGCGCTGGCTAAAAATGCAGGCGGTGGCGCTTTGGCCCACGAATGGTTCCATGCTTTTGATCATTACATAGCGCCTAAAGCTTTCGATTCGGCGCAACCAAACGATTTTGCTTCTGCCATGTGGCTGGCCGAGTCCAAGTTAATTGCCCACCCTTTGAATCAGAAGCTTGATAATTTTTTTCAAACGCTCTTTTTGAACGAAACATTATGCCCAAACGAATTTGTTAAGAGAAGCGTCAAAGCAGATAAGGCTTTAGGTATGTACTACTATGCCCAGCCCCAGGAACTCGCCGCGAGGGCATTTGAAGCCTGTATACAAGATAACCCAATAAAAAACGCATTTCTGGTTCAGGGTACGAAACAGTCAGCAGAGGCTAGACTTGGTATCTATCCTCATGATATCTTGCGAAGTCAAATTCAAGATGCCGTTTTTGATTACTTTACACATTTAGGTTCGGGTTTAACCCAAATAAAGCAACTACGTAAAGCAAATAGTATTTTGGAATGTCAGCAAGTGGATTTATCACGCTGATACTAAAGATAAGTAGTTCGGCTGTGTAACAAAATACTACATATTTTGTTCACATACAGTATACTTAACCGTTCAAGTGAAAGAGAAGAAAGTACCTAAAGATGAAAAGAAAGAAGCATACTTCCGTCGATGACGAGGCGCAAATCGATATGACTCCCATGTTGGACATTGTGTTCATCATGTTGATTTTCTTCATTGTTACAACTTCATTTGTGAAAGAGAAAGGATTGGATGTTAATCGTCCTGAAAACAATTCGCAGTCAGATAAGCCCTCTAAGTCTTTATCAATTCGTATTGATGCTAGCGGTACTATCATGATGAATGGTCGCGAAGTAGATATCCGTCGTGTGGTAGCTAACACGCAAACGTTTTTGGCGGAAAACAATACTGACTCCGCAGGTATTCAGGCAGATAAAAACACAGAGCATGGGGTCGTTGTAGAAGTGATGAACCAGGTTAAAATTGCTGGAATTGATAAAGTTTCAGTGCTGGTTAAATCGTAACTCCTCTTTATCTTCGAAAAACCGCCTATATGGCGGTTTTTTTATTTTCAGATAAGTATTTTTAAAGCTAAATTGAAATATTTATTGCTAATGTCTACTGATCATTTGATAGTTACTGTTGCATTTCAAATCCTATTTAAGTAGATACATGGATAAGCACGTTTTCACGCTTGACGCAGCGCTTTACAACGAAGTGAAAGGCATCAATATATTGCAGGCAGTGGCCCCGCAAAATTACCGCCAAGAAAAATCTGCGTTTTTTGATTCTACGTATCGCTACACTCCAAAGTTTACCTATTCAGCAACACAAGTTGATGTGTTTTCGCGTAAACGTGCACTTTACAACCTCCCTCTTGAATCATTAACAAATCCAATTTTGATTCAACTTTACCAGCAAGTGATACATTCATACGCAGACAAACTGGACCAATTTCTGGCGGTAGGTACACCTGACTTTCTCTATGACTCAATGCGCTATTACGGCGAGCCTACGGCGAAAGATATTCGCAACGCTCATTTTATTTTGCATCTGCCCGATGAAGCGGATTCTGAAGAGCATGTATACGATTCGAATGAGATAAGTAATTGGTTATCTGGGTTTGCAGATGAAGCCGGCTACGACTACGAAATAGTGTTAGACAATACAATGATAGCTAACGCTATGGTGTCGGATCTAAAAGTTAAAGTAAATCAAAGCGCGCGCATCAACGAAACGGAGCTTAAAGCACTGGCTCATCATGAATTAGGCGTGCACCTCGCGACTACTTTGAACGCCAGACATCAACCGTTGAAAATTATGACACTTGGCTCGCCGGTAAATACTACCACTCAGGAAGGGTTGGCTATATTGTGTGAATATCTATCAGGTAATTTAACCCTTTCTCGTCTTAAGGTGCTGGCAATGCGCGTATTAGCAGTAGCGTCATTGATAAAAGACAAGCATTTTAATGATACCTTTTTGCTACTTAAAGAACAGTATCATGCGCCAGATGAGCTAGCCTTTACAATTACAGCACGGGTCTACCGTGGCGGAGGCTTCACCAAAGATTACTTGTATCTGCAAGGTTTCAGGCAAATGCTGAATGGTTACGAACAGCGCGATGACTTCCATCACTTACTTTGCGGTAAGGCTTCTTACGAGCAGTTAGATTTAATTTCTGAGATGATAAAAGAGGGTTATTTGCATGCGCCTAAATTTATTAGTCCCGCGATTAAGAATCCTGCTCAGCTTAGTGAAGTGGATAAATTTATCGCCCACGCGATTAAGTGATAAGTGATAAGTGAAAATTAAAAATTAAAACGCCAATTAAAGAAGCCGGCTAATGAAGTGACCCCACAACGCCGGCTTATTTAATTAACAAAGGTGGCTAATTACTCTTCACACAGCTCCCACGATCTTCCTTCATCGTAAGAACATTCATCAGTATGGGTGCCGTCCTCAAAACGCGTGTATTTAGTCCATTTCCCCAAGTGATTGTAATCGATTTGATAATAAGTAGTATCAACGAACCAGCTCTTTCTTTTATACCACGAACTGGCGTCTATTAACGTTTCTTCATCAAACTCATAGCCTGAATTTTCAAGTTCAGCAACCAAGTCAGAAACGCTTAACTCCTCGCTACGCCCCGCCAGATTTACCCATTCTGGCAATACGAGGGCAGTACCCTCAGCGTCAGGTTGATCAAACTCGGCTAAATAGCTTTTCCCTTCTTGCTCATAACTAATTGAAAAACGCCTATCCGGTGTTAAGTCAATAAATTCCGATTCAGGGCATTCTTCTATCGACTCTACGAAACTGCTGTTCGAACCATAATTTGTAAGTTTGTAGGTCGTTTCTGATTCGACCACGCTGACTTTTTCGTTAAATGAACATTCGTACCCTTCACTGCCTCTATAAATGATGTCATTGGTTAACGTATAGTCACCGCTTCCCCATTTTGAAGAGATTGCGTCACGATGGTAAATTGGCTTTATCACGTCTTCTAATGACGCTGTCATCATATCGTGACGAGAATAGAAATTGTCTCCTTCGAATACGGCGACTTTTCTAAACCAATGATCTTTCTCATCATCTGTATAATACGAATAAGTGCCGTTGTAGTGCACTACTCTTATTTCATCGGCAGATGGAAATTGCTTTTTCACTTCCGCTACGTACGTTAAGCTTTTTTGAAGTCCTTTTACAATCTCTTGCGCCAGGCTTTTCGAGTCTTCGTTACCTTCAGCAATAAAGTCTTCGAAAATCTCGTCTTCGCTAATATTATAGAAGTTAACGGTGTTATAAATCGTAGCGTCTATCAGTTGCGCAACTTCTTCGCGCTTCGCTTGATTGTCAATTAACGCGGAACAATCGCTGATATCATTTGTACCTAGTTCTTCCTTAATTTCCTGCCAAAGTGCAGTGGTTAAGGGTGAAATGTGCAGTAATGTTTCATCTGTAATTGCTTCTAAAACAGGGGGGCGCACCATTTGATAAGCTTCTGTCACTTCACCTAAGTCTTCATCAATAGCACCAACGGGGACATCTACGTACCAAGTGGAAAATTGAGAGCACTGACGCTCTGTTTCTGTAAGTTCTAACGAGTAGTCTCCGGCATCGCCAGAGACCGCACTAGGCTCGATGTCATCCTTAACACCATTATTGTTGAAGTCAATCCACACGGTGGCCCCTGAAACGTAACCGTCGATAACTTTTCCTCCAACAGTGTAGGTAGGGGGCGGAACCTCGCCACCTGAATCTCCATCACTTGAATCCTCATCACTCGAATCTTCTTCACTTGAGTTATCCTCTGAGGTATTTTGATCTGAGATGTCTTCGACTGGTTTTTGAAATACATCTTCTTCTTTATCACTGCCACCACAAGCAGCTAGAAGGAGGGAAACAGCGATTGCTGTAAGAGTATAATTTGTTTTCATATTTTATCTTCCATAATGTACGGCACGCACCTTGTATGCAAAGGAAACATATCAAACTTTCACTCATTTCAAAACTCTTTTATGCCTAATTTTTCGTCGTTGCGCCTGCTTTCCTTGAGATAAAAAAAACCGCCTTTCGGCGGTTTTTTTAAACACTTAAATTTGCTTTCGTCTTTTAAAACGAACTAGGGAAGTCAACAGTAACAGCGCCGTCGCCGGAGCGAATACCTGTGCTGGTGTTATAACATTCAAAGCTGAAAATACACCGGTCTGGCTCTCGGTGTAGATACCGACTTTACCCCCCGCGAACAGTAAATCGTCAAAATTAAACCTAATTTCAGAATGGGTCACTTCCGGGTTTTGGCTTGATGGTGTTTGTGCTGACTGATCGCCAGGGACACTTTGTGTAGTACCAGTCAAACTCATCGCAAAACTGTCACCTTCTCTGGTAAGCGAGAATGAATACAATGCTTCATCTACCCAGAAAAGGTCTTCCCAATTCATCACGGTGTTACTCACACCATCTTCTTCTTTTACTAAAAATAAACCCGACCTGCCGGTGATATCACTTATACCGCCTTGATTCCATCCGAGTCGATAGTGGTTTTCTGCATCTTGCCAACCAAACACGATACCTAAGATATCATCGTCGTTACATGACCCTTCTGATGGTGTTGCACACGTACTATTGTTTGCATAAGTAGGCGTAAAATTACCACTAAATATAAAATCACCGCCTAAAGAAAAATCACTGACCAATGAGCCAGATGAGTTACTTAATTTAGTCGGAGTATTGTTCAATAAACGTTTCCATCCATCGGTAGAGCTAATACGATCTGAGGAAGGGGATAACTCATAGCTCCAGGCTTTAGTGTCAACCGGTATTACTGCTGCGGAGCTTACATAAGGAATACACATTGCGAATACGGCTACAAACAACTTTTTCAAAGAACATCTCCACCTAGGTTTTGCGCGTATTTTAATCAAGGATGAGCGTGAACGCAATTTATCTTTATTTATTACACAATACTCGCTTGCACGATGTCTTTACAAGTGGTTAAAATCCGTCATTTGCAGGGCAAGGTAAAATTACAAACCTAGCGGTATGTCTCTGTTTGAATAAAAACAAGTACAATAAACTATGCGCTATTGGTTAAAATTGATTAAAACTTCTGTGGTTTGGATAACCCTCATCATTATCCACCCCGCCTTCGCTCAGTCCGTCTCTATGAATCATCAGCAGTTCTGGCAAGTGTTTGAGCAAACTTATGCTCAAACGTCGACTGTGATGGAAACTCCCCAGTTTCTCGCAGATGCTGTCCAGCTTCTGAATAAAGCTTGCGCAGAAGATATATTGCCGCACAGCATCAGCCCTTACCTTGAACAACAAGCTGAGTATTGGAAACATAACTATGGCATTGAACTAAGGGGCGGCTTAACCAGTGGTGATATTGAATCAAGTGATATCGACGAACAAGGCAGCACTTACGTCGAACTGTCCTGGGATATTTTGGATAACGGCTATAAAGAGTTTCAGTATCGTAGCAACGACTTCCAGCGAAAAGCGCTACTTGAGAAAGTCCTCCATGAGATTCGCCGACAATCTCTTGAGTACCGTTGCCGCGAGTACCAGATAAACGCTCAATTTGATAACACGTTACTTCATCTAAAGCGAACTTTACTTTCCTTAATGGAAAAAGTGTACCGTGTAGAAGAAGAAGCGTATTTCATGGGTGACAGCTATTTTGACGATCTACTCCTATCTGAAGAATCAGTGATTCAGTTACGTTATCAGGTGCGAGAGTTGGAAAATAATGCTGAGGGCCACGCGAACGTTATCAACCCTCCCCTGATAGATGTAGATATTGATGCTGTGTTAAAAGCGTCTCTCAATAATACCAGCCTCCACGCAGCCGAAAAACTGCGTAGACAAGAATATGCGAATACTAACCCCTATGACGATGGTGCACGCCTACGCTTGTTCCTGCGCAAAGAGCTTAATGTTTTATCCTCTGATAGAGACGATCTGGTAGCGGGATTGCGCTTCTCTGTGCCAATTAACTTTAAACACAAAGTTGATTCCTCCATTAAAATTCGGCAGTTTGAAAAAGATGCTCAAGTGGATAACTGGGAACGTAGCCAGCGCACGAAAAACGCTTACGCAAGTTTTCAGGAACAATTACAGCGCGTTATAACCCAAAAGTACCGTTATAAGCGTGCTAATGAACGCATTCGCAGAACGTTAGTTAAACGTACTTTGGATGAATCACTACGCCCCTCAGCCGTTGCCGCTCGCCTGAAAAACTACGCCGAAGCTGCGATTGAATTACTTGAAGCCAAACGTGAACTGTATGCGCGAATAAATAATATATTCCTGGTTAGCCAGGTGCCATTCGCTACCGAAATGCTTGCGCCTTCACCCACCGTAGCGTTGGCAGAGAGGCACCGTCCAAACCAACGCTCAATGTATTTTTGGTCTTCAACATTTAATCAATTGAGCAATACGCAATTACACCTGTTACTGCGTACCAAAAGGATTCACCGCCCTGTCATTTCTTTTTCAGAAAAAACAAATTTACCCAAGCTGAAAGATTTTATTACTGAACTGAGCCGAAAAAACCGACCATTTGAATTGATGCTAAGCACCAACACCTGGATTAGAAGAGATAAGCGGGATCAAGCCTTAGCGCAAATCGCAAAAGTAAAAACTTACTCGAATGCGATTCACCTAGATATCGAACCTCAGGTGTTGGCTGACTATAAGCAAAATAGGGAAAGATACCAGCAGGATTATGTAGAACTGATAGGTGCGATCAAAGAGAGGTACCCCGATCTGTATTTATCCCTCTCTGTCCCTTTCCATTGGGACGAAAAAACATATCGTCAACTTAAACCGTTAGCTGAGCGAATGTACGTGATGCTATATGAAACTCCTGTCGCAGAAGTGGTTAAACGCAGAGCAAACAAGCTTATTCCTTTAATAGGAAAAGACAAATTTATAGCTGCTCTAAGAACAAAAGACTTTGCCAATGAATATGAAATGGAAAGAATGATACGAACACTTGCAGAGGATGGCATACACGAATTCGCTGTTCATGATGCTGAAGAGGTCATTAATTGGGAGCAATTGCCATGAAACTTCACAATAAAAAAAGCATGTTGCGAACGGCACCGCATTCCCCCCCCCCGAGAAAGAAAACGCCAATTATCACGCAATGGCTTTATATTATTTTCTTAATCGGTATTTGCCTTTACGTGCTGTATTTCATCTTAAAGCAGGCGTTCACCATCCAAACTACCGGTGTTATTGAATCCCAGTCACTCGTAATAAAGTCTCCTTACTCGGGTTTGCTGACAATGTTTGAAACGCACCAAAGCCAGCTCATAACCCGGGGAGATATCGTCGGCATTGTTTCGCCCGAAGAAACCTGCGAACCAGAAGACAATACAAAAGACGAACGTTTGCTACATTATCGTATACAAGAAGCCAGATTGGCTTTACAGCTTCTAATTGATGAACATCAAATCGACCAACGCGAGTTTGATCGCTTACGGGCCCAAGATAGAAAACTTAAACGCGCATTGGAAGTTAACGCGCCGTTAAACAACGATAGTGACAAACTCCGCGTGACGTTAGCGAAGCAAGAAGCAGAAATTAAAATGCAGCGAGCTAAAATTAATTTATTGGAAAAACGGTATCAGGAATTAACTGAGTCGACTCGTCTTATTCAGCCTGCACGCTGTAGACCCCGTTCTATTGTTGCTGCACAAACGGGAACGGTTTCCACGGTGGCTGTGATGCAGGGCGATGCGGTTAAAGCAGGAGAAACCTTGCTCACCCTTACCCCACAAAACCCTCAGTTAACCCTTACTGCCTATTTAGAGGTGAGCGAGTTTGACGAACTTAAAATTGGCGACACCCTGACGATTGTATTGCCGGACGATAGCAATTCTAGCGGTAGAGTCGCCAAGATCACATCCTCAGCCAGCGGTCTTGATAAATTAGAATATGATGATTATCGCCCTGTATTACCACAGCTAAAAGTGATCCTTACCCCTACCACCGATGCAGAAGCTCAAAGGTGGGCACGATTTGATAAATTTCAGGTTTTAGTAGAAGGAGTGCAGTGAAATGAAGATTTACGGCATAACTACTGAGTCATCGTTTGTACTGCCTAACATTGCTACCTCCACCATCGAGAGTTTACTAGACGATACCGGAACAACGAAAGGTGCCGTGGTGCACTACACGCAGGGCGATAAAGGTAAAGTGCATCATTGGGTGCAACGTATCCGCCAGCATCCCCACCCCCGTATCTACCTAATGCCATTAGCACTCATATATGAAGGGGAAAAGCCGCCAACCTTATTACAAAAACAGTTTGATGAATGTGTATCTGTTACACAATTGAATAGTGCTTCGAGCACCAAAAGTGCACTTTTTGAACGTGTCGGTCAGTGGTTGGATAGAATACCCAATTTAGATAATAACTCTTCGGACAGCAGCATTCCATTTAAAATACTGCGTCTAATGGCTAGCAGAAACAAAGGGTTGGAGCCCATATTAACGCCTTCAAATAATAGAGGGTTTGTCTATCCGGCAATTGAACCAATGTTTGAACGCAGTGACGATAGCCCTATAACCAGTTTGGACTTTCTGCATCGACAGCAATTTTTAGGACGAGATTTTTTTAAACGTGCCCATTTTTGCCCGATCTGTGAAAGTGCGTTTCTGAATTTTATTGAAACCTGTCCAGACTGCGCTGCGGAAAACTTAACAAAAGAAGAGTTGGTACATCATTTTAAATGTGGTCACGTCGATAACCTTTCCCACTTCGAGCGTCATAATCAGTTAGTTTGTCCAAAGTGCGACGAGCGGTTGAAGCACATCGGTGTAGACTATGACAAACCCTCAATTGTTTACCAATGCAAACAGTGTACGCTGCAATTTCAGGATCCGTTATTGAAGGTTCAGTGTTATTCCTGTGAAAGTGTATCCAATATTGACGATGTCTCCGTAGAAGATATTTATGTTTATCAGCTTAGCGCAATAGGACTCAACGCAGCGCTTTATGGGCTGGACGCATTATTTACGTCTATTTTACAAACTGATCTGCAACTGTTTAGTAACCGGGAATTTAAAAGTTTCATTCATATTGAAAAGGCACGTATCTCCCGTTACAAAAAATCTACGAGTTGTGTGGCTACCATTTACTTTGAAAATTTAGATAGTCTCTTCCACCGTTTAGGCAAGCGTACAGAGCAACTATTTAAAGAAATTAGCGCTGTATTCAAGTCAGTGTTCAGGGAGTCGGATGTTATTTCCGCGTTAAACGAAAGCGTATTTGTTATTTTGATGACAGAAACTTCGGAAGAAAATGCGAATCTGGCGCTAAACCGCCTGAAAAACGCTATTCAAGATTTGTTTGAAGCAAGCCTGGCAAAAGAATTATCGGTAGGTATTTTGACGCGTGTACACAGAATCGATAGCGCTAGCGATTTAAACCTAATGCTTGAAAATGCGCTGAAGGTAGAGGAGAAATGAGTTTAGCAGGCCTGTTTGCGTTTGTTCAAAACCTAACATTCGCACAGGTGCTGGCCTATTTCTGGCCTTTCTTTTTACTGGATATGCTACGCTACGTTATCATCGAATCGCTCCTTATTTTCAAGTTCCTGTTTCGCAGAAAACGTAGACAACAAAGACGCGCTTTAGCCCGCCATCAGCTTTTTTCTGAACGTCCTGTAGTTTCCATTATTGTGCCGGGTAAAAATGAAGGGAAACACATATCTGCGCTTGCAAACTCCCTGAGCCAGCAAACGTATAACAATTTTGAGCTGATCATTGTGGATGATGGCTCTGACGACAACACCGCCCTCATTTGCCGCCACCTGCTCAAACAAGGTAAAATCGATCGTTTTTTCCGCAATGAGGTGAGAGGCGGTAAGGCTTCGGGTGCCAATACCGCACTGCGCTTTTCTAAAGGTAAATTCATTATTCATATTGATGCAGATTCTCATCTCGCTGCAGATGCCATTGAGCAAATTTTGTTACCTTTTTATTTAGATGAAACTGTCGGGGCCGTCGGTGGCGATGTGCGTGTGGCTAATGAAAATGCCAGCTTTGCCACGCGGCTACAAACCATCGAATACATCAAAACGATTAGCGCAGGTCGTGTGGCCGCATCCGAACTGGGTATATTACGAATCATATCTGGCGCTCACGGCGCATTTAAACGAGAGGTTCTAGAGCAAATTTATGGATGGGATGTCGGGCCCGGTTTAGATGGCGATATTACCCTAAAAATCAGAAAGCTGGGTTATCGGGTTGTCCACGCAGTGCACGCCGTTTGTTATACTAATGTGCCATCAAAGTTCTCCAGCTTACGCAAACAACGTTACCGCTGGGACCGCTCGCTAGTCCGTTTTAGGTTGCGAAAACATGTAAATATGTTAGCGCCTGCCTCCAATTTTCGAAGTTCTTCTTTTTTTTCAATTATTGAAAATATTGTATTTAACGTATTTTTCGACTTTAAGTGGATAGTCTATGTCATTTATATGCTCTACACCGCTCCACATTATTTAGGCTATGTATTTATTATCAATTATTTTCTGTATTTTTTAGCTAACATTGTGCAATTTATAATAGCCCGGGCGCTTATTGCCCCTTCATATTATTCGGCAGATGGTTTAACGCCGTTCTTTTTACCTCTTATGCCCTTCTACACTGGCCTGTATCTTAGAGCCGTTAGAACGTATGCTTATTTAATGGAGTTTTTACATAAAACGTCATATGACGATCCGTGGAATCCTTGGAAGGTTTCACGCATCGCCAAAAAAGAAAAATTATGAGGCTTGCTTTAGCTTTCTGTCCTGTACCAGCTTTGTAATAATGCTAGTCAGGTTAGTGATATTAAATATGGTCCCGAAAATACTGCCCACTGCTATGGCATAAATTAACCCAAGCAATTCAGCCAAAATAAACCACTGTCGAATTCGGGTTGCATCGCGCAATACAATTGAGCCAACAGTGAAAATAAGTGCTGAAGAATATGCAAAGAATATTAACCAGTCATGGTTCAAGATAAACCATTCATAGGCCAGAAAGCCGACGTTTGCAGCGACAAAGCCGATTAATACGCCTTTGCCACGATTTTTAAGCGCAACTATATTTCTGATACTAGCCAGCAGACAGCCTATACCCGCAGCCATGGCGTCCAGCATAAAAAAGTGAATACTGACACAAAAAAGCGCTACCGCAGACACAACTAGATAACGATCTACCGTGTTTTGACGGTACCCAATAAAATTAAAAATAACTGCAAGAGCACCAAAGCCCTCAGCCCAGAACTGCATAGACAAACCCTACAAAAAAACAGACAAATTATGTCAACGAAGCTTGCTAATCATTTTATGGTCGTTGGGCAGAGAAAAAGGTGTTAACACCACATCTGCGGGATACGCGAACAAGCCAAAGCGATTGCCACTGGTGTGACTTAATACAACCGCATGAACGGGCATTGACTCCATATCATGATGGCAAGGATCAAAAAGCGGAACATCATACTTGTCCAGGGACAAAATGGCTACTTTTTGTTTCTCATGATAGATAAAACGCTCCGCAATCGGATGCTTTATAATCGCATAAACCTGAAACTTGGGGACGCGCCATTCAGTACCGCGCCACTGAAAAGGCTGAATCTGGATCCGCTTGACAATCTTTTCGATACACTCGGGTAACATACTTGCCTCCGTTATGTAGCTTGATGCCGTTAGAAGTGCAAGTAAAACTCCCTGCACAGCGCTTTAAATTCGTTACTATATTGGCCTTGTTTGTTTCTTATGACTACCGATTGCCTATTTAGTTGATACTCATTATCTGACTTTTCGGATTGGTGAAATTTAAAGGCTAAAACATGTGCCGTAGTCTTATGTGAATGCGTTATTGCCAATATTTCTTCGCAGCTTAATTTTGCTGCGCTCGCTAATGTAAGGATTTCCTCCTCGCGGGCGGCAGGATATAAACAATAAAAATAACCTGACAGTTTTAAGTGCCGAGAAACCCAATTAAATAATATAGCGGGGGATAGTTCGCAGGCAGTGCGGGCCAGTTCTCTACTTCTCACCTGTTGTTTATAGGCATTCGTAGGCGTCGCCGGTCCAGCGAAATAAGGAGGGTTGGAAATTATGGTTGCGTAATGCTGGACTGGCTCAAAATGTGTCAGATCAGTTCGGAGTACGTTTAGTCGCTCCGCCCAAGGGGATGCGGCGAAGTTACTAGCCGCCTGTCTCGCTGCTAGGGTGTCTATTTCTATAGCCACAACGAATTCGCCTTGCTTTTTTTGCGCCATCATCAACGCTAAAATGCCGCTTCCGGTGCCAATATCGACAATTGGGCCTGCTATCGGAGCTGGACTCGCCCAGCTGCCTAAGATCATGCTGTCAGTATTGACCTTCATTGCGCAATGTTGCTGCTCAACGACAAATTGCTTGCAGGCAAATACTGAGCCTTTAGTCTTCATCAAATACCTGAAGCCTTATCATCTTATGTGCTACTTCAATAGCCGAAACAGGTTGATACTTTTTTAGCGGGCCGACTAAAAACATACCTAAAACAGGGGCAATCGTTTGCGCTATATCTTCCAGGGGACGATTCTCATGACGTTCACCAAGTAATAAAGAGGGTCGTACAGCTGCTGCGTTTTTTAGCTGTGTCATCCCCATAATAGCGTTTTCCAATTCCCCTTTTACACGTAAATAAAAGTTGGAACTTTTTGCATTGGCACCTATGGAAGATATCCACACAAAGCTTTTGCATTGCTGGGAGCGGGTGAGCTGAGCGGCCACATGGACGTATTCGAAATCCACCTTCCTAAACGCCTCCTGGCTGCCTGCTTTCTGGATAGTAGTACCCAAACAACAGTACACGTGATCAACCTTAAAGTAACCCTCATAATCCTGTAACGAATCAAAATCGATGACTAGCCAGTTCACTTTTTTCTGGTGATGGCCCACTACAGATAACGGCATAGGACGTCTGACTAAACAGGTGACCTGCTTATATCGGGGATCATCCTGTAACTGTCTGACCAGTGCTTTTCCGACCAATCCTGTTGCGCCCAGGACTAATGCCGTTTTAAATTGCGCCACCTTATGCCATCCTATTGCTAACGTTTATTAACAGTGCGTTATGCTATATAGCTTATTTTGTCACTTTTTGTCGTAGCTAAGCTGCCCACATAATAAAACGATTTGGTATAGCCTATCTACTTTTTACTTTTTACTTTGCATCAACAAGACGATATTTAGAATGAAAAGAGCCTTACTTTGTGGAGCCCTCATGCTCACCACTTTTGCCAATGCAGAACAGCTCACCATCGAGCGTATTTTTGAGTCCCCCTCGTTAGATGGGAATGCCCCCACTAAATTAAAAGTATCCCCCGACTCGCAAAGGGTTACTTTTCTAAAAGGAAAAATAACCGATTATGAGAAACTTGACCTGTGGGAGTATCACATAGCCTCGGGTAAAACCCGCATGTTGTTTGATTCAGATAAACTACAAAGCGATAAAGTGGAATTATCTGATGAAGAAAAAGCACGTCGTGAGCGGATGCGATTGAAAGGCACGGGAATTGTAAGTTATGAATGGTCAGAAGATGGTAAAGCCCTGTTATTTCCTCTCGGCGGCGATGTTTACTATCACAAATTAGGACAGCAGGGCGCAAAACAGTTACTCGATACCGAAGCGTTCGAAACAGATATTAAGCTTTCCCCAAAGGGTAACTTTATTTCCTATATTCGCCAACAAAACCTTTACATAAAGCATATTGAAACAGGCGCTGAAACAGCCATCACCACAGAAGGGGGTGGCGATATTAAATTCGGCATGGCTGAATTTGTTGCCCAGGAAGAAATGAGCCGAATGACAGGTTACTGGTGGTCACCTGATGAAAGTTTCATTGCTTTTACTAAAGTGGATGAGGGGCGGGTTGACGTTATTACTCGCTCAGAAATTTACGCTGACGACATTAAAATGATCGAACAGAAATATCCTGCGGCGGGCAAAGCTAATGTAAAAGTAAATCTGGCTATCCACAATATCGACACTAATAAACGCCAGTGGGTCGATCTGGGCGAAAACGAAGATATTTATTTCGCTCGTGGGAAGTGGATGCTAGACAGCAAAACTTTCACCTATCAATGGCAAAGCCGTGATCAGCAAACGTTAGAATTACGGGCGTACAATGTTGAATCTAAATCTCAGAAAACCTTGCTAACTGAACAAAGTGACACCTGGATTAATCTACATGATGATTTGGTATTTTTAAAAAAATCACCGCAGTTTATTTGGGCATCTGAAAAAGATGGGTATAAACATCTTTATCTGATGGAAAATAGTGGCAAACAAATACGCCAACTGACCCAAGGGGAGTGGGTTGTAGATAAACTTGAAGCAATTAATGAAGATGCTGGGCTTATTTATTTCACGGGACGTAAAGATACCCCCATTGAAAGTCATCTTTATTCAGTACCCCTTACTGGCGGAGAAGTTACCCGCATCACCTCTAAGGAGGGCTTTCATGATATTGAATTTAGTTCAGATGCTGGTGTGTATGTAGACAGTTTTTCTACAATTAATCGTCCTCCGCAAGTTAGTTTGCACCGCGCCGATGGTAAGCAAATCACCTGGTTAGAACAGAACAAGCTTGATCATAACCACCCCCTAACACCCTACGTCGAAGGATGGACAAAGCCTGAGTTTGGTACTTTTCAAACAGAGGATAATGTTACTTTATACTACCGTCTATTCAAACCCGAGAACCTAAAGAAAAAACATCCAGCGATCGTATTTTTATACGGTGGTCCCCATGCCCAAGTGGTGCAGAACAAGTGGTATGGCAACCGCGGTTTGCTTATGCAGTATTGGGTTGACCAGGGGTACGTCGTGTTCTCAGTCGACAACCGGGGATCAAACTATAGAGGCAAAGCATTTGAAGACCCGATTTATAAAAAAATGGGCGCAATTGAAGTCGCAGATCAGGTTGCCGGAATCAAATTTTTACGCACGCTTCCTTACATAGATGCCGAAAGAATTGGGGTGCATGGTCACAGTTATGGTGGTTATATGACGTTAATGACTATGTTTAAAGCGCCAGAATATTTTAAAGCAGGCGTAGCTGGGGCGCCCGTTACCGATTGGCGATTATACGATACCCACTATACCGAACGCTATATGGGTCAGCCACAATTGGATGATAAGGCTTACACCGATTCTTCTGTATTCCCATACGCAAAGAACCTTAAGGGTCCTTTGTTAATTTATCACGGAATGGCTGATGATAACGTGCTGTTCACCCATAGTACGCGTCTTTACAAGTATTTACAGGATCTAGGCATTCCGTTTGAAGTTATGGATTACCCCGGTAAAAAACATAGCATCAAGGGTAAAGCTACCGGTACCCACTTATATAAAACTATTACTCATTTCTTTAACCGAAACCTTCAGCCTTATTAATAGTATCCGCAGGGGTGTAAACGTTTCTTACGCCCCCTTAGTTTCTACAGTAAGTATATGCATAAAATTCACCTTGCATTCAACCAGTTAACGCGGCGAGACAGTTAACAACTCCGTAACAGCTTGTAACATTTATATTCTTCTTATATGGTTAGTTGTCCGAAATTTATTCGGTTTAATAAAAATAAGTGTCTGAATACAATCAGGCTATTCAACCTTAAATAACACAAGTGAAGAAGAAGTCTATGTTTAAAACGACAGTAAAACCCGCATTCGCCGCTACCCTTTTGGCACTTAGTGTGTCTGCTGTAGCTGATAATGATCGCTACATCATTCAGGTAGATAATAATGGCAAAGGCATTGTGAAAGCGATTGCTAAACAAGCTGGCGCGGATATCAAAGTGGATGCGGATGGATTTATTGCTGCAACATTTACAGGGAAGTCACTTGAGCAGGTTAAAGGGTTAATGAATAACCCTCACGTAAAATTAGTCGAAGCTGATCAGGTTCGTCGTCCAATGGCATTGTTCAACGATGATGCAGGCGATCCCATGGTGACTCAGGTAACACCTTACGCGGTTTACCAGTCGCAAGCTAATCAGCTTTCATTTAACGCTAATGCAGGCATGAAGGTGTGTGTTATCGACTCTGGCCTTGATAGCTCTAACTCAGACTTTGTCTGGTCTGCGATTACGGGTGATAACGACCCGGGTACAGGAAACTGGTTTGATAATGGCGGCCCACATGGTACACACGTAGCAGGCACAATCGGTGCAGCAGACAATGGTTATGGTGTTGTCGGTATGGCACCGGGCGTCGATATGCACATAATTAAAGTATTTAACGCTGAGGGCTGGGGCTATTCATCCGACTTGGCACACGCGGCACAGCTTTGTCAGCAGGCTGGTGCGAACATCATCAACATGAGTCTTGGTGGTGGTGGTGCCAACAGCACTGAAGAAAATGCGTTTATAAATTTTGTTAATGACGGTGGTTTCGTTGTAGCCGCAGCGGGTAACGACGGGAATTCTGTCCGTTCCTATCCAGCAGGTTATCCTGCGGTTATGATGATAGGTGCGAACGATGCCGACAATAATATTGCAGATTTCTCGCAGTATCCTTCATGTACCACAGGCCGTGGAAAGAACGTTACAACAGACGAAACCATCTGTGTTGAAGTTACTGCGGGCGGTGTAGATACCTTGTCTACCTACCCGGCTGGTATGGCTACAGTGTCATCGTTATCTGCTGATGGTGTAAGCTTTGACTCTTCAGCGATGGAAAACGGCGGTAACGCTTCTGGGGCCACCTATTTTATGGGACTTGGCGATACAATCGACAGTGGCGCAGCAGGTAAAATCTGCGTGATGGACCGTGGCAGCATTTCCTTCTACGACAAAGTGAATAATTGTGAACAGTCTGGTGGTATAGGTGCTGTTATCATTAATAATGAAGCAGGCATGCTTTACGCTACACTTGGGGAAACGAATGATACAACTATACCTGCGGTAGGTGCTGCGCTCGAAGATCGTTCAGCCCTGGTAGCAGCTACAAATATGGATCTTAGCATTGATGCCAGCGACTATGGTTTCATGAGCGGAACCTCCATGGCGACCCCTGCTGTTGCGGGTATGGCAGCGCTAGTATGGTCTAATCACCCAACGTGTACAGGCGAAGACATTCGTGCGGCGTTTAAAGCCACCGCGATGGATTCGGGCGCTTCGGGTAAAGACAATTTCTTCGGTTACGGTATTGTTCAAGCAGCTGATGCATCCGCTTACCTGACAGCTAACGGTTGTTCGGGCGGTGGTACTGGTGGTGGAAGTGACCTAACCCTGAGCGCTAATGGTTACAAAGTTCAAGGCAGACAGCGTGTTGACCTGACTTGGAGTAATGCAAGCACGTCTAATGTAGATATCTTCCGCGACGGTGCGAAAATCACTACCACGGCGAACGATGGCGCTTATACCGATAATTTAAATGTTAAAGGTGGTGGCAGCTATCTTTATCAGGTATGTGAAGCTTCTTCGTCAACTTGTTCCGCTACAGTAAATGTAGTGTTCTAACATAGAATACTGCTGTAGCGAGGCTGCATGCGTATATTTTAAAATCCGATGATAGTCTATATCATCGGATTTTTTATTTTAGCCAAACAGTTTTTCAGCTAACGCTTTTTGTACCCCTGGCGCCGCGTTTTTACTCAGCTCAATTTTTAGTGGTGCGTCTTGCCCTGATACCCAAACGGTCAGTTCCGAGTCCATATCGAAATGCCCTGCAGATTCAACCACGAACTGAGTAATCGCTCGATATGGAATGGAGTGATAATTTACCTTCCGACCTGTTAAACCCTGTTTGTCGATGAACATTACTCTACCCGAAGTAAAAATAACCAGATCCCGAACCAGTTTGTACGCTTTTATTACTTGCTCAGTGTCGGCCAAAATAGGCGATAATTCCTCTCTGACTTCTTCTATACTGGTTTCACTGGCATTACCCATGAGGGTGTCTAACAGTCCCATTTGGCTCTCCTTTTTTCTTCACTTTCACATGGTTACAGTGTTAGTGTAGCAACATAAATAGCTAAAGAAATGACATAATAATTAATGACCCGTATTAGTATCGCTGACATTCAGGCCGCTCATTTACGCATTCAAAACACCGTTAAGCGTACACCACTTTTAGAATCCTCATTGTTAAATAAGTGGCTGGGCCAGCGAATTTTATTCAAAGCTGAGTGCTTACAAACGGTGGGTGCATTTAAAATCCGTGGCGCTACAAACTTCGTTGCTCGTCTTCAAGGGCAAGGCGAAATGCCCAAACATATTGTGGCCAACAGTTCAGGTAACCATGCTCAAGCAGTTGCTTGTACAGCACGTGAGTATGGTATCCCAGCGACTATTTTCGCCTCAAAAAACATTTCTGAAGTAAAAGCAGCTGCCACCCAAAGTTACGGGGCAGAACTAAAATTATTTGATTCACGTAGCGATGCCGATAAGGCGGTAGCCCTCGCCGCGGACAATAATGGTACCGTTTGGATCCCTCCGTATAACCACGAAGATATCATCGCCGGCCAGGGAACCTGCGCTCTTGAGGCAATTGAGGACGCCGGTCATGCCGACGCGATTTTCGCCCCCTGTGGTGGCGGTGGATTGCTAACTGGTACCTTAATTACGGCCCGTGCAATGTTACCTGAAGCTAAAGTAATTGGGAGTGAGCCGTTATTGGCGAATGATGCCGCACAGTCTTTGCAAAGCGGGAAAATTGAAATGCTTTCTACGGCGCCAGACACATTAGCTGATGGTGCCGCGACCCCATGTCTGGGAGCACTAACCTTTCCATTTATTCAACAGCTGGACGAATTTTACGAGGTTAACGAACAACAAATTGCGTACTGGACTCAGTGGCTACAACATTTATTAAAGATGCACGTCGAACCTACGAGTGCCATGAGTATGGCCGCAGTGGTAGCATGGGCAATTTCAGCCCCTCCCGGCCAAACGGCGATAGTACTACTCACTGGCGGTAACGTCAGTCAGCAATCCATGCGAAAAATCTGGCAAAACGACTACTTATTGCAACCCCCAAACATTACTGAACAGGAATGAGGTTATGCGACAAAAATTAATATGTCTAATGATGATTATGACTGGTTTTACCGTAAATGCATCAACATTAGTCACAAACGTAAAAGGCTATACGTTGGATGACTCGGGTAAGTTAATAACCTTCTCTTCCCTTTTATTTGATCAAGGTAAAGTAAAAGCACTAGATCCGCACCAGCCCGATGCCGAAGAGGTAATAGATGGTAAAGGTCACATCATGATGCCAGGGTTGATTGACGCCCATGGTCATCTTTTGGGGCTGGGGGATAATTTATTAAAGGTTGATTTACGTAATGCAACCAGTGAAAAAGAGGCTGCAAAAAATGTTTCAGAATACGCATTGGGAAAAGCCGACCTTAACTGGATCACTGGGCGTGGCTGGAATCAGGAGTTGTGGTCAGACCGAGCCTTCCCAACTAAGGCATCCTTAGATGAACTAAATATTAATAAGCCTATTTGGCTTACGCGTGTTGATGGCCATGCGGGCTGGGCCAACAGCAAAGCTATGGAAATTGCAGGTATTACCAAATCAACACAAGATCCAATAGGCGGTGAAATTATTCGCGATGCACAAGGGAACGCGACAGGGGTATTGATTGATAAAGCGATGGATTTAGTTGAAAAACATATGCCAGGTGAGTCCGCGCCCGTAATGAATGCGCAATTACGTGCCGCAGGTAAGCATTTGGTAAGCCTAGGTATAACCAGTATGCACGATGCAGGTATTGGGCACAGTACCTATACGTTTTACTTAGCCAAAGCCGTTGAACACGATTTACCTTTACGAATTTATGCCATGGTGAGTGCAACCGATCCTCAACTTGATCATATACTGGAAAGGGGAAAAATAATCGATCCAGACGGTATGTTGGTTATACGTAGCGTCAAAGCTTATGGTGACGGCGCCTTGGGTAGTCGAGGTGCGGCATTATTGAAACCTTACAGTGATGCCAAGCATCAGCACGGATTATTGCTGACCGCTCAGAACGAAATGCCAAGACTGTTTAATAAAGTCATCAATGCAGGCTTTCAACTCAATTATCACGCTATCGGCGATAAAGCTAATAGGTTAGCGCTCGACCAATTTGAGCGCACATTCAATGATATAGGCGGAAGAGATCTACGAAACCGTATTGAACATGCCCAAGTAATAGCCAGTAAAGATTTGCCCCGATTCGCCCAGCTTAGTGTATTACCTTCTATGCAACCAACCCATGCTACCAGCGATAAGAACATGGCAGAAGACAGGGTTGGAAAAGACCGAATTAAAGGTGCATACGCATGGCAAACACTGTTAAAGTCTGGGGTAAAAGTCCCCCTTGGCTCAGACTTCCCGGTTGAGTTAGCGAATCCGTTTTATGGTATTCACGCTGCGGTAACAAGACAAGATAGAGACAATCAACCAGTAAAAGGTTGGTATCCTGAAGAGGCACTAACGGTCAAACAAGCATTTAAAGGCTTCACCTTAGATGCGGCTTATGCCGCCCATATGGAAGAAGAAATTGGCACTCTCACCCCTGGCAAAAGAGCAGATTTTATTTTTGTCGATAGCGATATTTTCACCATACCAGCAACCGATATCTGGAAAACCAAGGTGCTTGCTACGTGGATTGATGGAAACCAGGTTTATCGCGCGGAGTAGTCGAAGTATGTCTGTTTTAGTCTGAGATAACAGCATCTTGTTTCAGGTTGCGTACAGTTGGTATAGCAGCTAAAAGCAGCGCTGGTGCAGCCAGGGCTGCTTTTTAATAGTTTTAGTGTCCGCATTTACTGACGATGGGGTGGTGGTGTGTGCGCTACTAACATAATCGACACAAGCTTCACGGTTTTGATGTAACTTGCCTATTTGATCGTTATACCATTAGCCGAAGCGCTAAGTGGCAAGTGGCAGCTGACCCTAGCCCCTTATCATAAATTCAATGGTAAGCATGGCCTATTCGTAGTATCGATATCTTCAGCTTTTCAACACTATAAATGAACACTATCAGACCCATGTTCATGCTATTTATAATACACAGGTAAACGTGGTAAAGTACCCGGTTCACTTCAGTCAGCGTGCCACAATTATTATTTCAGTTCGCCATAATGGACGGTCAACTTGGATAAATAAGGAATCTAATCGAAGCCCAGTGTTCATTGGTTATGGTCGTTTCAATGCCCTGTAACATGGTGTCGATGCGTTTTCACTCTTCCTTCAGTGTGGCAAACGCTGCTGGTAAACTTTTTAAAGTTCGTTCGGATCATCCCCGCTAAACCGCCGAAAATTGTCCTATCTAAAATTGGTAATCGCGTGCTGCGTGAGCACGCATTATTGCCATTCCAGCTTCATCGCAGTTGTCGCTGCTGCTCTGCCTTTAACGTAAACATTGACTTCTTATCGGCCTGTTGGCTTTTAAAGTCAATCGTTGATTCTGGCCGATTTTCATTTTGAGCAGCTTCGTTACAAGGGAATTCCCCTTGAGATCCTACTTGCGTCTTAACGAATACGGCTGCGGTATGAGCCGGAACGATAAAGCGTGAGCCAAATGTAGAAGCCTGTTTGACTACCTCATCTACACCATTCGTCAGCACTGGGTGTAAAGACATATCGGTCATGCCTTCCCCTTCGAAGGTAAGCTCATTATCATCCGCATTAAACAAAATGAGTGCCCCATCATAATTTGGGTCCAGATCTGCACCTGCACATATACCGTCGCTTATAGCCATTGCAATTAGGCCGGGAATTTGGTTAGGTCCGGTGTTGCCAAAGCTTACCCGCTGGATAACCTGTGGCGCATCATTTAAACGAAATAAAGGTGAGGAGTAACGCACCCTTAGCTGGTCTTTGAAGGTATTGTGTGCCAGCCCAATATGAGCTGAAGTCACCTCAATATTCCCGTTATCCAAAATATCGGCCATCGTCTCCCAACGCGTCTCGTTATCCTGAGCTGGTGGTAACCCTTTTGCCCAGTTATTGTCCGTAGCGGTGAAATCTATAGCATTAAACCAATCACCCGAATTATAAGAATTTCTATCAAGCGATTTACTGCGCAACAAATCCGTTCCCATTTGATAAAAAGGAACTCCTTGCCCGTAATTGATTAGCGCATTACTTAACATATGCACTCTTACGCGATCCTCGGCGCTCATGCTGCTGGGCAATTTTGCCTGCGTGTTATCCCATAAGGTTTCATTGTCGTGCTTATCGACATAATTAACTGATTCTTGTGGATCAAGCGTATAACCTACTCCAGCATAGCCCATCCCTGTATTTAACGAACCACTGTGATCGACGAATGGAAATGTTTGCAGATTACCCGCTAGCCCAATCCTGATCCGATCGGCCTGATCCGCTAAACTGCCGCCCGTTACGTAGCCATTAGGGAAGAGCTCGTTACCGCTTGTCCAGCCTTGGCTACGACCCGAATCGGTAAAATTACCGCCACGAATGGCGGAACGGATACGGTCATTAAAGGTCGCAATGCCCGTTCCTGCCATATTAAACTGGGTGGCTTGTTCAAAGCGCTGATCATTAGCAACTTCACCAAAATTCCATCCTTCCCCATATAAATATATGTTGCTGCCATCGACGCCATCGTCTGCCAGGGTCAATTGTGATAGTGCCGTTTGCGCCGCCACCATAGCTGATTTAGGGATATGCCCCATCAAATCAAAACGGAAGGAATCTATCTTAAACTCCCGCGCCCATAACACCAGGCTGTCCACCATCAAGCGCTCCATCATTTTATGCTCGGTAGCAGTATTGTCGCAGCAGGTACTGTTTTCAACAGCCCCGGAAATGGGGTTAAGACGATGATAGTATCCCGGAACTACCTTATCCAGCACCGCGTTGTCCCACAAACCCGATGCTGACGTATGGTTATATACCACATCCATCACCATATTCAGGCCTATTTCATCCAATGCTTTAACCATTTCACGGAATTCCAGAATGCGTGTCGCCCCGTTTGGAGAACTCGCGTAGCTACCCTCCGGTGCATTGAAATGAAACGGATCATAACCCCAATTAAAGCTATCCCGGTTTACCATTTCTGTCACAATCGCTTGCACTTCAGCGGTGGCGTTATCACTTTCAGTCAGTTCAGTTAATACTGCATCAATCGGCATATCACCATGCGTACTGCAGCGGGACTGTACCGCGTGTACCTGACTAATCGCACATAAGTCTGCGAACGAATCTGAGACATCTATTTGCTCAGCGGGATCTTCATTTATAGATGAAATATCAAATACAGGTAATAGGTGGAAATGCGTCAACCCTGCCTGTTGCAATGCGCGTAAATGCGCCATGCCATTCGATAGTGGCGCGCCGTCCACGCCGTTTAGTGTGAAAGCCATATACTTACCGCGTAAAGCTTCTGGCACGCTGCTATCGTTCTGGCTAAAATCTCGGATATGTCCTTCATATAACGAGATGTCTTGAAACTCTGGTAAAGATTTGGTGAGGCTTTGCCAGCCATCCGGCATTAAAGCAGGATCATTACTAATATCCAGAATTTGACTAAATCGGCTGTTTTGAGACAAGCTGACTGAATAAGGATCGGTCACTTCATAGGATTCAATATGGTCGCTTAGCGGGTGATAAACGGTCAGCGCAAAGCGGTAATATTGCTTATCCCAGTCTGCGCGGCCCGCAAAGTGATAAGCACCTTGTTCTGAAGACGTAGGTGCGCTTCGACCTACTTCATTTCCCAGCGCATCATAGCGTACCAGTTCGACACTTTGGGCAGTGGGTGCCCACAAGCTAATGGTGGGAACGCCGCTGGAATAATTAACACCTAGCGCACCTTTATAATCGTATAGATCGTCCAGCACTCTGGCTATCTGTACGCGTGTTGCCTGCATTAAATTATTCGCATCATCCATTGCAACCACTACAAGTTGGGTTTTAATTAATGCTTCGGCATTACTCCCATCAAGCGCGAACCCGTTCCACGCGGCAAGATGTGGGCTTTGGTCTTGCAGATTGGCCGGTAAGTTTCGCATAAATTGAAGATTCACATAGCCATCTGCTCCTGTCACTTGACCGTCTTCAACTTTAATAGTGGCATTACTGGCGTGATACAAACGGAACTGAGTTGCTCGGCTATCAGCTAGCTGCCACGCTATTACATCGCGGCTTAACCAGTGGGCGGCACGATTTTGTATTTCAATATCGCGGGTGTTGGGCAATAAACACGACTTGCGCCAAAAGTCACCAAACTCTCCGTAACATCCCCCTACAACATTTAACAAATCTTGCGTTTGGTTCCCCTGTCCGTCATTAAAAATCAGGTTAGGTTGGCCCGCATCAGCATTAAACGTGAAGCTAAACCAGTTGTCCCCCATAGATTGCATAGGAACTCCTGGCCAAGAAGGGCTACCGTCCGTATTCCAGAAATAGATATTAACGTCATCGCCCCAACCTGCGGGTTTATAGAAGTAAACCGTGATTGGTTCTGGTGGTAAGTCGCATCCATCTGTCCACCCGCTATCAAGCGTATAACATCCGTCCCCGTAACGGTAAAGGTCAGCTGTCTGTGGGGCGCCGCCATTATTAAAAATAATGTTGGAGCCTCGTACGCCGTTAGGTAACTGATAGGTATACCACGTGTCGTCGAGCATCGTCATCGCTTCGCCAGGCCAGGATACGTTACCAGCATTAACCGGCTCGGTATTCCAAAAATAGGCATTGGCAGAAGACCAGGATTGTGGCTTTTTAAAGTAAACGTTATAACCTGGAATGCCACAGGTGGCAGACCATGTGTCCGTAGTTAAGTCATAGCAACCATCGCCTTCACGATAAAGATCGGCTGTTTGGTGGCCGTTAGTTCCGTCTGTCTTATCGTTAATAACCATATTGGCGGCGGTCACACCTTCAGGTAACTGAAGCTTATACCAATCATCCCCCATAGCATCCATTTCTTCACCAGGCCAACTGGTGCCTCCATCTGGGTACCAGTAATGGATATTGGGTACGTTCCAGTCAAGCGGACGACGAAAATATACCGTCATGCCAAGCTTTTCATTGGTGTCAACGTCACACATATCTCGCCATTGCTCTTCTTGATAACAGCCGTCTCCTTGTCGATATAAATCAGAAGATTGGTTGCCAGCGCCATCATTGAAAACCAGATTAGCCATTCGAACATCCGCATCAAACTGGAATTCATAAAATCCATTATCCAACAGCGTCATGGGCACGCCGGGCCAAATAGCATCATCTTGGCCGGGTGTGTTGAACCAATAAATATTAACATTGTCACCCCAATGTTGAGGTTTCTCGAAACGTACGGTCAGCCCAGGAAGGATGCAACTATCTGTCCATTGCCCATCGGCATAACAACCGTTATCTTCGCGATACAAGTCGCTGGTTTGAGTGCTGCCATCATTAAATATTAGGTTGGCACGGGAAACGCCTTCTTCGAACTGGAACGAGTACCAGTTACCGGCTATATGCATCATTGCCGTGCCTGGCCAATCTACACCGGGTTGCGGATCAGCGTTCCACCAGTAGATATTGGGCGCATTCCACCCTTCTGGTTTTTTAAAATAAATCTGTAGCCCTGGCTGGCGTCCTTTCTCTACTTGTACCTGAGTACTATTACGCTGTTGACCATAATTATCGACAGTCGCCCTAAACACAAAAGAAGTACCATCAGCGTAATTAGCAGTATTGAAGAACACGCGATAGTCAGCGTTGTAGTCTGTGCCCAGCGAGGTGAATTCACCACCATTCACACTTACTTCGAAATGCACTCGATGCAATGGCGAGGCATCGATGTCGCTGCCAGAAAGTAATGTTGCAACCTCAACTAACCCTGACACCTTATCTCCTTCAACCAAGGAGCTAAAACTGATTTCGGGTACGGTCGATGGAAGCGGTAAAGCGTTGCGTGAAGCGAAAACTTTCGTCGATAGTGGGGCAAGACTGATACGTAACTTACTATCGTCTGGGTAAACATCGTCACTACGACCAAATCGTATGCGTGGAAAGGCTTCATAGTACGTGTCGGCCATTACATCTAATTCAACCTCTTGGGTCGTCGTACTGGTATTAAATAATACAAGCATTTCTTTATGCGATTGCGGATCAATTCGTGACATCGCGAAAATGCCTGGTGTAGCCTGGCTATGGTGAACGATAGGGAATCCGTTACGAAGCCCAGGGAAAGCTCGACGAATAAGACTAAGGTGCCTTATGTGGCGGAAAATAGGGTGTCGAGCGTCAAAATTACGATCAGCGGTAGTAGCATCAGTGCCGATCAGATTGTTATCGTTATACTCAGCTACCTGAGAGGCAAACATATCTTCTCGGGCTTCTGCATCACCTCCATCGCCGGTAAAGCCCTGTTCGTCACCGTAATACATAACCGGCACCCCACGGGTGAAATACAACATGGATTGTGCAAGTTTAGCCCGTGCCAATTTTTCTTCTTCGCTACGGCCAGGGATAGACTCGATAAAGTGGCCAATTCTGCCTACATCGTGGTTACTTACAAAAGTCATCAACTGATTGGCATCACTGTCTGCATCAGTGTAGTGATCATCTTGGGACAACACCCATGCCATGCGATCAGTGCCTTGGCTATCGGCCACCATGTCCTTAATTGCGTAATACATGGCAAAATCAAGCACCGATGGAAACTTCCCTTCTTTAGTGAACTTAGCGGCATTAGCAGGGAAACCATCGAACACTTCACCAAATATGAAAAATTCAGATTTACCTAAACTGGCAGCGTGTTGCTGTACAGCCGGTACCCATTCCTGCCATAACGACATATCCACATGTTTAACGGTATCCACCCGCATTCCGTCTATATCAAACTCAGATATCCACCGTTTGGCAAGCGCTATCATGCCCTCAACGACCACCGGATTTGCAGTATCCAGATCATCCAGACCTAAGAAGTCGCCGTAGACCGAGGATTCCCCGCTGAACGTGCTATCACCTTGATTATTGTAATAAGCTGTATCGTTTAACCACGCTGGTGATTTGATAGATTCTTCACCATTTGGGATGAACGGGCTATATGGATTTTCCAGTGATGCTTCGATCGAACGGTAAGGGCATTGGCTCAACCCCTCTAGTAAATCACCTTCAGCGGTGTGACATTCCTCGTATTTTATAACGTCGGCGGTATGATTAATTACTACATCAAAATAAACCTTCATACGGTACCGATGGGCTCGCTTAATGAACTTTTGAAGCTCTTTATTCGAGCCCCAATGAGGGTCAATCTGCGTATAGTCTACCGCCCAGTAACCATGGTAAGCGGCAGAATTACCTGATACGGGTTTATTTTTAAAGGGTGGACTAATCCAAATGGAAGTCACCCCTAAGCGCTTAATATAGAGTAGTTGTTTGGTCAATCCCGCTAAATCTCCTCCGTGGTAATAGCGACTGTCAGTTGGATCAAATCCATGCTCCTGTTTGCCGCCAGGGATACCGCCGGTATCATTGGCCCTTTTTTTGTTGTCAAAACGATCGGGAATAACAAAGTAGAATACTTCATCTTCTATTTCCGCGTGTGCTGGCGACGTGCCAACACCATATAAAAGAAGTAGCATAAACCACATAATTGAGGGGGAACTGAGCTTGTGCATAATTATCACCAACGCCTTTTGCAATTATTTGTTATTTACAACAAACCGGGAGTCGCCAACCCAAAAACATCTGGTCGAGTACTCTTATATGTTCAGCAATTTACGGCGATGCACCTGTTAACCTAGCAAATATTGCTCGCTAAGCTTAGAAAGAAGACGCAGATTGGCCCGATTGCTTGGTTTACATTCTATTAACCAGAGCTTTACATCCTCAAGTGTTAATTACTTTCATAAAGTTTTACAAATTAGGTGACTTGATAGTCACCAATACATATTAACCTTTATTTTCAATAGCTTAAGTATTCTGAACAGGCTTTTTCCGAAGAATCAGAAGCGCTATGAATACGTTTGCAACGTTTTAAATAGAAGGGGTCGGGAAGCGAATTTTACGCGAATACAAGATACAAATAGGTTTGTTTCCGGTAATAGTCGAGACTGTTCTAAATGCGGTATGGCGTTCCCCGACAAACGAAAATTTAACAAGCTTCACTCTATGGCAGGTTTATTCGAAGCGTTAGGAGCTAATCACCATAATCCCGTTCAACCCTGGCAATGCGGGTCTTGTACGCGGTATACCAACACTTCTTTCCAAGTTGTTGGGCGAGCAAATGTTCCGAGTGCGATTTCCAACGCTTGATTGAAGCCAGATCTGACCAATAAGAAACCGTTACGCCAACCTCTTCTCTCGCCGACTCAATACCTAAAAATCCCGCCTGCTGTTGCGCCAGTTCAAACATTTTGTTCGCCATTTCAACATAGCCTTCCAGATTATCTGATTGAAGGGATGTAAAGATGACCGCGTAGTAAGGGGGCGGTGGAGTATTAACGATGAGTGACATACGCAGGTTCTACCTCTTAATTTAATATTCGAATCTAGCTAAAGTGGATTAGTGTGTTGTCGCTGAAAGCCCTGTACATTATTAGATGCTTGGAACGCATTATACTTATTGACGCTTAGGAGTAACAATAGGGCGCCTAACGCACATGAATTATGACATTGGTTTGTTTTTCCTGGTTATCTTGAATAACCAAAGGTAAGCCGTCTCCAGGAGCCCGTTTCACCAATCTCATTGCTTTGCTAGCGCGCCAGTCAGGCATTTTACATCCAGCAATGGCTAGTATTTTTCGTCCGCTTTAAGGCCTGTTTCTTCTGCCGCAGAGGTAGAAAAGACATCTTTAATTATTACTTCGTCAAGTTCGTGACTGAAAAAAACGCTACGTCGTATCGCAGGAGTAGTTAATGAATAAGTACTGTATGGGCAGGCCGCGAAAAAACGCGCTATCTAACGGTAACAGACAAGCCCACCTTACCCATCATTTACCAAAGACGCCCCCCATCGCTTCACCATTATCTGCGGTAATAAATCTGTCACATGGTCTAACAATATCAGCGGGGCAAAGTCTTTTCGGAACCATGCTTTACCAATCCTATTTCGGGGATCTTCGCTTCACAATGGTTAATAAGTTTTTCGCAGCAAGAAGTGCAAAGGCGCGTAGGTTTCAGCTTTGAGACCGGTACGTAAGTGACTTATTTACACACCACTCTTTCTCTTTTTTATACAGGGGTGATCTAAAGATAATTGTTAAATTTTTTTAATCTTACATTTCAGTAGGATAGAAATATGGCACAAGATATGCTCAATTTTTAACCGGCGCGGAGGTACTCGCGATTAATGAAAGGAAAAGGAACGTAAGACTATGAAAAAAGCAAATCTAATCGCTGCGGCAACAGCCATAGCAGCAAGCACATCTACTTTTGCAGAACCAATGTTAATCACCGACTGGAATTTTAAAAATGAAGCTGGTTTCAGTAGCTGGACCTCAGAAGGCTCTGGAACCAATCCTGTAACAGCATCGGGTAGTAGTTCAGATTTTGGTCCATCAATTTTATCCACAGGCTCACTACCAGACAATTTGTGCTGGGGAGATCCCGTGACGCCTGCTGGACAAAGCTGTCTTCGTATCAATTCGTTTGTAGACCAAAACACCACTCAAACCTGGGATGAAGACGGTAATTTGGTAGACATTAACGGCGGCGCGCCGCAAGGTAGCGCGCAGACCGTCGATAGAGGGATGGACTATAATGCTGCATTTAGACAGGGTGCAGCACTTCGTCATGATAACTACCCTGTTACAGGCGAATTCTTGGATACAGTGACCATTAGAGATGGTATTCATCTGCAGGCGGTTACTCCTGCTGGTGCGGAAGTAATTGCTCCTGAACTGGAGTTCATCGTTGATTTCTGGGAAACACCTAATGTTGGTCTGGATGCTGAAGGCACCTGTCCCTTTGGCCCTCCTTCTGGTACGCCAGATTCCGTGAATGAAAACGGCTGTGCGGACGTCTTTAAAATTATTGGCTTTGCCGATGGTGAGGGCACTGACCTTAACGTAGTCGATTCGGGCCCGGGTTTCGTCGACTTTTCGGTTAAATTTAAAGTGGGCGGCGTTGATGCCTCAATGTGGCACAGGGATTATGAACTTATCACTCGTTTAAGCGGTTTGGACGTAGTCTTCGATGATGGGCAGGTTGGATTCATTACTCGGGAACGCGGCGTAAACGTGCTCAATGCGCAATTCGCTAATCGTGCATTCGTAGTTCGCGCTATCGATGCACCAGAACCATCTACTCTGGCGGTATTTGCTGTAAGCCTACTGGGGCTGGCGGGTTTCTCTCGTAGAAAGTTTAAATAGTTGTCGCTGGTCTTCAAAGCTGTAGCAACGTCGATTTACGTAACGAAAATCCCTGCTATCCTTTAGTGGGGATTGTTTGTGCTGATGAGAACCAATTTATTCTTCAACTATCCTAACGGGCGCCCCCCATTAAATTAAACGGCAGCACTTCTACGCTTGAACTTAAAGGCCCCAGTTCGTTAGATGATGCTATCAAGATTCAGCCTGCACTTTCGTAAACCGATTAGCTACGATAAATTGAAAAAATACCTACTCCGATAGGCTGTCACTTGTCACTTGTCACTTGTCACTTGTCACTTCGTGGCCCTACGCGTATGATGCCTGCTCAATTATGCTAGGCATACAAGCGTCGCAATGGTAAGCAAAAGTTAACGATAAAGCTCAACTTTTGAAAGGTATTTACGGCAAAACCGCTTTAAATTCAGCGCGTCGAGCATTCGTGCTAAACGCATAGCTGTGATTAAGTCAAGAACACTTCAACTTCTTGGCATTGCGTTTTACGAAAGTTACTGCATCGAGGCATTGCTCAACTAGTATGAGATTGCTTCGCATCGGTGGTGAGATGTGGCCTTAGCGTTAAACTAATAAAGCGTCCTTATCCACTTCTCCTCTGTAATAAACTCCCAGTGCCAGCTCTTCCATTTTTTATCTAAACCCATTGCCACGATATCATCCACACTTTTACCTTCCGCTTTATGTTTTTCGACGAAGGCTTTTGTGTTTTCTATCATAGAGAGAAAATTTTCATAATCCGACTTACTTGCCTGGGGTCCGTGACCTGGGATAATCTTGGTTGATTCATCTATTTTCTCAAGCAGCGTTTTGACAGAATCGATGTAACCCGCTACGGAGCCGCCCGATTTCAGATCAATATACGGAAAGAGGCCGTTAAAAAATAAATCACCTGTATGTAATATGTTGGGCTCTTTTATCCAAACCACACTGTCACCATCGGTATGCCCTTTTGGAAAGTGTATTATTTTTAACGTTTCATCATTAAAGTAAATGTTGATGCCGTCCTGATAGGTCACTTTAGGTAATGCGGCATCGACAACATTATCATCTGAAAGCAGCCTTACCCTGACATTTTCATGCGCCATAATCGTACTGCCTTTATGAGTATGAAACCAACTATTACTGCCGGTATGATCCCCATGATAATGTGTATTGATGATAAATTTCGGGGAATCACTACCTAATTTTGAAAGTGACTGGGCAATTTTCTCCGCCAGTGGTTCATATTGGTCATCAATAATCAATATGCCATCTTCGCCGGCAGAAACACCAATATTGCCACCTTGGCCCGACAACATGTGCATGGCCCCCCCCATCGGCGTAACCGTAATTTCTACATCAGTAAATCTGTCTGTGGCGTCTGCACTTAGTGATACCAGCATGGTTAAGACTGGGGCAAGTGTCCTTGGGCGTAGGCTCATGATTATCCTTATATTTATATAGGAAACTGTTACTGTAGTATAAAGTTTAGCCTACATCCAATAGGAATGTTATTCACTTAGGAAAGCGAAGCGGGGGACCGACTCATTATTTACCGAAATAGTCTCGCAAAACATTTCCAATGGGCGAACCCAAAGTGCCTGCTCCCCATAACATGGCCGGTAAACCACTACTCGCTCCTTTGTCTCTGAATGCGTTGCCACACCGATAACGCGGTATTCATTCCCTTTGTAATGCTTGTATAAACCTGGTCGCACTTTTCTTAATTTAGATGTCATTCTCCCGCCTCCAATGGCAAGCGTAGCTGTTCGAATGGAGCGACTTCCGCAAGGCTGATATGTATACCCACCAATCTAATGCCCCTGCCCTTAGCTCGCTGATGAACTTCAGTCAGTAACGTTTTAAAGAAAGCTAATGATAACTGAGCATGTTTATGCTCAACGGTCGTTAGTTGAAAGTCGTTGAATTTTAATTTCACCCCTAACGATTTAATTCTGATCGTCTGACCAGAGCGCGCTTCGTAACCTTGTACACGTTCCTTAATTTTCTCAAATAGATTGGGTAGCATTGCTTCACACTCTTCAAGCGTGTGAATATCTTCACCAAACGTTCGTTCTACCCCGATGGACTTGCGCTCCCTGCTTGTATTGATTGTACGATCATCCACCCCATGGGCACGGTTGTACAATACCGTACCAAACTTGCCCAACTCTTTTTGCAAACGTTCAAAAGGATAATGGCGAACATCTTCGCACGTATGTAATCCCAATCTACTCAATTTCTGCACCGTCACCTTACCCACACCAGGAATTTTCCCTAAGGGTAACTGACGAACGAACTTGTCGAGCTTATCGGGTGTAATTACACATAGCCCGTCGGGTTTATTCTCATCGCTGGCGATTTTAGCCACAAACTTACATGATGCTACCCCTGCCGAGGCAGTTAAATTCAATTCTTCTTTTATTCGGCGCCGAATGTCCTGCGCAATACGGGTGGCACTTCCTGAAAATAGCTTTACATGCGTGACATCGAGATAGGCCTCATCGAGCGATAGTGGTTCAATTAAATCAGTGTAATCGGCGAAAATTTTTCGTAACTTTTGGGATTCACGTACATAAACCTCCATTCTTCCTTTTACTAGCGTAAGGTCCGGGCACAATCGTAGAGCATAAGCTGTAGCCATTGCTGAACGTACACCAAATTTGCGCGCAGGATAGTTACAAGTTGAAATAACTCCCCGCCCCTTGGCACTACCACCAATGGCGATTGGAATATTTTTGAGCGCGGGATTATCACGCATTTCAACTGCTGCATAAAAGCAGTCCATATCAACGTGAATTATTTTCCGCACAAGAGACAAGATTCAACTGTACACATAGACAGTATTATAAGATGCTTCTAGATAAAAAATCACTTTTTATTACGTGATTCATGCGTCTTATTTGAAAAGATATAGCAGCTACTCGCAACAGTATGCGCAAGTAGCGACTGTATTATAAGATTTGGTTTTGCTTCCATTCATCCAGCTTTTTCTGGCGCGCTTGCTCTTTTTCCATACGAGCAATTTTACGATCGCACGGTTCTGGGCAATCACAGGCTTTTTCAATGCCCAATGCGCCTAGGCCGCCGCAACTACCCGAAATGCTTTTTCGCTGCACCAAAAAACCCACTGCCATTGCCAGTACCATGGCTAGAAAAAATACGAATGCCAATATAAATGTCGACATGACAACCTCTCTAATCGTGCATTTTTACAATGCGGTTAAATTCTTCAGATGCATACTCTTCAAACTCACCGTTGTTTTTACGAATTAAATAAACGGCAAGTTTATGGGTTTCTGCTAACTCTTTCGCCCCATCCCATCCGATAACGTTAAAAGCTGTCGCCAGTCCATCAGCCGTCATAGAAGATTTATCGACCACAGTGACAGAAACTAAATTATGCTGAATGGGTTTGCCACTGCGCGGATCGATTAAATGGGAATAACGAACCCCATCTTGCTCATAAAAGTTTCGATAATCGCCTGCAGTTGCAATAGCATGTTGCCCAATTGAAACAATACGTTGAACACTTCGCTCATCGGAAACCGGTTTTTCAATTGCAATGAGCCATTCATCACCATTCCCCCGATGACCGGAAACACGCATTTCACCGCCAATTTCGACCAGATAGTTCTCAAGATTGCTTTCTTCGAGTATCGCTACAATTTCATCCACACCATAACCTTTAGCGATAGTGGATAAATCAACGTACACCATTGGGTGCAACTTTGTTAGTTTAGTATCTATCAGACGAATTTTATCTAGACCTACATACTCTCTAACAGCAGCGATAGTTTCTTCGTCAGGGGCACGCTCAGGGCGCTTATTAGGGCCAAATCCCCATAAGTTAACTAAAGGACCCACGGTTATATCTAATACACCTTTACTGAGTTCGCCTAACCTGAGCGCCTCATCGATTACCAATGCCGTTTCTTTCGACAGCGGAAAAGGTTTGGTAAATCTATTTTGATTAAAGCGAGATAACTCCGATGTTGGGTCATAAGTAGACATTAACTTGTTTATTTCGGCTAGCCTAGCGTCAATTTTGGCTTGCAACCCGGCAACGTCACTTTGTTCTTCAACAACGAATTTAACATTATACGAAGTTCCCATCGTTTTACCTTGCAGATGAACCACTGGTGAGGTTGCATCGCTACATCCGCTAAGTAAAACACTGGCAACCAGCCATATTAAGACTGCAAATATATGCTTAAACACGACTACTCTCTCTGGAATTTAAAAAGGGGGCGTTAAGCCCCCTTTTTGTTACATCACATCTTGCTTAACCACCGAAATCATCAAGCATAATGTTCTCGTCTTCGACCCCAAGATCTTTAAGCATGTTAATAACAGCTGCGTTCATCATAGGCGGTCCACACATATAAAACTCGCAGTCTTCTGGCGCGGGGTGATCTTTTAGATAATTTTCTAATAATACCTGGTGAATAAACCCTGTATAACCATCCCAATTATCTTCCGGCTGAGGATCAGATAAGGCCACATGCCATTCAAAATTATCATTTTCTTCTGCCAGCATATCAAAATCTTCTACGTAGAACATTTCGCGTAAAGAACGGGCACCATACCAAAAGCTGATTTTACGATCCGTTTTGATTCGACGGAGTTGGTCAAAGATATGTGAGCGCATTGGAGCCATCCCGGCACCACCACCCACAAACACCATTTCTGCTTCGGTATCTTTTGCAAAGAATTCACCAAACGGACCAGAAATTGTCGCTTTGTCGCCAGCTTTAAGGCTCCAAATGTACGATGACATTTTACCAGCCGGTAGAGAAAGATTATTTGGCGGCGGCGTAGCAATACGCACATTCAGCATAATAATCCCTTCTTCTTCCGGGTAGTTGGCCATCGAGTAAGCACGGATAGTTTCTTCGTCTACTTTTGATTCAATATCAAAGAAACCGAAACGCTCCCAATCACCACGGAATTTCTCTGGCACTTCAAAGTCTTTGTACTTCACATGATGAGGTGGAGCTTCAATTTGAATATAACCACCAGCGCGGAAAGGTACACTTTCACCGTTAGGAATCTTAAGCTTAAGCTCCTTAATGAACGTAGCTTTGTTATCGTTAGAGATAACTTCACAATCCCACTTTTTAATACCAAACACTTCTTCCGGAAGTTCGATGTCCATATCCTGCTTTACGGCTACCTGGCAAGATAAACGACAACCTTCGCGGGCTTCACGTTTGGTTATATGATCTAGTTCCGTAGGTAATATTTCCCCACCACCTGATTTAACATCCACACGACATTGGCCACACGAGCCACCTCCACCGCAGGCTGAGGAAACGAATATACCCGCCTCAGCAAGGGCACCCAGCAATTTTCCACCAGGTTCGGTGTGAATTGCTTTTTCCGGATCGTTATTAATCGTAATTTTTACGTCACCACTTGGCACAAGTTTCGACTTGGCGAACATGATGATAAACACAAGCGCAAGTACAATGGCAATGAACATGCCCACGCCTAGATAGATTTCTACCTGATTCATTTAGTTGCTCCCACGCTTAATTAAAGCTGAATACCAGTAAACGACTGGAAGCCAAGGGCCATCAGCCCCGCGATCATAAATACTGAACCTAGCCCACGGATACCGTCAGGCATATCAGCATATTTTAGCTTCTCACGTACCGCAGCAAGCAGAACAATTGCAATTGCCCAGCCAAAGCCACTTCCAATACCGTACACAATACTCTCAGTGAAGCTGTATTCACGCTGAACCGCGAATGCAACACCACCGAAAATAGCACAGTTAACTGTAATTAATGGTAAGAAGATACCTAGTGCGTTGTACAACGCTGGAAAGAACTTATCTAAACTCATTTCCAAAATTTGTACCAGCGCAGCAATAACCCCTATAAACGTAAGGAAATTAAGAAAGCTTAAGTCAGCGTCTGGGAAACCAGCCCAAGCCAGTGCTCCAGGCGCCAGGATGTTTACATAAATTACCTGGTTCACCGGTACTGAGATACCTAGCACCACGATTACGGCGACGCCCAGCCCCATTGCCGTTTTAACTTTCTTGGAAACGGCTAGAAACGTACACATCCCTAAAAATAGCGATAACGCCATATTTTCTACGAAAACAGAGCGAACAAATAAAGATAAATAATATTCCATGACTTATTCCTTAGGCTCTACTTGCTCAGGGCGAATAGTACGAATAAACCAGATCATTCCAGCAATCAAGAAGAACGAGCTAAACGGTAAGATTAATAAACCGTTACCCTGGTACCAGCCACCATTTTGAACCAATGGCAAAATTTCAAAGCCAAGAATGGTACCAAAACCAAACAACTCTTTAATTGTGCCAATAACAATTAAGATAAAGGAGTACCCTAAACCGTTACCAATGCCATCTAAAAAGCTCATCAGCGGTGGGCTTTTCATCGCATAGGCTTCTGCACGACCCATTACAATGCAATTGGTGATGATAAGACCTACGAACACCGAAAGCTGTTTTGAAATCTCATAGGAGTAAGCTTTTAGGATTTGGTCTACCACAATTACCAGCGAGGCAATAATTGTCATCTGGATAATGATTCGCACACTAGAAGGAATCTGATGTCGAATAAGTGAAATAAATAAATTAGAAAAAGCCACAACGCTGGTTAATGCCAACGACATAACAAGTGCAGTTTCTAATTTAGTCGTAATTGCCAACGCAGAGCAGATACCCAGTACCTGAAGTGCGATTGGGTTATTGTCAAGAATCGGCCCAAAGAGAGCCTTTTTCATTTCTTTAGCGTCTGCCATGAAAAGCTCCCCTTATGAACGCCATGCTTGTTTTTTCAAAAACGGGCCGAAGCCGTTCTCACCTACCCAGTAACGAATGGTATTTTCCACACCGTTACTGGTCAAAGTCGCACCAGAAAGACCATCTACAGCGTAGGGGTCATCGGGGTTTGCGCTTTTCTTCACGCGAATAGCAACGTCGCCATCTTCGTAAAGCTTTTTCCCTTCCCACTTAGCTTGCCAGGATGGGTTTTGCACTTCACCACCTAATCCAGGTGTTTCTTTTTGCTGGTAATATACCAATTCTGCGATTGTTTCGCCGTCTGCATCCACAGCAAGAAAACCATACATCAAGTCCCACAACCCACTACCGTGGACCGGGAGAATGATACGATTAACGTCATTGCCGTCCTTAACTAGCCAAACTGAAGCAACATTCGCGCGGCGCTGGAAACCAACATTGCTGCCTTCAACTTTAGTACTCCAGTTGGCCTGCTTCGCAGCCTTGTACATGTCATAGTCAGGTGTAGGTGCTTGAGTAAACTCGCCAGTCTCCAGATCGACATAACGTTGCTCAACGTTTTCGCTGTACGTTGATTCAATCTGGCTACCGCTCATGCCCATTTCATACAAGCCAGCAGCGGCCAGGATATTTGATTTTTTATCCAACGCAGCATTGGTTTCCTGAATTGAGCGTAAGCCCACAGCCGCACCCGATACCACAATTGAACACACTAAACATACGGCAACTACGATGCCGACTGTTTTTCCTAAAGATTCTTTCTTAGCCGACACGTGCTAACCTCCGCTTGATATTGCTTTGCGCGACGAAATAGTCAAACAACGGCGCCCATAAGTTTGCGAATAGAATGGCTAACATAACCCCTTCAGGGAAAGCAGGGTTAAGTACACGGATTAATACCGTCATTACACCAATAAATATACCGAATGCCCACTTACCTTTGTTAGTGAACGCGGCAGATACTGGGTCCGTAGCCATAAAGAACATCGCGAATGCCAAACCGCCAATAACGAAATGCCAATGCGCTGGCATAGCGAACATTGGATTGGTGTCGCTACCAATAAGGTTTAGTAAAGTAGCAAAACCTGCTACCCCTATCGCCACGCCAGCGACGATACGCCAGCTCGCTATCCGCATATACAGAATGAATAAGCCACCTAAAATGATCGCTAAGGTTGATACTTCACCTGCTGAACCCTGTATAAAGCCGTAAAAGCTATCCCACCACATACTCATGTTGGTGTAATCAAAGTTTCCAGCAGCAGCCTGACTCAGGGCAGTTGCGCCAGAAAAACCGTCTGCAGCAACCCATACCTGATCTCCTGAGATCTGCACAGGGTAAGCAAAGTAAAGGAAAGCTCGGCCAGCTAAAGCCGGATTAAGGAAGTTACGTCCCGTACCACCAAACACTTCTTTAGCGATTACCACACCAAAGGTGATACCTAGGGCAACCTGCCATAATGGAATAGTTGCAGGAAGCGTTAATGCGAACAAAACTGAAGTAACAAAGAAACCTTCATTGACTTCGTGTTTTCTGATTGAAGCAAACAATACTTCCCAGAAACCACCCACAATAAACGTTACTGCATAGATGGGAAGCCAGAAACAGGCGCCATATAGGAACAGGCCCAAACCACCCGCATTAGTTAAATCCCCTCCCAAGGAGGTGAATAGTGCTGCTTGCCATGTATCAGGCAGCGTTCCAGCTCCAGCGACAAGCGCTTCCTGAGCTTGGAAACCAATATTGTACATACCAAAGAACATGGCTGGGAATGTCGCCATCCACACCATAATCATGATACGTTTTAAGTCGATACTGTCACGAACGTGCGTTCCCGCCTTGTTCACTTTACCCGGTGTATAGAAAATTGTTGCGGCAGCTTCATATAGTGCATACCACTTTTCGTATTTCCCGCCCGGCTCGAAATCAGGTTCGATCTTTTCTAAATACGCTTTCAAACCCATTATTTAACCCTCTTTCTCGATCTTGGCTAGACAGTTACGCAGAATAGGGCCGTAATTATATTTGCCTGGACAAACGTAAGTACAAAGTGCCAAATCTTCTTCGTCTAACTCTAAACAACCCATTTGTTGTGCGCTGTCGGTATCACCTGATATCAGGTCACGTAGTAACAATGTAGGTAGGATGTCTAATGGCATAATACGTTCGTAGTTACCGATCGGCACCATGGAACGCTCTGAACCGTTGGTAGATGTGGTCATATCGTACGTTTTATTGCTCAAATGGCCCAGATAAGCATTCGTTACTGAATGCATGTCAGAACCAGGAGCTAACCAACCAAACAGTTTCTTTTCACGACCTTCTTTAAGTAGTGAGATTTGCAAATGGAAACGGCCAAGAAACCCATGGACTCCTTGCGCAGTAGTACCATGAAGAACAGAGCCAGAAACGGCTCGTACATCACCGTCAACGACTTCATTTGCAGTTAGTTCAGCAATGTCTGCACCTAATACGGTACGAACCAATCGTGGTTTTACGGCTGCTGGTCCACCCAATGCCACTACCCGACGGTTATCCAATTCGCCTGTTTTCAATAACGAGCCTATGGCCATTACGTCTTGATAGTTTATATGCCAGACAACCTTCTTAGCGCCTGCCGATTCCAAGAAGTGGATATGGGTGCCAACCAGGCCAGCTGGGTGAGGACCTCCAAACTCTTCTACGTCGACAGCTGCATCACCAATTGCTACATTTGCACCCGCCGCTTTCGTGACGAATACTTTACCGCCACTAAGCACCGTCATCGCTTTTAGGCCATGAACAAAGTCCTGTTCACGTTCTGCGATAATAGGGGCAGGATCGGCTGCTAATGGATTTGTATCCATCGCATTGACAAATATAGCCACAGGTATTGAACCAAGTGCAGGCGCTTTACTAAATGGCCGCGTGCGTAACGCTGTCCACATACCTGAATCAACCAGCGTTTGCTGAAGTTGTTCTCTAGACGCATTCGCGATATTGGCTTCAGAAACAGTGGGAAATTCCACTTTTCCATCACCTTGCACTTTAATGACAACTGACTGAAGTACACGCTTGGCTCCACGGTTGACTTCAACCACTTCACCAGCTGCAGGCGCGGTAAATTTAACACCAGGATTCTTTTTATCTTCAAAAAGAATCTGGCCTTTTTGTACCTGATCGCCTACCTGAACGTGCATCGTTGGGCGCATGCCCACATATTCTTCTCCCAGAATGGCAACGCGCGTAACAGCTACTCCTTCGGAGATTTGCTGCTCAGGCGCTCCCTTAATAGGGAGGTCGAGACCTTTCTTGATTTTTATCATATGTTTTCGCACTACTCTAAATTAAAAATACCCTTTCGCATGACCGCTAAACAGCGAACGCTTATGCAAAAAAGCACTATCGACATAAAAACATAGCCTACTAAAGCCAAACTGGCTACACAGTACTACCCCAGAACAAATATCTCCCGGTGATACTGGATCACTGCTTACTGATGTTATGGAGCTTATGCTTGTCAGCGACATCGTCCGTAAAGATTGCGTAGCTAAGCATGAGAAAAGCTATATCTAAAAAGGAGTAAACTAAAGTACCCCTACTTAATTTCGGGATTTTAGCATCAACCGGCTACTTTGTGCCATGCAAATAATGGATAAACAGCCATTTTTTTAATCGGATGCTGTTAATTTTGTTTTCCGCAAAGTGAGAAAAAGTAGATTATGGCGCTCCAAATAATAACAAAGCCTGCATTGTCGCAGGCTTTAAAAATGCAAAAGTAACAAGTAACAAGTAAAAACCCAGTTACCACTTTACCATCGGGTCGACATCTTGCTCATAGTCCACTGTTTCGATATCGAAACCAAATAACTTTAAGAACTCGTGATTGTATCCCTTATAATCACTAAGCTGATGGAAGTTATCCTGCGTAGTCTGATCCCACAAAGCCTTAATTTTCGCTTGAGTGGCATCATTGGTTTCTATCCCATCCATCCGATAACGATTTTGCTCATCCAATGTGGGATTTTCTCCATATAAGCAAGTATTAAATAACCCGTGAATTTGCTCTATGCAACCTTCGTGGGTGCCCTCTTCCTTCATCACTTTGTAAATGAGTGAAATATATAAAGGCATCACTGGGATAGCAGAACTCGCTTGTGTGACTAACGCTTTTAATGAGGAAACGTGCGCATCTACCGATAGATTATCATGAGAACCATTAATTGCTGCAGCGGCACGGTCTAAATCTTCTTTCGCTTTTCCAATTGTGGCTTGACCGTATATAGGCCAGGTCAATTCTTTACCGATATATGTGTATGCTGTAGTTTTGGCACCTTTGGCCAAAACATCTGCTTCGGCGAGCTTATTAATCCAACGTTCCCAGTCTTCGCCGCCCATCACCTTAATGGTATCTGCAATCTCTTCGTCACTCGCTGGTTCAAGACTGACTTCATGTACTTTGTCTTTATCGGTATCATACGTTTTGGTTGTATACGCCTGTCCGACTGGTTTAAGCGTTGACTTATAGGTGATCCCAGAATCCGGGTCAGTTCGGCGCGGAGAAGCCAAGCTATAAATAACTAAGTCAACTTTACCCAAATCAGCTTTGATTTTTTCGATTACCTGGGTTTTCATTTCATCTGAAAACGCATCACCGTTTAACGTGTCGGCATACAGACCAGCGTTCCTGGCTTCGTCATGGAACGCGGCGGTGTTATACCATCCTGCGGTACCCGTTTTTCTTTCAGACGGCGCTTTTTCAAAACACACACCAAGCGTCTTAGCGTCGTAACCAAATGCGGCAGTAATACGCGATGCCAGTCCATACCCTGTAGAACAGCCTATGACCAGCACATTTTTAGGACCTTCGCCTTCCGGTTTATTCTCCTGAACGAAGTTAATTTGCTCATTTACCGCCGCGGCACAACCCACAGGGTGGGCATTCGTACAAATAAAGCCTCTTACTTTCGGCTTAATTACCATAATGTTTTTCCTTTGATGAGATGCCGTTATTGTATGCATGCAGTTGATGATAACAACTCGGAGCAGCTAACTATTGCCGTAAATTGAAGTATGCTTGCTCAGAAAGGGCGTTATATTTCTCAATTTTCTTGTAAAAATCTTCATACGATTTATACACTTTTTTAAACGTTGCATCTTGCGCGGACTTTTCTACAATAACGTCCATCGTGGCTGCTTTTAGCGCTTGAAGCACGTCTTCTGGTAATTGTCTCACCTTGACTCCGTGCTCGTTAGTTAATTTACGCATCGCTTGTACATTACGTGCGGCATATTCGCTTAAAATTTCCTGGTTAACTGCTTTGGTCGCTACTTCAATAATTTTTTGGAGATGGGCAGGAAGAGCTTCTAAGGCTTCTTTATTCACTAAAAACTCGAGATTTGATCCTGGCTCGTGCCAAGGCGTCGTATAGTAGTACTTAGCAGCCCTAAATAAGCCAAAGGCTAGATCGTTGTATGGCCCGACCCATTCTGACGCGTCTATTGCACCAGTTTGTAATGCAACGAATATTTCGCCACCGGTCAAGGACACGGGTACGCCTCCAACCTTTTTGAACACTTCGCCCCCTAAGCCTGGAATTCGCATTTTAAGACCAGAAAAATCATCCAAGCTGGTAATTTCTCGCTTAAACCAACCCGCCATTTGCGCGCCCGTATTCCCGCCTGCGTAGGGAACAACCCCGAAAGGAGCGTAAAGTTCGCGCCAAAGTTCCAAGCCTCCGCCGTGGGCAAGCCAAGCATTCATTTCAGCGGCATTCATACCAAATGGAATAGCTGAAAAAATTGGCGCTGCAGGCATTTTTCCTTTCCAATAATAGGCCCCTGAATGCCCCATTTGCGCGGTGCCTTGGGAGACCGCATCAAATACTTCAAAACCAGGAACTAACTCTCCGGCTCCATATACTTTTATTTTCAACTGTCCACCGGACATTTCATTTACGTATTTCGCAAACAGTTCTGGCGCATGACCTAATCCAGGGAAGTTCTTAGGCCAGGATGTTACTAATTTCCATTCGTAATTTCTTACTTCAACCAATTCTTCTGAAGTGGGCACCGATGTCTCTTCAGAACACGCCTGCAAGACTAAGAGCGCGAGTAAGCCAAAAATTATTTTTATTTTATGCATATTGTTTATCCGATTATCCATAGAGCCAATCTGGCAAAGCTGTGACCAATGTTGGCCAGATAGCGAGCGCTATTAATAACATAATTTGTATGAAAATGAAGGGCATAACACCTCGATATATATCGCCGGTAGCAACATTCGGCGGCGCTACACCCCGTAAATAGAACAGTGCAAATCCAAATGGGGGGGTCAAAAAGGACGTTTGTAAATTTACGGCGAGCATTATGCCAAGCCATATAGGGTCAACTCCCATGGACAGTAAAACTGGTGCGATGATAGGAACAACCACAAACGTAATTTCGATAAAGTCTAAAATAAAACCAAGCACAAATACGACCAGCATCACGATAACCATCGCTGCGAAGACGCCTCCAGGCAAGTCAGATAAGAACTCGTGCACCAACTCCTCCCCGCCAAAGCCGCGAAAGACGAGAGAAAAAATAGACGCGCCTATCAGGATCAGGAACACCATTGAAGTAATTTTGGTCGTTTCCATCATCACGCCGCGTAAACGCGCAAATGACATTTTGCGTTGTAATATGGCTAAAAGCAAAGCTCCCATCGCTCCCACACCTGCGGCTTCGGTAGGGGTAGCGAAGCCAGCTAAGATTGAACCCAAAACGATAAAAATAAGAATAAGTGGGGGTAGCAATGAACCGAGTAATTTACCCACGTTGAAGGGTTCATCAGTGTTCATATCACTGCTGGATGGCATCGCATTTTTTGATAGAAACGACATTGAAAAGACGTATAACAGGTACATCGCCACTAAAATCATGCCGGGTATTATCGCGCCCACGAACAAATCGCCAACGGACACTGACTCGGGGGAAAATATTCCCATCGATAGCTGCGCTTTCTGGTAAGCGCTGGATAACACGTCCCCCAGTAACACCAAAGCTATAGAAGGAGGAATTATCTGTCCCAAAGTGCCCGTAGCACATATTGCACCACTGGCGAACGCGGGACTGTAGCCTCGCTTCAACATGGCTGGAAGGGAAAGCAAACCCATGGTAACGACGGTGGCGCCTACTATGCCTGTGCTCGCAGCTAACAACATACCCACTAAGACGACCGAAATAGCCATACCAGACTTAAATCGCCCGAACAGCTGGGCCATAGATACCAGCAAGGCTTCAGCTACTTTCGATTTTTCCAGTACTATTCCCATGAAGATAAATAGTGGCACAGCAATTAACGTTTGATTAGTTAAAATGCCGTACAAGCGGCTAGGAAGCGCGTTTAAATAACTCGAATCAAACGTACCGGAATACACCCCCAAACCAGCGAATATCAAGGAAGTTCCGGCCAATGTTAATGCAACGGGATAACCTAACAATAACACCAAACAAATAACTAAAAAGAGAACGACTGCCATCCACTCCATTGCTGTTCCTGTTACCTTGTTAAATTGCGAAGTTGGTTAATACTGTTAAGCAGTACGCTTACACCTTGTAGTAATAAAAGTATTGCACCTATCGGGATAAGGGATTTAAGTAAAAATACCAGAGGCAGCCCCCCGGCTTCCTGAGATGCCTCTAGTAACCCCCATGATTCAACTACATACCGAAAACTATAACTAATAATAAAGAGACACACGGGAAAAAGCAGAAGCACCGTACCCAATGCATTTACCCAGCTTCGTTTTTGCAGCGACATTTTGTGATAAAACACATCCACACGCACGTGGGCATCGTCAGCCAAAGTAAAGGCGATACCAATCATAAATACTGTCGCATGCAAATACATTACCGATTCTTGCATGGCAATCCAGCCCACTCCTATGCCATAACGAAGCACAACGATTGCAAATGTAATGACCACCATCAGGAGGGTAGCGAAACTGACACCCACGCAAAGCGTGCGGTTAACGAGCGTAATTCGCTGACTTATCAGCGTGAGCTTATCACTTGTAGCGGAGGGAGAAGGCATGAACCCTAACCTGACATTAACGTTTACATAACAAGGCTGACTAGGGTAATGGCAAATCACAGCTTTGCCAACTGTTGCGCGGCTACTTGAACAAAATTATTCAAGCAGCCACACCCAATGCTGTTTAACCAAGAATATCTAGTAATTCAACATCGAAAACAAGTGAACTGTAGGGCTTTATTGCGGCACCTGCGCCTTGTTCTCCATAAGCCAGTTGCGACGGAATATATAAACGCCATTTAGCGCCAACAGGCATCATTTGCAACGCTTCTGTCCAGCCTCTAATAACACCATTCACAGGAAATTCTGCTGGCTGACCGCGCTGATACGAGCTATCGAACACCGTGCCGTCAATTAATTCACCGTGATAGTGAACACGCACCGTGCTATCTGCGGCGGGTTTGTCACCACTTCCAGCTTCAACCACCTCGTATTGCAGCCCCGACTCTGTGACGGTGACCTCTTCTCGTTTTGCATTGTCGGCTAAAAATGCTTCATTTGCGGCAATCACTTCCTTGTTCTTATCTGCCTTTTCAGCTTGCATACGTTGATGGATTGCACCAAATGCATCACGAAGTTGCTCATTGTCTACTTGTTGGCCTTCACCATTAAACGCATCACGCAAACCTTCCACAACAGCATCTAACGTCAATCCGTCAAAAGGGTTTGATTTTAACTGCTCGCCCATTTGCCAGCCGATACCGTAACTTGCCTGAGATTCAATTGAAGAAAATTTATCTGACACATTCACTCCTGAAATTTTATTACACTTTTAGATTAATAAATAATCAATATAATTAAAAACTATGGTGACTATTTGTAAACAGGCAACATTGTATCATACCCAACGCCACCCTGCGTCCCTATTGATTTAAATCGATTTGAACCAAACAAACAGGATTGAATTATAACTGAATGTGGTTAGACATCTTCGTTTACACACAGTAAGGTGAATAGCAATAACACAGGAGGATACAATGCAATCACACTATGATGCTGAACTAAAAGATACTGTACGATATCTGGGTACAGTACTTGGACAAACCATCAAGGCACAACTTGGTCAAGAGTGGCTGGATCGGATTGAGACTATTCGAAAAGATGGGCGAGCATCATATCAAGGTGAAGGATCAGCCACAGAAAACCTGAAAGAAACTTTCAAAACGCTATCCGATACTGATTTATTAACCGTGGGGAGAGCATTTGCGCAGTTTTTGAATCTTGGAAATATTGCCGAGCAAGAATATAACAGCGTAATGGATGTGGATGCGTCAATCGACACACTGTTCGAACATGTTGATAAAGCGAATCTATCGGCCGAGAAGGTTCAGCAAGCCGTTAGCAAGCTCAATATCGATATGGTATTAACCGCTCACCCTACTGAAGTTACTCGACGGACACTAATTCATAAACACAAAGAACTAGCGAGCTGTTTGCAAACAGTACATCAGGAAACATTAGGTGACAAAGAACGTTCTCGTATTGAGACCCGTATTGCCGACCTAATAAGTCAAGCCTGGCATACAGAAGAAATACGTTCTGTACGTCCTACTCCAGTTGATGAAGCGCGGTGGGGGTTTTCGGTAATTGAAAACTCGCTATGGGAGGCTGTGCCCGACTTTTTACGCGATTTGGACGAGCGTTTGGAACTGGAATATAACGTTTCGTTACCTATTGATGCGTCTCCCGTTCAATTTAGTTCCTGGATGGGTGGCGACCGTGATGGAAACCCTTTTGTTACCGCAAAGGTGACAGAACAAGTGTTATTACTGGCCAGAAAACGCGCAGCTAAATTATTTGCTCAAGATTTGGATAACCTGCAAGTTGAACTGTCAATGTTTGACTGCAACGAAGCATTACGAAACGTTGCTGGTGATTCGAATGAACCCTATCGTGCCGTGCTCAGACCATTACATCAACGCTGCATTGCCACCCGAGATGGTATCTCTGACTATCTTGCTGGGAAGAATGTTAATCGTTCAAACTGGATCGAAGCCGATGAAGAGTTACTTGAGCCGTTGACACTATGCTATAACTCGTTATGCGACAGTGGCATGAAGGTGACGGCCGATGGCAAATTATTAGACACTATCAGGCGCGTGCATAGCTTTGGTGTTCATTTGTTGCGCCTGGATATCAGACAAGATTCTGAGCGTCATTCGAATGTATTCAGCGAACTAACGCGTTATTTAGGGTTAGGGGATTACGCCCAGTGGAACGAGGCAGATAAGCAAGCATTTTTGCTCCGAGAGCTTAGTTCGAAACGTCCGCTGTTTCCGCAAAACTGGGGGGCGTCAGAAGAAGTTCAGGAAGTATTAGATACGTGTAAGGTCATCGCCCAACACCGTAAAGATGGCTTCGGTATTTATATTATCTCCATGGCAAGTGAACCTTCCGACGTACTGGCTGTACAGTTGCTCCTGCAAGAGTCTGGTGTAAATTGGCCAATGCCTGTAGCCCCGTTGTTCGAAACTTTAGATGATTTAAATAACTCCCCACAAGTGATGCAGCGCCTGCTTTCCATCGATTGGTATCGAGGTTACGTAAAAGGCCGTCAATTCGTTATGATCGGCTACTCTGATTCAGCCAAAGATGCGGGAGCTTTAGCGGCGGGTTGGGCGCAATATGAGTCTCAGGAAGCGTTGGTAAAAGTCGCGAGTGAATTTGACGTTACCCTAACTCTGTTCCACGGGCGTGGCGGAACTATTGGCCGCGGTGGGTTGCCAGCCCATGCAGCTATTTATTCACAGCCTCCGGGCTCGTTAGAAGGTGGATTCAGAGTTACCGAACAAGGCGAAACAATTCGCTATAAATTTGGTATGCCGAAGCTGGCCAAACGCAGCTTAGGCATTTACGCTAGCGCTATCATCGAAGCAATGCTGTTTCCACCGCCAGAACCTAAACAGGAATGGCGTGAACTCATCACCAAAATGGCTGCGCTGGGACGTGATAACTATCGCCAAACAGTCCGTAACGATCGTGATTTTGTGCCTTATTTCAGAGTGGCCACGCCTGAACAGGAATTAGGCAAGTTACCGTTAGGGAGTCGTCCTTCTAAACGCAAACCTTCAGGTGGTATAGAAAGTTTACGGGCTATCCCATGGATCTTTGCCTGGGCACAAACGCGTTTGGTATTACCTTCTTGGCTGGGTGTTATGCGGGCAATAGATGAAGTGAAGGCGTCAAGCGATGAAAAAATCGTTAACGAAATGTTCAAAGACTGGCCCTTTTATCGCTCTCGTTTATCTATGTTGGACATGGTTTTTCACAAAGCCGATCCTCGAATCAGTGAAGAGTACGACGCGCGTTTAGTACCTGAAGAATTAAAACACTTTGGCGAGGAGTTACGCACGGAACTCAAAACCAGTGTGGAGTCGTTACTCCAGTTAACTAAGCAGAAGACCATTATGGCCGACGATCCTAAAGGCAAAGAGTCGATGAACATTCGTGCAGGTTATCTTCAGCCGCTCCACTTTTTGCAAATAGAGTTATTGGACCGTATCCGCAAGTTACAGGCCGATGCCGCTGATACCACATTGGAAAGAGCAATGATGGTTACCATTGCGGGAATTGCAATCGGAATGCGAAACACCGGATAGTCGGCTCATCCATTTAGGATAAAGGCTCATATCTAATCGGGAACCTTGCGTCAAAGGTTTCCACCTATACGGCCAGTCTGCTATGGGCATGGTGTAGTCACTCAGTAAGTTGACAAAAAGCTTCCGTCAATTCGGCGGAAGTCGCCACCTCTTTTAACCACAATAGGTATTACCGTGCAAGGCATCGACAAGACCGAGATAAACAAGGACGCTATTGAATCAACAATCTCTTGTAGGGTTGGAGCAAGCTGCTTCTCAGGCTACAAAACAATTCGCCTTTACCCTTCTCACTAATTCTGTGGAATAGTCATCGCAACTTAAGATCCCAACAATATAAGTAAAAAATCCGACTGCTCACGCTAGCCGGATTTTCAATACTTTTATGTATGCTACTAGACAGTACCCGATTGAAACCTGATTCAAACTGATAAGTGTCATTGCATACGTTAAAAATAGGTTTTACTTATTTACAAACTCAACGCCAATCTTGATATCGCCGCGAAGTCCTTCAAGCATCTCGTTCTTAGCTTTTTGCTCGAAACTACTAAGTTCACCATACGATAAGATTTCTTCAACACCATTTGCACCTAAACGCACCGGGTGAGAGAAGAACGCTGCATCATCGCTATCATCAGTTTGCACATAGGTGTATTCAACGACATTTTCACCTTGCATTGCCGCCACAAGAGACAAGCAGAAACGTGCCGCGGCCTGGCCCATAGAAAGCGTTGCAGAACCGCCACCAGCTTTGGCTTCCACTACTTCAGTACCAGCGTTTTGGATGCGATGAGTTAGTTTCTCAACTTCTTCATCACTAAAACTTACGCCTTCCACTTGAGATAGCAGAGGAAGAATCGTCGTACCAGAATGGCCGCCAATAACAGGAACATGCACATTCGCCGGATCTAAATCTTTTAATTCAGCAACAAAAGTTTCGGCACGGATTACATCCAGTGTAGTCACACCAAACAGCTTGTTCTTGTCGTAAACGCCTTTTTGTTTAAGCGTCTCGGCTGCGATAGCTACGGTAGTGTTAACTGGGTTAGTAATAACACCCACACACGCTTTCGGACAATGATCAGCAACACCTTCAATCAGGTTCTTTACAATACCCGCGTTAATGTTAAACAAATCAGAACGATCCATACCAGGTTTGCGAGGGACACCTGCAGGAATAAGCACAATATCAGCACCTGACAATGCTTGTTCTAATTCCTCTTTTCCGTGACCGGTGACATTAACTGCGGTGGGGATATGACTTAAATCTACTGCAACACCTGGTACAACAGGTGCAACATCGTAAAGCGCTAAATCTGATCCAGCAGGCAGTTGTGTTTTTAACAACAAGGATAGCGCTTGACCAATACCACCGGCAGCACCTAACACGGCTACTTTCATACCATTTCTCCTATGGTTTACTCACGTTTAATAACGGAGCGTCACAGTAATGTAACGCAAAAGAAAACGCAATCGCATACAAAGCGCAGCTAGATAGTAAATCAGCATTCTTTACAGGCGATTGCTTATATTCAAAAATATGAATGATTATGCAATTAAATTGCGTTTCATGCACCCATCGGGCAAAATGCACAATCGGTTTTGTATATAATAACGTAACCCTACCACAACACCAAAAATAAGAGATGTAATGGCTAATATAAAACAAGAACAACTAGTGAAAGCATTCAAGGAAATACTTAAAGCAGAAAGCTATGGGTCTCAGGGCGAAATAGTAGATGCGCTAAAAATCCAGGGATATGACAATATTAGTCAATCTAAAATATCCCGGATGCTGAGCAAATTTGGTGCTGTACGCACCCGCAATGCACGTGGCGATATGGTCTATTGCCTGCCCCCCGAGCTTGGCATGCCGACAGCAAAGAGTCCGCTAAAGCATTTGGTACTAGATATCGTGCATAACAACGTTATGGTAATTATTCGGACTAGCCCCGGTGCCGCACAGTTAATCGCTCGCTTATTGGATTCACTGAGTAAAAAAGATGGTGTATTAGGTACTATCGCTGGGGACGACACCATTTTTATTGCCCCTGCTGACGTAAGTAAAATCGAAGAGTTACGGCAGCGTGTAGAAGATCTATTTGACAGTGTTTAAAGGCGCCTCTTTCGGCGCACCTTTCTTACTATCCAGCTAAGCTTAGCTTCCTAAGCGTGACACTAATGCATCTGCGGCGGGTTTTGAAGACGCTGGATTTTGACCAGTTATCAGCAAGCCGCTTTCACATACATGGGGTTCAAATTGATCTGCACTACTAAACTTTCCGCCGCGGGAACGTAACTCGTCTTCTACTAAATACGGTACTATTTTATCCAGTTCCATGGCAGACTCTTCTTCATTTGAAAAACCCGTCACTTCCTTACCATCAATAAACGCTTTACCCTCTTCACCCATAACGTCCTTTAACACAATTGGCGCGTGGCAAACGGCAGCAACGGGTTTATTGGCTTTAAGCATATTTTCGATCAAGGTAATAGAATCGCGATTATCCGCCAGATCATATAAGGGTCCATGGCCACCGGGATAGAAAACAGCGTCAAATTCATCAGCTCGTACGTCAATCAACGGAATAGTCGAAGCCAACGCAGTACGCGCCTGTTCGTCATCTGCAAAGCGTTTGGTGGCGTCCGTTAACGCATCTTCCTCCAGGCTATTGGGATCGATTGGCACCTCGCCCCCCCTTGGTGACGCAAGTGCGACTGAATAGCCGGCGTCTACAAACGCATAATAGGGAGAGGCAAATTCCTCTAACCATAATCCTGTTTTATTACCTGTGTCGCCTAATGCGTCATGTGACGTCATTACCATTAAAATTTGCTTTGTCATATGTTCCCTCGCTTCTTTAATTTAGCATGTGTTATTCCATACCGTTTTAAAATAGATAAAGTTTATTAATCACTCGATTTTAAGACAAAAAAAAGCGCCTCTTTCGAGGCGCTTTTAGCAATATTGATTAAATATTAGAACTCATATTTAACGCCAATACGTGCTTCCCATAGTGAAGCGTCACCAACTCGACGGTGAGGAGATTCTGTACCTACTTCCACAGTATTGAATGGAACACTTTCCAGAATACCCCAATCATCTTTCAAGAAGTTGGTAAAGTTATCGATAGTAAAGAATACAGAGGCCGAGTGATCCGCAGAAAACGCAGGAAGTTCTTGCCTAACGGCTATGTCAACCTTGAACCACCAAGGAGTTTCCTGGTCATTACGTTCAAAACCTGGAGGTAACACGCTGTCGCTATCAATGTACGGGGTGAAGCCATAAATGCTGTTACCCGTATCTTGATCGTATGTGAAGCTGTATGGACGGCCAGAGTTTGCCAACGCAACCATAGTAAAGGTAGTATTTAAGCCAGCAAAGAACTCTTTCTCATATTGCAAACTAGCAGTAAACCGGTGTTGTACGTTCCAATCCGAAGTAGAAGATACTTCTTCATTTGGATCGAAGAAAGCGCGGTACTGGTAGTTTGAGAAAGCAACCGAACTTGTCATCGGCTGTACGTCTTCGGCTTCGTTATACGCATAACCAGTGGTTAAAGAGAAACCGTTGTCCCAAGATTTATTCGCGCCCACTGAGATAGTATAAGATAGCGAATCTTCATCAGAATTCGTCAATACTAACGAGGACATCTTAGTGCTCTCATAATCCGGATAACCACCTTCTACGGTGCCCACTTTTACGATATCGCCACGCTTAATCATTGCCGCATCTTGAGTCAATGACATCAATAAGTCAGCTGTAACAACATAGCCGCCATCGGTGATATGGGTTACGCCAGTCGAAAGCTTGATTTCACTTGGAATTTTGAAATCAGGATCTAAGTAATTAATATCAAAATTACTTCCTTCACCCGAAGCCACTGCGTCAAACAGTTCTGCTGGGATACCATACCCAGGGCCGGCAGGTACGCCATCCTCTACACCTTTGTAGACTACGTCATCATCAAACAGAGAGCGAGACCCATCGGTATAACCAAAGCTGCGACCACGCGCACCAAACTGAAGTACATTATTGTTGGAGAAGTTATTGGATAACCATACGTTCGGATTTCCACCACTGAAGCGACCAATACCACCACGAAGTTCAGTACTGTCAGTCAACGTATAGGTTAGTCCAATAAGTGGCTGAAGTAGTGCTGCACCATCAAGATTAGTTGCATTACTGAAACCATATTCGCGGGTAAAATCAGGGTTTTCAATCGGTGCGTCATCGGTGGTATACCAGTCGTATCGAATCCCTGCAGTTACTGACAAATCATCGGTCAGGTCAAACTCATCTTGGACATATAAGCTATTAGACGCATAGCCCCACACTGCCGCAGCATCATTCGGATCCCCTGACGGTGCGTTATTATAATAAATGGCTCCCGGTGTCCCTGCTTCAAAAGCAGAAATACCACCAAAGAAACGCATTTCAGTTTCAGTGTGCTGAACGAATACGTTAAATACGTCTAGATCTTCTCTTTCATATCCAAACGTCAGCTTATGGCCGTTATCCATATAATAATAACCGCGTAGAATTAAGCCCATCGTATCATAATTCAAATCGTTCGCTTGACGGCTATCGTCGGTGCCTAAGTAAACATCGACGTCATCAAGAACGATGCGCATTTCGCCGAAATCATTGCCGCCAACTTTTCCGTTTGAAGAGCCAAGCGAAATCTGACGATTATCAAGTTCCAGGTAAGATAAACGGATTTCGGTGGAGAAGTTATCGGTCCAGTCAGAATAGAAAGCACCTACATAAGAATTTAGCTCAGCGCCGCGCTCATAAAGATGATTTTGAAATTCAAATTCGTCGAGATCACCATCAGCTTCATTGTTGTTAAAACCATCATTGTAGTTGTAGGTAAAAGATGCACGATGGTCATCATTGATGTTCCAGTCTAATTTAACCAATAATTTCTCATCTTCAACAGGGAGACTGGAAGGTATAGGACCTGGATCGTATTGATAAAGATCATTTGCGATACGAACAATCTCATCTACTTGAGCTTGAGTAATATTTAACTCGTTTATAGCACCAGAACCCTGTACACCACGATCAAACAAGTTCACGCCTTCAAGTTTCTCATACGACGCGTAAAAGAAAAGTGAATCTTTAATGATGGCGCCGCCAATGTCGAAGCCAAAGCGTTTTTCGTTGTAATCACCTAAAGTGATATCTTCGCCTTCAAGAGAGTCACCGCGCATGCTGTCGTTTGTGTAGTCATAGAACACGCCGCCGTGGATTTCGTTTGTACCACTTTTTGTTACTGCATTGATATTACATGCAGTAAAGCCGCCATAGATAACACTAAAGGGAGCGATTTCAACAGCAACCTGCTCGATCGCGCTGAAAGAAAAAGGCATTCTTTCTGTAGGGTAACCATTAGAGTTAAGACCAAATGAATCGTTCATACGAACGCCATCTAAGGTCAGACTGTTAAAACGCGGGCTTTTACCTACACACTGAACTTGGTTTAAATCGCCAGCACCTTCATTAACATAGATACGGGGGTCTATACGAATAATATCAGTGATATTGCGGTTTATTGCGGGGGCGTTTTCGATTGTTTGGAGTCCAAAATTAGCAGCCGGACCTTTTTGACCAAAGTTCATTGCCGCTAAACGCGTGCCCGTGACCTGAATTTTTTCAACTGTAGCATTACCAGAAGTCAAGGCATAGTCGAAGCTTAATGTGTCACCTAATGAAAGGTATAAATCATCTACTACAGCGTCATTCAAATTATCAGAGTCCATTGAAATCTGATACGGACCACCGACACGTAAACCACTTACGTCGAACTCTCCGTTATCATTTACGGTAACGGTTTTCGTGCTTCCAGAAGGTATATGCTTAATAGTAACAGTAGTACCAGTTGCAGGAGTACCTTGGGGCCCTACTATATAACCACTTATAGCTGACGTAGTTTCTTGTGCCATTGCGCTGGTAGCAATGCCAACAGACATAGCAACCGCGATAGCAACACGGCTTATTTTAGATTTAGCAAACATGTGTGTGTTTCCCTTTAATTTGGCTTTAAAAATTGTTTTTGTAGCCTGACTAGTTTTTTTGGCGGCGAAATTGTTAAAGATTATTGTTGCATCTTTGTGACAATCTCTTGGCCATTTTTCGCTGTGCCAACGTACTGTACCCTAATGAGTCGCTGTGCTTTTTATTCTTCTAATGCAAAGGACGAATGACTAGATAAGACCCTTTCATTGCGGGCGCAATTGTCACAAACCCCCAACGAATAAACAGCCCTTAAGAAAATTCAAGTTATTTTATAAAATAAAACCAAAAAACAGCAACTTACCATTCTTAAATAACTTTACCTATTGCAATAAATAACGTTCACTGATGAAATAAGGCCAATAAATAAGAAAACCTCAGCGACAAAACTTGATCAAATTTCCCTCACCCAGCCTAACAATGCCTATCTTATGGTTGTCTTTGATAGCCGTTTTTGGCTATTGGGGCTTCAACGATAACTTTAAGAATATAGCCGAAGTGCCCTCACAAATTACCCATACTTTACGTTGTGCGGCTCCGCTTTCAGAAAATCAGACCCCCTTCTCGGTTTATATCACAGATGAAGGTGTCGCCAACACCACGCTGGAATTACTCTGTAATGATAGTGTGATAAAACGACAATTTGGCCAGGTTGAAGTACGGGTCGGTCATAGTGATCTCGATACATTTCGTTATATCAATCACGGTGTAAGTGATTTGGCATTAATAAAGAGCAATATAGTTGAGGCTTTTGTCGCGGATGAGATATACGGGTATGAGGCGATTGCTACATATCCTGACTATCAAGCTTATTTTATTGCCCTAAGAGAGAAACCGCGAATTACAAAGGAATTCCTATTGGGACAGCGAATAGGTTTATTGGATTACCCTAGCAGTCGTTCAGGCCATATTGTGCCCAAAACGGTGCTAACGACTTTAGGCTTAAGTGAAAATACCGTTACGCTAAAATACTATAATTCACATTTTGAGCTAAGAAAGGCATTACTTGCCGGGGAAGTAGATATTATCTCGTCCTATTGGGATCAAACCGATAGCGAAATTCTTTCTAAAAACTACATTACCCCAGTTAATGATACCGTTACGGGGATGCGTTGGTATTTGAAGATGCAGACCCAGAATACCGACTTAAAATGCGCTATTCAAAGTATGATAAGGGCTTTGGCAACTAGTCAGAATAAAGGATATTACCAACGGGTCGAATTAGTAGGCAGCTGTAATGAATAATAAAATATTTTCTCGCATTTCGTGCCGCCGACTGATACTACTAATTGTTACGGCATTTGTAGTGTTACAAACAGCGGTGTTTGGCGGGCAAATCATTGGTGCATTAGCGCTGCATCATCAAGCTAATGACCGTGTATATGAACGCATTTTATTGGATAGTTTTTATCTTGACGTAGGTAATGATGCCCTTTCAACATCGGTAAACGAACAAGATTTACGATCGTATATACATAGTTTAAACGCCGACTTACGAGAACAACGCCTCCCCGTGCGCGTATTATCGATTCAAGACGTTCACAACACCTACGATTTTAACGCGGATTACAGCCACCCTATAATAAAATCGTTTACATCTTCGGAACAACACGTGACGATTCATTTGGCTAATTTGCCGCTACTTACCTATTTACACTTCAATCTTCCAAGTCTGGTTGTTTCTATTTTTCTCGGATTGGCTTTATATAGAACAAAACGGAGTGAGAAAAGCACGTCCCCATCGAAAAGAGCACCAAAACCGCTTACGCCAATTTTGATTGTCAATCTCGAAGAAAAAACACTAATTAATAATATTGATAACAAAGTGGTGAACTTACAAAATAAACCATTCTGTTTTTACGCAGCTTTGTTACAGTATTGCATCAACCATCCTAACAGTACCCTTTCCCATCAACAGGACATACCTAATGAACTCTCTGCTTTATGTAATAGAGTGTTTAGCCGTTTAATTGAACTGGGTCATACGAAACGCAAGCGTCCTGACTTTAATGCTAATCTTGACAAAACACTTAGCGAAATTCGTTCAGCTTTGGATGAATTGTATATCGGTCAGCCCACGTTAAAAGAGAAATACTATCCCCCCAGAGCGCAGGGCGAAGGCTCACGATCTAAACAACACTCGTTTGCATTGCGCAACTTGAAAGCCTCAGACATAGAAATTACCCACACGTAATTAATTATTGACTCGGTTTTTGAGCCCAAATTGCACAATTTATAACGTTGTGATTGATTCATGCTGTACAAACAAGTATCTTTGCACCAAGAAAAATTGTCCTCACACGCTATGCAATCGCCATTAATTATTGCTATTTCCGGAGCTTCGGGCTCTGGCAAATCGCTTTTTACCGAAAATTTGTTTAATGCTTTTTCTGCTCAAGGCAGTTCTGTCCAGATCTTGCGGGAAGATCACTATTACCGCGCTCAGGATCATTTGCCTATGGAGGCGCGTGAAAAGAACAATTATGATCACCCAAATGCATTTGAACACGAGCTGTTAAAAGCTCACCTACAAAGCTTACGTGAAGGTAAAAATATTGATTACCCTCACTATTGCTTTAAAACCCACACCAGATTACCTGAAACCGAGTGTCTTCAACCGGCCCCGGTTATCATTCTTGAAGGAATAATGTTACTTGCCCGGCCGGAACTGCTCCCCTTGTACGATGTTAAAATTTTCATTGATACGCCATTAGACATTTGCTTGATGAGACGTATGATGCGGGATGTCAAACAACGAGGGAGAACATTAGAATCTGTGGCAAAGCAATATGAAGCCACTGTTAAACCGATGTATCACCAATTCATTGAGCCTAGTCGTTTCACTGCTGATGTAGTTGTTACACAAGGTGGGAAAAACCAAATCGCACTGGACGTGATCAAATCGCATATCCAGCAGGCATTGCAATAAGGAAGACTGGCTATGGTAAGTTTACTGGGCATTTTGCTGTTGCTCGGCATCGCCTTTGCTTTATCAGCTTCAAGATCATCGATTAACTGGAGAACAGTGGGCGGTGCATTCGCCATCCAAGCGCTGATAGGTGCATTTATTCTCTATTTCGAACCAGGCATTAAGATGCTGTTGAAAATGACTGAGTTCGTTGGCGACATCATTAACTACAGCCAACAAGGGATTAATTTTCTATTCGGCCCAGTGGGCGACAAATCCCTTGGTTTCATCTTTGCCTTTAATGTATTGCCTGTCATTATTTTCTTCTCGTCGTTAATCGCGGTTCTCTACCACTTAGGTATTATGAGTTGGATCATTCGAATTATCGGTGGTTTTTTACAGGCTGCATTGAAGACCAGCCGCCCAGAAAGCATGTCGGCTGCGGCCAATATTTTTGTCGGACAGACCGAAGCCCCGTTAGTGGTGCGTCCTTTTATACCGCACATGACACGTTCAGAGCTCTTTGCCATTATGGTGGGGGGATTAGCTTCTATCGCGGGCTCGGTAATGGCAGGCTACGCCAGTTTAGGTGTGGAGCTGAAATACCTGCTGGCGGCAAGCTTTATGGCTGCACCTGGCGGCTTATTAATGGCGAAGATCATTCAGCCTGAAATTAATAAAGCGAATGATGAGCTGGATAATATAGATGCTGAAGAAACCAGCTACGCCAATGTTTTTGATGCGGCGGCGACTGGAGCAGCTGCCGGGTTGCAACTCGCCCTAAACGTTGGCGCTATGTTATTGGCATTCGTGGCACTTATCGCCATGCTAAACGGTTTAATTGGCTGGACTGCGGAATTGTTTGGCTTTGATGGCGTGACCTTTCAAGGTATCTTAGGCTTTATTTTACAACCATTAGCATGGGCTATTGGCGTGCCTTGGGAAGAAGCACAAATAGCAGGTAGTTTTATTGGCCAGAAAATTGTGGTGAACGAATTTGTCGCGTATCTAGATTTTGTTAAACAAATAGATACGTTATCACCGGCTACACAAGCTATTGTAACCTTTTCATTGTGTGGCTTTGCTAATTTCTCATCTATCGCTATATTAATGGGTGGAATTGGCGCGATGGCTCCAACCCGCCGCAAAGAGATTGCATCACTTGGACTTAAAGCGGTTATTGCCGCCACCTTGTCTAACTTAATGAGTGCTTCTTTGGCAGGTTTTTATTTGTCACTAGGTTAAGCAATTTTACTGCCGTGAAATCTGCGGTAAGATTCCCTTTTTAAAAGTAGGGCTGTTTAAATCACTCAGCCCTTTTATTTATTTGGAAAGATAGTTATGCAATTAGTCGCAGTCGATTATAACGCCGAAAATGCGGATCAGTTGTTTGTTGAATCGCTTCGCAAAACCGGTTTTGGTGTACTAAAAAACCACCCTCTTCAGCAATCCATGGTGCAGGAAATTTATGATGCCTGGCAAACTTTTTTTGATAGCGAAGAAAAACATCAATACCTATATAACAAACACAAGCAAGATGGCTTCTTCCCAACAACTGTCTCAGAAGTAGCTAAAGGCTTTAAGCAAAAAGATATTAAAGAGTATTTTCACTTCTATCCATGGGGTCAGTGTCCTGAAGAGCTGCGTCCTCTGCTTGCGTCATACTATGAAAAAGCAAATACGCTTGCTAGAGAGCTACTGAGTTGGATTGAAACGAACTCTCCAAAAGAAGTAAGCGAGAAGTATAGTCAGCCACTATCAGAAATGATTAAAGATAGTGATCAAACTCTTCTACGTGTATTGCATTATCCGCCGCTAAAAGGTGACGAAGAGCCCGATGCTATTCGAGCAGCTGCCCACGAAGATATTAATTTAATTACTATACTCCCCGCCGCAAACGAGCCTGGCTTACAGGTGAAAGCACAAGATGGTTCATGGATAGATGTGCCTTGTGACTTCGGTAATTTAATTGTCAACATTGGGGACATGCTACAAGAGGCTTCCGGCCACTATTTCCCATCTACCACACATAGAGTGATAAACCCTGAAAACGTAGATATGACCAAGTCACGTATTTCATTACCACTCTTTCTTCATCCACGTCCAGATGTCGTCTTATCAGAGCGTCATACGGCCGATTCATACTTAAAAGAGCGGCTGAAGGAGCTGGGTGTCATTTAATTGATGCGGGCACCCGATTTAGGGTGTCGCTTATAAACTTGTTTGTAGTAAAGAGAGCTTACTCTGATACCTTTTCTCTAAATCTTTATTGGGCGCAAAGCGTGCGGCCAAAGATAAGTAATGTGCGGCTTTATTAATGTTACCTTCCGCATAATAGCTTTTACCTAATCCGAATAATATCTGCGCTTTCTTTCTGTCTAATTTTAAACCATTACGATAATGTCTAATCGCTTTAGCGTATTCCCCTTTTTCAAATGCTTTTTCGCCGAGAATTTGATGATAAAACGGGTTATGTAATCGCAAGCGCTTGAGCCTGTTTAAAATAGCGTTACCTTCATTCTTTCTATCGGTCCGATTCATCAAATAAGCTAAATTTTCCCAAGCAGTCCAATTGCTTTCATCAAGTGCCAGCGAATGGCGGTAAGCCTTCTCTGCTGCCTCGTAGTAGCCATTTATCCTAAACAGTACCCCTAAGTTCGTCCACGTTGAAGAGTATTCAGGATCAGTTAGCACAGCCTCTCTAAAATACGCGTAAGCTTTGCTATAACTATTTTGCATTAGCGCTTCCGCTCCTTTGTTCACATAAAACATCGCTAATGCTCGGTCTGGAGCGATACGTTTTCTGGGAAATTGATTGCGTATATCTTGTGGATCAAAGTCCACATCAACAATTTCGCTAAGTAACACAATAGAATTCGGTTCTTTTTCAGGCGAAATCTTTAGGTTAATGTGTCCGTTTAACACATCAAACCCCGATTGCCTTACCCAATATTCCGGAATATCCACTACATAAAACGCGGCATCTAACCCCGCATACTTGGCCATTGCGAAGGTCATGATAGACAGAGAAAGGCAGTTCGCCGTTCTATTATCGAATGTTTCGCTAGCTGTTGAATTTGCATTATTTCTGTAGCTGAGCCCCATCTTGGTATGGTCGAATATGTTTTCTACCAGCTTTTTCACGTCTGGCGTATTCACTGCGCTAGAAGGACTGGGCTTTTTAATGCGATCGACAAACAATTTCGCCCCTTCATTAAGAGCAAATATTTGGTCTTTGGTTTCAACTTTGAATAATTTATAGCTAGGAAACAAATTGTCGTCTAAATTCTTAAAGGACGACTTTGATAGATCGGATGGGTCGGGGGTAGTGACACACGCACAAAGTAAGCATATGGATAAGAATAAATTTAATATGCGATTCATAGCGGTCACCCAAACCTATTTACCCTATTGTTAGTATAGACAATAAAGAGGAGGGCATTGGTTCAACACCGCTTCATTTAACTTATCAGGTAACCTTTTAACCGCAATTTTCGTTAAATGATATTGGCAAATTACGCGTGACTTATTCTATTGTCAGCATAAGAAAAACAAACTGATACCTATACTGGAGAAAAATATGCGAATTCAAGCTTTGAGTTCATTTTTAGTAATAGCGTTAATAGTGTTAGCTTCCTCCGTAAGCGCTCAGGAGTACATGGAAGAAGAAACAGATTTTATAGCGACCGCCGCCAAGGATCCTCAATTTACAATCTTCATTGAAGCAATCAAAAGTGCTGGTATTACCCGAACGCTTCGTGATATTGGGCCGTTTACGGTATTCGCGCCAACGAACGAAGCTTTTAATTCCCTTCCTGAAGAAAAGCTCAACAGGCTGCTAAACAAAGATAATCGTGAATATTTAGTTCAAGTAATTACCTATCACTTAATCAAAGGTAAACATAAAGCAAGTGAATTAGGAGATAAAGCTGACTTACGGTCCGTCGAAGGGGCACCTCTGAAGTTATCAAGCAGTGACGGGGTGTTAAGAGTTAACGGGGCCAACATAACTCAGGCCGATATTTCTGCCTCGAACGCCGTCATACACGCTATTGATACGCTTCTTATTCCAAAGGACGTAAAGGGTAAATTGTAACTATGTTGAAATACATTGTACTTATTATAATATTATTGCGTTAAAACAATAAGATAGAAATAACCTAATAAAAAGGAAGGCTATGTTTGTCACCTACAATTTAGCAATTTGGGGTTTGTGGTTTATCTTGCTGCTTTTATTTATACAGAGCTTCGTTGCTACCCTGGCACATCGCAAGCAGACCCACTATGTACCAGGGGTGGTCGACGACAACTTAGGTCACCACTCTTTTGTGTTCAGAAGCCATCGAACACACCAAAATTCGCTGGAAAACTTACCGCTAATAGTGTTTCCCTCGCTGCTAGCAATAATGGTTGGTTTTGATCCCAGTACTTTAGCTATTATCGTGTGGATTTATGCCATAGCACGACTTTTCCATATGGTACTTTACTACGCTATTGCCACCGAGAAAAACCCTAGCCCAAGAAGCTACTTTTTCATGATAGGGTGGTTAGCGTGTGGCGTACTACTCGTGATGTTGGCAATTCATTTGCTGTAATCAAAAAGGGCGGCCTTAGCGCCCGTCCTGTTTGCTAACACGGCTACATTTGCTCAGCTATGGTCAGTTGCTGTGACTTCTCTGCTTGCTTAGGCTCAATGTTAAACACAATAAAAAATAGAAATGTGCTATAAAGCGAAGCCAGCAAAATCATAGCCCCAGTAGTATCGATATTAAATATCAGGCCGATTGGAATTAACTGCGCTACAGGAATGAATGCCAAGAACGTTTTAGAACGCATCATTAAGGCCAGCCAAATATGTTCACCCTGCCGTTTAGACACATTCAGGCCATTACAAAAGTAAGCCAAAACAAAGGGCATGATCTGCGCGATGCAAATAATCGCACCAGCAAGGACCGCAGCCAACATAGACGTAGAGGTTAACCCTTCAGATATAGTGGCGGCCGCAAGTTGTGTTTGTACCTCGGACTGCTGCCCAACCATTGCAATCAATACATCTGCGACCACAAAACCCAACCAGCTTAACGCTAAAATAGCGATAACGGCGGGTAGAAACACCTTTTGTTGGAACCGTACTTCATCAATCAAGCCTTGCAACGAGCCTGTACGGTACAACAGCGTGGTTAAACAAACCGTGATTAAAATAGTCAGTGCAAAACCTGCCATTTTGAGTGGAAACATGTGAAAGGGGATAATTGTTGTCGCAAGAGCAACCGCCATAATCAAACTAGCAAAGAGCGGACGCTTTAATACGAATAAGCACATCTCCTTGTAAGCGTTGATATAATCCTGTTTTTCAAGATTGGTGTTGATTTGCATACTACTGACCTCACATTTTGACGCGCCAATAATAACAAAATGTGGTTATTTGTTAACCAGTTAGAATGTGTTTTAGGTAGCCTAATGGATACTGTGGTATACCCATTTATACTCAGCAATTAAAGTGAGTTCACTCTTTTGAACATACCTTGTGCGGTTTAGACCTGTACAGTTTTTAGAGCTCGGTCGCGCCCCTTATTGCACTACAAAATTGTGTTATTTATTAGTTGAGTGATGCTGTCGGTATTACTCACATTTAACCGTGGTGCCACTCTTCATAGGGGAACAATAGCAACTGCTCCGCGATAGAAAACTGGAATTCTCGCCTAAAAGGATTTTTATTGGAAATAGCACATGAGGATGTTACGGGCGATTTGCTTTCAACAAATGTTAAGCTTTTTTGCTTATTGGAAAATTCTGCATATCTAGTTTTTCGATAATACTTTCGTGCCATAAAAAGTGTCTTCCGTTTTCACTTAAACGAATGAAGGTCATTCCTTGAGTGGTTGGAGTATAGATCCACTTATCATCCTCATTCTTAGCCTTCGTTTGAAATCCTTGTTCTACGAGCGCTTTATTTGTTGTGATTGCACTATAACCTCCTAAGGCCTGACCCAATGCGGTGGCATTCATAAATTGGCCACGGCTTAGCAATGCAACTCGACAGCCTAGATATACAAACATTAGGATCCTAGTGTCATCTAATGCTCTATGTGCACCAGAAACTGAAACGTTCAAGTGCTTGGCAACGGTAGTAAGCTTGTGATCGTGAAGTTCAGGAAATGCTTCCTTAGCGATTGGAAGCGCATCAATAAATTTGTTGCAGAAGGGGCTGTTAAGGTCTGAAGCTGCTTTGTCCAGAAACTTTTTATCGAATGGAGCGTTATAAAAAATCAACTCAGCATTACCGACAAACTCTTTAAAAGCTGGTAATACCGCTTCCATTCTTGGCGCATTTGAAACCATCGCATCAGTAATACCAGTAATATTGGTAATATGCTTAGGTATTGACGTGGATGGATTAACCAATGTGAAAAAATATTCGACGCTGTCACCACCAGAATATTTAATTGCCGCCACCTCGGTTATTTTATGTTCATCAACGTACAAGCCAGTGGTTTCCAGATCGGCAAATACGTAGACTTTTCGATTTTTATTATAGATTTCTTGCAGTATGGTTGGTGCTTCAACGGTGTTGCGATTGATGGCTGAACCTTGCTTTAATGCCGGGGGTGTTTTTGCTATCGGAATTCGATTTTTACTGTGAGGAACAAAGAGTTTATTTAACAAAAGTTTCGTAAACCAAATTGTCACTCCTACTACAACTAGCATAATTAAAATTTCAATCATTCTAATCCTCCCTTTAGCTTAAATTGAGATTAGCACAGTACAAGTCATTCTTTTAATACTAGTTTGGACAGAATATTAGCTGTACTCATTATGCATCATAAGTTCATCACGTTTTCATCCTCAAATGTGCAGTAGTCAATTTTAGCCACGTTATAACTTACGGATAACCTCATCGAAGTAGGGGTGCTAGTTCAGGGGAAAAGGTCAGGGATTGCGAACGCTTTAGAATATTTTGGAATGTATAAATGGTGCCCAGGGGCGGACTTGAACCGCCACGGCCGTAAGGCCACTAGCACCTGAAGCTAGCGTGTCTACCAATTTCACCACCTGGGCTTTCAGCAAGCTAAACGAAGCACGCTGGGATGGGCAACGCAAGATACGCCGACCTCATTTTTTTGTCAATTTGTTTTACCCGTTCTACTCGCTTTTTGGGTAGCGAATATTTTCTACCATGTGTTGGACATCGTGTGGTGCATCTGCTGTAAAACGCGCAAACGTGAAAGCGACACCAAAATTGATCAGCATGCCTAATGTTCCAATCCCTTCTGGTGAAATTCCGAATAACCAGTACTCAGCGCTATTCAGTTCAGGCGCGATAAATTTAAAAAACACAATATAACTAGCTGTAAACACAATGCCAGTTACCATACCACTGACGGCCCCAATATTATTCATGCGTTTACTGAAAATTCCCATGATAATGGCAGGAAAGAAGCTGGATGCGGCTAACCCGAAAGCAAAAGCCACCACTTGTGCTACAAACCCGGGGGGATGAATACCAAACCATCCTGCGATTACAATGGCAGTGGCTGCGGCTATCCGAGCGTAGCCCAACTCTGCTTTTTCAGAAATTGATGGCATTAAATTTCGTTTAAGCAGATCATGTGATACAGAAGTTGAAATAACGAGTAATAACCCTGCCGATGTTGACAAAGCGGCTGCCACACCACCAGCCGCAACCAGTGCAATCACCCAGGAAGGTAAGTTTGCTATTTCTGGATTGGCCAATACCATGATGTCTCGGTCAACACTCATTTCGTTGCGCTCATCGCCTGCGTAAAACATCTTGCCGTCCTGGTTTTTATCGTCCCAAGCGATCAGACCTGTTTTTTCCCAGTTTTTTATCCATTCAGGAGCTTGCTGATAATTCGTGCCTTGCATGTTCTGACCATTGATAGTATCGATCATGTTAATTCGAGCAAACGCTGCCAATGAGGGGGCCGTAGTATAAAGTACTGCTATGAATAGCAACGCCCAGCCTGCGCTTTTCCGCGCATCTCGCACTTTCGGTACCGTGAAAAAACGCACGATAACATGAGGTAAACCCGCAGTGCCTACCATTAATGCACACGTAATAAAGAATACATCAATGGTACTTTTGCTACCTGATGTATATTCTGCAAAGCCTAATTCGACCGAAACCTGATCGAGCTTTTGTAATAGATAAAGATCTGAACCATCTGTAAGCGTTGCCCCAAAACCGGATTGTGGAAGCACATGTCCTGTTAGCATTAATGATATAAAAACAGCAGGGACAAGGTAGGCGAAAATCATTACGCAATATTGGGCTACTTGTGTATAGGTAATGCCTTTCATGCCCCCTAATACTGTATAGAAGAATACGATTGCCATTCCAATAGCAACCCCGGTGACAATATCGACTTCCAGAAACCGACTGAACACCACGCCCACGCCTCGCATTTGTCCAGCAACATAGGTAAACGAAATAAAAATAGCGCATACCACCGCAACGGTACGTGCCGTCTGGGAGTAATATCGATCGCCGATAAAATCGGGTACAGTAAACTTGCCGAATTTTCTTAAATAGGGCGCTAAACAAAGCGCCAATAAAACATAACCGCCCGTCCACCCCATCAGGTACACAGCACCATCGTAGCCCATGAAAGAAATAAGGCCTGCCATTGAAATAAAAGAGGCGGCAGACATCCAGTCGGCCGCGGTGGCCATGCCATTTAAAACTGGCGGGACGCCTCCACTCGCTACATAGAAGTCATTAGTTGAAGCTGCCCTGGCCCAAAGCGCAATTGCGATATATAGCGCGAAAGTAAGGCCAACGATAATAAATGTGAGCTGTTGAACATCCATATTTTTTAATCTTCATCCACGCCAAATCGCTTATCCAACGCATTCATTTTGTACACGTACACAAAGATCAGCACAACAAAGGTATAAATAGCACCTTGTTGCGCAAACCAAAAACCGAGTTTAAAACCGAAAAAAGAAAACTGATTGAGAAAATCTACGAAGAGGATACCTGCCCCAAATGACACAGCAAACCACACCAGAAGTAGCGTTAAAAGTAATTGTAAGTTGGCTTTCCAGTACCCGACTGCATGGCCGCGATGTTCGTTCATAACGTTTTTTTAACATTCAGGATTCAGTTACCTTACAAAAAAACGTTCGCAATCACTATAAAAATGTTATTACGTTTTTTGAATTTCTTTAATTTCTTTTTCTTCGGCAGGAAGTGGCGCTACCTTCCCCATTGACTGCCATTTAACTTTTGGGTTAATCAGCACAGGTCGAGTCAATACAAGGTTATTTGGGTAAAGAACCGTCTCTCTATCGGGGGTAACGAGGCGGGTGTTAAACAAGTTTATGTCGCCTATATAACCTTCTATGTAATTATCCCCGTCCAGTAAACGAATATAATTACCCCGACGGAATGCCACATTAGTCAGCAATATAAAATAGGCAGTGATATTACTTATGAGTGACCAACTAGCAAACAAAGCTACGCCGGTAAGCGTGATGATAGAGGTCGATAAAACAAGCAGCCCTGAAAAGTCTATTCCCCAGGCTATTAAAATTAATGAAAAGGTCACGACGGCGGTTAAAATTCTAACGACAAACAAGCCGTTTACCGCGTTGTTTGATTTTAAACGGCTTTTTTCAATATTACTCTCGACTCGAGGTAATACGAATCGCGTCATTGCTAAATAAGCTACCAGCATAACCACCGTCCAGATGAAATGCATTTTATAAGCTGACAACCAATAACTCAGTTCGTTAATCCACACCATTTTTTTGACCACTCAATACCCAACGCCTAAAGCATAGGGAAAACGCATACAATTAGCACGTTTTGTTTTAAGATTTTATATGTTAATACAGTGAGTGAATAGAACTTATCTCAATCGCAATCCAATAAATAAAAAAACTATCTTCTATACTGAAAGTGAATTAATCTCGCAATCGAACTAAAGCAGCCAATTTGTGGTCATCCAATAACTGCTAAGGTGCGTAGCAACCCACTAAATTTAAAAGAGAATATTCGCTATGCGTATAGCTATACTTTCAAGAAATGCGAACCTGTACTCGACCAAACGGCTAGTTGAAGCAGGGCGTGACAGAGGTCATGAAGTAGATGTAATTGACACCATGCACTGTTACATGGATATCACCAGTGCAAAACCTTCTGTACGTTACAAGGGTAAACGCTTGCCCAAATATGACGCGATCATACCGAGAATCGGCGCCTCAGTTAGCTTTTACGGCACAGCAGTTGTACGTCAGTTCGAGATGACTGGCACCTATAGTATTAATGAGTCCGTCGCCATCAGTCGGTCGCGAGATAAACTCCGCTCGTTGCAGCTACTTTCACGTAAAGGCATTGGAATGCCGCGTACTGGCTTTGCCCACCATCCTGATAAAATTGATGACCTCATTAAAAATGTAGGTGGCGCCCCTGTGGTTATAAAATTGCTTGAAGGTACGCAGGGTATTGGCGTGGTTTTAGCTGATACTCAAAAGGCGGCAGAAGCAATTATTGAAGCATTCATGGGTTTGAATGCCAGTATTTTGGTACAGGAGTACATTAAAGAAGCTGGCGGTTCAGATATACGTTGTTTAGTGGTGGGGGGTAAAGTAATTGCTGCGATGAAACGACAAGCCGCACCGGGAGAGTTTCGTTCAAACTTGCATCGAGGTGGCTCAGCCAGTTTAGTCAGGCTATCACCGGCAGAACGGAAAACGGCCGTCGAAGCAGCGAAAACAATGGGACTAAATTGCTGCGGAGTGGATATCTTGCGCTCCAATAATGGTCCTGTGGTGATGGAAGTAAACTCATCCCCAGGCTTGGAAGGTATTGAGAATGCCACCAATAAAGATGTGGCAGGTATGATTATCGACTTTATCGCCAAATCGGCTAAGCCGCACAATACTAAAACCAAAGGAACAGGCTAATGACCCAGCCTGAACTAATAATAGGTGGCGTATCGGTAGCCCCAGGCGAATCAGCAAAAATTCAGTTAGACATGCCTCCGCTATACACTGCCACTCACATGAGTATCCCAGTGTACGTGAAACGAGGTAAACGGCCCGGCCCAACCCTGTTTGTCAGCGCCGCAATTCATGGTGATGAGCTGAATGGAATTGAGATTGTATCGCGTTTGATTAAATCAAAATCAATCGAAAGATTACGCGGTACGTTGATAGCGGTGCCTATAGTAAATGTGTACGGAGTATTGGCGCAATCACGTTACTTACCTGATCGCAGAGATTTGAATCGCAGCTTTCCTGGCAGCAAAAAGGGCTCGTTGGCAAGTAGGCTGGCGCATCTGTTTTTTAATGAAATTATTAGCAAGTGTGACTACGGCATTGATTTACACACGGGAGCGATTCACCGCAGTAACTTACCGCAAATCCGCGCTAACCTGGATGATATAGAAGTTTTGGAAATGGCCAAAGCATTTGGTATTCCGGTCTTGCTGAATGCTGATATTCGTGATGGCTCACTAAGACAAGCAGCCAGTGATGCAGGGGTGAAAATTCTACTCTATGAAGCAGGTCAGGCATTACGGTATGATGAATTTTCCATTCGTGCAGGTCTACGAGGTGTCATTCATACCATGCGCCATTTGGGAATGCTGAACAAAAGTCGCAGTAAAGGCCATGATATTAAACGTTTTATTGCTCGCGAAAGCGGCTGGGTACGTGCATCAGAAAGTGGTTTTGTTAATCACTTAGCTCAGTTGGGTGATCACGTCTATAAAGGTGATGTACTGGCAAAGATTGCCGATCCGTTTGGCGATCATAGAGGCGATATTGTTTGTCCTGCTGAAGGGGTCGTAATAGGTAAACAGAATATCCCTCTCACTCAAGAAGGTGAAGCAATTTACCATATAGCTTATTTTAAACGGCCAAGTTCAGTGGCAGAGCATGTGGGGATACTTCAGGACCACCTTTTACCGGATGAACAATCCATAACTTAATAACAGGATAACGCCTATGAGCCAAAGCTCTCATGAAAAGCGACTTGTTGGCGCACTTGAATTGTGCGACCTGCCTAAACTCGCGATAACGGACTTGAATATTAGAGTTGATACTGGCGCCACCACCTCATCACTTCATGTTGACAATATTGACGAATTTGAAAAGGACGGGGAACTTTGGGTTAGTTTTGATATTCATCCGGATATTCATAATGTATCGAAAATTGTTCGCCGTGAAGCAAAGGTAGTAGCACAAAAAAAGGTAAAAAGTTCAACAGCTACCAGGGAGCGACGCTATACCATCGACACCCCAATTGTGATGGCGGGGGAAACCTGGGAAATTCAGCTAACCTTAACCGACAGATCGGAAATGACGTATTTAATGTTATTGGGAAGGGAAGCAATGTCAGGACACTTTATCGTTGATCCGGAGCATGATTACATTTTAACCAAACCCAAGACTTAGCACTTAGCACTTAGCACTTAGCAATTAACAATTACGCGCAGCATACGTTCGACATCAGTCTTTGTTTCTTCTGTAGAAACGTTAGTATTATTGGGGTCGCCTCTATAGGTCCCCAAGCAAGTTTACCTTGCAGGCCAGCTGCCGTTACCTATCTTGCTTTTTCATAACCTGTAGCCAACCTATTAATAACAATTACGTTGTTGTTATGTTTACGTTGCCACAATCACATTATTGGCTCTGTCAAAAGATAACGTTTTGGCGCATAGCACCGTATTTGGATTGGCGTAACTGGCACCATGTTTTATCGTTACGAAAGCCACATTATGCTGGTAGCGGGATAACCACGGGGGAGAAACGTTTTACAAAAACAACGATAAAACACATTTTGCCAAACTATCAATTTATTAGTCAGCTGTAAGGCTATGAGCCATAGATAGGTGTATCACATCGCCCATCCACTACTGAATAGAGAAACTACCCACGCGCAGAAACAATGTTCCTACAGCAGTGAGTAGCCAGAGAGGTTACTCATGTAGAAGGGTATATCTATTTATTTAAGCGTTCTTGAATTAACTTATCCACTACCGATGGGTCGGCAAGAGTTGACGTATCGCCTAATTGCTCATGTTCGTTCGCTGCGATTTTTCGTAAGATACGACGCATGATTTTACCCGAACGGGTTTTAGGTAGCCCTTCAGCCCACTGAATTTTATCCGGTACAGCGATAGGACTTAACTCGTTTTTTACCCAATTTTTAAGTTCGCCAGCTAGCTCATTACTACTTTGGATCCCTTCGTTTAAGGTAACGTATACATATATCCCCTGCCCTTTAATATCATGGGCATACCCAACCACTGCCGCTTCAGCCACTTTTTCATGTGCAACCAAGGCGCTTTCGATTTCCGCAGTTCCTAGGCGGTGGCCGGAAACATTTAGGACGTCGTCTACCCGCCCTGTAATCCAATAATAACCGTCTTCATCACGCTTGGCCCCATCCCCTGTAAAGTACACGCCAGGATAGGTACTGAAATAGGTTTGTATAAAGCGCTCGTGATCACCATAGACCGTTCTGGCCTGACTGGGCCAGCTTTGTTTAATCACCAGGTTTCCTTCCCCCGCACCTTCAACTTCGTTGCCCTCAGCATCGAATAAGGCGGGTTGAATACCTAACATAGGTTGAGTGGCAGAGCCGGGTTTAAGATCTGTTACACCCGCAAGTGGCGTGATCATGATACCGCCAGTTTCAGTTTGCCACCATGTGTCCATAATGGGACATTGGCTGCTACCAATAACACGGTGATACCACTCCCATGCTTCAGGATTAATAGGTTCTCCAACCGAGCCTAGTAAACGTAAAGAAGACGTATCGCAACCTTCCACAGGCTTATAACCGTGGGCCATAAGGGCGCGAATAGCGGTGGGTGCGGTGTATAAAATATTAACTTTGTATTTTTCCACGACCTGAGCAATGCGTCGTACATCTGGGTAGGTTGGCACGCCTTCAAAAAACACCTGGGTAACGGCGTTAGCCATAGGCCCGTAAATCATATAACTATGCCCTGTGATCCAGCCCACATCAGCTGAACACCAATAGATATCATCTTGTTTGTAATCAAATACCGTTTTGAAGGTCATGCTGGTATAGAGTTGGTAACCACCAGTAGTATGCACTACACCTTTTGGTTTGCCAGTAGAGCCTGAGGTATACAATATGAACAATGGATCTTCAGCGTCCATAACTTCAGGTTCGCAGGTTGGTTCACATTCATTCTTCAAGTCATTCCAATTGACATCAATATCATTGCCTGCGCCAGTGTCAGCGTTAGTAACCGTAAACACCAGAACAGATTTGATGGAGGGGCACGCATCATTTTCCAATGCCTTATCTACATTAGCTTTTAAAGGTATGGTTTTGCCTGCTCGTCTTCCTTCATCAGCGGTAATGATTACTTTTGCGCTACTGTCATTGATACGATCAGCTATGGCATTGGGCGAAAAGCCGCCAAAAATAACGGAGTGAACTGCACCGATTCGTGCACAAGCTAACATGGCAAACGCTGCCTCGGGTACCATCGGCATATAAATAGCCACCCTGTCACCTTTTTGTACGCCTAACTGCCTAAGCCCATTAGCTAATCGGCAGACTTCTTGAAAAGCGTGTAGATAGGTTATGGCCTTTGAGTCGTCGGGTGAGTCACCTTCCCAATAAAAAGCAATACGCTGTGAATGATCTGGTAAATGTCTATCAAGACAGTTCACACTTGCATTTAACTTACCGCCGCTAAACCATTTAATGTCCACGCGGTCTTTTGTGATGATGGATTCATTTGCTTTAGTCGGGAAAGAAATCCAATCTAATTGCTTCGCCTGTTCCAACCAAAAAATATCAGAATTTACGATTGATTCTCTATATTGCGACGCATATTCAGCGGTGCTTACGTTTGCCTGTTGCGCGACTGACTCAGGAACAGGATACAATTTTGGTGATGTCATGCGTTTGCCTCCAATGCTTTATGAAACAATTAGAAAATGAAAGTAACATGTAAATATATAGTGAATCATATTCACAATCACTCTAACGGTAACCTTACGCTCTGGGCAAGCGTTAAAGTTAATAAGTTATTCCTTCTTGTTGATTTCAGCGTACCCTAGTTAAAATCCTACTGGGTACCGCTGTAACACCTCATCGATTTGCGAAAGCGTCGATGGCGCTAGTTCCAGTTTGAATGCCTCTAAATTTTGCGAAAGTTGTTGCTTACTGGTCGCACCGATGATTGTAGACGTTACTCCCGAGACCTGCTTACACCACGCCAGTGCCAATTGGGCTGAAGAGATATTTAGCCTTTCAGCAATCTGCTGGTAACGCTTTGTAGCGTCGTGCGCCGCCGGTTTGTCTCTAAATAATCCCTGTCTTTGAATGTACGTCCACCGCGAACCGGCAGGCCTTTCGCCACCCATGTATTTCCCTGTCAGTATGCCGGTAGCCAAAGGTGACCACGGTAAGTAAGCGATGTGTTCAAACACACATTGTTCAATCAGATAAGGCCAATCTTTGGTGTGTAATAGACTGAATTCATTTTGAATAGACACTGGCCGTTCGATATTCATTTCGTCACACAGTTTGAGGTATGTCGCAATTCCCCATGGCGTGTCGTCAGATAAGCCCCAATGATGTATTTTCCCACTCGCCATAGCTCTGTCGAGCGCAAGTAGAATGTCTCGCATGCCTTCGATTTCATTATCAATCTCGGTGTTTAAAGGATTTGTGCTTCCTGGCCAATGTTTGCCGAAATGGGGCGTAGGACGATTTGGCCAATGAAGTTGATACACATCTAAGTAATCTGTATTCAGACGCGCTAAAGAGTTATCAAGCGCTTCAGTAAGTGAGTCCCCACTTATCTTGGACCCGTTACGTATATAGCTAAGCCCTCTGCCGGCCACTTTACTCATAATAACCAGCTGTTCGCGGTAGTGCCTATGGCGATTAAGCCAATGACCGAGAATTCGCTCGGTTTCTCCGTAGGTTTGTTCATTCGGGGGCGTCGGATACATTTCAGCGGTATCGATGAAATTTACGTTGGCATCAATTGCCATAGCTAATTGCTCATTCGCATCTGCCTGGGTATTTTGTATTCCCCAGGTCATAGTCCCCAAACACACTTCAGACACGTTTAGCCCACTACGCCCTAGCGGATGATATTTCATCTCTACCTCAATTCAAAAGTTTCTGGGATGTGATAACCATAGAGAATACACTTCCGTGAAGCAATGACTTTACCTATCCACGAAAATAGCAGTAGGGCAAATCTAGGGTGAAACCCCTATAGATGAATAGAAAACGAACAGTCATGATGAATCCATATTCTGTTATCACATCAGAAATCACGTTAAATGAGTCGGGACTATCATGAAAAAATTTACTCTCTCTGCCGTTGCTGCTGTATTTATGGCTGCACCGAGCTCACAAGCCCTCGCTGATGCATACATTGGTAACCAACTTGCCAATAGGTTAACTACGCTGTCAAATACTGAAGCAGTGATGGCGGTAGTTACGTTCGATCAACTCGAGCCCCTTGCTGAAGCTCAAATTCAACAAATTCTAAATTTAGGTATTGTAAAAGGTGTTCAATTTCGTGCTTTGCCCATAATTGGTGTAGTGGCCACGAAAGCGCAAATTGAAGCCCTCGCTAAATTAGACAGCGTTCGTTCAATTTTCGCCAACCGAAAGATGGACTATTATAATGCCGATGCACGCGAAATAACTGGCGTTAACAAAATACAAGGCGCTGCCTTCGTGCAAAGAAATGGCGTTGAGTTCACGGGCAAAGGCGTGACGATAATGGTAAATGACTCGGGTGTGGACGCATCTCATCAGGATTTACTGTTCGGCGATACTGTGGTGGAGAACGTTCAGGCACTCACCCATGCCTCAGCAATCAGTGTTACCGGTATGACAGACGGTGTCACGATAAAAGGTCAAATTAATACCGACCTCAATTCTGGCCATGGAACGCACTGTGCTGGGACCATCGCTGGTAGTGGCTTTATGTCTGATGGTAAGTATCTCGGGGCCGCGCCGGAGGCTGATTTAATAGGCTATGGCTCCGGAGGCGGTCTATTTTTGCTCGACACTATTGGCGGCTTTGATTTCGCAATCAATAATTTATATACCTATGAAAATCCTATTAAAGTCATCAATAACTCATGGGGAACCAGCGGGAAATATGAGCCTCTGGGACCAGTTTCTCTCGCTACTTACAAAGCTCATAAACTAGGTATAGTGAGTGTATTTGCCGCAGGCAACGATGGCCCTGGAGAAGACTCCCACAACCCTTATGCTCAAATTCCGTGGGGGGTGTCGGTTGGCGCTGGGGATAAATTTGGGCGGTTAGCCGACTTTTCATCGCGCGGCCTAAAAAGTGAATCTGGCGATTTCACCATGCCCGACGGAAGTGAGTGGACTTATCACAACGAGGTGTCGATTGTCGCGCCTGGTGTGGATATCATTTCTACACGCGCAACTACCAATCTCGTCGCCAATGGCGGAGATGCTGATATAGAGGCAATAGAAACCGAATACATGCCTTTCTATACTATGATTTCAGGGACGTCAATGGCTGCTCCTCATGTATCAGGTATTATAGCTCTGATGCTAGAAGCCAACCCAAGTCTAGATCCTCTCACTATTAAAAAGTTACTTCAGGAATCGGCAACCAATATGCCTGGATACCAGCGATGGGAGGTTGGTGCTGGCTATGTAAATGCCAGAAGTGCAGTCGCCGCAGCGTTGAATTACGATATGGAGTATCGAACAACAGTTAACAACTTGCCTGATAAGAAATTTCGCGCTAACGCATTGGTTTCCACCAGCGAAAGAACAGAAAATATTGATTTATTTTATTCGCCCGTAGGTGAACCGGAGATTGCACAGTTTGAAGTGGGTGAAACGGAAGTGCTAATCAAAGCGTCAGCCAGTTCGCCCTCGAATCTGACTAAGCTTGTGCTAGTGGCACCTGATGGCACAGAGTATTTTGGCAATTTAACCACCCCGATACTAAGTGAAAAAATGCGTGTTTCTGCTCCTGCTATGGCTGGAACGTGGGGGATATACGCTTACGGTTTAACATCTCTTTCGGGGGTTGAGGCAGACCCATTGGGGGTTACTAATGGCCCTGGACTACCAGAGACTTTCGCAGTAACTGTATCATTTGAAGAAAGCGGTGGCTTCAACGGTATTAACGATATCGACGAACACCCGCAGCGGGGCATCATAGAGTTTGCTATAAGTGAGCGGTTAATGGATGGCTCCGTCAATCGCAAATTTCATCCTGATTGGCAATTAAAAAGAATGGATCTAGCTCGCTATGCTGTAATGGGGGGAGCCGTCAGACAATATCGCGATCTACTGAACGAGCCGCGTCCTTTAGATGGTGTAACACCTTTTGATAGCCGCCCCTATATTGAGGCAGCGATGATGCCGGGGGGGGCACTAAAAGACGCTACCGCGTCACAAAACCCAATTATGCTGCCAAAAGATGAACAAATTGCCGCTTACGGCAGAGTGAATAAGCTTGAGATGGCTTACACGCTTGTACAGCTTTTGGGGATGCAACCCTTAGCTGAGGCGTTCGATCCAAGTAATGATATCATCGTGGAATATAAGGGGCAGCAAATCGTGTTGGCTGATCAAGAACAAATACCGGATGAAATGAAAGGCTACGTCCAGGCTGCCCTCTCCCTTTCCCTGTTAGGTGTTAAGTTTGATGTAGAACAAGACGGCTTTGGGCTTGAGCCTAAACTTGTGGCAACATTTTCGCCTGATAAGCAAATCCGCCGTGCCCATTATGCAGTGATTGCATCGCGGCTATTCACCCAATATTTTGAGTAAGGTATGGCGCGCGCCGGTTTCAACTTGATACTGGCGTGCAGCTGCTTTATGGTTGTTTTATATTCTGACGAGGTAATTCACATGATCCCACGAGCACCAAAGTTTTTATTAATGCGTCTTCAATGGCTAGTTGGCTTAATGATTATTACCGCCAATATGGCGGAGGCACAGGTTACGCCCCCCCACTCACTTACTGTTGCTGATGATACGATTCAGGCCTCTATATCACTACCAGGCAATATTGGCGTAGATGTGAAGGTAGAATTTGACAATAGTATCGGCTTACACGCTAACAATATTGATATACACGCAACTTTACTAAACCCCTCAGATCCCAGTATTGTAGACCGCTTGCCTTCTTCGTTAATTACGGCCGATAGTGCGTTTCCTGTTTTAGTATCAATAAGTCCCAAAGCCGACTTTGGTTTTGGATTTGAAGGTGTTGCTATGGTAGAACTCTACACCACTGCTTTGCATTATGTCGAAGGTACGCCACTTCGGTTATTCAGGTCTCACGACAATGGAGATTTCGAAGATATTACCATGTTGACAGCGTCAGGAAGTTTTCGGGCGAGGGGCAATACAGGCAGTTTTTCTGATTTTATCATCCTTGCTGATATGCGCTCCTTAAGTGAAAATTTGAATGATAAGTTTAGTGCCCTAAATAACGTGCTATCTAGTAATCGAAGCGCTATAGATACCTCTGTATTGAATCCTTTAGACGTTGCCATGGGTAGCCTCTATTCAGCTATAACACTACAGAATTACGCCGTTGCATTAACGCAGATTGATACGATGATAGCATTGCTTGAGTCAGCGTCTGGAGACCTTATCCCGGATGTTTGGCGTTCATCTAATGACATCATCAATGTTAAAGGCGAAATGCTCACTCATCTGTATACGCTGCGTTATAGTTTACGGACACGGTAACATGCCACTTCAATTAGCAGTTTCTACACCTGAAGGAATGGTGGCAGAACACCTTTTATTCGAAGGTCAGCCGTATCATATCGGACGGGCGGAAACTGCTGACATAGTAATCGACCATCCGCAGGTGTCTAGGCGACATGCCATTCTAAGTAATAACGATGATAAGCAATGGGCGCTAAATGATACTAGCAGCACTGGCTGTTTCTGTGATGGAGAAAGAGTCACGTTATTACCTATTGGAGATGAGCAGTCTATTTCCATTGGACCTGTAGCATGCAGACTGAAGCCCATAAGTAACCTCGATGTGGAAAAAGTGGAAAGTCAGCAAATTTGGAGAAAGCTTCAGTTACGGCGATATCGTAGTCAGTTGAATGAATCTGACGATAGTATTTCGCTTATTCAAGTAGCACGTGAATGCATGTTGCAATCGTTGGGTTGCGAACGGGCTGCACTTATTTTGCTCGATGAACAAACTGGTTTTCAGCAGGGTTTAGGTTATGAACCCTGGATGGATGCGGAAGGTTTTTCCGGTAGCCGGACAGTGATAAAAAATGTCATTAAAACACGGACTCCCCTAGCTTTGGGAAACCTAAAAGCTGATCAACGCTACGCTTTACAAGCAAGTGTTATTCAAAACAATATATTAGCTGCACTATGTGTCCCGATCTTGGTAGAAAATCAGGTAGTAGGGGTCCTCTATGGTGACAATACAATAGGTCGCCAATACTTTACAGAGACCGATGTATCTTTCGCTGTCTCGATGGCAAATTTTTTGTCTTTACGGTTATTATTCCATTCTATCGATCATAAGATATCTTTACTGCATCGTTCGTAGTACGCTAAGTAAGCAGTGATATAATCAGTTTAGGAGTGGTTTATTGACTGAGTCGCATGACAGCGTTTCTCTGAACTCGCTTGAAACTCAACAACTTAATTCTACTCAATTATCCTCTGGCACAGTATTAGCGGGCCGCTTTACTATCCGCGAAAAACTCGGGGCAGGAGCTCAAGCCGCGGTATACCATGCCTTTGATGAATTACTGCAAGTCGATATCGCACTTAAATTAATCGAAGGTGTAACCACCCACTCCACCCAATTGCAAACTATTCGTACCGAGGTAGTGGTCGCCAGAAAACTAAACCATCCCAATATTATCCGTGTTCACGATGTATTTGCCGATACACATCATATGTTCTTCACGATGGCATATGTAGAGGGTGAAGCACTCTGTCACCGATTGCAAAAACCGGTTTCTAAATCTGAATACCTTACTTGGTCAAATCAGCTGCTAGATGCGGTATATACATGCCGTCAAGCCAACGTATTACATGGAGATATCAAACCCGATAACATCTTGATAGATTCAAACGGGAAACTGGTACTTATTGATTTTGGTATCGGTCAACACGGAGTGTTTGATAAGCAAACCAGCGGTCACAAGCATTATTCGGCTCCAGAAGTACTGCATGGCGCTAAATCGTCTACCGTGGCCGATACCTATAGCGTAGGTAAAGTGTTACACGAAATTCTTGAATGTGTAACGGTGCATAAACTTTCATTAAAAGATCGATGGTGGCACCACAAACAGCGAGCTTTTTTAAATACGTTAACTCATAGGCTTGCTTCTAAGCGGCCTGAAATAGATTCAGTGCTGGTCCGTTTCAATTCAAATATACATAGCGACGCGTCAAACAAACGATATTGGTTCGCTAGTGCTACTCTATTATGTTTAGTAATATTTCTAGCTTACTCGTTCCTGTCACCGAAGCGATCTGAAATACCCCACGGGCACGTGGATCTAATTGTGTATAATCAACCTGATATCCCTTTTTTAACCACAGTCAATCGCCTGCTGAAATTTTCATTAAGCCAACATCCGAAAGTTAACATTTTTGAAGAAGAAAACTTTCGCCCCTTAGTAGCTAATCTATCGCTTGATCCAATTGTTAACGTAAACGATCGAGTGGAGCTCGCCACGCCGCTTGATGCTAACTTGGTCGTAACCTTAACCGCTGCACCAACAGGAAATGGAACATTTTTACTCGATAGCACCGGCTACCTCATGCCTGCCAATAAACTACTCTTTTCAATTAGCTCTAGTTTAAACACTCAATCAATGCAAAATGATTTGACCTCTTTCTCAGAGGAGATTTTAGCTGCGATCATCCAGCACACCGATAGTCCTATTGCGGCACCAGACATTAATTTTTTACCCACAGATCCTGCATTATCTGAAAGTGAATATGTTAGTCAAAATCACCTAATCGAGGCTCTCCAAGAGACCTCTCCAAACGCTCCCGAGGGTTGGCTGGCGGGAGCAACGTTGGCTTGGGAAGAAGGACGTATTGGTGATGCTTATCAACAATTAGATACATTAGCAGCACTACCCAACGTTCACGAATACTGGCTTTTACAGGGAAACTTTCTTAAAGCTCAGATCACGGACGACTTAAAACTTGCTCAACAAACCATTACGCGATTAACCACGCTTTATCCAAAAAATGCAAAATTGCTGACAATGCGGGCGCAAACACACATTTGGGCGGACAATATTGATGCTGCTCTTAAAGACTATCGCCAAGCATTAAGTAGCTCACCTAAAAATGCGCAACTATGGTTTGAGCTTGCCCGACAGCAAATCATTAATGGAGATATTGAAAGTGCCATCGACGAAGCGTTAACGAAGTCACTTATTCTTTACCGCCAACAAGAGAATATTGCTGGAGAAAGCTTACTGCTAAATGCATTCGGTGTCGCCCATTTGCGTCTGGCTAATTATGCAGTGGCTCAACGATATTTTAGTGATTCCCTGGCATTAAGAACACCACAGGACTTCCCCTCCGAAAGAGTTACCTCCTTAGCTAACCTCGCCAACGTAGCGGCGATAGGGGGTGATTACGCACTTGCTGAAGACTCTTTAAATGAAGCACTAGAGCTTCTCGAACAACTTGGGGACCGAATTAAGCAAGCGCATGTATTGGACACATTAGGCTTTTTATTTGAGGAACAAGGTAGATATCAGGAGGCACTCGCCTACTACAAACATGGTTTAGATATCCGCGTTCAGCTAAAAGAAGGGAGTAAGCAAGCTGAAAGCATGAGTAATGTTGCTTATATGCATTTTCTTATGGGCGACTTTTCCCTAGCAGATATTTATTGGCGACAGGCCAAAACGCATTTTGAGCGTGATGGGGATAAAACGCATCTTATCAGAACGATCCAGAATCTTGCCCAATTAAGTTTGGTTAAGGGAGATAAACTCGCTACATCACGAAGTCTTGCAAGCGTTGCGACACAACTAGCTCCGCAACAAACCCAAGAGCACATGTATAATCAGTTATTGTTTAGTTTTTTAAATTTTTCAGAAGGCAAGCTCCACGTTGCGAAAGAAAATATAGCGCAAGCGTTAAAACTGGCCCACGATATGGGTGATACCCGAGCATTGTCTGAAGTGAAGCTGTGGCAGGCAGAAGTCTGTGTCTATATTGCAGACTGGCTGTGTGTGCAGGAAGAGCTTGGCGAGTTGAATGAGCTAGTAAGTGCAGCCATGAAAGAGCAGCAAGCAGTACTAACGTGGTTACAAATAGTAGTGGATATTGAATTGAACCAGAAAGAACAATTGCACAGTACAGCTGAAGCCCTTCCGTTTACCGCCAGCACAATTCCGGTGTTAACCGAACTCAAAATTCTGCTCGATCTCCAACATCGTTTAAAGCTTCCAGCGGACAGCACTTATATGAAACGAATAAATAAACTAATAAAACCTGCTTTTTATCAAGCCCACATGCAATGGTTATACTTGACCGGGGATATAAAACAATTAAAACAAAAGGTTGAGTCGTATCCCAACTATTGGCGAAATCACATTTACTATCGCAGCTGGGATGAAACTAAAAGTAGGGCACTACTCCAACAATGGTTATCAAAGCTAAACGAGACACAAGCCCAGCACTATCAAAGGACTTACCTTGAGCGACTCTGATACCGACACCTTAATTGCTGAAATTCAGCGTCAACAGGGCGTGTTAAAGGCTCGACTTGATGATGAACAAAATGCATTGACTGAATTGGCTAAACGATTATGGGCGCAGCAAGAATCAGACAAAGCAAGACTTTCACGTGAGCTTCACGATGGAGTAGGTCAGCTATTAACTGGCTTAACCCGCCGTTTGCAAACAATGGCATCCACTGACCCTGCCGTAAGTGAACTTGCAGACATTGCCGAACTGGCTCTGTCGGATGTACGCCAATTATCACGGCTGATGAGCCCCACTATTTTAGATGATCTCGGGCTGAAACCCGCACTAAACTGGCTGTGCCGAAATCTGTTTGAACATGAGCAAATTAACTATACTTGTGAGGTTGACGTTAACGCTGATTTACCTAAAGATATCAGTATATTGATATTTCGTGTTACGCAAGAATCATTAGTCAACTCAATCAAACATGCGTATTCAAGCGATGTGAAGATTACGGTAAGGCAACATTTTAATATGGTAAAACTTAGCCTCATTGATAACGGTAAAGGGTTTACACGAGATAAAATAACGCCTGGAGTGGGCCTAGCCAGTATAGAAGATCGCGCCAAAGCTTTTAATGCCGAGCTGACTATAAATTCCTCTCCAGAAAACGGAACACGAATTTCACTGACGATACCCTTATGAGCATCACCGTAGTTATCGCCGACGACCACGTTTTAATGCGCCAAGGTCTGGTACAAATGCTTAATTCAACTGGCCACATCAGTGTTATCGGCGAATGTGGCGATGGTATCGAGTTTATTGAGCATGTAATTAAGCTTAATCCTGACGTAGCTATAATGGATATTTCGATGCCACGTATGAGTGGACTGGTGGCTATAGACAAGCTACTCGCTCAACGGCCAGAAGCTAAAGTATTGGTTCTTTCCATGCACAACGAATTGGAATACGTTGAAGCTATGCAAGATGCAGGCGCTAGTGGATACATGCTGAAAGAATCGTCTAGCGAAGAATTACAAAAAGCAATTATGACGATAGCGCAGGGCCAACGCTACTTTTATACTCTTAAGGAAGAAGCAAAAACTTGCCTCGAACAACCTGCAGGATCTCGCAGAGCGAATCCACTTACAGAATTAACGCGAAGAGAGCGAGAAGTATTTTTTCTAGTCGCTGCAGGCAATACCAGTAAAAAAATTGCAGAGCTGTTAAATATGAGCTTGAAAACAGCTGAAAACCATCGTAGCAATATCTACAAAAAACTCCACGTAAGTAGCTCCGCGGAACTTATTAGGTTGGCCGGCAAAGCCGGCCTGCTAGAGTAATGGTAATTATTTAGTATTTAGCTGGTCAAACTCTGTAATGATATAAGCGGCTTCGCCGCGCGTTACTGAATCAGACGGGTTAAAATACGCTTTTAAAGTAGGCGCTACGTCAAATTCACCTTGCTCTACTTCGACGGTAACATCGAGCAAGCCTATAGCAAGGGCACTTTGCACATAGCCACGTAGCTCCGGCGTAATTTCTTTGGTATCAACCACTTCCACTGCCTGATCAAATACGACAGCGATGATAGTACTGTTCTGATCAAAGGACGTTGCCACACTTTGCAATCCTAAAGCCTGAACCAGTGAGTAGGCAAGTTCCTCTCGGCTAATGCTATTTTCCGGGAGAAAATCTGTATCGGATTTAGCTAACATAACAGGTTCATCCGTTTGCGCTATATCGTGTAAGATACTGCCGGTTTCGCTTACCGAATTAAGCGCGGCGGATAATTCCACATCGGCGTCGGTAAATTGCAACTGATTACCTTTTATCGACTGTCGAACATTTGCAGACAAAGTGAGAGTGTCTGCTAGCTCCCCTCTCGTCATCTTGCTATGGGGCATAAAGCCTTGGGAAGTCGCATCCATCAGATGGCGTGCTGTAACATATTCTACGAACGGACGGCTCGGCTCTCCTTGTGTATCTGCGATGCCTTCAAAGCCAGCTGTTTCAAGTAACCTGATTGTTACATCGATAGATGCCGGAATGCCGACCCCATTAGTTAGGCCGAGCGGATCGACAGAAACCCCACTGATACTGCCAATACCACGACTATACAACTTCCAGGTACCAGCCATACCGGGCGCAGTGGTGCCCACAGCCGATCCTAATACGGGTAAACCTATTCCTGAACCATAGCGATTACCGGCAGGGTCTTCCAATACAAAGGCCGTCGCTGTTTCGATTGTGGCGCTTGCTACTACCATAGCTACATCTTCGCTTACTTCGAACGTTTCTGTTGGCGATTCGCCAGCCGGTAGATACGTCGTGGTAAGGGTAAAACTAGCGCCTTCTTTTACGAGTGCTTTGCCGTTAAAGTCACGGTTCTGTTTCACCGTATCACCAAAAACTGCTTCCCCATTCACGACGGCAGTAATAGCGGCGTGTGCATTGACATATCCAGCTCCCGCTTCCCATTCTGCAAGTCCTGCCATAGGAGTAGCAGTATTTTGCAAAATACGTTTTACATCTTGCCAATGTAACGTGGGGTCGGCTTCAAGCATCAATGCCACGATACCTGACACGTGGGGTGCCGCCATCGATGTACCGCTTGAAACTGTATAAAATGGGAGGTGTTCCGGATCAATCATAGCGACATCATCCTGAGCACTTAAACCACCTAAACTTGAGGTAGAAGCGCGAGCAGAAATGACATCGACTCCAGGCGCAGTTATTGTTGGACGATCCTGCCACGTATAGACTTCGCCATCAACAACCACTTCGCCCTCCTTACCCTCTACTCCTCGGGAGCTAAATTCCGCCAGCTCACCGTTCTTATCTCCTGCCGCCACGGTAACCACCCAGGGTGCTTTTTTAAAGTTACCAGTAATGGTAGATTCGCCCGGCCCAGAATTACCGGCAGAAAATACGGTGATGATACCTCTGTCTGCTAATGCTTTTGTAGCGACATTCGTTGGATGATCTGGATTAAAGTCTGTGCCCACATCGCTCGTGCTGCCAAACGAATTTGAGATAACTCTGATATTATAATTAAACTGATGGGTGAGTGCGTAGTCAAACCCGCCCAATGTATCTAGTATAAACAGCCCTGCACCAGAACCATAGCCAATTATGTCGGCTCCCGGTGCTACACCAGCATGCAATCCGCCACTTTTAGCTCCATTCCCACCGACCGTACCAGCTACGTGAGTTCCATGCCCTCCACCAATATCGGTGTTGGCTATATTTTCCTGATAGGTTATCGGCAACAGGTCACTCAAACTATGCAGGTTGGTTTGGGCTAATACATTCTGTACCACATGATTCGGGTATGCCAGGTCGCTGTGGGTGCCATCGACGCCAGAATCGTTTACAACTACGCCGATCCCCTTGCCAGAGAAAGGTACACCATTGCGTCGAAGTTCACTATCGGCGCGCATGGCTTGGACCCCTGTTATTTGGGTAGACTCATGGTTCTCTAAGCGGAGTGACTCGTTATTCCACACAGAGACGACATCATCACGCTGATATAACTGCTCAACTTGCGCTTTTGTGGCTAGGATACCCACGATGGGTAAATTTTGTAAACTCACCCCTTGATCGATGCCTAAAGTAGTAAGGGCAGTGAGCTGCTCGGTAGTAGGTGCCCCCTTGCCATCAAACGTAACAATGACTTGCTGCAATGATGAAGGGTTTTGATTGAATTGCGCCGCGAGATCTTCGTCGAAAGTCTTCGCAAAGACACTGCATGGTAGGGAAAATGCTACCGCCACTGAAACTAGGGATTTTCTATTAAATACTTTCATGAGCCACCTCATTTAAAATTGACTCATTTAGTATCTGGGAAAAAATAGCCCCCTTATATGGGGGGTTACCCCTATAAATAAAAAGCCCTTCAAGAGAAGGGCTAAAAGGTAGTGCAATGCAAAACCATTACACAAATATGAAGATTAACAGCACTATCTTCATCGGGAGCGATTTCATTTTCAGTGAAAAGTCTGCGTTCTTATAAGAGCGCGAACATGAGGGAATATCGCAAAAGTTTTAGCATTTTTGTATAGGGGTTTACCCCTACGGGCGTGGTAAATATTACTATATTGGGGGTTTAGGAATTAAGAAAGAAAAATTACTCTGAAAACCTTTACACGGTATAGGACGGGTCCCTAAACGCAAGAAAGGCCGCTTACGCGACCTTTCTATGGATAACTCAATGTCAGCTTTGATTATTCGATAATCTTAGCTACAACACCAGCACCTACGGTACGACCACCTTCACGGATTG
>NZ_JAPFRE010000034.1 GCF_026183735.1 Alteromonas sp. ASW11-130 | reverse complement strand
TCCATCCTTTTAGGTTGTCGCAACCTTTGGGTATTAACTAATAGCTATGGAATCTTATGAGTCATGTCAATAAGAGGAAATAGCGACGATTAAGGTTCTGAGCAAGCGGATACGACGAGCGCAGGCGGGAGCATACAGTAGTATGTGACCAACTAAGCGAGGAAGAGACGCGCAGCACAGGTTCTTAAGCGGAAGCTATTTAGGGTTGTATGGTTAAGTGACTAAGCGTATACGGTGGATGCCTTGGCAGTTAGAGGCGATGAAGGACGTGTAAGTCTGCGAAAAGCTGTGGTGAGCTGACAAAACGCATTTGAGCCACAGATGTCCGAATGGGGAAACCCACCTGTTTACAGGTATCTTATAGTGAATACATAGCTATAAGAGGCGAACGAGGGGAACTGAAACATCTAAGTACCCTTAGGAAAAGAAATCAACCGAGATTCCCCTAGTAGCGGCGAGCGAACGGGGAGCAGCCCTTAAGCTGCATAAGAAGTAGTGGAAGCCTCTGGGAAGTGGCGCGATACAGGGTGATAGCCCCGTACATGAAGAGTCTTATGCAGTGAAATCGAGTAGGTCGGGACACGTGTTATCTTGACTGAATATGGGGGGACCATCCTCCAAGGCTAAATACTCCTAACTGACCGATAGTGAACCAGTACCGTGAGGGAAAGGCGAAAAGAACCCCTGTGAGGGGAGTGAAATAGAACCTGAAACCGTATACGTACAAGCAGTGGGAGC
>NZ_JAPFRE010000033.1 GCF_026183735.1 Alteromonas sp. ASW11-130 | reverse complement strand
CCTCTTATTGACATGACTCATAAGATTCCATAGCTATTAGTTAATACCCAAAGGTTGCGACAACCTAAAAGGATGGATATTAACCGCCTACCCCGCCTTTTTGTCCAGGGTTAGGTGAGATTGCTCTCTGCTGCATGATGACTAGCTAATCGTGAAATTGCCTTGTCATCATATTGTCAATCGGACTTGCCGATCGACACGCTTTTCAGCGCTTTAATTGATAACAAGCAATTCAAGTCAAGTAGAATAAAGCTTTGAAAGAACATCTTTCGATATTCTATTCTCAGTTACTCAATTTTGATTGATTACTATTAATATCAGCTTTCCAAATTGTTAAAGAACATGTTTCGTCAATCGGACTTGCCGATTGGCGCGCTTTTACGCGCTTTAGGGTAAAAAACCCTAATCAATGCTTACTAAATTTCAGTAAATATTCATTAGGATCCTATTCCTTTGACCATTTCCGTTAGCGCATTTCTTTCTTGATTGAGGCATCGTATTGCGTAGTGTGCGCATTGCACATGAGCAATTCGATAACGAAAAGCAAGGAAGAAATTGGTAGGCTTGGGCAGACTTGAACTGCCGACCTCACCCTTATCAGGGGTGCGCTCTAACCAGCTGAGCTACAAGCCTCCTGCTTACTTCGCCTGAGTCCTGTAACTGCATACTTTGTTTCGTCGCTCGTCAGTCACATACTTATGTATGCTCCCTCCTCACTCCTCAAATCGTATCCATTTACAAACCTCATGCTCGCAATCAGTGACTTATCAGCATCTCGTGCTAAATCATCCTGACACACTAGCAAGGATCTGGTGGAGCTAAGCAGGATCGAACTGCTGACCTCCTGCGTGCAAGGCAGGCGCTCTCCCAGCTGAGCTATAGCCCCATCTATGGTCGTTCTTCATTAATAACAAAACAATCTGTGTGAGCACTTATCAAAAGCGTAACGTTCAATTCTTAAAGGTAAGGAGGTGATCCAACCGCAGGTTCCCCTACGGTTACCTTGTTACGACTTCACCCCAGTCATGAA
>NZ_JAPFRE010000032.1 GCF_026183735.1 Alteromonas sp. ASW11-130 | reverse complement strand
ATGTATGGACTCTTAGTAAAAGTTTAGGCACTTATTACGTTACTCCCCCATGGGGAGGGAGTCCATACATCGGCGAAAGAGGGTATCTCCTAAATGATGCTGAGAACTTAAAACGACATCATGCGATAATAGATTTTCTGACTTACCTCACTGTGACAGCGTTTTGGTGAACTCTCCAACTACTGCACCTCAATTGACGAACACAACTCCCCCATGTCCCTGCCTATTAAACTCAATTAATCACGTCATATCATCATCTCGCAACTATCTCTCGTCATACCATCGAAAGATGGTATCTCCTAAATGATGGTGAGAACTTAAAAACGACATCATGCGATAATAGATTTTCGGACTTACCTCACTGTGACAGCGTTTTGATGAACTCACCAACTACTGCAGCTCAATTGACGAACACAACTCCCCCATGTCCCTGCCTATTAAACTCAATTAATCACGTCATACCATCATCTCGCAACTATCTTCCGTCATACCAGCGAAAGAGGGTATCTCCTAAATGATGCTGAGAACTTAAAACGACATCATGCGATAATAGATTTTCTGACTTACCTCACTGTCACAGCGTTTTGGTGAACTCTCCAACTACTGCACCTCAATTGACGAACACAACTCCCCCATATCCCTTGCCTGCATGCCCGGCTGCAAGAACGGATCTTGTGTCGACATATCCATTCGTGACGACTCGTTCTCAGCAGTGATAACCTTTTCAATCCAGTCCGTATAGCTTGAAACGCGAGTATACAATTCAGTTACCCCGTACTCTCCTACATCATAAAACCATGAATCTATGCGAGAACTAATACCCAGCAATGTATACCCGTAATCCCCTTTTACAAACGCCGGACCACCACTATCGCCGTTACCTGAAACCCCCTCTAAGGGCAAACCTTTATCACCTTTTTCGAACTTATAAACTAAGTCAGTATCAGTCACGTCAATAATTTTATTATGTGCCTTTCTGAGCTTACCCTTATTATCGCTGTAACTAATGGTTTCCCCATCATCGCCTGTCCCCGTTCCGCCTGCACCAATGAACCAGGTAATAATGTCTTTCTCTGTTTTATCCCTGAATAGAGTGGCAGGCTTAACCGACGTCACAGGGTTTTCCAACTTAATCAACGCAAGATCATGCTCTTCGCCAAGAATATAGTCTGGGTGGCTGTATCGGTTGGCAACAGAAACAATTTCCTCACCCACTCGTATATTCTGCTTTGGTTTTAAGCAAAATACCGCATGAGCAGCGGTTACGACCCACTCTGGGTCGATTAACGTGCCGTGAACTCCAACTGAGTACAGAGTTGCTAAAGGTGGAAAATCCGTTGATTTTGCATGATAACTTTCATCAGGTACATCATGTCTAACAACAATGGCATGACCACTAAAAGAGAAGCAAAATAGCCAGATAAATAATTGGCTGACTCCATTATTCAATTTAGGTAACTTAATATCAGGTATGCCTTTTCTTATTTTTCCAAACTCATCCATTTTATAAAGTCCTTCAGTTGGTTACCCATAATACTATGCACAATCTATACTTAAAGCTGTTACCAGTTGTAAGCAATTGTAACGTATGAGTTCTTCGCAAATGCAATAGCCTACAATTATGAAGGATCGTTTATTCTAAAAGAGAGTAAATTCGTCTTGCCAGAATAGACCGTAGAAATTTCATCATGATAAGTAAACAGAAGTAAATTGTGTTTTTACACTATGTAGATGTTCACTTAAGAAGCTGCTGCACTATTTAAGAGAACACGGTTTATTGATTGGAGTTGAGAATCTTAATTTCACCAGCTTACATCAAGAGGCTAATCCAGCCTCCTGTTAAAACATCAGAGGACTATCCGCACAATGAAGTGGTTCCCAGTTCGCTACGGCCTTATTAATAATTCCTACACGCTGGTAAACTGTTTCAATCTCACCTTTCTCACGCAGTTTTTGAAGGCCTTTGTTCAAATCATTGAGCAACTGCTTGCCCGACTGCAATTTTGTATTGATAACAAAATGGGTGGAGTCTGGAAACGTCATTTTATAGCCGGGGAAAGGATACAATGCAATACCAAATTGATTGCGTTCCAAGTTGGCCTTTGGACCAAAAGTGATAGGAACAAATTGTCCTCTGCCTAATTTAATCATATTGAACATCTGTTCATAAAAACCAACATGAAGTAACTTCATGCCAGAGCATTCCAATATACGCTTGTCGTGATACCAATTATGATTGAGAAGAGTCGCAGAATTTTTTAACTGATTAAGGTGAGAGACACGACTTAACACTTCCTTTGTTGTATACAAACCTTTTTCGAATTCATTGCTACGAAAAAGCGGCGATGAGATCGCCAGCGCGTCTTCCCTCGATTCATTTCGCCAAATACCAACCGAGGTTCCCAGAATACGCCCATTTTCCACATCATTCAGCATGCGGCTGTTGTTGGGGTAAGAAAAAAGTGAAATTTGATAGTGTTGAGAAGACGCTTTAAGTGCATTACAAAAAATTAGATACTCAGACAGTACCTGATTCTCACCTAAATTAACGTCTTTTATGAAGGGGCAGTTATTTTCTTTAGTGGCCGCTTCTATCGCACGTTGATGATCCTGGTAGGTACCAACGGTTATAGCAAAGGGTTCAGCGCGAAAGGGTTCAGCGCGCAGACCAGCACAAAAAATAAAAAGCAGTGAAAAGACTAAACGTTGCATTCGAATACTCTCCTCTACCGCCTTTTGATCTAATATTTTGTATCGCGTTGTCGTAACTTATTGACGGCGCCAAATAGTTCCCTCTGGGCCATCTTCCAACACAACGCCTTTCGCGGTAAGAGCATCGCGTGCCGCATCAGCTGCCGCCCAGTTTTTTGCTGCTCTGGCGTCATTACGCTGTTTTATTAACGCCTCAATTTCCACAACGTCATCTTCAATACCTGCCTGTAGAAAATTATCTGGAGCAGACTGAAGAATACCTAGTATAGACCCAAGCCCTACTAAAACGCGAGCAAGTTTACCAGCCTCAGCTTCATCAGCTTTTTGCTTATTAAGTTCACGGGCCACGTCGAATAGTACGGCCATCGCGACCGGAACGTTGAGGTCGTCATTCATTGCTTTTTCGAAACGCTGCAAGTAACCACCGTAGCTAAGATCGCTATTTTCATCAGGCGTTACTCCCCGAAGTGCCGTATATAAACGTTCGAGTGAAGCTCTTGCTTGATGAATGCTTTCGTCATCGTAATTTAATTGGCTACGATAGTGCGCTGTTAGCAGGAAGAAGCGTATAGTTTCAGGATCGTGTAACTTCACCACATCACGCAAAGTAAAGAAATTACCTAACGATTTCGACATCTTCTCGTCGTTAACCTGCACCATACCGCCATGCATCCAGTAGTTAACATATTTAGTATCAAATGCGCAGCATGACTGCGCAATTTCATTTTCATGATGCGGAAATATCAAATCTGAACCACCACCATGTATGTCAAAATGATGTCCTAAATGCTTAGAGTTCATTGCTGAGCATTCGATATGCCACCCCGGACGGCCATCCCCCCAGGGTGAGTGCCAAAAAATTTCGTCAGGTTTAGCTGATTTCCACAGCACAAAATCCATGGGGTCATCTTTATCATCCGCGACTTGCACACGCGCACCCGATTGCAACTGCTCAAGATTTTGTTTGCTTAACTCGCCATATTGCTCGTATTTACTGACATCAAACAATACATCGCCATTTTTAGCCTGATAGGCGTATCCTTTATCAATTAAGGTTTGAATAACCTCAATGATTTCGGGCATATGACCGGTTACCGTGGGTTCAACACGGGGCTCTAACAGGTTTATCGACTCAAAATCCTCGTGCATCATAGCAATAGTTTTTGCGGTCAGTTCTGAGGGTGTAACCCCCTGCTCGGCTGCCCGATTAATGATTTTGTCATCTACGTCAGTAATGTTTCTGACATAATTAACGTCATAACCTAAATGGATTAAATAACGCACCAACACGTCAAAACTTAAGTAGGTTCTGCCATGTCCCATATGACACACGTCATACACGGTGATACCACACACATACAACCCCACCTTCCCTTCTTGCAGCGGCACGAAGCGCTTTTTTTCACGGGTTAAGGTGTCGTAAAGGTGTAGCATGGTGATTTTCCTCTATATTTGAATTGCGAGGAAGTTTATCACTGTCTGTATTTCAGGTCACAATTAAATACGCAATTTATGCTCTTCGAATTTATCTCCTTGCAGTTTTAGGCTAACATATGGCTTTTATTTTGATTTACAGGTCCATCTATGGTTACGTTAGAGACAAATTACGGTGACATCACTATTACGCTGTTTAAAGATAGAGCGCCGAAAACAGTAGAAAACTTCCTTCAATATGTAAAAGAAGGGTTTTACGACAACACTATTTTTCACCGTGTAATTGATGGTTTTATGATCCAGGGTGGTGGTTTTACTGCTGAAATGGAGCAAAAGCCGACTAACGACCCAATTGATAACGAAGCAAACAATGGCGTTTCAAATAACCGTGGCACCCTTGCTATGGCTCGTACAAACGATCCGCATTCTGCAACCGCCCAGTTCTTTATCAACGTTAAAGATAACGATTTTCTTAACTTTTCCAGTGAGTCAATGAATGGCTGGGGCTATTGCGTATTTGCAGAAGTCAGTGAAGGCATGGATGTAGTAGACGAAATACGCAAAGTAAGAACGGGTAATAGCGGGTACCATCAAGATGTTCCCGTTGAACCCGTCATCATTGAAAAAGCGACTATTAAAGACGCGTAAACTAACTTATCTTTAATTGAGGGGCGACTCGCCCCGCTGTTTGTGTCTGTCGCAATGAATTTTACTTACTTTATTTCTGATCTTCACCTTAGTGAAGCCTATCCGTACATTACCCAATGTCTGATAGAATTTCTCTCATCTGAAGCCCCTGAAGCTGATGCCCTCTATGTTCTTGGTGATTTATTTGATGTCTGGATTGGCGATGACAATGTTACCCCATTTAATGAAAGTATCGCGGCAGCGTTCAAAAAATTAAGTAAAGTTACACCTGTTTACTTTATTCACGGTAACCGCGACTTTGCTATTCGTGAAGGCTGGACCGATAAAGCAGGCATGACTTTATTACCCGAGCAATGCGTTATTGATCTTTATGGAGAGAAAACGTTGCTTACCCACGGTGACGAGCTATGTACGCTAGACGTGGAATACCAAAAGTTTCGCCGCAAATCTCGCGGTTGGTGGTGGCCTCGTTTAATGCTTTCTCTACCTTTATGGTTAAGACGCAAAATAGCGGAAGATGGGCGTCAAAAAAGTCAGCAGAAGCAGCAAAAACTTTCGACGGAGATTATGGATGTCACACCTGATGAAGTGGTTAAAGTCATGGAAAAACATCAGGTGCAAAGGTTAATTCATGGCCATACTCATCGGCCAAATATTCACACCTTAGAAGTAAACGGTAAACCCGCTACGCGAATCGTTTTGGGTGATTGGTACGAGCAAGGGAGTATCCTTAAAGTATCTGCCTTAGCCGTCGAGTTGGAAAAGCGTTCTTTCGCTGCTACATCGATTGGTTAGTAGTGAAGTAAAATAACCATGAAAACAAAGTCAGTAAAATAGGTAAAAACAAACCGATTGTTGCCCACTCCACTACATTGAACCCTACATACCTCGGCATCATCGGCTCATGTAATCTACGCTTGCGCACTCGATTCATTCTTATGTGAAGCAACATTTGCCACCCAATCCAGAGGACCAAAACAATCAAGTCGATTTTTATACGCGTTTCAATAAAGAAAGATACCCAAAAATAAAATGAACACGTAAACATGATTGCGATCCAAACATAATCAAAAATGACAGGCCAAGGGCGAATGTTGATTTGTTTTTCACACTCTCGTATAGCAGCGAAAAGATGTGGCAAGGCAAAAGGCTGTGCAGGCGGTATAAGTGGAACCAATAACCATAAAATTGGGCTGTCAGGCTTACCGCAAATATGTTTACAATCTCTCGCAATCAGGCGAAACCAAAGCATGCTATACAAGCCGCCGGTACAAAAGAATAGCAAGAACTCCCAAATAAAATTACGCGGTGGCGCAACTAACTTTGGCGATGACATACACACCTATTGCAAACTCATTCACTGTATCCAGTATGCTGGCTTGTAGTGGAAAGTTCAATTTTCAGCAATTAATAGCAGGCTAATAGTCACTGAGTTATGGTTGAGACCCCTTCAATGGGGATACCACTGTGAAACTTAAAATCAGCATCAGGCGTGTTAATTAACTCAGCCTCTTTCTGGCCAAAGAACCTCACGCGTGGTGAAATATCTTCTCCTGCTACCTGCCTAGCCAGCGTTAAATAATCCTGATAATGACGCGCTTCTGAACGCAATAGTGAGATATAGAATTTTTGCAACTCATCATCCAGATAGGGTGCGAGCCTTGCGAAGCGCTCACAACTACGCGCTTCAATATATGCTCCGCAAATTAGCTTATCGACCAATGCCTGCGGTTCATAAGTTCGAACATAGCGCATCATCCCTCTGGCATAACGGCCAGCCGATACGTTGGTGTAAGCGATATCGCGGGATTGCATTATCTCGAGTACTTGCTGAAAATGGTGAAGCTCTTCTTTTATTAGCAACACCATTTTTTCTACCAGATCATCACCGAAATCATGCACACCGTTTGCTGAAATCATCTTTTTCAAACCGTTGTGCTTGCCGTCGAAATTACCATCACCTATCTGCCGGTAAACATAATCTTCGTAGGGCTTTAGCCATGCCAACAATTCCGCAGCGTTGTTCGCATCCACTACGTAGCGACGAATGAGCATTAAGGCTGTTTGAGCGGCTTTTAATTCACAATTACAGTGATCAATGAGTAAGGGGGCTAGTTGTTCTGGCTCACGTGCCTTATCTAGCCATGCTTGTGGAGTCTGACAATACAAAAATGAATTTATTGGTGTTAACAATTGGTCAAGTGCGGCTTTTTGCATCTGGGAAGACTCATGCTCAAATGGGCCACTATTTTACCTAATTTACTCAGATGAAGCTATTTGGTTTATAAAAACGCTTAGCTTTCAATGTGATGACTTTTTAAACAAAATGATTGACGATTAACCAACTATGCTGCATATTTAATTGTAAATATTTTGTTAATTTGATAACAATAATTAAATAGACGTATTGTCGTACATATATTGTGAGGTAGATTTATGATTTTGAATCATCTAGTTGGGATTTACACTCATCCCAAGGAAGAATGGCAAACCATTGATAAAAAACATGAAAGTTATTTTTATGCATTAAGCCATATCGCTATCATTGCACTAATCCCTGCGCTTGTTGGCTATTATGCTTCAGCGCACTTAGGCTGGCGAATTGGGGCTGGTGATGTTATCAAACTGACCGAGACCAGTGCTCTGACAATGGCAGTAAGTTTATATTTTGGTTTGATCGTAGGTGTCATTGGCTTGGCTATTCTTATTCATGAGCTTGCCAACGCATTTGAAGCCAAACCAACCTATACCCAATCACTCGAATTAGCTGCTTATACCGCCACCCCTTTGTTCATGGTGGGTTTTGCTGCGTTATATCCAGTTTTATGGTTCGTTATGACAATAGGCTTGGTAGGCCTTTCATATTCGGTTTACCTGCTCTATTCCGGCGTCCCCATTTTAATGCATATGCCAGAAGATAAAGGTTTCATCTATTCTAGCTCAGTTGTTACCTGCGGATTGGTGTTATTGGTCATTCTAATGGCCAGTTCAGTCATTTTGTGGAGCATGGGTTTCGGCCCTGTTTATCTACATTAAGTAACCTCAGCATCACACATTTTTCCTCACACAATAAAAAAAGGCCGCAAATGCTTGCGGCCTTTCATGTGCAGTAAATATCGGTTAATCGCTATCCATATTATGCATATCCAAATTACTCAGCTCTGCTTGCAAAACAGGTGCTTGTCTGGCTTTTTCGCTTCGAGCCAAATCAATTTTTTCCAAATATTGCTGATCGATATCCGCCGTGATGTAGTTACCGTCAAATACGGACGTTTCAAACTGAGTAATCGTGGGGTTTTCTTCCCGCACAGCTTCTACCAGATCGCTTAAGTCTTGGAAAATTAATCCATCTGCCTGAATAAGGTCGGCAATCTGATCGATCTCACGGCCATAAGCGATAAGTTCATTAGCAGAAGGCATGTCGATACCATAAACGTTGGGGAAACGTATCTCTGGGGCAGCGGATGCAAAATAGACTTTATTCGCCCCCGATTCACGGGCCATTTCAATAATTTGACCAGAGGTGGTACCACGAACGATTGAGTCATCGACCAACAATACATTCTTCCCTTTAAATTCGGACGAAATAGCATTTAATTTTCTGCGTACTGATTTTTTTCGCATTGTCTGCCCAGGCATGATAAAGGTCCGCCCAATATAGCGGTTCTTAACAAAGCCCTGTCGATAAGGAAGGTTGAGGGTATTGGCTATCTGTAAAGCGACATCCATAGATGTTTCAGGAATAGGTATCACTACGTCGATGTCTTTATCGGCCCACTCTCGCGCGATTTTTTCGCCCAGTTTGCGGCCCATGTTTACGCGCGAAGCATAAACTGAAATTCCATCTATAAATGAATCAGGACGAGCGAAATAAACAAACTCAAAAATACAGGGTGTTGCTTTAGGCTTCTCATAACACTGATGGGTATGTAAATGGCCTTGCTCGGTAATATAAACTGCTTCGCCTGGCGCAACATCGCGGACAAAGGTGAACCCGACGGCATCCAGCGCCACACTTTCGGAGGCGACCATATATTCTTCCCCCATTTCAGTAATACGTTTACCCAATGCGAGAGGGCGAATACCGTTGGGATCTCTAAACGCAACTAAACCTTGACCGATAATTGCCGCCACTACCGCATATGCACCGCGAGTTTTATTATGAACGCGCGTGACGACTTTGAAAATATCTTCTGGCGATACTGTCATTTCGGTACACGCTTGTAGCTCATGGGCAAAGATATTTAACAACAATTCAGAATCTGAAGTGGTATTAATATGACGACGGGCATTACGGAACACTTCTTCTTGTAAGTCGTGGGAGTTAGTCAGGTTTCCGTTGTGAGCAAAGGCGATTCCAAAGGGGGAGTTGACATAAAAAGGTTGCGCTTCAGCTGAACTTGATGTGCCCGCAGTAGGATATCGGCAATGACCAATACCCAGATTACCGGTCAATCGCTTCATATGACGCGTATGGAAAACATCCCTTACCAGTCCATTACCTTTGCGTAAATTAAATATATTTTGGTCAATGGTAATGATACCGGCAGCATCCTGGCCTCGGTGTTGAAGAACAGTCAAACCATCATATAGTGACTGCGCTACTGGGGTCTTACCCGCGATTCCAACAATACCACACATCTTTTCGCTACCTACTTAAACCGACGTTAAAAAACTCGAGCCATCCTTCATAAATTCGAAAAACCACTCAACAATGACTGTAAATTCGGGGATCAGAACTGATTGCCCCCACCACTGCGATTCGGCAGCTGGTGTAAAAGTATCCAAGAAAAATAGTAGTGCACTGACGATGAGTACGCCGCGTAATGCGCCAAAAACAAGTCCAAGTGCGCGGTCTGTTCCGGTTAGTCCCGACATTTGCACAAGCTGTCCAAGCGCGACGTTAACTAAACCGCCCAGTATGAGTGTTGTTATAAATAGAACAGCGATCGCTGCGCCGTTTCTTAATAATTGATCATCTATTCGTGTTAAATAGACGGCTAAATCAGCATAGAACTGACTGGCAATAAACAGAGCAGCAAACCAGACCACCAGTGAAATAGCTTCTTTTACAAAGCCTCTCATTAAGCTGATCAAGGTAGAAACCGCAATTATGCCTAATATGGAAAAGTCGACCCAATTCATATTTTACCTGGCCTGCCATCAAAACTGATGCGACAACCTTCTGCCCTGTATTGAGATGGCGCGTATTCTAACAGATGCTTGGTGTATTACCAATTTGAAATGCGTTACATATTGTAACTAGCGCAATCGTAAGTATTGGTTTGTTTTTTAAGCCTTTGACAAAAAACAACTAATCGACCTTAAAAGGAGTAACTTTGCCCCTAAGTCCTGTTACTTCTTGTAAATGAGGGATAGCATTTTCCAATTTTGCTTTTTGTAAATCAGGTCCGACAAAAACTTTTGTCAAAGGCCCCGAGCTGGTTTTAATCGGACGACTAAAGGCTCGGTAGCCAGCTTTTTCAAGTTTGGTAAGCAATTGGCGCACATTCTTCTGATGACGAAAGCTTCCCAGCTGAATAACCCACCCAGCGTCTTCTTCTTTCGCTTGTGACCTATTGACGACCGTTTGTTGGGCTAAATCGTTTGTTTCAGCGCCATTTGTGTTTTGTTCTAGTTTATGAGCCATTTGGACTGGTTCATCAACGGGTTTATCGTCAACTATTTCTATCGGACGTTGAGCGGCTTTTTCTACCCTTTCAGTTGGAAATGTTTCTGGGTTTACAATTGGTTTACGCGCTGGCGGCGCAGGAATTTCTGCGAAAGATTCACTTTTTCGTTCTTTCTTTCCTTCAAGAAAATCCGGTAAAAAAATGACCGCTAGGGCAACCACGATAATCGTGCCGATAAGTCTGTTTTGCAGTGCCGATGCCACCTGGTGCTCCTTAGATACTACTTAAGATTGCAAAGCTAATACATCTGCCACCGTAAGAAAAGAGCCAAACACCAAAATTGTTTCTTTTGGCTGGGCTTTTTCCATTGCAGACGTCAGTGCATCGGTTACATTGTCAAAACATTTTGCATTATTTCGGGCATCCCTTGGCAATGCCGAATACAGAGTTTCCGCCTCAGTGCCTCTTGGGCCCGGTAAGCTGGCACAATACCAACACCCCCCTAGCGCCGCCAGCGGTAGTAATGTATCGGCAACGGCTTTATCTTTCAGCATACCAACAACAAAATGGATACGCTCTGTCTGCAAACTTTTTAACCAATCTTTCATCGCTTGGGATGCTTGTGGATTATGCCCCACATCAAGATATATATCCGGTTGGGTTGCTATGCGCTGGCGCCTGCCCGGCAGGGTTACTGTCTCTAAAATTCTATTCAATTCGTCTATATCAGGTAGCATGTTCAACTGTTTGAGCACAGCCAACGCAGTACTAACGTTCTGATATAAAAAGCTGGTAGTAGATAAGCTAGCTAACTGCAATTCGCCACATCGCCAATGCCAGCTTTGCTCTTGCTCCTGATAGGTGAAGTCCTGGCCTGCCCATAACGCCTTGCAGTTTAGCTTTTTAACGTACTCTGTTAGGGTATATGGCGGTTCAGGCTCACCAATAATTGCAATTGCATCGTGTCGCATTATCCCCGCTTTCTCTAACGCAATCTTTTCGCGGGTATCGCCTAACCAATCCTGATGGTCAAGGCCAATGCTCGTTACTACAGCAATATCTGGATCAATTATATTCGTCGCATCCAGGCGTCCACCTAACCCCACCTCTAAAATAGCGTAATCAACTTGTTCCTGTTGCATCATTACAAGTGCCGCAAGCGTGCCAAACTCGAAATACGTTAAGCTGGTTTCACCTCTGGCTGCTTCTACTTTTTCAAGTGCATCTACGTAAACGTGTTCTGCCTTAAGCTCACCATTTACACGTACCCGTTCCCGGTAGTCGATTAGATGAGGTGAGCTATACACGCCGACGGTTTTGTTCTGGCAAAGTAACGACGCTTCAATAAAGCGACATGTTGTTCCTTTGCCGTTGGTCCCTGCAACCGTAATTACCGTTGCATTGGAGAAGTCCACACAGAGCTTGTCTGCCACACGTTTTATTCGTTCCAACCCCATATCAATAGAACTGGGATGGATGGACTCAAGATAGGAAAGCCACTGCTCTAGCGTTCTTTTCGGCAAAGCAGTGGTTGAAAATGTAGTATTCACTTAATTCGGACGGTGTAGTTTACCTAACAGGCCGTGTAATTTATCACGCATTTCGCGACGGTCAACAATCATATCGATTGCGCCTTTCTCTATTAAGAATTCACTACGCTGAAATCCTGGGGGTAATGTTTCACGAACGGTTTGTTCAATTACACGCGGGCCCGCAAACCCAATCAAGGCTTTAGGTTCTGCCACGTTGATATCGCCCAACATCGCTAAACTCGCTGAAACTCCACCCATAGTAGGGTCTGTCATAACTGATATATAAGGCAGCCCTTTTTCACTCAGCTTGGCTAATGCAGCAGACGTTTTCGCCATTTGCATCAACGACATCAACGCTTCTTGCATACGTGCCCCACCACTGGCGGAGAAACATATCAACGGCATATCATTTTCAATACAGGCATTCACCGCAGCTACGAAACGCGCGCCTACAACAGAAGCCATAGACCCCCCCATAAAGGCAAATTCAAAGCTGGCAACAACCACTGGCATGCCTTTAAGTTTACCTTGCATGACTATTAAGGCGTCTTTTTCATTCGTGCTTTTTTGCGCAGATGCGATACGGTCTTTGTATTTTTTGGAATCTTTAAACTTCAATACGTCTTGTGGCTCAAGATCACCGCCCAGTTCTTTTCTGTCGTTCTTATCTAAAAAACTATCGATACGACGGCGGGCGCTTATGCGCATATGATGATCACATTTGGGGCAAACTTCTAACAGCTTTTCTAATTCTGTTTTGTACAGTACAGCCTGACATGAAGAGCATTTTGTCCACACACCTTCCGGCACATTGCCCTTGGTAGAGGTTTGCGTGCGGGGTAAAATCTTCTGAATCCAGCTCATTGAATAATCCTTAGTCCACCTGACTCTAATTTTTCGAATCAAATAAAAACTTTTTATTTAATAACTCGTCACTATAGCGCGCTATTAGACCACATTACAAAAAAATGCAAAAATCAAAACTGGTCTTAGAAGTTATCTGGAAGAAACAGTGGGCCTATCTGATGTTTTGGTAAGTCAAATTCCTGCGGATACCCTACTTCTACCAAATACAATCCGTTTGGCTTTGCCGTAGCTGCAGCTTGGCTACGATCTTTCACTGCTAACAGGTCTTTTATCCATCCTACAGGTTGCGAACCGCATCCTACTTCAATTAACGATCCAGCAATATTACGCACCATATGGTGAACGAACGCGTTAGCTTGAATATCGATAATAACGAAGCGTTCGCGCCGCATAACCTTAACGTGGGTAACGTTGCGATAAGGTGACTTAGATTGACAAAGAGCCGCGCGAAACGAGCTAAAATCATTCTCACCTAAAAGTGCTTGTGCAGCTTGATGCATTTTATCAGCGTCCAGAGGACGATGTTCGTGCGTTAAACCTTGATGCAAAATGGCCGGGCGAAGCCTATCGTTATAAATGATATAGCGATAGCGACGATAAATAGCGCTAAAACGCGCGTGAAAATCGTCGGCTACTTCTTTAGCCCAGGTAACAGCCATTTCGTCAGGTAAGTTTGCATTTACGCCCAAGGTCCATGCGCGCATGGGTCGGGCCGTGTCACAATTGAAATGGATAACCTGCCCCGTCGCATGCACGCCTGCATCGGTTCGTCCGGCACAAATAACTTCAACTGGACATGCTGCCACTGTCGAAAGCGCTTTTTCAACGTGCTCTTGCACTGAGGTGACGTCTCGTTGTCGCTGCCAGCCGTATTGAGAAGCACCGTTGTATTCAACTCCTAAGGCAATTCGCCCCATCGCTACTACTTACCTGTTACTGAGAAAGGTGGCTAAGTTTAATGAGTTTCTAGTTAAGTTCAAACTTTTAAGCAGTAAAGGTAAACTAGAGGTAACGCTTTAAAAGATGGTACTAACGTGATCAGCACTGCTTCACTTGACGATTCGCCTGCAATAGCGAAGATTTACAATCACTATATTCAACACTCCGTAGCTACGTTTGAGGAATTTTTAATCACACCTTCTGGCATTCAAGAAAGAATGAAGAAAGTTCAAGCTGCCAACCTACCCTGGTTAGTAGCTATGGAAGATTCCAAAATTGTTGGTTATACCTATGCTAGCCAACTTAAGGAAAGAAGCGCTTACCGTTTTGCTGTCGAGGTGACTGTTTATATTGATACACAAGCACGAGGCAAAGGATTGGGCACAGCACTTTATCTAGCGCTTTTTGAACAATTAAAATCGCAAGGGATTCGCTCAGCCATTGGTTGTATTACTTTACCTAACGAGCCTAGCGTTGTATTACACGAGAAACTGGGTATGCAAAAAGTCGGGCATTTTAGCGAGGTGGGCTTTAAATTTGGAAAGTGGCTGGATGTAGGATTTTGGCAGATTCATTTTGCGAAGATAAATTAACTTTTCCATAAGACAATCCGAGACTATCATTATTAATTAAATTAACCTAAAAGGATTCTTATGAAGGACTTCCTGCCACAATCCCGTATCTTTCGCCGCAAAAATGTCGTTTTTGAGATAGGTAATAAATACTTTGATGATACCGCCGTGAAACGTTGTGTGCAAAAAATTAATACTCTGGTTGAGCAACTTGATAGCTGGGTCTTAATTTCGATTCCGGATAAATCAAAAGGTATTACGCCTGCCGCAGCCGAAAAAGCGGTGGATTTATTAAAACAAGCTTTAAAGAGTAATTGTGAAGCAGTACTCATATTAACGTCAAATACATCCGGTAAGATATTTGCTCATGCTTTGAAAGAGCATGGTCTTGATCACAAATTATTTTGTAGCGAATCGTTAATAGAAATAATGAGAAAAGCAGAAACACTGCTAGGCGATCCTACTTTATTTATGGACGGTGAAACGCAAATTAAGAAAAATATCACCAGTGAAAATTCATAAAGATGTCGTTATCTTGTTAAAATAGCGAGGAAAAATAGAATTCATCACCCGCTTATTGCTCTGCCTATCAGTAGCACCTTCTTCCGCATTTATTATAGTAAAGCTTCCTAATATCACAGTTCTCACCTTTACGGCTCAAACTAAGACACCAATTGTGGGAGATTTTTACATTCCATTGGCGTTAGCTGTCCTAATGCGTGATTTAGCCTTGGGTAGTTGTAATCCAAACGCCATTGCGCAATTATATCTCTTGCCTCTATCAGATGCTTGAATTTACCATTAAAGCTTTCGACAAACGTATTACCATTCTGATCATCAATGATAATGTCAACTTTCCATAGACGCAGTGATTTCCTTTGTGTGCTTTCACTAATGGCGAAAAGAGTGAGGAAAACACTAAGGCCACATTGTCCCGCCATGCATAATCATAACTTAGCAACCTTTCCCGGCTTTGCTTGATATATTTATTTAATTTTAAATTAAGTGCGCGGGTGGTTAGTGAGGGTATTGGCATAGCGAGTCATTTGTTGATGGAAAAAAGCTTCTGTACCTTGGGCTAAGGCTGTAGCAACGTAACCTCCCAGCTATCGTTATTTAGGTAAAACGCTTCCCGTAAATGCAACCTAGTTTGTTGGAACGTTAAAAATTCGATTTTTTTAGGCGATACAGTTATGCCTCCCCAGTTATGGGGTCTGGGCACAGGCTTGTGTGAATACATTTCACTGGCTTGCTCAAATTGTGCTCTTAGCGTGGATTCGGATGCTATTGGTTGACTTTGCTCAAAGCACTGGGTCGCAACTTGAGCGGAATGGCTTCTTTGCAGCCAATAACAGTCAGAGATCTCGTCGGAAGTATTTTGCGCCTTTCCTACTACCCTTACCTGCAAACCCATGTGATCCCACCAAGCGGTCAAAGCAACTTTGGCGTCCAATTTCAAGTGGTTACCTTTTGGTGAGTCTCTATAGGTACAAAAAGTAAACCCTTCACTATTTACCGCTTTCAGGTCAACAAAACGTGAAGAGGGATAACCATTTTCATCGATGGTTGACACGCATACTGCACTTTTTTGTTTTAAAGGGCTATTGGTCAGTGCTTGTTTCCACCACTGATTAAATTTGGTAATAGGATTTTCCGTAATCATATTTTTACTATAAATTAATTTGTTAGTTAATCAGGTTAAGCTAGATATAGCCTAACCTAATGACTTAAGAACAGATTTTGCTTCTTCTGTTTGCGCAGGAGACCCTTTCTCAATGACCTCCTGAAGGAGTTCTTTTGCGGGTTGGATATCATCCATCTCAATATACATCATTGCTAAATCAAGATTCGCGCTCTGGCCCGCGTCTTTATCAATGTCCACAATGTCATCGTCGTCATTTACACCGGTGAATTCTGACAAGCTGACATTTAGATCAAGTGGTGGTTCATTGATCCCTTCTTCATCTTCTTCCATGCTTTCGTCAAGCAGGGTTTCAACATCCACATAATTGCTTTCATTTTCTTCGCTCTCAGACTCTTCTGCCGGAGTATCGGTAAGTAACGCTTCCAAATCAAGATCAGGGTTGTCTAATTTAAGCGATTGCTGTGAGTCATCTTCCTCTTCATTTTCCATCGACCCGAGTAATTCATCAAATTCAGAATTCTCAAGTTCATCTAAAATTTCATGATCAGATTGTTTATCACCTATTAGCCAATCGTCGAGCCCTGGTACATCTTCTAATTCGTCTATTTCTTGACTAGCTGAAGGCTTTTCAGGAACCACACCGTCCTGTTCCTGCTCCAATTCAAAGTCGTCAAAATCTGATAACGCTTTATCAAGTAGACTATCATCGAACTCGTTATTCGTCTCACTCGACTCAGCAATTGATGGAATATCATCCATCATTTGACGGTCAAACTCTTCTAACGCTGCATCCAAAGGGTCCGTACTTTCAATCTCATCACTCGCTAGTGTATTCTGCGATTCATCATCCTCAGCTACACTTTTCGTCTCTGTGTCAGCACTTTCTTCTACTTCGTCCGAAGGTTCTTCTAAAGCAGGCTCTTCGTCACTTGCTTCAGATTGTTCTTGTTCTGCTTCATTATCAGCTAGAGGTTCTTCATTTTGCTGCGTGTCAGTCGCTGTAACACTTTCTTCCTCTGCGTCAGCGTCCTCTTCTATTTCGTCTGAAGGTTCTTCTAAAGCTGGCTCTTCGTCACTTGCTTCAGATTGCTCTTGTTCTTCTTCATTATCAGCTAGAGGTTCTTCATTTTGCTGAATGTCAGTCGCTGCATCACTTTCTTCTTCTGCGTCAGCGTCCTCTTCTATTTCGTCTGAAGGTTCTTCTAAAGCTGGCTCTTGGGCACTTGCTTCGGATCGCTCTTGTTCTTCCTCGTTATCAGCTAGAGGTTCTTCATTTTGCTGCGTGTCAGTCGCTGCACCACTTTCTTCCTCTGCGCCAGCGTCATCTTCTATTTCGGCTGAGGGTTCTTCTAAAGCTGGCTCTTGGGCACTTGCTTCGGATTGCTCTTGTTCAGCTTCATTATCAGCTAGAGGTTTTTCATTTTGCTGCGTGTCAGTCGCTGCACCACTTTCTTCCTCTGCGCCAGCGTCATCATCTCTATCAGCTGAGGCTTCTTCTAAAGCTGGCTCTTCGTCACTTGCTTCAGATTGCTCTTGTTCTTCTTCATTATCAGCTAGAGGTTCTTCATTTTGCTGAATGTCAGTCGCTGCATCACTTTCTTCTTCTGCGTCAGCGTCATCTTCTATTTCGGCTGGGGGTTCTTCTAAAGCAGGCTCTTCTTCACTTGCTTCAGATTGTTCTTGTTCTTCCTCGTTATCAGCTAGAGGTTCTTCATTTTGCTGCGTGTCAGTCGCTGCAGCACTTTCTTCTTCTGCGTCAGCGTCATCTTCTATTTCGGCTGGGGGTTCTTCTAAAGCAGGCTCTTCGTCACTAGCTTCAGATTGTTCTTGTTCAGCTTCATTATCAGCTAGAGGTTCTTCATTTTGCTGCGTGTCAGTCACTGCAACACTTTCTTCCTCTGCGCCAGCGTCATCTTCTATATCGGCTGAAGGTTCTTCTAAAGCAGGCTCTTCGGCACTTGCTTCAGATTGTTCTTGTTCAGCTTCATTATCAGCTAGTGCTTTTTCTTGCGGCATTTCCTCTTTGGAAACGCTTTCTTCTTCAGTTTCTGCAGAGTCATCAGATTGTTCTGCGTCAAGCTCTGCCATCAATTCGTCGGAAAGCGCGTCCATTTTGTTCTCAGATTCTGAGTCTTCTGCTTCTAACTCAGCAAGCAGCTCATCTGAAAGCGGATCATTAAGGTCATCGTTATCAGCTTTTAAACCTTCCTCGTCGTCAACTTCATTATCCGCCTGTAACTCAGCTAGTAACTCTTCTGATAAAGGATCGTCAATGTCCTCCAACTCATCTTCGTTGGTGGTTTCTTTCTCTTGAGTAGGCGCCGGATCTTCCGATAACGCTTCGTTCTCCGTCGGCCCTTCTTCATTCTGAAGTTCAGCAATGAGATCGTCAGATAGGGGATCGTCGAATTCATCCGCATTTGCCATGTCATCGACATTAATTTCTTCTATGTCTTCTGATAATGCGTCCAGATCTTGAATAGCTTGAGGAGAAGGCGTTTTTGCTAATTCTTCATCGTCACTTTCATCCCTGTCTTCGAGCATGTCGGCGGACATATCCCCCATCATCTCAATTTGCTCGATTTCGCCCATTATTTCATCTGTTAAGCGGTCAAGCTCATGGTTCTGTTCGTGAATCTCCTTGCCCAATTTATCCAGCATTTCCTCATCGACCGCATCGTCACCTAACTGCTCTTCAAAACTAGGCTCTTTATGTTCTTCGAGTAAGTCATCAATACTTATTTCAGGCTTTTCGTCTTCTTCAATCTGTGATTGCTGCTGAACGTCATCGGCCGCGCTGTCTTCTTCGGTGGTTTCAAATTCCGATCCAGTACTTTCGTCTATTGCCGATTCAGTTTCTTCACCATCAAATAGTTCGCTGCTTTCCTCTTCTCCAGCTTCACTTAATTCGTCAGCGATATCATCTTCTGACAAATCGATCGCTGAATCATCAGAATCGTCATCAATGGAGGAACCACTCAAGTCTTCCTCATCAAACAAACTATCTAATTCATCTTGATCTAATGAATCGTTACCCTCTTCGAAATCATCTTCGTCATCAGGTACCAACATGTCATCATCAAGGTCAGCAAAACTCTCTAGCTCATCATCAAGCGCATCTTCAAGCTCGTTCGATAGCACATCATCGAGTAAATCATCATCGTTAAATAAATCATCTTCAGTTAATTCATCATCATCATCGAAATCGTCTACTAAAGATGGTACTGAATCATCCGGTTCCGAGGCCGGCTTTTGTTTTGGCGGCGGCGTGGTGACAGTAGGAGCAACTTCGGCGGAAGGTTGTTTGCGCAGAAGGAAGTAGCCTAATCCACCTAATAGCAGCAGAGTGAAAAGACTGGAGCCAATAATCAGCATAGTAGAATCAGAGCCACTAGAGGGCTCAACGGCACGCACAACAGGCTGCTGCTCTTTTTGCTGCTGCATCATTTCTAGCAACTGTTTTTGGAGCGCAAGCTGCTCATCCATTTGTGCTTGAACGTCGCCTTTCACCTGGTCACGCAGATTCTGCAGATCTTCGTTAACTTTTTCTACTCGTTCATATAATTTGCGATTGTCGTCAAGAATTGACCGCACGCTCTCCAAAGAAGAGGCAAACTGTTGCCTCAAATCATCAAACTGGCGAGATTGCTGCGCATCAAGCCGAGTAATCTTTTCCTCTATCGCAGATTTTGTGGTGCTCAAATCTTCCTGATTGACCAAGGGTACGGGTGGCTTAAGGTTACGAACACTATTGCCCGGAACGTCGGGCATTCTGGCAAAAGCCGCATCGTCGTTCTCAGCACGCTGCCGGGCTTTTTCTTTATCAATTCTGGCAACATAGCGCTCGGCAGGTAACCTAAGGGTTTCGCCTTCTATTAATAAATTCAGATTATTTTGTTCGAACGCATTGGGGTTAAGCTCATAAATTGCCACCATCACCTGGTAAACACTAAGATTAGGATTTTGACGGTAACGATCAGCGATACGCCACAATGTGTCTTGCGCATCAATTGGCCCATAAACTACACCAGAGAACTGGTTAGTTGCGTCTTTTGGTCCTTTAAGCTGGGTTTCCCGTTCTTGTCCGGTGACTAAGGAAGGTAACGTCAACATTAACAGCGTTAATAGCAGCAAGCCCGTCAAATGCAATTTCATAGCGTTCCTATATGCCCTCAAGCGTCATGGGTAAGTTTGCCTCTTACCCAATCTTGCGGCCTCACTCAATATGACTTCTTCCTGAGTGGGCTGCATAGTTGTTATTTTGACGTGTTGGTTATCACGCGTTCTCAACATCGTTGTCCTGACATTTTTGATTTATAGTTTGTTGTCATCTACTGGCAACCAAATTTTTTGTTTAGGTGACAATTTCTTGTCTTTTCACCTAACAACAGGAAAACAATGCAATTTATAATCCAGCTTGATAATTTATAGTTACCAAACCAACTATAAACCACTTAGTGACGCCAATCTAGGTGACCACTCATTTTCTCTTTAAATCGATTATCAAACAATACGAAATGCCGCTTTCTTAGCGGCATTTTTACGTATATTAAAGAATATCGGCAGAACTAATAAAAATCTTTGAGCAGAGTTTCAGCAATCTGCACACTGTTGGTGGCGGCCCCTTTACGAATATTATCAGACACGACCCACATATTTAATCCATTCGGATGAGTAATATCATTGCGGATCCTCCCTACATGGACCCAATCATTGCCACTGGCATTAGAGACCTGAGTAGGAAATTGCTCTCGGGATTCATATACTTTAACACCCGGTGCATTCGCCAATATTTGCCTTACTTCTTCCGCATCAATTGGTTGTCGAGTTTCTATGTGCAAGGCTTCACCATGCCCGTAGAATACTGGCACTCTTACAGCCGTGGCATTCACTAAAATGCTGTCATCACCCATAATTTTTTGGGTTTCCCATGACATTTTCATCTCTTCTTTGGTGTAATCGTTATCTAGAAACATATCAATTTGTGGAATAACGTTAAACGCTATCTGACGACTGAACGCTTCAGATTTCACTTCCCGAGCGTTTAACAAGTCAGCCGTTTGTTTGGCTAACTCTTCCATGGCACTTTTTCCGGCGCCGGAAACTGACTGATACGTAGACACATTGATGCGCTCTATGCCAACTGCTTCATGTATTGGTTGTAAAGCAACCAACATCTGGATAGTAGAGCAGTTCGGATTAGCAATAATGTTACGGTTGCGAAAATCAGCTAAAGCATGGGCGTTTACTTCAGGTACTACTAAAGGGATATCGGGCTCGTAACGAAACTGGGAGGTATTATCTATCACTACACAACCCGCTTCTGCTGCCAGAGGAGCATACTTAGCGGAAACTGAACCACCCGCTGAAAAAAAGCCAAACTGTACTTCTGACCAATCAAATGTATCTGCATCTAACACTTCTATTTCTTCACCCTTGAAGGTGACCGAACCACCGGCAGAGCGAGCACTTGCCAAAGGATAAAGCGTTTTAACCGGGAATTTTCGCTGTTCCAGAATTTCTATCATGGTTTGCCCAACTAATCCGGTGGCGCCTAACACGGCAACATCAAACGCTTGTGACATGTATCTGATTCTCCTAAATAGTGATTACTTTTTTTGAAACTGAATTAATGAATGCGACGTCAGGCACATTCAATGTTGAAACCTATAGCCTCTAATTGGGTTTGCGTATTTGGAGTTAGCTTATCGTGTAGACGAAGTGAACATGAAATTATTTCTCTTCTTATACGATAAGTTTTTCGCAATGCAGCAAACTGGTTGGATTGTGCCATGCTTTTGCGAAAATGTTTATCATCTTCTCTGATATCATATATTGGTAACAATAACCTGCGCCAACAAGCCATGGATAATTTCTCACCGCCGATCCCACCAGCCATAATTTCTGTAGGTGGAACTGCAGCTAAAAAATGGTCTAAGCTTTTTGTAACAGGGTGTTCCAGGTGGGCGCATACTTGCTCATAAACCATCTGTGTACCGCGCAATTTTCCCTCAACAGTATGGCCCGCAATATGCGGTGTAGCGAGAAAACAGTATGGCAGTAACGCGGTGTCTATATCAGGCTCATGATCGAATACGTCTAAAATGAGAACGGGCGGGTTTGACTGCTGCATACGCAATTTTAACGCTTGTTCATCAATAACTTCACCTCGACAAGCATTGATCAAAATCTGATGACCATGCATTTGATGCAGCTCCTCCTGCCCGATTAAATTTTCAGTAGGATCGTCCCCGGAGGAGGTATAGGGAACATGCAATGAGATGACATCGCATTTTAAAATATCGGAAAATGCGCACAGATTTCGCTTATCACCGCTTTTCTTCAGGGGCGGATCGCATAACTTGTAATTAACGTGCATCGCATCCAACAAACTAGCAAGCATGCTGCCGACATTGCCTGCGCCAACAATACCCACTGTTGCGTTAGACAGGTCAAGTCGATTCTGTTCATCTGCAACTAATAGCGCACTGATCACCCACTCTGCCACGGCCCTAGCATTACACCCAGCGGCTGAACCCCAGGGGATATTCGCTTGGTCCAAAAAGCCCTTATCAAGGTGATTGGTACCCGCTGTGGCGGTAGTGACAAATTTTATATGGGAATCTTCGCCTAACACACTGCGATTGATTGGGGTGGTAGAACGTACCACCAGTATAGAAACATCCTGAAGGTGAGATTGCTTAAGTTGCCCCGCTGGAAACGACGATACATTTCCTATGTCCGCGAAATATTCGTGCCCTTTCGGTATACTATCTTCAAATAAAATTTTGGTCATTACGTAAATAAAAACAGTGCGTGTAGGATGAGTTTAAGAAAGGAATGCTAGCGCATATCAGAGGATATGCGCCAGAAGAAATAAAGTCTTTATTACGCAGAATAACGTTTTATGACTAACGTGGCGTTTGTACCACCAAATCCAAAACTGTTTGACATTATCTGATTAAGGGTTGCTTCGCGGGTTTGGGTGACAATATCCAAACCTTTAGCCGCTTCATCTAAGTTATCTATATTGATCGAGGGCGCTATAAAGTTATGCTTCATCATCAATATGCTATAGATGGCTTCGTTAACCCCTGCCGCCCCTAATGCATGCCCAGTTAGTGATTTTGTAGAGCTAATTGGAACGTTAGACTGACCGAAAACTTCCTGAATTGCTGCAAGCTCTTTAACATCACCCACCGGGGTTGAGGTGCCATGGGTATTTAGATAGTCGATTGGACCTTCGACGCCCTGCAATGCCATTTTCATACAACGGATAGCACCTTCACCCGACGGCGCAACCATGTCGAAACCGTCAGACGTGGCACCATAGCCAACTACCTCACCATAAATTTTGGCGCCGCGAGCTAACGCATGTTCCAGTTCTTCAACTACAACCATACCGCCACCCCCAGAGCTAACAAATCCGTCTCGGTCAGCATCATAGGTACGTGAAGCGACTGATGGATTATCGTTATATTTGCTGGATAATGCGCCCATGGCATCAAATTGGCTGGATAAAGACCAATGCAATTCTTCTCCACCACCCGCAAAGACCATATCCTGTTTGCCTAACTGGATAAGTTCAAGTGCATTACCAATACAATGCGCGCTAGTTGCACATGCAGACGCTATAGAGTAGTTAATGCCCTTTATTTTAAATGGCGTGGCAAGGCAGGCAGAAACTGTTGAAGACATACACCGCGGAACCATATAGGGTCCCATCCGCTTAACGCCTTTTTCGCGTAGGATGTCTGCGGATAAAACCTGATTTTCAGAAGAGGCTCCACCGGAACCGGCAATAATGCCTGTACGTTCATTAGAAATATCTGACTCTTCCAACCCTGCGTCGGCAATGGCCTGTTGCATGGCTACATACGCATAACCTGCAGCATCCCCCATAAAACGCATGGCTTTACGGTCAATATGTTCTTTTAAATCCAGATCTATATCACCCCAAACTTGACTGCGTAGCCCCATTTCGGCGAATTGCTCTGAATAGGTAATGCCTGACTTACCTGCCTTTAAGGAAGCCAGAACTTCATCTTGGTTGACACCGATGCTGGAAACAATACCCATACCAGTGATAACTGCTCTTTTCATAATTTACCCCTATTTTGCTGCCGCCTATGGTAACGATTTTAGTCGCAAAACTGGTCTGCTCTTTAGCTTTTTAGCCAATTTTGAACAAAAATTAATATTACGTCATAAGATTGCCTGCCAAGACTACCATCCACTATCATGCATAGGTATTATCTGCCACTTCTGTAAAGCGAAACCAGAGAGAGTACGTGAAGTCTACCTACGCCAGAGTGCATTTCAATCAAGCTGGAACGCCAGTAGCCGATAATTTTGACGATGTGTATTTTTCCAATGACAGTGGCATGGATGAAACTCGGTACGTTTTTATAGCCGGTAACGATTTAAACCAGCGTTGGAAAGAATGGGGTAGCTCTTCATTCGTAATCGCAGAGACCGGATTTGGTACGGGTTTGAATCTTTTGGTGGTTATGACAGCATTTCGCGATTTTCGTCACGCAAACCCTGACCACCCGCTAACTCGGCTACACTTTATTACCACCGAGAAATACCCATTAAGTCAGCAAGATATGACTAGCGTTCTGTCGCAGTTCCCTGCATTATCTGAAGCTGCTTTGGCCCTTCAACAACAATACCCCTTCGGCCTTAACGGTTGTCATCGACTATTGTTTGACACCTTTCACACTACCGTCGATTTATGGTTCGCAGATGTGCATGAGGCAATGGCAGAATGGCGTATTCCTTCAGAAGGCCTCGTTGACGCGTGGTTTCTTGACGGATTTGCGCCGAGCAAGAACCCTCAAATGTGGTCTGAAACGCTTTTCACCAATATGGCGCGATGTTCGAAACCCGCTGCGACTTGCGCTACTTTCACCGCTGCCGGTTTAGTTAAACGAGGACTACAAGCAGCAGGGTTCACGGTCAATAAACGCAAAGGATTCGGCCGTAAGCGAGAAATGATCACTGCGACGTATTCACCTGAGTCAGATATAAAAAACACTAAAGGCAAAGCGACATTTGATAACATTGCGATAATTGGTGGGGGAATAGCTGCCGCAACATTGACCTATGCCCTATGCCAAAAAGGTGTCGCCACCACTTTGTATTGTGCCAACGAACCTGCCGACGGCGCGTCGGGCAACCCGCAAGGAGGCTTCTATCCCCAACTTCATGCTCAAACAAGTCTTGCCAGTGAAATCCAAGCTCATGCCTTTTTGTTTGCCAGACGCTTTTATGAGGAAATAAATGAACGTGCTGAATTTAAGCATGATTTTTGTGGGGTATTGCAATTAGGCTTTAACGACAACGTTGTTCAGCGTCAAAATAATTTGACGAAAAACAATTGTTGGCCGCAAGAACTTATACGCTTTGTTGATAAAAGTATGGCAGAGGCGATCGCTGGGGTCCCAGTACCCTACCCTGGATTATTTACACCGCTTGGTGGCTGGATAAATCCTCCCACATTAATTAATTCCTTATTACAACTGGCAGCATCGACAGGAAATCTTTCTATTCACCCCCATCAACGCCTAACAGATATAACTGAGCACAACCAGTATGTCTCACTTAATTTTGCCAGCGGCCTCAGTGCTGACGCACAACAAGTGGTGCTCGCCACTGGACACGAATTAACGGCGTTTGAACAGTGTAAAAAACTACCGTTAAGACCTGTACGGGGGCAAGTTGAAGCCATACCCACGCAAACTCCGCTTAACCAACTCCAAACTGTATTATGTCACAAAGGTTACCTGACTCCAGCCTTAGACGAACGTCACGCCCTTGGTTCAACGTATATTAAACGAGATACCGCAACAAACGTCAGAGCAGAAGAAAGTCATCAAAATTTACTCATGCATCAACAGGCTTTAAAAGATTGCGACTGGGTAACAGCACTTACCCACGATGATAAAGCGCGGGCTGCCATTCGTTTAGGAGTGCCCGATCATCAACCTTTATGTGGCACTTTACCAGATTATGCCAAATACCAGCAATGGTATAAAACATTGCGTAAACATAGTGAGGACGTGCCAGAACATATATCTCATCGAAGGATTCACGTATTCAGCGCATTGGGCTCAAGAGGGCTCACTACGGCCCCCCTATTAGCTGAAACTTTAGCCAGCGAGCTGTGTAACCGCCCCCTTCCCCTGGGTCGGACCTTATACAAAGCACTGCACCCTCAACGCTTTATTTTAAAAGCGCTTAAACAGACCTAAGTGTTAACAAAAAGGCAAATCAAGGGGCAGAAGATTGGCCTGCATAAAGTGAGGTAACCACAAATGCGGGTATATGGATGCTCGCACTGGCTACCACACGTTTAGATTTGACTGCTACTATGCGTGCATTTACACGTACGCCACGCGCATCCTCAATCATAGTACCAGTGAGAATATGATCTAAGCGCACTGACTCAACTAACCTTTTTCCACTACGGTCCATCGCAATATCGCCCCGAGGGGTGACTTTTATGCCATCGGTCACTTTAAAGTCGATAACCCCAATACCATATGCCTGTAGTTCACTGATTAAGTATTCGGAAAGTTGGTTACCTAAAATTGTAGTGTCAGATAACGATGTGTTCAACCTGACAAAACTGGTCACCCCAACAAGTTCACTGGTACTTAAGCCCATCGCCCGGTCCACCAGTTCCATGGCCAGCTGTGATGCATAATCAACCACTTTTTTATGGGTCTGTCTCGGCTGAAAGCCATATCTTAGGGGGTCCTGGTATCCTCGTTGAGCATAATATGCTTCGTCACTTTCTGGATCAGTTTGTTTAGGTCGAACTGTGTTCGTTGAAGACTTTTCGCTAGCCGTTGCATTTTTAGCGTGTCTATCTACGTCTCCCTCTGGTTTACGTAATGGCTCACTTTTATTTTTCCGCTCGAGGTGATGAGCTTTTTCTTGTTGTTTCTGGCGATTAGAAGGTTGTTTTTTATCTGGTGTATTGTTTGCTGTATTGTTTGCTATTAAAGGCTTTTGGATCTCCTGAGATGCCTTGCCCTGGTGTGAAGACGTTTCACTTACTCCTGTTCTTTCTGGCGAAGAGTCGATACTGTGATCCGTAATTTCTGACTCTTTTGACGGGTGGGTAGACGATACATTGTCTACCTCCTTAGCAGAAAATTCATTTACTCGGTGTTCTTGTTGCCTATCATGACGGTCTTGCGCAAGTTGCCGCATTTGTGGCTGTTCAAATTTTGAATGCTCCTCTTTCGAAACTGGTTGCTGTACAGTTTCTGCGGGCTGCTCGTCGAATAAAAAAGCCATGCCTTCATCAAATGTATCTTTTATAGTTGCGCAGGCCGAAAGCAACAATGTCATGCTTACCAACGCTGGTAGTTTATAATTCATCATATATCCTCTACCCTGTTATCCGCGGGTAAATCGGACACCATCCTTGCCACCGTTGGGCATGGTGCCATCACTAGGTATAAGCGCATCTACCACATAAAACGGTACCATCATTTGGGCACTGGCAACCACAGCATGAGAATCCATACCGATAATGCGTGCATTGACCAACATACCGCCTTGATGCCGCGTCATAGTCCCCGTAAGGACATACTCGATAGGCAATGAACTATTTAGTTCCAGATAATCCCTGGATAAGGCGAAATCACCATGTTCAGTAATACGAATGTAATCAGTGGTTTTAAAGTCGAGTACAGGTATTCTGAACTTATGCAGCTCATGAATGAATGATTCGGCCATTTGCTGGCCAAGTAAATTTGTACTTTTAAGATTTGAGTCCAGCAACGCAAAATGTGTTACTGCAACGGGTGTTTTTTCACTAACGTATTCCATATTGCTGATGAGATCTTGGGCCATATTTTTAACATAGTCCCCAATATGCTTTGTCAGCGGTCGGCCCTTATATGAACTTTGTACATTGGAATACAGGCGTGGTTGACTTATCGCTCCAAAGCTATCCTGTTTGTCGGCGTCGCTGTCAGCATTATAATCATTCTCATATCCTGGGTAGTTTCGATCTGCCGCTGTAATATCAACCACATTGGTGGGCGCAGGGTTAGACGCATCAACAGGCTCTGTCAACGTCTGTGGATTCTGCGTATACGAGTTATGTACAACGTCTTCGGAACTTTCGTTGCCTGCCAACGCCCACTCTTCAATTCTGTCCAACACGGTACAGCCGGTGGTCACCGTCATTGCACATATACCTACCAGCACAAGTTTACATTGCTTGTTCATTCCCGTTACCCCTTAATCTCACTACGGTACAGCCTGCCATTGCGTGTGGTTACATGCTCTTTCTGCCAAAATACTTCGGCCGGGAAAAAGCGAGTGGCGGCTGATATGATTTCTTTACTGTTTGCATCAATAATTCTTGCATTGACCATGGCCCCAGATTCCTGCTTTACTACCGTTCCAGTTATGTAGTAATCCACACGGCCGACAGCTGACAGCTGTTCGATATCGCGCGTCAATACACGCTCGGCATGATCAGACATAATAATATTGTCGGTCAGTTTGTATTCTTGCGCCAAGAATCCGCGCTTAGTGGCTTCGGTTACTAACCCCTGCTCCAATTGATGGCCTAGCAGCATTAATGGATGCTGATCATTATTGTCATACGTCATGGAGGTAACAGGAACGAAGCCAGTTACCGCATATCTCACTTGTCTGCTTGGACGAACGTTAGCAAATAACTCATTAGCTAACGTAAAAGTATAATATTCAACGTTTCCCAGGGCGGATAAAGGTTCGCCCGTTGCTGTAACAACTTTTTGGATTGGTTTTGGTCCTGATTTAGTATCAGCTTCAGATGATCCCGCTAGCAAAGTACAGCCTGAAAGAACAACTATTCCTAACATGCTGATAGTGATTAACCATAATTTCTTCAAACGAAAGTGTTGATTTGCCATGTACAACCTGAATTCTTATATTGACCGTAAATTGCGTTTTCGGGAGGTCAATTTTGTGACACATAAAAGAATGACGGCAAAAAACGTACCATAGTGACTACGAGGGAAAAGTAGGAGGTTTACCAGAAGAAGCGGCAATCCTATGCCTGGTAATTGCCGCTATTTAAAACGATTAGGACGCAATAAGTGCCTCCCACAAGGAAGCCACTTTCTGCTGGTCATGTAATTCCAATTCGCCTTGTGTAAACGCCCGCTGTAAACTTGAGCGGATATTATCATCTAGCGCTTCAGTATCAGCCTGTGGTAGTGCCAGCAGCTTACACGCCACTAGGTCAAAGTGTCCACGCAAATAACTGGCCACAAATAGTTCATCATCGCTGCCATTATCGACAACTGCGTCTAATTGGGATTCTATTGCTTCAATCTTATTTTCTAAGTGATTAGGCATACTGGTTTACTCTGCTACTTATCAAATGGCTGGGTAAAAAACTTTATCGTGATAACCCGTAATGACCGAAAAACTGCCCGCTAGTTCGTTATCCAGATCAGGGTTAGAGGTATCAAGCCGAAGTGGGCGGCCATCCAAACTCTCTAACTTATGTTTCGTTGCCACAACTAAAATATTATCCTTTCCTATCTGACGGATAAAGGTCGGGCTTAGCTGTTGATTACCTCGGCCGAATAAATGGCCCTGTCCACCAATGACGGTAATGATTAATTGGGTGGCCTTATCAGCGGTTATCTTTAATAATTCAGACGCGTTTACATCGCTGGCAACTAATGCTCTATTTTGTACAATATCTACCCCCAGCAATGTATTAGGCAATCCCAGTTCATCCATAATTGCCGCTACGGTGGACCCCGATCCCATCACAAAATATGTGTCTTCGTTGCTATCCATCCACTCTGCAATATGGGCGGCGATGTCCAGTAAGACTAACTCCTCACTTTCTTTGCCCCCCATTTTAACTGACTGTAGATAAACCAGATCATGGGGAACACGCATTTCTCCATAATGTTTTGCACGCACCTTTCCTTCGCGGAATGCGTTTTCATCAATATCGCGCACCTCCCCATCTTGCGCACTTACCAATTCGCCCCGCACCATCTTTGCGACTATTTCCCCGGCACCGGAGGGGGTCACAGCATAAACTCCTGAATGAATTTTGCAGCCAGCGGGAACACCTAATACAGGCACTCGTTCAGCAACGCTATGATAGACGTTGCGCGCGGTACCATCCCCGCCAGCAAATAGTAGTAAGTCTATCCCAGCCTCAACCATAGCCAGCGCGGCTTTTTCCGAATCTTCACCTTCGGTTTGGGTATGTTTCGAGTGAAATAGTACGGTGTAATTAAAACCTGTCTCTTGGCACACTGACTCGCCCATGTCGCCGGATGCAGTGAACAACTCCAGATTAGAACGTAAAGGTATTAGCTTCTCCAATGCCAGCCGCATTTTTTGGTTAGCTTTTTTTTCTGCACCATTGGCCAGTGCCTTTTCTCGGATGGCGGCGCCGTCACTACCTTTCAAAGCCAGCGCCCCTCCGATACCGGCAAAGGGGTTGACCAACACGCCTAAACGAAATATTTTGCGATCACTCATGCATTCGCTCGCTGTTGTTCAAGTATATCTCCAAACGTATCGTTGAGCGCATCAATAAATAATTGTGCGCGCGGCGGAAAACCATTTTGTTCGTATAAGGCATATTGTTGCAATACCGATTCTTCAAACGCTTCGCGATCTGGCTCAGCGCCGTTCAAATTGTCTGTACTCACCCTGAATTTTCTTCCCGCCGCCAATGTAAATGCGCGTTCAACTGCCTGAGGTTTAACTTCAACTTGTTCGAATTCTTTTTGCTGTTGTTCGTTACGCCCGTCGGGACAGTACCAATAGCCGTAATCTTCCAGTTTTCTACGCGCTGCACCGGCAATACACCAATGGGCAATTTCGTGTAGTGCACTTGAAAAATAACCGTGAGCAAACACAATTTGATTGTAAGGCGTTAAATTATTAGCAGGCAGGTAAACAGGCTCATTTTCGCCGCGAATGAGACGAGTATTAAACGCGGTAAAGAATAAGCTGTCGAACAATGCAATTAACGTATCAACGGCATGGGCTTCTTCGTCAAAATGACTGGAAGTTTGCTGGCAAATATTCACAATAAGATTAAATTTTTTACTATGTTGACCTAATAAAACAGGTTGCGAAGTCTAACAGATTCCGGCATGTTGAGTCACTTCTGTCGACGCTATTGGTCTAAGTAAGCAAGAGGATATCGTTTGAATCAGTCAGTACAACCCCTGATAAAACATCTGCATCGAGTTAACGCGAAGCGTGAACTGGTCGAGCGTATGGGACAATTAGAGAATATTCACCAGCTACAGGCATGGCAATGTGAACGCTTGCTTGTGTCCCATCAAGATTTAGCTCAACAGCAGCCTTATCAGGATGCTATGGGATTTTTCGTTGATGAGTTGTATGGGCCTAAAGACTTCAGCCAACGGGATGCTGATATCGCCCGAGTTATCCCTAAATTAGCCAAAGTACTTCCTGATAAAGCAATGTTTGCGCTGGAAGACGCGTTGGCCCTGAATGCACTATCATTTGATTTAGACTTGGAAGTTACAGAAGCGCTAGCAGGCCAAGCCTTAGATAGAGACAGTTACGCTGTCGCCTACCGCAAAGTCGGACGAAAAGAAGACAGACAAAAACAATTAGACTTAATCTACGATTTAGGTATGCAATTAAATGACGTGATTAAAATTAAAGGTATTGGCATGTTAATAAAACTTGCGCGCCGCCCCGCTAAAGTTGCGGGTTTACTGACCCTGCATGAGTTTCTTGAGCGTGGATTTCAGTCCTTTAAGTTAATTGGTGATGTTCATGGCTTTGTTGATCCCGTAGTATCTCGGGAAAGAGAGCTAATGGAGAAGTTGCTCGCCCCTGAAACGACGCTACCAGAAAATAACCCCCTTCCTCATGTCTGAAATAGGTTTTTGGAAATACCCTTCTCCTTATATTGAGAAGTGGCAGATTGCGCAGGCTCATTTAGATCACTATCAGCACGTTAACAACGTAGCCTATTTATCTCAGTTGGAAAAAGTGGCGTGGGCTCATTCAAACTTTCTCGGCCTGCACTTTACCGATTACGCAGAATTAGATCGAGGTATGGTTATTCGTCGTCACGAACTAGATTACCTTGCACCCTGTTATCTAGATGACGAATTGGCGTGTGCAACTTGGATTGTCTCCTGTGAACGCGCGTTATCGCTAACCCGCGAGTTTCAATTTTACTGCCCTAGGCGCTCAAAAATGGTGTTTGCGGCGAAAACCCAGTTTATTTGTGTCAGCATGACGTCCGGCGCACCCAAGCGTATGCCGGAAAAGTTTCAGCGTATTTATGGCAATGCGTGCATAGCTGAGAAAGAAGCGAGCTGATGAAATTCATTTTAATACTGGCGTTAATCATCTCGGTCACCGCTAATGTCTGGTTATACCGTCAGTGGCAAGGTAATGCTATTTCTACGGCTGTAGCTCCCCCCTTTGTAAATTCAGGGCCGGGCCACACTCCCCTTGATGACGATTCATCTGCAAATACAACGCAGCTGAGTGTGAATACCAGTTCATTGGATGGGCTAGACGTTGAAGCGCTTCAAAGCTTATTGGCCGAGGGTAAATTAAGTGAACTCCGTTATAAATTACAACTTAAATTAAGAGAGCAACCCGATAATATAGAATTGTTATTACTCGAAGCCGAATTAATGATGAAAACGGAGCCACTGAACGAAGCTCTGCTTCACTATTATACGCTGCTGCGGCGACCACTGGACGATAAAATCAGAGAAAGAATTCAGCAGCGCGTGGTTCATCTTTTACGAGAAACGATTCATGAATTAGAACAAACACAAAGCTGGGAACTACTCGCCCAATTTTTAGAACCCTTATTCCAACAACTTCCTACGAATAAACAAATTGTACTCGCGTTGGCTGAAGCGTACGGCCAACAACAAAAATTTACGTTAATGGAGGACACGCTGGCAGCACTTTCCGCTCAAGATGCGCAGGCAACATCTTTACGACAACGGCTTCGAAAAACTGAAACACCCCAACCGGAAGAATTTCCGCAAATGGGTGATTTCAACCAAACCACTTATCAGTCAATTCCTTTGCAACGACTCGGCGACCACTATTTGGTTAATGTTGCGTTCGGTCCCATTACTACTAAGTTGATTATTGACACAGGTGCCAGCACCACTTCCGTTACTCGACAGGTTATGGACGCCATCGCCGAACAACAAGATACCATTCGAATTGGCATATTCAATATGCGAACTGCGGGGGGAGAGATTGATTCTGAAATGAATCAGGTATTTGGTGTGCTTGTGGGTGACTTTAGTTTTCCTGAACTGAATGTTATGACGCTACCGAACGGCTCGATGGCTCATGCTGATGGTTTATTGGGCATGAACGTTCTACGGCATTTTGAATTTCGAATTGATCAACAGCGCTCCTTATTATGGTTAAAACTAAACAACAGTCGTTCGTAACAAATATTTAATCCATCCGCACCAAACCTTCATCTTTTTGCTTCCGTATGAGTTGGCGTATCACATAATCAATTAGTGACAATAAAGGAGCTTTATTTATGGCAAAACTAGATGGTAAACGCGTTGCGATCCTGGCAACTGATGGCTTTGAACAAGTTGAGTTAACTCGCCCCATGCAAGCAGTTAAAGATGAAGGAGCTGAAGTCCATATCGTTTCTCTGGAAAGCGGCCAAATTCAAGGCTTTAATCACGCTGATAAAGCGGATACCTTCTCTGTAGATAAAACCATCGATGACGTCTCTGCTGACGATTACAATGGCTTAATTCTGCCGGGCGGCGTACACAACCCAGATGCACTACGAACCAACGACCAAGCCGTTAAGTTTGTGCGCGAATTCTTTGCCCAGCACAAGCCCGTGGCTGCTATCTGTCATGGTCCGTGGGTATTGGTAGAAGCAGACGTGGTGAGAGATCGCAAACTCACTTCTTTCCCCAGCATCAAAACTGATATTAAAAATGCTGGCGGTAACTGGGTAGACGAAGAGGTGGTGGTTGATCAAGGGTTGGTGACCAGCCGTGATCCCGATGACTTAGATGCTTTCTGTAAAAAGGTAATCGAAGAAATTCGTGAAGGTAAGCATGATAGACAGACTGTTTAGTTAGAATAGTTCAGGTGCAACGAGGGCTACGAAAGTTGCCCTCGAATTTTACGAACTAACAGTCTCTCTAGTTTCTGATTTGCATTTCTTCTATATGTTTAGTTCTTACGTTTACCCCTCTCGCTAGGTGAAGATAGTATGTATCCGCAATAAGGTGTAGTGAAACCGAGCGCACGTTTTCAACTGTTTATGTGCCGTTTAAGAAAGGTTTAGTCGGCCGTAATTAAACAGTTGGCGCGCCACTTAAAAGTTTAAAGTGCGAAGTCGAAGCCTGAAAGCGAAAAGCCAAAAAAAATAAAATCTCTCTCCCCTGCGCTACATTCATTTGAAATGCCAGAACACTCTTATCTCACCCTATATTGATTAGACTGATTCCTCTTTCTTCGGCTGTATTTACTCTATTAAAAGTAAATATTAGATGCTTTCAGGATGACCCAGCTGCCATGATGACAATATTAACGAGCGAGCGTTTATGGGTGAATTTGAACTCAATTGATCGGCTATGGTCTGCCAAAACATAACAAGTGTTTTTGCACCTCCATCAATACAAATTTCCATTAAACTAATGATTTTGCTATAAATGACAGATACATGACATAGGAATGTCGTAACAATGTCGCGCCTGAATGGGTAACTTTATTGTCCCACTTATCTACAAAAAGTAAAACCACAAATGAAAAATGAAGTGTTTGCAGAAAGGCTCATCTATCAAAGAAAATTGAAAGGTTACTCGCAAGAAAAACTCGCCGACATGACTAATGTTACGGTGCGTACAATACAGCGGGTAGAAAAAGGTGCAGTACAACCACAATTGCGCACAATAAAATTACTTGCCGCCGCGCTAGAGATAGAAATAGATGACTTATTACAACTTGATGACCCCCGGGAAGAGAATCTTCAGAAAAAGTGGTTGTTACTCATTCACGCGTCGCCATTTATTGGATTTGTGCTGCCGCTTCTAAATATATTCTTGCCATTATTTTTATGGATACACAAAAAAGACGACAATATTATTTACGATAATCATGGTCGAGCGGTCATTAATTTTCAAATAACCATGACGTTACTCTATATCGTAGCGTTTGGCGCATTAATATCTATACAGGGGTACGGATTCTATTTCTTTATTGCTGTTATTCCTTTTAGTATGTGCGTGATGCTGGCAAACGTGATTTCAGTATTGCGCTCACAAAAGTATTTTTATCCGCTATCAGTGCCATTTGTCGGTAAAAAACGCCACGTAGATGCTTCCGCTTTTGCCCCTATATTACTTCTTTCCGCATTTACAATATTCACCAGTCCAACCGTTGATGCCAACGAATTAGATGAAAGTAAACTGTCGTCACAGCTTAAAGAATTTGAAAACTTTTTGCTCGAATACCAAAAAGAACATTTTATTCCCGGCATCTCGGTAGCCATTAGCAAAAATGGTAAGATGGTTTACCAAAAAGCACAGGGTGTATCGCACATTTCAGGAGACGTCCCAGTCACCACAGAAACCCCGTTTTGGATCGCTTCGGTCAGCAAATTTTTCGTCGGCACCGCCTTCTTATCGCTGGTAGAAAATGGAGAGTTGAGTTTAGATGAGGCGATCAGTGACATGCCTAAATTTACGGAATATTGTCAGTGGCTAGCTGGTTCCGGCATTATTTTCGGTAAAAACCTTAACTGTAATCAAACATTTAAACTAAAGCATGCGCTAAATCATGTGGTAAACCAGAAAGTGGATACGGCTTTTTCCTACAATTCAATTTTTTATTCACGCTTATCGCGCTTTTTAGAGGCCAAACGAGGTAACTCTATTGATGCGGCTAAAGGACGACACAATGAGCTTGCCAAGGTTATCACCAGTAGGATTCTCGAGCCCGCTGAGATGAATAACTCTATTGCCGGATTATGGGATCACAACAGAACGGGTGTATATTTTAGCAGAGCCCGAGGGTACGGCATCAAAAACAAGCGGTATGTAATGCGTCCTGAACCTGAACGACATATGGCTGGCGGCGCGGGCGTAAGTACTACTGCGGGGGATATCGTCAAATTTGACTTAGCATTAAATGCTGGAAAGATTCTCTCGGATAAAACTAAAGCGTTAATCGAACAACCCTACGTGACAGCGCAGGGCACCAGTATACCTTACGCCTACGGCCGTTATATTCAATACGTAGAGGGTGAAAAAATAATCTGGCATTCAGGTTGGGATGAGGACGCAGGATTTACCGCTCTTTATCTTAAATTTCCAGAGCGAGATATGACGATAGTAGTGCTAGCGAACAATGAAGGACTTTGGTGGGGTAACCCGCTGGATAAAGCCGAGATTGAAAAGTCGCCCGTATTTAACGCAGCATCACATATTTTTAACGAAAATAGCTTATAACAATTAAGGTGAGCCAGGCCATAGCCCTGGCTCTTTAAGTTTTACTAAAGCTCTGCCGCCAGTCGCGTTCCCTGATCGATCGCTCTTTTAGCATCTAGTTCTAGCGCTTCGTGTGCACCACCGATAAGGTGATAAGGTTTTTTCAATCCCTCTGCCAGTGCTCGCAATGGCTCTTGGCCTGCACATATGATCACATTGTCTACCGGTAAGATCTGCATTTCGTCATCCACGCTAATATGCAAACCATCCTCATCAACCTTGCGATATTCGACGCCCGGTAGCATCTTAATGCCTTTCATCTGTAAGCCCACTCGATGGGCCCAGCCAGTCGTTTTGCCTAGGCCCGCACCTACTTTGGTGGTTTTACGTTGTAGCAAGTAGATTTCGCGGCTCGATGGTTCAGGCTGTGGCTGCATGCCTTCTACCCCAGCTCTGGCCTGCCAAGTCATATCAATTCCCCACTCTTTCATAAAGGTAGGAATATCTTGACTCGGAGTAGATTTCCCATGCGCTAAAAACTCAGCGGTATCGAAACCAATACCACCTGCACCTATGATGGCTACTGACTGTCCTACTGGCTTTTTCTCTTTGATAACCTCCAGATAGGTCAATACTTTTTCGTGTTCGATACCTTCAATGGTGGGTAAACGAGGCGAAATACCCGTGGCAAGAATCACTTCGTCAAAATCAGCTTGATTAAGTTGCTCGGCATCCAAGCGGGTCGAAAGTTTGAGCTCAACGCCGGTGACCTCAATTTGTTTAGCAAAGTAGCGTAAGGTTTCGTAAAACTCCTCTTTGCCCGGAATTTGTTTTGCAATATTAAATTGACCGCCGATTTTGTTCTCAGCGTCAAACAATGTAACCTGATGCCCTCGCTTTGCGGCAGTGGTCGCAGCGGCAAGCCCCGCCGGACCTGCGCCGACCACCGCTATCTTTTTAGCCTGTTGTGCAGGCTTAATCACTAACTCTAGTTCATGACACGCCCGTGGGTTAACCAAACATGACGTTAACTTTCCATTAAATACATGGTCGAGACACGCCTGATTGCATCCAATACAGGTATTTATTTCATCCGCGCGCTGATCCTGCGCTTTAATAACGAAGTCAGGATCAGCCAGAAAGGGACGCGCCATGGATACCATATCCGCATCGCCGCGGGCTAAAACCTCCTCAGCCACTTCAGGGGTATTGATACGGTTTGATGTGATTACCGGGATGGACAACGCTTCTTTGAATTTAGCGGTTACCCAGGTAAATGCAGCACGAGGTACCTTGGTGGCGATAGTTGGGATTCTTGCTTCATGCCAGCCGATACCAGTATTAATAATGGTCGCGCCCGCCTTTTCTATTTCCTTACCCAAGCGCACTACCTCATCATGGCTTGAACCACCTTCTACCAGATCTAGCATAGATAAGCGGTAGATGATGATGAAGTTCTCACCCGTGGCTTCGCGCACTCGACGTACCACTTCAATAGGCAAACGTATACGCTTTTCATATTCGCCACCCCATTCGTCATCACGATGATTCGTGCGTTTGGCAATAAATTGATTAAGAAAATAACCTTCTGAACCCATGATTTCTACGCCATCATAGCCAGCCCGTTGGGCTTGCTTTGCGGTATGGATAAAATCCTGAATTTGTTGTTCTATTTCTTCTTCACTTAGTGCCTTTGGCTTATATTTGTTGATAGGTGCTTGCACCGCGGAGGGAGCGACCAGTTTTTCTGTGTAGGCGTACCGGCCTGTATGCAATATTTGCATACAAATTTTGCCGCCTTCTGCATGGACAGCCGCAGTGACTTCTTTGTGATGTTCTACCGCTTTATCGCTATCTAAACGACGGGTCATGGGGTGGGTCGAGCCTTCTTCGTTAGGCCCTATACCGCCAGTGACAATTAGCCCAACGCCCCCACGCGCGCGCTCTGCATAAAACGCCGCCATGCGTTTATGGCCGCCAGGCATTTCCTCCAAGCCGGTATGCATAGATCCCATTAATACCCGGTTCTTAAGCAGCGTGAAACCTAAATCAAGGGGCTGAAAAAGGTGCGGGTAACGTGGATGAATTGAAGTAGGTGCTGTCATACTAATTCCTATATATCAATGGGGTTCATCCAGATATAAAATACAAATTAAAACTCAAACTGGACAGCGTCAAGATAAAGGGTTAAATTGACACTGTCAAGATTCATTGCAGGTTTAAATTCATGGCAAGTTCTTCGCAATATCACCACGGTGACCTTCACAGTACATTGATTGACGCGGCCAGTTCGCGGTTGGAGAAATTCGGCATTGATGGGTTGTCGTTGCGCAAACTGGCGGAAGATGTGGGAGTGAGTAGAACCGCCCCGTATCATCACTTTAAAGATAAAAATGCTTTGCTAAGCGCTATTGCTGCAAAAGGATTTGAACAATGGCACCAAATAGCAGTGGACATTTTTGATAACGATAGCATTCCGCCCGAACAACGATTAAAAGATTTTATTCATGCCTATATTGGGTTTGCTACTGAACATCCGCAAATTTATGAGCTGATGTTTGGCCAGACGTTGTGGGGCGAAGGAAAAGCATCGGCGGCTCTGCGGGATGTTGCTTATCCAAGTTTTCAATATCAAGTTAAGATGACAAAACTATTGCAGGAAAAAAAATTACTCCCCACAAATCAGCAGGCATTAAGGCTGGCACAAGTCACATGGGGTACGCTACACGGAATAGCGCGGCTTATCATTGATGGTATTTACGCGGATGCGTCGCATATTGAAGAAATGTGCGATTGCGCTGCTGCGTTATTTATGCAACAGAAAAACCTTAACTAGAAGTAGATCTATGCGAAAGCTGCCTGCTCTGCTTTGATCAGATCCACCGCTTTCTCAGCAATCATCACTGTAGGGGCGTTAGTATTACCGCCTACCAATGAAGGCATGACTGAAGCGTCGACCACCCGCAAACCTTCAACTCCGCAAACCTTCAATTCAGGAGTAACCACGGTCATTGGGTCATCTTTATGACCCATTTTGCAGGTGCCAATAGGATGATAGATGGTTTCCGCTTTCTCACGAATAAATGACAAAATTTCATCATCAGACTGCAGTGCGCTGCCTGGTAACCATTCTGTTCCTTTAAATTGGGCAAACGCCTCCGCCTGAAGAATTTTACGCGCCATGCGCACTGCTTCGATCATCACTTTTTGGTCATGATCGTCAGCCAGATAATTGGGGTCAATTAAAGGATGATCAGCAGGATGATTACTATGTAAACCGATATAGCCTCTACTTTTTGGATACAAGCAACATACATGCAAACCAAAACCGTAGCCATATACCGACCGACGTCCGTGGTCGTTCAAAATCGCCGGCAAAAAATGGAATTGAATATCGGGTCCCTGCTGCGCTAACGATGAACTGACAAAGCCCCCGGCTTCAGCAATGTTCGAAGAAAATAACCCTTTACGAGCAAAAAGATATTGGAATGTACCTTTGATATATCGAGGTAGCGCTGATGATGCCATGGCGTAACCTTCGTGCGCCTTACAGCGATATTGCACAATTGCATCTAAATGATCCTGCAAATTCTGCCCTACTCCAGGTAGGTCTACCGCAACATGGATGCCATGCTCCATCAAAGTTTCTTTCGGTCCAACGCCAGATAACATTAGCAAATGAGGGGAGTTTACTGCGCCACCGGATATGAGTACTTCTCGATGAGCCAGAATACGGCTCACACCGTTTTTTGTCCGAATTTGAACACCCGTAGCTCGACCATTTTTAATAATAATTCTATCTGCCATTACCTGGGTCAGAATGGTCAGGTTGATACGCTTCTGCGCTTCTTGCAAATACCCTTTGGCGGTCGAGCAGCGCTGCCCCTTTTTTTGGGTAACATGATAATACCCGAGTCCTTCACGTTCAGTGCGGTTAAAATCCTCTACGATAGGTAACGAAACAGCTTCAGCAGATTTTACAAAAGCATCAGATAACACACTGGTATGGCGTAGTTCTTCAACACTCAAAGGGCCGCCTACGCCATGAAACTCATCGCTACCCCCAAAGTAATTCTCTGCACGTTTGAAATAAGGCAATACAGAATTAAAATTCCAACCCGTTGCGCCCTCCTTTTCCCAGCGATCATAGTCCTGCATTTGACCGCGAATGTAGCACATCGCGTTAATGGAACTACTGCCACCTAAGGTCTTTCCTCGTGGCCAGAATAATTCTCGTTCGTTTAAGTGTTCTTGTGGCTCGGTATGATATCCCCATCCAATACCTTCGAAACGACTAAGCAAAGATAGACCAAAAGGTATATGAATGAGCGGGTTGGCATCTTTCCCCCCCGCTTCCAATAAGCATACCTTCATTGCTGGGTTTTCGGATAACCTGGCCGCCAGTACCGCTCCTGCTGACCCTCCACCCACGATGATGTAATCAAATTGCTCAACCGACTCTTGCATAGGTCTTCTCACTTACTAACTGCTCGTACCACTTTAGCAAATTTTCATCAATTCAAGGTAGCGAAAAGATGGATGAACAGGTATTTTGTGATAACAGAAGGCTGCACAAGCATTTTTAGTCATATGGTGCACAATGAAAACATTAAATTGGCAAGATAAGTTCAAGGTAATAGGGACAGCCTTGCTAATTAAGCTGGGCAAATTGCCTTATGATAAGTTCACCGAAGAAGAACTTAACGACTTTCTGCCCGAACAACTTCCAATTGAAGTACCAATGACTTTGCCCGCTGTGGACGCAAAAGTAGAACTACAAGAGGGCAGAATAAAACTAAAAGCTCAACCTGAAAGGATTACCTTACAGTTACTTGCAGCCATTCAGATAACTGCCGTGGCCTCGACGCTTTATCGCGCTCATATTATGATAACGATAAGCGCCAGACCGAACTATGACCCGAAAACCGCAATGCTCGGACTAGAGCAAATTCGCATCGACAGTATTAACCTTGTGAACGACGAATATGCGCTAATCATGGATGCGCATAATCTAATGAACAAGATTTTACCACTGATATTCCCTAAAGCCATGGGACGCATGATCAGCAATCCTATTCTCGGCGCTCTCAGAATGGTTACGGGTGGAACGAGCGACTTAGCTGGCAATTATTTCAACTTATATTTGGAGGGCAGCAAACAACGAATACTGGATTATCATCGTCCGGATATCGAGACAGCGCTTTTGAATAACTTATCAAACTACCCTACCCAATACACTATGCGCGAAGATCATTGGCGAGAATATGTCTTTAAACGGTGGGGAAAACGTGTTGCGGTAGACGAGGGAGAGATGAGGTTCTTTTTTTAAGGTTAAGCACGGTGGCATGTCGAACAGGTAGCTATAGTCGGGATCCGAACGTCAGCATTATTTACACTTTTTTCCATATAAACGTCTATGTGGCAAATAACCTAATACAACTGATTTTATAACCACTTTGTGAGGCCCTCTTCCGCCAATTAACATACTCAGTCATACGACGTCGTTGAAGCTATGCTACTAACAGCCTGCTCTAGCGCGAAGCTCTGTTACAACTTGCCTTCTGATTGGCGAGCTAAATTTTTAATAAATCCTCCCTCTAACAGTTATATTATGACGTATTCGCTCACGATGACTCAAAGCCCAGCCATTCATCGAACCGCGAGCCGCAGGCCGCCAGTAGCATGCTCTGCGAAGGATATTCAGTACTATCACGCGCACAAACAGTGGGGCACGGCTAATTATAGAATTGGTCGATATACACTGTTCATTCTCTTTACAACTTTATTTTCCGCTCCGAAATCACGATGACAAATATGCTCACTATCAACCAGTTAACAACTGGGCACTATATATGCACAAAAATGCAAGTTGCGTTTGTTGTAGGAGTTTGAAACCCAACTATACCTTAATCAGTTTAAGGAGGAACCTTACCTTGAAACGTTTAACTGCCTTATTGCTATCTATAGGCCTATGTTCAGTAGCATCAGCGGATGTCATTCGTGTTGCAGAGAGTGACTTTAATGCTGGAGCCGGCCTAATTACTTTTTCCGAGTATTCACTTGGCACGGTAAATCCATTCTATACACCAATAGATTATGGGGGCGCAGCAGGGGACCCTGATGTGTCTTTTGATGGTTGGTTTACCGGTCAAAGCCTAAGCACAGTGCCAGGTACGGATTGCCCCGGAAGTGCTCCCACGGCGTGCGTAGTAGGTACTCCGACAGGCCCGCTATCATTAGATGGTTCGTCACCTGATACCTTTATAACCACTGATGGTTCGAATCCAACTTCGCCAGTATTAAGTGGCACACCCCGTTTTAGTGGGCCTATCGCGATACTTTTCAGCACTGATCAATTTGGAGTCGGCTTCGACGGTGGCTTCTTTGATCTCGCTGGATCTACCGCCATTACCGCATTTGACCGAGCTGGTGGTCTTTTGGGATCTGTGTCCAACACGGGAACCGGTATTGAATTTCTTGGTCTGGTAACAGACGATGACACTGCTAGTATTGCTGGAGTATTTTTGGATCTAATTGGCTCAGAGCCTTTCGGGTTTGCAATCGACAATATCCGATTCGGTGGTGTAGGAGATATCGATATTGATGACGGTGATAACGGTGATTCCGACGTTCCCGAACCGGAAACGTTAATGTTAATGCTAATTAGTCTGCTAGCTGTCCGGGCTGTTCGTCGACGTTAAGTAATTTAAAAGTAACCATCTGCATTTCACATACGGAACAAATAAGCTATAAAAGGCATCCTCTAAAGTGATGCCTTTTTTTTTAACGCCTGGCCTGTATAACATGGCTATAAAGCGTTCGTCTTTTGAGACCCGCACGTGATAACCATTTTTCCTTAGCTCAAGATTTTTCAACTTTGATAAAACACGTCTGGGACGGCTGAGCGGTGCATATGTGAACGGAATTAGAATCGTTCGTTTGGGAAAGGGTTGGACTGGACCACGCTCCCACTGGGATTCTTGCCACACATGGTTTATGGTCGGGAATTACCCCTTGAGTAAACTAACCATATAAATCGAAACGAGATTACCTAAGTCGGTTAAAAGCCAGCAGGTTTAAAAATTTTCTATTCATCACTCACAATAGAAACGGGCGAATCATTACTATGCTCGCCAATATCTTCAATACTAAGCGTCGGATCATCCAGACTGGCTTCCAGCATGGAGAAAGCTTCTGCGAAATAATCTGCTAAAGGCTGTAGTGATTTGATGTTTTTGTTACAGCAAACCATTCCCACATTGGCTTTTCCTGCATAGGTCATCAATGTAATATTAACTCCGCCCCCCGGGGTCATGGTGGAAATGGGATAACACGCGAGCAACTTACTATCTTTTAGATATCGCACTTCTCGTGGGCCTGGGATATTAGACACCAATACATTAGCTATTGGTTTCACTACCGAGGACATTCGCAGCAATTCAAATACCAGCGCTATGGACTGGATAACAATAGTGTAGGCGCTAAAGGAGCCTGGATGAGCATTTTGCGCTGCGTATTTGACAATACGGTGGTTAATGATGATTTGGCGTAATCTTAGATACGGATCTTGCTCACCATGCGCCAATTGAACCGGTACAATAGCAATCTTATTACCAGAGGTTTTTTCACCTGGTTTTCTTAGATTGATCGGTATATTTGTGAACAGTGCTTTTTTAAATACATGGCCATTGTCTTGCAACAAACGATGCACGCCGATATCGAACGCGCATAACAGCACCTCGTTAGCTGATGAGCGTGTTCTTTTCGCCACCGCCTTAACCCGCTCAAAATCCAAATCCATGGTTGCTACGGCCCTTCCCGCTTTAACTTGACCCGTTAAAAGCGTATTTGTACCTGTAAAGGGTATAGGCATGTAGTGACTATTGATACGAATAATCTTTAGAAATAACCGCACAAAGATGACGATGAGATCTATGGTAATGTGTAAAAAGTTCTTAATACTTGCTAACACCCGTCGCCAAAGTTTAGCCTTCGGTCTACGCTTTCTCATACGTTTCACGGCCCATACAGGCAGGAAGCTTTCGTTTTGCGCCTCAGGAAGATAACCGCCCTGAAACCAGCGTACTAACGTCGCCCCATCCCCATACAAATGATGAACCCTTGCATAAATAGCGAACAGGTTACTTTTACCATCGTAGATAAAATGGTACTGCCAAAGAGGTTTGTCAGAATCGAGTCGCGATTCGTGAATACGTGCAACAAAATTATCTAACGCGACTTTATCGTCAATTGAATTTACCTGGTGCAATTGCACATGGTAATCCATTTGCAGTGACTTAACTGGCTGTAAGCCTATAGGGTATCCTAAAACGGTCTTCACCCTGCAATTGAAAGGTGGGCATGCACGGGAAAATGCTTTCACCTCCCCGTAGAGCTGCGTAAGATAATTTTTTCCATCAACCCCTTCAGGCATTGCTAACAGCTGAAGACAACCAACATGTTTGGGATTGGCATCAGATTCGGTTAACCAAAACGATTTGTCCAAAAATGAAAGCGACTTTCCCATTCGGGAGCCTCCTACCTTAAGTCTGGAAGATTAGAGTTAATGTTACTCACACTGTGTGATTGAATCGCGTCAAGAATTTGTTTTATTGCGGCTTCTTTTAATTTTAGACGTGGCAACAGGTTAACCATTATTAAAGAGAGCACGTGATACAGTTTTGTCTCTGTACTTTGTTGCTTTAATGAAGCGCGACGTTGACCTACCTGTGTCATTAATAGCATTAGCGATTCAACCATCAAAGGGCGTTCGTAACCTGTAAGCATTATCTCAGCCCTGCTTTGCAGCTTTTTGAAAATCGCATCGAGCTGATTTTCCAGTGCTTTTAATAATTGTTGTTGAGGGGATTGAATTGAAGGATATTTTTCAACAATATCCGCCGGACTGCGGTAAAGAAAGCGAAATAAACTCAGCTTCTCGACCAGAATATAGAAATAATAGAACAAATCTTCTGCGTGGAGGTCTTCTACTAGAGAGCGATTAAGCGAACCGAGAAGCTGTTTTTTGTGCAACGCCATTAGTGCATCAATAATGACTTCTTTGCCCTTATAGTGATAGTAAAGATTCCCGGGGCTGATATCGAGTTCCAGCGCTATATCGACGCTGGTTACCGCATTTTCGCCGTGCTCGTTAAACAGCTCTAAAGCCGTTAGCAATATTCGTTCTGCCGTTTTCATTTACATAAACACCAGATATAGCTGCGCAAACCCTGCCATCATGCCCAATAGAGCCCCCACTACAATAAGTTTCCATTCGTCTTGTTGATAGGCGGGACGTAAAACCCCTTCAAATTCAGCGGCAGAAAGCGCCTGCATACGTTGGCTCAAATCTTCCCCTATACGCATCGCACCATTTGCATAATCAGAGGCATAAAGTAGATATTTTTCAGAATTATCAAATATTAAGCGAACTGCCAACGCTTTCATTTTATAGAAATTCTCCGACCCAACCCCTAATGCAAAATAAGGTTGTGCGACCGCTATATAACGTTCTATGGCGTCATTCACGTGTAATTCAATCAACTCAAGAAGCTGCGCGGAACCCGACCCACGCAAAATAATTTGAGTGATATTGTGAGGCGTAATTAATTTGCGCTCAATAATATCTGAATAAACAATGGACACTTCACGTTGGCGTTTTAAAAACATGCCTTGAATGGTCAAAGGGCCTATTTTTACAGGTTTTTTCGGCTCAAAAATGATTTTGATGGCAATCCAATTCGTTAGATAACCCACCAATAAGCCACCTAACGGCAATATCCACCAAGCCTGATAAAAATGCCACAAAAACATAGTGGGCAATCCGAACAAAAATCCGAAATAAAAGCCCGACTTGACTATAAAAGGAAATTCACGCGCGCCTGCGGTTAAAAATATTTCATTAATTAACTCAGGGTTGCTTACCAGTTGCTGAACGACTAATTCTTTAATGTCCAATATTTCCCTGACATTATGTTGGAAGTCTTCCACCATTTTACAGACCACATGGGGCAAATCATTTTCGATTCGTTTGTAGACTAAGTTCTTGCCTTGTACCGGTAGTGATGCCCACAGTTGGGGTGCAGACTCTTGCATTACGTCGTTAATTACTCGCCTGACAACTTGATTCAACCGTCGCTCGATGGCGTGCGTCAGGGCTTCAGGTTCAATTCGATGCGCTAGCTCTTCTACGCTAAGAAGCTTGCCTAACACAAGCTCCACTTCAATTTCTGCCATCTCCCGCCGTTTGGCAGGGATCAACCCTTGCCAGCCAAAGACAGGTTTAATACCGACAAATTCAATCGGATAAAACATCATTTTTACTGCAAGATAGTTTGTCCCCCAGCCGACAATAGCGCTAATCAGCGGGATAGATAACAGGCTCAGTGTTTCAACATTCCATTCCATTTATAGCGAGGTCACTTAAAGGTAATTGCATGATAAATATTTTATAAGTTCATCCTGAAGGCTACTGGCTGCGTAAGCAATAATCAATCTTTAATGTTACCAAGAACATGAATTCAGGCGATTTGATTAGAAATGTTAGAATTAGATAGTGGTTTCTAAAAGGTTTACCTACACTTAGCGATCGCCCAGCATCCCCGCTAAGCATCAGGAGGATTTTATGGCATTATTTGACCGTCGCCTGGCCAGCATCGCAGCGGCTATTGAAAATGCACAATCATATACAGAGTACGAAGAGGCATGTCGTGCTCATGACGCGCTTTCTGGTGCAGATGAATGGAAAGCGAAGGACCCGTGTCGCGAATACGACTATCGACTGATCCGCAAACGGGTTCAACGAATGCAATTGGCTCGCGGTAAAGGCGACAACGTTGCCCTGATGTCAATTTTGCATGAAGGCTTACATGGCAATTTAGGCAACATTGCGAATCCGGCGCTGTATGGCCGCTGTAAAATTGGCACTAAAACCCTTATCGAAACATTCTTACATGAAGTCGTCACGGCGTTAGACAGTATCTTTGATGCTGATGAAGAGGAAATAGACTTTTACTATAAGCTCTCGTTTTTTGAAGAAACCGCGCACGCGTTTGGCCGCAGTTGCTTGATGTTGTCCGGCGGAGCGGGATTAGGATTCTTCCATGCTGGCGTTGTAAAATCCCTTAATGAACGAAATTTATTACCTACCGTAATATCGGGTGCAAGTGCTGGCTCTATTATTGCTGGGATGATTGGCACCCGAAGCCATGACGAGCTACTTGAAGCATTGAGTGCAGAATACATACACGAGCACTTTCAAAAGTGGCGTCACTGGGCCGGATTTGGTGAAAAAAGTCTTCTCGATAGTCGCGCGCTGGAAAATGCATTAATTACCCTTTTTGATGTAATGACATTTGAGGAAGCATTGAAGAAAACCGGGCGCCACATTACAGTATCGGTTTCTCCTTCCGATTTACACCAGCACTCACGTTTACTCAACGCCAAGACTTCACCTAATGCACTAATTACCCAAGCAATTCGCGCATCGTGTGCAGTTCCCGTTCTATTTAGTCCGGTACAACTACGAGCCAAAACAACGAAAGGCGATATCGTACCCTACATTCCGAACAGACGCTTTGCAGATGGCTCCCTGATGGCGGACTTACCTTATGAGCGGCTTTCTCGTTTATATGGTGTTAATCACAGTATTGTGAGCCAGACTAATCCACTGGCCGTACCTTTCTTATCGTCTAATCGCACCCATGCAAGTTCTGTTTTTGATCTTGCATGGCGCCACATAGGCCAATTAGCAAAAGATAACAGTATTTTCGCGTTCGATGTTATGGAACGTTTCGTGGACCATAAGGGGGCGAAATTAGCTATTCACAAAGTTCGCTCAATCATCGATCAGCAGTACGTCGGTAATATTAATATTTTACCCGAAAAGCAAATTCGTAATATTGCGCAAGTGCTTGCTAATCCAAGTTTGAAGAGTATCAAACAACTTATTGACAGTGGCGAACGCGCTACTTGGTCACAACTGGATGTTATTGCCCGCAATACTAAAATCAGTGAAACGCTTCGATATTATCTAACGTTGTTGAAACGCCGTGAGGCTGAATTATTAGGTCATTGACAAACAGCATTGGCTGACTACTTTTATTGAATAATCGAGACCTAAAGCTAGTAACATAAGCAATAGCGTAAAGTGAATGAGCTAGAGTAGTACGTTGAGGAATAAAAATTACGGTGAGTAAAAAAAATACGGTGAGTAAAAAAGTAGAGAGTCCGGATAACATATACACTCAGCAGGTTAAGAATCTCGTTGACCTTGTTTATCCCCAGGATGCGGGCTTAGGCTCTGTTTATGAGGATGCCCGTCATTTCTTCTCGGTCACCCCTTCGTTAGAAGATCATGCTCACGATCTCAAAATGCAAATCAACAGTCTTCGTCAAACTCAAAAGGCCCCCGAGAAAGTCGAACAGTTGAAGCAAAAGTTAAAGAAAGCGCAATTAAAACTTGAGGAAGAACGGTTAAACCGAGTTAGCCGAGTGCATGATGTCGCGTACAAACTACTGAACTTATGTGAGGGAGATAGTTACGAAGAAACACAACTATTAAGCGCTAAATTTCTGGGGACCATCATGCTGCAAACCCGGGGTAAAGTTACAGGATTTCAACGTCTTCACCAACGTTTAAAGCCGCTTTACAAAGCCGTACTCACGCTTCGTTTAACAGATAAAATGTTTCAGGAGCAAACGGTAAAAAACCCCTATTTACTCAAGCACAAAGATGCATTAAGTCGATTCGATGGTAATCGCGAGGTGCTTGAAAAATGGCGAGCTGGATTGGCCGTTCCCCTTATTTGTGCTTCTATCCTTCAAGATATTGGCCTACAGAGTATAGAGGCGTTGGTATTGTTGCGGGGAGAAGATAAAGAGCTAGACGAATTCAGAGTACTCGAAGCTGAAAAACGCAAAGCACTTTTGAAATACAACTATCAGTATACTATGGATTATCTTAAGAAAGGGCTGGGTATTCCTAAATACATTGGCAATGATAAAGATGAGCGAGATGAATTTGTTACATTTCATAAAGCAGCCAGTCAATTCGTTCAAGTCATCGCAAAAGATGCTTTCGTAAGTAAATCAGGGTTAGGTGAATTACTTAAAATTCCACAGATATACACCTCTATTGTTTTATCGACCAAGCCCGACTATTCTCGCAAAGAACTTCCTAAAGGCTATCTACTGATAGAGCAATTAGCTAGAAAAGGTGTGCTTAACGAAAAATTAGCTGAGGCGTTTATCAAAATTGTAGGTTACTTCCCGCAGGGTTTTGGTATTACCTTTATACCCGTTAACGAGCGAGGAGAAGAAAAAAATCAATATGAATGCGCGATTGTAAATCGGCTTAATCCGAAGCATCCTGCTGAACCTAAGTGCCGCGTCGCCACACGGAATTTAACCTACATTGCTTCAGGAAGTGATGAAGTGGTCACTCGTGCTAGAAATCTGTTTTTTGCCGCTAATCAAAAAAAGTTGATGCGCATTGGTAAGGACAGATTAATTGAAATAATGAGCCAGTTATCGAAGGATTTTGATCCCGAAGATGTAGACCAATTAGTTCCCCCTTTTTGGGAGCCTAACGATTTCTTTTCGTTTAAAAAGAATCAGAATATGTGGAACAAGGGCTAGGTAAACACCTTTTTCTCGTGCTGAGTGAAAAACATCTATTATTAGAACGGGTTCAATAGCCACACTGTCATTCCCGCCCTGAGCAGGAATCTTCGTAATCCACACTGTCATTCCTGCCTTGAGCAGGAATCTTCGTAATCCACACCGTCATTCCAGCCTTGAGCAGGAATCTTCGTAATCCACACTGTCATTCCCGCCCTGAGCAGGAATCTTCGTAATTCACACCGTCATTCCTGCTGCGGGCAGGAATCTTCGTAATCCACACTGTCATTCCTGCCTTGAGCAGGAATTTTCGTAATGCCACGGCGATGCCTTAGATTCGCTTTTATTCTATTCACGAAGACAAGCTGGAAGATTTCCGTATTCGTGAAGATGAAGGGAATCGCTAATCGGCGGATTCAATAGAAGAGCCGGTTAGTATAAATAAAACGAGGGTCTTAGAAGAATTTACGTGCTACATACTAGAAAGCCAGCGAATTAGCTTATTGCTGGCTTATTGCTATGCTATTTTTTTGTCGCTGGTTTTGATGTACTGCCTCGATTACCAGGCGTTGGTTTACGTCTACTCGCAACAGTTTTTTGCTTCGTTGTAGCTGTTTCTTTCTTAGTAGCAGTCTCGATCTGCTTTTCTTCGCCAGCGTTTTTTTGCTTAGCTTCAACGGCTTCTTTTTCAGATTTTTGTACAGGCACTGCTTTTGCTGTATTTTGCTTTTCTTTTTTTACTTCCGCTTTCGCCTTCGCTTCTTCAGCAGCTTTAGCTTTGGCGGTGGCTTGCTTAGCTGCCAACAACGCTACATTTTCTACCAATACATCAACTTTAGCAGACAATACGTCTAGTTGTGCTTCACGCACACGTTTTTGAGTGCGGCCTGGTGTTATCGCTGTTACAAAAGGGTTATGAACAACCACATCTTGCAATGCACTTAGCATCGACTGCGGGTTCAACGTGGCACGCATTTTTGCCTCAATATCTTCACCTTTATGTTGAAGTTCGTCGAACATTTGATGCGATTCGTCAATTTTGTGGTTTACTTTGGCCGTTACCTTTGACAACTGCGCAGCTAGTAAGTCTGCACCCGCCTCAAACCAGCCAAGGATAGGGGATGGACGTTGTTCTGAATTTCTCATACATGCTCCGAAGCTAGGGTGAATAAAATACGTAAAAAGCCCCGACGTGGCCGGGGCTGTAAAATTATTTATTCGCTGCAAGTTTAGCTACAGCTTCTGTCAGCGCATCAATCTTGGCAGATAATTCTTCAATTCTTTGGTCTGATTGTTCAACGTCCAGGCCTAGTTTTTTTCTTACTTCACTTACACGAGACTCAACGTCGTTAGTAGTCGCCTTGAACTTGCTACGCGCATCATCTTCAAGTGTTTCACCTTTCTCTACCAGATCATCGAACATCTTGCTAGCTTCTTCGCTAAGCTTCTCATAACGACCTTGTGCTTGTTCAACACTCTTACCGTATGCGCCTAAACCCGCCAACCAGATCTTACGAGCGAAGTCTTCAGCTTCGTTGAATTTACCTTTAATAGTGTCAGTCTTAACCATGGAAATTTCCTCATTCATTAACCAAGTTGACTAAAGAATAACCATTACAATTAGAAACCGCATACTAAAAACAAAAATAGTTTACCTTTTTTTATTGCTGGGAATGCAGGCCAAGCATGTTGCCTTCAGTGTCTTTAAATAACGCAATAAACCCATATTCACCAATAGACATCTTGGAACGTAGCACTTCTCCACCCGCGCCATCTACCCGGCTTTCTTCCACAGCACAATCTTCACAAGAAAAATAAACGAGAATGCTATTGTTCCCCGCTGGATACTCGGGCATTTTGACTAATGCTCCTCCAGCGCCGTAGTTTTCCATCTTTGAAGGGAATGATTGCATTATGAGCCCTTCCTCGGAAGGAACTGAAATTTGTTCAAACTCAATATCAAACACGCGCTGATAAAAGGCTTTTGCTCGCTCCATGTCATCAACATATATTTCGAACCAACCTACTGGATTACCTTGCATGCACTTTTCCTAAATTTTTCTTAGTTAAGTATCAAGATATAGCACATGTTTTTTCATACCACATATAAGAAAAAAGTGCTTTTCAGCACTTTTTTTAAATCAGTCGACCAGGTCTTTTGGCATCTGTTCTCGCACATCTTGCCACACCTTGCCACTTTCAATGCCGTAGTTTCGTACGACGATCGGCACTGCATCGTGGTCGCCTTTTTCAGCTACTGCAAGCAATTCAGAATAATACTTACGCGCCACGTCCCGTGCACTTTGATGAGAAAAGAAATAGCCACCTATGCGAGAATATAATCCTCTGAAACCATTCATCATCAGAACAAAAACGTTGTTGTTAGACGCCAATGCAAGATCGTGGTTTATTTGATAGTCTAGTTGTGCAAACGCTAAACCATCTTCTTCACAATCTTTATATTGGGAAATAATTTCTACCGATTTTTCGGCATTATGTCGAATAGCACCGCGAATAAAAACGGCACTTAGGTTGGTACGAGCAGCCAACAGATTATCTACTAATTCTGGAATACCCTCTTGATCTAATCGAGCGAGGGTTTCAAGAATGTTAAGCCCGCAGGTTTCCCAGAAGTTATTTACTTTCGTGGGCTTACCATGCTGAATAGTTAACCAGCCATCACGAGCTAAGCGCTGCAATACTTCGCGCAGTGTGGTGCGAGTAACGCCAATTAATTCTGATAGCTCTCTCTCAGCAGGAAGTATTGTCCCCGGTGGGAAACGCCCGCTCCAGATTGATTCGACGATGTATTCTTCAGCAAATCCTGCTGGGCTTTGAGCTTTGTAAATCATAACGGTCTCATATGCACATTTTTTGTTTTTGTAAAACTGATTGTACCAGATGCGTTTTTAATGTCACAATCAAATATTACTCATTATTCAATACGCCTCTTGTTCATCCCATTTTTATTCTAAATATGCCGTTATAAACCCATAAATTTCTTATAAGCTTAAAAGTTTGATTATTATGTATAACAATTGATTAAATTATGGCTTAAGCCTAGGTTTTTGAAAGCTTTTGACTTCCTCCCATACAGTTTTTAGGTTATCTTGACAGGGCAAGTGATTACACTAAATCATGCATTTAACAACAATGATGCTATTCGGGTCTACACTGTAGACAGAAAGCTGAAACAAAATAAATCAGCGTCTCGACGTTAAGGGATACTTAATATGCAAATGTCAATGCCAGTGGCACTCTACCGTAACTTTTTAGGGCATGCGCCCGACTGGTACAAAAAAACCATTATCGCGTTTTTAATCGTCAACCCTTTCTTGTTTATGTTAAACCCTTATGTTGCAGGCTGGGCGCTAGTATTACAGTTCATTTTTACCCTCGCCATGGCGTTGAAATGCTACCCTTTACAACCAGGCGGACTGTTGTTGATTGAAGCGTTATTCATCGGGATGACCTCCCCTGATCACATGCTGCATGAAATTCAACTCAATTTGGAAGTAGTTCTATTGTTGGTCTTTATGGTCGCTGGTATCTACTTCATGAAAGATTTACTAATGTTTTTATTCACCAAATTAGTAATTCAAGTAAGAAATAAACTGATACTATCCGTGGCCTTTATTGCTGCTTCGGCATTTTTATCTGCATTTCTCGATGCTTTGACCGTAATTGCGGTCATTATTAGTGTCGGCTTAGGCTTTTATACTATTTACCATAAGGTTGCCTCAGGTAAAGAGTTTCAGTCCGAGCACGACCATGACCATACAACAGATGATACTGTACCTGAGTTGGGCCGCACAGATTTAGATGATTTTCGCGCATTTTTGCGCAATCTTTTAATGCATTCAGCAGTAGGGACGGCGCTTGGCGGTGTAATGACGATGGTAGGCGAGCCGCAAAATTTGATCATTGCCGACAAAGCCGGTTGGGATTTTATCGAATTTTTCCTTCGTATGAGTCCCATAACAATCCCAGTATTTATTTTTGGTGTCTTAACAACCATGTTACTAGAGAAAGTAAAATGGTTCTCTTATGGCGCCCAAATGCCTGAAAACGTTCGTGCTATTTTAGTTAACTACGACAAACATAACGATGAAACAAGAACCCCTAGAGACACTGCGAAATTAATTGTTCAAGCAATTATCGGTATTTGGCTAATTGTTGGCTTGGCGTTGCACATGGCCTCAGTTGGTTTAATCGGCTTATCGATAATCGTTTTGGCAACCTCAATGAGTGGTGTTATCGAAGAACATGCATTGGGCAAAGCATTCGAAGAAGCCTTACCTTTCACCTCGTTATTGTGCGTATTTTTCGGAATAGTAGCGGTCATTATCGATCAGGGCTTGTTTTACCCGGTCATAAGCTGGGCGCTCTCCTTCGAAGGTAAAACGCAGTTAGTTATGTTCTATCTTGCAAATGGTTTCTTATCTATGGTTAGCGACAACGTTTTCGTGGGTTCGGTTTATATCACAGAGGTAGCGTCTGCGTTGAAGGAAGGCACCATTACCCGCGATCAATTCGATATGCTTGCAGTAGCGATTAATACAGGCACGAATTTACCTAGCGTGGCCACGCCAAACGGGCAAGCAGCGTTTCTCTTCTTACTGACTTCAGCAATTGCCCCGCTGTTACGCTTATCCTATGGCAAAATGGTCTACATGGCATTGCCTTACACGGTCGTATTGACGCTCGTTGGCTTAGCCGCTACATACTTTAATCTCCTTGATATGACAGCTGTACTATATGAGATGAACTTGATAGAGCACCACACAGCGGATACCGTCTCGGGTGACTCGAGCCACTAGTTGTTGGGGGGAGCAGATGTTAAATGGAATAAGCCGTTGGCCCGGCCATACATCTTCATGGCTGTTACTTTTTTTAAGCGCGTGCGCATTGGTAGGTGCAGCGCTTTACTTCCAATATGGAATGGGTCTAAAGCCATGCATTATGTGCATCTATCAACGTACAGCTATGATTGGCATAATGCTATCAGGTTTGTTGGTGGTATTAATTAACACCGCCCCGACTCGTTTTATAAGTTTCGTCGGATGGGGCGTTTCGTCGGGTTGGGGCTGGTTAATCGCACGTGAACATGTCGATATTCTGAATGCTCCCAACCCTTTCTTCACAACCTGTGAAATCGTCCCGAATTATCCAGAATGGGCCCCTCTACATGAATGGCTACCGGCTATCTTTGAAGCTAAAGGTGATTGCCTGGAAGATGGTTGGCGTTTTATGAACATAGGTATGGCAGAGTGGATGGTGATTATTTTTGCAGTTTACTTCGTTCTTTGTATAACCTTTTTGCTAGTCAGATTGGTTGGTAGTCGTCGGTTTTGATAGACCTTTCAATCCTACCTAGCAGACTTCCCGCTATACAGACGATTGAAGGCCCGCTAACAATTGAGCGCATAGCTTCAAAACATGTGGACCCATTATGTGAAGCAGGCCAAAAATCTGTTGAATCTATTCGTCCATGGCTTGGTACAAGTTTGTGCCCCGTAACGCTGCCTGCAGCAAGACAGTGCGTGGCAGCACTAGAACTAAGCCGTAAACAAAATTATGGTTTAGCCTACGTACTAATGAACGGCCCCATATGTTTCGGGATGGGCGTAATTAACTACATACATCCCATTCACCTTAACGCAAATTTAGGTTTTTGGATCAGACCTGACGCTACCGGTAGGGGATTAGCAGTGGCCTTGAACCAACGACTGATCAAACTCGCTTTTGAACAGATGAAATTAGTGAGACTTGAAATATTAGTCGAACCAACTAACAAGGCCAGTATACGTGTAGCTCAAAAGCTTAACGCCGAAAAAGAAGGACTGTGTCAAAAACGCGTATTCGGCCGTGATGCTTTTTTATTTCGATTAACAGCCTAGCAAAATTTATAACCATCTCTTTCTGCAAATATATTGATAAAAGCATCGGGCTTACCATTCGATGCTTTTGCAGCAGATACACTTTAATCATTTTAAAAGTTTAACACTGTACGCCCTATCCCCTAACTGTGTCAGGAGTGCTCAACATCTCCAGATGTTTTTTGACCAATTCTTTCCAATCAAGCGTCACAGTTTGAATATTATCAAATATAGCGGAATGCGGAGTATAAGGCCTCGTCGCGTCCACGTTCACAATAGGCCCCCATGGGGATAAAGTGTAAGTTGCCTCTACATCACCAGTCTATCGTTCCGATAGCGTAACTTAATGGGGCATCCTAAGGGGGACCCCATATCGTTATTTGCGCTGCATTTGAATCAGTGTCCCCAATGTATTGAAAGAAAGTGTCCTAGATGTAAAGCACAAGCTCATCTTCACAAACGGGGTAATCATTAAAAAGTGAAAACACTACTGATTGTGCGTTGAAAGGTATGTATAGTGAGTGAGGCTTGATGTGTACGCAGAAAAAAGGGGATAAGTTAGAATCGTAGCTATCGCCCCCCCCCCCCCCACATTTGTCGTTGTCGGTTGGAGCATACCCTACTATAACTGTCAGCCACAGACGCTGCTGCGCACTTGAGGCCATCGAGACCATCCGTTTACGTATAACAGGAGCTAACGCTGCAATTAGGCGAGTTACATTTAGAAATAATGTGGCCGGAAAAACGTCAGTTTATTATCTATCTAGATTTTAAAGACCAGTAGGGATGAACATGGTTATACATTAGTCCAAATCTTCCAATGGCCACAAGGCAATATAATCCTCGAACTGCTCTAAATCTACTTGATGTTCGAATACTGTTTTACCCCTTACCGACATACCTTGCTTGTGCATAGCAGACTTTCTTCCTGCATTTAGAAGAGGATGCCAAGACGGTAGACCCCTGCCCTCATAGAGCCTGCGATAGCTACAACTGGTAGGCATAAAAAAGATGTCTTTAAGATTTTCTTTGGTAAGTTTAACGCAATCGGGGACCAGTCGGGTTCGCTCTGCGTATTGAGTACAACTACAGCTTTTAGTGTTAAGTAAATCGCATACTATATTAGTGTAATGCACCTTTTCGTGAGACTCAATTTGACCAGTTGGTGTAGCCTCCTCTACAGAGTCATCATCGATGAATTTATGCAAACAGCACTTTGCACATCCGTCACACAGAGACTCCCACTCTGTTTCTGTCATGTCCTCTAGTTTTTTAGTTTCCCAGAATGGCTTAGTCATTAGCAGATCACTTGAGTTTGGATATCGAAATGGTGAGCCATTTTAACACGTAATGTGTCTCCTTTAAGTAAAGGACCTACTCCACTTGGTGTCCCCGTCAAAATGATGTCACCAACATCCAGAGTAAAGGCATGAGACATCTTCATGAGCAATTCAACGATACCCACTAACATATCTTTAGTATTGCCCTTCTGCCGAATAGATTCGTTTACCTCAAGACTAAAGTCGATATTATTGAGACATTGAAACTGAGACTTAGGTGCGAAAGAGGAAATTGGACAGCTACCATCAAATGATTTAGATCGTTCCCACGGATGACCGGCTTTTTTAAGTTTTAGCTGAATATCTCGTAACGTCAGATCGAGTGCTACACCAAGGCCCCAAATAGCTTGCTCAGCTTCCTTGGCGTCGTCACAACGACAAAGCCTACGCTGTAATAGTATTGCTACCTCTACCTCATTATGACATGCGCCTTTATCATCAGGAATTTTGACAGTCTGCTCTAAAGCACAGAGCGAATTTAGCGGCTTCATAAATAACAAAGGTTCAGCAGAATCAGATGAACGGAAATGCTTGTTCATTTCGTCGATATGATCCTGATAATTTTTGCCCACGCAGACAACTTTATTAGCAGGAAGGTCAATCACCCCACCCGCACTATTCCTATGTTGGTACATCACTAGTATCCCCGTTTGATGCGATCTGACAGATAACCTACTGCCACTCCGAAGTAAGAGGAACGGTTCCACCGCATCAAGGTATGAAAATTATTGTAGACCAGATAAATACGCCCCTCCTCGCCATCTGGCATAATGAGCGATGCATTGATGGGCACAGCTGGCAAGTTTTGTTCATCATATCGGCGTACACCACGTCGTTGCCAGGTAGACAGAGGCATGAAGTTGTTTTTATCTAATCCTGCGTACTGAAGTGCCTTCTCATCCATAAGTTTAACCTGTCTGCCCCATGTATATTTTTCGTTCCATCCCTCAGACGAAAGATAATTAGCAATTGAAGCGAATACGTCAGCATAGCTATTCCAAATATCTTTTCGACCATCACCATCGTAATCCACTGCGTAGGTTAAAAAAGAGGTGGGCATGAACTGACTTTGCCCCATCGCGCCCGCCCAGGAGCCCTTAAATACCTCCAGCGAAGTGTGTCCTTCCGCTAAAATAGTTAGTGCAGCAAAAAACTGTTTCTTAAACAATGTTTCGCGACGGCCCTCGTACGCTAGCGACGCCAACGCGGACAGTACATCATGGCTGCCTTGAATTTTACCAAAATTTGACTCGTTCCCCCATAAAGCCACAATGAAGCGGGGCTGAACACCGTACTTAGTGCCAATTTCTGTAAGCAGCGCATGATGAGACTCATATAATTCAACGGCTTGTTTAACTTTCCAATCTGGTACGCGCGTTGCCAGATAAGAGTCGAGTGTAATTTTTCGTTCGGGCTGGTTTTTGTCAGCTTTAATAACCGTAGGTCGATACTGGATATGGCTCAGAGCATCGTTGACCAACTGTTGGTCGAAACCTTGTGTTAAAGCTTCGTCCTTCAGACCTTTCACATACTCATTAAAACCCGCTTCTGACTTTGTATCCGCTGCCCAAGCAACGGAAAACAAACAGCAAAGTGACAGGAAACTGCATACGAACTTAAGGTGGCGCATATAGATCAACTTTACTCTTCAACTTTTCGTGGTAAGCCCAGGCTCTCTCGGTGTTCGCCCAACCAATTTTCTAACTGCGCTGGCATCTGCAGATAGTATCCTTCTTCAGCCAATGCTTTTTTCAACGTATCAGCGTGCACACCTGCGACTTTTGCATGTTTTTCTACAGCCACTAACATAACAAATTGAGGCTTACCAAAGCTTTTCATTAGTGATTCAGGCACATCATTAAAGTTATCTTTTTTAGGTAGATATAAATACATACCCTCTTTTCGTAGGGTTTTATAGACCGCACATAGCATAGAATTCACTCTCAGAAGGGATTAATAGATATATTACACCAACACTGACGTATCCAACAGGTGACGTTTGTTATCAGGAATATCACCGAGCAACTCAATAACTCCGGCTGAAAAAAGTTTACCTCTCCATCCACTGAGCAAATCGGGGGCGAGACCTTGAGCAGAGGTCTCATCTTCATCGAACCACCACCACTTGAGCAGTTGGTTTATCTGTTTTTTTGATGCAAGCACTTCAACCTGGACATTTTTGCTCTCAGCTATATTAAGTGCAAGAGCTTTCAGATCTGCAGCGTATTTTTTGTATGCGTGAACATCAATTAAACGCTTTATTCGATCGGGCTTTTCGTTATCTTCAAGCTGATCAAATTTTTCTACCGCAGTTTTTATTACTGCGAGCAACGTATCCCCCTGTTTACGCACTACTTGCGGTGCGATACCAGGTATTTTGGCTAGTTGCAATTTATCAGTAGGCAGAATTTGTACCAAATCGATTAGTGATGTTTCTTTAATAACAAAATTTAATGCCATATCTTTTTCGCGGGCACGCTCGAGTCGCCATGAAGCAAGATTTTTTAATACATAAATCTGTTTTTGGTTCAGCTTCCAATTATTTTTTACTTGTAAATACGCCCACTCGGAAGGAAGTTGAGCCTTCTTTTTGGTCGTAAGATAAGAAATTTCCTCTACGACCCAGTCACGCTTGTTTAATTCATCTACTTGGGTGGCTAGTTTGTCATAGGCTGGCAATAAATAGAGAACATCGTTCGCCGCGTAATGTAACTGCTTTTCGCTTAATGGTCTTGCAAGCCAGTCAGTACGTGCTTCGCCTTTATCAAGCTGTATCCCTAAGAGTTCGTCAATTAATCTGCCATAGCCAATCGTTGCTCCCAAACCCAGAATATTCGCAGCAAACTGCGTATCAAATATAGGGCTAGGTGCTACTCCGAAGAAGGTTAAAAAAGCTTCTATATCTTCTGAGCAGGAGTGCAATATTTTAGTAATCTCCTGATTTCGGATCAGGTCCACGAACGGTGTAAAATCGTTGATAGGCAAGGGATCAATGAGGACCAGTTGCTCGCCATCATACAATTGAATTAAACCTAGCTGTGGAGTTAACGTGCGGGTTCTAACAAATTCTGTATCCAGCGCAATATTACGGTGGTTTGATGCTCGGCGGCATACATCGGCTAACGACCGATCATCACTAATAAGTTGATAATGCATAGTAAATTACTGGCTATGAGAATTATGTGAGCTCAAACGGGACCCGCTAAGCGTAAAAAGTAAAAAGTAAAAAGCAAAAAGTAAAAAGTAAAAAGTAAAAAGTAAAAAGTAATACCATGACTTAATACCTTAACGAGTATTGAATTACAACCATCGATATGATGAAACGTGATGCGGAATTCACCGCATCACTCTACTGGTATTAATCGCGAAGTTCTCTTCGCAAAATTTTTCCGACGTTTGTTTTTGGCAACTCGTCTTTGAACAAGACTTTTTTAGGGACTTTGTATCCTGTCAAATGCGACTTACAATGGGCAATGATATCTTCTTCTGTTAGATTAGGATTTTTTTTCACCACGAACAGCTTCACAATCTCCCCGCTGGCTTCATGGGGTTCCCCCACTGCCGCCGCTTCTACCACGTCTTCATGCATAGCCGCTACTTCTTCAATTTCGTTAGGGAAGACATTAAAACCGGATACCAGAATCATATCTTTCTTCCGATCAACTATGTAGAAATACCCCTGCTCGTCGACAGTAGCAATATCCCCAGTGGCTAACCAACCGTCTTTTAAAATTTCATCTGTAGCCGCTTGTCTATTTAAATAGCCGCGCATTACTTGTGGGCCTTTGACCCACATTTCGCCGGGTTCGCCCATTGCTACTTCATTGCCATCTTCATCAACCAACATAATGTCAGTGGATGGCACTGGTAAACCGATGGAGCCTTTATACGCTTCTATTTGCGGCGGATTAACAGTGACTACAGGTGAACACTCGGTTAAACCATACCCTTCTAACAAAACTGTTCCCGTTACTTTTTGCCATTTCTCGGCGACGGGTCGTTGTACAGCCATACCCCCACCTAATCCAAATTTGAACTTCGAGAAATCTAGTTCATTGAACCCAGGTGTATTTAACAAACCATTAAACAGCGTATTTACACCCGGCAGAATAGCAAACGGATACTTTTCGAGTTCTTTGACAAAACCTGGCATATCACGTGGATTCGTAATCAACAGGTTCGGACAACCACATTTTAGGAACAACAGGCAGTTCGCTAGTAACGCAAATATATGGTAAAGCGGTAGCGCGGTAACGACTAAATCTTTACCCGGCTCAATCGCTGTTTCCAGTATACCTGACACCTGTTCCAGGTTGGCAATCATATTACGATGCGTCAGCATCGCGCCTTTTGAGACACCCGTCGTACCGCCAGTATATTGTAAAAACGCTAAATCATCTCCCGTGATTTCAGGCTTGGAATAGCTTTTTCCTTCGCCTTCTTTGAGTGCTGATTTAAACGACTTAGCCGCCGGTAACGAAAACGACGGCACCATTTTTTTAACATGTTTAACTACCGCATTAACAATCCAGCGCTTAGGTGCCGGTAACATATCACCAAGCGAGGTCAGTAAGATTTGCTCTACTTTGGTATCCTTTACCACCTCCTCGAGCGTACTGGCAAAGTTTTCGACAATGACAATAGCTTTCACATTCGCGTCGTTAAGCTGATGTTTTAGCTCTCTTGCGGTATAAAGAGGATTGACATTAACAACGACTAACCCGGCTCGTAATATTCCAAACATGGCGACTGGATATTGAAGGAGATTGGGCATCATTACTGCCACAGCATCGCCACGTTCAAATCCGCTATTTTGTAGATAGGCAGCAAAACTGGCCGACAAGCTATCCAGCTCATTAAACGAAATGGAATGCCCCATGTTAATATAGGCCGTCTGGTCACCATAGTTTTGAATTGACTGCTCAAAAATATCAACTATTGAGCTGTATCTGTCAGGATTTATTTCTGCTGATACTCTTTCGTCATAATACTTAAGCCAGGTCTTCTCCACGAAACCTCCTTCCATTTTTCTTATTTTGTGTACGCTAGGCCGTTATTTTTATGAGAGATTCAAGTGTAGATTTTTATCGGCGATACCACACATTGAAGGCCACTGGTCTGATTTCTTGCGTATAGTATAGGATGAACAAGCAAAGATAAACGATCCTATTTACAATTGTTCTACAAATTGCTTAATTCCGGTGGCTACCGCCTCAGTTTGCTCCATGTGTATATGATGTCCGCCTTCATATTCCACTAACTGACTTTGCGAAAACCAAGGTTCTCGCTTTTCATACATGCGTCTTAATTCTTTAAAGCTTTTCGAAGCGGCACCAAACCACACTGGGCAGCGAATATTTTTCATCAGGTTTTCTGCCTGCTTTTCAGTCATGCGTAGAGAAGATTTAGTTCTGAGCCTAGGATCACTCGCCCAAAAACAGTGTCCACTGGCATCCTGGGTTAAGTTACGTCTAATAATCAGTCTGGCATTGTCTGCAGATATATCGGAAATTTTACAGCGGGCGTTAACGGCCTTCTCAAAATCTACCACACGCAATCGATTACGGGTTTTCTCAAATCTGCTTAACACAGATTCGCGTAATTGTTCTGTAGTAGTTTCTTCAGGTTTCGTTAATGGGCCGCAAGCATCCAAACTGATCACCGCGTCTATTTTCTCTGGAAACAACGCTGCGTAAATAGTGGCGACGATCCCACCCAGGGAATGGCCCATCAAAATAACCTGACCGAAATCATTGTCAGCAAAAAAAGCGTGTAAATCTTGAACATAATCGATTTGGTTATAGTGGGCACCATGCGGGCGATGGGAAGAGCGGCCATGCCCGGCCATATCGAGAGAAATAAATTGATAATCATGTAGAAAGGGAGCTAATACAGACAGGCTTGCAGCGTTATCAAGATAGCCATGCAAGCCAATTATTGTTTTACCCTGTCCGCGATTTTCAAGCCCACCTAACACCATTCGGCCAGCGTGAAATTCAGTTTCAAACATACTCAATGCGGTCACTCCTTGCCAATTTCAGCGGCAATCTCTTGCCTATTGAAGCATGAGGTTGCCGTTAGGGCTCGTCTCTTCTGTTTCGCATTGACGAGCGTTTATATTCCCGTTCCTCTACTCGGGAGCGGATTGTGTCTGGGCTAGGCCGGCTTTTCGTTGTACTTTTCCTTTTTAGGACCGGTCTTGTAGAAACTGCCGGCGCTCTATTCCTTCGTTCAATAATTCTATATCTGGAATGATGTATTCCCCAATATGGCCGATGGAACGTGTAGTAAAAGGGAGAATACCAGCCTAAACCATAGCTAAAATATACGGTGGAAACGTCATATTCGGATTCTTTACGCCAGATGTAAAAATCATCTACAGCAAGTGTGGGGTAGATGTATGGCTGTTCCCCCACCATTCCCGACATCGGTACATCTAAACGTCCCACAAATGTTACGGTTCGCCCCTCTTCAAACATAATGGGATCGACAAACCCGTTAATACGTGCTTTAAATCGGCCTACCGTATTTTCATTCGTTACAGGTTTACCATAGTGATTTAAAGGAAAATGTGCTACTTCTACAAACGTTTTTTGTGATTTATTTTCCACATTGACAATTATACCGCCCCATCGTGCCATACTTCCTTTTACTGTTTCTCCCCCCGTAACAGAGCGAGAATAGCTTATTAAAGGCGTGTCATCCGGCACCTTAATTTGGTTTGGCACCATAGCACAGCCGGATAATAATAATGCAAACAACGCGACAGCGTGACGGATCATAGCGTTACCTTTCAAAATACAGAATGTTCCTTTTCTATAGTATCGGAATTGAAGCTGAATAAAACCTGAATTAAAGAATTAAGACAGGGAACTAAGCATAAATATCGACGCCGAGAAGTTTGTGAATATCCTCTCTACGCGACTCGCGTTCCAAACTTAAGTACGACTCTACAGCCTGTTTGCCTTTGCCTGCGGGCTGGTCATAACCCGATTGTTTTTGAAACTTACTGGCTTCATCCAGCACATCTTCTGTAGCTGTATAACGGACTAAATCACTACGTTGATTAACTTTGTGAGACGGCGACTCTTGCTCGATAGGAATTTGGCGCGCAGGCGGAACCGCCGCACGTTCTGGTGCCGCGTCAGGACGAGGGATGATCAGAGTGGATTCTATGTCCATTCGACTCATTTAACTACTTACGTCTCAGATATTCCAATTTTAGATTTGCTTGTGCTAATCCGTCTATTTTTACGAAAGTTTTAGCACTTATATGACGTTTAGGGTCTAAACGTCATTTTTCTGACTAAAACTAACTCTTTTCACAATTATTGTTGCTAAGGCAAATACCGGGCCAACCGAATATCGTTACTCTCGGCCGGGTAGTTTTTTCCACGTAACTTTATCTCGTAGGTAAACGGGCGATACTTTTTCCGCAGTGACGGCTTCTTGGTTTGAAATAGCTTTAATAGCAAGGGGTAGCATAAATTCAGCGGCAGGATACAGAATATCTACCGCAATACCAGTAACCCGCTTTTGTTGTAACTCAGGATACGCATTCCAACCTGTTCCTACTGCGGTATAGGTTAGCCCCTCCAGATGTGCTGCGGCTGTTGCTGGAGAACAAACCTGCTCTTTAATGAGCTCAACCAAACCTTCTTCACGCTGTTGATATACAGCAAAATATACTTCACTCATTCGAGCATCAATAGCACACGCACACGTGGTAGCATCAGTTTGCGTGAAACACTGCTGGGCCATAGCCGCTAACGTACTTACTCCCACTACGGGTAAAGTTGCGCCAAACGCTAACCCTTGTACCATTCCTGTCGCAATGCGGACGCCAGTAAAGCTACCAGGACCACGACCAAATGCTAACGCATCTAACTTATCTAATTTAATAGCCGCTTGCGCAAGGATCTCATCTACCATAGGCAATAAGCGCTGGCTATGTTGTTGCGGGCACAACTCAAATTTAGCCTGCACCTTATTATCTTTAAGTAAAGCAACCGAACAGGCTTCAGTAGCCGTATCAATGGCGAGTATATTCATATCAATTTTTACTTTTCAACCTAATCAATTTCTGCCAAAAAGGCATCAACAGTATCTAAATTTCGTGTTCGGCGCATGTCGGGCAAACTGGCGACAAATGTTTTCGCATAAGGCTTAGTGACCAGTCGATTATCGCATATAACTAACACCCCTTTATCGCTGGGATCTCGAATGAGTCTTCCGGCGCCTTGCTTTAACGTTATTACTGCTTGCGGAATCTGAATAGCCGAAAACGGATTACCTCCTTTCTTTCTCACGTCGTCTATACGCGCTTGCAACAAAGGGTCATCAGGAGATGCAAATGGAAGCTTATCTATTAAAACGCAAACCAGATCGTTGCCACGAACATCTACCCCCTCCCAAAATGCGCCAGTCCCTAATAACACGGCACTTTCGTCAGCTAGATAATCGCGCAACAAAGCCTGTTTGGTAGTGGTACCTTGGACCAATAAAGGATTATCCACTGCATCTTCAAGTCTTAAAGCCATTTTTTTGAGCATCGCGTGGCTGGTGAACAGCAAAAAACAACGTCCTTTACTGGCTTTGATTAAACGCTTTGCTACGTCAAACAGTTTGTCTTGCAAAGCCAAACTGTTTGGTTCTGGTAAGTAGCGCGGCACACATAAAAGAGCTTGGCGTTGGTAATCGAAGGGACTATCTAAACCCAACGTATTAGCCTCCTCTAGGCCCATTCTTTTCTGAAAATGCGTAAAGCCATCATCCACCATTAAAGTAGCTGATGTGAAAATCCAACCGCGTGGCGGTTCTGACACAAATCGTCTAAATTTTGCCGCAATTGATAACGGAGTTAAATGCATTACCAGATGACGATTAGTGGTTTCATACCACAAACTCACCCCTGTCTGCTCATAATCGCGCAGTGCATCCAGCTTTTCACGTGACGCCACTACACGTTCATAGATATGATCTAAATCCTTGTCTCGCCCAATATGTAATTTACATACGTCATGCAGCACTTCCAGGGCCGCAGCTAGTTTTTCTATTTGCAGTTGCACGTCATCGCGTTGCAGGGCTTCAGCCCAGTTACCTCGTTGAGGATTGGCTGGAAACAGTAGGCGTAAGTCTGCGGTTATCAGGCGACATTTCTCAGCAGCTTTATCCAGTTGTTCCGCATCTTTTAATACCGTGCGATAAAGTAAAGTGAGATCTTTTGCCATATCCTGCAATTGTCTTGTGGATAGAGATTCGCCGAAATAGTCACTGGCTATTTCCGGGATCTGATGTGCTTCATCAAAGATTATCGCATCGGCATCGGGAATAAGTTCACCGAATCCCGTGTCTTTTAAGGCTAGGTCAGCAAAAAATAAGTGGTGGTTAACGACCACAATATCAGCATCGAGCGCTTTCCGTCTGGCCTTAACCAGATAGCAATCTTCGTAATCGGGACAATCGCGGCCAAGACAATTATCCACCGAAGATGTAACCAGCGGAATCACTTTGGCATCTTCTGGTAGCGTTTTAAGCTCACCGATATCCCCAGACTTCGTCGTATTCGCCCAGGCGCGTACCGCAGTTAACTGATTGAGTACTTCTTTTTCAACAAGAGTGGAATTACCGCCATGCTGCCCTAATCTATGGGTACACAGGTAATTAGCTCGGCCTTTAAGTAACGCCGTTTTACGGTTACTGGAAAGTGCCTTTTTAACCAATGGTAAATCACGATGAAAAAGTTGTTCTTGCAGGTTTTTTGTGCCGGTAGAAATAATTGCTTTACCTTTGCTCAGAAAAACCGGGGCCAGATAGGCAAATGTTTTTCCTGTACCTGTTCCTGCCTCAACGATCAGCGACTGTTTGTGTTGAATCGCTTTATGAACGGCTTCAGCCATATCGGTTTGCGCTGTACGAGGGACAAATCCTTTAATCGCAAAGGCGAGTAATCCGTTTTTTTCGAATACATCTGATATGGTAGGCATGCAACTACAAATCTGGCAAAACGTGCATTATGCCAAAAAACCAGTGTAAATGGGCGGAAAATTTACGCCTCTTTTAGGTCTTCTGAAAATAAGGCAAGAGGCTCTCCGGCGGCTAAGCTGAAAGATTGCCGAGTATCAACAGTATGCCTTGTGCTACTCAGCATGTTTACGTAATCACCTTCACAAAAGGCATCCTTTAGTTTTACGTTTACTCTGACTTTAGAAAAATTGATTATTACCAGTACTCTTTCATTATTTTGTGCTCGGATAAAACTGAATACACTATCCATCTGGGTATTAGGAATTTGAATCATTGTCGCGCCATAGGCTCCGTTCCATAAGGCTGACACCTTATGTTTCCATTTAATTAGTCTTCGGTATAAGTCACCGATGGCGTGCTCTTGCCACTCAATGGGATCCCGCTCAAAAAAGGCTAGCCTTTTCGATTCGCCAGCTTCCTGACCATTGTAAATCAATGGCACTCCCTCCCCCAACACTGACAAAATAATTGCAGCTTCAAGTACGTGCCCGAATTGCTCGCGCTGTGTACCTTCCCAGGCATTTTTATCGTGATTAGATACAAAGGTCATACGGTAAGCGTTTTTAGGCCACGCTCTCTCATTCCATGAATAGTATTTTCGTAGCTTGTCCAAAGGCCACCCCTGCCTCGCAATTCCATGGACCGTTTCGTTCCAACTCCAGGCATAGGTCATATTAAATGCTTTTTCGTGCAGATCCCGGCTTTCCCACTCAGCCAGCAGGAAGACAGGTTTTATGGTATCCAGTTTGAGACGAGCCTGCTCCCAGAAATCTTTTGGCACGTAACCGGCCACATCACAGCGAAATCCATCTACGTCGAACCTCTCCACCCAATAGCACATGGCTTCAATCATGTAATCACGCAAAGACTGCTGCGCATAGTCGAATTCAATAATGTCATCCCAATCCCACCATGGAGACGGTCTAAAGTTACCGTGATGATCTTTTGCATACCACTGTGGATGAGTCTTAACAAGATAATTGTCCCATGCACTGTGATTAGGCACCCAATCTAAAATCACTTTCAGGCCAAGAATATGGGCATGTCTAACAAGTGACAAAAGGTCGTCTTCGCTACCAAACTCAGCGTTTATCGCGTGATAATCTTTTACAGCATAGGGACTCCCTAACCTCCCTTTTCGATTGACCTCACCGATAGGGTGAACAGGCATAAGCCAGATGATATCTACGCCAAGGGATTTTATATGATCAAGCCCCTGCTCCACCCCTTTGAAGTTTCCAGCTTTACTAAATTGACGAGTATTTACCTGGTATATAACAGCACATTTTGACCATTCGGGTTGTTCTACAGAATAAAGGGGTGTTTCAATAATCTTTGAGGCGGACATAACGCACCTTTTTTCATAACCATGACGGCGGGTACGTTTACCAGCTAGAAAGGGATTGATCGTTCACGAACTTAGAAAATGGGTAAGCCAGCAAGCCCCATGATCATTACCCAGCCAGCAAAGAACAGTTTTAGTTTGATTGGCGAGAATGCCAGCACAACGTACTTAGCCACCATACCTCCAATAATTGCTCCCATACCGGCGAACATTACCACTGGCCAATTTATTGCCATGGTGTTGATAATGTGATGGGGGATAGCTCCCCAAACAGTAAATGCAGTTAAAATTACCGCTACTGCAATAGACATAGCGATATTAAACCCTCGGAGGATTAAATAAACCGCTACCAGTTCACCTACCCCGACCGATAACCATGCCGTCAGCACGCCCCCTGCACATCCAATCCCTACAAGGCATATTGCGTCAAACGCTTGTAATTTATTTCTATATATCGGGTGGGCTTTCATCATACTCGTTGCGAACAATGCCAGCGACAGTACGATCGAAAAAATACCAAAGCCTAGATGGATATCTTCCACCTTACCTTGCAGAAATGATAGTTGTTCAAATGCGCGCGTACCAAACTGGGTAAGCCATATACCACCCAAAGAGGCCGGCACCGCCACCGTTAAGCTTCTTGGTAACGCTTTCCATTCTGCATTAGGCGCTTTCTCTTTACAGTAATGATGCCACCATGTCAAAGCCCCCGCGGTCATACCGCAGCACTGGATCGCAAAACTGGTAGCAACGATAGAAACCGGCGAAAATGCCAATTGATTAAAAAAGGGGACAAACACTACTCCCCCACCAGCACCTGTCGCATTGGCGAATACAGCGCCTAATACACCTAATAGAGTGAAGGGAGAATAGGCTGTTATCAACTCGAAAGGTTTTGGCTGTATGCTTATTAATGCACACCAACACACAATAATGATTAAGAGGACTGCTTTTCGGGAGAACAAGATATTTTAGCTATTGTTTAATAGTTTTGACCCAGCGCGCACTTTGCCAGATTAAGTCAGAAAAATAAATCTCTATGCTAAGCTGATTAATTGAAAATTCTAATTTGTTAGTTAATAGCCCGCAAAAAATGATCACCAGTAAACAGTGCTCAAATCATTGGCGAATAGTCTTAAGGCCTAATCGTTCTGCTAGCTGGGCGCAATCAAAGATATTTATTGGAGTCTTAGCTGTACCTGTTTTGGCCATTGCATTAGCTTGGAGTCTTGTCGGAGGGTGGATTATTCTTCCCTTTGCAGGATTAGAAATTAGCCTGCTTGCATTTTTAATGTTCAAAGTAAATCATCAGACTTATCTTGAGCAAATCATTGTCATCAATAGAGATATTGTTAGTATCGAAACCGGTTTTAGGCAAAAAAATAAGCGTTGCTTATCTCGTAACACCTGCTATGTGCTGTATAGTGAAACTGAGAATGATTGGCAACTTCCGGTTATCAGGATTATTTCTGACGAAGTAGAAATAACTGTTGGCCAGTTTTTGAATTTAACCGACCGGCAGTTGTTAAAAAATGAATTACAACGTGCGGGCTTGATAATTTGCCGCCCGCATTGGTGGCGCGACTAAGGCAATTAAGGATAGAACCATGAGAGATTTTGATGTTATCGTGTTTGGGGCAACGTCCTTTGTAGGGCAAATAATAGCGCGTTACCTTGCAACGCACTATAGCCATCAGGATAACGTCAAATGGGCTTTGGCAGGTCGCAATCAGGATAAGCTCCAGAACATAGTCAAGGCGCTGCCGTCAAAACATAATACGAAACCAAGTCTGATTATCGCGGATGTGAACGACAATGCCTCGCTAATCGCCTTATGCAAACGTGCTAAAGTGGTGTTATCTACCGTAGGTCCGTACGCACAGTTTGGCGAACCTGTGGTCAGGGCGTGTATCGAGTGTGATACGAGCTATGTTGACTTAACAGGTGAGCCACAGTGGATAAAAGCTATGTTGGACCTCTATAGCAAAGCTGCAAGTGAGAGTCAGGCAAAATTAGTTAACAGTTGTGGTTTTGACTCTATCCCTTCAGATTTAGGTGTCTATTTTTTGCAGCAGCAAAGTCAGCTGCGGTTTAACAAACCCTGTACCAATGTCGCCATGCGCGTTAGACGCATTCGTGGTGGCGCGTCCGGCGGGACTATCGCAAGTATGTTGCAATTGGTTGAAGAGATGGGGCGAGACAAGTCTCTCCGCAAAAAATTAGCTAACCCTTATGTCCTCTGTCCAAATAATCATAGAATGTCGGTTAGACAGCCAAATATTAAAAAAGCGTGTTTCGATGATCATACTCAGCGATGGATAGCGCCTTTTATTATGGCAGCTATAAACACACGTATTGTGCATCGTAGCAACGCGTTACTCGGCAACGCATATACAGATCATTTCACGTACGAAGAAGCGTTAGTCACAGGTAAGGATACCAAAGGGGCAATGACGGGCTGGATGACAACATTTGGTTTAGGCGGGTTTATGGTAGCGGCGTCGGTTAAACCGTTACGGGGGTTAATGGAAAAATACTGGCTACCAAAGCCAGGAGAAGGTCCTTCCGAAAAAGCACAACAGGAGGGTTTTTTCGATATCTATTTTTACGGAAAAACCGATGAGGGAGACACGCTTACCGTACGAGTCACAGGCGATAAAGATCCGGGTTATGGCTCTACGGCCCAAATGATTGCAGAAGCGGCTATTAAACTCGCAAAATCTGAAAAGTTGCAGGCACTACCTGGAGGTTTTTATACCCCTGCCAGTTGTTTTAAAGACGCTTTATTTGGTCCGTTGCAAGAACATGCGGGCTTAACATTCGAAGAAGTTACCCATACCGTGGCTAAAACGAAGGTTAAGTCGACCTGACCTTCCCTCGAGACTATTATTGATGTGCAGGCGTTGACCTTCGAGAAACAGCTCGCTCTACTGCCGTTCGTGCTTCGAGGGGAAGTAAGAATCACATGCAGTTGCATTAGACTCAGGCTCTGTTAATCAACTATATTGTCTTTTGTACAGCTTTTTTTATGTTGTAAGCTGTACGTTAAAACAGTTGTTTGTGCTTCAGAAAGGCCGTACATTTAGCCTGTGTACCTACTGCCTTACCGGAGCAATTCATGAAAAAAGGACTTATCGCAGCCATATCACTGTTTTTTGCATTGAACGTACAAGCTGCATCTGTGTGGAAAGTGTCAAACAATTCACATAGTTTATACATTGGCGGAACCATACACATTCTCAGCCCTCAGGATTACCCTTTACCCCCCAGTTATAAATTTGCGTATAAAGAATCTGATAAGCTTATTTTTGAAACAGATATTGCGGCGCTGACAACCCCTGAATTTTCCCAGCTTTCCATGCAAAAGCTTACTTATCAAGATGGTCGAACATTGCAATCGACATTGCAGCCTGAGACTTTTGCAGCGCTAAAGTCACATTTAGAATCGCGTGGGGTACCTATTGCGAATATGCAAAAACTTAAACCCTCATTAGTGGGTGTTACCATTAGCATGTTAGAGCTTCAGCGATTGGGACTCACAAGCCAAGGCGTTGACAGTTATTACTACACCATTGCTATGGGAGACGGAAAACTAATGGACTGGTTTGAAACCCCTGAAGAGCAATTGGATTTTATCGCCAACATGGGTGAAGGAGATGACGATGCTTTTGTTCGTTACTCCATCGAAGATGTAAAAAAAATTCCTTCTATGCTCGAACAGCTTCGCGGTGACTGGCGAGCGGGTGATGTCGAAGCGCTCAATAAGTATCACTTGTTAGAGTTTAAGGAAAGCTACCCTGATATTTATCATACATTGTTAACCGAACGTAATGCTGAATGGATGCCTGATATTGAAGAAATGCTCACCACCCCTGAGGTAGAGTTTGTATTGGTAGGAACGTTGCATTTACCTGGTGAGACTGGACTACTCAAACTACTTGAAGCAAAAGGGTACACTGTTACGCAGGTTGCAGAGCCTCAATAATTAGTCATACATTTAGGGCGCGGTATCTCGCGCCCTATTCTCTTACCTTATATCCTCTCACGCGCCCAAGTTTTGATATTGCATTAATACTTTCTTTGCTTTATGGCGTATTAAATTCGATTTTTACAAACTGGACTATTTATGTGCGAACAATTTAGATTATTTAGTGGTTTACTGGCAGGACTTCTCCTTCTTACGGGTTGCGCGTCAATGGGCGATGGCACAGTAACGGAAAAACGTCAGGCTATTTTAGATATGCAACAAGATACTATCGAGCGTTTATATAGAGAAAAGCCCGATACCCAAGCACAAGTTACTAATGCGGCGGGTTATGCGACCTTCTCAAACGCGAACATCAACCTACTGGTAGTTGCTGCAGGAACCGGTTATGGCGTAGTAAACAATAATGCCACAGGCGAAAAAACCTTTATGAATATGGCCGAAGGTGGTGTTGGTCTTGGAATCGGCGCAAAAGACTATCGCATCGTCATTATTTTTCACTCTCAACATGCGCTAACGCACTTTGTGGAGAATGGTTGGACAGCAGGCGGAAATGCTGATGCAACCGCAAAAGCAAATAAGAGAGGAGTGTCTGCATCTAAAGAAGCCTATCTTGGGGGAGTGACAGTTTATACAATGACAGATTCAGGCATTGCCCTTCAAGCTATGGTAAAAGGAACCAAATTTTGGGTAGACAATGAGCTCAATTAACTCGCTCAATACGTTTAAATTATAATTACATCCCTGCATAATTATTCTATCGACGATCAATTATGCAGGGTGTTTTTTACCCGATTATTTTTAGATTTTCATATTTACTCATTTACTTCCGTATATCTTATACTCCACCATACCGTGATCTAGACTTAATGATGAGACGCGCCATGCTCTACCTCTGAATCTAACATGTATACGCTAAGGCCCCTTGTTTCTTACGCTACTCGCTCATCGGACAAGAGGAAGGTAATGTTTTTATTGCAGTTACAAAAATAATAAATTAAAAAAATTCTAATCTCGCTTCAAAATAGTCGGACTGCTTGTTAGGAGATTGCATTTTTCAGAAGGGATAGATATGCCTAAAGTATTAATATTTGGCAACTCAGGCTCGGGAAAGTCTACTTTGGCCAAGCAACTAGCTGTTAAAAAGAACCTAGCACACTTCGACTTGGATCAGGTCGCATGGTTACCTAAAACGCCACCGACAAGAATGCCCTTGATTGATTCAATGGAGAAGATAGGAAATTTTTTAAAAAAGAATGAAGACTGGGTTGTAGAGGGATGTTACAGCGACTTATTATCGCAAATTGCACTTCATTGTGATGAAATGATTTACTTGAACTTATCAATCCAGCAATGCGTTGAAAACGCACGAAAGCGTCCCTGGGAACCGCATAAGTATGGTTCTAAACAAGCCCAGGACGCGAATTTACCCATGCTGATCGATTGGATCAAACAATATGAAACACGGACAGATACTTTTTCAAAGCATTCCCACCTGTTGTTGTACCGTAATTATGTAGGGAACAAGAAAATGCTTACGTGTAACACGTAAGCATTGGCGGCACTTTACCAAGCAACGGCTATCTCCCGAGAACTACACAAATTCATTTCTGACAATAGCACAAAAAATTATTGCTAATTGGTTACGGTGGCAACTTAAAAGGTTTGAGAATCCGTGGGAAACAGCCCTCTATTTTACCCGAACAATTTGAAAGTAAGGCCATAACTTTCTATGCTATCGCAAATTATTTTAGCGAAAGAACGTGATTTGGGGCTCGCTAGCTTCCCAGACCAGAGCCGTTATTCTTCGCATAGTTGGGGCTCGCTAGCTTCCCAGACCAGAGCCGTTATTCTTCGCATAGGCTGATGTTAACCCCCGTCATATCGTGGAAAAACACGCTTCTATTAACTTCCATAAGAAGTTGGGAGTAAACGCTTTCGCAGACACGATAAGACGTTGTAGGCTAAGGTTATAAATCAACTCACCTAATCTTTCGATGTCTCTAACTTTTCCCTCACCACGGGTTCTAGTCGAGTTAATCCCCACTGTTTTCCTGTGGCGATAGCTGCTTCTATATCCTTGTGTTCATCACCTTCATTGAGTGCAACCAACGCGCCTACACGGTTACCGCTAGCACAATGAACCAAGATAGACTCTCCACTATGCTTTGCTAATAACATCTCCAATTTACCTGCATTATCAAGATTGATGTCTTCTGCACCTTCAACCGGTATATTGTAATAGCTCATTCCCATTGACTCGACAAACGCTTGTTCATCCCAATGCTGTTCAGCGGTAGGACGTAAATTAATGATATGTTTAACGCCCAATTCTTTCATTAATTTAAGCTGTTCTTTGTTTGGCTGGCCAGAAGAATAAACTTGAGGAACAGGATTGGTGATGTTCGAAATGTCGGACGCCAAGATTGCATTTTTATTAGTGTCAGTGGCATGCGTACTGACAATAAAACTAAGCTGCAATAACGCTATCAGTAATATTTTATGAAATGCTTTTAACATTGCTATATCCCCAGCATACTTTAATAAAGAAAAATTTATATTTGTATACGCTCTTTTACGGTTTACCGTTTTACCTCCCAATACAAAAACCGGTGGCATTCCCATTGCCACCGCCCTCCCCTGTACTAGCAGATCGCTTAGCTTTTTAAAGATTCAATCCACCGATTAATTTTTTCTTCTAAAATAGGTAACGGTAGCGCTCCTGTTTCTAATACTTCAGCATGAAATGCTTTTATATCGAACTTATTTCCCAGAGCTTCTTCTGCTTTTTCCCGTAATTCTTGAATTTTAAGTGCTCCTACCTTGTAGGCCAAAGCTTGTGATGGAATAGCAATATAGCGTTCCACTTCTGCCACGACTTCAGTGCGTGTCATTCCAGAGTTTTCAAGCATAAAGTTAATAGCCTGCTCACGCGACCAACCTTTTGCATGAATGCCCGTATCTACGACTAAACGCATTGCTCTCATTTGCTCGTCTTGCAATGTACCGTATCGGTTCCAGGGGTCATCGAAAAAGCCCATTTCATAACCAAGCGTTTCCGAATACAACGCCCACCCTTCTATATAGGCAGTATTACCACCAAAACGCATAAAAGCTGGTAACGCTTCATTTTCTTGGGCGAGACTGATTTGGAAGTGGTGGCCTGGGGCTCCCTCATGCAAATATAAAGTGACATTTCCTGTGGTTAACCTGCTTGGTAAATCATAAGCATTAAAATAAAACGTACCGGGGCGTGAACCATCTGGTGTGCCTTGTTGGTAAGAGCCCCCCGCGCTGAATTGTTCAATAGCGGGATCATAGGGTTTTATTTCCAACGACGTTTTGGGCAAAAGTGAGAAATAATCATTAATTTTTTCATCGACTTCGCGACCAATGCGGTAATAATCTTCAGTAAGTGCTTCACGGCTTTCTGGCTTAAACTGCGGATTATTACGGACATAATCAAAAAATTCATTTAAGGTGCCATCAAATTTCACTTCATCCATGATCGCCAACATTTCGCTTTTGATCCGTTTAACTTCTTTCAAACCCAACTCGTGCAAATAATCTGGTGTGAGCGGCAGTGTGGTTGTATCCTCTATCAATTGAAGATACAGTTTTTTTCCACCTTTCATATCGCTTAAACCAATCGTCTCTCGAGCAACAGGTAAATACTCATCACGTAAGAAATCACGCATACGTTCGGTCGAGTCATAAATCGCCTGTGTAGCAACTTCATACTCTTTAGTTAAGCGATCTTTGTCTTTCTGGGAAAAATTATCTGGTAGCATTTTGATGGGCCCCCAAAATTGAGATTCTTTAATTGGAATCTCTAATTGGGTATCCAGTTGCTTTATAACGCGATCAATAGTTAAGCGGGTCTCTAACACGCCGCTTTCCATCCCTTCGCGAAATCTTTCTATCGCACGTTCACTAATATCAATATAATCTTGGTGTCGAGAAAGGTTATTTTCGTAATCTTCTATTGTGTTAAAAGGGGCCGCGCCCTTCCCACTCGCGAAGGTCGGATAAAAAGTGTGGAACCCGCTAAAGTGATTGATAGGACGGACTTCTGTTAATGCTCTAATCTCTGCTGTGGCCCCCTTGAGATCATTTTGTTGGTCATATTTAAATACGTCGTACGCTAACTTATCAGTCTGATTTAGCTGACTTCTATCAATTTGTTCAAGTTTTGCCAGATTCAATAGGGTATTAGTACGCATTGCGATGTAGTGAGCATCGGTTAAATAATCCCCTAACTGATCGGCTCTGCGCATATCTCCACGGAACAATCCCATAATCGGATTTAACGCGATTTGGCGCTCGTCAGCATCGGCAAACAAATTAAACAACCGTTCATGCTCGCTATGGGCCTTTTCAGCTACGGTTTTTGATGTCTTTTTTTGTGTATCCGCCATCACAGGGAGGGCTACTTGGGCGACCACTGCAGTGCTTAAAATTAACGTTCGAATCAGGCTCACTTTTGCATTCCACTTATAGGTGATTGAAGTACATTGAAAACTTATGTTAGTCCACGCATGCAGATGTGTCGACTGAATCCTCCCCTAGTTAGTTTATTCGCTTTAAAAAATATGTATAAATTCCAATTAACTGCGTGATTTCACTACCGCGAGACAGATCTGGGCCGCCTTGATTTTGCGAAACTAGATTGTTTACTTCGATTTTTGCATAAGAGGTAGAGGGCATTAATGCATTAACATCTGATTTATTAAAGTGAAGAAGTTTGGGGGGATACTCTGGTAAATATTCTCCCTACGTACATCAATAAGTCAAAACATTACAATAACTTTCGTTGCAATTCCCATCGACGTGATGCCATCGTAGTCAAATACTCACTGAAAAGTATTATCAGGCTTTAGGTTTCTGCCCAGCTACGACAATTATAAAATAGAGGATGATGACATCGACGACTACATGAGCGCCGATATTCAAATACCAATCGCCTACGTTCAGCCGGTTTACAACTGAATAAAACACCGATGATGAGATACCTTCTGGTATAGCATATGTGTCAGACCGCATTAGAGCAACAATGTCGTGAAGCGCAGAAGAACTTCGATACAACCCAGATATACTGAATACCATAAATACAAGAGTAGTGACCGAAATACCAAGCCGTTTATTTAATGACCATGCCGTACTTCTCGAAAACACCCAGCCTACTATTGCGGAAATACCAGCCACATAGAACTGCCAGAATGTGACTATTTCAGAATGCAATTTGTAAGCGATGTCTAAGTCATTCATAAGCCGAGGCGACATAATTTTGAGGACGGACCTTGCGCGAGCGTTTGGTCCACAACGAAGGCTGTCTTTTGCCATGCTTAATCTTAGCAGGTTACATAAATTATTTATTTTCAATTGCTAAAAAGCGCAGAGGGTGGAGGGTTGGCTAGGTATTTTAATAAAAGCATGTGGAGCTGAAAAAAACCGTCATATCGAACTAATCAGTAGACTTATCTGCTTATCGACTGATGTCTTAGCGAAGTATGTCAGGTTGATAGTAGGGTATTTCAATTAGTATAGTTATACGTAATTAGCATAGTATGCCCTCGTCGAGATTAGTAAATAACACCTCTGTAAATCAAGACAAACCTGTATCTAGCCCGCCCTTACGCTGTCTGAAATAAAGGTTAAACCCACGCGATCAACCGACTACGCCCCTCTTTTACTAGCTACATTTCGTGTAACGACGATCCACGCATACGTATTCAATTAGCGAATGCCACCTGATAGTAAATTGGCTAACAGGCTTATTTGTTTTTAATGCATTTATTATTACGTTCGAGAGCATGATTTCTGACATGCTGGGAAAGTTGGGGGAAAAACGCCAGAAATATAGCTTCTAACTCTTGATAGTGACGGGAAATGTCTTCTACACTGCCTTCAAAATTATTGCTAAATCGAATACGCTTGGCGATATTATCAAGCGCTAACCCAACGCCAGCTATTGATTCATATTCTTTGAACCAGTCGTTTGTCGTTAGATGAGAGATCACATGTTGCATCCGTGGGGGCATACAAGGAATACGCTCCCTAAGTAGCGCAAAACTGTGGTGTTTAAACTTAGCTAACGGCTCAGTGTGAAATGAGTCCCAGTGTTGTATGAGAAAATGGTCGAACACCACGTCGATAGCGATACCAGCAAATCGCCTCCTTTGTGCCGCAAAGAGTCGCTTAGCCTCTTTAATAGCTGAATGATTGTCAGTAAACTTATCAACTAGATAGTGGTTTTCCAGCCCATTCCTAACCGCCGTTGGTACTTCTTCAACAAACTTCGTCCCACCAAAGTCACCCAGCAAATTTCCAAAATGAGAATCGGCATTGCGCTGGGCGAAATAGAGATGTGCCAGATAGTTCATCGCCGTGCTTACCACCCATAAAAGGTCAATAATTTACAGTATTGTGCGAACAAGTTCTGCACCAATCTAACTCTACCTACGGACTAGTATCGCCAAACAGAATTTCACGCCTATTCTACAGGGTTTCACCAAACAACTGCTCCCAAACCATCTTTTTTCTATATTGGCATCTATTCTTTTTGCCAAGCGAATTAAGTTTGCACGGTCACCCCCTAGTTACTTAGCAGCAAAAAAGCCATGGCCTTGGGGGCTTAAAAGCGCTTCTTTTACGATACGCCGCTAAAGATCGTTGATAGTAGCACGTAGATTTATTGGCTCGCGCGTTTGAATAGAGGTCTCCTGTACTTCGTTTCAAAGTAAGGTACTCGCAACACGTAATAGAGTATTAATCACAAAAACGGCCAATTGTAAGAAAGCACAGGGGGACCAAATTCACCCCAATTGTTCAAGCTCTATACGCTTACCCACTTGGCTTATCGAGCGGACGTAAGGACTGTTCAAATGTGTAGTCTCAATTATTTGTACCGGCAGTGCTATGAGCATTAGTGCCCCATAAAGGTACCGTGGAAAGACTGTGTTTGAAACTACCGGATGTTTCTTTGGTGGAATAAGCCAGATACATTAAGGTCTGATTGTCAGAGTCTAATATACGTCTAATCTTCATACTCTTAAAAAAAATGCTTTTTGACTTAGTAAATAGCACTTCGCCGTTTTTGCTTTTATCAATGCGACTAACCATTTCGATGGTAATGGGACCCGTCTGTCGACACGCAATTGAGCTGTCAGAGGGGTCAGATAAATCGAGGTTCGCTTCTATACTCGATACGTGACAAGTGACCCCTGTCACTATCGGGTCGGTAAACGCATCCAATTTAATATCTTTGGTGGTAAAAACGCCCAGCGATACGTCCCCCACTTCGTTATTATCACAGCCTGCAAGCGCGAACGTTAATGCAATGCTCAAAATTAAACGCATAGTCATCCCTCAGTATTTGAATGATTTCAATTCTGCCACATCGGAAGCGGAACAATCGTATTATTTTCCCGCAAATAAGGAATATCTAGTTAAGGACACTCCCAAGTCACATGAACCTCATTCGAGAAAAAAGTGTAAACAGTTCAGAGAAAGAGAAAGGCAATGGACTATCAACGCGCTAGTACACCAACTGGCTGCACTCTTTGTTCACTTTTCGAGAGCGTTTTTTTTCAACGTTTTCACTGGGTATGCAGCTATTATCGTGGGTCGGTTTAATTCACGATAATATTTAAACGTAAATATCTAATCGGTGTTTTCTATTACCCTGTTCGTTATCTTCAGCATCTTTATCAGCCCTGGCTTTCTCATCGCTTTCATTATCGAGATCGGACGGCTGTTCGCTCTGATTTTTATTCCCTTGTCTGCGGTCGGGAAGATGCTCTTCTATACGCTTATATTGCTCGCGCTCGGATACTTTACGCTCATTCTCGTGCACTTCTTTTTCCTGCTGACTCAACGCTTCCGTCCGTGCTTCTGCACTGACTTGCTTAACCTTTTCATCAGGTTTAATCACCGCCCTACCCTGGCGGGGGATCACAGAAAACAATAAATCATCGCTCATGGCTACACCTTTAGCTACTCGCCTTTTATACGTAAAAAAGCAGTACTCATATCATTTTGAACTAAATTAGACTCAATAGTTTCGCAAAAGAGGATAAAGAATTCGAATTATCGCTTGTCAAGTTATCCCCTTCTGGTTTATGTTATCGACAGATTTACTAAATTATTTATTTTTATACATGAATTTTTGCGCAACTAATCATCACCACCATCATTTAGCATAACCTTTCGGTTTGTGCTGGAAGGTCTATTGTTTCCTTCCAGCGGCGCAGAACACTCATTTTATTAAGCCCCTAGAAGGAAACTTCTGGGGGTTTTGTTTTTGTGCTTCAAAAACGTGAAATGAGGAAGACGACAATGAGTGAAAGTGGAAGATTACGTATTGCTGTACAAAAATCTGGGCGACTGAGCGACGAAAGCATTGCATTGCTTAAAGCCATAGGAATTAAGCTTAATATCAGAGATCGTTTGCTCATTGCTCATTCTACCAATCAACCTATTGATTTGTTGCGTGTACGCGATGATGACATCCCTGGCCTAGTGATGGACGGAGTGGTTGATCTAGGTTTTATAGGTGAAAACGAGCTGGAAGAAAAAATGCTTGAGCGAAAAGCGGCAAATAAGCCAAGCGATTTTGAGGTGCTCAGACGGCTAGATTATGGAGGATGCCGCTTATCGATTGCCGTACCGAAGGAAGCCAGCTACACCGGAATCGGATCGTTAGAGAAAAAGCGCGTCGCTACTACCTACCCTTATTTGCTGGAACGCTATTTTGTTGAACAAAAGGTTAATGCCAAAGCGGTTATGCTAACTGGCTCTGTCGAAGTCGCCCCGCGGGCGGGCGTCGCTGATGCAATATGTGACCTTGTTTCTACTGGTGCAACACTTGAAGCAAACGGTTTAATAGAAAAAGAAGTCATCTTCCGTTCAAAAGCAGTATTAATTCAACGGGCCGACAGTGAATTTTGCGATGAAAAAGTTAGCCTAATCAACCGGTTAATTCCACGAATAGATGGCGTAATGCAAGCAAAAGAAAGTAAGTACATCATGCTGCATGCCCCTAAAACATATATAGAGCAAGTGAAAAGCTTGCTGCCTGGCTCAGAAAATCCAACTATCCTACCCCTGGCTGGGAATGAGGAACTCGTCGCCGTTCACGTTGTGAGCTCTGAGAATTTGTTTTGGGAAACGATGGAAAAACTTAAGTCTTTAGGGTGTAGCTCTATTCTGGTTATGCCTATTGAGAAGATGATGGGATAAGGGTCAATGATGATTAACTGGAATACGCTTACAGCTGAACAACAAACACAAATATTGATGCGCCCCGCTTCAACTACAGCGGCCTCCGTGAGTGAAAAAGTAAAGAACATAATAAGTTCAGTAAAAGAACGTGGTGATGAGGCGGTACTTGAATTTACACGTCAATTTGATTGCAGCTCGTCCACAACGCTTAAGCTTGATGCAGAACAACTGACCAAACTCGCCGATCTTGTTCCCGAAAAAATACAAAAAGCTATTGAAATGGCATACGAAAATATCGAACGCTTTCATATTGCCCAGAAGCAAAACACAATTACAGTCGAAACTCGTCCCGGAGTAATTTGTGAGCAGCGAACCGATCCTATTGAGTCAGTGGGATTCTATATTCCTGGTGGTAGTGCGCCACTTCCCTCGACAGTACTCATGTTAGGCATCCCAGCAAGAATAGCTGGGTGCAATACAATTTCCCTGTGCACCCCTCCAAACGCTAAAGGCTTAATTGCTCCAGAAATTGCTTATGCGGCTAAACGTTGTGGTATTGAAAATATTTACCTGTGTGGTGGCGCGCAGGCTATCGCTGCCATGGCGTTCGGCACTAAGGTGATTAGTAAAGCAGGTAAGATTTTCGGCCCCGGTAATCGCTTTGTGACAGAGGCTAAACAACAAGTCAGTCAGATGGGCGACGGCGCAGCAATCGATATGCCCGCAGGCCCATCAGAGGTCTTGGTTTTAGCGGATGAGAATGCCAATCCGGCTTTTATCGCCGCGGATCTACTTTCTCAAGCCGAACACGGTGAGGACTCCCAAGCCATTTTGGTATGCTCAAGTAGAAAGATAGTTGCGCAAGTACGTGCTGAAATTAATAAACAATTGCAAACGCTTTCCCGCCAATCGATCGCGAAAGCCGCAATGAATAATGCACGCTATATTGTAACTAACTCGGTAACTGAATCGGTTAACGTGAGTAATCTATATGCGCCTGAACACCTTATTCTTCAAACTGACAATGCGCGTGATTTGCTCCCCATCATCAAAAATGCAGGTTCAATCTTTTTAGGAGCCTGGTCACCGGAATCAGCAGGCGATTATGCATCGGGGACTAATCATGTATTACCTACCTACGGATTTTCAAGAACCTATTCCAGCTTAGGTTTAAGCGACTTCGTCAGACGCTATACGGTACAGGAAATATCAAAACAAGGTTTGCAGCAGATTGGACACGCAGTCAGTGTTTTGGCGGCAGTTGAAGGGTTAGATGCGCACGAACAAGCAGTTTTGATAAGACTAAAAGCCATTGAGGAGACCTGTAAATGAGTTCACTTACCTCGAAGCTATTAAACCCTAATTTAAAAACTCTCACGCCCTATGAATCTGCACGTCGTTTATTCAGTGGAGGAACTGACTGGCTAAACGCCAATGAATCGCCGTTCTGTAATGAACTGGAGGTGGAGGTTACTGCGTACAACCGATATCCGGATTGTCAGCCACAAGGGTTGATCGACGCCTATGCGAATTATGCCCAAGTTAAAGCGGATAACGTGTTAGCCACACGCGGCGCGGACGAAGGTATAGAGCTTCTAATTCGCACTTTCTGTGAATACAACAAAGATTCCATTCTTATCTGCCCGCCTACATACGGTATGTACAAAATTAGCGCTCAAACGAGTGGAATCAACACAGTAGAGGTGCCTTTAAAGGAAGATTTTTCCCTCGATATTGAAGGGATCAAAGCAATTGATAAGGTTAATATTGTTTTTTTGTGTTCTCCGAACAACCCAACCGGAACCTTGCTAGATAAAAACGATATAACTCAGTTACTGACGCATTTTGCAGATTCAGCCTTAGTGGTATTAGACGAGGCGTATGTTGAGTTTTCTCCTCAACAGAACTGGGCCACCTTACTTGAAACCTTTCCCAACTTAGTGGTATTGCGAACACTATCAAAAGCTTTCGCTTTGGCAGGCCTCCGCTGTGGATTTACTTTGGCCAATCCAGCAATCATTCAATCGCTACTCAAGACTATTGCACCTTACCCTATCTCAGCTCCGGTAGCCCAGATTGCGCAAAAAGCATTGTCGGTAGAAGGCGTAGCACTGATGCGGGAGCAAGTTAATTACCTGGCCGAGGAGCAAACTAGGGTTCGACATATACTTTCGAACAAGGCTGGTTTTTCCTTAAAGGGAGGAACCGAAGCAAATTTCATCTTGTTTCAGTACACCTATCGCACCCAACTTATGCAATACCTTGTAGCTAATGGCATGCTAATACGTGATCAGTCGAAGCAATGTGGCCTAACAGATTGTTTACGTATGACAATTGGAAGCCGCGAACAAAACGACCGTTTTCTATTATTAATTGATAACTACCTTAATGATTCTGGAGAAGTCGCATGAGTCAGCAACCCATACTTTTTATTGATAGAGATGGCACGTTAGTAGAGGAGCCCCCTGGAGATAAGCAACTTGATCGGCTGGACAAACTGGTATTCGAACCTCATGTTATTCCGGCGCTGCTTAAACTACAAAGTGAGGGGTTCAGACTGGTAATGGTGAGTAATCAAGATGGGCTAGGCACGTCGAGCTTTCCAAAACCCGACTTCGACGCCCCGCATGACATGATGATGCAATTTTTTACAAGCCAGGGTGTTGTTTTCGATGACATATTAATTTGCCCGCATTTCGAAGAAGACAATTGTAGTTGCAGAAAGCCTCGCTTGGGTTTACTGAAAGACTATCTGCAGCAGGGCCGCGTAGACTTTTCTCGCTCTTATGTCATCGGTGATCGTGACACTGATATTCAGCTTGCCGGAAATATGGGAATCAAGGGTATACGGTATGATAGAAAGCACAATAACTGGCTGGCAATTCAAAAGCAGCTGCTTACTTCAGAACGAATAGCGCTGGTTCGCCGATCCACCAGCGAAACAGATATTCAAGTGGAAGTTAACTTAGATAGCACTGAAAAGTCATCTATTGATACTGGCGTAGGCTTTTTTGATCACATGCTGGATCAGATTGCTACCCACGGCGGTTTTGCTATGCAATTATCTGTGAAAGGAGATTTGCATATTGACGATCACCATAGTGTCGAAGACACTGCTTTAGCTTTAGGCGAGGCGCTAAGAAAAGCATTGGGGAATAAACGAGGCATAGGACGCTTTGGTTTTGCCTTACCTATGGATGAATGTCGCGCTGAATGCGTCATGGATATTTCAAGCCGTCCTTACCTCAAGTTCAACGCGAGCTTCACCCGGGATCAAGTGGGTAGCATGGCAACAGAGATGGTAGAGCACTTCTTCTACTCTCTTGCCCAGAGTATGGGATTATCGCTTCACCTCAGCACTACCGAGGGTAATGCGCATCATCAAGTTGAGAGCTTGTTTAAGGTGTTTGGACGGGCACTGCGACAGGCCATCACCCGTCAAGGCAACGACTTACCTAGTAGTAAGGGAGCCTTATAATGCAGCAAAAGGTAGTTATTATTAATACCGGGTGTGCCAATATTTCATCAGTCCGTATAGCTCTTGAGCGATTAGGCAGTAGCGTATTGGTGACCGACGATGCAAACCTAATTCAGCGCGCAGACAAAGTGCTATTACCCGGAGTGGGGAGCGCTGGCGCTGCAATGCGAAGTATCGGGCAAAAAGATTTAATCCACACCGTTCAGCAACTTTCGCAGCCTGTCCTGGGTGTATGTCTTGGGATGCAATTAATGGTTGAACACTCACACGAAAGCAAAACGGGTTCCGTTGCTTGTTTAAATCTTATCCCTGGAGAAGTGGTGCGCATGCAAGTTAACGAGCAACGCCTTCCTCACATGGGATGGAATACCGTTTCTACCGCGGCATCTAATGCATTATTTCAAGGTATACCCGATAAAACGTATTTTTATTTTGTACATAGCTTTTGTGTACAGTTGTCCTCTTTCACCGTGGCCTGCTGCGAGTATGCGCGCCCGTTTTCAGCCGCACTAATGAAAGATAACTTTTATGGAGTGCAATTTCACCCTGAGCGATCTGGTGAAGCGGGCGCGCAATTACTAAGGAACTTTTTAACCCTATGATTATTCCAGCAATCGATTTAATTGAAGGTGAAGTTGTAAGGCTCTATCAAGGAGATTACCAACAAAAAACCGCCTACAGGATGTCCCCCTTGGAAGCGCTTAATCGCTATGCGGATGACGGTGCTCAGTGGTTACATATTGTTGATTTAACAGGAGCGAAAGATACCACCAAACGTCAACTGTCTTTGATAAAGCAAATGACGGCAACGAATCGCATGAAATTTCAGGCAGGTGGGGGAGTTAGGACTCAGTATGATGTAGAACAACTATTACAAAGTGGAGTGGATCGGGTAGTAATCGGATCGTTAGCCGTTAAACAACCAGAAAAAGTTAAAAGTTGGTTGAAGCGATACGGCAGTGAGCAAATTGTGTTAGCCCTTGATATCAATATAGATGAACAAAACCGAAAATGGCTGGCAGTAAACGGTTGGGAAAAAAATTCTGGAATTCACCTGGAGTCTTTGCTTAATAGCTACTTAGACGCTGGCATCAAACATGTTTTATGTACCGATATAAGCCGGGATGGCACACTCTCAGGTTCAAATATTGAGCTCTACACCCAATTATCTCGGCAATATCCGAGCATTGAATGGCAAGCTTCAGGTGGTATAGGCTCGTTGCAGGATATTGAGGCATTAAAACCAGCGAAGGTAGCTGGCGTTATCCTTGGAAAGGCGTTATTAGAAGGTAATTTTGCGGTTAAGGAGGCTATTGAATGTTGGCAAAACGCATCATCCCTTGCTTAGATGTTCGTGATGGCAAAGTAGTAAAAGGTGTTCAGTTTCGTAATCACGAAATAATGGGTGATATCGTTCCGCTGGCTGAACTTTATGCTTCAGCGGGGGCGGATGAACTGGTCTTCTATGATATAACCGCCAGCTCTGACGCCCGTACGGTCGACAAAAGCTGGGTAAGTCGTATCGCTGAAGTCATCGATATTCCGTTTTGTGTGGCGGGAGGCATCAAATCTGTACAGGAGGCCGGCCATATTTTAGCAATGGGTGCCGATAAAATTTCTATCAACTCCCCTGCTCTTACTAACCCAGAACTTATAAATCAACTGCATGACGAATTCGGGCAGCAATGCATTGTGATTGGTATAGACAGCTTTTTCAATGAAAATACGCAGAAGTACGAAGTTTACAAATTTACCGGCGATGCAACCCGCACACAGCAAACCCATTGGCACACACTTGAGTGGGTTCAAGAGGTGCAACTGCGCGGAGCAGGCGAAATTGTACTAAATTGCATGAACCAGGACGGGGTGCGCCAAGGTTATGACATAACACAGCTAAAAGCGGTACGTAAAGTATGCGCTGTCCCTTTAATAGCGTCAGGTGGCGCGGGGAATGTTTCGCATTTCGAAGAGGTATTTAATCAAGCTGACGTCGATGGCGCGCTAGCTGCATCTGTGTTTCATAAAGATATAATTCAAATAAGCGAATTAAAACAGGCATTAGCCGAGGCGGGAGTAGTTATGCGCACCCCCTATATTAAGACGGAGAGTTAAATGACACTCAATATTGATGACATCGATAAGTTAGCGTGGAAAAAGATGGATGGTTTACTCCCCGTTATTGTGCAAAACGGTAATTCTGCTCAACTACTCATGCAAGGTTATATGAACGAAGAAGCACTTCGACATACGCTAAGGTCGGGTAAGGTAACCTTCTTCAGCCGTTCGAAAAACCGTTTATGGATGAAAGGAGAGATATCTGGGCATACCCTGGATCTTATTGAAGCCAATGCAGATTGCGATAATGATGCCATACTAATATTAGCAAAACCTAACGGCCCCACCTGTCATACCGGTGCAAAAAGTTGTTGGTTTAATAGCTCGTTACCTGACTATTCGTTCTTATCTGAATTAGAGCAGCTTATTACAGCGCGGAAAAGCGATGGTGATGAAACCAGTTACACCGCCTCACTTTACCAGCAAGGGATAAAAAGAATAGCTCAAAAAGTGGGAGAGGAAGGTGTTGAAACTGCTTTAGCGGCCGCCACAGGCGATATTGACGAGTTGAAAAACGAAGCCGCTGATTTGCTTTACCACTTAATGGTACTCCTGCATGCATCTGATTGTTCTATGGCAGATGTGATTGATGTGTTAAGAAAGCGGCATGCTGACACGAATGCCTAACGGGACATTTAATCTTTGTATTTATACCTGTGGTCGCAAAATTGTAGATTTAACGCTTTGACGGCCTATTTTATATTAGACACTTTTAAAGCTAAAGGATGGACAAATGCGTTCAATTAATAGGTTATGGCAAGCTAACTGGTCGTTTATTCTGTTCATTGGATTAATGTTTGTATTCAGAAGCAGTATCGCCGACTGGTATCACGTGCCCTCAGGCTCAATGGAGCCTAACCTGATAGCTGGAGACCGCATCTTTGTAGACAAAACCGCCTACGCGCTGGAAGTACCTTTCACTGATATAAAGATTTTTACCACCGGTAAGGTTCAGCGGGGCGATATTGTCACTATAAACAGTTCGGCGGCTGATGAGCACTTGGTTAAACGAGTTATTGGCGTGCCCGGCGATAATATCGGCATGATTGACAACAGGCTTTACATTAACGATCAGCCGGTTCGATACGAAAGGTTGTCGGGAGCAATGCGCAATGAAAACCTTGACCCGTTAACGCACACTATAAAGGTCAGTGCAGACACTCACCCACTTTCCACTTTTGCCCCAGTCACAGTGCCTAAAGGCCACGTTCTGGTTCTAGGAGACAATCGAAATAAAAGTGCCGATTCCCGGGTCCACGGCTTTGTCCCAATCGAAGAGTTGCAGGGTAAGGCATTACGGATAGTGGCATCGTTAGATAAAACGAATTACTGGCTACCACGGAAAGACCGCTGGCTTAAACCATTAATTTAGTGCCGCTCGTGGTATTTTATTTCGCCATAATGATTGATTACCTTTGGGAAAGGAGAATATATTCAATGCAGTACAGCGATGAAAGAATGCAATAGCGTTTCTTATTGATGTGACGAAAAGTAGAAGTTTTACTCTTTTTGCACATAGGCGCAGCTTTATCCACTTTTGACCTGCGCCATTTTCGCCCGATTAAGGCCAAGCAACCTCCCCCTATTTAGCTCGCTATTAAAAATGGTAAACGATTATTTAAGTGAGCCTCATTGATGCGGCGCACGATTAATTATTCATCTTGTAATAAGAAAACCGGGCCACTGCCTTTTTTCGCGGCTTGGTCTTCTGGGTTGTATAACGGACACCGTTGCATCGACAAGCAGCCACATCCTATACAGCCCGTAAGCGAATCTCGTAGTTTTTCCAACATTGTAATTCTCTCATTCAGTTGTTTTTGCCAGTGCTTGGCCAGCTTCTCCCATTGAGCGTGATTTGGGGCGCCAAACTTTGGCAAAGACTGAAATACTGACTTAACCTCTTCCAGTGAAATCCCTAATTGTTGAGCAACTCTAATCAAACTGACACGGCGAATTGTATCGCGCCCATAACGACGCTGGTTTCCAGTGTTTCGAGTACTACTTATTAACCCTTTACGCTCGTAAAAGTGAAGGGCCGATACATTCACCCCGCACCTTTTCGCTATATCACCTACCGATAAATTTTCCATAAAACACCATTGACCTAAACCTTAGTTAAGGTTTTAGCATGCTTTTGCACTGTAGAAAAGTGGCTAACTTAAATATTCGAAAACGGAAAATGAAAATGCATAGAAATCAGACTAAAAATAGTATCGCGCACCCCACTAAAATAAGACCCGATGAAAAGCAGAATTGGAGGATGAAAATTTTTAAATTTTATATCGCAGCAATGACATTTAAATGATGTGCAGTTTTCGACTACCAGCCATTGATTCGTTGCCATGTAGCGTCGATGGTTTGGTCGTCAGATGTTACGTAATAATGAGAGTATTGCGCTGCAGTAGCACAGGCGTGTATAGGTAATATTCTCAATACATCACCGAACGAGAAGACCGCTTGGGGATCGAGGTTTTCTTTATGCCTTATGATACCATGCTCTTGGTTAGTTGATTCGACAAACCATCCCTTTAATAATTCCCCACTTTTGTTACATACTAAGCCGTAGCCACAATTATACGCTTGCCCACTCGTTCCGTTATCTCTCGATAAAGCCATCCAACCCGCGTCAATTAAAACCCCGTTTTCATCACAATGAAAGCCGATAACCGTCGTTAACACACTCATCGCGATATCATTGTAGGCGCATAGGTTCAAACCGGCCATAACACAATCAAAGGTAGCATAGACGCCAGCACGCAATTCCGTGACGCCTGTGTGAGATATGGGTGCAAGTATTGTGGGAGTGGAACCGACGGAAAGCATTTCACACTCTATTCCCTGCGCCCGCAAACGGTCAGCCGCATATAACACAGCATTACGTTCGGCCTCGGCGATACTACACTGTTCCTCAACTGTGAGTGCGGCATACGAAGCGCCGGCATGAGTCATTAGCCCCGCAAATCGAAGTGATTTAACGGCGGATATTTCGTCAGCGATATCTAGGAGTTCCTGAGAATCAGGTTTCACACCCGCTCGATGACTATCGCAATCAATTTCGATGGCAACGGGAATGAGGCTATCAGCGTGCGTTAGTGACCGGGACATTGCTTTTACCGCCGCAACTGAATCTACAATTACAGTTAGGTTAACGGCGCTATTGAGTAAAGTCTCGACTCTCGTAAGCTTATTTGGCGTAAGGGTCACAGCATAAAGAATGTCAGTATATCCTGCTTCTGCGAAACACGTTGCTTCCGCCAGCGTAGAAACGGTAATGGGCATAGGTGCGGGAGCATAAATACGTGCTGCTTCCAAACTCTTAAGTGTTTTTACATGCGGACGTAATGTTAGTTGCTGTTTTTCACAGATATCGAATACACGTTTCGCATTTTGTTCAAGTTTGTTCAGTTGAATTACACACGCGGGGGTAATGATTTGATCAAGTGCGGTCACTACACCACCAAAAAATGAAGTTGGAATAGATTTGTAGCGGCCAGTAACAGCATAGATAAAAACGTCATAATCATACCAGCAAAGCGCTGCCAACTAGCGCCGTCATGATGACGCAGTCCATAGGCATGCAATACTCTGCCAAATAACAGCGCCATTGCGCCTATGTGCATCACCGTATCCCAATGGCTGATGCTTTCTAAACATGCCAACATAATTAGAGTAATTGGAACATATTCATTGAAATTGGCGTGAACACGAGTAATACGCATCAAATCATGATTACCGCCATCTCCGATACCTATCCGCGCCTTTCGTCTTATCGCAATAACAGCCAGCGAAAGGTACAGGTAACACAGTCCGAGCAAACTTGCGTAAAATGCGGTGATGGGTAAACTCATTGGCACATCTCCCGGTGCGCTATTGATGTAATGCTAACGGTAACTTCTACGGCGTTTTCAGTCAATTAGATACAATGTGAAACAAAAAAAGCCGCCTACGCGACTTTTTCGATTAAGCAGTTAATTCAGCTGCTAATTTTTCTTTTACTTTTGCAACCGGCTGCGTTCCATCAATTTTGTGATAGACGCAGTTGCCTGCTTCTGCTTCTGCTTGATAGTAATCAACCAGAGGCTCAGTTTGCTCATGATAGACACCCAGACGTTTACGTACCGTACTTTCCTGATCATCGTCTCGTACGATCAAGTCTTCGCCAGTAATGTCATCCTTGCCCTCATTTTGTGGAGGGTTAAACACGACATGATATACACGGCCTGATGCAGGATGAACTCTACGCCCCGCCATGCGTTCGACTATCACGTCATCTGGAACATCAAATTCAATAACATGATCGATGGTAATACCAGCATCTTTCATAGCATCAGCTTGTGGAATAGTGCGCGGAAACCCATCAAGAAGAAACCCGTCTTTACAATCATCCTGCGCGATGCGCTCTTTTACCAGACCAATAATGATGTCATCGGAAACCAGTTTACCTTCATCCATCACTTGCTTGGCTTTCAGCCCAAGTTCGGTACCAGCTTTTATGGCTGAGCGAAGCATATCGCCGGTTGAAATTTGCGGAATACTAAACTTGTTCATCAAAAACTGTGCTTGCGTTCCTTTTCCGGCTCCTGGTGCGCCGAGAAGTATCATTCGCATGAGTGCATTCTCCACTTTTAATATTTCTGTCGGCACTTTACACACTCCATTCAAAAGTGACAAGCGAAACAAGGCTTTTTCACTTCCTTTTTAGGTGCCAACCTGCCCTATAAAAGTATCTTTATGTGTGTATCAATTAAAAATGGGCCATAAAGGCCCATTTCATGTACTTAAATTTACAGTTTACCCATTATTTAACTAAGTTCATTAATAATGTGTTCATGTTGCGTACAAAGCTTGAAGGATCTTTCAAACTGCCCTGCTCTGACAGCGCAGCCTGGTCGAACAGTACTTCAACCCACTGTTTAAACATTTCCTCATCCTGTACATCAGACAACATTTTGACTAGTTGATGTTCAGGGTTAAGTTCAAAGTGATACTTCACATCTGGCACTTGCTGACCCGCCGCCTGCATTAACTTAACCATCTGTGTGCTCATTCCATGCTCATCCGCTACTATACATGCAGGGGAGTCAGTTAATCGGTGGGTAAATTTGACTTCTTCAACTTTCTCGCCTAGCGCAGTTTTGGCTCTTTCTAAGACACCTTCAACCTGTTTTTCTGCTTCTTCTTGCGCTTTTTTAGTATCTTCATCGTCCAGTTCACCTAAATCTAAATTACCTTTAGAAATTGACTGGAAAGACTTTTCATTGAATTCGGTCAAGTGTTGCATCAACCATTCATCGATACGTTCGCCCAGCAATAGCACTTCGATGCCTTTTTTACGGAAGATTTCCAAATGTGGGCTCGTCTTAGCGGCTTGGTAACTGTCGGCCGTAACATAGTAGATTTTGTCCTGACCTTCTTTCATGCGGTCTATGTAATCTGCTAATGAAACGGTCTGCGCATCGGTATCGTTGTGAGTTGAAGAGAAACGTAAAAGGCCCGCGATCTTCTCACGATTACTGAAATCTTCAGCCGGCCCTTCTTTAAGCACGTTACCAAATTCGTTCCAGAAGGACTGGTATTGCTCTTTATCATTCTTCGCCATTTTCTCGAGCATTTGCAAAACACGTTTAGTACAGCCCTGACGAAGCGCCTGTGTTATTTTGTTGTCTTGCAGAATTTCGCGAGAAACATTCAGTGGAAGATCATTAGAGTCTAATAATCCCTTAACAAAACGCAGATAGGTAGGCATAAATTGTTCTGCGTCATCCATGATGAAAACGCGTTGGACATATAACTTTAAGCCATGGCTTTGTTCGCGGTTCCACATATCAAACGGGGCTTTAGAAGGAATATAGAGTAAACTGGTATACTCAGTTTTGCCCTCAACTTTGTTGTGCGCCCAAGTAAGAGGATCCGCAAAGTCATGGGAAACGTGCTTATAAAACTCTTTATATTCTTCATCAGAGATATCTGATTTATCGCGGGTCCACAAGGCTGTCGCCTTGTTAACACTTTCCCACTTACCAGGCTCAGCTGGGATTTTTTCCCCATCTGGACCATCTCGCTCAGCTACTTCATCTTTCCACATTTGCACTGGAATACTGATGTGATCAGAGTATTTACTTACAATTGAGCGTAAGCGCCATGTATCGGCAAATTCTTTCTCATCTTCGCGCAGGTGAAGAATAACCTCTGTTCCCCGGCTTGGTTTATTAATATCCGCGACAGTGAATTCACCTTCTCCATCTGAAATCCACTCTACACCTTGATCAGCTTTTTCACCTGCCGCACGAGTACGAACGGTTACCTTATCAGCAACAATAAATGCAGAATAAAATCCAACACCAAATTGGCCAATCAGCTGAGAATCTTTAGCGGAGTCGCCAGAAAGCTTGCTGAAGAAATCTTTCGTACCAGATTTGGCAATCGTACCCAAATTGGTGATAACATCATCGCGCGTCATACCAATGCCGTTATCGGCAATGGTTATGGTACCCGCCTCTTTGTCCACGCTGATTTTGACATTCAGATCGCCATCATCTTCATACAACGCATCATTTTCCAATGCTCTAAAACGAAGCTTGTCAGCCGCGTCGGCAGCATTTGATACGAGTTCTCGAAGAAATATTTCCTTGTTTGAGTACAAAGAATGGATCATTAAATTGAGAAGTTGTTTAACTTCGGTTTGGAAACCATGGGTTTCTTGATGGGCTGCTTCAGCCATAAACCAGATTCTCCTAGTTAAATAAGGTTGTTTCTATTAGTGAATTAGGAAATAAGGGCTAAGGTTGACAATTCAAGCAGCAAATTGTGTTTTTTATCTACTTTTAATCATTATTGATTAAATAGAAGAGGAATCGAGGCGTCGCCATCCATAAAACGAAAAGTTGGTGTAGCCTGCCCGAGAATCAGGCTGACTGCTTCATGTTTAAATTTCGGACTAAATGACCATTTTTGTCTTGTCATTGAACACCTCGTTATTGGTTACAATGCTACCACTTAAAACGGTGTTCGGGTTTAGTCTGCCATTAAACTGTTACTTAAGCGACAATAGTCTTAAGGTCAACTTTTAATACGTTTCTCCAAAATTATTTCCTCTAACTCAAAAATTGTATTTTCAGGCTCAGCGTAGCTTACAGGTAAAACTATATCTGGCTCTATCGGGTCATGACATTTCATTGCACCTGCTGAACGAGTAAATATAGCGGTTGGTATGGTAACTTCCAGATTTGAGCCAGCCAATAGAAATGGTTGAATTCTACCTGTAGTACATGACCTAACTCCAGTTCGTTGACCTACAATTAATGCTTGTTCAGCATCTTGAAATGCCGTTAGAAACAAAAATTGTTGATGAGTAACTCATTGGCCCCATTAATAAATAAGCTTTACCGGGAAGTTTTTGATTTTCTTTCCCTGATACGGGTATAAGCGGTTCATACGGGCCATCGACTATTGCGCCTAATTCACCTTTTGCAGGCCCTAACGTTAAATTACGTTCAGTGAGGCGAATTTTATATTTAGATATAAATGGAAATGGCTTTGAGGCGACATAAGGCGAAATACCTCTTTGCCAGTAATGATCCGTTCCGCCAGGGTTGGTACGTACATCTATAATAACGTCTTGAACTTTTGCTTGTTTAAATGCCAGCCAAGTCTCTTCCATAAACTTAAAAAATGATTCTTCAAGGTAAGGAGGATAATAGAATCTATCAATACGCAAATAGCCAATATTGTTATTTAAAACCTTTCGACTAAGAAAGTCATCTATGGTGAAGGTAGATTTATCACTCTCGCCAAAGACTCCATCAACCAAAATCTCGCGCCGCTTAGAACCACTATATATTTCAAAGTGATAAGCATCTGAATCTCCAAACATTAGCCCATAGTGGCTAACGACTTTACACAATGAGGTAAAAGCACCAATAGCAAATGCTATAGAGTTGTCTAGCGGCCCGATTGTCTATGCATTGCAAAGCAAAAAAACAGGATCCGGGTCGGGGACTCGAAAAAAGCGACTTCAAATTCTATGTACTAGCTTTGGTAAGTAAGCTTGTTCTTAAGTCGACAGCTTCGCTTGCGACGGATTATCCAAAGGCAAAGCATTCCAGTCGCGAAGACTAACCCGCTGGCGGGCGCAGGTACCTTCTGTACTATTCGCTCGAACGGAAACTGGTTCATATCCGTGAAAACATCCGACCAGATGACTACATCGCGAAATACACCACCAACTTTCCGTCGCCAATCCACACCGACTCTGAATTTTCCCGTTTTAAGGGCATCGGCAAGTACATAGTCGCTGTCAAACGAAAAGATTTCCGAATTACCATCCAGCAGCAGCGGATTCCTCCCGTTATCGAAAACGGACCAGACAAAACTCGACTTCGTTGCGTCTATGACAGGATCTGGCCAAGGTCCTGTGGTGGGACCGAAATCCTCATACTCCCAAGGATCAGTCACATCACCTGGCAGTCCCTCGACATGTAGACTACGAATCTCTCCCTTTGGCGGACCCTTAGTGTCATCCCGCGTCACCTTGAAGTTCCATTGCCAGTCGTTCAAGTCGTCTTCCACATCCAACTCAATAATAGCATTACCAATTTGGATTATGTGTGCGAAGGTGTAGGATGGAAACGTAATCCATAATGCTGTCAAAATTGCTATGGTTTTGATGCATCTGTTCATAATGATTTCCCCAATTGGGCTGTTTGAATTACAAGTAATCGAAAATCACAGATCTCAAGCGCAGATTGCTCTTGAGTACTACTCCAATTATAGTTGCTGTAGTCTATTTATGCTCATTGATAGAAACAACGAATGACCCGATTGTTACTTACCCTGCACTATCATCATGCAACCAGATGAATCGGTAAGGCTTTTCGAATCGCGTGGTAGAAAGTAAAGCGAACCGCAGCTATGCAATAAGCAAAGCACACGATAGGGGCGTCAGCTGGAAGTTCCGCAAGACTCAAAACGGTCATACAAACTGCAGAAATAAATACTAACTGATATCTTGACTGCGACAAAGTCGCTCGGTAATTAGCCCGACAGTTTCCCTTGGTAATCACACAAATCCATATTAATGCATTCCGCTTTTTCTATCTTGATGCGGCTTTTAGAGAGTGCGACGTCCCGAGAAAGCATGGGTAAGTGTGTTGCCGTCAATATATTCTAGCTCCCCCCCTACAGGCACTCCATGAGCTATTCGGCTCGCTTTTACGTTGTACTTGGCACATAACTGGGCAATATAATGTGCTGTAGCCTCCCCTTCAACTGTTGGGTTAGTGGCTAATATAACTTCATTAATGGGTTTGTCTTTCAACTGAGATTCGAAGACTGTTAGTCCTATTTCGTCTGGCCCTATTCCGTCAATTGGGGAAAGGTGACCCATTAGGACAAAATAAGTCCCTTCAAAAGCCATAGTTTGCTCCACGGCGAGCACATCCTGAGGGCTTTCAACGATACATAAAATACCGGCTGTACTCCGTTGAGGGTGCGCGCATATATCACAAAGTTCTTTTTCGGTAAAAGTTCTGCATTGACTGCAATGACGGATATGCTCCATGGCATTGTGCAAAATTGCGCTTAGCTTCAGCGCCCCCTCACGATTTCGTTCGAGTAAGTGAAAAGCCATGCGTTGGGCACTTTTCTTACCTACGCCTGGAAGGCAGGTAAGCGAGTCGATTAACTCGCTTAATAAGGGACTGAACTTCATAGATTAAAACGGCATTTTGAAGCCAGGAGGCATTTGCATACCGCCCGTAACTGACCCCATTTTTTCTTTACTGGTTTCCTGTATACGTCTGACGCCATCATTAAATGCAGCTGCCATCAGATCTTCCAGCATTTCTTTGTCGTCATCCATCAGGCTTGGATCAATCTCAACCCGACGTACATTGTGGTTGCAGGTAAGGGTAACTTTTACCATTCCTGCACCGGATTCGCCGGTCACTTCAATATTAGCAAGTTCTTCCTGGGCTTTTTGCATGCGCTCTTGCATTTGTTGCGCCTGCTTCATGATATTTCCCATTCCACCTTTAAACATAATTTCACCTGTTAAATTTAATTGTAATGATGTAACGCTATCGGGCTCTGATTGATTCGAGCAAGACTTTGCCAGAAAATGTATTTAGCAATGTCTGAATCGCTTCATCTTTTTCAAATACCGCTTCAGCATGGGTTTGTCGCATTGCGTTAACGTCTTGCTGAAGAGAAAATGGTGTTCTGGCGGGTTTACCTGTATTAACTACTAGTTTTACATTTTCATTTAATACGTTACAGAGTGCTTCTTGTAACTGTCCCGTTGAACTCTCGTTAATTAAATGCGACTGACTCTCGTCGATTTCAAGGGTAACTATATTTCCTTGTCGCTCAAATGACGCGTGCAATGCAAGCTGCTTTAACAACCCCGCTATGCCCATCTGTTCAACCTGAGCACTCCAGTTATCAATTTGACTAGCATGCAAAAGCTTTTCACCATTTTCTAAATAAGCAGTTAATGGTCCTTGATAATTGCCTGGGGATTTGAATTCCACTTCGTCCGATATTAGAGGCCTTATGTCTTCGTCGGCGGCTATTGGCGCATCGGACAATGGCTCTGACTGCTCTTTCGCTGAAATATCCTCCGTCACCCACGGTGGCACGTCATTATCTGGGGTTACTAATTCAGAGTCGGCAAGCTTTACTGCTTGAGATTCAGTTTGCGGCGTAGAAGTCTCTTCATCGCCATCATTTTTAACATTCGCTGAATTTCTTAGCTCACTTAAACTGGCAACAGGCGTTGCCGCCTCAGACTTTTTTACCGCAGCTGCATTCTCCTCTTCAGTCTTTGCTTTTAAACGCTTTCTAAGCGCGAGCATTTCTTCAACGGAAGATAGCGAGCTTTGGGATGATTGAGCGGGTTCAGTCGACTTTACAGCAGCAGAGGTTGACGGTGGGGTAGAATTTTTATCCACATTTTGTTCAAAAGCATCATCTTCTTCACCCGGAGAATTAAAAGCCATTCCTTCTACAGAAGCCGCCGTTTGCCGCAATGAGCTTTCTCTTAACTGTGCTGCTTGTGCTTCGATTGCATCAACTTGTTGATGCAACGATTCAGTATTATCTGTTTCTTCGGAATCGAGCATGGATGCAGGTTCTCCACCATCGCTTTGGCGAGATTCCAATTCGTTCATAGGTTGTTCAACCGAAGTGTTAGGCTGGGCCGCTTCGATAATTGGCTGGGTATTTTCAAGTCCTGCAACCGGTGCAAAAGACATCATTCTCAACAATGTCATTTCCAAGCCACTGCGACCGTCCACTGCATAAGGTAAATCCTTCTTACCTTGCAAAGTGATCTGATACATTAACTGCACTACTTCAGGTGCGAGGCCCTTGGCTAACTGATAAATCATCTTGGCGGATGTGGTTTCCAGTTTACACGCTTCGGGTACCCATTGAGTCAACGCTATTTGATGAATTAAACTGCTTAATTCCGCTAAGATTTGGTTGTAATCAGGTGCCTGGCTCGACATATCTTCGACAATCGCCAACACATCTTCAGCATTTTTACTGGTAATTGCCACCAATAACTTGAGCACTTGATTTCGGTCCATTAAACCTAGCATGTCACTAACAACCTTCGCCGAGACCTGATTGTTGCCCTGAGCAATTGCTTGATCGGTTAAGCTGAGTGCGTCACGCATACTTCCTTGCGCTGCTCTAGCGAGCAAGCCCAAGGCGTTAGTTTCAAAGCTTACACTTTCTTGATCCAGAATATACTCAAGCTGACTGCTTATTTGTTCTCTAGAAAGCGACTTTAAATTAAACTGAAGACAACGCGATAGTATTGTTATAGGGAGTTTTTGTGGATCGGTGGTTGCTAACAAAAACTTTACGTGCGGAGGAGGTTCTTCAAGCGTCTTAAGCAACGCATTAAAGCTATGCTTGGAAAGCATGTGGACTTCGTCAATAAGATAAACTTTGAAGCGACCGCGGGTGGGCTTATACTGGACATTATCCAAAAGTTCACGGGTATCTTCCACTTTAGTGCGAGAAGCAGCGTCGATTTCGAGAAGATCGACATAATTTCCTTGTTCTATCTCAATGCAAGTGTGGCATTGACCACACGGATTTGCGCCTTGCCCCTCTTCGCAGTTTAAACTCTTTGAAAAAATTCTGGCAATGGTAGTTTTACCTACACCTCGAGTTCCTGTGAATAGATAAGCATGATGCAGTCGATTATTTTCGAGCGCATTGATAATGGCAGTTTTCACATGTTCCTGCCCTACTAATTCACCGAACTTACCGGGGCGCCATTTTCGCGCCAGAACCTGATAACTCATAGACTATCGCTACCCTTAATCGCCTTCAAATTCACAAATTGTGAACGGGGTGACGCCTGTTTCTTTTAGCCTTTCATACCCACCCAAATCGGGTAAGCCAATGATAAAGCCAGCATGTTCGACAATGCCACCCAATGCACGAATTAAATTGGCCGATGCTGTCATGGTACCACCAGTAGCAAGAAGATCATCTATTAATAAGACTTTTTCCCCTGGTTTGACGGCGTCTTTATGGATTTCTAAAGTATCCATTCCGTATTCAAGTTCATAACTTTCAGACACTACTTCACGAGGTAGTTTGTTTGGTTTGCGAACGGGTATAAAGCCAATTTCCATCGCTAGGGCCAATGGCGCGCCAAATAAAAAACCTCGCGCTTCGGTCCCAGCTACTTTGTCAAATCCCATACCATCGAATTGTTCTTTTAATAATTGTATGCAAGCATGAAACGCTTCGTGATCCTCAAGAACACTGGTTACATCCCTAAACATAACGCCTTCTTTGGGATAGTCAGGCACAGTCTTAACGACTGACTTAATGTATTCAGCTGTCACAATAAAAACCTATTACTTTTTACTATTTTTCTTACTAAAACCAGAAAGTGAACCAGCCGGTTATGATATGCATTAATGGAAGTGCCACTAGCACAGCAACAATGGCGAAGAAATACCACCAATTGAAAGGTTCGTTAAACTCTATATTATCAGCCATATGATTTACTCGAAAGTTGATAAAACAAAAGACTGTGAATGGTAATCGAAACCTCACAGGATTGACAGCCCTTCTATCAAAGATAGTGCCTTTTTCCTTTCATTTACAGATATAGTTGAAGAATAAAAATACAATTTAAACCGGAAGTAAAATACCTTTTTCTAGCATGTCGGCAATAGTTAGCTCCATGCCGGCTGCAATCGTCGCTGGATCAACAGATGGCATTGCTTTAATAGCCTTGTTTTTTAAAGATTGCAGGCTTGTTCCTGTTTCGCTTTCTATTAGTATCTGCAAAACATAAGCCGTAGCAGGCGCCAGCTTACTGAATTGAACATCACAAGATTTATCCCGATACACTACATAATAGTGAAGTTCTGATGATTTCCTCGGTTGATTCATTGATGAGATTTGATGTACAGGAAATGGATAACTTACCAGAGTAGCAAGTGGAGATAATTTAACGCTACTGACTTTTTCGTTGCTTTTAGCAAATCTAACTTCAACATCTCGAATGCTAATAGCTAACTCTAACCACTCATAATGGGCCAAGCTCACTGTAAAAATAGGTAATTGGTGTTTTTCTAAATCAAGTTCAATGAGATAATTTAAAAACGCTTCACTAATAGCTATAAAATAAGGCGATTTACATTCCCATGTTTGGAAAAAATCCCTTACCAACTCTCGCCACTTTTTGTTATCAATAATACTTTTCAATACAGGAAAGCCGCTATCGACAAAATTCAGAATATTGTTGAATAACAGAGACTGATAGATACCTACCCTGCGGTAGAGCTCATGATCACCTTTAATCGGCACTCCTGAACGCACAGAAGATACGAATTTATGCTGAATCTGCTGAAAGGCTAACGTCATAACAAATCGACTTCATTGGTCATTTTAGCTTTAACAAAACGTTCCTGTAATAGTTTTATTCTGTTTACTTCGCTAAGCAACTGAGATAAAGGTGGAATATTGAAGTCCCGTTCCAGTAAAGTGGGAAATACTCCATGCGTTTTATAAGCAAAGTGTAAAAGCTCCCACACTGGTTCAATTACATCCGCCCCATGGGTATCGACCTTTAAATCATCGGCTTCATCATAATGGCCCGCGATATGCCCATATACAATTTTTTCTGAAGGTAAAGCTTCTATAAACTGATAGGGGTCATAGCAATGATTAATACTGTTTACATAGACATTGTTTACGTCCAACAATAACTGACAACCTGTTTCTGCTATCACAGCGTTGATAAATTCAAGCTCAGACAAACGAGGCTCTGGAGCCAGATAGTATGAAACGTTTTCTAATACAAGTGGCCTTTCTATAATATCCTGCACAACTTTAATTCGTTCAGCCACATAGTTGACGGCATCATCAGTGAATGGAATAGGCATTAAGTCATAAAGATGACCTTCTAACGAACAGTAGCTCAAATGCTCGCTATATAGCGAGATATCATAGGTGTGTAAAAATTCTTTTATTGATTTTACAAAATCGATATCAAGAGGATCTGGGCTGCCGATAGATAAAGACAGCCCATGAGTAGTAATAGGTCGTTGTGACGCACATTGTTGGAACTGCTGTTTAAACCGCCCTCCAATGGGGATCCAATTCTCCGGAGCAACTTCTAAAAAATCTACTTGAGATGGAACTTCTGGTAATAGCTGATCCAACATCTCGCGCCGCAAACCTAATCCAGCCCCTTCAATATGCTTCACATTTTCTCCAACATTAAACGTTTCGGGGGTAACAAATGACTATATCCCGCCACATTTACCTTCACCACATTTTCCTTCATGTTTATCTTTGCTTTTTTGTTTGTGCTTACCTTCTCCATCTTTCCCTACATGCTTATGCTTATCGCCTCCACATTTACCTTCACCACACTTCCCTTCATGTTTTGCTTTATCTCCGCCGCACTTGCCTTCACCACATTTCCCTTCGTGTTTCGCTTTGTCTCCGCCGCACTTACCTTCACCGCATTTTCCTTCAGGGGCTTCTTGAACATAACCTGAGGACAAATGTTCCATACCAAATGGATTTTCATCCGCTAAAACCTGGCCACCACTTAGTGAGGTCAATGCCGCTAAACCAAACGCGCTTGCAGCTATCTTTGAATTTTGCTTCATCATTCTTTCTCCGGACAATTAATTTATGGGCGTCAATCAAAAGACCGCTCCGACGACTTTTATATTTCACAATAATTCATTTTTCGAAAAATTTATTATTTACCGGCTAGGTGAGCTGCCTGATGCGATAACATTATTAAATTTGTGAAAAGAACCTTGCTTAAATTCAGATTGTGAATTTATCTTATACGAACCATTCAATAGTAACATTTAACTTCTGAGGCGTGTATTTAACGCTTCGGTGAAATCGCTAGCAATGAATTGTAAACAAAGGAGTCAGTTCCATGAGTTTAAAAAAGATCGTTCGCTCTACCACTTTTTTGGCAACGTTTTTTTGTACTTCTACTGCATTTTCGGCAGAGTCGAGCGTAACGGGAGAATACAAGGTAGTGTATGGTCATGTAAAAACGATGGAAGTTTCAAACCCGGTTGCAGGAGAATCACCAGAGCAAATCGGGCGCTTTTCAGTTTGGCTGGTTAAAGCTAACTGGAAAAACTTATCCGCTGAGGAAAAAATGCGTTCGAAATACATCATTCGCTTACGTGGTACATTACGTGGACTAGTCAATCCACGGGATTTCACCGCAAGACATATCATGGTTGGTGATAATAGAGACTATGTTATACGCAGCGATGGTGATCAGTTAATACCTATTTCTGGGGACCCATTCTGTTCTTCAGGTGAACCTATGCAAGTCAAAGAACAAGTTAACCTTGTATCAGCCTCAGGAATCTACGGTAACCTGACAAGCGGGACAATTATGTTAGAAGGACAGGTTAACAATTGTCCCCATTTGGAAGGCTTTGGTAAAAATGATTTTACCGTGATTCCTAATCAAGGTATTGTTATTTTTGATTAGACACCCACTATTTAGGCTTTTAATGCTAAGTCAAATGGCCAGTTATATTTTACATTTTTGAAAAAATCACTGGCTATTTTGATTTAAGTACTTTACTCCAAATTTGCATATAGTTTGAGCACCTCGAACACCCCATCTAAGTCCGTATTTTAAAAGATAAGTGCATTTGTCCCCGACACGTCTCCTTTCCAACAGTCGCAATGGGTAAAACCCATACGCGCTCTTTATGCTTAAATATTTTTTAATTCACTTGTTGAATTTATGTTAATTAGTTAGTAATCTTTTTTCGATATGATTAGCATATCAATCATAAATACCATCTATATTAAGGAAGAGAGTATGAAAAAATTATTAGCTTGTGCTTTATTACTATCCGCTGGCGCTGCGTTTAATGCTAACGCTGCATCTATGACGTGCGAAGTTTCAGTTACTGGTAGTCAGAGTTCTTCACAATCATGGGATGGTGGTTGTTTTGGGTTTGATTATTCTTTCCGTAATTCAACCAACGGTACGTTTGACATCCTTCCTCAAGGTGAAGCTATAGACGACGTCCTGTGGCTTGAAGGATGTAGTGCTCCGGATGGTGCAATGTCATGTTCAACAACGATCAGAGCATATGGACCGAATAAAGTCCGCGCGTTGGTGCTGAAAACTGACGGTAGTTATGAATATGTCGAAGCACGAGCACATTACGAGTCTGGTCATTAATCTGTAGGATTGATACATAACAGAACGCATCTTTGGCTAGTTTTAGTCGGTAATTATGGCTTCACTACTTTAGAAGAGCGTGAGTGTGAGGCAGGAATCTAACCTATTTTATTCACTATTAGCGCTTTTTTTGTAGGTATTAGAAGCTGTAGTTAGTTTGCACGACACGTCGGACTTAATTGTACAGATTTAGGCTATGATTAAGTACGAATTGGTGTTAAGAAAGTGCGTTGTTTTAACCGGCGTGAAATAAGATCTATTCGTCTGACCACAACGCATATTGTAAAAATCCGGCAAGAGTCGCCTAGCACGAGATAATACTCGGATGTATCACCCACAAATACGAAAAAAGGCCATCCATATGGATAGCCTTTTCTCTTAATGGGAGTTTGGCGGTGTGCTACTCTCACATGGGGAGA
>NZ_JAPFRE010000031.1 GCF_026183735.1 Alteromonas sp. ASW11-130 | reverse complement strand
TTCCGTATTGAGCTGGGTGAGATAGAAGCGCAGCTGTGCGCTCAGGCAGGTGTGGACTCCGCCTTAGTGGTGGCCAGAGAGATCGCGGGTAGTCAACAGTTAGTGGGGTACATCAAGCCGGAAGAAAGCTACCAGGATAAAGCTGATTCTGAGGAATTGCGTAACGCATTTATAGCAGAAATTGTAAAAGGGTTACGGGTAACATTGCCTGAGTATATGATGCCGAAAGGTTTCATGGTAGTGAGTGATTGGCCATTGACCCCAAATGGGAAGATCGATAAAAGCGCACTACTATCTCCAAATGTAAGCGGCTTACATGAGGAATACGTAGCACCAAATAATGATATTGAAACAATGATGTGTGAAATCTGGAGTGATTTATTGAATATCTCACGGGATATTGGCGTGAAAGACAATTTCTTTAATATAGGTGGTAACTCTTTGTTGATTACACGACTACAGGGTAAACTTAAAGATGCATTTGGCGTCGAGATGGCGATAAACACCTTATTTAATCACCCAACTATTGCTGAGCAAGCAAGTGTGCTCGAGGTTTACTGGAAAAGTAACGAGTCTGAAGAGCTGCACTCAGAAGAACTAATTGAAGAGGAACTATAAGATGTCAATTGATGTATTAAAGGACGCTAATTTAGCTGGTGTAAGGCTATTTTTGAGTCAAGGCAAGCTTAAGGTCCAAGCTGCTAAGGGCGCATTAACTCCAGAATTAAGAAGCAGCATATTGGCATCTAAGCCCGAAATTATAAATATCTTGAAAGAGCTTGAATCATTTAAAGACAAAGATGAGTCAGAAGTTATAAAACCTGCTCCCATTTCCCCCGATAAAGTGACTCTTTCTTTTCAACAACAAAGACTCTGGGTTCTTAATGAGATCACTCAGGGGTCACCGGATTATAATATGCCGGGCGCTTATTTAATTAATGGCGACTTCGATACAGGCGCGGCAGAAAAAGCAATTAATGAAGTTATTTCCCGACATGATGTATTGCGGACTACTTATCACAATCTTGATGAAGAAATATATTGTAAGATCAGCAAGGGTGTTAAATGTAAAATTGGCCATGTCGATCTATCCCTTTATAAAGGCGATGAAAGAGAAGGTAAGTTAAAAAAACTTTTAGCAGAAAAGTCTACCTATATATTTGATTTGAGCTCTGACCTTTTAATTCAAGCAACCTGGTTTCATTTGGAAGATGGACAAGGGGTACTCTTTTTTAACTTACACCATATCGTAAGTGATGGCTGGTCCACTGATATATTGATGAGAGAGTTTGTTACGATTTACCAGAGTGTAATTCAAAATCAAGACCATGGGTTATTGCCTCTACAGATTCAATACAGCGACTATGCAGTATGGCAGCGTCAGTATATGGATGAGTCACGCATAGAAAAGCAGTTGGCGTTTTGGCAGGAGCGATTAAACGACCTACCTGTCGTTCACAGCCTTCCTCTAGATTTTGCCAGGTCAAAAGCTAAGTTGACCGAAGGGCAAGCTTTTCAAAGTAAAATGTCGCCAGAGTGTTTCGGTCAAATGCAAAAGCTGGCCAGCGAGCATAATATCACTCCCTTTATGCTGGTTCATAGTGTCTTGAGCCTAGTCATTTCCAGGTTCAGTGGATGCAGGGATATTGTCATAGGTACCCCCGTTGCTAATCGCAAAAATAATCAATTGGATGACTTAATCGGATTTTTTATAAATACTTTAGTACTGAGAGTAAATTGTAATGAACAAGCGACTCTGGCTGAATATTTAAAGCAAGTAAGAGACGTAAACTTAGACGCCCAGTCGAACCAAGACATACCTTTTGAACAGCTTATCGAAGCATTAAACCTACCTCGTTCTATGAGTTATACGCCAGTTTTCCAAATTATGCTTTCGATGGACAATACAGAAAAACTAGCAAATTCTGAAGGCTACCTGGATGTAGCTCCTTTTGATTTAGGGGTGACGCAAGCTAAGTATGATATCACATTAAATGTGAGTGCTAATGAGCAGGGGATTTTCCTCAATTGGATTTGGGACAAGTCCATATTCACTCAAACTACCATAGAACTATTGGACACCCATTTCCGGCAATTACTTCAAGGATTTGTAGACAAATCAGGCAGCCGTTTAGTGGACTATAGCTCGTCTGATGAGGAAGAGAAGCAATATCTACTAAAGGAATTAAACCATACAGATGCATCAATCGAAGATTTGTATCCAGTATTAGAAGTTGAGCAAACAGCGAATATTACTCCAGACAAAGTGGCGATTGAGTATGACAACAAAACTGTTTCATACTCGGAGTTAGTCAATAAAGTGAACTTTGTTGCCAGCCGCTTAGTTGAAAAAGGCGTAGAAAAGCAACATCGAGTTGGACTGGCTCTGCCCATGTCGATTGATTTAGTGGTATCAGTCCTGGCTATAATGAAAGTTGGTGCTACTTATGTCCCTATTGATATTCACGCCCCTCAACATCGTATCGACCATATTGTAGACGATTGTAATATGGCGCTATTGCTTACCTCCGCCGATTTCCCTGTAAATACCGATGCAGAAGCTATATTGATAGACCAGGAGCTGAGCGAGTGCACTTCATCAGAAAAACTTGACGTACCATCTTTGCCAATAGCGCAAGATGATATAGCCTACATACTATATACATCCGGCTCTACTGGGCAACCCAAGGGAGTTGCTGTTAAATGGCAAGGTCTTCACAATTATTTAAGCCATTGCGTTGAGAATTACGTAGATGAACAAATTGTTGAGTCAGTAGTCAGTTCACCTTTGACATTCGACGCTACGGTTACCACGTTCTTAACTCCGCTTGTAACTGGTATGAAGTTGCGACTGTTACATGGTGAGCGTGAAGAACTGACAACTAAGTTAGGTGAGTTATTCCTTGATGACTCTGTTCAGCGCCTGTATAAGGTGACTCCGGCCCATTTAGAGGTCCTGATCCATCAGTTTCAAGAGAAAGAAGATAGAGTTACGACAAGCAGCAGATCAACGGTTGTTGTAGGCGGTGAACAGCTCCTGAAAAAAACAGTTTCACCTTTTATGGATACATACACTCCTAACTTCCTGTTTGTTAATGAGTATGGTCCTACTGAAACCGTTGTTGGCTGTTGTGTTAAGTACATTAGAAATGTAGAAGATTTAAATGACTGTGAAGCCGCAGTTTCAATTGGTCGGCCAATTCAGAATATACACCTATATGTCTTAAACGAACAAAACTTGGCCCCATTTGGGGCTGTTGGTGAGTTGTATATCGGTGGTGCCGGAGTAGCGGAAGGTTATCTAAACAAAGATGAACTACAGCAACGTCATTTCATAGACCTTGAGTTGGCATTAGGCAAGCCAGAGCGATTATATCGTACTGGAGATATGGTACGTTATTTGAAAGATGGTTCGCTGGAGTTTTTAGGAAGGAATGACGAGCAGATTAAGCTACGAGGCTTTCGCATCGAACCAAGTGAAATTGAATCTCAGTTATCCGAACACTCTGATATTGATGATGCTGCTGTATTACTTAGTGAACAGCTTGGCAACCCAATGCTAGTTGCATTTGTTGTGGCTCATACAGACAATGCCGAGAAGCTGTACGAAGAGCTTAACGATTGGTGTGCGAAACGTCTAGTTAGTTACATGCGTCCAACCACCTTTAAATTAGTCAATGAGCTACCTTTAACTGCTAACGGTAAAGTGGATAAGCAGAAATTATTGCAATTACCACTTCACATTAATACTACTTCGCAATACGTTGCTCCAACGACAGAGCTCGAAGAAAAACTATGCGATTTGTTTGCTGGCCTTTTAGGTGTTGACCAGGTCGGGGTCAACAATGGTTTTTTTGCATTGGGAGGAGACTCTATATTAGCGATTCAGGCTGTTTCCCGTGCTAAAAAATATGGCGTTGTTTTTACTACTAATATGCTGTTTGAAAACCAAACAGTTGCGAGCCTGGCCAAGGTTGCGAAGAAATCAAGCTCTAAAGTCAAAGGGGTAGAGTTAGAGTCAAATCATTCACCACTGCAACCTGATCAAAAGAGATTTTTTGAGGGGGCAGAACAATGCATGCATAATTGTAATCAAAGTGTTTTGTTAGATGTGCCAAAAGAATTGAATTATGAGGTATTTGAAAGCATTACCTCAGTAATTATTAACAAACACGATGTTCTCAGGCTCCAATTTGAGTATGCAGAGGACCAATGGCGTGCAGAGTATGAACCTATGTCTGAACATCTGGTTAGAAGTTGCCTATTCGAAGAACAGCTTCCAGAACTAGAAGAGGATATCAAAGCATTTGTAATCGAACGTTCTAAACATTATCAAAGCATTCAGAATGTAGAAGATGGCCCTTTAATCAAGTTTGTGCATTTTACTGGCTATCAGTTCAATAAGTTGCTAATGGTTTCACACCAACTGCTCCTTGACCCTGCTTCATGGCAAATATTAATTAACGAGCTACAGCAAGGGATTAGCTCTTACAAAAAAGCAAATAAAGTCGTGCTTGAAAATAAGGGCACATCTTTTCAGTATTGGGGCAATCTATTGGAGAAGGTTGCTAGCTCGGAAGAAACAAAAGCTGAATTGGATTATTGGCATAAGCAATTGGATGTTGTTCCATTTTCTTACAGTGAGAGCAAAGGAGAGATAACTCCGACAAACAAAGCCGCGGCTTTACAGAGTATAGAGTTAAGTGAAGAAGAAACCGTTGCTATACGAAACAATGCAAATTCCCCTTATTCAACCAATATGGTTGAGCTGCTTTTATCCGGACTTTATATTGCAATTTCCAAGTATACGGAAAGCAACGCTCTACCAATTGAAATTCAAGGAACTGGAAGGGAGCAGTTCTTAGAAGATATTGATATTTCAGGAACGGTTGGGTGCTTTACCTCCGCTTTCCCTCATATTCTTGAGTGTGAAACTACTGAAGTAGCGGATGTGATAAAAACGATTAAAGAAAACTTCAGAACCGTACCTCGCAATGGCATTGGATACGGCTTATTGCGATTTTTATCAGGAAGTACGGAGCTGCAAGAGATAGAGCAGAAAAATAAGCCAAGCTTGAGTTTTAGATTCATAGAACGATTTGATTTGACGTCTGACGAGGGAGTCCTATTGGCCCGTGAGAATGAGGCGATAGAACGATGGCCTTTTGAAGATATTGCGGCAATGAATAAACTAGGCTTTACGGCTTGCATCATTAATAACAAGCTGCGTTTGACCGTCGATTATAATAACGGCGCGTACAGTAAAGGCTTTATTTGCAATTTGTTAGAGGAAGTGAGAGAACAATTTAAATCAATCATCACTCATTGCAGAAGCATTGACGGTAAAGTGTTCACACCAACAGATTTTCCATTAGCAAGCGTAAGTCAAACGAAACTAAGCGAATTACAAAAGCGGTACCAAATAGAAGATCTATACCGGGCAACATCAATCCAGGTAGGAATGCTGGCTGCGAATGAATTGGAGTCGTCCGTTTATTTGACTCAAAATTATCCGGGCTTGTCCGGAAAAATTGTTCCAGAGCACTTTGAAAGCGCTTGGCGAAAAGTTGTAGAAAAGTACAGTGTATTTCGCACCATTTTCGTTCCAATTGAAACTGAATTGCATCAACTGGTATTAAAGGATGTGGAGGCAAGTGTTAAAATAGCCGATCTTAGTAAACTCCCCTTAGAGCAACAGGAAAAGGCGTTTGAACAACTGGTTTTAAGTGATGAGAAAAAAGGCTTCGAGTTGGAAAGTCATTTGCTATATCGAATTTGCCTCGTGAAATTAAGTGAAGAAAGATACAAAATCCTGTTCACAAATCACCATGCGATATTAGATGGTTGGTCAATGAATCTTATCTTCGAAACTTTGTTTGAGTACTATTATGCCTTTAGCAATGAGATTGAACCTGACACTACAGCTGAGGTAGATTATGTAGATTATGTTCGTTGGCTGGATTCCAAAGACATAGATGAAGCCCGAAGACATTGGAATGGTTATTTGAGTGGTTATGACAAGTTAGCCGTCTTAAAGTTACCCAAAGCAACGTCGAACGGGGATAGCACATTTGGTGTAACTACAGTTACGCTGGATGAAACTCATACCTCTAAACTACGTGAGTTTGCAAAGTCAGCCAATGTGACATTAAATACGTTGCTTCAGTATGCCTGGGCTACAGTTTTAAAATATTACACCTCGCAAAATGATGTCACTTTTGGTGCTGTAGTCACTGGCCGAACAGACGAAATCAGCGGCGTAGAAAAAATTGTTGGGTTGTTTGTTAATACCATTCCAGTCCGAGTCAAGTTTGGAAATGAAAACCTTGTTGAGTCATTGACGGAGTTGCAAAATGCGTTTCAAAAAGGCGTTTCCTATGCATATACACCATATAACGATATTAAAAAGGAAACTGGCTTAGGCGCTGGCGAAAGTATGTTTGAAACCGTTATTGATTTTAAGAACTTTCCCACAAACGAACATAATGATGCACCAAAACGTGATGATATTAAAATAGAAGCTCTCGATGCGTTTGGTTCAAACAATTACGATATTTCACTAATTGTAGGTGTATACGAAAAACTGATGGTGAACTGTGCCTTTAAAGATAACGTTTTTGAGCGACAATATGTCGAACAAGCAATGCAACATTTTCTTGAGGTTTTGGTTCAACTTAGCGAAGTAGAACAACTAGAAGACATTGCATTGACGATAGATACTGGTGTCACAGAACGCAGCCCTTCAAACGCTGGTTTCTTCACAAATGACGAGTCGCTTCGAGATATATTCGAGTTGCATGCGAAAGAAAAGGAAGAAGATATAGCTTTAGTTGACGAGTTTGCTGAGTTAACTTTCGGTGAGCTAAACGAACGTGCTAATAAAATTGCTCATAAATTACGTGCTCTGGAAGTCAAACCGAATAGTTTTGTCGGGGTTCTTGTTGACAGAACATCTGCAACTTTGGTGAGCATCCTCGGGATACTGAAAGCGGGTGGTGCTTGGGTACCGTTAGACCCAAGTGCGCCGGCAGAAAGAAATAGGTTCATTGTAGATAATGCAAATATTAACCACCTCATCGATTGTTCACAAAGCGCAGATTACTTCGGCAACCATACAGTAGTATGTGAATATCAAGCTATGATGGACGATCAACGTCTTTCTATAACCAATTTGCTACCTCTAAACGCTTCATCTCAATCTGATTTGGCCTATGTGATACATACGTCGGGCTCGACGGGCAAGCCAAAGGGAGTGATGATTGAACATACTGCACTGTTAAACTTGGCTTATTCAATGAGAGCGTTGCTAGACTCAGAGCAGTTGGTGTGGGGAGAAGTCGCTTCTTTTAGCTTCGACGCGTCGGTCCAGAGCATCTGTCATTTATTAATGGGAGGAAAGGTCGTTGTACTGAGTGAAAAAGAGAAACTGGATAACGAGTTACTACAAGCCTGCATTTCAAGGAATGATATTGATATATTAGATTGTACACCGACTCTTGTAGATATGTGGATCGAACAAGGTGCGGCACAGTTTCTGCCAGACCTGATAGTTGGTGGTGAGGCCATTTCAAACAATCTATGGCAACACTTGTTAACAAGAGATAATCGTGCTTTTAATGCGTATGGACCAACAGAGTGCGCTGTGAATAGTTGTATCGCAGAAATTAATACTCCTGAACCGACAATTGGTCATATGATTCCAAATACTTTCGGAGTCGTTGTCGATCAGGCCGGCAATGCTGTGCCTAACGGTGTGGAAGGGGAGCTGTGTATTGGTGGAAAAGGATTGGCTCGAGGGTATGTCAATGATCCTCAAAAAACTGAATATAGCTTCTTAACTTCCAAGCTTCGAAGTTGCGAAGGAGAGAGAATATATAAAACTGGGGACATAGTTCGACGTAAAATGGACGGCTCATTTGAGTATCTTGGACGAAATGATGAGCAAGTCAAATTTAGGGGCTATCGAATTGAAACTGGAGAGATTGCTTCAAAGTTGATGGAGCTAGATAAAGTTAAAGCTGCAACGATTCTGTTAGAAGGTAACGAATTCGAAAAGGAGCTAATCGCTTGTATATGTTGCACTGAGTTATCGGAAAGAAGTCGCTTTGTTGAGGAAATATCGACATATGCGAAAGCTAATCTACCAGGCTATATGGTTCCTCAGAAGTACGTATTAGTGGATGAATGGCCTCTAACATCAAGTGGCAAAGTAGATCGACAAAAACTTTTAGCGCTTCCTGTCGAATCCGTGAAAGCGAAAAGCAAAGCGTTACCAAGCTCAGATGTGGAAAAACTGTTGTGCCAAATGTTTGAAGACATATTAAATGTTGAAGGGATTGGAATTGACGATAACTTCTATGATTTAGGTGGAGACTCTATTCTGGCAATTCGACTAGTTGCAAAGGTGTCTAAAGCGATACGCAAAATCAAAGTCAGGGACATTTTTTCAAATCCAACAATTCGAAAATTAGCGATTGTAATTGAGTTGCAAAATGAAGAGGTTGTTGGAGCCGACAAAATATCCGGTGCTCAAGAGATACTACCTATTCACCAAGAAGTTATTTTCAGTAACTATGATAAAGAGATATTTGATCACTTTAATGTTGCATCATTGTTTAGCCTACCAGGCGATATTGACATAAGCCTTGTAAGAACAACTGCATCACATATATTAAACTCCCACGATGCACTTAGAATTAAGTTCATTAAACAAGGTGAAAAGGTTCATGGTGAGTACATTGAGCTCACAGAAGAATTCATAAACAATGCTTGTGTTGCAGAAACTATACCAGACCACTTCACGGAAGAAGAAATTCAGACTGAATTGAAACGTTTATGTATGGTGCATCAAAAGGGGTTTGATTTAGCTAAAGGGCAAGTATTCAAATTTGTGGTATTCAATGCACCAGATGTCAATAGGTTGCTTATGTTAGCTCACCACGCCGTGGTGGATGTCATCTCGTGGCACATTTTAGTATCTGAAGTAAATAGTTGTTTAGAAAGCCTGCTAGCCGGGGAGGTAATAGCAAGCGCAACAAAAAGTACTTCCTATCAGGAATGGGCAAGTTATCTTCATAATAGCGTAGCGACAGGAACATATGCTCCTGAGATCGACTATTGGGCCTCACAGCTTGCACCTCAAGGTATCAATGTTGACTATGACTTTGATACAGATGTCCCTCCTTTAATGGGACAGCGAGCGTACCAAGCTGTAGTTTTGGATACAAAAGATACGAGAAAATTGCTATCAAGCAGCAAAGTCTACTTTGATGCCGAAATAAATGAGTTGCTGTTATGTGGCTTGTATCTTGGTCTGCGTAAATGGAGAGCAAACGAAGCTTATCGCATTCTGGTTGAGAGTCATGGACGTCATACCACCAATACGGACTATGACCTATCTAATACGGTTGGTTGGTTCACTCAAGCGTATCCACTTAGGTTTGATTTTTCTCCTGAAAATGTTCCAAAAAGTATTTTGGCGGTACAAGAACTTCTTAATGGTGTTCCAAATCAAGGTTTGGGTTATGGTGTACTAAGGTTTTTAGAGCAACACTCAACATTAACTGAGCAGGACAAAGATCCTGTGTTTCAAATCATGTTCAATTACTTAGGTCAGTTCAACTCATTGGTAAACGACTCTACTTTGCTGGAGTTTAGGCCTGAAGATTGTGGGCCGGTAGCGCACCCGGAAATGATCCCCATTGCTCATATGGCCTTTCAAGGTGGTGTCTATGGTGAAAATTTAGCAATGAACATCGAATATGACCGTCGACACTTTAAAACAGAAAGTATCGAGGAGCTGGCTGGCTACATTCAGGGAAGTTTGATCGAAATCATTAAGTTGTCAAAGGATTAGGCAATATCAAATAGTGAGTTTGTTAGATATTTAAATAACATGAAAAAACGGATATATCGGATTATGAACGATACTAGTGTTCTACAAAAAAAAGAGGATAGAGTTGTTATTGGTATGTCTTTTGGCTACCACGACTCTTCTTGTTGTGTAATTAAAAATGGGGAAGTATTGGCGGCCGTTCACGAAGAAAGATTTAGTCGTGTTAAAAATGACAAATCGTTCCCCAGACAGAGTCTTCGATACTGTCTGGGATATGCGGATGTATCAATAGATGAGGTGGATTGTATCGCCTACTATGAAGATGCTCAGAAAAAGTTAGCCCGACAAATTTGGATGGGAACGATAGATGACGCTGACCCATTTAGAAGAAAAGAAGTGTATAGACATATATGCGAACAAAAACCTGAGGATACTATTAGAGATATCACAGGATATAGTGGGCACATAGAAATATCTGAACACCATTTGTCCCACGCCGCCAGCGCGTATTACTTTTCAGGGTTCGACGATGCCGCTGTTTTGACTGTGGATGGTGTTGGAGAGTGGGCGACGACAAGTTATAGTCGCGCAGAGGGCAATGGACTTTCAATATTTGAAGAGGTTAACTTTCCTGACTCAATCGGCTTGTTATACAGCACGATTACTAGTTTTCTAGGGTTCAAAGTAAACAGTGGCGAATATAAGGTTATGGGTTTGGCTCCATACGGAAGGCCTGTATACAAGGACAAAATCCTTTCATTAATTGAGTTAAAAGAGAAAGGTCAATATAGCTTGAATATGGATTATTTCGATTTTCTCAACACCAATCGAATGTATTCGGATAAATTAATTGAGTTGATGGGAATCGAGCCGCGCAAACCTGAGTCAGAACTTGATCAAATCCATATGGACGTCGCCAAGAGTTTGCAAGTTGCTCTGGAAGAAATATTGCTCGAAAAAGTAAACTACTTGTATGATCAAGTTCCAAGCGATAACCTATGCATGGCAGGTGGTGTAGCACTTAACTGTGTGGCTAACGGTAGAATTCTACGAGAAGGCCCATACAAAAACTTATTTGTTCAACCTGCTTCAGGCGATGCAGGAACAGCACTGGGCGCAGCAGCTATTGCATGGGTAGGACTGTTTGGCGAAAGACCTAAGCAAAAAGATACACCGCATGCATATCTGGGAACGGAAGCTTCCTCTGATGAAATTCACAATTTGTTAATGAATAGTGGAGTTAAATTCTCTGATTATCGTGGAAACGAAGAAGAGCTTGCTAAATTTGTTGCTTCCAGAATTGCAGAAGGAGCAGTAATCGGTTGGTTCCAAGGGCGTATGGAGTTTGGCCCCAGAGCATTAGGTGCTCGTTCAATTTTAGCTGATCCAAGACTTGGAAATATGCGAGATAAGATAAATAGCTTAGTCAAGATGCGTGAAGCGTTTAGGCCATTTGCTCCAGCAGTTATGGCCGAAAAAGCGAGTGAACACTTTGCTCTCACCGCTCCGTCACCATTCATGCTTCAGACGTGCGATGTTGAATCTCTTATCGATTTACCGGCTATTACTCACGTAGATAACTCTGCGCGTGTACAAACAGTTTCAAAGGAAGCGAACCCAAGGTTTCATCGTCTATTGAGTGAGTTTGACGCAATCACGGATTGCCCAATTATATTGAATACATCATTTAATGTTAGAGGTGAACCTGTTGTTAGAACACCTTTGGATGCAGTCACATGTTTTGTAAGGGCAAGTATTGACTATCTAGTTTTAGGGGACTTTATTATCAGCCAAGCTGATATCCCCGAAATGTGGAAAGTTGGTGTAAGTAATACACCAATCAAGAAAGATAAAGATCCACGCGCTATTGGTCATGCAGTTTATACGTTCTTATAAGGTAAAAGTTATGTCATCAAATGAATCAAAAAAACGTTTGGCTGCCGAGTTAGCCGATAAAGTTTATAGTGAAGGTAACGACTTTGCTCAGTTACTAGCGTTTACAGGTTTGCTAAACACCGAAAATAAAGATGCAAGTTTGTCATCGGTAGATAGTTTAAACAAAGACCTAATTGGCGTTTGGAAAAAACAGCCTGAAACAGGAAGTTTTGTCAGGGACATGGCTCAGTCAGCGGATTGGAATTATTGGGCTCAGCAACCCGTCTTGAATATGGAAAAAGCAGGTAAACGCGTGGTCTTAGTCGGTGAGTCTGTTGCGCGGGGAATGCTGTATGACCCGAGTTATACGCCTGCACAGGTTTTGTCTCATATGTTAAACAGCCAGCAAGGCGCTGACGAAGTTGAAGTGATAGATTTGGCGCGTACCAACGCAAATATAAATATCCTGGAAGAAGTAGTCGCTTCTTGTAGACAGCTTTCACCTGATGCAATTGTAATATTCGCGGGTAACAACTGGGTAGGAAACCGTGCTTATCTTAATTCAGTCGATAACTCTTATGACATATCAGATAGTATTAAGCAAGACGGTATAAAAGGATTGAGAACTAGGCTGACAGAAGCTTTGAACAGTGAAGTAGAGTCCTTTATTGACAAGGTTAATAGTCATGATGCTACGGCTAATACCGAGATTTATTGGGTTGTTCCCGAGTTTAATTTAGGAGATTGGCGTGATCCGCATATCAATGTGCATTGGCTGGAAGGAAAAGGCGATAACGAAAAGTGGCTGTCGTTAAAGCATGAAGCTGAATCGTTACATGGTAGTGGAGAGTTCAAGGCTAGCATCGAATGTGCAAAGAAGATGCTTGAACTGGATAAAGGTGACTGCTCTGCGACTGCATATATATTAGCTGATTGCCACCAGGAGTTAGGTGAGTATGATTTGCAGAGACAATACCTTGAAATGGCTCGAGACGCTGCAATAGTTGACTTAACCAGAAGCTATACTCCGAGAATTACCAACGATATCAGAAATATTGTCAAGGTAAAATCGGCACAATATGACAATAAGCTTATTGATTTACGTGAAGTGTTTAGCGAGCGCTTCGAAAAAGTAATACCTGGCAGGGAGTTGTTTCTGGATTATTGCCATCTTACTAGTACTGGCATTAGAACTGCGATGGCGGAAGTTGCTTGTGAGATTTCATTAAGTATGCTTGGTAAGGAACGTACTGCTAAACAATTTATTGAAAATGCTCCTGTTGTTAATGCAAAAGATGAAGCCGATGCTCACCTTTTAGCTGCAATTCACAATGCGCATTGGGGGCAGAGCTTCGATGTCGTGAGTTACTATTGTAAAGAGGCCGTAGATAAGTCGAAAGATGTTTTGCAAATAATGAAGCTCTTTGTAGAGATCCAGAATAAAAGGCTTCCTATATGGATGAATAATTCACTTTCCGAAGCGTTGGATGATATTTCTCCTCAGGTTAAGCGGTATCTGTTTTCCATGGGAACTAATTGTTTGGATCAGTTGCTATTTGACGCATTTTCGACCTGTTGTAGCCAACATGATATTCAACTGGATAGTTACCTTTCTAAGATTCAGAACAGTCAGCATACAGTAGGCAACTTAGATAAAATAAACCTATTGGACCCTTACTTCCATTCAACTTCGTTTTCTGAGACGCAATTGATTGAGGGAGGCGCTAATAATAGAAATGATTATTATAAGGCGTATATGGCGTCGTCACAGTTCTGCTTTTTTACGGATGCAGAGCGAGAACAACAGCTAAAAGTTACACTCAAGTTGGTGAATCAACTGAAAAATGAGCAGAGAGTCTTTATTAAGATTAACGGCCAAGTAGTAGAGAAAGTGCTTGCTTCTAATGAGTGGAAAAGCTGCCACATTACATTGCCTAAGAAGCTGCTGGTGGCTGGAATAAACTATGTCCAGTTAGAATGGCCAGAACAAATCTTGAATGCTAATGAACATCTGGAACGTATATGTAGCGATATTAATGGTCAATTAGTACCGGAAATATACCCAATATACGGTAACGTCTTTTCTCTAGAAGTTTGTTAATTAAGTATGGTTTGCACTGGGAAACCAGTGCCACTACTAAAACATGTGAATATAACCATAAATAGTAAAGGAAGCGCAAATGAACAGTAATGGTGAAAATCATGAGTTCTATTTAAAAGATGAGGTGTATTTTGAACCATTATTTAATAAGTGGTATGCCTGGCCTTATCTTATTCCACCTGTAACAGCTGCAAGGTATACAGAAAAGACCCACTTAAGGATAATGAAGTCTTTCGTCAATAACTACCAGCTGCATATTCTCGCTGCCCAGGAGAGTGAGTTAAGTGGTGGAGAATTTTTAAACTGCACGAAGGAACAGGTCGAAGAAATTAGGGCTTTGATTGATCGAACAGAAACCCATTACGGTGATTGTGTTAAATTATCTAAGGCAATATCCCAGCTTGATAAGTTACTTGTATCTCATACTGACGGCACCTCGCTTGAGCCACTTTATAAAGACGTTCCAGAAATGCTTAGGGGTTACGTTGAATTAACTTATGACAGGCATCATCGCGCTGGTTTTCGTTTAATTGAGCCTCTTTTATATAATTCAGACTTTTATCATCCAGAGCTTCAATCGCTGTCGTTTGGGCTAATATCAAAAGTCGATGAGCGGCCTTTTGTCTTGAGTACGCCAAGGCTTGCAGATGATAATCATCTTCAGGTTGCTGCCAATTTTAATCATTCCTTTGTGGACAAGATATTTAAGGCTCGTACTCAGCCTGTTTCACAAGCAGAAATAGATGAAATGTTCGAGGGACTTGAGCTTACGGGGGGGCTCAACTATCAGGAGCTGTTTACGACCGACAAACCTGTTCATAAAAGCTTAGGTGTTAAAGACGGCGTTCAGCTGAGATATCTTGGTCACGCAGGTTTCTTGGTACAAACTGAACATGTTTCTGTTCTCATAGACCCGATCATTGCAACGCGAAGTACAAAAAATTGCGATCAAGTAGTGAGTTTCACAGAACTACCCGACCACATCGACTATGTATGTTTAACTCATACCCATCAAGATCATGTTAATTTTGAAACCTTATTACAATTACGCCATAAGATTGGAAAAATCGTAGTACCTAAAAATAATGGTGGCGAATTGCAAGACCCTTCATTAAAGCTAATGTTGAGTCAGCTCGGGTTTAGTGTCATTGAGTTAGATGAATGTGAAGATGTTCATGTTACTGAAGGTGTCATTACAAGCATTCCATTTTTTGGTGAACATGGTGATTTAAACATCCGAAGTAAGTCGGCTTGGTTGTTAAACATCGAAGGTCGAAAAATGTTCTTTGGGGCGGATTCAGCAAATCCTGATATAAGTTTATATAAAAACCTCAAGCCTTATATGGAGAATCTAGATGTTTACGCTATCGGAATGGAATGTGTGGGAGCTCCCTACACCTGGCTCTATGGCGCGTTATGTACTGAAAAAGTGCCAAACTCAATAAAAGATACGAGACGTTTAAATGGATCTGATGCGGATCAGGCATCTGAGGTTGTTGAGCTTATTAAACCTGAACATATTTTTGTTTACGCTTTGGGTATGGAGCCTTGGTATAAGTATTTTATGGGGATTGAATATGATGAAAACTCAGAGCAGGTTAAACAGATAGAAAGGTTCTCCGTTGCAGCTGGGCTTTGGAACATCGAAGTGGAGTCATTGTTTGGTAAGCGAGATCTATTTTTTCCCAAAGTAGGATAGGCAAGTATGGACGTTGTTAGAACGAAGAAAGATAGAACGATTAAAGAACGAATCGTTCAGTACAAATGGCCTATGTTAGTATTAAGCATACTCATTTGTAGCGTTTGGTTGTTTTTTGGTGTTGGAGAACGCTTACCTGAACAAAGAGGCCAAGCCCTCGTAATTGAACAAGTTCGCCAAGGTACACTGAAAGTCAACGTAGAAGGATATGGAACGTTAAGATCTAATAATCAGAAGTTGTTGACGAGCTACACTCAAGCAACTGTTGAAGAAATTGTACTAAGACCAGGTGCTCAGGTGGCGCAGGGTAGTGTGATTCTGAAAATGTCCAACCCTCAAATAGATCGTGAATTAGCCTTGGCCAAACAGCAGCTTGAAGCCGAAAAGACTGTGCTTGAGCAAGTGAAGATAAATAACGAACAAGACGTCAGTGAACGAGTTATCAGTCTAGTACAACTAAAGTCTCAATTTGAACTGGCGAAATTGCAAGAAAAGGCAATGGCAAAGCTTTTTAAGCAGGGCATAGTGAGTGAGTTAACTTATACCGAGGCCAAATTGACGGCAGAGCAGCTAGAGGAGCACCTTACATTACTTAATAAGAGCCTTGAGTCACTAGAAAAAGTGAATAGGAAAAAAGTGCAAATCCAAGAAAAGTTTATTTCTCAAAGAGAGATCGACTATCAAATGATTCTGAATAACAAAGAGAAGCTGACGGTTACAGCTAACGAAGCCGGCATTTTGCAAGAGCTATATGTAGAGCTTGGTCAGAGTGTCGCTCCCGGCGAACAACTTCTCATGATAGGTGTTAGAAAAGACCTTTTAGGCTTGCTTAAAGTTCCACAGTCTAAAGTCGGATTGATCGCGTTAGGGCAACAGGCTAGCTTAAAAGTTGGTTCTGAAAGTGTACGAGCACGAGTGCATAGAATAGACCCTGCTATAGAAGACAGTACAGTGACTGTAGAGTTATTACCTTTGGAAGAGTTGCCTGAGAATGCTCGCCCCAACTTGCGGGTAGACGGTACGATTTATATAAGAGAAATGCCAGATGTCTTATATGTGAAGAAACCTACTAATGTGAGGTCTAACTCTACTCAAGGAATATTCGTATTAGATAACGAGTCTGAAATTGCAAAACGGACACCAATAAAATTTGGTGCTGATTCAGGCCAGTTCATTGAGATCAAATCAGGAATTGCAGCGGGACAAAGTGTCATTTTAAGTGATATGTCAAAACTAAGCAGTTCTGACTCAGTTCGTATCATTTTCTAAGGCATTTTCGCAAAAAAAAATAACGACAGAACTTTAGGAAGCAGAATGAAAAATACAATTATAAAGCTAGAAGACATAAAAAAAATTTTTTCAACTGAAGAGGTTGATACATATGCGCTAGCCGGTGTTGACCTGGAAATTTTTGAAGGAGATTACGTGTCAATATCGGGTCCGTCAGGTTGTGGAAAGTCGACACTACTTTCGATCCTGGGGCTTTTAGATGAGCCGACCTCTGGAAGCTATACACTTAATGGGAAATGTGTAAGTAAGATAAACAAGTCTGAAAGTGCGACAATTAGAAGTGACGAGATAGGTTTTATTTTCCAACAATTCAACTTGATAGATGAATTATCTGTAGAAGACAATATCAGCCTTCCATTGCGCTATAGTGACAAAAATTATTCAGAACTAGAGATAGAAGAACGTATCCACAGGTGCTTAAAGAAGGTTGGAATGGAACACCGAAGAAAGCATAAGCCTAATCAGCTGTCAGGTGGGCAACAACAAAGAATTGCTATAGCAAGAGCTCTAGTCGCAGACCCTAGCATTTTGTTGGTAGATGAACCTACTGGTAACCTGGATTCAAAAAATGGTGACATCATCATGGAAATGCTTTCAACACTAAATGCTTCTGGCACAACTATTTGCATGGTAACTCATGACCCTCGATATGCCGATATGGCACATAAGCAGTATTACCTCCTCGATGGAAAAATTGCGCAAACTACTAAAGAGTTTAAGGAGGCTGTTTAATGAACTTTTACATCAGGACGGCATGGCAAAGCTTAAAGCTAAGACCATTGTTTGCGCTTGGAGTTGTGACCACCTTATCTATTACATTTAGTATTCTATTGGTCATGTTTAACCTTCACCATGTATTGTTAGTAAAAGCGTTGCCATATAGTAATCAGGACTCATTACATGCCGCAATTAGCAGGGTATATGAAGAAGATAAGCTAAAGTTACATGATTGGGCGTCCTATCCTGCGATTGAGCATGTTGTGAAAAATATGGATAAGGGAAAAGTTGCAGTAGTTAATTATCACGAGGAACTAGCGACTGACCTAAATGGGTTCCCTATGCTTCGTGTTGCAGACACAGTGACAAACTACTTTAGTATGTTGGGAGCTCAGTTCGCTATAGGAAAAGGATTCCCTTTGGATTTAGAACTAAACGCAAAGGAGCCCATTGCGGTAATAAGTTATAGAGCCTGGCGAGAGTATTTTGCAGGAGATACAAATATCCTGGAGCGAAAAGTAACAATCAATGATGTCAGTTATTCTATTGTTGGTGTTACTAGTGAGTCATTTGTTGAGCCAGCTCTATTCCAGGTAGGTGCGCAAACAGACATCTGGCTGCCGTGGGAATATAATACTTGGGAAGAAGGTGTAAGAGAAGGATGGGCGTCACTAACAGACCAGATAAAAATGTTTGTGCAAACTGAACCTGGCCAGACTCCTCAACAAATGCAGCATCAATTAAATACTCTGATTGGAGATAAGTTTAAGCAAGAAACTCAAGGAAGTCCTCATATAAAAAACGGTAGCTATAGTTTTGAAATTAAACCTCTAAAGGATTATTTAGTAGGAGACAGCGTTGGTTCATTGTGGTTCTTTATAGCTGGAAGTATTGCACTGGCAATTATTGCAATAATTAATGTTTCTAACTTGTTGTTAGCTAGAGCAACGGAACAGCAGCGCAATTTAGCGATCAAAGCGACTTTAGGAGCTAGCAAAAAGAAAATTTTTAATGGGTTATTTATTGAAAACACTATCCTAACGGGTGTCTCTGGTGGGGTAGCAGTTATAATTGCATATATCCTAACTAATGAAGTTAGGCACTTAATGCAAGGAATGTTACCTCGACTCCAAGAATTATCTCTAAGTTGGCCTACAATTTTATTCGCGATAACGCTAATTTTTTCAATTGGTCTTTTGTTTACACTCATGGTTGCAAACAGCCTGAAGTATAATAAGCTGATTTTTTCACTTAAAAGCAGTGGTAAGGGATCCGGCCTTCAAGTTTCTTCTAGAGTGAGACAAGTACTTATTGCTAGTCAATTGTGCTTAGCAGCTCCAATTCTTGTTGCTACAACAAATTTAGCGCAAGAGTCACTAGAAGAAGTGATGAAAGAATCTGGGTTTGAAGTGGAGAATCGCTATTACGTGAATTTGAACACTGTGATGAATTCATATCCGAGTGAAGAGCGTGTACCTTTAATCAACGAGATTAAAGAGCGTTTGTTGCAATTACCACAGGTGGTTAGAGTTTCAAACTCGTATTTTGTACCAATGATGAGTAATCGTTGGCAGTCGACTCTTAGGTTAGACGACGATGGTAGCACAGTTGATACTTATACAAATATGATTGATGAACAATACTTACCACTGATGGGAATCGACTTACTTCAAGGTAATAACTTTACTCGAGAAGAAATCCTTACTTATCAATCGTCAAGCGTGATAATCAATGAAACTTTGGCTAGGAAAATTGCACCAAATGGCGATGTCGTCGGTAAATACATATCATGGACACCTGGAAATGAATTTAAGCAATATTTGGTTATAGGGGTAGTTGAAGATATTCAAGTGCCAAATACTCCGAACGCCAGCAGAATATATTTAAGCCGCTTCAACAACTTTAGGTTCATGATTGAAACTAAATCAGGTACCGAGCTAAGTAGGGAAGAATTCTTAGATGTAGTGCAGGAAGTCAGCAGCTCTTTTTACATTTATGATTATCGTTCAATTGAGAGTGCTTACGATAGCCTGACTTTGAATAACAAATTCATTGCGGGCTTATCTTTGCTGATGTGCTTACTCACAATCGTATTGGCCAGTATGGGGATATATGGCGTACTTAGTTATGATGTTAACTTACGTCGATATGAATTAGGTGTACGCATGGCTTTAGGTGCTAGTCCTAAGCATATCGCCAACATGATATTTGGTGAAAATATCAAGCTCTTCGTTTTTGGCGCTTTTATCAGCGTAGCTATTATTTTCGCGATGGAATATGTCTTGCGAACTCATTTTTCTCTCGACTTATATGTCTCACCTCTGATGACAGCCTTGAGTTATGTGATAACCCTGGCAACCATTTTGGTGGCTAGCTCAGTTGCGATGAAATCGATCACTTCGCGCTGGCCCGTACATGCACTTAAGTAAAGATAATGAAGGAAATAACTAATGGAAAAAGTACAATTAGTTTGCCTACCGTTTGCAGGGGGGGGCGCGTCTTTTTTTAATGAATGGCAGTTGGAAGCAAAGGATTTTGATATCTATGGAGTTCAGCTGCCGGGGCGAGAAAAAAGATTTATGGAACCGGCTTATACATGCGCGCATGAAGCGGCAAAACATGTTGTTGAGTTATTAGAAGCTGATACTGATAGCACCAGGCCAACCCTGATTTTTGGGCACAGCTTAGGTGCGGTATTGGCCTTTGAAGTAACGCGTTTACTTGAAAAAAAGCGGTTTTATCCGATTGTTGCGTTAGTGGTTAGTGGCTCACCAGATCCATGGACACAAAGAGATAGCCGAGCTTCTGACGCACAAGATGATGATGAGTTTATAAAAAAGGTTTTGGAGTTTTCTGGTTATGCGCATGCTGCGCTTGAAGAGCCTATGATGCGTGAATTGCTTCTGCCCACTTTGCGAGCAGATGTTCAAATGCATGAAAACTATGCTCCGCTCAATACTCAGCCTGTCCAATCACCGGTTTTAGTATTACGCGGTGACAAGGACTCGCTTGTATCAGCTAATGTCGTAGAAAAATGGCAATCAGCATCTGAAGCAGAAGTTAGATTCAAGGAACTATGTGGTGGACACATGTATTTCACGGATAAGGTTCAACCGCTGCTTGATGAGCTTCGTGAATATGCTGCGATTGTTTTGGAAGTGTCTGAAGGAGCTTAAAAATGAGACTGGAAGGTAAGGTTGCCCTTATTACTGGAGCTGCACGAGGATTAGGCCGTGCTTGTGCTATGAAGTTTGCAAAGGAAGGGGCAGACCTTATCTTGCTCGACGTAGCTCGCAATATTGAAAACGTACCCTATGACCTGGGAAGCCAGAGTCAATTAGATTATACAGCAGATCGTTGCCGTGAGTTGGGTGCTGTTGTTAAGTCATATAAGGCAGACATTCGTGACCTGGCCGCACTTGCCGAAGTGGTATCGGATGCACTGGCTAAATTTGGTCGCATTGATGTATTGTTAAATAATGCAGGTATTGCAGCACCCTCGGGTAAGATCCTGCATGAAATAACGGAACAAGAATGGCTGCTTATGCAGGATATCGATCTTAATGGTGCCTGGCGGATGATGAAGGTCGTTGGCCAATTTATGACGGAACAACGTGCCGGCAGCATCATTAATGTCGCATCGACAGCCGGACAAGTTGGTTATAGAAATTTTTCTGGTTATGTCGCTGCGAAGCACGGTATTATAGGGCTCACAAAGTCAGCCTGTCTAGATTATGCCCCGTTAAAAGTTAGAGTTAACGCGTTATGTCCAGGCTCAGTGAGAGACTCCGAAGTAGTAGAAGGAAAAATGTTATCTGAAATAGCTCGGTCTCTGGACGTTGAGATCAGCGAGCATGAAAGTGTGTTCACGCAGTCGCAACCGATGAATGAATTAGTTGAACCAGAAGATATTGCCAACGCAGCTCTTTGGTTAGCTTCTGACGAGTCGGTCAGGGTGACGGGTAGTGTTATTACAGTTGATGCAGGTTTTGTTAGCAGGTAGTAGAAATTAGTTATGACAAATCATATGGAAAAAAGAAAAAATAGTTCATCGAATAGTTTGTACCGTCTGCTTGGCAATAACATGGAAAGTGAAATACTGTTCCACTCATTATCACATATAGTTCCTGACTCTGTGACTGCAGCTGATGTGGAGAGCGCGTTGGCGCAACTGACTGATGAGCTCCGTCATGCCCTTTCTGACGAAATATCATGGTGTCTAGTACAACATGACTTAAGTTTGGCGACCACAGAGGGTAAAACTAAAAAAAGAATAGAGTGGGAATTAAATCAGGGAGAGCCACTTTTACTGTCTTCCACTATCAAAGCTATATTGTTTAGCCTGCCAAAAGGTAAATGCTTAGTTCTAAAAGCGAGTCGGATGTACTTTTCACGTTTTGCAATGCAATCAGTTTATGCGAAGTTGTTAAGGAAACCGGTGGTCAGCCTTGAGCTTACTAAACGGAAACCATCTGAGCTATATTTAGACAACTTGAAGCAAGCTCCTGTTGCTGAGGTGTGGCATGACGATAGTGAATCAGTAGATGTTGAGCCACAAATTAGAACAAAGAGCTTCACTCTGCCGCTACAGGATCATCGCGAAGTGCTGTTGGTCTTTGGGCGTGTGTTATCTACTTTTTCTTCAACTAACACTATTAGTGTTCCGGTTTTATTTGACCAACCTTTGGTTCAGGATGCTGGTATATCTTTGTTACCAACTAGCCTGTCATCGGAGAGCGCGATTTCAATTAATTTGGATGAACTTAGTCGTTTCCTTAATCAGCCTATTGAGCTGGATAAAGAACTGATTAAAGACGTTGTTGATAGCTGGGGAACTGATAGTAACTTCCCCATAGGCCTTGTTCTGAATAACTTTATCATGGACAGTGATCAAAATTGGATGGCCTCAAGTTGTTTATCATCAGCGGGTCAATTACTATTTCCATTAACCGTAGATTGCCAGCCTGTGTCGGATAGCCAGATGCAGCTCACTTTATCATATGACGCTACTCTTTTTTCATCAGCACAAGCTGATTTGTTAGAAAATACCATGATTAATGTTGCTGCAGATCTCTTGTCAGGATGTAAGGGCAACGTACAAGACTTGCTAATGGTGTCACAGAGTGATACCAAAGGTGTAATAGCGACAGGTGAACAAGGTTTACACGCTCGTATGCTTCACAATGGCCGTATTGAAGAAAAAGTTTCTCAATTAGCTCGACTGCAGCCACAGGCCGCAGCTGTAAAAATGAAAGATGAAGTTATTACCTATAGTGAGCTGGAGGTACAATCCGACAAATTGGCTCACTACCTTATTGAACAGAGAATAAAACCTGGTTGCCACGTTGGCTTATGTTTAAGCCGCTCTAGCGCTATGATTACTGCCGCACTTGCGGTAATGAAAGTAGGGGCTGTGTATGTTCCAATTGACCCTATGTATCCCAACGATAGGATTTCATTTATATGCCAAGATGCTGACTTAGGGTTATTGGTCACGGATTCAAGCGAAGGCATTGAAAGAGTTGATATAAACACGCTCCACCTAGATAGCTGGGTAGAAGCTGCGCATTCGTACACTGGTCAATATAAAATCGAACAAGCACTAAAAGCAGATGCTCCTGCCTATATGATTTATACTTCAGGCTCTACTGGCAAGCCCAAAGGAACTCTGATTCCACATCAAAATGTTCAGTACCTCATAGGAGCCGTTGAACAAGAGTTTGAGCTCTCTAATCAAGATGTATGGAGTATGTTTCACTCTTTCTCATTTGATTTCTCTATCTGGGAGATGTGGGGGGCGTTATTGACGGGAGCACAAGTTTGCGTAATTAGCTACGACGACTCACGAGATACAAAGGCATTTATCGATGTCATCAACAAGGAGGAGATAACTATTTTGAGCCAAACTCCATCTGCATTCAATCAACTCACCCTGGTCGATGAGTCAACACCAGTAGGAGCAAGTCTTCGCCTAGTGGTGTTTGGAGGTGAGAGTCTTAATACAGGTAGTTTATTACCGTGGTTCGACCGCCACCCAGAGTCTCAATGCAGACTAGTTAATATGTTTGGTATTACCGAGACTACTGTGCATGTCACAGCTAAGGAAATTACACGACTGGAAGCGATTAACCGTTCTCGTTCGGTTGGCAAAGCTATAAATGGGTGGAATATCTATATTTTGGATGACGAGCAGAACATTTTACCTAACGGGATTGTAGGAGAAATTTATGTGTCGGGAAAAGGAGTAGCAACCGGCTACTATAATCGTGAAAAGCTCAATGAGGAGCGTTTTATTGCAAATCCTTTTGGTGATGGGAAATTGTATCGAAGTGGCGATAAGGGAAGATTGTTACCAAACGGAGAACTTGAACATTTAGGACGCTTTGACTCCCAAGTGAAAATAAGAGGATTTAGGATTGAGTTGGGAGAGATAAAACACCAGTTACTAGCATGTGAATATGTTCAGCAAGCGGCCGTCGTGGTTCGCAACGCGAACGAGGGGGATGACGCATCTGCACAAATAGTTTGTTATGTCTTAATGGATGGAGAGGCATATTCTGATATTTGGACATCGTTAAACCAAGTTTTGCCAGAGTTTATGCTTCCTTCAACTGTATATCGAGTCTCTGAAGTGCCTCTCACGGCAAATGGTAAATTAAATGAAAAACGTTTACCTGAGTTTGTTATAAGTGAATCTTCGAGAACAGAACAGATAAAAGAAAATATAAATATAGAAGTGTGCGCCGATAATGATCAAAGTACTGACTTCCAAGACAAGCTTCTTGTAGTATGGCAGGAGATATTTAATAAAGAAGTCACTACTCAAGATAACTTCTTTGACCTTGGTGGAAACTCATTATATGCCATACAAATGGCAACAAAAATGAGAGAGTTTGGGATGCCGGAAGTGAATTTGAGAGACCTATATAAATATCAGACGATATCTAATATCGCGAAATTAGTTGCGGCTTAGATCAACAATAGGCTCCCATAAAACGCTGTTATGAATTGAGAAAACGAATATAAACTGATTAAGAAGAAGCTGCAATAATCGGGCTCAGAATGGGGAGATTAAGCAGCTTTAAACTCTAGTAATTTAGGTCGATGGAGAGATGAAGTTGAAAGAGCAAGATTTTCCGCGGGTTATCAAAGCCCCTGAGCCAGAAATGGAATTAATTAATTGGATAAAAAAAGAATCACTACCAGAAGAGCTTGCTAAGCATGGAGCTATTTTGTTTAGAGGGTTTAAGCATATGACGGCTGAACAGCTTGGGGAACTAGTCAAAAGCGTCTCTACAGAAGAGTTTTATAACGAAGAGGAAAGCTCACCTAGAGATAAAATTGTAGGCAACATATATACCTCCACTAGTTACCGCGCTGACCAAGAAATATTCTTGCATAACGAGAATTCTTACAAAAATATATTTCCAGGAAAGTTATTTTTCTATTGTGATTGCCCTGCTGAAGAGGGTGGAGAAACTCCTATAGCCGACTGTCGCAAGATATTTAATCGACTAGGTAAGGACGTTATTGACAAGTTTTCCGACAAGAAGTGGATGTATGTACGAAACTTTATTGAAGGTATAGGTATTTCCTGGCAAGAAGCTTTTAACACAAATGATAGAAGTGTTGTTGAGAAATATTGCCAGGAAGAAGATATATCATTTGAATGGGTGGATGAAAACTCACTAAGAACAAGGCAAGTAAGGTCGCCTTTTTTGAGACATCCTATTTCAAATGAGTTGTCATGGTTTAATCATGCAACCTTTTTCAATATTGGAACATTGCAAGAGGACATAAGAGAAGCGCTGCTGAGTATATATGATGTTGAGGATCTATCTCACAATACTTTTTATGGCGATGGCACTCAGATTGAAGAAGATGTTTTAGCTGAATTACAAGGCGCATATAAATCAGAGGCTGTTGATGTGCAGTGGGAAAAGGGAGATTTGGTTATATTAGACAACTTGCTTACAGCACATGCACGTAAATCATTTAAAGGAAAACGAAGTATAATGCTTGCCCAAGTGGACCCAGTCATAAGAAGCAAATTGGAGCAATAATTATACAGGGACTATCATTGGAGGGATATCTTAAATGTCGTTACCGGAGGCTCAACGTTTGAAGCTAAACAGTAAACTTCGAGTGATTTTCTGTAGCGGCGATGTCCAATCATTTTTTTCTATGATCTCGAACTGAATTCGACGTTCAAAAGTGAGTTGACCACTACACATAACCCTAAATTGCAAGGCGGAAGCTTAGATAGAGATACCTCAATTTAGAGTAGAGTCGTATATATAAGTCAGGCAGAACATGCTGTTGAATGGAATCAACGAGAGTTCGAGACCACACACCGTCTTTATTATCATTAGTTAGGTATATGATGATGTAATGATCATCCAGCGTGTTTTTAAATAGGACTCTTGCACGTACCACTCCACCTCCATCATGACCAATTGCATTCCAAGTGCCAATCCTGTCGTAATTCCAGCCACTGGAAAATCCTCCGACTTTGTTTGATTGAAGGGCGTATGGCTGCCAGAGTTTCACCAAAGTTCTTTTGGAAACCAGTTTCCCACTCGTAAGTCCAGTTAAGAATGTACAAAGATCTGCTATCGTTGAGTAAGCATCTGCGTGAGATATTGCATATTCAGGAAATGCATCAACATTGACATGTTCGTTTCTGATATTGTTTAACGGAACAATCCTCTCTCGGGGAACTCCTTTTCTCCCTAACCATGTATTTTGAAGTCCCAGTGGTTGATAAATGCGACTTTCAACTAGCTTACGGTAAGTTGAGTTTGTAACAGATTCTATTACGCGTTTTATTACCAAGTAGTTTGTCTGTGTGTAGCGGGTTTCTGTATCAGGCTCGAAATTGAGTGGTTGGCTTTTTAATCTATCGAACGTTTCTGTTTGGCTGGTTGGGTACAAGACTTTTCCATCAATAACTTCATAATATTCTGGCACGCCCGACGAATGATTGAGAAATTGTATAACTTGAATATTACGCCATGAATAAGGTAACGACGGGACATATGTGGATGCTGGAGCAGACAAGTCCAACTTTCCCTCTTCATAGAGTTGCATGACAAGCGTATTAGCAAACAATTTCGCAACAGAATAAATAGGAAAAATACGTTCTTTGTTTTTTATTCCATGTTTGTCGCTTAAATCTAAGTGCCCATTAAACAAAATGTTCTGGTTGTGGATGACAACTAGTTCTTGAACAGAGATTCCGTGCTTTTCGCTGTTTTCAATTAGCTGCTTGCTGATGATTTCCTCAAAACTCGTTTGTTTATATTGACAGCCAGCTAATAGCAAGGGGGCAAATACTAGTACTATTAAGTTTAATAGTGTCTTCCTATCGTATTTCACTGACTTGTAGCTCCTACTCTCGTGACATTAGCAATTGGTACTGGTTCCTAATAGTGATTTATCGTCACGTCGTTAGCATACGGTATCTGAGCAAACGGCTAATGATTTCTCAACGACCAAAGATACTTGTTTTATAACTTCGTTTCTAAATTCGTTAATAAAGAAATGGTCACCTGGTAGTTGCACTAAAGTACACTCTATACATGACAGGTCTTGCCAACCAGCAATCTGGTGTGGATCAATATCTACATCTTCTCTGCCATGCAACACAAGAATTGGAAAAGGCATTTTCGCCTCTTGGGCCATATAAGTCTCTGCAATTTTAAAGTCAGCTCGCAAAAGCGGAATAAAAAGATCCATCAGTTCTTTGTTTTCTAGCAACTCCTTGGGTGTTCCATTTAATTGCTCTAGCTCTTTTATAAAGTCATTCTTCGGTAAACCATGAATGTGAGGTTTATCCGATGAAATATGTGGAGCCCGACTACCAGAAGCTATGAAATATTCTGGCAAAGGCATTTCTAACAAATTCAGTTGTCGACAAAGCTCGTAGGCGACTCTACTTCCCAAGCTGTGCCCAAATACTATATATGGAGTTTTAGTGACAAACTTCTTGTGTTCTAATATTTCACTGACTAATGCTCCCATACAGTTATGAGGTGGCTCTGCAATGCGTACCCCACGTCCAGGCGGCTGAATCAAAACAAACTCAATATCACTACTAAACTGCTCTATCCAAGGGATATATGTGCTAATACTTCCTCCTGCAAAGGGAAAGCAGAAAAGGCGAACTTTTGGATTTGAAACTGGCTTAGGTATTACGAATAAATTATTTATATTCATCTTCTTCCTTGGAACACGATATTGGCCAAGCTTAACGGTACAAAATTGAAAGCTTCTTTATGATGATGGAGCTGTATTGTTAAAGCTTAAGCAAATGCTAACCCAATGTACAATTTATGTAAATTATTAATAGCTTGATATCAGCCATATTCCCTTACGCACTGAACAATCTTATTACTTTCTGGGAAGATAAATTTTCGCAATAATATATAGGTGTAAAATATAATATTTAACATGGTGAAGAGTTCGTCGACGAATTTGGTTGACTGTGAAACAAGAGCTACCCAGTAGTTGATGACGCTGTGGTTTTAAAGAAAATTCAGATGGAAAATGAGTTAAAAACATCACTTTTCAATCAAAATCAATAGCTAAGCCGTGTCTTTGAAGAAATTAAAAGTCGCTCACCGTCAAAAAGCTGACTCAGAAAATGGGAAGATGAATTGTATGTCTACGAGAGCCTGTATAAAAGTGATGCAGACTTTCCCACCTACTATCTTACTAGTAAAAAATCAGGTCTTAGAAGGCTACTGATTGACGCTAATGAAAGAGCGAAAAGCTATCACTTGTCAAATTTAGCTATTTCAGCAAACTAAAACTACTTAGCATGGACTGAAGACACAACAGGTGGCCAAATAGCTACCCTATATGTTAGGTCTTTCCGTGAGAAACGGGCAATTTCACAGCAAATAAAAGGTGTATCTCGATTTTTGCATGGGTGACAGCTTCCAACTCTTTGTTTTTCATATAAAAACGTCGGACGTAGAATCTATCAAGTTAAGTGACTGTTCTGTAAGACAGCACCCTCAAGCAGTTTATACATCTATTGGAAACCTTGTTCCTTTTGTTGATGGTTTAAATACATTGATGAACAGTCGTCTCGTGTATACAAAGGCTGATCGGACTGAGTTAGGTAACCCCACTGCGAGTAAACAAGTCTTTGGCTATGTATTGAACCACTCCCCATATGACAATATTGTGAAACGATGGTACCCTGATATGTATGCGGCAGCAGCTATGGACGGCCCTTGGGAAGTAGCTAAGTGGATAGCGAAAATAGAAAAGCATAATATGCGTTCTGGCAGCAATATTATTCTGAGTATTCGTTAAGGGGGGCACGTTAGTTAAGAACTGTTTTCAAATGAATTGGAGTTTGCAAAGCTAATTACTTTTATGCTTCGTGCAAACAATTTAACGGAGATGCTATGACGCAGGAATACCAGTATTTGTCTGAATACATAATCAAACTGGACGGCGCATTAAATAAAGAACTGCTGGCTTCCCTAACCCGTACCTTTGAAGCTGGTAGAGATATTGCTGAGCACATTCAGGAAGTCGACCTAATAGCTTTAGCTGAAATACAATCAAGTCACTACCAGAATTACTCTACTGATGTAATGCCAAACATTGTTTTTAACGATGAAGGGAATAAATATTCTTTGGAGTTAGACGCTATCGAATACAATACGGATGAAAAGCGGCTATGTGACTTAGGCGGGAAGGGCAGATCACAACGATTTGTCGCGTTTATGTTTATAGTAGGCTCAGGAGAATCTGCAGAGTTTCGTTTTCCCTCCCAAAATGTCATAAATAATTGTAAGTCAGGTGATGCGTTGATTTTTCCTCCGTATTTCTCTCATAGATTTGCTGTATCTCCTTTGGGCACAGGGTCTGTGAAGACGATTAACTTATATTGCTGTATGCAGTATCAATAAGCTACTTGTAAATTTTTATTGATTCTATGTTGACCAGCTATAACTGATAAGTTAACGTGTGCTTACAGTGTTTATAAAATGATTGCGTGTGCTTGTGATACATATTGGCAGGGATGTTGTCATTAAAGATGACAGTATTAATAATTCGCAGTGCCAGGCTTTAATTGAGCTGTTTGAAGAAAATAGGCAGCTCGTTAATCTGAACAATAAAGCTGCCGGCAAATATACTGGTGACACTCAATATAGAGACTTTTTACTTAATTTAAGTAATGCACCAAACATGGAAAGATTTGTGCGAAGACAAATGCTCGAAGCTATTCAAGAATATAAGCGGCTACTAGACATTCCTTTTCCATTAGGGGACGGCTACGAACCGTTAGAGATCATGAAGTTTGAAAAGGGCATCGATAAGTTTGATGTGCACTTTGACTCCAATGGTAAAGCTCATACACGGTGTTTAGCAATTATTTGGTACCTTAATGATGTGAGTGAGGGGGGGGAATTACACCTCCCATCAAAGTTTGAACCACTAGTGGTCTGCCCTAAGCAAGGTCGAATGGTCATAGTGCCTACGGATTGGTCACATTATCACTATGTCACACCTCCTGAAAGTGGTGACAGATATAGCTTGATAACATTTATAAAATATACGTAATACTTTTGGGAGAATGGAAATGTCTATCGAAAAAACAAAAAAAACAGTGATAGCCGGTATTGTGGTTTGCTCCGTATACCCTGTTAATGCTAGTGAGAGCAATGAGCAACCGATTTCATTGGAAGAAGTGCAGGTTAGCAAGGAAGTACAACAATTTGATGAAAAGTCATTGCTTATCAACCAGATTAAAGCCGGTGATGATACTCAAGAGTTTGCAAACAAGACTAAGCGTCGTCATGAGACAAATGATCAATCAATATCTGAGACTATATGGAACAAGTTAGTGACTGCTGGCAAAGATACTAAGTTTAGTTAAAAAAAATCGTGTTCAATTTATATCTTCGAGGGTTTTCCCTTCGGGTTGATATACTTGCAACATAAACCGAAAATAGTCAGCAACAAAGAAAACTAAGACGATTGTGCAAATGCGGTATAAAGAGCCAATGCAAAATTGAAATAAGGTTCTAGCTTCATTTGGGTCTGGACTATTCAGATAAAATAATGTAATTATCGGTGTCAGTGTTAGTATGAAAGAGAACACAATCTTCATGCGGCGCGTTAAGTATTCGCGCCACAGAGTGAAAGCCGTGAGTGGGGTTGAGATGGAGAAACTCATATTTACCCCTTAAGTAACCCAAGTTTTGGGCGCTTTGTGTTTACGTCTTTTTTCATCCAAGCATGCAGTGAAAAAACTAAAGCGAAATATTTGAGTAGTGCGATATTGAACCCCCACTCGACGTAGATGCGATTTAAATCTATAATTCTTTCTTTTAGATAAGATATATGGATAGCCTGAGCAGACTCAACAGCAATGTTGTATTCGTAAACAACGCTTGCGTTTATGAGTAGCATGACTACATGATAAAGACCGATCAAACGCATGGTGTTAATAACCGCAATGTCAGCCCTTGTAGGCAAGTAATCAAAGTGTTCTAAGCCAGCCCAGCTTCGAACAGTATCCATAATCTCACTTCGATAATACACACACATCATTGTACACATGATGCTCATAACGATTACTATGTCTAGAATTATATCTCCAACTATTGAGCCTGTATCCCAGTAATATTTTCCCAGCACATAAAGTAGGTAATCAATTTCATAGAACAGGAACTCTACCATCGCGATAACGACTACCAGGCTCCGAATGTTTGGATCACGAGCATCAAAATAAATTAAGCCTAGGAAAATAAAGAAGAAAATCCTCTCAGCTTCAATTCCTATATGCAGAAAATAGAACACAAAAATTAGTGCAAAATATAAAACAACTTTATAGAAACTCATCGAATAAAATGACTCAAGGTTTTGTTTTTAACATAAGGCCAATACTCTGGGCATTACACAAATCTGCTTTTTAATGGGTATACCCCCAAATTACCGGTTTAGTCCCAACTTTATAGCGTTGCTCTGTTTCCCCTTCTGTCTAGGCGCAAACACCGCCATCCATTTTTTTTTGTTTATAAGGGTCATCTTAAACATAACTAAAACTATATAACCTGTTAACTATTTTATTACATCGGTATTGTAATCATGAAAGTACTTCACAAGCAAAAATATTGTCCTACATTTATGGTTTAGGGTAAAAAACGCGGCAAGCTGGTTAATATTCGCCCGATTCAGGGAGGGAGTAGAAACTATTTCCCTACTTAATACTAATTGAGAAAATGTACTAGAAGGAGGTTTGAACTGGTTAGTTGGGTTGACGGTATTCAACTAAACATCCTATTTACAGTATAATAATTTTGGTAGTAAAGGATATAAACATAGACATTTTATAAAATTACAGTTATATTTTATAAAATTTTAGTAATGCTTAAATACGATATTCCTACCTTTAAATTTATTCTCCAGGAAAAAAGGGCTGATGTTTAGAAAAAAATTAAAACCAGAGCTTTTTCGCCGGATGCGAGATAACGCTGAGCTAAGCAGAGAAGAGCTCGCCCTGCTTATGGATTGGTCTGAAGGTACTGTTGTGAACTATGAAACGAAGGAATGCAAAATGGATTTGTATGAATTTGAAAAGTTTATGATGGTTACTACAACCTCCAAGGAAGACAGAGAAGCGCGTAAGAAATTGCTAAAACACATAAGCGATGCTATGCAAGAGCTTGCCACAATTGGGGACAATACCGCAAAGTCTTAATTGAAGCGCTTACGTTCACTTGTGTGATTACCAAGGGTTTATGTCGGTCTAATTACCGAGTGACTTTGTCGTAAATAGCATATCAGCCGAGGGCGTTCAGAATTCTGTGTCAGCTAGTTAGGCTTAAATATCTAATACACTATCCAGTCGCCCTTCGAAGTGGAT
>NZ_JAPFRE010000030.1 GCF_026183735.1 Alteromonas sp. ASW11-130 | reverse complement strand
ACCTGGAAGTCAGCTGAATAACTTCCGTTTAGTACGTTTACACCGTTAAACTGGGTGTCAGAGGCAATACGCGACATTTCCGTTTTAAGCGCTGCCACTTCTTTTTGCAGTGCCCCACGGTCAGCATCAGAGTTGATACCGTTTTGTGACTGAATAGCTAACTGACGGATACGCTGTAGCGTATTGGTGGTTTCGTCTAACGCACCTTCGGCAGTTTGTGATAATGAAATCGCATCGTTAGCGTTACGCACGGCCATATTAAGACCTTGAACCTGCGTGGTCATACGGTCAGAAATTTGTAGACCGGCTGCGTCATCAGCGGCACTGTTAATGCGGAAACCTGATGACAGACGCTCAAACGATGTATTAAGTGAATTGTTCGTATCGAACATTTGACGTTGTGCGTTTAATGCTGAAACGTTAGTGTTAACAAACATACTCATGGACTCTCTCCTAAACTTATCGACCAGCTTGGCTGATTTTTTCAAACTCTTCAAAAGTAAGGTAAGCACACTGTTTGCCGTGTTTTGTCACCCTGGCTCTTTCAAATACTGTATCGTCGAAGGAAAAAAATCCTT
>NZ_JAPFRE010000029.1 GCF_026183735.1 Alteromonas sp. ASW11-130 | reverse complement strand
ACAGCTCCTTGATAGACAAGGCCTGGGCTGGAAGCGTATGAAATCAAATTCGTGGGGATCCCTCAGACTCTGACCCCATTTCTAATTTCTATTGCACACATCCCATCAGTCTAGTGGGGTTTACAAGTTGTTCGGGCACGAACGCTGCTAAATGGACAATAAAATCTGGGGGTTCAAAGATCATATGCGTGATCACTGAACATGATGCGCATCAATTTCAGCTTGCGAGAGCTCCAGAAAGCGAGCTGCATTATGGTAAAGAATTCCACGCCTCTCAACCTGAGTAAGAAAGTCGAATGACTCTAGTCTTTCTATAGACTTTTCAATCGCATGAGGCCAGACCATTTGGTCCGTTCCGAACATGACTCGCTCAAGAATGCCATATTCCTTCGCTCTCTTTAAAAATTCCTCTCCATAATGCATTGGCATTGGGTGAACCCACAAGACAACGCCGAGATCCGCGTAGACCTGTGGGTAGGCAACCATAAGTCGCAGCGCCTCTTTGTGAAACATTTCACTAGCATGCATTAAGTACACTTTTAGTTTAGGATATTTTACAAGGACATCCTCAATGAGAAGCGGGTTACCCAATACAAGGCGAGCGTCTGGTGACCCCCGATACGTGGTCTCTGGTGGTCCGCCACCAGTGTGAATGGCCACAGGAATACCATTTTCTTCGCAGATTTTCAGATATGGATCGTACATCGGATCGGCTAGCGTTTTACCGGCGTAAAAAGCACCTATCTCTCCAAAAATATCGACTTTGCCATCTTTGACAAGTTGCTCAAACTTTTGAGGCCTCCAATCTTCCGACCGTGAAAAGCCGATTCCACGCAGCAGCCTCTGATCTTTGTCTTTAGATATCCATAGCTCTTCGGATCCCGAGCTACCACTGATAACACCTAAAACAATTTTGTGGTGTCGCATTGATTCGTAAGTTTGCTCAAAGTGTGCCTCAGCTGTTGGTGGTGCCATTTGTCCATATTCGTCAGGAGCGACATAGTAAGACTGGTCGCTATAACTGTGCAGGTGCATGTCGATTATTGGTAAATTAGAAGTCTCTGCAAAAACCGATAGATGTAGAAACAACAATGCGAACAAAACTGAAATAGATTTCATAAGATCTTTCTCGATTTGAATAAAAAACGTCCGAAGGTATAGGTTTAATTAAAGGTCATTTTTTATAAATTTAAAGTACGTGCTGCCTCAAATTCCTATATTTACCTCTCTTTTATATCCCTGGAGGAATAAGGGGGTCAGAGTACTTTTCTACAAGGCATTCATACAACGAGCCGCGCCCGCTAAAACTCTGGCTTACGTAAATGAGTGATGAGAGCTGTACTCGAAAAACGCTTTTTACCAATTGGGTTTTGACCAGTCGGCCGGATATAACTAGTAAGAATTCTTATGACATTCAAGTATTGTGAACGTCGTTGAAGTGACGAAATTATTTTGTATTTTGTGTTGCGGATTTCGTTAGTAAGGCTGGTTAATGACGAATTCTTAGATTAAAAGCGCGCCAAAAAAAGGGGGCTTATTACCCCCTTCTATGCATCTTACAATTCGCTTAGTTTCGAGCAGTCAGTATCATAAGAGCTGGATTTTTATTGTCCGAACTTACTTTGCCACTTGCTACTTCTTGTGGGCCCACCGTCGAACCGTAATAGGCAGTATTTTCATCGTCATCCCACATGATATTTTCGACGCTAAGTGCGATATCCGCAAACGCGCCTTCAGTATCAGTCCATACAACGATGTCTCCCTTGCCCCAGGAGGCTTGTCCGCGCGCAGAATAGTCTATAATCGACAAGCCCGCGTCGGCGTTAAGGGAGAAGTTATTGTCGTCCATGAATGTTTCTACCGCTTTTTCGTTCTGTAACACCATCGCAATCTGACCGGCTTCTATACCGGCCTCGATTCCAGCATTCACGGCACCAATGTTATAGAACATCGGGCCGCTCCAGTCGCTGCCGTCACGCACTAACAACACGCCTTCACCCCCGGATGCGCCGACACCTAGTGCAACGCGAGCATAGTTAGGGATAAGAAAGACGCCCTGCGCTTTATCTAGTAGATTGGCGAGTGCATTGTCTTCCTTCATATCGCGAAGCACTTCAGCAGCACCCTCTAGCGTATCATTGGTTTCAGCTTTAACTTCAGCTGGGTCATCTAGTCTCTCTGCCTGTGCGTTCACACTTAGGCCTGCGGTGGCTAGCGCAAACATGGTGGCAGTCGTTAATGTTTTCAGTTGGGTTTTCATTGTAACCTCCCGTTGATCATTAAAGATAGGTACAACTGAAAAGAGGGGCAAGGACTATACCGAGAGTGATTTTGCGCAGGGATCTTTCGCACAGGCCTTTACTAGACAGCCCTGAAGAGAAATTTTGGTTCTGTGCTCAACAACAAATGTTGAATCTGCGAATGAAAATATTTCCGAAAACTTGCATGATTTTCAGACCGAAGTGAATCTCAGTTCTTAAAATTTGATTAAAAAGATAATAGACCAGTCGCCATTTACCATAGGCATCGACGCAACTCGATTAATCTACCGTATAGATTGCAGCAAGCTTCTAAGAGAAAAAGGAAAAAGGAAAAAGGAAAAAGGAAAAGGGAAAAGGGAGCAGAGTACTTTTTACTTTGTACTTTGTACTTTTTACTTTTCTGAAGGAAGTTTATAAAAGTACTCTGACCCTGAGGTATCCCCACAAATAATTACGGTAAATCAGTGAGATAAAAAAGAAGGGAACATTCATGACGTTTGGTGATCA
>NZ_JAPFRE010000028.1 GCF_026183735.1 Alteromonas sp. ASW11-130 | reverse complement strand
CATCGTCAACATTATCTGGAACAACGGACTGTGTGCCTGGCTACGCGGAACCTTCAAACGCTCCACCACCTGCTCAAACGGCACATCCTGATGTGACTGCGCCCCTAAGTGCACCGCCCTGACATGCGCCAGATACCCGGCCACATCCGCATGCTGCATATCCGTTCGTAACACCAGGGTATTCACAAAATACCCTATCAACGGTGCCAGCTCCGCCTGCAACCGGTTCGCCACCGGCGTCCCTATCACAATGTCATCACTGCCACTGTGACGTGATAACAACAACGCCAACGCACCATGCAATAACATAAACGGCGTTAACTGATGCTCACCGGCCACCGCCGTTAACTTCGCCACCGTCGACGCATCCAGCTCGCCACGCACCATCGCGCCACGGGACTGTTTCACCTGGCCCCGCGCCTTATCCAGCGGCAGGCTATGTACCACCGGCACATCCGCCAGTTGCGTTTCCCAGTACGCCAACTGCCCGGCCAGTTGCGCCTCATTCACATGCGTCTGTTGCCACTGCGCAAAGTCCGCATACTGTATCGCCAACGGCGAAAGCGGCCCCGGCTTACCCTGGCTGTACGCGTCATACAGCGTGAAAAACTCCTGCGTCAGCACTTCCACTGACCACCCGTCCGACGCAATATGGTGCATGTTAAATAACAGCACACCACTGCTCGCGGAGGTATGAATATAACTGACCCGCACCATCACATCCGTGCGTAAGTCAAACGCCCGTTGCATCTCGGCCACCACGTAGGCTTCCACCGCTGCCGCCTGTGTCTCACCCGTGAGATGACTGACGTCACTTTCCGCCACACTGAACGACACCTCCTCCATATCGCGTATCCGCTGGTAAGCCTGACCGTCCTCTTCTTCATACACCGTGCGTAACACTTCATGGCGGGCGATTATCGCGCTGAACACCTCGCCCACTAACGCACGGTCGAACGCCCCTTCCACATGAAACGCCACCGGCATGTTGTATTCCGGCGTGCCACCCTGCAACTTGTCGATAAACCATAAACGCTGTTGCGAGTACGACATCACTGCACGCCCGTCTGGCCTCGCTTGCGCCACTATCGCCGGTAATCCCACAGCCTGGCTCGCCTCTATCTCGCCCGCTAGCCCTTGCAGGGTCTCCTGCTCAAACACCCGCTGCACGGAGATATCCGCCCCAAACTCTCGCCGGATGGCCGCCACTAACCGCGTCGTCAATAACGAGTGTCCGCCTGAACTAAAGAAGTTGGCCGTGGCACTCACGCTGGCGACATCTGTTCCCAGTAAGTCCGCCCAAATCCCCGCCAGCGTCACCGCAGTCTCACCTGATGGCGCCACATACGCCCCCTGCAACGCCGTCGCATCCGGGGCCGGTAACGCCTTTTTATCTATCTTGCCATTCGGGGTCAGCGGCCACTGTGCCACCACTATCACATTCCCCGGTACCA